>JACKHV010000009.1 GCA_020638835.1 Planctomycetota bacterium | reverse complement strand
GCGCGAGCGAGAGGGAAGCGAGACACCAGAGGGCGGCGAGACACGGGAGGATTCGCATGTCGCGAGTCTCGTCGGAGCGGCTCATCCAGGCAAGCCGCGTCTCGAGCGGGCCCCACGAGCGATGCGGACGACGAGCAGAGGCCCACGCGAAGGCGCGAAGGGGCTTTCCTGCGGGGAACGCCTCGGCGAGATGGAGCGCCGAGAGAAGCAGACGCGAAAGCGCGAAGCGCGCGAGCGAGTTGTTCGGATGCTGAGGCCCGCAGGCCGCCGGCGGCCCGCAGACGGGAGACACTTCCCGTTCTCCTGCGCCCTTCGCGCTTTCGCGCCGACCTCCCGGACGCTTTCAGTACGCGGCCGCGTCCCTTGCAGCAGAGTCCCTTCGTGCCTTCGCGTGAACTTCCGTTCGACGGCCACGCCGTGCCGAGGAGCGTTTCCGATCCCCGACACCGAGCCGTCGAAGGGCCTTCACACGCCCAGCGGCGCCGCCGCGCCCACCGTTGCTTCGGTCGCGCCGTCGTCGGCCCAGACGACGTTGTAGAGCGTGTCGCGCTCGACGGGCACGCGGCCGGCGTCGCGGATCCAGCGGATCAGCTCGGCGCGCTCGACCTCTTGCGGCGTCGTCGCGCCGGCCTCGTGGTAGATCCTCTCCTCGACCACCGTGCCGTCGACGTCGTCGGCGCCGAAGGCCAGGCAGAGCTGGGCGATCGGCACGTCCATCAGGATCCAGTAGGCCTTGACGTGCGGGATGTTGTCGAGCATCAGGCGCCCGAGCGCGATCTCGCGCAGCTCGTCCAGCGCGGTGGGCGCGGGGACGTGCGCCATCTCCGAGTTGTCGGGGTGGAACGAGAGCGGGATGTAGGTCTGGAATCCGCCGGTCTCGTCCTGCAAGCGGCGCAAGCGGTCGAGGTGGTCGAGGCGTTCGTCGACCGTCTCGATGTGACCGTGCAGCATCGTGCAGTTCGAGCGCAAGCCCGCTTCGTGCACGGTGCGCGCGATCTCGAGCCACTCGTCGCCGGTGTTCTTGAGGTGGTAGGTCTCCTGGCGCACGCGTTCGGAGAAGACCTCGGCGCCGCCGCCGGGGACGGATCCGAGGCCGGCATCGATCAGCTCCGGCAGCACTTCGGCGAGCGGCTTGCCCGCGACCTTCGCGATCTGGTCGAGCTCGACCATCGTGAAGGCCTTGACGTGGATGTCGGGGCGGGCGCGCTTCGCGGCGCGCAGGATGTCGAGGTAGTACTGGTAGTCGAGCTTCGGGTGGATGCCCGCGACCATGTGCACTTCGGTCACCGGGTTGTGCAGCTGCTCGCGGATCTTCTGCTCGACCTGCTCGGGCGAGAAGACGTACGCGCCCGGCTGCTTCGGCAGACGCTGGAAGGCGCAGAAGCGGCAGAGCTTGTTGCAGATGTTCGTGTAGTTGACGTGCTGGTTGACGTTGAAGTACGTCCGGTCGCCGTGCAGGCGCTCGCGCACGAAGTTGGCGAGGGCGCCGATGGTGTGCAGGTCGGGCGACTCGTAGAGGCGCTTGCCGTCCGCGATCGAGAGCCGCTCGCCGGCGATCACCTTGTCGGCGACGTCACCGAGCCCGGCAGCAGCAGCGCGCGCGCGCAACCTGTCCACGGCAGTCACCGCGTCACCTCGCGGCCGGCCACGGCGCGGTGCGTCGCGGCTTCCTCGCGGTTCGCAGGGGAGGGCGGCGCGTCGTGGCGTTCGTCGTCGATGCCGTACCACGAATTGCGGCGCCGCGGCTCGAAGCCGGCGCGCGCGATGACGTCCTCGATCTTCTGGATCGACTGCAGGTGGAAGCAGCCGGCGGCGGAGACGACGTTCTCCTCGAGCATCGTGCCGCCGAAGTCGTTGCAGCCGTAGCGGAGCGTGACCTGAGCGAGCTTCAAGCCCTGCGTCACGTAGCTCGTCTGCATGTTCTCGAAGTTGTCGAGGTAGATGCGCGCGATCGCTTGCACGCGCAGGTAGACGCCGGGCGTCGTGCGCTGCGGGTAGAGGTGTTCTTCCGGCACGCCGTCGGGCTGCGTGTTCCAGCAGGCGAAGGCGGTGAAGCCGCCGGTCTCGTCCTGCAGCTGCCGCAGACGATCCAGGTGCTCGATGCGCTCGGCGGGCGTCTCGACGTTGCCGAACATCATCGTGGCGGAGGAGCGCAGGCCGGCCTCGTGCGTCTTGCGATGCACGTCGAGCCAGGTGTCCGTGTCGGTCTTCTTCGGCGCGATGATCAGGCGCACGCGCTCGACCAGCATCTCGGCGCCTGCCCCGGGCAGCGAGCCCCAACCGGCGTCCGAGAGGTCGCGGATGACGTCCTCGACGGGGCGCTTCTCGATCACCGAGAAGTGGTGCAGCTCGGGCGCGGACAGCGCGTGCGAGTTGATCCGCGGGAAGCGCGACTTCAGGTCGGCGATCAGGTCGCACCACCAGTCGCTCTTGAGCTTGTTGTGGTGCCCGCCCTGCATCAGCACCTGGCGGCCGCCCTGGTCGGCGAGTTCCTGCACTTTCGCGACGATCTCGTCGCGCTCGAGCACGTACGCCTCGGGATGGTTCGGGCGGCGGTAGAACGCGCAGAAGCCGCAGTCCGTGATGCAGACGTTCGTCGGGTTGATGTTGCGGTCGACGATGTACGTCACGCGCCCCTCGGGGTGCTTCCGTGCGCGGACCGCGTCGGCGAGCATACCGAGCGTTCCGATGTCGGCGCGCTCGTGCAGGAACAGGCCTTCCTCGAAGGTGATGCGGTCACCGGCGAGCACCTTGTCCGAGATGCGGTCGAGTTCGCGTGCGGCGGAACCGTCGCGAACCTGCGTCGCGAGGGGCGCCCGCCAGGTGGCGCTCGGGGCGGAAGCGCCCACGGCTGCGTGCGGAGCGGCGTTCATGGCGCAAGAGTATAGAGCCGGTTCAGGCGCCTTGGACCCCTCGAGGCCCAGAAGCGGAGGAAGCGGGAGCCCCGTCGAGCCCGCTCGCCTACACTGGCGCGGACGGCGCCCACGCGCGGGCGTCGACCCCCCTGGAAGGAGAAAGAACATGATCCCGATCCGCAGTGCAGTCCTCGTCGGATTGCTCGGCTTGCTGGCGCCCCCTGCGCCGGCGCTGCAGACCGACGAGCCGCCGACGAACGTCGTGAGCCCGGAACAGTCCGCCGTCGAAGCCGCCTACGCCGCCTTGATGGAGGAGTACATGGAGGCGACCTACGCCTGGTACGACGAGCTGGACGCAGTCCAGGCGCGCAACGAGAAGGGCGCGCAGGAGCAGTACCCTGAGTCGCCCGACGGCGCGTTCTACCCGCGCTTCTGGGCGCTGGCCGAGCAGGGCCAGATCGACGCGCGCCTGTGGTGCCTCGGCAACTTCGGCTTCTCGGAGCTCCCCAAGGAGCGCCGCAAGGTCGCGAAGCTGCGGCTCTACCTCGACCTGATCGACCACCACCACAAGACCCACGGCGAGGCGCTGGTCCGCACGATCTCCGGCGAAGCCGAGGACTGGGGCGACAGCCTCGGCCGCGACATCGCGTTCGCGCTGCTCGACGAACTCGCCGCGGTCTCCGGCGATCCGAACCTCGCGGCGCTCGGCCTCTATACGAAGGCGTCGTCGCTCGAATGGTCCGGTCAGGAGGACGCGGAAGACCTCGCGCTCGAGCAGTACGAGCTGCTCGCCGAGCGCTTCCCCGACCACGAGCTGACCAAGCGCGCGCGCGGCAAGATTTTCGCCGCCGAGAACCTGCAGATCGGCATGGAAGTGCCGGACATCGTCGGCACCGACGTCGACGGCAATCCGGTGAAGCTCAGCGACTACGCGGGCAAGGTCGCGGTGATCGACTTCTGGGGCTTCTGGTGAGGCCCCTGCCGTGGGATGATTCCCCACGAGAAGGCGCTCGTGAAGCGCCTCGAGAACGAACCCTTCGTGCTGTTCGGCATCAACACCGACGACGACCCCGACGAGTACCGCAAGCTGTGCGCCTCCGAGGGCGTGACCTGGCCCAACCTCTTCCAGGGGGGGACCGACGGTCCGGTGCCGAGCCAGTGGGGCGTCTCGGGATACCCGACGATCTACGTCGTCGACGCCGACGGCGTGATCCGCTTCCGCGACCTGCGCGGGGAGGAGCTCGATGAGGCCGTGATGCTGCTCATCGCCGAAGCGAAGGGCGAGGCCCCGAAGGGCGGTGATCCCGAGGATCACGAAGGGCACGAGGAGGAGCACGAGGGCGGCGTGATCCCGGCCGTGCCGTTGCGTCCCGGCGGGAAGTAGGCCGCGGCGGAAACGCCGGCGCGCGCGGGTCCGGGACGAGTTCCCGGAAGTACGGTACCGCGTTGTTCCAAAACGGCCGCGGCCTCCGGTGCTGGAGACCGTACTTCACGATCCCTATCCTCTTCGGCTCATCCGCCGACCGACCGATCCACCCGCGAGAGCCATGGCCAAGCCCGAATCCGACCTGATGGACAAGATCGTCTCCCTCTGCAAGCGCCGAGGGTTCGTGTTCCAAGCCTCCGAGATCTACGGCGGCATCGGGAACACCTACGACTACGGTCCGCTGGGCGTCGAGTTGAAGCGCAAGGTCAAGGACGCCTGGTGGAAGGCGATGGTCACCGAGCGTCCGGACGTCGTCGGCCTCGACTCCGCGATCATCCAGAACCCGAAGACCTGGGAGGTCTCGGGCCACGTCGGCGGCTTCAGCGACCCGATGGTCGACTGCAAGAAGTGCAAGGCGCGCTTCCGCGAGGACAAGCTCGCCGACGCGCGCTGCCCCGAGAAGCCCTCGAAGCGCCCGGGTGAGTGCGACGGCGAACTGACCGAAGCGCGCGCCTTCAACCTGATGTTCAAGACGAACGTCGGCCCCGTCGAAGGCTCGGGCTCGGTCGCCTACCTGCGCCCCGAGACGGCGCAGGGCATCTTCCTGAACTTCAAGAACGTGCTCGAGTCGTCGCGCGTCAAGCCGCCCTTCGGCATCGCGCAGATCGGAAAGTCGTTCCGCAACGAGATCACGCCCGGCAACTTCGTCTTCCGCACCCGCGAGTTCGAGCAGGGCGAGATGGAGTTCTTCGTGCCGCCCGCCGAGAACGACAAGTGGTTCGAGTTCTGGAAGGCGGAGCGCTTCGACTGGTACCAACGCCTCGGCATCCGTCCCGAGAAGCTGCGCCTGCGCACGCACGACGACGACGAACTCGCGCACTACTCGACCGGTTGCGCCGACGTCGAGTACGAGTATCCCTTCGGTTGGGGCGAGCTCGAAGGCATCGCCTGCCGCACGGACTTCGACCTGAACCGCCACTCCGAGGCGTCCGGACAGGACTTGCGCTACTTCGACCCCGAGACGAAGGAACGCTACTTCCCGTACGTCATCGAGCCCGCCGGCGGCATCGACCGCATGGCGCTCACCTTCATGGTCGACGCGTACGAGGAACAGCAGCTCGAGAAGGACACGCGCGTGGTGCTGCACTTCCACCCCGAGATCGCGCCGATCACCGTCGCCGTGTTCCCGCTGGTCAAGAAGGAAGGCATGCCCGAGCGCGCCGAGGAGATCATCGAAGGTCTGCGCCGCGCCGGCTTCAGCACCTTCTACGACGAGAAGGGCGCCATCGGTCGCCGCTACCGCCGCCAGGACGAGGTCGGCACGCCCTTCTGCGTGACGGTGGACGGGGACACGATGAAGGACGGCGTCGTGACGGTGCGCCACCGCGACTCGATGGAGCAGGAGCGCGTGCCGGCGGCCGAGCTGGCGGCGTACCTCGCCGAGGCCGTGCGCAGCTGGAAGCGTCCGGCGTAGCGCCTCCGGCGACTGCACCCTCGAGCGACGCCCCCGTGCCTCCCGCGCGGGGGCGTCGCTCGTTCACGCGGGGTGTGCGTAGGTTCGAGAAACGGGAGGGGGATCTTCGCGTAAGATGCGGCACCGCCGGAGCAACCGCTCCCGCCCGACCCCCCAGAGGAAGCCCATGATCTCCCTGCTCGTCTGCTTCGCCTGCGCCGCGCCGACGACGGTCGCGCCGACCTGCGCCGCATCACCCGCGCCCTTGGTGCGCGCGCTCGAGTCCTTCGAGGAATTGGTCGCGGAGTACGAGGCCGCGGTCGAGACCTGGAAGGCGGAGCTCTCCGGTACCGAGGACCGGGCCGAGCGCAAGCGCCTGCGCAACGCGCGCCCCGCGAAGGTCTTCGCGCCCCGCTTCGAGGCCCTGGCCGCGCTCGGCGAGGGCCGCGCGCTCGTCTGGCAACTCGACAACATCCGCCACCTGGACATCGCCGTGAACGCGCGCGACGCGAAGCGGCTCGAGTGGTACGGCGTCCTGTTCGAGAAGCACGCCGGCGAAGCCTGGTTCAGCGACGCGTTGACGCAGCTCTGGAGCGACCGCAAGCGCGTCGACGCTCCGCAACTCTCCGCCTGGCTCGCGGCGGCGCGCGACAAGAACGAGTCGAAGGAAGTTCAGGCGCACGCGCGCTACTACCTCGCCTACGAAGACGTGCACTCCGACGACGAAGCGGCCCGCCGGCTCGGCTTCGCCGCGCTCGAGTCGCTCATCGCCGACCTGCCCGACACGAAGTGGACCGACCAGGCACGCCAGGATCTGTTCCTGCTGCGCGACCGCGCGGTGGGGATGCCGGCGATCGACTTCGAGGGGAAGACGGTCGACGGCGATACGTTCAAGCTCTCCGACTACCAGGGCAAGGTCGTCCTGCTCGACTTCTGGGGCTTCTGGTGAGGCCCTTGCCGAGGTGAGATCCCTCACCTCAAGGCGCTCGTGCAGCGCTACGAGAACAAGCCTTTCGCGATCGTCGGCGTCAACTGCCACGACTCCGAGGAAGACTTCCGCAAGGGCTTGAAGGAACACGGACTCACTTGGACGAACGCCTTCGCCGGCGAGGGTCCGAACCCGATCGCCGAACTCTGGGGCGTCCGCTCCTTCCCGACGATGCACATCATCGGAAAGGACGGAAGGATCGCCGCCCTCGACGTCCGCGGCCCGGAGATCGAGAAGCTCATCGACGGCTTGCTCGCCGACTGATCCGGCGCTCCGCTCTCCGCCGGACCCTCCACTGGCCGGCTTCGCTTCCGAACACTCAGGCCTCTCCGTGGCCGAAGGCCGCCATCCCGTCGGATGTTCAGCTGCCTCCGGCGCGCCAAGCTGGCCACCCTAGGATCTCTTCTCTAGGGCTCGAACTCGTCTGCGCGTGGTTCGTCCTACTTTGCGACCTTTGTGTTCTTCGTGAGAGGCTTCTCTGACCGCGCCTGCGGCCAGGAGTTCCGAGTTGCGCTTCTTGCGCGAACGCGTTTCCGGCAGCTGGAAGCTGCGGCACGCTCGAGGAAACCTCTCACAAGGAACACAAAGGTCGCAAGGAAGAACGAACCACGGTTCGGCGCGGCCGACGGATCAGAAGGAGGAGTCGACCGCTAGCTTTGGCTTCCAGCCGAAGGACGGCCTTCGGCCGAGGACGGCGAGAAAGGTTTACCAGCCGGCGGCGCAGCCGTCCTTGCGGCCCTCGCTGGCTCCGGCGTAGATGTCTCGGTGGCGCGAGACGGCTTGGTAGCCGCCGTAGCCGCCGCGGGCTTCGCGGACGCGGTGGCCGAGGGCGCGGAGGGTGTCTTGGACTTCGGGGGAGATGCCGGGTTCGCAGAGGACCTCGCCGCCGTCGGTCGCGCGCGAGCCGGTTGGTTCCGAGGAGCCCTCGTGGCGGATGCGCGGGGCGTCGCCGGCCGCTTGCAGGTCCATGTCGAAGTCGAGCAGATTCGAGAGGATCCACGCGTGGCCTTGCGGTTGCACTTCACCGCCCATCACGCCGAACGCCATCTGTGGAGCGCCGTCCTTGGTCACGAAGGCCGGGATGATCGTGTGGAAGGGGCGCTTGCCCGGGGCGTAGCTGTTCGCGCGGCCGGGGCGCAGGTCGAAGAGTTGCCCGCGGTCCTGCAAGCTGAAGCCGAGCGACGGGGGAGTCATGCCCGAGCCCATGCCGCGGAAGTTGCTCTGGATCAACGACAGCAAGTTGCCATCCGCGTCCGCCACCGAGAGGTTGATCGTGTCGCCGCACGCGAGCGCAGCGGGTCCCGCGGTCACGCGGTCGTTCGCGCGCTCGGCGCGGATCGTACGGCGTCGCTCGTCGAGGTACGCGGGGTCGAGCAGCGCCGTGATCGGCAAGTCGGCGAAGTCGGGGTCGGCGATCGCGCGCGCGCGGTCCTCGTAGGCGAGCTTCTTGCACTCGACGAAGGCGTGCAGGTGTCGCGCGCTTCCGAACTCGCTCGCGTCGAACTCGAAGCCGTCGAGCAAGGCGGCGAGCTGCAGCGCCGTCAGACCCTGGCCGGGCGGCGGCAGCTCCCACAGTTCCACGCTGCGGTAGCGGACCGACAGCGGTTCGACCCAGCGAGGGCGGAAGTCCGCGAGGTCGCTCGCGCGCAGCCAGCCGTCGTGCTCGACGAAGAAGCGCTCGAGCTCCTCGGCGATGCTCCCCGCGTAGAAGGCGTCGCGTCCGTCCGACGCGATCCGCTCGAGCGTCGCGGCGAGGGCGGGGTTGCGGAAGCGTTCGCCGGCGGCCGGCGTGCGACCGTTCGGCATGAACACCTGCGCGAAGCCCGGCTGGTCCGCGAGGACGGCGGCGTTGCGTCGCCACTCGCCGGCGACCACCGGCGCGATGGGCGCGCCTTCGCGCGCGTAGGCGATCGCGGGCGCGAGGACCTCGGCGAGCGGGAGGCGTCCGAAGGCCGCGTGCAGCTCGCACCAGCCCGCGACGCAGCCGGGCACGCTCACCGGCAGGGGACCGTGCGGAGGGAGCTCGTCGAGCCCCTCGAGCACGTCGAGCGTCAGCGCCGCCGGAGACGGGCCGCTCGCGTCGAGTCCGGTGAGTCGCCCGTCGCGCGCGCTCCAGTGCTGCGCGAAGAGGTCGCCCCCGAGGCCGCAGCCGGTCGGCTCGACGAGGCACTGCACGGCGTTGGCGGCGATCCCGGCGTCCGCGGCCGAGCCGCCCGCGCGCAGGATCGCGAGCGCCGCCTGCGTCGCGAGCGGTTGGCTCGTCGCGACCATGCCGCGCGGGGCGAAGACGGTGCTGCGGCCGGCGTGGTGGAGGGGATTCGGTCTGCGCATCCCGCGCAGTCTACTCGCCGAACGGAGCGCGCCGCCCGCTCCACCTTCGCGGGTGGGGGCGAGCGGCGCGCATGGGGAGTTCCTTCTACTCGAGCTTCGTCGTGAGGCGCAGGGCGATCGGACCGCCGCCGACGAGCGTGCTGGACTCGAGGCTCAGGTGCCCGGCGAGGTTCGCGTCGACCGAGCCGTCGTCCACGCTCATCACCGCGACCGTCGACGTCCCCGGGTGGAGGGCGTAGACCGTCCGGCCGTCGGGCGAGATCTCGAGGGCGCTCGGGTTGGCGAGGAAGCTGAAGCTGGCGCGCGGGACCAAGGCCCCGAGCTGAGCGTTCACGAGCGCGCCGTCGGACTCGCGCACGTCGTAGAGGTCGATGCGACCGAAGCCGATGGAGTCGTTCACCGCGACGTAGGCGTACTTGCCGCTCGGGTGGATCTTGATGTCGAGCGGTTCGTTCCCGGTCGTCGAACCCGGCGACAGCGGGCTCAGCGTTCCGAGCTCGCTCGACAGGCGGTAGGGCGCGAGGTGGTCGGCGTGCGAGAGGGTCGAGTAGACCATCGCGCCGTCGGGCGAGAAGCCGAGGCTCGTCGGACCGCCCGGGGCCGGGCCGTTCGGCGAACGCTGCGTCAGCGTGCCGCTCTGCGGGTCGATCGCGTAGATGTCGATGCGCCCCGAGTTGCCGGACGTGCGGTTGCCCTGGATCGCGACGTAGAGGTACTGGCCGCTCGGATCGACGACCGCCGCGCGCGCCGAGGTGCCGGACGTCTTCGTCTCGACGAGCGTCAGCGTGCCGTTCGCGGCGAGCGTGAACACCTGCAGCGACTCGTTGCCGCTGGCGAGCAGGTAGAGGAAGCGACCGGAGGGGTCGACGGTCAGGCAGGTCGGGCTCGGTCCGCAGGGCGTGGCGGGAACGATCTCCGTCAGGCTTCCGTCCGCTTCGATCGTGTAGCGCGTGATCGTGTTCGACGTGAAGTTCGCGACGAACGCGAAGCGTCCGCGGGGATCGGTGGTGATCCCGGCGGGCATGTCGCCCGCGGGGGCGCTCGGCGTGAGCGCCGTGAGCGATCCGTCCGCAGCGACGCTGTGCATCGCGACGTCGTCCGTGCCGCCGTTCGTCACGTACAGGTTCCGCGCGACGAGCTCGAGCGGGCCTTGCGCCGTGACGAGCGTCACCGGGCCGGGGAGGCGGCGCGTGCGGACCGTGGAGCTCAGGCTCGCGACACCCGTCGTGTAGTCGAGCTCGATGCGGGAGCACGAGTGGTTCGTGTCGTCGACGAGGAAGCCGTAGCGACCGGCGGGCTCGATCGTGAAGTCGGAGGCCGGGTGCGGCAGCGTCAGGCTCTCTTCGCGGGTCAGCGCGCCGGTGTCGGACGCGACCGAGTAGCGCGTCAGGTTCGACGAGCCGGCGTTGAGCACGTAGACGTTGCGCCCGTTCGGGTGCACGGTGACGGCGCTGGGCGCGACGTCCGGGAAGGCCGGGATGCCGGTGCCGACGAGCGTCAGCGCGCCGGTTCCCGCTTCCGCGGAGAAGTGTCCGAGCAGGTTCAGGTTGCTGAAGACGGCGTAGACGTGGTTGCCGTACGGCGAGATCGCGAGGCCCGCGGCGAGCGGCGTGCCCGGTGCGAGGTCGTAGCTCGAGTCGAAGCTGGGAACGCGCGTGACCGGGTCGAGCGCGTAGCTGTCGATCTGCGCGATCGAGCGGTGCGTGACGATCAAGTAGTCGCCGTCGGGAGAGACGTCGAGGTCGCTGGCGTCGGTCGCGATCGGCAGCGAGGCGCCGATCGGCGTGAGTTGTCCGGTGACGTCGTCGATCGCGAAGGCCTCGAGGCGCGCGCTCGAGTTCGCGGCGACGTAGAGCACTTCGCCGGAGGGGTGCATGCCGAGCGCGTAGTCGCCGGCGGGCAGCACTTGCGTCTCGACGGGCGCGAGCTCGCCGGTGTCGACGTCGATGCGGTAGCCGGTCAGGTCGCTCGAGCCGCTGTTCGCGGTGAACGCGAACTGTCCGTCCGGAGTGACGACGAGGCCTTCGGGGCTCACTTCGGCCGAGTCCTGCACGACGTAGCCCTGATGCTTCAGCGAGCCTTCCACGCCCTCGACGAGGAAGCGACCGAAGGTGCCCTCGTCCTGGTGCGTGACCAGCGCGAAGCGCACGGGCGGCGGAACCGTCAGCACGAAGTCGGCGCTCGTCGAGCCGCCGCTGTTCGTCGCGGTGACCGTGTAGCGCACGCGACCCAGGGCTTCCGTGGGCACGCCGCTGATCGAGCCGTCGGTGCTCGACAGCGTCACGCCGGCGGGCAGGGGCGGGTCGACCGACCAGCTCGTCACGTCACCGATGACCGAGGGCGCGGGGATGTCGACGAGGGCGCCCGGCATCACGAGCGAGACCCCGCTCGTGTAGCTCAGTTGCTGCGGCGCTTGGACGGGCGGTGCGACGCCTCCGGATCCGGAGCCGCCTCCACCGCACGAGACCACCAGGGACCCGGCGAGGATCGCGAGGGTCCAGGGAGCGCGCAGGAGTCCCCCGCGCCGCGGAGCGCGTTCGGACGTCATCATGTGAGTGCTGTTCATTCGGAAGCTTTCTCCGGGCCGCAAGGGCCGGATCCAGGCTGCTGGGGCGGTGCTCTCCTCCCGAACGCGACAGATTGCGATATCCAAGTGAAACCCCGATTTCACGAAGCGTCAAACGGGGGGCCACTTCTTTCTGCGGGAGCCCGTCGGGCGACCCCGAGAAGGCCTATCTCCCTATCCAGGGCGGGTTTCTCGCGCCTCGCAGGGTCATTTTCAAGGCCTCCGTCCAACCCTATCATGGGCGCGTGGACGAGCAGGCCGGAAGGAAGTCGGTTCAGGAATTGGAGGTCGAGCGCCTGCCTCCGCGGGGGGAATCCGCGCCGGGGGCCGGCGGGTCCGCGGATCCGAGCTTCGCGGAGCGCGTCCGGGCCGCCTTCGACCCGGTGGCGGCGGGCCTGCTCGTCGACCTCCTCGACGCGCTGACGCGCGGCGTCCTGGCGCCGCTGGGGCTGATCCTCGGCGTGCCGCTCGGCTACTTCCTCGGCCGCCGCGCGGGGCTCACGCCGCGTCGCTCGTTGCTGCTCGGCCTCTTGATCGGCGTCTACTGCGTGATGCCGATGACCGGCGCGCTGCCGCTCGGCACGCTCACCGGGATCTACCTGCGCTTCTTCCGCGCCTGAGCGCTGCGCTCAGGCCTTCGCGCCGCCGCTCGCCGCGCGCTCGAGGAGCCGGCTCGCCAGCTCGCGCGCCTTCTTCACGCAGAGGTCGGAGTTGTCGTACTCGAAGCGACCGAAGCGACCGAGCGGGATCAGATCCGCCGACTCCATCCAGCCGAAGATCGCCTCGCGGCGCGCGTGGTAGAGCGCGTCGAAGACGACGTACGCGTGGCGCACGGCGACGTGGTCGGTGAACAGAACCTCGTCCTTCGAGAGCAGTCCCGCGTGCGCGAGTCCGTCGATCACGTCGAGCTCGAGCTGCGCGTCCGGCGGTCCGCCGACGCCGCGCGTCGTCACCTCGCAGAGGAAGGACGTCTTCCCCTCGGGCGCCATGTGCGGCGAGTAGTTCGACATGTACGTGATGCGGTTCGCGGGACCCTGCGACTCGTGGGGGAGGTAGATCCACGAGAGGTCGGGGTGCTGCGGTCGGTCGAGCGCGACCAGGTACGAGACCAGGCCGTTGAACTCGAGCGTGCGCATCGCGTCCGCGACCTCAGCCGGACAGTCCGTGAGGAACTGCGGGAGGTCGGAGAGCGCGAGCGTGCTGACCACGCAGTCGAAGTCCTCGCCGTTCACCGTCCAGCCGCCCGCGGTACGTCGCAGCTCGCGAACCGGTGTGTTGACGCGGACGCGGTCCATCACGGTCGTCGCGATGCCGTCGCTGATCGCCTGGAAGCCGCCGTCGAGCGGGTACCAGAAGATCGCCTGGTGCGTGTAGCCCTCCGTGCGGATGCCGATCGACGCCTTGAGCACGTCTTCGATCGGCGCGTCCGGCACGCGGCCCGCGACCCAGTCGCTGGTCAGGAAGTCGAGGTCGCGCTTCCAGATCTTCGCGTTGTACGGGTCCATGAAGTGCTTCGCGATGCCGTCGCCGAAGCGCCACTGCACCCACTTGCCGAACTCGGGCGGCGCGGGCGAGCCGGTGACTTGGCGCGCGTGCCACGCCTCGACGTAGCCCTTCAAGCAGTCGAAGTTCGCCTCCGGCGGCAGGTCGCCGAGGCCGTTCTCGAAGGGGTAGCTGACCCAGCGGTCCTCGAAGCGGATGCGCGTGTGGCGGTCGCGCGTCACGAAGGCGTCCTCGCCGCCCGTGCAGTCCTTCATCCAGCGGATCGTCTCGCGGTCCTTGCCGTAGAGGATGTGCCCGCCGGCGACGTCGTAGGTGAAGCCCTCGACGGTCTTCGAGCGACACAGACCGCCGACTTCGGACGCCGCCTCGAAGAGGTGGACGGAGCTTCGATCGAGGCCCCCTTCGACGAGGGCGCGGGCGAGGCTGAGGCCGGAGATTCCGGCGCCGAGGATCGCGGTCTTCAAGGCGGAGCGTGGGCGGGGGGGAGCGGACGGGGGACCGAGATCCTATCGGCAGCTGCGCGCCGGGGGGTGAACGGATCCCGATGGAAGGGGTCCGGAGGCGCGTTGCGCGCCGGATCGCGTGGTCGGGGCCTCAGCGTTCGCGGATCAGCAAGTCGCGCGGGATGCCGGCTCGAGCGAGCGCCGGCCCGGCCTCGTCGAGCCAGCGCCGGCCGTCGGTCGTGTAGCCCGCCGTCGGCGACAGCCCGGGCTGCAGGGCTTCGAACCAGCTGTTGAACGAACCCATGACCGTCTCGCGCGCGTACTTCGCGATGCACGAGGCGAGCGCGACTGGCAGCGATCCGTCCTCCGCGCGCTCGACGAAGCTGACCTCGAGCGCGCGGTCGCGCGCGTGCAGGCGATAGGCGCTGCGTCCGTCGGACTCTTCGAGGCACTCGATGTCGGCCTCGGGGAAGGTCGCGAGCAGCGGAGCGGCGTAGTGGGCGCGCCCGCCTTGTCGGTCGACGCGCACGAGCGGCTGCGCGGGGCCGTGTTCGTCCCACACGAAGCGCAGCATGGCGGCGAGCAAGTTCCAGACCGTCTTCGACTTGTTGCGCGTGTGCGAGTACGAGCGGTTCAGTTCACCGGCCGGGACGACGCGCGGCGCGGCGTGCAGCAGGCGGACTCCGGCGGACTCGAGCGCGCGCGACAAGCGACCCGTGTGCAGTCGCAGCAGACCTTCGTCGGCCCACTGCGGGAGTTGCGTGGGCAGCGACGCGTACCACGGATGTCGGTCGAGGTCGGCGTCGAGCGGCGCGAACGCGCGCGGCGCATCGCGGACGAGCTCGTTTCCAGTCGTCGGCGCACCGCCCGCGCGCTGCGCCAGGAAGGCGAGCACCGTGGACTCGAGCCGCGCGCGGCCGCGCGGGTTGCGCGTGTAGACCTTCTTCGAGTCGGCGACCACGAGGCGGTCGCGGTCGCGGCGCGGTTCGTTCGTGACGGCCGAGTCGAGCGCGCTCCAGAGGTCCTCGTTCGACTCCTCGAGCTCGAAGACCGTCAAGCCGAAGGTCAGCGGGCCGAGCAGCGGACCCAGCCCGGCTTCGTCGATCCCCGCGACGATGCGCGGGCTCACGCCGTCGCTTCTCCGGCCGACGGGTTCGGGCGCGGCGCGTCGACGCGCTGTCGGTTGCGCCAGAGCAGGATCGCAGCGACGACGAAGCCGACCACGGAGATCAGCTGCGAGGTCGACACCAGTCCGTCGAACCACACGCCGCGGATGCCGTCGCCGCGGAAGGCTTCGATCACGAAGCGCGCGACGGAGTAGAGCAGCACGAGCCACAGCGAGACCTGTCCGGCGTAGCGACGGCGCACGAGGATGCGGTAGCCGACGTACGCGAGGAGCAGCGCGTTGAGGCTCATCCAGATCTGCGTCGCCCACAGCACCTGCCCCGCGTTCTCCGGACCGAACAGGCTGCCTTCGGGCAGCACGTCGGGGACCTTCACCGTGATCGGGAAGGGGAGGCTGCGCCACTTCTCCGGGACGACGCTGCCGAAGTCGTCGCCGACCATCAGGCAGCCAACGCGTCCGACGGCTTGGCCGAAGAAGCCGGCGACGAGTCCCATGTCGAGCCCGTGGATCGGGCGCAGCTTCTCGCGCCGCGCCGCGACCAGGCCGAGGCCGATGCCGCCGATCAACCCGCCGTACATGACGAGGCCGCCCTCCCAGAAGAAGAGCATCGTCCACGGCTCGTCGAGGTAGGACTGCCCGGTCTCGGAGTGGCGCAGGATCTCGACGACGACGTACATCAGCCGCGCGCCGCCGAAGACTCCCACGAGGATCCACATGATCGTGCGCGAGAAGCGCTCGGGATCGCCCTGCGGGTCGTCGCCGAAGCGCGCGGCGAAGCGCTGCAGGAGGTGCGCGCCGAGCAGGAAGCCCGCCGCGACGAGGAGGCCGAAGGTGCGCAGGTGGAACGGCTCGTCCGCCCAGGGCAACGGGATGCTGAAGAGGTAGGGATGCATGGGGTCTCCGGCCGAGGATTGTAGGGAGTGAGGCAGCGCGGGACAGCGCCGAGGCGCGCCGAACTCGCTCGAGGCGCCACATCGGGCGCGATCGGCGCTTGCCCGCGACCGTCGCGCGGCTATGCTCTCCGGCCGCCGGCGGAATCCTGCGCAGCGCGAGCCGTCTCGCGCGTGCACGGCCCGCTCAGAACGTTCCATCCGTTCCGGGTGCACGACGCGCCCGTTCGACCACCGAGTCAGGAGCCACAGGGCATGTCAGAACTCCCCAGCGCCAAGCTGTTCATCGAGGGCCGCTACAAGAAGCTCACGCGGGACCTGCCGCAGACGATCTTCTACTGTCCCGACTGCAAGGGGCACCCGCGTCGCCGCCGAAAGTGCGAGCGCTGCGAGGGCTTCGGCAAGCTGACGCGCGACTCGGTGCAGGAGCTGATCTGCTACGTGCTCGGCGGTGCGCTGAAGACGCGCAAGAACAAGTTCCACGGGGCGGGCCGCGAGGACCTCGACGTGCGGATGCTCGGCTCGGGCCGGCCGTTCGTCGTCGAGTTCAAGAACCCGAAGTGCCTCGACGTCGACCTGGCCGAACTCGAGGCCGAGATCAACCGGCGCAACGAAGGCCGGCTGGAAGTGCAGAACCTGCACTGGTCGGACAAGTCGCGCGTGGTCGTGCTGAAGGAGTCGAAGCACGCGAAGGAGTACGGCGCGCTGCTCGAGATCGAAGGCGGCGCGAGCGCCGAGGACTTCGACAAGCTCCCCGCGGGGCGCGTGACGCTGGCGCAGCAGACGCCGCAGCGCGTCGCGCACCGCCGCGCCGACAAGGTGCGCGAGCGCTGGGTCGAGTTCGTCGGCGTCGAAGCCGTCGACGAACCGCACCTCTGGCGCCTGAGCATGCGCACCGAGCACGGCACCTACGTCAAGGAAGCGATCACCGGGGAGGGCGGGTCGACGGAACCGTCCGTCTCGAGCTTGATCGGGAAGCCCGCGCGCTGCGTCGAGCTCGACGTGCTCGAGATCCTCGACGAGGGAGGAGAGCAGCTCGAGCGTCCGCGGGCGCCGATGACCTTCGGCGACGGCATCTTCTAGCCGCCGCTTCGTTCGACGCTAGAACGCGACGCCGATCACTTCGGCCTCGAAGACGATCTTGTCTTCGACGATGCCCTGCGTGAAGTAGGTGAACATCGTGCTGCGCATGCGGTTCACCTTGCCGACGAAGTACATGCGCACCCCGGGCTCGACCACGCCGCGGAAGCGCGTGTTGTTCAGTCCGCCGAATCCCAGGAAGCGCTCGCCCGTGTCGCCCATGCGGCAGAGGTAGTCGTACGAGCAGAGCTGCGCGCCCGTCTCGATCATCAGCGCGCCGGGGAAGATCGGGCGCCCGGGGATGTGGTCCTGCGTCCACCAGTCGTCGGCGCGGATGTCCTTGTAGCCGACGATGATCTGCTCCTCCGCGTCCTGGTGCAGCACGCCGTCGAGCATCTCGAAGGTGCCGCGTTGCCGGAGCAGCGACTTGAGTTGGTCGGGGCCGGCGATGGGCGGCGCCGTGAGGTCGATGCGCGACAGGTCGAAGAGCGGGGTGGATGCCATGGAAGTGCCGAGGGTCGAGGGGGGAGGGGGCGCGCAGTCTAGCGGGACCGGGCTCCGAATCTCGACCCACTTCGTGGGGCGCTTCGACTCGCGCGCGAGGAACTCAGCTCGCGCTCAGGGTTGGATCGCGAGCCCGGGCACGTGGATCTGCCCTTCGAGCGGCGCCTGCTCGACGCCGGGCAGTGTGCGGAGCCGAAGCACGCACTCGTCGAAGAGCGGCGAGTCCGGCCGCGCGAAGTAGTAGTGGATGGTGCGTCCGTGGCGCTTCGTCGCCGCGATCGCGACGAAGCCGTGCTCGCGCATGTAGTCGACCTGCATGCGGTTGACCTGGTTGACCGTGTAGTTGCCGGTGCGACCGATGTCCTGGATCAGGTCGGGCGCGAAGGCCTCGAGCACATCGCGCGTCAGTCCGCCGTGTGCGATCACGTCCGACGTCAGGCCGACGCGGTCGAGCGTCGTCCAGCGCGAGTAGTAGGGCAGCGCACCCGACTCGCTCACGAACATGCGCCCGTCGAGCCCCGCGAGGCCCTTGCCGGCCGCGACGCGGTCCGTGGGGGAGAAGGAGTTGCGGACGTCGAGGATCAGCGCGGTGTGTTGCAACACCCACGCGCCGCTGAGTCCGAGCAGGCAGACCCACGCGACCGGGTGGGCGAGCGCGCGGCAGAGCGGGCGGCGTGCGTCGGCGAGCGCGAGGATCGCGAGGAACAGCGCGGGCACGACGGGGAACAGGAAGCGGCCGCCCATGCCCTGCAGCGGCCGGATGCCGGAGACGTAAAACACGAACAGGCCGGCGCCGAACAGCACGGGCAGCGCGCGGAGGAAGCGAGCGCGCGACGACGCGAAGAGCGCGGCGACGGCGCCCAGCGCCAGGTACGGCCCGAGGTACATCTGCAGGAAGGCGGTGACGTACTGCTTGCCGAGCTCGGCGCGCAGCGGGTCGTCCGCGTTCATCTTCACGTAGTAGGTGTTCGGCAGGAGCTCGCCGAAGACCCACCAGCGCCACGCCGTGTAGACGCCGACCGCCGCCACGAAGGCGGACACGCAGAGCGTGAGCGCTTTCAGCGACGCCAGGTCGCGCCGCACGGCGTGGACCGCGACGAGCACGGCGCCCGCGCCGGCGCCGAAGACGGCCGTGTCGGGCCGCGCGAGCAGCGCGAGGAAGAACAGAGCGGCGAGGCGCAGCGCGCGGCGCCGGTCGACGCCCTCGCCGGCGGCGAGCACCTCGCGCGCGACGAACAGCACGATCAAGGTCGTCGTCGCCGTCTCCATGCCTTGCATGGTGAGCAGTGCGAGCGCCGGGCTGGCCGCGAGCCCCGCGACGAGCGCCGCGCGCAGGCCGAGCGGTGCGTCGCGTTCTTTGCGCAGCAGCACCGCGAGGATCGCCAGCGTGCTGGCGAGGGCGACCAGCTTCGACGTGACCACGGGGTCGAGCGACACGAGCATGCCGAGCGCGTTGACGAGCACCCACAGGAGGCTCGTGAAGCCCTCGACCGGCTGTTGGCCGACGTTCCACGCGAGCGTCCCGTGCTCGACCAGATTCAGCGCGTAGCGGAAGGTGATGAACGAGTCGTCCAGCACGAACGCGCGGAACGGGACGCAGAGCGCCACGCAGCAGAGCGCCGCCGCGAGCCCGATCAGGCGGCGCGGCAACCGGTCGGACCGCGGCGGTGCGGTCGCGTCGGGGGAGCTGCGGTCAGTCATGGAGGCCGACGTGCGAGGGTGAGGCGCGGTGCTCGGTGAGCGGCGGGTCGGGGGCACCAGCAGACCTGCGCCGGAGGCTCAGTGCAACCACCGTCCGCGCTCGACCTCGCGGTGGAACAACCACGCCTTGAGCCAGGTCGTGAGGTTGATCGCCCACCACACGCCTTGTCCCGCCCAGCCGAGGCCGAGCGCGAGCCACCACGCGAGCGGGATGCGTAGCAGGTTGCCGAAGGCGCTGATCCAGAGGATCGGCTTCGTGCGCCCGGCGCCCTGCAGCACCTTCTCGTTGACCGTCTCCATCGCGACGAAGAACTGCGAGAAGGCGAGCGCTTGCACGTAGCCGACGGTCTCGCGGATCACGCCCGGGTCGCTCGAGTAGAGCGGCGCGACGAGCGGGCCGCCGACGAGGAACAGCAGCGTGAACGCGAGCCCCGTCAGGTGTCCGAGTCGTCGCACGTTGCGCACGGCGAGCAGTGCGCCGGAGGGATCCTGCGCGCCGAGGTTGCGGCCGACGAGTGACGAGCCCGCGATGGCCACGCCGAGGAAGAAGGGGAAGCTGATGCTCTCGAAGGCGTTGAAGCCGATGCCGAGCCCCGCGCGGACGTCGGTCGAGAGCTTCGCGAGCACCAGCGCGAACAAGACCTGGTAGACCGCCGCGTAGGCCAGGATCGAGGCGCCCAGCGGCGCGCCCTTGGCGAAGATCTTCCGCGCCAGGCCGAGGTTCGCCAGACCTTGCGGCACGAGGCTGACGCCGAAGCGCCCGTGCAGCAGCGCGAATCCGATCATGACCGTCAACCCGCGCGAGGCCACCGTCGCCCAGGCCGCGCCGGCGATGCCGAGGTCGGCCGCGTAGATCAGGATCGGGTTGAGCAGCAGGTTCGCGCAGACGGCCGCGATCTGCAGCGCCATCGGCACGCGCGTCTCGCCCATGGCGATGAACACGTTGTCGACGAGCGGCGCGAGCGCCAGCGGCAGGATGCCGAGGTAGATGGCCCGCATGTAGTCGACCGTCGCGATCGCCTCGGGGCCCTCGAGCCCCATCCAAGCCGTGACGCGCGGCATCGCCGCGTGCCCGAGCACGCCGACGACCACGGCGAGGACACAGCTGGCCAGCAGCGCGTGCCGCACGGCCCGGTCGCGCGCGCCCGAGTCCTTCGCGCCCGTCGCGCGGGCGACGATCGGCAGCGCGCCGCCGGCGACCAGGTAGATCAGTCCGAAGTTCGTGATCAGCAGGAAGGTGCACGCCGCGATCGCGGCCTGCGCGTGCGCGCCGAGCCCCTGGACCCAGAACTGGTCGTTGATCCGGTAGCCGTTGTTGAGAACGAAGGAGAGGATCGCCGGCCAGGCGAGCCTCGTCACGTCCCGCATCGACGCGGGAGCGCGCCCCGTCATCGAGGCAACGACATGTAGAAGGAGTAGGGCTCGGCGTCCGTCAGCTTGACGGTCGTGCGCGCGCGTTGTTCGTTCTCGTCGACGGCCATCAGCTTCCACTCGCCGAGCTGCAGCGCGTTCACGGTCAGCTTGCCTTCGTCGTCCGTGAAGCGCTCGAAGCTGCCGCCCTGCATGCTGTAGCCGACGACGCGGATGCCGGGCAGGCCGACCTGGAACTCGTCCGTGACTTGCAGCTCGATCGTGCCGGTGACCGGGACGCGTTGTTCGCCGAGGTTCGACGAGCGCGCGCCCGAGTTGTCGAAGTCGATCGGCGCGACGGCCGGCGCGTCGACGGAGTCGACGTAGAGCGACCAGGCGCCCGGCTCGACGCCCTCGAAGAACCAGGATCCGTCCGCCGTCGTGCGCGTCGAGACGACCTCGCCGGAGCGGCGCAGCTGCATGTGGATGTCGCGGGCCGCGAGTTGGCGACCTTCCTCGTCGACGAGCACGCCGCGCACCGTGCCGAGCGGCGCGAGGGCGACCTGCACGTAGGGGTTCTCCGAACCGCGCTCGAGCGAGACGGCCTGCGCGAGGCTCACGTAGCCCTCGGTCCGCACGCGGAGGTCGTACCCGCCGAGCGGCAGGTCGTCGAACTCGAACTCGGTCGCGGACCCGGGCAGCTCGAGGCGGCGCTCGACCGCGTGCTCACGTCCCGCCAGCGTGCGCGAGGGCTCGATCGTGAGCACCCAGCGCTGCGGCGCCGGAATGCCGGGGGGCATCGTGAGGTAGCCGCGGAGCGACCCCCGGCCCGCGAAGCGCTGCGGGTCGTTCAGCTTCCGCAGGGCCGCCTTGGTGATCTCGGCGGGGTCCGTGACGACCGGCTCCGCGCCCAGCTCGGGCCCTGCGTCGGGCGCGGGGAGCGCCTCGCCGGCGGCGCAGACCTCCGAGCTGGACTCCGGCGACAGGGCCGGCTCGTGGCCCTCGTCGCAGCCTGCCAGGAAGATCGCGAGTGCGAGGAGTCCCGCTGCCAGGCTCCGCGTCCCATGGATGCGAGTCCGGACGCAAGGCGACCCCGCCTCCGGCCGATGAGACCCCTTCCTCCCCATGTTCGTGGTCGGACTTGCGCCCTGTCGGGCCTCCGATAGCTTCATGCCGTCTCCGATCCGGAATCCTCACCCGCCGCAACGCCTGCGGCCCGAGCAAGCCCGCATCCTAACCCCTGGCCGATCCGCCGGGGAAGCTGCCTCATGAACCTCCCCGACCAGCGGCGCGCGCCGAGACACCGGCGCGCGCTTCTACTGCTGCTCCTGCCGCTCCTCTTCCTCCTGGTCCACGTCACGGCCGCGGCCGACCCCGCGCCGACGCAGGACGGACGCGTCATCGTGCTCGGCTTCGACGGGGGGGACTACCGCACGGCGAACGAGATGATGCAGCGCGGCGAGATGCCGAACCTCGCCCGCTTGGCGGGGCAAGGCGTCTTCGCGCCGCTCGGCACGACCGAGTCGGCGGAGTCGCCGGTCGCGTGGGCCGCGCTGAACAGCGGACAGAACCCGTCGAAGACCGGCGTGCCCGGATTCGTGATGCGCGAGCTCCCCGAGGGCAACGACGGCTCGAAGGGCGACCCGATGCCCGCGATCGGCTTCTACGAGAACGTCACGCGCAAGGTCGACGCCGAGAACATGCCCGAGGCGCCGTGGTACGTGCTGAGCTTGGCGGAGGACGGGGGCGTCAAGCTCGCGATCTTCGGCGGCCTGATCGCGCTCGTGGGCTTCATGGTCATTTTCAAGCTGTTGCTGCGCCTGAAGCTGTTCGTCGCCTTCGGACTCTCCGCGGTCCTCGCCGTCGCAGGTGCATTCGGCGCGCTCAGCGCCGGCGAGCACGTGCCGCGCGAGATCCCCGGCATCGTCGCCAACCCGATCGCAGTCGACTCCTTCTGGGAGGTCGCTGCGAAGCAGGGCAAGCGCGCCGTCGTGCTCGAAGCCGCGATGTGCTGGGACCGCACGCCGGTCGAAGGAGCGCGCGTGATGGCGGGCCTCGGCCTACCCGACGTGCGCGGCTCGTACGGCGACTGGTTCGTCTACACCGATGATCCGTACGAGCTCGAGAAGCCGCCGAAGGGCAACACGAAGAACCTGACCGGCGGCACGGTCTTCAAGATCAACTTCCGCGACGGCCGCGCGGACACCGTGCTCGTCGGCCCCGTCGACTTCGTCGCGCTCGACAGGGTGCAGCGCGAACTCGACGAACAGCGGACGATCCAGGACCAGACCGAGCGCGGCTACCAGGCGACCGACGCCGCCGCGAAGCGCGTCAAGGAGCTCGAGAAGCAGCTCTCCGAGCTGCGCGGCGAGCGCGTGACGACGCCGATGGTGCTCGAGAAGACGGACGATGGCGCGCTGAGCGTCTCGATCGGCGGTCGGCGCGAGACGCTGACGCCCGGCAAGTGGTCGGACTGGTACGAACCGGTCTTCGAACTCTCGCCGCTGATCAAGGCGCACGCGATCACGCGCGTCAAGCTACTCGAGCAGGTGCCCGGCGAGGACCGCATGGAGTTGTTCGTCGACGTGATGCACCTCGACCCGCGCAACCCGCTGTTCTGGCAACCCGCCAGCCAGCCGATGGCCTTCTCGAAGGACCTCGCCGCGCGCGCGGGTCGTCCGTTCGAGACCGTCGGTTGGGCGTGCATCACGCACGCCTACAAGGACAAGAAGATCGACGCGGTGACGATGCTCCAGGACATCGAGTACACGCTGAAGTGGCGTGAGATGTTGACGCGTCGCTCGCTCGAGTCGGACGACTGGGACGTCCTGATGACGGTCTTCAGCACGCCGGACCGCGTGCAGCACATGACCTACCACTTCTACGACGAAGGGCACCCGCTCTACGACGCGGAAGCGGCGTCCAAGAAGCTGAAGTTCTTCGGCGAGGAGATCACGCTCGCCGAGGCGATCCCGGCGATCTACCGGCAGATCGACCGGATCATCGGCATGGTCATGGACGAGTACCTCGCGCCGAACGACGTCCTGCTGGTCTGCGCGGACCACGGCTTCCAGAGCTTCCGCTACCAGGTCAGCCTGAACACCTGGCTCGAGCACGAGGGCTACCTCGTGATGAAGGAGGGCGTGACGAGCCGCATGAACCAAGGGCTCGCCTTCGTCGACTGGGAGAAGACGCGCGCGTACGCGCTCGGCCTCGGCATGATCTACCTGAACCAGCAGGGCCGCGAGCCGCGCGGGATCGTCCCGGCCGCCGAGGCGCCCGCGCTGGCGCGCGAGATCCGCGACCGCCTGCTGATGCTGACCGACGACAGCGACGGCAACGAGATGCAGGTGGTCGAGGAGGTCGCGATCCTCGCCGACGTGCACGACGGCCCCTTCCTCGACCGGGAGGGCGACCTGATGGTCGGCTTCCGTCCGCACTACCGCGTCAGCTGGAGCACGACGACGGGCGGCATCGAACTCGCCAAGCGCGGCGACGGTTCGTACGGCACGGGTGACGTGATCTTCCCCAACGACAGCCACTGGTCGGGATCGCACGTCTCGGTGGCGCCTTCGAGCGTGACGGGCATGTTCGCCTGCAACCGCCCGGTCGAAGTGCCGGCGAGCGGCGTTCACCTGCTGCACATCGCACCGACCACGCTGCGCCTGCTCGGCATCGATCCGCCGCCGGGCTGCGACCTCGAGCCGCTCGACCTGCGCTGACCGGCGCCTCGTCGATCCGCTCCGAAGCCTCCCGCGGGCCGCCCGGTTCTCCTGGCGGCCCGCGCGCTTTCATTCCGTCTTTGCAGCGGCTGAAAGAGGGCGACCGAGAATCCCACAGACCGGGTAGAGGGCGGCGAAAAGCCGACTTTCCGCAAATTCGAGGAACAGAGCCGACGTAGAGGCGACTGTTCCAGCGGGGGGGCGGATCGCATGGCCTCCCCGTCACGGACCCCGGCTCAGGAACCACGAGAAGAGGACCCAGCGATGCAGTCGTTCCAGCGCGAAGAAGGGCGTCCCGCGGCGAGCGCGAGCTTCCTGTGGGAAGACGCCGAGAGCGGTGACCGACTGCGGGTGTCGATCCTAGTGCAGGACCACGCCCACGAAGACTTCTTCGCGGACCTGGAACGGACGGGCTTCCGGCGCATCCGCGCCGCCGAGCTCGGCGAAACGAAGGGCGAAGCCGAAGCCGGCGAAATGCCCGCACGAAACGCGCGTAGGAGCAGCCAGGCAGGACCGAGAGTGGAAGAGGATGGGGGAACGCTGCCCTGCAGCATCGACATCACCTCCGCTTTCCACGCCTCCGCGAACGAGCGTCAGCTCGACGCGCGGACGGCGGCCGACGAGGAATCCGGACCGGTGAGGCGCGAGAGCGCCTAGAGGGAATCGATCCGAAGGGACTCGAATCGAGATTGCCTGCTCTGAATCGACGCGAGGCGGGACCGCTCTGAGGGGGGCGGTCCCGCCGCTTTTCGTTTCGCGCCCGTCGCGCGCTACCCTCTCGCGATGCAGTTCCACTGGAAGGTCCTCGCGTGGATGGTCGCGGGGGTGTTGGTCGGGCTGGGCCTCCAAGCGGGCCTCGAGGCCCCGGCCTGGTCCGGCGCCGGACTCGACGCGCGCCCCGCGGGTCTCGTCGTGACGAAGTCCACCGGCCCCGCCGCACGGGCC
This sequence comes from Planctomycetota bacterium, assembly GCA_020638835.1. Classification (GTDB taxonomy): domain Bacteria; phylum Planctomycetota; class UBA1135; order UBA1135; genus JACKHV01. The sequence continues at coordinate 85,603 of JACKHV010000009.1, read as the reverse complement.
GGCCTGGGCGCGGGCGACGCGCTCGAGGAAGTGATCGTGCTGCGCGGCCGTCCCGAGGAGCACCGCGTCGCGCTGCGGACCGTCGACGACTGGCAGGCGGTCCTCGCCGAGTCCGAGAACGGGGACACCCTCTGGGTGCGGCGCGCCGGCGAGACCGCGGCGATCCCGTTGACGCTCGAGATGGACCCGGACTCCTCGCGCGCGCGCTGGATCGAACCCTTCGCCTTCGCCGCGGACATCTTCCTTTCGCTGCTGAAGCTGCTGATCGTCCCGCTCGTGATGAGCTCGATCACGACGGGCGTCGCCGGCGTCGGAGGCATGGGGGACCTGCGCCGCCTCGGCGGCAAGACCTTCGTCTACTACATGGGCACCAGCCTGCTCGCGATCCTCCTCGGACAGCTGCTGGTCAACACGATCCGTCCCGGCGCGGGGGCGCAGCTCGGCCTCACCCCGGACGCCGTCGCGGGCGATCGCAACGAGAACTTCGTCGAGATCCTGCGCCGCATGGTTCCCGACAACGTCTTCGAGGCGATGACGAGCAACGGAGCGATGCTCCAGATCATCTTCTTCTCGTTGCTGCTCGGCTGGGCGATCACGCGCACGCCCGAGCCCTACGGGAAGCGCATCGGCGACCTCGTCGACTCCTTCTTCCGCGTCATGATGAGCATGGCGGAGGGCATCCTCGCGCTGCTGCCGTACGGCGTCTTCGCGCTGCTCGTCAAGGTCGTCGCGGGGACGGGCTTCGGCGTCTTCAAGCCGCTGCTGCTCTACATGTTCACGGTGACCCTGGCGCTGGTCCTGCACTGTTGCGTGACGCTGCCGGTGATCCTGCGCTTCGTCGCGCGCATCTCGCCGATCGGCTGGCTGAAGGCCATGGCGCCCGCGCTGATGACCGCCTTCAGCACGAGCTCGTCGTCCATGACGCTGCCCGTGACGATGCGCACGGTCGAGGAGCGCGGGAAGGTCAGCAACCGCGTGGCCTCCTTCACGCTGCCGCTCGGCGCCACGATCAACATGGACGGGACCGCGCTCTACGAGTGCATCGGCGTGATCTTCCTCGCGCAGTACTACGCCGGGCTGCCGGGCGGGGAGGCGCTGACCCTCGGCGCCCAGGCGACCGTCGTGCTGCTGGCCCTGCTCGCCAGCATCGGGTCGGCCGGCATTCCCTCGGCGGGCCTCGTGATGATGCTGACGATCCTCTCGGCGCTGGGGCTGCCGCTGGAGGGCGCCGCGCTCCTGCTCGCCGTGGACCGGCCCCTCGACATGCTCCGCACCGTCACGAACGTCTGGTCGGACAGCTGCGGAGCGGCCGTCGTCGCGCGCTCGGAGGGGGAGCTCGGTCCGGCGGAACTCTGACGCCCGTCGCGCGTGGAAGCCCGGAGCGGAGGGGGCTACAATCCGCGGGCCGACCGGGGCGGCGCAGGCCTCCCCGGACCCCCACCTGTGGATTCCAGGACCCTGTTCCTCATGACGACTTCCTCGCTGATCGAGCGCATCACTCGTTCCCTCGCCTACATGCTCCGGCACAAGCCGGAGGAGTTCGACCTGGAGCTCGATCGCTACGGTTCGGCCGACGTCAACGAGGTCGTGCAGGCGCTGAACGAACGCCTCGGCGGCGACGTGGAGCTCGAGGACGTCGAGGACGCGATCGAAGCGGGCGACCGCGTTCGCTACCGCATCGAGAACGGACGCATCCGCGCGCTCTACGGGCACTCGATCGAAGTCGACCCCGGTGAACCGAGCCGTCCGCCGGAACTGCTCTACATCGGCGTCGGTTCGCGTGACGCCGACCGCGCGGCGCGCTTCGGACTGAAGGGCGGACGCCGCAGCTTCCTGCACCTCGCGCGCACGATCGAAGAGGCGATGGAGACGGGCCGCCGCACGGCGCGCGACTACGTCGTCGTCACCGTGCACGCCCTGGACGCCTGGGAACAAGGCACGAACTTCTACGACCGCGAAGCACTCGTCCTCGCCGAGTCGATCCCGACGGAGTTCCTCTCGCTCGGCGACGTGCACACCGACGGCAGCCCGCCGGAACGCGCGGGACGCCGCGAGGGCGGCGGCCGCGACAGCGGACGTGACGGCGGCCGCGACAGCGGACGTGACGGAGGACGCGAGCGCGGGCGCGACGGTGGACGCGGCCGTGGTCGTGGACGCGGCCGAGACGACGACCGCGGCCGCGGACGACGCGACGAGGGACGCTCGCGCGGAGACCGCGATCGCGAGGACCGCGGCGGACGCGACCGAGATCACGACCGCGAGGAACGTCCCTCGCGCGAACGCGCCGAGCGGCCGACGCGCGAGCGTGGTGGCCATCCGGACCTCGACCGCGTGCGCGAGGATCGCCCGCGGATCACGCGCGACGACATCGACCGTCCGCGCCGCGATAACGATCGCCCGCGCCGCGAGGAACGGCCCCGACGCGAGGACGATCGCCCGCGCCGCGACGAACGGCCGCGCCGGGACGACGATCGCTCGCGCCGCGACGAGCGTCCGCGTCGGGACGATCGCCCTCGCCGCGACGAACGGCCCCGCCGCGAAGAGCGCTCGCGCGACGACGACCGTCTGCACCGCGACGACCGCCAGCGCGGTGACGATCAACCGCGCCGCGACGAGCGTCCGCGCGAACGCGAGGGTCGCCCCGCACCCGCGCCGCAGGCCGCCGGCGGAGCCTTCGGCCTCGGGATCTTCGAGGAACCGAAAGCCCCCGCGCCCACGCGCAAGCCGGAACCGCAAGCGAGTCCCGCCCCTCGTCCGGCGCCGACCCCGGAGCCCGTCGCGAAGCCCGAACCCGAGCCCGAGGGCGGCGGCTTCGGCGCCGGCGTGCTCTGATTCCACCCGCCCGTCCGGGCGGCCCCGCCTGCATGCACAGCCTGCGCGTCCTCGAGGAACTGCCCTCGGGCTACTTCGTCGAGGAGAGCCCGCGCGGCATCCTGGCGCTCCACACCGGCGTCGCGCGCGCGCTGCACACGGCGGGCTACGGTCCCGAACAGGACGGAGAGGTCGTGCAGAGCGAACTCTCCGGTCGGCGCCCGCTCTACGAGTTCCGCGTCGGTGAGGACGCCTTCGTGGTGCGGCGCTTCAGCCACGGCGGGCTGCTGCGCTGGCTGACCGGCGTGCGCTTCCTCGACGCGGAGCGGCCGTTCCGCGAGCTGATCCTCTCCGAGTCGTTGCGTCGCGCCGGCATCCGCACGCCGCGCGTCGTCGCCGCGCGTGCGAAGATGGCCTCCGGCTTCGGTTGGCTGCTCGAAGTCGTCAGCCGCCGCCTCGAGGACACCGTCGACCTCGGTCACGTGCTCGGGCGTGCGCGACGCGGCGAGGTCGATCGCGCTCCGAAGCGGCGCTTGCTTCTCGAGGTCGGACGACTCGTCTCCAGGCTGCACAAGCAGGGCTGCCTGCACTCGGACCTGACGCCGAACAACCTGCTGGTCGACTCCGCCGCGCTGCACGGCGGCGAGCCCGAGCTGTGGGTGCTCGACCTCGACGGCAGCACGCTGCACGACGCGCTCACCGACGCGCAGCGACGCAAGAACCTGCGTCGCCTCTACCGCTTCGTCGAGCGTCGCGAGCGCCGCTACGGCAGCGCGCTGACGCGCACCGACTTCGCGCGCTTCTTCCGCGGCTACGACCCTGAAGGGCGGCGCTGGAAGGCGGACTGGCGATCGGTCGCGACGATGCACTCGCGGCGCTCGGTGTTCCACGCGCTCGGTTGGTTGTTCGAGCGCTCGTTCGCGCCGCGCACCGACCCACGCGATCTGGACTCCGGCGCGGTCTCGCGCACCTGAGGCCGCGTCACACACGCGCGCGGCGCCGACCGACGAGGTGGCCGACGAAGGCGAGGATCCAGAGCACGGAGCTCAGCCCGTGCGTCCAGACCCACACGCGGTTCCAGCCCTCGTCGACGCTCGTCTGCAGCAAGTAGCCGCTCGCGACCATCGGCAGCGCGAGCGCGGCGAGCAAGAGTCCGACGCGCCGGCGGGCGGGGAAGCCGCTCTTGATGCGTTGCCAGACGTGCCCGTGCCAGATCGCGCCGATCGCGAAGACGAGCAGCGGCGCGCAGAGCACGTGCAGGTTCTTCACTTCGGGTTGCCAGGGGTGGTTCACCACCGTGATCGAGAAGGGGTCGTCCTCGGCCGGCGGGAGGCAGTAGAGCATCCAGCCGTAGACGAGACCCGTGCCGCCGACCGCGAGGTTGGCGAACAGCTGGAGTCGTTTCTGCCCGCGGGTCACGCGTCGCGCTCCGCGGGCGGAAGGTCAGGGCGCGGAGCTGGGGTCGGCTCCGGCTTCGGCTGGGGTGTCGGCTCGGGTTTCGGACCCGGTTGCGGCTCAGGGCTCGGCTGCGGCGCGGGAGTCGGCTGCGGCTCGGGCTTCGGCTGCGGCTCGGGCTTCGGCGGATCTCCGCCGTTCTCACGCCGCTCGCGCTCCTCTTCCTCCTTGCGCTTGCGCTCCGCCTCGGCCGCGGCGCGATCCGCTTCGATCACCTGGTGCGCGGCGAGCACGCGTCGCGCCGCCTCCACCGTCGCGCGGGCCGTCAAGGTCGCGCCCGTCACGTTGCGGATGTCCTTCTTGAGGAAGAACGCGTCGTCGAGCGGCTTGCCGACGAGCTGCGCGTACCAGCGCTCGTTCGGGACGTACTCGGGCGGCTCGCCGAAGGAGAGCAGCTCGATGCGCGAGATGCGGCCGTTCGGACCGACGACGAACATCACGCTCTCGGCGAGCGTGCGCACCCGGTGCTTGTCGACGTATGCCGTCCCGACCAGCTCGCCGTCCTTCGTCGCGCGGTAGGGGTACAGCATCCCGCGCTCGAACTCGTGCTTGGCGAGGTCGGTGACGCGCTGCTTGCGCTCGTCGTTGAAGTACTCCGTACTGCGCGTGACCTCGCAGCCCTCGAAGACGAGGGCCAAGGCCTCCTCGACGGTCAGGAAGACCTTCCCGTCGACCGCCGTCGTGATCGTCGCCGCGGGGAGGACCGACGCGCTCCGCGCGACACCGCCGGGGGCGGCGAGCGCGCAGAGCGCGACGATCAGCGGAGTGCACCGTAGCCGCGAGCTAGAAGACATAGCCCAGCGAGAGGGAGAATCGGTCGGGCGCGTTGTCGAAGTCCTCGAAGGACGTCTTGAAGACGATCTCGTCGATCGGCTGGAAGGCGACGCCGAAGGACACGATCGTCTCGTCGTTCGTCGGGTCGGCCATGCCGACGGCGACCGACTCCTGCGTGTTGACGCGCTCGTAGCGCACGTAGGGCGTGAGTGCGCGGCCGCTCTCGGGGCTGAAGGCCGCCATCAGGTCGTAACCCAGCTCGCCGTAGTAGCCGAGCATCTCGTCGCCGATCACCGACGTACCCGTGAGGCCCTTCGCGGCGTTCAGCTGCGCGGTGTCGTCCAACTTTGCCGCGGCCGCGAGCGCGCGGAACCACCAGCCGCGGTGCTCGTACTGGAAGTGCACGTCGACGAGGCTCGTCCCGACCGAGCCGAAGCCCGCGGTCTCCTGGCCCGAGTTTCCGAAGTACACCGAAGCACCCGCCAACACGCCGGGCGTGTCGGTCCAGTCGAGCCGAGCCGTGACGGCCAGGTCGTTGGCCTTCGCCTTGCTGCCGTCCTGTCGACCGTCGCGCAGGCCTTCCGCCGAGAAGCCGTCGGCGTCGAATCCGTTGATCACGTAGCCGCGGTAGCTGAAGCCGCCCGCGTCGCCGTAGACGCCGACGCCATTCTCGCGCCAGGTGGAGGGAATGATGCGTCGCTCGGTCTCCGGGCGATTCACCGACAAGAAGGTCGTCGGCTCGTGCATCTCGTTGATGAATCCCATCGGCACGAGCACCAGGCCGAAGCGCGCGTTCAAGCTCTCGCGCGACATGTAGTCGAGGTAGGCGAACTCGAGGCTCACGGCGCCCGCGTCCTCCGTCGAAGCGTGTTCGACCTCGAGCTCGGAGTTGAACAGCCAACGATCGTCGAACTTGTACCCCGTGTAGATGATGCCGCGCAGGAGATCGGCGGTCGAATCCTTCGCGCCGCTCTCGCTCGTGAACGTGCCTTCGCCGTAGCCGCCGATCGAGAGGCCGCGATCCTGTCCGTAGACCTTGGAGGCCGCCGGCCCCAGACCGTTCCGGGCATCGCCGATCTCGGGGAATAGATCACGGAGCTCCGTGCGCTCGACCTCGCCGGAGACGATGTCGAGGCGCTCGCGCAGCTGCGCGTTCTCCTGCTCGAGGCGGTCGAGGCGGTCTTCGATGGTAGGAGCGTCGCTGCCTTGCGCGACGGCGGGACCGGTGCTCGCGAGCAGCGCGAGCGCCGCGAGGAGCGGTTCGTGGGATCGGTGCATGTCTAGCGCGGAGCGATCGGCTCCGACTTCGGGGGGAGGGGGGAAGTGTCTCGATGCGTCGAGACGTGGATCTCGGGTGCGGCGCTCGAGGGCAGCGCTTCGCAGTGTTCGGCCAAGCCGGAGGAACAGCGCGCGACGAGCCCGCGCGGTCCGTCCTGCAGCCAGACCAGCTCGACGCCCGCGTGCGCTTCGGCGAACGCCAGCGCGGCGTCCGGCCCCAGCACGTAGCAAGCTGTGGAGAGGCAGTCGGCGGCGAGGGCCGTGCGAGCCCAGACGGTGACGCTGCCGCGCCGCGGCGCCGGCGAGGCCGTGCGCGGGTCGAGCACGTGTGAGCGGGCTTCGCCGTCGACGAACACGCCGCGCTCGCTGTCGCCGCTCGTCGCGAGCGAGCCGTCCGGGACGCGGAGCGCGAGCACCGGCATCGCGCGGTCGTCGGGGTGCGCGACGAGGCGCCGCACCGGGCCCGCGTGTCGCGCTTCGAGCAGCTGGCCGCCGAGGTCGATCGAGAGCGCGCGCCAGCTCAGTTCGTCGAGTGCGGCGAGCGCCGCGTCGAGGCTCGCGCCCTTGCCGAAGGCGCCCTCCTCGAAGCCGGCGCGCTCGTGCAGACGACGCACGACGGAAGGCTCGAACGCCCAGCATCGCAACCCGCACGCGTCGCGCGCGGACTCGAACTCGGTGGCCGATGGCTGGTCGCCGCCCGTGCGCAGCGACCAGGCCGCGACCAAGGGTGCGAGCGCGGGCTCGAAGGCGCCGGAGGTCTCGCGACTCCACGCGCGCGCCCGCTCGAGCTCCGTGCGGAGGAGGGGAGAGAGCTCGACCGGCTCGTCGACCGGCGCGGCGTTCAGTCGCGCGAGTTCGCTGTCGTCGCGCCACGTCGAGAGCCGCGACTCCGCCTCCTCGATCGCGCGCAGAGCGCGCTCGCAGGCAGCGAGCCCCTCGGCGCGCGTCGGCGCCTCCAGCGAGATGCGCAGCCAGGTGCCCATCACGGCGACGTGCCGCTCGACGCGCTCCCAGCCGCCGGGTTCCGCCGCCCGCGCGCCGCGCGGACCCTCGCGCGTGGACCCCAGCGCCGTCCACAGAGTGAAGGCCGAGAGGGCGAGGAAGGGCAGCAGCAGGGCGAGGCGGTGCGTCGCGCGGAGCAGGGATGTGCGAGGGTCGGAGGGCATCTCGGGGCCGGGAAGGCGTGTCCGGCGGGCTGAGATGATATTGAGAACGGATCTCAATCGCAAGGGCTGATCGAGATTCGATCTCAACTTCCTGGGTCGGACGGCCGCCTGGGAGCCTCCGCGAGGACGCGGCTCAGTCGCCGATCAACTCGACGCGCGGGTAGACGGGGCCCTCGTGCGAGAGCACCGCCTCGAGCAGCCGGCGCGACAGCAGGCGCTGCCGCCGGCGCAGCAGGGGGGACGTGAGCCCGTCGTTCAGCTTGCGCAGTCGTCGCTCGAGACGCAGGACGAGCTCCTCGGCTTCGTCTTCGTCACCCGACGCTTCGAGCAGGACCGCGCGTGTTCCGACGATCACCGTGCGGTCCATCCACTCCGCACCGTGACGCTCCAAGAGGTCCATCGCGCGTTCCGAGCACGCGATGCCGCGCTCGAGTTCGCCGCGCGCCATCAACATGCGCGCCTCGATGGACAGGCCGACCGCCTCGAGCCGGTTCAGCCCGAGCGCGAGCGCGCGGTCGCAGGCGCGTTGCAGCATCGCCGCCGCTTCGCTGTCGCCGTCTTCGGCGAGCAGGATGCCGAGGAACAGCGACGCGACCGCTTGTCCGCGCTGGTCCTCGATCTCGGTGGCGAGGCGCAGCGACTCGCGCAGTCGTTCTTCCGCTTCGGCCGAGCGGTCCACTTCGAGCAGCTGACCGCCGAGGCGCGCGCCGGCTTCGGCCTCCAAGCGTCGTTCGCCCGCGGTGCGCGCCGCGCGCAGTGCACGCTGCGCCGAAGCCAGTCCGCGGCGTGGCCGGCCGACGCAGCGGTACACGCGCGCGCGCAGCACGTGCGCCTGAGCGCGCGCGGCCTGCGCCGCGAAGTCGTCGACGGTGCGCAACAAGCGCAGCGCGCGGTCGCCGCGGCGCAACGCGTTCTCGAGCTCGTCTCCGAGCAGCTCCACGACGCCGAGCGTGAGTTCCGCCATCGCGAGGTCGAGCGGCGACTGCGCGAGCTCGCGCGCCTTGCGCACCAGCTTGCGCGCTTCGTCGAGCTGACCGACGTGCGCCTGGATCGCCGCGAGGCGCCGCAGCACGCGACCCAGCAGCTCGGGTTCCTCGGCGCGCTCGAAGAGCTCCGCCGCGTTGCGCAGCATGCCGCGCGCAGCGCCGTACTGACCGATCGACAGCGCGTAGCGCGCGTGCAGGTGGTAGACGCGCGCCGCCGACTGCGGATCGTTGAGCGGGTCGAAGTCGAGGTCCGTCAGGCGGTCGAGGAACTCGCGCTGTTCCTGCCGGCGGCCCAAGCGGTCGGCCGCGTCGGTCGCGGCCTCGAGCAGGCCGATCAGCTGCCGCTGGTGTTCGGCGTCGTGGGGGAGCGAGTCGATCGCCTCGAGTCCCCACTTGGTCAAGCTGTGCACGCGCTGCGGCTGACCGCGCTCGAGCGCGCGCATCAGGAGCGGCCGCAACAGTTCGAGCAGCTCGGCCGGGCGCTTCGCGGCGCGCAGGTGGTATGCACGCTGGAACGCGTCGTCGAGCGAGAGGCGTCCGTCGTCGCCTGGCGCGAGCGCGCGTGCGACGTCCGCGTGCAGCGCACGCCGCCGTTCTTCGGGGATGCCGCCGAGCACGGCTTCGCGCTGCGCGGGGCGCGCGAAGCGGAAGCGGTCGCCCGCCGGCGTCAGCCAGCCGCTGTAGGAGAGGCGCGCGAGGCTCTCGTCGAGTCGACGGGGGTCCTTGTGCGGCCACGCTTGCAGCAAGAAGTCGGCGCGGATGCGACCGCCGGCGACCGCCATGCGCGCGAGCCAGCGCTGGTCGGCGGGCGCGAGTTGGCGGAAGGCTTCCTGGATCGCCGTGCCGACCGACTTGGGCAGTGGCAGGCTGTCGGGCGCGATCGTCAGCACCAGGCCGGACTCGTCCGGGTGCTGTCGCGCTTCGCCGAGGCGCACGAGGCCGCGCAGGATCTCGTTGAGCAGGCCCGGGTTGCCGCGCGAGCGCTCCCACAGGACCTGAGCGAGGCGCAGCCGCGGCGTGGAGTGGTGGAACATCTCGACGACGAGCTCCTCGACCGCGCGCTCGTCGAGCGGCGCGAGCTCGAGGCGTCGCATGCGCAGGCTGGAGAGCGCCTCGTTCAAGCGCGCGCGCGCCGCCGGTCGTCGCGAGCGTTGTCCGCTGCGCTCCCCGAGCAGCAGCAGCGACGGACTGCCTTCCAGCGCCTGCGCGGCGCGCGCCAGCACTTCCAGGCTGCCCTCGTCGGCCCAGCCGAGGTCGTCGAAGAAGAGCAGCAACGGACGCTCGCGCGACAGCGCGCCGAGCCACGCGGCGAGCGCCACGGGGACTGCGGCGGGCGTGCGCGACTCGCTCGTCGGGTCGAGCGCCTCGAGCAGCGCGATCGTCTCCGCGGGCGGGACGAGCATGCGCAGCTCCATTTCTTCCCGCGGGCCGGGCGGAGCGCCAGTGGGCAGCAACAGCGCGCGCCGCAACCAGCCGAGGATCGGTTCGCACGGACGGCGCTCTTCTTCCTCGTGCGCGCGTCCGTACAACACCATCGGGGGGCGCTCGGAGCGACGCGCGACCTCGGCCAGCTCGCTGACGAGGCGGCTCTTGCCGCTGCCGCTCGGTCCGATCAGGTGCACGACTTCGGCGCGACCGCTCTCCGCGACGCGCGCCCAGGTCTCCGTCAGCGCCTCGAGTTCCTGGCGCCGTCCGACCAGCGGGATCAAGTGGCGCCGACCGCCGCCGAGTCGCGTGCGCCGACGGCCCGCCAGCTGGGATCGCCACCAAGAGCTCGTCTCGCGGTCCGCGAAGCGCTCGGCGACCTGTGCCGCCGACGGCCGGTGCGCCGGGTCGACGTCGAGCATCTCCGCGAGCAAGAGGTCGAGGAAGGGCGAGAGTCCCGGGTAGTGGTGCGAGGCCAAGGCCTGGTCGCCGCGCTTGCGTCGCCGCGCCAGCTCGGCGTCGACCTTCCCGTGCTCGTCCGCGAAAGGATGACGCCCGACGGCGAGCTCGTAGAGCACCTGGCCGAGCGTGTGGACCTCGCTGCGCTGGTCGCCCTCGTCGCCGGCGTCCTGTTCCGGCGAGAGGTAGGCCGGGCTGCCCGCGCGGAGGTGCTTCGTCTCCTTGTCCCCGGGGCGCCGCGCGAAGCCGAGGTCGATCAGGACCACGCGGCCCTCGTCGTCCATGCGCAGGTTCTCGGGCTTGAGGTCGCCGTGCACCCAGCCGGCGGCGTGCAGTGCGGCGAGCGCGGAGGCGAGGCGTTGCGCCGCGCGACGCAAGTGCGGCTCGGGGAGCGCACCGCGTTCGTCGAGCACGCGGCGCAGGTCGATGCCGGGAACGAACTGCAGCGCGATCCACGGGCGGCCGTCCGACTCGCCGGTGGCGTAGACGCGCACCAGACCTTCGTCGTCGACCGAGCTGCCCGCCTGCGCCTCACGGGCGAAGGCGGCGCGCGCTCCCGGGTCACCGACGAGCCGCTCGTGGAGCTCCTTGAGCGCGAACTCGCGACCCGCCGCGAGCGAGCCGATCGACGCGGTCGCCCGCGCCAGACAGACTTCTCCGGTGGCTCCTTCTCCGAGCGGTCGGAGGCGTTCGAAAGGCGGCTGCAGGTCGTTCAAGGCGGGCGTCTTGGTGGGGGCGCGAGAATGACAATCCGCGGTCGCGAACGCCACGGAGAACGCCGTTCCCGCGCGGCATCGCGCCGCTCTCGCTCCGGCTTCACGAGCGCTTGGCCGCCCGCGGGGCGTCGGCTACTCTCTCACCCCTGCAGCCTCCGGACGCGGTGCCGCTGCGACGCACGACGGTCCTCGGGAGGAATGATGGGCTTCGAGATCTACAACTCGCTCGGCAAGCAGAAGGAAGCCTTCCGCCCGATCGAAGCCGGCAAGGTCCGGATGTACAACTGCGGCCCGACGGTCTACGGCCGGGCGCACATCGGGAACCTGCGCTCCTTCCTGTTCGCGGACCTCCTGCGGCGCTGGCTCGAGCACCTCGGGTACGACGTGAAGCAGGTGATGAACATCACCGACGTCGGCCACCTCGTCGCGGACGAGGAGGAGGGCGAGGACAAGATCGAGGCGCAGGCGAAGCGCAGCGGCACCGATCCCTGGAAGATCGCCCGCGCGCACGAAGCGCAGTTCCACGAGGACCTCGCCGCGCTCGGCGTGCGCAAGGCGTCCGTCTATCCGCGCGCGACCGACCACATCGAGGAGATGCTCGAGATGATCGCGGCGCTGATCGAGAAGGGCTACGCGTACGAGGTCGACGGCAACGTCTACTTCGACGTCTCGCGCTTCGAGCGCTACGGCAAGCTGTCCGGGAACCGGGTCGAGGACCTGGATGCGGGCGCGCGCATCGAGGTCAACGAGGAGAAGCGGCACCCCGCCGACTTCGCGCTCTGGAAGCACGACGCGGCGCACTTGATGAAGTGGGACACGCGCTTCGGGCCCGACGGCTTCCCCGGCTGGCACATCGAGTGCTCCGCGATGGCGCGCAAGCACCTCGGCGATCACATCGACATCCACACGGGCGGCGAGGACAACGTCTTCCCGCACCACGAGTGCGAGATCGCGCAGAGCGAGAGCTTCTCGGGCGGTCCGTTCGCCAACTACTGGATGCACGCGAAGTTCCTGCAGGTGGACGGCGGCAAGATGTCCAAGAGCCTGGGCAACGTCTACACGGTCCAGGACGTCGTCGACCACGGCTACGAGCCGCGCGCGCTGCGGTTCACGCTGTTGCGCGGTCACTACCGCCAGCCGCTGAACTTCACCTGGGGCATCATGGAGGACTCGAAGAAGGCGCTCGACGGGCTCGACCGCCTCTACGAGAAGCTCACCGCCGTCGCCGCGGGCGAAGGTGGCGCGACGGAGGCCGGTGCCGGCGCCGAGCTGGTCGCCAAGGCGCGCGAGGAGTTCGAGGCCGGCATGAACGACGACCTGAACGTCCCGCGCGGGCTCGCCGCGATCTTCGGCCTGCGCGGCGAAGTGAACGAGGACCGGCTGGGGCGGGACGCTGCCGCGGACGCCTTGCATTTCCTCGACGAGGTCAACGACGTGCTCGGCGTGATCCGCACCGAGCGCGAAGCCGGCGAGGACGACGCGGAGATCGACGCCCTGATCGCGGCCCGCAAGCAGGCGCGCGCCGACAAGAACTGGGCCGAGAGCGACCGCATCCGCGACGAGCTCGACGCGCGGGGCATCCTCGTCGAGGACGGCGCGGCGGGGACCACCTGGCGCCGCAAGTAGGCGCGGAGAAGCGCGCTATTCGTCGCCGCGCACCTCGCCGTCCTTCTTGAGCGCCTCGTTGATCAAGCGGTCCATGTTGGCCGCTCGCTCGAGGCTCTCGTCGAAGTGGAAGCTGAGGTGGGGGACGGTGCGCGTCTCGAGCACGCGCGCGACTTGCCGCTGCACGTAGCCGGCCGCCGAGGCGAGCATCGCCATGCACTTGTTGCGGTCGGACTCGTCGCCGAGCGTCGAGTAGAAGATCTTGCCGGACTGTAGATCCTGCGCGAGCTCGACCTTGGTGATGGTGACGAGGCCCGCGCGCGGATCGTTCAGCTCGAACTGCAAGCAGTAGGCCGCGCGCTCCTTGATGCGCGCTTCCATGCGAGCGATCGTGCGAGGATTCGCCATGTCCTGGTGGTGACTGCGATCCGCCGCTCAGGAGGCGTCTTCGAGGGTCCGCTTGATCTCGGTGACCTTGAAGCTCTCGATGACGTCGCCTTCGCGGATGTCGTTGTAGCCCTTGAGGAGGATGCCGCACTCGAAGCCTTCGCGGACTTCCTTGGTCTCGTCCTTCTCGCGACGGATCGAGGCCAGGCCGCCCGTCCAGACGACGGTGTCGTCGCGCATCAGGCGGACGCGGTGGTCGCGCGCGATCGTGCCGTCGAGCACCGCGCAACCGGCGATCGAGCCGAACTTCGACGACTTGAACACGCGCTTGATCTCGGCGTGGCCGGCGATCTCCTCGCGGACCTCGGGAGCCAGGCGGCCCTCCATCACGTCGCGCAGGTCGTCGAGCACGCTGTAGAGCACGTTGTACGAGCGGATCTCCACGCCGTCGCGCTCCGCGGCCTGACGCGCCTTCGCGTTCACGCCGACACGGAAGGCGATGACCAACGCGTCGGACGTCGAGGCGAGCAGCACGTCATTCTCCGTCACCGCGCCGACGCCGGCCTGGATGACCTTCGGGCGCACTTCGGTGTGCGCCAGGTCCATCACCGACTGCTTGAGCACTTCGGCGGAACCCTGCACGTCCGTGCGGAGGATGACGTTGACCTCTTCGACCTTCGGACCGGTGACGGTCTCGAGGAAGGCCGCGCCCTTCTGCTGGCTCGACTCGGCGAGCATCTGCGCGCGCGTCTTGCGCGAGCGTTCCTCGGCGACTTCCTTGGCGCTCGCGAGGTTCTTGACCACGTGGAAGGCTTCACCGATGCCGGGCAGCGCCGACAGACCGGAGACTTCGACGGGCACTGACGGTCCGGCCGTCTCGACGACCTTGCCGCGGTCGTTCGTCAGCGAACGCACCTTGCCGTAGCCCTCGCCGGCGAGGATCACGTCGCCGCGCTTCAGCGTGCCGTCCTGGACGAGCACGTGCGCGACGATGCCCTTGCCCTGCTCGACCTCGGCCTCGAGCACCACGCCGGAGGCGGGGCCGTCGGCGTGGCAGCTGAGCTCGAGGATCTCGGACTCGAGGAACACGCGCTCCAGGAGGTCCTGGATGCCTTCGCCGGTGATGCCGCTGACCGGGATCATGGCGGTCTCGCCGCCCCAGGCCTCGGGGATCAGGTTCAGGCCGGCGAGCTGTTCCTGCGCCTTCTGCGGGTTCGCTTCGGGTCGGTCGATCTTCGTCAGCGCGACGACGATCGGCGACTTGGCAACGCGCGCGTGGTTGAGCGCTTCTTCCGTCTGCGGCTGCACGCCCGCGTCGGCGGCGACGACGAGCACGACCACGTCCACGGCCTTCGCGCCGCGGGCGCGCATGTTCGTGAAGGCGGCGTGACCCGGCGTGTCGACGATCGTCAGGTCGTGACCCTTGTCCGTCGTGACGCGGTAGGCGCCGATGTGTTGCGTGATGCCGCCGTCCTCACCCTCGGCGACGGCCGAGGCGCGAATCTTGTCGATCAGCGTCGTCTTGCCGTGGTCGACGTGACCGAGGAAGGCCACGGTGGGGGAGCGCACCTCGAGGTGCTCTTCTTCGATCGCGGAGCGCGTCGCCTTGAGATCCTCGATCAGCGCCTCTTCGGCCTCGACGATCTTGATGATGTGCAGCTCGACCTCGAACTCGTTCGCGAGCAGCGTCGCGGTGTCCTCGTCGAGGTGCGAGTTGATGTTCACCTTGCCGAACCCGAGCATGCCCCAAGCTGTCTTGAGCATCTCGTTGCCCTTCACGGACAGCGTCTCCGCCAGCTTCTTGACGGTGATCGGTTCCTCGATCTTGACCTCGCTGCCGGCGTAGGGCGATCCGGGCGACGACATGTCGCGCGAACGACCGCGTCCGCCGCTGCGGCCGCGACCGCCACCGGTCTGCTGTTGACGGCCTCGACGCAGGAAGCGTCCCGCTTCGCGCTCACGCAGCTGCGAGGCGCTGAGCACGTCGCGCGCACCGCGGTCGCCGCGCATCATCGCCTTGCGCGGATCGTGGCGCATCGTCGGCTGCACGTCCGGCACGACGTCGTCGCGCGAGCGCAGTCGGCGCGACTGGCTCTTCTTCGGCTCGCCGGTCTGGATCTTCGACAGGTCGATGAAGCCGACGACCTTGCCCTGGCGCTTCGGCTTGACGACGACCTTCGCGGTCTTCGCCTTCGCGGCGGCCGGCTTGGCCTCCTTGGCTTCCGGAGCCGCGGTGGTCGTCTCGGTGCCGGCGTCCGCCTTGGCTTCGGCCGGGGCCGGCTCGGCCTTGGCTTCCGCCTCCTCGGTCGCGCTCGCGGCGGCCTCGGCGGGCTCGGCGGCTTCGACGGTCTCATCGACGCGGGGCTCGGGGGCCGGCGCCGGTTCTTCGACCTCGGCGGGAGCGGGCGCGGCCTCCGCGGCGACGGGAGCTGCGGGTTCCGGGGCCGGCGCGGCGGGCGTCGGCTCGCTGGGGGCGGGGGCCTCGGCGACCGGCTCGGGGGCCGCTTCGGGCTCCGGCTCGGGCGCTTCTTCTTCCGCCGATTCCTCGGCGGAGAGTTCCGGCTCCGGCTCGGGGGTCTCGACCTTCTTCTTCTTCTTCTTGCGAAGGATCAGCCCGCCACCGAGATCCTCGACGCTCTCGCCGCCCGACTCTTGGATGATGCCGTGAGCCTCGAGCAAGGCCTGAGCCTGCAGGACCTCGAACTCGTCGAGGGCTGTCATGTGACTCTTGGCGTTGCTGTAGCCCAAGCTACGGAGCTTGGCGGCGAGGTCCTTGCCGCTCAGTCCGTACTCCTTGGCCAGCTCGTGAATGCGCTTCTTGCTCAAATGGATTCCCGTCCGGTCGGGTGGTGGATTCGTTCTCGGAGTGACTGATCGAGGGGGATGGTCGGATCAGTTCTCGGCGCTCGCGCCTTCCGCGGGAGCTTGTGTCTCGGCCGCGCTGGGCGCCTCGCCGTCGGACTCATCGTCCGTGTCGAGCGCGTCGTAGTCGGCGGATTCGTCACCGCCGCCCTCGAACTCGGCCCGCGTCTTGATGTCGATGTCCCAGCCGCACAGCTTGCTGGCCAGACGCACGTTCTGGCCTTTCTTGCCGATCGCGAGGGACTGTTGGTCCTCGTCCACGATGACGATCGCGCGGTGCGCGTCGACGTCGGGGAAGATGTTGTCGAGGTGGATCACGGCGGGCTTCAGGCCGTTCATGATCAGCGTCTCGAGCGAGTCGGACCAGCGGATGATGTCGATGCGCTCGCCGCGCAGCTCGTCGATGACGGCCTTGATCCGCGATCCGCGCACGCCGACGCAGGCGCCGATGCAGTCGATCTTCGGGTCCTGCGAGATCACGGCCATCTTGGTGCGATAGCCGGGTTCGCGCACAACGCGCTTGATCTCGATGATGTTGTCGGCGATCTCGGGGACTTCGAGAGCGAACAGTCGACGCACCAGGTCGGGGTGCGTGCGGCTCATGAACAGCTTGACGCGCGAGCCTTCCTTGCGCACTTCGACGAGCAGGCCGCGGATGCGGTCGCCCGGGTTGTAGGTCTCGCCGCGGACGCGGTCCTCCTTGCCGATCAGCGCCTCCACGCGACCCAAGTTGACCACCACGAAGTCGCCTTCGAAGCGTTGCACCACGCCGTTCAGCAGCGAGCCGACGCGCGCCTCGTACTCGTCGTAGAGCACGTCGCGTTCCGCCTCGCGCACGCGCTGCGTGAAGCCCTGCTTGACCGCCTGCGCCACGATGCGACCGAGGACGGAGAGGTCGAACTCGTACTCTTCCTCGTCGTCCTCCATCGTGATCTCACCCGACTCGCGGTTGATCTTCACGACGAGATCCTCGCCCACGCCGAGGCGTTTGCGGACGCCTTGCGCCAACGTGTCTTCGAGCACCCGGAAGAGGATCTCCTTCGGGATGTCCTTGTCGCGGTGGATGACCTCGACGTAGCGGATCAGATCTTCGTGATTCATGCTCGGTGCGGCTGCTCGCTCGGCGCCGCGCGTGGTGTGCGCGACTTCGAACGTGCTCCTTAAATGTAGAAGAAGAAGTGGGGGGGCCCACTTCCTCGGTCGGCCCACGCACTGCCCTGCTCGCTCAGTGCGCTTCGTGCCCCTTCGGAGAGACTCGGGTGACTCGACAGTGTGGTATATGGGCCCTCCTGAGTCAACCTGGGGGCCCTCCCGGGGGCCGTCGCTCGTGAATCATGATCCGCTCGAAGCGCCCCGCGCGCACTGGTTGCCGTCGAGCGTCCGCGAACGCCTCGCGCGCGCGGCGGAGAGCGACGCGACCGTGCTCCTCACCGGGGAGAGCGGCAGCGGCAAGGGGTCGGCAGCGCGCGAGCTGCACGCCGCGGGTCCGCGGGCGGCGGGACCCCTGATCGAGGTCGCATTGGCGGCCCTGTCGCCGAGCCTGATCGAGGCGGAGCTCTTCGGGCACGAGGCCGGCGCCTTCACCGGCGCGGCGGGGCGGCGTCGCGGCCGCTTCGAGCGGGCCCAGGCCGGGACGATCGTGCTGGCCGGCATCGAGTGCCTGCGGCTCGAGACCCAGGTCAAGCTTCTGCGCGTGCTCCAGGAGCGCGAGGTCGAACCGCTCGGCTCGGAAGAACCCGTCCCGCTCGACGTGCGCGTCGTCGCGACCGCGTCCGCGGACCTGCGCGAGCGCGTGCGCCGCGGCGGCTTCCGCGAGGACCTCTACTACCGCCTCGCCGTGATCGAGCTCGCCCTTCCGCCGCTGCGCGAGCGCCGGGGGGAGTTCATCGGCATCGCGCGCCTGCTGACGGAGCGCGTCGCGCGGCGACTCGGCGTTCCGGCGCGACCACTGGATGCCGCCGTCCTGGAACGCCTTGCGAAGCACCCCTGGCCGGGGAACCTGCGCGAGCTCGAGAACTGCCTCGAGCGTCTGCACGTGCTCGGCGGTGCGCAAGGCGGTTCCGTCGAGCTCGGCGAGCTCGCCTTCCTGGACGAGGACCTGGTCGGCGTCGAACGGGAACTCGCCGAGCGCGCGCTCGCGCTGGGCCTCGACCTCGCGACGCTCGAAGGCGCGCTGATCGAGGCGGCGCTGCGCCTGGAACGCGGGAATCGATCTGCGGCAGCGCGTAGACTGGGGATCGGCCGTCGCGTGCTCGAACGCCGGCGGCATCCCGCGGACTAGAGGTCCGGTGCCTTGATCCTCGCCCTCGCGCTCTTCCTCTCTCTATTCGCGCCCCAGGACGCTGCCGTCGTGTCGGTGGCCGACCGGCTGGCGTCGGGTCCGGGAGGCTACGACGAGGCGCTCGCCGAAGAGCTGTTCGCCACTGAGCGCGGCGCGGAGCTGTTCGCGGGGCAAGCGGACGCCGCGCTCTCCGTGCGCCGCGCGCGGGCGCGCTGGTTCGACCGCTACGGCTCGGACGCGGCTTTCCCCGGCGCGCTGTCCGCGCTCGCGGGCGAGTCCGACCGCCGCACGCGCCGCGACTTGCTGCGCGGTCTCGCCGCGCACGCCTCGGGGCCGGAACGGCGCGCGGAGGTCGCGGACGCCTTCCGCACGCTAGGGGAGAGCGGACCGGCGGTCGGACCGTCAGGCGAACTGATCGCGGCGGCGACGGCGCTCGGCGGCGAGCTCGGCGCGGGTCTGCTGGACGAGTGGATCGACGCCTGGGCCGCGCCCGAGCGCCAGGCCGCGGCGCGGGCGCTCGGCGAACTGCGCGCGGGAGGTCCGATGATCGAAGACCGGCTCACGCGCGCCTTCGAGGCCGAACCGGAGGCGCGTCTCGACACCGACGTGCTCGCCGCGCTGCTCGCGGCCTACGGGCGCCGATTCGGCGAGGACCGCTCCGGCGTCGACCTCGCGCGCCGCCGCGCGCCGATCGAGCTCGGGCTGCGCCACCCCGCGCTGCAAGTGCGCCGCGCCGCGATGGTCGCCATCGATGAGTTTCTGCGCGCTTGCCGCCGGCTCGAGACGCCCGAGCGCGCCGACCGCCTGCTCGCCGAACTCGCGAGCGGACAGCGCGATCCGCGCCTGTTCGAAGCGCTGCGCGCGGAACACGCGTTGACGCGCGGTATGGACCCCGCCGTGGCGATCGCCGCCGCGCAGCGCATCGCGGAGTCCCCGCTCTTCGACGTCGGAGACGAGTGGAAGGCGCGCGCCGCGTACTACCGCGGCATGGCGGAACTGGCGTCCGGTGACGCGCGCGCCGCGACGAAGTCGCTCGATCGCGCCGCTGCGCTGCATGACGAAGCGCTCGCGTCCCGCGTCGATCTCGCGCTCGACTCGAACGACTTGCCGCGCCCCGGGACCAGCGCGCGCCACGCGTCGCGCCTGATGGACCGCGCCGCGGTCGAACTCGCGCGCTGTCTCGTCGCACTGGCGGAAGGAGGCACAGCGTCCGACCTGCGCCTGCTCGAACTCTGTCGGCGCGCGCACTCCTTGTCGCTCGAAGCACAAGTCTCCGCGACTTCCGCCGACAGCCCGGAACTCGGCAGCTTCGACGACCTGATGTCGTCGGACGCCGCGCCGACGCGCCTCTTGTTCGCGCGACCTCCGCACGCCGCTTGGCCCGTCGACCGGTCCTTCCGGATGCGCGCGGAATTGGGGCGTTGCCTCGCTTCCGTGGCTTCCTTCGAGTTCCCCGGATTCGAACCGGTCGACGGCCTCGCTCCGGCGCTCGCCGACCCCGAGCAGGATCCGCAGCGCTCGCTCTGGTTGAAGGAGATCCCCGAGAGCCGCCGCCGCTTGCTGCAAGAACGCGCGATGCGCCTCGAGCTGCGCGCGATCGAGCTCGCGCGCGCTGGCGAACGCATGACGCCGGACGAAGAGACGGAACTCGCGATCTTGCGCTGGCAGCTGAGTCGCAACGAGAAGGACCCGCCGATGGAGGATCTGCGCGCGCCGTCCAGCATGGCGCTGTGGCTCGCGGAGGACCTGCGCGACGACGGGCGCAGCGCCGACGCGCGCATGCTCGGGACCGCGCTGCTCGACGCGCTCGTCTCGCGCGAGCTCGACGCCAAGACCGGCATGGGCTTGAACCTCGCGATCGAAGCGCAGCTCGTGATCGGAGGCAGCCTGACGGACGAGGGGGAAGGGGAGCGCGCCGAGAAACAGCTGTTGCGAGCGATCGAGCGGCTCGAGGGCCTCGAGAACCTGCTGGTCGAGCGCGGCTCCGACGAAGCCTCCGTCCAGCGCGTGCGCATCCGCCGCGCCGGCGCGCTCGTCTCCCTCGCCGTCAACGCGAACGTCAAGCTCGGCGAACAAGAGCGGGCCCTCGAGTACTTCGAGCGCGCCCACGCCCTCGCGCCCAGCGAAGCCGGTGACGTCCTCCTTGCCTGCTACCGCGCCCGCATGGGCCAAGCGGCCGAAGCCCGAGCCATCCTGGCCGAGGCCCTCGAAGCGCCCTCGAACTACTACAACCTCGCCTGCACCCACGCCCTCCTCGGCGACGCCGACCGCGCCCTCGACTACCTCGAACGCGACTTCACCGAGAACCACCCGACCCCCGGCAGCCTCGAACGCCAACAAGCCTGGGCCCTCTCCGACCCCGACCTCGCTTCCCTGCGCGAACTCCCGCGCTTCCAGGCTCTCGTCGCGGCGGAGCCGGGCGAGTTGCGGCGGAGGTAGGCCGACACCCACGGATCCGCAGGCCGTGACGAGCGTGATGTCGTGGGGTGAGGCGGACCCCGCGCCGGCTGCGCGCTTCCGGTTGTGTTGCGAGTCGGTCGCTGCGGATTTGTAGTTGCTCGCTGGTCATCGCAGTGCCGCCCCGCTCGCTCGAGCTCCGCCAAGGGCTCCGCTCGCGGGGCTCGCTTTCACGTCAGCGGGGTCGGGTGCGGCGCGTCTCGAACTTGATAACGGCGGTGTTGTCGTGCGAGCGCATCGGCGACCGGCAAGCCACGAATGCCGCGACACGCCCAGCGCCCAGCGAGCCGCGCGGAGCGGAGCCCTTGGCGGAGCTCGAGCGAAGCGCGGCGTCAGCCGTGACCAAGGATCAACGATCACCGGCCAACGACGAGTGCCGAGTGAGCGACAGCGAATGCCGCGATCTGAAGACGAGCACTAAGTGACGGCGAGGGTTGCGAGCTGAAGGCGACCACGCAGTGGCGGTGATGATCGCGGTCAGAAAGCGACAAGTCAGCGCCGGTGATCGCCGCAACCTGAAGTCGACGCACTGGCCGGCAGACGACCTCGGGAGTTGGTCGTCGTCCGTTGATCGTCAGTCGTCGGCGGTCGGTCGTTGGCCATTGGTCATTGGTCGTTGGTCGTCGCGGTGCCGCCCCGCTCGCTCGAGCTCCGCCAAGGGCTCCGCTCGCGGGGCTCGCTTTCACGTCAGCGGGGTCGGGTGCGGCGCGTCTCGAACTTGATAACGGCGGTGTTGTCGTGCGATGGCATCGGCGGCCGGCAAGCGACCGATGCCGCGTCACGCCAAGCGCCCAGCGAGCCGCGCGGAGCGGAGCCCTTGGCGGAGCTCGAGCGAAGCGCGGCGTCAGCCGTGACCGACGACCAAAGTCCGAGAACCAACGCGGAACGACGAACGCCGATTCCAACGACCGAAACCTCCCGGACACGGATTCTCGGTTGTGCGTCCATTCGGCGAATAGCGCAAGAATCCGGCACTTATCGCGAACTTCACGCCGCGCGCATCGTTCTAAGTAGTGTGCGCCGCATACAGCAACAGACCGACTTCGAGTTCCCCGAACCGCGCACGCACGGAGGTCGCCGCAAGGGGGCCGGGCGGCCGAAGCGCAAGAGCGGTGTGGCGCACGCGGCGCGCGAGCGGGTGTCGCGGCACGACCCGCGCATCGTGACGATCAAGTTGGCGCAGGGCTTGCCGTGGTTGCGCGAGTGGCTCGAGGCGCGGGCGGTGACGTGCTGCATCCGGGACGCGCAGCGGGCGGACTTCCGCATCGTGCACTACTCGATCCAGCGCGATCACGTGCACTTCATCATCGAAGCGGACAGCAAGTCGGCGCTGTCGAACGGGATGAAGGGGCTGAACTCGCGGATCGCGCGGGCGCTGAACGGGATCTGGCGTCGCACAGGAAGGGTGTTGCGCGAGCGCTTCCATGATCGGGTGTTGAAGTCGTTGCGCGAGGTGCGCAACGCGCTGGTGTACGTGCTGAACAACCACCTGAAGCACGGCACGCTGCACGACCCGTGCGGCGTGGTGGGCGAGCCGGACGTGTACTCGTCGGGGTGCTACTTCGACGGTTGGGCGGGGAGGCCGCCGGAGCGGGAGGCGGGCGGCGAGGGCGAGGTGGTGGTGCGGGGCGGGTGGAAGCTCTCGCACGGTTGGAAGCGCCACCATCGCGCCATTCCCGTGGAGGCCGCGCCGCGGTCGGCGGCTGTGGGACGAGTCATAGTGCACTCGGGGGCGCAATCGGGCTCTTGCTGAGGGGCGGGAGCCCGCCACGGCCCGCTTTTCCCGCGCTCCCGCGCCCACGGAAGGCCTCGAAGCCGTAGCATGCGCGGCTCAGAACGTCGCGCCGGAAGCGCTCCGGACGGTCGACGGGACGCGCGAGGCAAGACATATGGGAAGTGTGCAACTGACTGGGAAGGGGCGCCGCTGGCTCCTCAAGGGACACCGCTGGGTCTACCGCGACGACATCGCGGGGGGCGAGGGTGCGCCCGGCGAGCTGCTGCCCGTGCAGGACCCGAACGGGAATCCGCTGGGGTGGGGGCTCTACAGCTCCGCCTCGAAGATCGCCGTGCGGATGATCAGCAGCGAGACGGAACAGCCGAAGCGCGACTTCTGGGCGGAGCGCGTGCGGCGCGCGATCGCGGCGCGCGGGCGCATGGGGCTGCTGGACCCGAACGGCGCCTGTCGGTTGATCTCCGGCGACGCCGACGGCCTGCCCGGCTGGATCGTCGACCTGTATGGGCGCGTCGCGGTCGCGGCGAGCTCGGCGCAGGCGTCGGACCGTATGCGCGACTTCCTGCTCGAGCTGCTCGTCGAAGAGCTGCCCTTCGAGCTCGACGCGATCGTCGAGCGCTCCGACGCTTCGATCCGGCGCCTGGAAGAACTCGACACGCGCGTCGAGCTGCTGCAGGGCGAGTTCGAGTCGCCGCTGATCGTCGACGAGGACGGGCTGAAGTACGAGGTCGACGTCTTCGAGGGCCACAAGACCGGGCACTACCTCGACCAGCGCGTCAACCGCCGACGCGCGGCGGACTTCGCGAAGGACAAGAAGGTGCTCGACGCCTTCTGCTACGACGGCTTGTTCGGCATCCGCGCGGCGCTCGCCGGCGCTTCCGAGGTCGTCTGCGTGGACCAGTCCGCGCCCGCCGGCGAACGCGTGCTGCGCAACGCCGAGCGCAACGGCGTCGCCGACCGCGTGCGCTTCGAGAAGGGCAACTGCATGCAGGACCTGCGCGACCGCGCCGAGAAGGGCGAGTCGTACGGTGTCGTGATCGTCGACCCGCCGGCCTTCGCGCGCAACAAGCGCGAGCTCGCCGGCTCGGAGCGCGGGTACGTCGAACTGAACCGTCGCGCGATGGACCTCGTCGAACCCGGCGGGATGCTCGTCAGCGCGTCGTGCAGCTACAACGTGCGCCCGGAGCTCTTCCTGCAGTTCCTCTCGAAGGCGGCGCGCGCCGCCGGGCGCGAGGTCTACCTGCACGAACTGCGCGGCGCGTCTCCCGACCATCCGTACCTCTTGGCCCTGCCCGAGACGAACTACCTGAAGTGCGCGTTCCTGCGCGTCGAGTAGGCCACGCTCCTCCGCGACGCACGGAACAGGCCGGCGATGCAGATCCGACTGAACGGGAACCCCATCGAGATCGAGGACGGCGCGACCGTCGCCGACCTCGTCGCCGCGCGCGGCCTCGCCGCCGAACAAGTGGCCGTGGAAGTCAACGAACGCCTCGTCGCTCGCGACCGTCGCGCGCAGCACGCGCTCGCCCCCCTCGACCGGGTCGAACTCGTTACGCTGGTGGGCGGCGGCTGATCGAACCCGAGAGATCCCTGGTGACCAAGATGCACAATCCCCTCGCGGACGAACCCCTGCGCCTCGGCGAGATCGAGCTCGGCTCCCGGCTGCTCGTCGGGACCGGCAAGTACAAGGACCTGGACGAGACGGCACGCGCGCTCGAGATCAGCGGGACCGAGATGGTCACCGTCGCGATCCGCCGCGTGAACCTCGACGCTTCGAAGGGACCGTCGCTGTTCGACGTCATCGACCGCGACCGCTACCACATCCTGCCGAACACTGCCGGCTGCTTCGACGCGGCCTCGGCGATCCGCACGGCGGAACTCGCGCGCGACCTGCTCGGAACGACGCTCGTGAAGCTCGAGGTGCTCGGCGACGAGAAGACGCTGCTGCCCGATCCCGTCGGCACGCTGGAAGCGACGAAGGAACTCGTCGCGCAGGGTTTCGACGTGCTCGTCTACACCTCCGACGACCCGCGCATGTGCGTGCGGCTCGCCGAGCTGGGCGTGCGGTCGGTGATGCCTGCGGGTTCGCCGATCGGTTCCGGCCAGGGCATCCTGAACACGAACGCGCTGCGCATCATCCTCGAGCTCGTCGAGGGTTGTCCGGTGATCGTCGACGCGGGCGTCGGGACGGCGTCGGACGTCTCGATCGCGATGGAACTCGGCGCGGAAGGCGTGCTGCTGAACTCCGGCATCGCGCTGGCGCACGAACCCCTGCGCATGGCTCACGCCATGCGGCTCGCTTGCGAAGCGGGTCGCCACGCGTACCTCGCGGGTCGCATCCCGCGCCGCCTCTACGCGAACGCGTCCTCGCCGATGCAGGGACGCATCGCCGGCGCCGCGCCCGAGCCGGCCGGCATCGCGGGTGAGTGATTCGCTCGCCGCTCCGATCGCCGTGCTCCAAACCGCTCCCAGCGCCGTGACCGTCGCGGCCGTCGGCGCCGTCCTGGCGACGACGGGCTTCGCGCTGCTGCCGCTCGCGAAGCACATCGGCGACCTCGTCGTCCCCGAGCGTCGCGTGTTCTTCGCGCGCTGGGGCGGGCGTCACCTCGTGCTCGCCGTCGTCGCGTTGCTGCTCTCCGGCATGGTCGCGCATCGCCTCACGCCGATGCTCGTCGGCGCGGAGCCGGACCTCGTGGGCATCCTGTCGATGCTCGCGCTCAGCATGCTCCCGCCCGCGGCCGTCGTGTGGTTCAGCGCGAAGCGCACGGAACCGAACTGGGTCGTCAGCCTCGGGCTGCAGCGCGAGAAGAGCGTCGCCGCGGTGCTCTACGCCCTCGGCCTGTACGTCCTGTTCCTGCCGGCGCTGTTCGGTGCCGGGCTGTTCTGGCCGTGGCTCTACGAGCGCCTGGGCGGCGTTCCCGAGGCGCAGCAAGTGTTGCTCGGCTTCGCGGACCTCGCCGGCGGACGGCTCGCGGTCGCCTGCCTGCTCGCCACGCTGGTCGTGCCCTTCTTCGAGGAACTGCTCTTCCGCGGCTTCCTGCAGCCGTTCCTGGTGCAGAACTTCCACGACCGCGGGGGGGTGATCCTCACCTCGTTGATCTTCGCGGCGCTGCACGGGGGCGCGGCCTTCGGTCCGATCTTCGTGCTCAGCTTGCTGTTGGGCGGCGTCGCGCTGCGCACGCGTCGCTTGTGGGCTTCGTGGGCCGTGCACGCCGTGCACAACGGTGCGATGATTGCTGTGTTCCTCCATCGTCCCGACCTGGTCGGGCCTCCGGGCGGGCTGCTCGGCATCCTCGGACTCACGTCATGACCCAGTACCCTAGTGTTGGACTCTTCCGTCCGGTCGCGGACGGCGCCTTCGCCGCGACGAACGCGACGCTGACCGGCGACGTCACGCTCGGCGAGGACGTCGGCGTGTGGTTCGGCTGCGTGGTGCGCGGAGACGACGCGCCGCTCTCGATCGGCCGTCGCACGAACGTGCAGGACCTGACGATGATCCACGCCGACACCGGCGTGCCGAACGTGATCGGTGAAGAGGTCACCATCGGCCACCGCGTCGTGCTGCACGGATCGCGCGTCGGCGATCGCTGCCTCATCGGCATGGGGTCGGTGCTGCTCTCCGGTTCGGTGATCGGCGAAGAGTCGATCGTCGCCGCGGGAGCCGTCGTGCGCGAGAACTTCGAGGTCCCGCCGCGCAGCCTGGTCGCCGGCGTGCCGGCGAAGGTGATGCGCCAGGTCACCGACGAAGAGGTCGAGTCGATCCGCCGCAGCGCGGAAGGCTACGTGAACAAGATCCGGCTGTATCTGGAACCCGGTGGAGACGGTGGAAGCTCGCGCTGACTACGACTCGAAGAAGCGCGCGCTGCTCGCGTCGCTCGGCGAACTGCGCAGCGTCGCCGTCGCCTTCTCGGGCGGCGTCGACTCCGGCGTGCTGCTGCACGCGGCGCGCTGCGTGCTCGGCGACCGCGCGTCGGCCGTGATCGCGGACTCCGCGTCGCTGCCGCGCCGCGAGCTCGCTGAAGCGCAAGCCTTCGCCGAACGCATCGGCGCACGCCTGGAAGTCGCGCGCACCGACGAGCTCGACGACCCTGCCTACCGCGCGAACGCCGGCGACCGCTGCTACCACTGCAAGTCGGCTCTCTTCGCACGCATGGAACCCTGGGCGCGCGAGCGCGGGTTCGACGCCCTGGCCTTCGGCGAGATCACCGACGACCGCTTCGACGACCGACCGGGCGCCCGCGCGGCGGGGGAGTTCGGCGTGGTCGCGCCCCTCGCCGACGCCGGCTTCACCAAGGAAGACGTGCGGCGCTACGCACGCGAAGCCGAGCTCGAGCTCGCCGAGAAACCCGCTTCGGCCTGCCTCGCCTCGCGCATCCCGCTGAACACCGAGGTCACGCGGGAACGCCTCGCGCGCGTCGAAGCCGCCGAAGATGCGCTGCGTGAGCTCGGCCTCGCCGTGCTGCGCGTCCGGCACCACGGCGATCTGGCGCGCGTCGAGCTGGGCGCCGACGAACACGCGCGGCTCGCGGAACTCGAAGCCGAGCTGACGCGGTGCCTCCAGGCCTGCGGCTTCGAGCGCGTCGAGTACGCGCGCTACTGGTCGCCGACCGAACGCGCTCTGGGCCTCGCGCACTGAGTCGCACGACGAACATGAACTCCCACTTCTTCATCACCTGCGCGCCCGGTCTGGAACCGATCCTGCACGAGGAGTGCAACCGCCTGCGGCTCGGCAAGGTCGAGCGTCAGGTCGGCGGCGTCGCCTTCCAAGGCCGCATCGAAGACGCGTGGCGCGCGAACCTCGAGCTGCGTACCGCCGTGCGAGTCCTGATGCGCGTCGTCCGCTTCACTGCGCGCGACGCGGACGCGCTGCACCGCGGAGCGAGCTCGGTCGACTGGTCCAAGTACATGAGCGCCGCCGGGACGCTCGTCGTCGACGGGCACGCGAAGGACTCGGAGATCGATCACTCGCTGTTCGTCGCGCAACGCGTGAAGGACGCGATCTGCGACCAGTTCCGCGCCAACGATGGCCGGCGGCCGAGCGTCGACAAGGAAGACCCGGACCTGCGCATCGTCGCGCACCTCACGAAGAACCGCTGCTCGCTGCTGATCGACACTTCCGGCGTCTCGCTGCACAAGCGCGGCTGGCGCAAGTTCCAAGGACGCGCGCCGCTGTCCGAGACGCTGGCGGCCGCGATGGTGTTGCGCTCGGGCTGGAACGGCCGCGCGCCGCTGATCGACCCCTTCTGCGGTTCCGGCACGATCTTGATCGAAGCCGCGTTGATCGCGGGTGGCGTCGCGCCGGGCAGCTTCCGCAAGTCCTTCGCCTTCGAGCGCCTCCCCGGCTTCCGAAAAGACGCGTGGGAACGCATGCGAGAAGAAGCTCGCGCGCGCGTGAAGTTCCCGTCCAAGCTGACTCTGATCGGCTTGGATCAGAGCGCCGAGACGCTCGAGGGCGCGCGAGAGAACCTCGCGTCGGCCGGCGCCGCCGACCTCGTCACGCTCGAGCAGAAGGACGCGCTGCGGTTCCCCGCGAAGTCCGGCTGGAACGCGTGGATCGTGACGAACCCGCCGTACGGCGAGCGCGTAGGCGAGGTCGACCGGCTCTGGCCGCTGTACCGACAGCTCGGCGAGAAGCTGCGCGACCAGTGCACCGGTTACCACATCGCGCTGCTCTCGGGCAACACGAAGCTCGCGCGCTCGCTGAAGCTCGACGGCCTCGAGACGGTCGCGCTCAAGAACGGCGCGATCGACTGCGAGCTGCTCGTCGGCGAGCTGCAGGCGAGCGCGGCGGAGAAGAGCTAGACTCGGCGGATCGATCGGGATCTCCCGCATGTCGACTCCGCCGCACACCGCCATCTCTTGCTGCGCGCTCACCGCGCTCGCTTCGGCACAGGACTACACGATCCTGACGCCGCCCTGTCCGCTCGTCTCGGACAGCTGCCCGGAGGGCGGCGGTCAGTTCGGTCACCGCGTGCTGGTACTCGATTTCGACGGAGACGGTGCGCAGGACGTCGCCGTCGCCGAGCCGGGGCAGGACGCGGTGCACGTCTTCCTCGGGCCCGACTTCGCGAACCCGACGGTCGTCAGCTTCGAACCCGAGGGCTTCTTCACCGGCTGCCCGCACGGCCCCGGTGACTTCTTCGGCGCGTCGCTGGCCGCCGGCGAGCTCGACGGCGTTCCCGGCGACGAAATCGTGATCGGGGCGACCAGGGCGCGCGGCGGTCGCGGCGAGATTCACATCTACTCGAAGACTCGTCTTCTGCGCCGGCTCTCGAGCTGGCGACCCGGCGTGACGGCCTTCGGCACCGGAGTCGCGGTCGGCGACCTGGACCGCGACGGCTCGCCGGACCTCGCGGTGGGGGCGGGACGCTCCGACGTCGGCGGCGTCGTCAGCGTCGGCACGGTCCATGTCTTCAGCAGCTTGCTCACGACCGAGCGCATCATCGTCAACCCCGGCTTCGCGCAAGGGCTCGGCTATCGCGGACAGTACGGCCAGAAGCTGAAGGTCGACGACGTCGACGGCGACGGCTGGCTCGACTTGATCGTCTCGGCGCAAGGCAACGCGCAGGTCGGCGCCCCTTTCGCCGGCGCCGTGTACGTGCATCCTTCGCCGGTGATCGCCCCCGCGGGCGTCGCCGTCCCCGCGCCGCTGCGGCTCGACGATCCGAACGTCGTGCCGTGCGACTTCGGTCCGCGCTACGGCAAGGGCTTCGACGCGCGCGACGGCATGGTCGCGGTGAGCGCGCAGCGCAAGGAACCGCTCGGCTGGACCTGCCCCGGCGGTCAACAAGAAGACTCCGGCGCCGCGTTCCTGTTCTCGGGCGCGGGCCTCTCGAACGTGCAGCAGGTCTCCGACGCGAGTCCATCGCACCTGGGCCTCTTCGGCTTCGACGTCAGCCTCGTCGACCTGCTCGGCGACTCCACGCCCGACCTCGCCGTGATCTCCATCGACGACCGCGACGTGCACGTGTGGGAGTCCGCGGACCTCTCGCAGCCGCCTGTGATCGTGCCGATGCCGCCGGGCGCGGCCTACTGGGCCTTCGGCGTCGACCGCGGGGACGTCGATCCGTCCGACGCGCACGAAGAGCTGATGCTGGGCGATCCCAGGGCGGACAACTGCGCGGGTCGGGTCGTGATCCTCGGGTTGTGAGCCCGGATCACTCCGCGAGCCAGCTGCCGAAGTAGTCCGAGGGCAGCCGGATCACCTCGAAGAGCGTCGCGATCAGTTGTTCGTCGGCGCCGGCGCGGTTGGGCGTCAGGTACTCCCAGACGATCTGGCCGTCGCGATTCACCTCGAACGCGCGGCCGCTGTCCGTCTCGGTGATCAGAGTGTTGCCGTTCTCGAGGCGCTGGTTGGACCCGCACGTCAGCGTCGAGAAGGGCGTCTTCTCGGAGTGGCGGTAGGCCCAGAAGACTTCCTGGGTGAAGGGGTCGAACTCGAGCACCTTGCTGTTCCCGCCGAAGCCCCGGTTGTCGAGGATCAGCATGTGGCCGTTGTCGAGCACGGTGGGCTGGTGTTGCCGGTGCCACGCGCCGGAGAGCGACCAGACGACCTTCTGCGACTTCGGGTCGATGACGGCGATGGTGTCCGTCTTGCAGCACGAGACCAGCACGTTGCCGGCGGCGAAGGCGGGCGAGCGGTCGGCGAGGCGGCCGTCCAGGATCTCGAGGGAGTTCGTGTGTTGGAGGTCGCCGCCTCGCGCAACGATCATCGACTGTGCGCTGTAGTCGGACTTCTCGAATGCCTCCAGGATGGAGAATTCCTCGACGAGCTCGCCGTTGGGACTGAGCACGGTGACGAAGTCCTCGGCACAAAGGCGGTCCTTCGAGTAGCGCGGGATGTTGCGGACCTTGCGCGTCAGCGTCCAGATGCGCCCGGAGTCGGGGTCGACCCACAGGTCGTGGTGGGGTGCGCCCCGCCAGGCCCACAAGAGGTTGGAGTCGCGGTCGAGCTTGATCAGCGCGGCGTCCGAGAAGATCGCCAGCAGGTCGCCGTTCGGAAAGGCGTGCACGCGCCGGAAGTAGCCGTACTTGTCGGGAACGGAGTCCATCATCTCCGCGAGCTCGCGGATCTCTTCCGCGCTGAACAGCTGGCGCAGCTCGTACTTCCACTCGTGGAGCACGTTGCCGTCCATGTCCATCAACGTTGCCCGCGGACCGGCGCCGTCGTGCGCGAGGTTCAGGCCCTCGGCGGCGAGGTCGTGCGCGTGGAAAACGACGCCCGACTGCTCGGGGCTCGGCTCGTAGCCGCCCGCGTAGCCGAGGTCGTTCAGGCTGTTCAGTTGATCCTCGCCCTCACCCGCGGCGCCGCGCTCCGCGGCCGGTCGCCAGCGGCCCGGCAGTTCCTTGAAGGCAGGGCGATCGCGCTCGTCCGCGGCCTGGTCGTCCGGCGCGTCCGTGGGTTCGGACTCGCCGCCTCCGCGGTGGATGCGCACCTCGTTGCGCATTGCGAAGTACGTCGAGCCGGCACCAAGTCCGATCAGGACGACGCCGGTGAGCAGTTGCTTCAAGTTCGAGTTGGCCATGGGGGTACGGGGACGTCGGAGGCATCGGGTGAGGGGACCTGGATCTTGGCACTGGTCGCTCCGGTCGTCGATCCTCCATCCGCGGATTCGGCCGCGAAGGGCTCAGTCGTCCACGTAGCCGAGCTTCTTCAGCAGGTCGAGCGAGGACGCGCCGCCGCTCATGTTGCCGGGACGCCGTTTCTCGCCGTGCTCGAGCCAGTCGGCGATCAGGACGCGCATGCGCTCGCAGGTCTCGGGTTGTTCGTCCGCGATGTCGTGCAGCGCGCCCGGGTCTGCGGAAAGGTCGTACAGGCGGTCGTCCTGCTCGCCGTGCGGCGGATCGGGCATCCAGAGGTAGAGCATCCCCGCGTGCCGCACTGCGTGGACGGCGACGGGCTTGAGCGGCGGTGCCTTCGCGTCGCGGAACCAGCGACCGTGGTTGGTCGAGGAGAAGACGGGGAGCTCGGCGGACTCGCGGACGTCGGCTTCGTCGAGCAGGTCGAGTCCGACGAGGTTCTCGCGCGCCTCGACGCCGGCGCGCGCCAGCAAGGTCGGCGCGAGGTTGCGGTTCTCGACGCGCGTCTGCACGTGCACACCGCGCGGAATACCGGGACCCGCGATGATCAGCGGGACGTGCACCGACTCGTCGTACAGCTGCGCGGTGTGCATGATCTGACCGTGCTCGAGGAACTCCTCGCCGTGGTCGGACGTGAACGCGATCACCGCGCGGTCGGCGTGCCCGTGCGCGGCCAGCGAGGCGCGCAGCGCCCCGACGAATTCGTCCGCCTCCGCGACCGTCGCGTCGTAGACCGACGAGTAGTAGCGCGTGTACTCCGCGAACTTCTCGGCGTCGTAGTCCAAGCCGCGCATCTGCGCGAACTGGAAGCCGCGCCAGCGCGCGGCGTCGAAGTCCGCGGGCTCGGGGATTCCCCAGCGCTCGAGCAGCTCGGGGCTGGGCAGGTACTCGTGCGGATCCACGAACTGCAGGTAGAGGAAGAAGCGCCGCTCGCCCTGCGCCGCGATCCAGCGCTCGACGTCCTCGAACACCTCGCGCGTCGGCGAGAGTTCGTAGACGTGGAACTCCTCGAAGCCCTGGTCGAAGTCGATGTCTTCGCGCACGAGCGGATTCGTCGAGAAGCCCGCGGTGGTCCAGCCGGCGTCTTGGAACGCCTCGGCGACCGTGAGCAGCTCGTGTGAGAGGAAGCAGGAGCTGGTGTCGATCAGGCCGTGCGCCGGCGGCGGCAACGCGGTCATGATCGAGGCCGTGGACGGCCAGGTCCACGAGCTCGCGCTGTACGTCTCCTCGAACAGGGTCCCTTCCGCGGCGAGCGCGTCCAGGTTCGGCGTGAGTTCTCGCGCGTAGCCGTAGCACGAGAGGCGGTCCGCGCGCAGCGTGTCCATCACGACCAGCACGACGCTGGGGTGTTCGCGCGTCGCGTGCCCGCGGGGTTCGAGGCGTTCGCTGACGACTTCGAGCGCCGCGAAGCCTGACGAGGGCGCGGGGTCGCCTTCGCCCTCGAAGCTCGTCTCGAGCACGAGCCGCACGTGTCCGTCGAGCGAGACCTGGCCGCGCTGCCAGGTGCGTTCCGCCATCTCGACGCCGGAGCCGATGGGAACGAGCGAGTCGTACAGCAGCTGTTCGCCGTCCGTGAGCTTGAAGCGTACGGCGCCGGTCTGCTCGGTCTCGTAGGCCGTGTGGTGGACGCCGACGCGGAAGCGCAGCTGCCCGCCCTTCGGCACGCGGCCGACGTCGAGTCGCACGCGCGCGGGCGGGACGAGTTCCAAGCTCGGCGTGGCGATGCTGTCGAGCTTGGGGTGCTCCCAAGGTTGCAGCACGGCGACGCCGACCGGGGCGTCGGGGCGCTCCTCGAGCACCTGCCAAGCGGAGGCGTCCGCGACGAGCGACTTGTGCACGGTCTCGACGCGCATCGTCCCGAGGTCCGGCGCGTCGTCGCAGGAGCTCGCGGCGAGCGCGCAGAGGAGGAGGAGCGTGGCTCCGTGTCGTCGGGCCCGGTTCATTCGCAGGAGAGCATAGTCCGCCGCGCGGAGGGGCGGAAGGCGTCGGGCCGCACGGGACCGCTCAACTACCGCGCTTGCGCAGAACCAGCACCAGGTCCAGCTGATCGTCGTCGAGCTCGCGCGGCGCGGTGAGGTCGTAGGTGAAGTCGTAGGTCGCTACGTGCTCGAGGGCCGGCACCGAGCGCAACAGGCGGCGCACCTGCCGCGCGTCGTAGGTCCGGAAGTTCCAGTAGGTTTCGGTGCGGCGTTCCCGGCCGCCTTCCGTGACGCGCAGGCGGGAGCGCACGCGTTCGAGGCGCGTGCGGCCGTCCGGCGGCCAGCTCTGGATGTTGCAGACGACTTCCGTCTTCCCGTCGCGGACGACCCAGCGCTCGCGCGTGCGCTTGTCGACTTCGTACTCGGACAGGTGGAAGCCGAGCACGTAGACGCCGCCCGGCGCGAGGCTCCGCGCGACGCACTCGAGGTGCGCGCGCGCGTGCGCTTCGCTGAGCAGGTACTTGAAGGTGCTGACGAGGCAGTGCGCGAGGTCCACCGTTCCGCGCGCGCGGAAGTCCTCCATGCGCGCTTCGAAGAGCCGCGCCGAGCGTCCGGAGCGGGCGAGGCGCGCGCGAGCGTGGTCGAGCATCGGGCGCGAGAGGTCGAAGCCCTGCACCTTCCAGTCGCGCGCCGCGAGCGCGCCGACCAGGCGACCGGACCCGCACGCCGGCTCGAGCGCGCGGCGTCCTCGCGGCCGTCCGAAGCGCTCGGCCATCGCCTCGAGGAAGTCGGCCTCGCGCTCGGTGTCCTCGTCGAAGACGAGGTCGTAGTAGCGCGGGACGTCGTACCAGTCGAGCGTCTCGTAGCTGCCGCTCACGCCGCTTCGCGCTCCGCGCCCGAGTCCTGCTCCTGCTCGCTCTCTTCCTGCTTCCGGCGCTTCTTCTCCTCCAGCTCGCGCAGGCGTTCCTCGCGCGCGGCGCGCTTCGCTGCCGCGGCTTCGCGCGCCTCGGCCGTCGCGGCGCGCACGCCGTCGAGCACCTTCTGGACGTTCCAACTCACGCGTTCCGCGGGGATCGCGTCCTGCGCACGCTCGAGCGCGTCCAGGCACAGCAGCGCGAGCGCAGCGGTTCCCTCGGCGGTCGGGTGCAAGAGGTCCTTCTGCAGCAGGCGCCCGCAGTCCTCCTCGGACCACTTCACGCCGCGCAGCTCGAGCGCTTGTTTCTTCTGCAGCTTCGTGACGAACTCGGCGAGCGGCACGCGCATCACGTTCGGGCGCTCCTTCGACCACTCGTCGAGGCGCGCGTTGAGGCGCGCGATCGTCTCCGGCTGCGGGATCTGGCTCGCCATGATCACCGGGCCGCCGAACATGCCTTCGCCCTGCAGCGCGGGCCGCATGTCGGGGAAGTCGCCGACGAGCATCGGACCGCCGATCTCGTCCAGCATCGCGAGGCCGAGCTCGAGCCGCTCGAGGCGGGCGTCCTCGCTCTGCGACGTGCCGTAACCGAACCAGAACAAGTAGTCGACCGCGACGAGCAGGCTGACGTCCGACTGCTTGGCTTCGTCGCGCTGGCTCGCGCCGATCTTCAGCGGATCGAGGAAGAAGCGCGCCGTGGAGAGGTTCTTCGTCGCGGGGGTCTCCTCCGCCCAGGCGGCGTCCAGGAACATCGAGAGGGTCGCGGGGACCTCCAGCTCGGACTGCAGACCGAAGCCCTCGCTGGCGCTCGCGCCGACCACGACGACGTGCGCGAGCAGCGTCGACGCTGTCACGGGCGGGGTCTCGGCGGTCGCGGAAGCGTCCGTGGGCGGGTCGCCGGCGGCGAAGAGGGCGGTGAGCGCGAAGAGAGCGTGCGTCAGGAGCATGGCGTTCCGAGTTGGGACAGCGGCCGGGGACGGAGCGAACCTGGGGGTGTCGAGCGTCGTCGGATATCGTAGGAAGGAAGCGCGGGAGTTGCCTCCGCGCGATCGAAATGCTCGCACCGCTCAAGCTGTTCGTGCCGTTCGCGGCGATCTCCGCGCTCGCTGCGCCGTCCGCGCCCGCTGCCACGGGAGGGGACTTCGTCAGGCGCCCCGTGGTCTACGTCTGCGACAGCTCGACCGACGCGATCTGGCGGCTGGTGGACTTCGACGGCGACGGGCTCATGTCCTCGGACGGCGAGGCGACGATCTACTACGACGACGTGGCGGGCAGCTTGTTGCTCGGCAACCCCTGCGCGCTCGCTCTGACGCCGGGCGGCGTGCTGTACGTGAACGACAGCACGCAGGACCAGGTCATCCGCCTCGAGGACCTGAACGGCGACGGCGACGCGAACGATCCCGGAGAGCACACGATCTTCTTCGACGGGTCGAGCGGCACCAACGCCGCGGGCCTGTTGCTGACCTCGAGCTTCGCGATGGACCTCGATGCCGCAGGGCGGCTCTGGTTGACGAACTCCGACGGCGGGGCCGGCAGCTCGCCGGACTGCATCTTCTGGATCGAGGACCTGAACGCCGACGGTGACGCGCAGGACGCGGGCGAGTCGGCGATCTACTACTACACGCCGACGAGCGGCGCGCTCGGCGACTCCGCGCCCAGCGCGCTGCGCTGGGGGCAAGACGGACGGCTCTACTACGTGGAGAACGGCTACTCCGGCTACCAGCCGGCGGGCATCTACGCGCTCGACGACGCGAACGGGGACGGTTTCATCGATCCCTTGCTGGAGGTCTCGCCCTTCTACTTGCCGCCGGACCACCCGTCCGCCGGCGCGTACTACGTGCTCGCGCAGGACGAACAGGGCAACTGGCTGTTCCCCGACCTGCTCAACCGCATCCTGTGGCGATTGAAGGACGGCAACGGGGACGGCGTGATCGTGCACGAGTGGGAGGCCGATCCGTTCTGGTCTCCCGCGCAGAGCCAGGTGTGGGGGATCGACCTCGACGACGAGCGCGGCATCTACTTGGCCGAGTCGGCGAACCCCGACCGCATCCTGCGCCTCGAGGACGCCGACTGGAACGGCGTGATCGGCGCGGGCGAAGCGCTCGAGCTGTACTCCGACGTGGCGGCGTCCGCGAACATCGCCGCGCCGCGCGCGATCGTCGTCGGGGACCTCTGGATGCCGGGCAGCGTCGTCTGCGACGGGGGGCCGGGTGCGGCGTGTCCGTGCGCGAACTTCGGGCAGGCGGGTACGGGCTGCGCAAATTCGACGGGGGAGGGCGCGGAGCTCGCCGGCTTCGGAGAGACGCAGGTCGCCTCCGACAACTACCTGTTGCTCGTGCGCTTCCTGCCGGCGCTGGAGGCCGGCGTGTTCCTGCAGGGTGCGGGCCTCGCGGGCTTCCCGTTCCGGGACGGTCTGCTGTGCGTCGCCTCGCCGACGGTGCGTCTCGAGACCGTCGCGGCCGACGCGGGCGGAACGGCTCGGAGCACCGTCGCGATCGCCGCTGCCGGTGCCGTGCAGCCCGGGGACCTGCGCTACTACCAGTTCTGGTACCGAGACCCGGGCGGGGCGTGCGGGACGGGGAGCAACTTCTCGAACGGCTGGGCGGTCGACTGGGAGTGAGAGCGCCGGCGTGAAGAAGGCTTGGTTCTTCTCTTGTAGTGAGATTGAGTCGCAGTAACATTGCGGCTCGATCGGCCGAAAAGCTCGCTCTCCCGCCCTTTCGAAGGATCGCTATCCTCGAATCGGACCTCGCCCTCCCCTTGAGCGCGGCCCGCATCAACTCCAGACGAGAGAACTCCCATGAAGGCTCACTACCGCATCGCGGCGCTCCTTGCCGCCGCCACCGCATCGCAAGCCTCGGCGCAGACCATCGCGCCGATCTACGTCACGGACACGAACAACGACAAGATCTGGCGTTGCGAGGATCTCAACGGGAACGGCAACTACAACGACGCCGGTGAGATCACCGAGTTCTACGACGAGATCATCGGCGGCGTGCTCGACATTCAGCTCAACGTGAGCATCGCGGTGGCCGCGGACGGCAAGGTCTACATGTCCGACACGGGCAGCGACTCGATCTTCGTGTTCGAGGACCTGAACGGCGACGGAGACGCGCACGACGCGGGCGAGGCGAAGCTCTTCTTCAACGGCGATCCGCTGACGAACGTGAGCGGCATCGCGGGGAACTCGCCGAACGGAATCAACTTCGACGACACGGGGAAGCTCTGGGTCGC
The DNA here is from genome assembly GCA_020638835.1 of Planctomycetota bacterium. GTDB lineage: Bacteria > Planctomycetota > UBA1135 > UBA1135 > JACKHV01. The sequence continues at coordinate 48,563 of JACKHV010000009.1, read as the reverse complement.
CAACGCGGGCGCCGGATCCACACCGGACGACACGATCTTCTACCTGCAGGACCTGAACGCGGACGGTGACGCGGATGACGCCGGGGAAGCGGTCATGTACTACAACATCCCCACCCCTTCGATCTCGGCTCCCTTTGACGTGATCCAAGGTGTCGACGGGCGCATGTACTACCTCGAATCCGGCGCGAGTTCGAGCCCGTTGGCGAAGGGGATCTACGTGCTCGAGGACCTCGACTCGAGCGGCATGATCGACCAGCCCGGCGAGGCGACGCCGTACTTCCTCCCCGCTCCTCAAGCGGAAACCCCGTTCTGGTGGGCGTTCGCGCAAGACTCCGCCGGGAACTGGTACATCGCTGACACGGGCAACGACCTGGTCTGGCGCGCCAAGGACTCGAACATGAACGGCGTGATCGACGTCGGAACCGAGGACACGCTCTACTGGGACTCCGCCGGAGCCAGCCTGCTGTGGGAAGTCATCGTCGACGCGAATGGGAACCTCTACGCGTCGGAGTCCCAGGATCCGGACCGCCTGCTGTTCATGACGGACACGAACACCGACGGCGTCATCGACCCGCTCACGGAGACCTTCGAGCTCTACAACGACACGGCTGCCGGCGTCCCCGACATCGGTGGTCCGCGCGGCCTCGCCTTGGAGTCGATCCCGGAGGCCGCCACGGCCTTCTGCTTCGGTGACGGCAGCTCGGGTGCGTGCCCCTGCCTGAACGAGTCGGTCCTGGACTCGGGTGAGGGCTGCAAGAGCAGCGTCGGCGTCGGCGCGATCCTGACGACTTCCGGAAGCCGCTTCGTCGGCAACGACGACCTCGTCTTCCACATCTCGCAAGCGCGCCAGAACCAGCCGAGCCTGCTGGTCCAGGGTGCGACGCTGCAGGCGATCCCGTTCAAGGACGGCCTGTTCTGCATGGGCAACCCGACGGAGCGCGTCGAGGTCGTCTTCACCGACGCGGCCGGCGCCGGTAGCACGACGGTCTCGATCGTCACGGAAGGCAACGTCTCTCCCGGCGACACGCGCTACTACCAGCAGTGGTTCCGCGACCCCGGCGGCGTCAGCCCCTGCGGCACCGGCTCCAACTTCACCAACGGTCTGACCGTCGACTGGATGTAGGTTCCGTCCGTACGGTGCCGCACGAGTTGTTGCGGCCCAGCGACAAGTTCGTGCCAGACGACAGCAGCCCCCGGCGAGGACCGGGGGCTGCTGCCATGTGGCGCGAGATCCGTCGCCTATCGCGAGGATTCGCTCGGTACGGCGGGGATCGGACCGCGGATGATCTCCAGCACCTCTCCTTCGGCCGACAGCACCAGCGTCGTCGGAATCGGTAGGCGCAGGAGGTCGACGACGTCTGCGACCGTGCCGAGCTCCGCGTCCGCGGCCTCGTCGGCGCCCAGGTAGTAGGAGACGAACTTCGCGCCGCGCTGCTCGAAGATGTCCCGCGCGTGCTCGCGGTCCGCGGGCGCGTCGGCGCTGATCGCGACGACGACCTGATCCTCAGCCTCGTCGAGTTGCTGAAGCACGGGCAGCTCCGCGACGCACGGTCCGCAGTAGCTCGCCCAGAAGTTCAAGAGGAGGCGCTTGCCGCCCGCCAGGCGCCGCGGGGACACGACGACCTCATTCCCGTCTCGGTCGAGTGCACGGAAGTCGGGAACGCGCTGGCCGACGCCCAGCTGGAGTCCGAGCGGCAAGGGGTCGGGGAGACGCGCGGACCGGGCTTCGAACGAGCGGGCCTCGCCGCTGCCCTCGACGAGCACGCAGCGTGCGCCGGAAGCGAGCGCACCGAAGGACTCCGTCGCGCCGCCGGGCCAGTGCACGACGACCTCTGCGGACTTCGCGGCGCCGAGACCGAAGATCAACTCCGGCACCTGGCACGACGAATAGCCGTCGCCGCGCGACAGCACCTGCGCGACGGGACCACGAGGCCCGTGCACGACGACCGTTGCGCCGACCGCTTCGGGGTTCCCGGTGCGTCCCACGAGTCGCAGCTTCAGGAAGCCGCCGGTGGCGAGGTCGTTGCGGAACAAGTTGTGCCGTTCACGCTGCAGGTTGTGCACGAACAGGTCGACGTCGCCGTCGTCGTCGAAGTCTGCCGCGAGCACCGCACGACCGTCGGCCGGCGTGTCCGTCGCCGAGAGCGCGCTGACGTCGAGGAAGCTCGCATCTCCGCGATTCAGGTAGAGCTTGTTGCGCTCGTTCCCGCTGAACGACCGCCCCTCGCTGAACATCTGCGAGTTGTGCCGGTTCAGGTAGCTACTGCTCCCGACTTCTTGTGCGGTGAACGACTCGCACGCGCTCTCCTTGTCGACCGAGGACGCCACCACGTGGCGCCAATAGGTGCTTCATGTGTCGTGCGCCAAGTCGCCGGTCACGTATCCGTTGGCGCAGTAGATGTCGAGACACCCGTCGAGGTCGAAGTCGCGCAGTACCGCGCTCCAGGCCCAACTCGCGTTCACGCCGCCGGCCGCGCTCGGCAGCTGTGCGAAGCGCGCCTCGGCGCCCGAGAGGAAGATCGTGTTGCCGGCTGCGAGCTTCTTGAGCGTCGCGTGCAGCTCGGGATCGAGGTCGTCCTGCAATCGTCCCAGGATGCGGTTGCCGGCGGTCGACGACATGTTCGAGACGTAGAGGTCGAGAACGCCGTCCTGGTTCAGGTCGCCGAAGGTGACGCCCATGCCGTTGCCCTCGTCCTTGATGCCGAGCTCTCCGGCCACGTCGACGAACCTTCCCGTGCCGTCGTTGCGCCACAGGCGGTTCGTGCCGTAGTCGTTCGCGACGTACAGGTCGGTGTCACCGTCCTGGTCGTAGTCCGCGGCGGCGGCTGCGTAGGACCAGGAGCGACCTGCGATACCGAGTTCGCCGGCCACGTCCACGAAGCCCTCGGAGCCGCGGTTCTCGAGCAACAAGTTCGGCGCACCGTTTGTCGCCTCGATCCAGCTGTTGTTGTGCTCCTTCGCGACCGTTCCATAGCCGCAGACGAACACGTCCAGGTCGCCGTCCGAGTCGAAGTCGAGCGCGCACAGCGAGTACCACGGCCCGAGGTAGCAACCGAGCCCGAGCGCCGCGCCGCGCTCGACGAAGCTCCCGTGACCGTCGTTCTCGTAGAAGGCCGGGGCTCGCCCCTCGACCTCACCCTGCTTCGAGACCCAGGCGTCGTGTCCGACGATCAGGTCCTGATCGCCGTCTCCGTCACGGTCGAAGAAGAGAGCACCGGTCCCGGCTGCGGGCAACGCGACACCGCGCGCCTCGGCCACTTCCTCGAACACACCGTCCGGCCCGCCGAGGTAGAGGTAGTTGCGTCCGTCGCTCGGGACGAAGACGTCCCAGTAGCCGTCGCCGTTGACGTCACCGCCCGCCGCGCCGTTCCACGCGAAGCTCCTGTTGCCGGGCTTGCCGAAGCGCGTGCCTCGATGCGCAACGCCAGTGGACGTCGAGACGTCGGTGAACCACGCGCGCTCGGTCGTCTCGAGCTGCAGCGAGTCGAGGCGCAGGCGCGTGATGAACCACGAGCCGCGGCGCTTCTCGACGGTGCAGTACGCCCATCCACTCAACTCCGCGCGCCCGCCGCTGACCAGCGTGCCGATGTGCGAGAGGTAGAGCTTGATCTTCCCGACGCGCGTTCCCGAACCTGCGAGGAACTCGGCGCCCTTGACCTTCCACAGCACGAGCTCGACGCGGCTCCAGTCGGCGATGCGCGACCCGACCGCGCCCATGAAGTCGTCCGGTCCGAGGATCGCCGCCTTGCTCGTGTCGAAGCGGACTCGCTGCGCGTCCTTGGTCAGGGCATCCGTTCCGAGTTCCGGCAGCGGCGCGAAGGTATGCCCGGCGAAGTCGTCGGCGAACCAGGCGCGGGCGTCGCCGAACTCGCGCCGCTGCAGCTCGTCGCTGAAGTCGAGCAGCCAATCGGCGACTTCTTCCGAGAGGTCTTCGACCGTCTCGAGGTCGGTGATGCGCGGCTCCGGATCGACGATCTCGATCGACTGCGGTACGGAGCTTGCCGCCGGAGCGCTGGAATCTGTGGGGTCCTCACCGCCGCAGCTCGGGGCGAGCGCGGCCAGGAGGGAGAACGCGACGAACGCGAATCGCGGTGCGGGCCGCGAGCGCTGGAGAGCGGATGCCGACATGGACCTTCTCGTGGGGAAGAGATCCTGCCGCAACGCGCGATGCACCTCGGGTCACGAGGAGCGTCGGCCGGCCAAGTCGTCGGCGCTACGGTGGATCAGGGTTCGATGCGCCACTGCGGATACGCGGCGGCGTTGGTCTCGATGATCGTCACCGTACCGCTCTGGGCGTCGAAGCTCCATGCTCCGGGAGCCATCGGCACGCCGTTGCGCAGCACGTTCGTCGGCGCGACGCTGTAGCCGTCGAGCACGACTTCCTCGGGCAGTCCGTCCTGCGTGCCGAGGATCACCTTGACGATGTTCGAGGTGTCCAGGCCCGCTTCGTCGGTGTCGACGGTGATGCGGGCGAGGTTCTCGGTCTGGTCGAGGATCAGGCGGTTCAGCGCCTGGTCGAGGTTCCAGCGGAAGGGCGTGAAGGCGTTCAGGGCGTCCTGTTCGACGTCGAAGCAGTAGTAGGTCGCGTCGCGGTCGGCGAGCAGCGAGTGCGTGCCCTGCGGCGAGGCGTCGAGGGTGTGCATCGACAGGAACTGGCAAGCAGCCCACTCGTCGAGCGAGTCCCAGGTGTGCAGCGCGCCTTGGCCTTCCTTCATGCGCGGCGTGCCTTCGAGGCGCCAGAGCCAGCGCGTGAAGATGCGCGTCTCGCGCACCAGGTGCGCCAGCGGGTCGTTGTCGACCGCGAAGTTGAACATCGGCAGGCCGACCAAGTTGCGCGCGAGGTCCGCTCCGGTGTCGGGGGCGGGGAAGCCCGGCTCGATGTCGATCACCGAGCTGCGCGCGTACTCGAAGGCCTTCTGCACGGGCGTGCCGCCGAACATGTCGACGTGCTCGAGCAGCGTGGTGTCCACCGAGTTGTAGAAGACGTCGCGGACCGACACGGTGCCCGTGTGGTTCACGATCGCGGCGAAGCGCGCGTGCGCGGGGTCGAGGTGGCGCGCCGCGTAGTTCGTCACGTTGCCGCCGCCCATCGAGAAGCCGACGCCGTAGATGCGCGTGTCGTCGACGGGCAGGGCCTGGGTCACCCAGTCCAGCACAGTCTGCACGTTCTGCTGCGCGTAGGGGATCGAGTAGTTGTACTTGTGGGCGCCGAGGGGAGCGACGACGTACCAGCCGCGCTGCCGCGCCTCGTGGAAGTAGGAGGTCTGGTCGAGGATCGAGCGGTGCGTGTTGCCCCAGCCGTGGAAGACGACGAGCAGCGGCGCGTTCGGGCCCGCAGGGACCGGCGGGATGCCGATCAGGAAGGGCTCCTGCCAGGTCGTGCCGGTGTCGTTCAGCACGAGCTCGTAGACGCCGGGCTGCGGCGAGCCCAGGAGGCGCAGCGGGTCGACCCCGATGGCGATCTGTTGGCCGCCGACGGCGCTGGCCACGGTTCCACCGCTGGGCAGCGGCTGTCCCTGGGGGCTCATGGCCGGGGGCTGCACCACGGTGTTCGTGGACTGCAGGGGCGCCGTCTGCGTGGTCTGGAGCGCGGCCGGGGCGGCGGCCGCGGCGGAGAGCAGGAGGGTGATCAACATCGTCGGAGGAGGCGCGGGGGCGGTTCCTGGGCCCGTGAACCGAATTCTATCCGCAGGTACGCGGCCTGGGGACCGGGGGAATCCCCCCGATCGGGCGACTTGGACCGAACGCCCTCGTGACGCTTTCCGGCCTTCGCAAGTTCCTGATTATCAGCGATTTGGGGCGACCCTGCAGCTTTTTCCAGCCCCCTTCCCCGGGTGCCGTCGCCGATTTTTTCGAGGCGGGCCGGCCCGCAGGGGTCCCTAGCGCAGGTAGACCGGCAGCAGGCCGTCCGGGAGGGCCAGGACCAGCACGCTCATCGAAGTCGCATAGACGGCGCCGTAGCTGTCGTCGAGCCAGGCTCCCTCTTCCTGCTGGTCCAGCAGGAGCCGGCGCTGCTCCTCGGCGAACCACTCGTCGAAGACGCGGCGCTCGGAGTGCTGCCAGAACGCCTGGGCCAGATAGAAGCGTTCGTAGTGCGGGAAGTGCGAGGCGGGGCGCTCGCCGCTCGCCCAGGCGCGGTCCTCGGCGCGGTTGGCGAGTTCGCGAACCAGCCAGTCGAAGCCCGACAGGACGACGCTGCCCGAGTACTCGCCGCCGGCGTTCAGCGTCGCGAGCGCGGCCGCTGTCAGTGCGACGGAGCTGCGGTCGTTGCCGATCGCGTAGCGGAACGAACCGTCGTCCTTCTGCGACCTCCGCACGTACCCGAGCGCGCGCTCGATGACCTTGCGGTCGACGGCGAGGCCGGCATCCTTCGCGCCGCGCAGCGCCTGCACGAGGCAGATCGTCACCGAGCCCTCATGGTTCACGAGCTTCTTCGGCGCGTACTCCCATCCGCCTTCGGAACCCTGGCTGTTCTCGATGCACGCGACGGCCGCGTGCAGCGCCGTCTGCAAGCGGCGGCCGCGCGCGCTCTCCGGTGACAGCGCGAAGGCCTGCGCCATCGCGAGCGTCGCGAAGCCGTGGCCGTGCGTGCGCGAGAGCGCGTCGCGTTGATCGGACACGTAGCCGTAGGTCTCGGACTTCTCGTCGAGCTCGGTGTGGTCGATCAGGTAGTCGAGCGCGCGCGACAGCTCCGCGCCGTACGGTCCGCGACCCGGCGTGCTCCCCGTCGCCATCCAAGCGAGCGCTGCGAGCGCGGTCGTCGCGACTGGAGCGAACTCGCGAGCGCCGGCGGGCGGCATCGAGCCGTCCGTCTCCTCGTGCTGCCACGCCGCGAGGCGCGCGAGCGCGAGGTCGACCGCCGTGCGGGCCGCGCGGTCCTGCGGCGAGTCCCGCACCTCGAGTCCGGGCGTCAGCTCGGGGCTCGAAGGCACGCGTTCTTGCGCGCGCTCGGGTGGCTCCTCGCCGCTGCACAGCAGGCAGAGTCCCAGAGCCGTGCAGGCCGTCAGCGCGCCGCGTCGACTCACTCCGCCTCCCTCGCTCAGCGACCTTGTGCGGCGCGCTCGTTCAGCTTGCGGTAGTACGCGTCGATCCAGTCGCGGTACTCGGCAGGCATGTCCTCGCCGCCTTCCGTGCGGAACACGTCGCGCACGTGCACGGGCAACTCACCCCAACGCTCCGAGAGATCGGCGCGCGAGGGAGCCGACGTCTCGCCGGCCTTCGGGTCGTCGCCCGCGATGTTGCGGGGATCGTCGTCCGGGCGCTCCGGTCCGTCCTCGGGCTGCTCGCCCTCGCCGGGCTGTTGCTTGCCGTCCGCGGGCTGTTCGCCCTCCTGCTCGCCGCCGGGCTGATCGCCGTGCTGCTCGCCTTCCGGCTCGCCGCCTGGCTGCGACTGCTCCGGCAGGGTGGGCGTCGCCTCCTGGCTGCGCTGGCTTCCCGGGCCTTGGTCGAGGGGGCTCGGCTGTCCGCTGGACTGGCCTTGTTGCCCTTGCCCGTTCTGCGACGAGCTCGAGGAACTGGACGAGCAGCTCGACCCCACCTGCTGCGCGAGCTGCAGGAGCTCGTCGATCTCGCGCTGCACCGCGCGTCCGTCCTCGACGGAACGCCGCAGGAGTTCGTCGATGCCGGCTTCGCCCGCCTCGGCGAGGCGGCGCGTGTCACCGGCGCTCGCGTCGGTCAGCAGCACGTCGATGTCGCGCAACTTCGTCTCGACGCGCTGGAAGATCTTGCGCATCTCGGCCTCGAGGTCGCCGGCGTCTTCGCGCGGCGAGAAGGGCGCGGGCGCCTCTTCTTCGACGGGTTGGCCCTCGTCCACAGGATCCGGCCCGACCTCGGGCACTTGTGCCGTGGCGGACCACACGAGCAAGAAGGCGCAGAGGCTGCAGAACAGCAGTCGTCGTCCGTGGCGTCGCATGAGGATGTCCTTCATCACTGGGCTCTGGAGCCGGCTTCGGGGTCGGGGAGTCCGAGGCGTTCTCGGAAGCTGCTGAACAACTCACTGGTGCGCCGGTGGCGTTGCGCCAGGCGCGAGATCTCTTCGCGCAGCAGCGGATCGATCTGGCCGCCCTCGGCGAGCTCGGGGTAGAGCACGAGCAACTCGTCGAGGCTGTCGAGCACTTCGCCCTCCATGCGCTGCAGCAGCTTCAGCTCGGCCGCGTCGGGCACCAAGCGGTTCTCGGGCTCGCCCGGCTCGCCGCCCTGTTGCCCGCCTTGCTGCGACTCTTCCTGCTCGCGCCTGCTCTTCTCTTCCTCCAACGACTCGAGCAGCCAGCGCAGGTCGCGTCCGACGTCGTCGAAGCGCGCCTGGACGGTCGCGCCGCTCTGGTAGCCGCCGATCTCACCCGAGGCGCGCGAGATGCGCACGAGGTCGTCCTCGATGCGCTGGAAGAGCTCGGCGAACACCGTGCTGCCTTCCTTCGCGATCGCAGCGCGGAGTTCCGCCGAGCGGTCGGCGAGCGCCTGTACCTCGCGCGAGATCTTGCGCAGGCGCAGCTTCTGCGCGCGCGTCGCGCGCTCGCCGGGCACACGGCTCTCGTCGACCTCGAGCGTCTCCGCCGAGAGCCGGCCGTGCGTCTCGATCATGCCGACGACTTCCTCCGCGATCTGGAACAGCAGCTCCTCGTCGCGCAGCCGTTGGTACTGCTGTTCTTCCTCGTCGAGCTGGTCGAGCGCTTCCTCGATCCGGCGCTGCGCCTCCTCGGCCTTCTGCTCGGCTTCGTCGAGGTTTCCCTGCTCCAGCTGCTCACCTGACTGGCGCGCGCTCTGTTGAGCCGACTCGAGCGAGGGGAGGGGTTGGTCCTGGCGCGACTCCTCGTAGGCGCGGCGGAACTCGTAGAGCCGGCGCTCCACCTCTTTCTGCTTCTCGGCGAGTTGTTCGGCGCGCTCGCGTGCTTCTTCGTTCTGCGGCTGCGTCCCGGAGTCGCTCTCGCGTGCCGCTTCGTTCAGCGCTTCCATCGCCTTGCGTTGCTGCGCGGCGGCTTCCGAACGCTGTCCTTCCTGGAGCGCCTCCGCGGCCTTCTGCATCGCCTCGGAGGCTTCCTCGAGCTGCTGCCGCACCGCTTCTTGCGCCTCGGAGGAGAGCGACGCTTCCGATGCGGTCTGTTCGAGGCCGGCCGCTTGCTCGGAGAGCCGTTGCTGACGTTCTGCCAGGTCGCCGGCGGACTGCTGTGCGCGGGACTGGCGGCCCGCGGCCAGCGCCTGCAGCGCGGACTCGAGCGCGCGCCGTCCTTGCTCGGCGGCTTCGGCCGTCTCCGTCGCCGCGTTCTCCGAGGCGGCTTGCGAGGCGCGTTCCATCGCTTGCTTCGCTTCGGCGAGCGCCTCGGCAGCGGCTTCCGTGTCGCCTTCCTGCTGCGACGCGCGCTGCAAGCTCTCGGCGAGTCGTTCGGCGCTTTCGGCGTTCTTGTTCTGCGAGGCGGAGAGCGCTTGGCCGAGGAAGCGTTGATCGTTCAGATCGCGACGCAGCGCGGCGAGCGCTTCCGCCGTCGAGGCGGCGTCTCCCTTCTCGGCGGCCTTCGCGAGCTGTGCTTGCAGCTCGGGCGAAGCGTGCTCGAGAGACTCCGCGGCCGCGGCTGCTTCCGCACGCGACTCGGCGGCGGCGGAGCGGCGTTCTTCGGCCGCGCGCTCGAGCTCGGCAGCGGCGCGCGCGAGTTCGTCGGTGTTCCCCGCGCGGGCGGCTTCCGCCGCGTTGCGCAGCGCTTCGGCGGCCTGCTCCGCGGCCGGGTCGTTCCCGGTGCGCGCGTGGCGATCCTCGCGTTCCGCCGCGGCGTCGACTTCGGCGAGCGCGCGCTGCAAGGCTTCCGCGTCACCGTCCGGCTGCGCGGCGCGCGACAGCGCCTCGACCCGTTCGGCGGCCGCTTGCAGGCGCTCGGCCCGCGCGGACTCGGTGCGCGACGCCTCGAGGGGAGCGAGCAGCTCGGACAGCTCGCGGTGCGTCTCCGGGCGCCACGACCGCGCCACAGCGAGGTCCGTCTGCTGGTCCCGCAGCAGCAGCTCGAGCCGCGCTTCGAGCGCCTCGAGCTGCAGCGAGCCCGAGTCGCGCGCCTCACGCTCGTTCTCGCGCAGCAGTTCCGCCTGTTGCTGCGAGAGCAGCGCGAGGCTCTGTTCGAGGTTCTTCTGCGCTGCGTTCTTCGAGTCTTGGCGCAGCCTGTCGATGTCGTCGCGCAGCTGCTGTTCTTCCTGCGAGAGTCCGCGCAGCGCCTTGGTGAAGGCCTTGAGCTGCTCGAGCTGGTTCTGCAGCTGGTCGAGGTCCGGGCGATCCATCAGGATCGACAGCAAGCGCTCGAGGTCCGCCACGATCGCCTTCTGGTCCTCGATCGCCTGCACGACCTGACCGGCGGTGAGCCCGCTCTCGGCCCCGGTCATGAGTTCGTCGAGCGTCTTGCTGGAGCGCTGCTTCTGGCGCTCGTCGAGGTGCGTGAGCGCGTCGCGCAGCAAGCCCGCGGCGTGCGCGCGTCCTTCCGCTTCGTAGCGCTCCGCGAGGCGTTCCATCGAGGCGCGCAGTCGCGCGAGCTTGCGCACGATCAGCGCTTGTTCGTCGGAGAGCGCCTGCTGCTCGCGGCTGACGCCGCCGTCCTGCGCTGCGCCGTGCACCGCGGTGCCGGCGAGCGACAGGAGAACCAGCGTGAAGAAGGTGGCTTTCCGCATCTCAGTTCTCCTTGGCGAAGTGTTCGGTGCGCTTGAGCAGGATCTTCTGACGGTTCAGGAGGTCGCGCGTCAGCGTGAGCACAGACTGGAAGCTGTCCCACTCGGCGAGGTCCTCGAGCAAGGCGTCGAAGAGCGTCAGCGCCGCGGCTTGGCGGTCGGCCGCGTCGAGCAGGGCGTCGTGCGTGGCGACCAGGTCCTGCGACTCCTGCGCGCGACGCAGCGCCTCGGTCGCGGTGGCGAGCTCCTGGTTCGAGATCTCGAGCGACAGCCCGACGATCTCGACGAGGCGCCCGGCGAGTCCGTTGCCGCCGACTTGTTCGGCGCGCTGGCGGCTCGCGAGTTCCGTCCAGACCTCGGCGTGGAAGCGACGGTCGGTGCGTTCCGCTTCAGCGCGGTCGAGCAGCTCGAGCAGCGGGCCGGCGCGTTCGTCGAGCCGCGCGTAGAGCAGCCCTTCCGCGACGGAGGACAGCTCGCGCGACAGCGCTTCGGAGTCGCCCTGCACGCGTCGGCTGCCCGCGAGCGCCGCGCTGTAGTCGCTCGGGCCCGCGCCGTCGCCGGGTTGGTCGGACTCGATGCTCGCGATCAGCTCGAGCGTGCGCTCGCGCTTCTCGCGCAGCATCTCGGCAGCGGCTTCGGTCTGCGCGCGCACCCGCGCGAGGCGGTCCTGCACGCGTCGCAGATACTCGTCGGCGGAGACGACGCGGATGCGGACCGGGCTGGAGCGGCCCGTGCCGACTTCTCCTCCGCGCTTGTCGGTGGCCGTCACCGTGAGCTGGAAGGTCTGCCCTGCGACGACTTCTTCACCGCTGGGGGAGAGGTCGACGTCTTCGAGCCGCAGCGCCGCGAAGCGTGCGTCACGCGCGCGCTTGTCCGCTTCCATCGCGCGTCCTTCGAGCGCGATCGACTTGGCGCCCTCCGCGAGGTCGCCGATCAGCAGCGCGATCGAGTCGAGGCCGAAGTCGTCCTGAGCTCGAATGCGGACCGGGAGCGAACCGCCGGGCACGGTCTCGACCTCGCCGCGGCCGGGCGAGATCCACTCGACGGTGGGAGTGCGATCGGGCGTGACGTGCACCGCGAACAGACCGGGATCGGGATTCGCGAGGCCGTCGGTGTCGACCAGCTCGAAGCGGTAGCGCAGGTCTTCCTCGGCCGTCAGTTCGAACCCGAGGCCGAGTTCGGACTCGCCGCGCTGCGCGCGGGCGGGGAAGGCGCGGGGTTCCAGCCGGAGCTCGCGGTCGGAGGGGAAGAGACGCACCCCGCCGGTCGCGTCGGCGGGTGTCGGCAGCATGCTGACGGAGACGCGCGATCCCGCGAGCACTTCGACGTCCTGGTCGTAGTAGAGCTGCGTGTCGAGCCCGGTGTAGGCGGGCGGTTCGACCGCGATGGCGAGCGCGGACACGTCCGGCGCCTGCAGCACGTGGATCACGATCTCCGGCTGGCCGTCCTGGTCGTCGCCGCCGCGTACGCGGAAGGCGAGGTCTTCCTGGAGCGACGGCAAGAGCGTTCGGAAGAGCCCGCGGCCCGTCGGGGCAAGGGCGCGTTCCTGCCCGCCGTCGAAGGACAGGATCACTTCGTCGGGCACGACGCCCTTCGCGCGCACGAGCACCGGGACGTCGCTGCCGCGCGCGACGCGGACAAGAACGCGGTCCTGCTGACGGGCGACTTCTCGTCCCGCGGCGGCCGGGATCTCGACGGAGAGGTGCGTGCGCTGCGGCCACGGCGTCGAGCCGCCGAGGATCCGTGCGAAGAAGGTGCCGGTCACTTCCGGACGCGCCGAGAGCGCCGTGGTCGTGACGAGCGCGAGGGCGAGACCGCCGAAGAGCGCCTTGCGCGGGCGGCTGGCGTCGAGCACGCGCGCCGGATCCGCTTCGCGCGCGCGTTCTTCCGCGCGTACCAGCACGGCGGCGAGCTGCACGGGGTCCGCCTCGGCCGGAGGTGACTCGCGCAGCTGAACCGCGGACACCAGCAATTCTTCGTGCCGGTCCTGCGCGCGCTCGAGCAGCACGGCGAGCCCCGCGCGGTCGGGGATGCGCGCGAGCGGTTGCAGCAGGAAGCGCCGCACGACGTACGCCGGCAGCGCGACGAGCAGCAGCACGTGGAACACGCGCACGCCGGCCGGGACGTGCAGCGTCCAGTCGGCGAGGAACATGAAGAGCAGCCAGCCGCCGACCGCCAGCAGCGTGTACCCCAGGCCGTACAACCAGACCTGCGCCGCGATCCGCGCGCGCAGGCGCTGGATGCGTTCGTCGAGGACCGGCGTGGCCGGCAGAGTGGGGCGTTCGTTCAAGGTCTCAACGCTGGAAGATGGGGAGGAAGCGGTACGGAATCTCGAGGATCAGGACGCCCATCGCCGTCCCGAAAGCGTCGCCGGGGCCCACGCTGTTGGGGAACGAGCCGTTCTTGTTCTGGATCTCGAGCAGCACGTCGCGCACCTCTTCGAAGTACGGTTCCCAGTAGGGGCTGCCGATCGTGTACATCGCCTGCACGCCGTAGTAGTGGCCGTACCAGAAGAAGTAGTGGCCGCGGCGCGTGATCTGCGGCGCGTTGCCGTACTGCGCGTTGAACTCGTCGAGGCTGCGGTTCAGGTAGTCGATGCCGCGCTGGATCGCTTCGTCCGAGTAGATGCCGAGTCCGTGCAGCGCGGTCACGCCGGCTGCGGTCAGCGGGAAGGACGAGCGCGCGTGCACGCCGACCTGATAGTGGAAGGACCCGATCTCGGATCCGCGGCTGTAGCGGCCCGGGTATGCGCTGCGCGACGCGTTCTGCGCGGTGACGGCGCTGTCGACGACGTAGCGCGCGGCGCGGTCCACCGTCGACTTCGGGACGCGGATGCCGATGTTGCGCGCCGCGCGCAGCGCCAGCACCTGGCAAACCACGATCGACATGTCGGACTCGACCGCGTAGGGCTCGTAGCGCCAGCCGCCTTCCGCGTTCTGCGACTTCACGATGAAGTCGATCGCCTTCTGCAGCTTGCCGCGCACGTCTTCGCGGTGCGTCATGCCGTAGATCTCGGCGAGGAACAGCGTGGCGAACGCGTGGCTGTACATGCGCGTGCCGCTCTGGCTGATGTAGCCGTCGTCGTCGACGCAGCCGAGCACGAAGTCGAGGCAGCGTTCGACGTTCGTCCCGTACTCGCCACGCCCGGGCAGGTGTCCGCCGGCGAGGAACGCCATGCCGGCGAGCGCCGTGACGCCGACGTGTCCGCGGTTCGCGGCGGTGTACTTGTAGTCCTCGTTCAGCTTGTAGCCGATCTTGGACGTCCAACTGCCGTCCTCGCCCTGGTTCGCAGCGAGCCAGGCGAGGCCCTTCGCGACGGCGGCGGCCTGTTCCGGCGTGACGATCAGCGGCGCGAGCGCCTGGCTGCCGTCCGCGAGCGGCGGCGGAGCCACGGGACCGGCGTCCTCCGGGGTGACGATCGGCGTCGACTCCGGCGACGGGGTCTGGGACAGGCTCCTCGGCGCGGCGTGGGCCGAGCCGAAGGCGAGAACCAACAAGAGCAGCGTCGTTTTCATCGCATCACCTTCAATCCGCCGTCGCCGATCACGACCAGCGCATCGCCGAGCCCGTAGAGCCCCAGCGCGCCACCCGCGCGATCGAACGGTCCCAGGATCTGATTGCCGCGCGGCGTGCCGTCGTCGCGTCCGAACAGATAGAGCATCGACTGCCAGTCGGCACCCCTTCCGTCTTTCCGGACCACGACGATCGCCGCGACGGTGTCCTTCGAGAGCACCGGCACGGGCACCATTCCGTTGTACAGCCCCTCGTCGGAAAGCTGCAAGCGAGAGGCCCACCGTTCGTGCCCGAAGGGCAGGTGAACGGCGTGTAAGAACAGGTCGCCCGGCGCGGGGGAGAGCTGGAACCAGTAGGGGCTCTCGAGCTCGAGGCGCGGGTCGCTGCCGCCGAGTTCCCAGAAGCGTTCGTCGAAGCGATAGCCGGAGAGCTCGGCCGTGGCGCCGAGGTTCGTGTGCAGCTCGACGAGGATGCCGGGCGCGCGGCCTTCCGGAGGGGCGTGCGTGTCGAGCAGGCTGAGGAAGGTGCGGCCAGCCCAGCGCAGCACGCGGTTCAGCTCGCGTCCGCCGCCGGCGACGTCTTCGAGCGCGACACGCCACGCCTGGCGCCCGCTGTCGAGGTCGACGGCGACGACCTGGTTGCGGTCCGGGTCGCGCGACTCGTGGAACCACGGGACGATCAGCAGACCGTCCTCGATCCACGCCGCGCGGAAGGCGTCGTTCTGCAGCACGATCGGGAACTGGAGGTCCATCCGCTTCGCGCCGGTGTAGAGGTCGACGACCAACCCGCGGCGTCGCGCGACGTTCGGGAGGAAGACGAGTTCATCCTCTCCGACGAGCGGCTCCGCGTGGTAGAGGCCGGTCGCGAGCGCGCGCTTCCAGACGGTGCGGCCGGTGGTCACGTCGACGGCGAACAGCTGACGCGCGCCGGCCGGTAGCGAAGCGACGACGATCGCGAGGCCGCGTGCCGCGCGCACGCTGCGGATGTCACCGGCGTTCGGCCGCCAGGTCCACTGCACGTCGCCGTTGTCGGCGTCGAACGCGCGCAGCGTCTCACGCGTTGCGATCAGGGCGCGGCCGGGGACGAATGCCACCAGGCTGACTCGGTTCCCGCGGCTCTGCTCTTCGAGCTTCTCCCAGAGCGGCTTCTCGGGTTGCTGCGCGTCGAGCGCGAGCAAGGACGAGCGGCCGTCGTGGTAGCGCGAGAACAAGAGCCGCTTCGTCGGAGGCGTGCCGGGCGAGGGGAGCAGCTCGCCGAGGTACTCGTGGTCGCCCTGCACGCGCGCCTTCGCGCGGAGGTCGGAGCCGAAGGTCGGCTCGGGGGCGGGCGTGGGGCGCGGTTCCGGACCGAGGCTCGCGTAGACCTCGGAGATCGTGCGGCCCTCGTGTTCGGGGAAGGGCGAGACGGCGCGCGGCACGGATGACGCGAGGCGTCCCAGCAGTCCGCGCAGGTACGACTCGTTCCCTTCGCGCGCCAGTGCGACGCCGAGGTGCAGCGCCAGGATCGCTTCGCGTGCCGTCGCGCGTGCCGGGTTCCACTCCTCCGGCAGCTCGCTGAGCACCGTGCGCGCGACCGCCGTCGGGTCGCCTTCTTCCAGCGCCAGCTTCAGCAGCGCGTCGTTCGCTTCTTCGGACGCGGCGGCGAAGGGGTAGAGCAGCGGGACGGCCTCGAGCGCGGCGCGGTCGCCGGCGGCGAGCGCTTCGTCGTAGCGCTGGCGCGCGGCCTCGTCGTAGGGCGCGTACACGCCGCGACCGTGTACCGACAGCCGCTCGGCGATCAACGCCTCGGCCATCTCGCGCACCGTGCCCCAAGGCGTCTCCTCGTCGGGCCACATGTAGAGCTGGTGATGCAGTTCCTCGAGCTCCGATTGCACGTCGAAGGTCGTGGCGAAGTAGTCCGCGCGCTCGAGCGACGCCCACAGCCCGACCGGCACCGTGCGCTCGTCGCGCTCGAAGGCCTGTTCGCGCGGGTCGAGGGGCACGAGTCGGACGGGGAACTCCTCCGCGCCGGAGGTCTGGACCGCGCAACGCAGCTGGAAGTCTCCGCACTGCTGTTCGAGGCGCCCGAGCGCTTCGAGCCACGCGACGTCGTCGCGCTTGCGCAGCAAGGAGACCTCTTGGAGCAGCGTGTCGCGCAGCGCGCGGCGGTCGGGCGAGATCACGCGGGCGGTTTCGAGCGAGCGCAGCGCGCCGCGCGTGTCCGCGAGGTCGCTCTGCACCTCGGCGTAGGAACGCAGCGCGTTGTGCAGCTCCGCGAGCAGCTCGGCGTCCGCCTCGGCGGTCTGGTTCGCGCGGAACTCCGTCAGCAGGTCTACGGACTCGGCGAGCCAGCTGCGCGCGCTCTCGGTGTAGCCGGCGCGTTGGTCGTTGCGCCCGCGTTCCGCGAGCAGGGCGGCCAGGTTGCGGACCGTGTCGCGCGCCTGCGGCGCCCCGCGGTGGTCGCGGCGCGCGCGTTCGAGCAGCACGTCCCACTCGAAGTAGCCCGACAGGTGCCGGCTGTTCAGCGTGAACAGCGCGCCGTCGACGGCGAGCAGGTTGCCGCCCTGACCGGCGGTCCACGGCGTGTCGGAGAGCAGGCGCCCTTGCTTGCGCTCGATCTCGAGGCGCGCCGTGGTCGTCGGGACGACGATGCGGTCCGCGGCGAGCACGGGCCAGGCGCGCGAGTCCTCGTCGCGGATCTTCGCCTCGCCGAAGGACCAGCGCCGGCGCGGCACGCCGAGGCGCAGGCCGCCGGCGCGCTCGAGCGCGATCAGGCGTCGGCCGCCGAGGTACACCGTCTCGTCGTCCGCGCCGAGCAGCAGGTCGACGTCCGGCGGGAAGCCCTCGGCGTCGCGTGAGATCTTGCTCTGGCGCAGGCTCCACAGCATCGAACCCGTCTCGACGTCGACGGCGATCAAGTCGTCGCTGTCGACCGGCGTGGCGAGCACGACGCCGTCCGCGACGACCGGAGGCGTGTTGCGCCACGTCGCCGGGCGGCGGTCCGCGTCGAAGGAACGGCGGCGGGGGAGGGGGAGCTGCTCGTAGAGCGTTTCCCACTGCAGCGCGCCGGTGAACAGGTCGAGGCTGGCGAGCGTCCCGAGCTGCGTGAGGCATATCACGCGGTCGCCCTCGACGCGCACGGGCGGCGCGGAGAACGCCCAGCCGGGACGCGAGAACATGTTCAGCTCGCGCTGGCCGCTGATGACCTGTTGCGACCAGAGGAGGCGACCCGAAGTCAGGTCGTAGCACGCGACGTGGAAGCCGATGCGTCCCTCGAGGCGGTAGACCGGCACGAGCACGCGCGACGCCGCGATCACCGGCGGACCCGCGACGCGCATGCGTTGCGCGAAGCTGCCCGACTCACCGTCCCAGAAGTCGGGGATGTCGTGGTTCCAGAGTTCCTCGCCGGTCTGCACGTCCCAGGCGAACAGGCGTCGCTCAGGGATGATGCGCAGGATGGGGATGTTGTCGTAGTCCTCGTTGCGGTACTCCGAGTAGGGAACCTGCAGCGGCGCGACGACGATGCCGTCGGCCACGGCCGGCGCGAAGAGTGCGTCGCGCTTGTCGAGTCCGAGCTCGTACTCCTTGCGGTCCCGCTCGCCCATGCGTTCCCAGCCCGCGGCTTCCGTGCTGGACCACTGTTCGCGGCCCGACCACATGTTCACGGCGACGAGCCTCCTCGACGTGCTGAACAGCACCAGGTCGTCCGCGCTGACCGCATGCCACAGCATGTCGGCCTGGAACTGGAAGGGCTGCGGCGGCATCGGGAACGAACGCGGCCAGCTCGAGGCGTCCGCGCCGGGGAGCAGGGGCGCGCCTTCGCCGGGACCGGAGATGCGCAGCTCGCTCGTGCGTGCGTCGCGACCGCCGGAGGCGAAGGCCCACGGCGACAGCGGGTCGTAGGTCGCGGCGGCGATCTCGACGCGTCGCGTGACCCCGGGCGCCGCTTCGCCGAGTGCTGCGTTCCGCTGTGCGAGCGCATCGAACCAGTCTTCCGACGACGCGAGGTGCAGATCGGGCGCTTGCAGTTCGCGGCGCAAGGCGCGCGCCCAAGCGAAGCGCGCGGCGTCGATGTGTCCCGCTTCGAACTCGAGGTCGCCGAGGCTCCACCAGGCGAGGGGCGCGGCGCCCGTCTGCGGCCAACGCTCGGCGAGCTCGGCGAGCGCGGCTTGGTCGAAGTCCTCGCGCGCCTGTTCGAGCGTGCTGGTCGCACGCCCGACGTAGCGGCTCTCGTACAGCTCGAGCGCTTCGGGAGGCAGCGCGGCGAGCTGCAGGCGCGCCCACTCCGTGGCGCCGGGGTAGACGTCCTGCTGGCTGGGCAGGCTGTGTTCGGTGCCCGTCGCCAGCGTCGCCGTGGGGCGCGACGGACCGAGAAGCGCTCCGCCGTGTTGGTCGATGATGCGCTGCAGCACGGAGATCGCTTCGTCCCAGCGCTGCGCGGTGAGGTGTTCTTGCGCGAGGACGGACAGGTCGCTCGCGCCGCGCGTGTTCGGGATCGAGAACGGATGCACTTCGTCCTGCGCGAAGGACGTTGCGCCGAGCAGCAGGAAGAGCGTGCAGAGCGCCGCTCTCACACCATCTCCCACTTCTTGCGACCGATCCACTCGGCCGACAGGAACGCGAGGGCGAGCAGCAGCGTCCACCAGTTGTCCCACACGTCGTCGAGCTGCGACGAGATCGGTTCACGGCGTTCTTCGCCGCCGGGGAACTCGGAGTCGAGCTGTGCGATCTCCGCGAGGTGCAGCGCGCGGCCGCCCGTCAGGCTGGAGATCGACGCGAGCAGCTCGGGGTCGGGCGTCGGGTCGGCGTTCTCGCGCGAAGGCAGCGTGACCTCGAACTCGGTGCTGGCCGTGCGTTGCCCGTCTTCTTCGAGCCACGCGCGGTACACGCCGGGCCGACCGACCTCGAGCGCGGCGCGGTAGAGTCCGGAACGGTCGGGAACGAGTACCAGCGACAGCTCGCTGAGCTCACCGTCGGGGTCTTCGAGGCGCGCGCTCTGCACCGGCCGTTCGGACGGGCGGAAGTCCTCGTCGAGCACGCGCGCTTCGAGCACGACGCGCTCCTCCAGGCTGTACGAGGAACGCAGCGAGTCGAGCCGCGAGCGGCGGTCACCGCTCTTCAGGCGACCGAGCGCGAGCCAGCGGATCGCGTCGCGCCAGAAGCGTTCGTGGTAGTAGTCGCCGAAGCGGTAGCGCCAGCGCCACGTCGAGTCGAGCGCGAAGAACAGCGTGCGGCCCGCGGGGAAGTAGCCCGCGACGAGCAACGGATGACGACCGTACGCCGACTCCTCGAAGGGGTGGCGCAGGAGGACCTGCGCGCCCGGCTTCTCGCGCGGGACCGGCGCGTACCAGTAGAAGCCGGTCAGGCCGCCGTCCTCTTCCCACAGTCGGCGGTTGATCTCCGCGTCGGGGTGCAGGCGCACGATCTGGTGCGGCGCGTTCGGCGACTCGAGCAGCGGATGCTTCTCCACCGTCGTGTCGCCGGTGAAGGCGAGCGCGCCGGTCTTGTCGAGCAGCACGGGCAGCAGTTCCTCGAGCTCCGTGTCGACGTACGAGCGCGGGTTGTCGTACTGGCCGGCTTGCAGGAACAGGCCGCCGCCGCGCTCGACGAACTCGCGCAGCGACGTGAGGAACTCCTCGCAACGCGCCGGGTCGGGCGAGATCGCGTAGGGGTTGACGTCGCCCAGGATGATCACGTCGTAGTTCTCGAGCAGCTGCTTGCGATCCGTCGGGACCTCGGTCAGCGGTTCGACGCCGCGCGAGCTCTCCTGCACGAAGCTCGACTCCGCCGAGAGCAGGAAGATGCTGGCCTCGATGTTCTGGTCGGAGCGCTTCAGCAGTTCCTTCAGGAAGCGGTACTCCCAGCGCGGGTAGGCGTCGACGTAGAGCACGCGCACTTTCTCCGGCGTGAGGTGCACCCGGAACTCGATCATGTTGTCGTCGAGCAAGCTCTCGCCGGGCACGGGCGTGACGGACAGGCGGAAGCGACGGTCGCCGCCGCCGGTCTCGTTGCCGGGCGGCGCGACGAGCACGACGCGGCTGCCTTCGGCGACCGGGACGACCGGTTCCTCGGAGAGCAGGCGGTCGCCGCGGGGCGACAGCTCTTCGAGCAGGACGCGCGAGGCGGCTTCGTCCTCCGTGGCGAAACCGCGCGCGAAGACGCGGGCCGTCAGCGCGATCTCGTCGCCCTCGAGTACGTCCGTGGGCGCCTCGACGAGCTCGATCCACAGGTTGCGCTCGGGGTTCGTGTCGCCGACGACGAGCGTGTGCACGGGGACGCCGGTCGACCCGGCGGCGCGCGCCGCGTCGAGCGCCGGCGGGCCGCCGTTGGAGCGGCCGTCCGTGACCAGCACGATGTCGGTGACGTGTTCGCCGCGGTGCAGCGCGAGCGCGCGTTCGATCGCTTCACCGACGTGCGTCGCGTGACCGCGCCCCGTCAGCTCGAGCGGCTCGGTGGCGGGCGTCAGGTCGCGCGAGAAGCGGTAGCCGTGGACGCGGTACTCGCCGCGCGCGAGCAGCGGCATCAGTTCCGTCTCGACGGCCTTGCGCGCGAGTTCCATGCGCGCGGTGCGCTCGACGGGAACTTCGCTGAAGCGCTTCAGCGCGGCGCGCAGGCCGGCGTTCGACGCGTACGAGTCCTCGCGGCGCATCGACGCGGAGTCGTCGACGAGCACCAGCACCTCAGCGGGCTTGACCTCGTCGTTGCGCTGTACGATCACCGGTCGGAACAGCACGACGAGCAACAACAGCAGCGCGAGGGCGCGCAGCCCGGAGAGCATCAAGCGCGGCGAGAAGCCGATGCGCTCGCGCGCGTAGCCGATCCACGCGACCCCGACGAGCAGGGGGAGCAGCACGAGCACGACGACCCACAGCGCGGGAAGGTCGAGCAGGCGCACGCTGGTGCGCATGCCGGTCTCGGCGGCGTCCTGGAGGAGCGCGAGGTGCATCAGGCGATCCTCCGTCGGTAGCCGATCCAAGCGCCCCAGAGCGACTCGGCGATCAGGGCGATGAGGGCCGCGAGCGCGAGTCCGCGCCACAGTTCGCCCTTCTGGCCGATGCCGCCCGCGTCGCGGCTCGCCGCGGCGGAGGGATCGTAGGGCGACAGTGCGCGATGCAGCGCGTCGAGCGCCTCGGGCGTGAGTCGTTCGAGGTCACCTTCGGCGGCGTCGAGGCGCACGGCGACGAGCACGTCGTCCGTGCCTTCGCACTCGAGGCGATAGGCACCCGCTCGCGCGAGCAGGTCGGCTTCGACCACCGGCAACCGCCAGCGGCCGCCGGGCAGCTCCTGCGCCTCGCCCTCGATCGTCTTGCGTCCTTCGCCGTCGGGGCCGATCAGCTCGACGCGGCGCGGGAAACCGTCGACGACCGCCGCGAAGCTCTCGCGCGGGGCGAGGTTCAGCGGTTCCTCCGTGGTCCGCGCCGCCGCGCGCACGAGTTCGTGCACGAACGGCACGAGGCTGCGCGGCGAGGCGGGCAGCAGCGTCCACTGCGGCGAGATGGTCGTCGTCCAGACGAACACGCGGCCGCGGTCGTACGGGCGCTCGACGAGCAGCGGGCTGCGGTCGACGTCGTCGAGGCGCGCGAGCACGCGAGCCGTCGGGTCGGCCGTGGTGGAGACGAACTCGTAGACGGGCATCTCCGAGAACAGCGGGCGCCAGCGCTCGTCGTCGAAGAAGCGCAGCGCGGGGTGCAGCGCGTCGAACTCGGCGGCGCGGTAGTAGTTCTCGCGGCGCGAAGCGACGGAGACGATCGGGCCGAGCGTGACCGGGAGCAGGCCCGTGCCGTCGGCGCGGTGCAGGTTGCGTTCGTAGGCTTCGATCTGCGGGCGCGGCCCGAGGCTGACGATCAGCGCGTGGCCCGCCGCGACGTGTTCCTCGAGCTGCGCGACGACGTTGTCGGAGAGCGACGAGACGTCGGCCAGCCAGATCACCGAGTAGGCGGCGAGGTCGACCTCGCCGTTCTCGAGCGCGGAGGTCGTGACTTCGCGCGGCAGGAAGGGCGCGGAGGCGCCGCCGATGCCGAGGTCGTCGCTGGTCGCGGGCTCGAGCACGGCCATCAGGTAACCGACCGCGTCGCGGTCGATGTCGCCGGCGGGGGAGCCGTTCACGACGAGCACACTCGTCGCCTCGGGGACGCGCGCGACGTGCGATCGGACGTCGTCGGCGGCCAAGCGGTCACCTTCCAGGCTCGCGCGCAGCGCGTGGTCGCCCGCCGTGCGGAAGATCACCGGGAACACCGCTTCACCCGCGCCGCGCGCGGGGAGGTCGACGATCTGGGTCGGGCGTCGTTCGCCGTCCAGCTCGAGCGCGACGCGCACGCCGCGCTTGTCGTCCTCCGAGTGGTTCGCGACGCGCACGCGCACTTCGACGGGGGAGCCGGCGCCGACGACGGGGCCGAGGATGTCGATCGCGTCGATCGAGAGGTTCGGCGGCGTGGGCAGCACGGGGCCGAGGTCTTCGACGAGCACGCGCACGCCGAGCCCGTCGAGCGCGTCCAGCGTCTCGTCGATCTCGACGGGGTGCCCGTCGTCGCCCAGGAAGCTGCGCGCCTGGAAGTCGGTCAGCAGCCGGACTTCGAGCGCGGACTGTCCGGAACCCGCGGCGTCCTCTTCGGCGTAGCGCAGCACTTCGGCGAGCGCGGCCTCGAGGTCGAGGCTTTCATCCTCGGGGCGCTCGAGGCTTTCGACGATCATCGCGGCCTTGCGCGGATCGGTCCACGAGAGCAGGCGCGGCGTGTCGGCGGCGACGACGAGTCGCACGCGATCGCCGCGCGCGCCGTCGAACTCGCGCAGCAGTTCGGACGCGCGCTCGCGGATGCGGTCGAAGACGGTCTCGACGTCCTCGCGGTAGCCCGTCGAGGCGGAGGCGTCGAGCACGAGCACGACGTCGCGGCGCGTCTCGGTCAGCGCGGAGAGTGCGCCGTCCGCGCCGACGAACGGACGCGAGATGGCGAGCGCCAGCAGGAACACTCCCGCGACGCGCAGCAGCAGCAGCAGCCAGTTCTCGAGCTGCACGCGGCGGCGCGTGCGTTTCTGCGCCGCGATGACGAAGCGCATCGCCGCCCAGCGCATCGGCTTGTGTCGCTGGCGATTGAACAGGTGGATCAGCAGCGGGACGCTCGCCAGCGCGAGGCCCGCGAGCAGCCCGGGGTTCGTGAAGCCGTCGAACATCAGCGACGACCTCCGCGGACGCGCGAGCTACGGTGCGCGAGGTAGGTCGACAGCACCGCGTCCAGCGGCTGCGAAGTGTCGATGCGCACGATGTCGATGTTCAGCGAGGACGCCTCGCGCGCGAGGGCGTCGTTGTGCCGCTCGATCTCGGCGAGGTACTCCGCGCGGATCGCCTTCGCGTCGACGCGCAGCGCGCCGGCGGCCTCGAGCCCTTCGAGCTTGATCTGGTTGCCGAAGTCGAAGCGCAGTTCCTGCGGATCGAGGATCTGGAACAGGATCGGTTCGTGGCCGGCGAACTTCAGGCGGCGCAGTCCGCCGACGATCTGTTCGGGGTCGTCGAAGAAGTCGGAGAAGACCGCGACGATGCCGCGGCGCGAGAGTCGCGTGCCGAGCCAGTTCAGCACCTTGCCGATGCCGGTCGGACCGTCCGCGGTCGCGCCCTCGAGCAGGTCGATGATCGCCTTCTGTTGCGGCGCGCCGTTGCCGGGGGAGACGCGCTTCTTGTGCTGGTCGTCGAAGAGCACGAGGCCGACGGTGTCGCGTTGCATCAGCGTGAGCTGACCGAGCGCCGCGGCGCACCAGCGCGCGTAGTCGAACTTCGTCCAGTCGAGCGAGCCGTAGGCCATCGACTCCGACGCGTCGACGAGCAGGTGCAGCGCGAGGTTCGTCTCCTCGATGAACTCCTTGACGACGAGCCGGTCCGAGCGCGCGAAGACTTTCCAGTCGATGCGCTTCAGCTCGTCGCCGGGCACGTACTCGCGGTACTGCGAGAACTCCACGGAGCTGCCCGCGTGGGGCGAGCGGTGGTGTCCGGACATGAAGCCCTCGACCACCGTGCGCGCCACGAGGCTGAGACCGGCCAGGCGGTCGAGCACCGCCGGGTCGAAGGTCGAAAAGCGTCCTTCCGCCAAGATCAGCCTTCCGCGGACCTATTGGCGTTGCGCGACGCCCGGGACGCCCTTGCCGACGCCCGCGGCGGGGTCGATCTCGGCGAGCAGGCGGTCGACGATCGCGTCGGACGTGATGCCTTCCGCGGCGGCGGAGAAGTTCGTGACGATGCGGTGGCGCAGCACGGGGTGCGCGACCTGCTTGACGTCTTCGATCGCGACGTGGTCGCGGCCGGCGAGCGCCGCGCACGCCTTGGCGCCGAGCACCAAGAACTGCGAAGCGCGCGGACCGGCGCCCCAGGAGACCCAGTCCTTCAAGAAAGGCAGCGGATCGGTCGAGCGCACGCGCGTGCCGCGGGTCAACGCCAGCGCGTAGTCGAAGACGTGGTCCGCGATCGGCATCGCGCGCACCGCGGCCTGCATGTCGAAGAGTTCTTCCGCGGAGAGCACGCGCTCGGGTTCGGCGGGCTTGCCGGCCGTCGTGCGCCGCAGGATCTCGCGCTCTTCCTCGAGCGTCGGATAGCCGACGTGCACCTGGAACATGAAGCGGTCGAGTTGCGCCTCGGGCAGCGGATAGGTGCCTTCCTGCTCGATCGGGTTCTGCGTCGCGAGGACGAAGAAGGGATCGGGAAGCTCGTGGCGCTTGCCGGCCGAGGTCACCTGGCGCTCGACCATCGCCTCGAGCAGCGCGGACTGCGTCTTGGGCGGCGTGCGGTTGATCTCGTCCGCGAGGATCACGTTCGCGAAGATCGGCCCCGGCTCGAAGCGGAAGGAGCGCGCCGACGTCTCGGGGTCGATGTGCAGCAGCTCGGTGCCCGTGATGTCGCTCGGCATCAGGTCGGGCGTGAACTGGATGCGGTGGAAGCCGAGGTCCATCGTCTTCGACAGACTCGAGATCATCAGCGTCTTCGCGAGGCCCGGCACGCCGACGAGCAGGCAGTGGCCGCGGGTCAGGATCGCGATCAGGAGCTGGTCGAGGACTTCGTCCTGTCCGACGATCACGCGGTGGAGCTCCTCCTTCATCCGGGCGTGGACGGTGCGGAGGCGTTCCAAGGAGGCGGCGGTCATGTGCTTCTGCCTTCGAGCTGGGTGGGCGAATCGGGGGAGAGATCGACGAGGACCCCGGTCCCTCTTCGGCTGACGAGGGCCCCGGGATCCAGCTCCGTCGGGAGCATCCGCCGGAAAGGACCGATAAGACGGGCGATCCTTCCCTGCTAGACCCGTCCGGGGTTCCGGCCACGGTCCTCCCGGCGGGGTCCGCCAGCCTACGGATCCCGGGCCGGGGTGCGAGGGGGCGCCCCGTTAAATGGGGGTGTGTGGCGGGGTCGGGGTCACACATCGGCGCGCTCGGGGGGGCCACGGCTCCGACCTGCGTGCGGCCAGCGGTGCTAGGCTGCCCCGAATCATGATCGACCGCATCCAGAACCGCGTCCTGAAGCTCGCCGCGAAGATCGCCTTCTCTGCTTCGCTCGCGGGCCTGCTCTCGCTCTCCTTCGCTTTCATCCACCGGTCCCTTCTCAAGTTGGGTGGCCACCCCCAACGTGGGAGCGAACTGTCGGTTTGGATCCAGTGCGAGGACGTGTACGGGCCGATCCTCTTCTCTCTCCTGTTCCTCGGCCTTGCGATCAAGGACCGCAGAGGTCTGAGCCTCACCGTCCTGCGAAGCGCGCGTCTGGCGAGCAGCCTCGTGCTCGCGTTCGCAGTCCTGGGCTTCGGTGCGGACGATGACCTCCTGCACCTGGATCACTTCTTGGTCGCGGTCGGCATCTGCGCCTTCGTCGCGATCCTGCTCGCACCAGAGGCCGTTCGACGCGAGTCGAACGCGCCCGTGTGATCTCGAGCCTCGACCGAGAGAAACGGGCCGGCGAACTCAGCTTCCCGTTCCGCTGAAGAGGCGCGGCGCGGTCGGCGGCTTCCCGGAGGGCTTCGAACGGAAGAGAGGGGACGACGAGGTGAACGGCACGGTCGGGTGGAAGCGCAGGTGTCGTGCGGCGGCAGCCAGACAATGACATCGCGGCGTGGTTTGAGCTTCCCCCGATCTAGTAGACACCAGACTCAGGGTGGTTCGAACGCTCGACCGTGCCGAGCCGTTCTTCGTGGGAGCTGCGCGGACCGGAGCCCTTCCGGTGCGGAACAGTAGCGCGGAAGGGCGCGCCGATCCCGTTGACCAAGAAGAGCGCCGCTTTCAAGAATGGGCACGCATCACCACGTCTGCATCCATTGCGGGAATAGAGCAAGAATGCGGCACTTATCGCGAACCTCTCGCCTCCCAGGTCGTTCTATACAACGTGCACCGAGCGACGCAGAACGAGCTGGAGTTTTCCGAGCAACCGCGGTGGGGTGGACGTCGCAAGAACGCGGGGCGACGCAAGAACGCGGGGCGACGCAAGAACGCGGGGCGACGCAAGCGCCGGGACGGAGTTGCGCATGCACCGCGCGAGCCGGTGTCGAAGCACGACCCGAGACTCGTGACGCTGAAGCTCGCGCGAGGCTTGCCGCGGCTGCGCACGAAGCGGTTCGGGAACGCGGTCACGGACTGCATCGGTGCAGCGCAACGCCGGAGCTTTCGGATCGTCCACTACTCGATCCAGTCGAATCACATGCACCTGATCGTCGAAGCTGACGACCGCGCGGCGTTGGCGGGCGGCATGAAGGGACTCACGTGTCGCATCGCTCGCACCTTGAACAAGCTGTGGCGTCGACGCGGGCGCGTGTTCGTAGAGCGCTTCCACGACCGCGCATTGCGTTCGCTGCGTCAGGTGCGCAACGTGCTGCGCTACGTGCTGAACAATCACTTGAAGCACATGGAACTCGCGTCGCCGGGCGGCGCTTCGTTAGACCCCGACTGGTTCTCGTCGGGGCGCTACTTCGACGGCTGGGTGGGGCGTGGGGCGGACCTGGATGCGGGTGCGGAGGGAGCGATCGTGGCCGAGGCGGGTTGGAAGATCCGGTCGGGCTGGAAGCAGTACTACCCGGCGATCGGTTTGGGCGAAGTGCCGGCGCTGTAGCGTGCTAGTGCGTCGCAGCATCAGGTCGCTCGAGGCGCTGCGGTTCGAGCGCCGACGGCCGTTCGGCACAAGATCGTTGCGAGGCGCCAGCCGGTTGTGCAGCACTGTGCGGATGATCCAGAGAGTGAACCTGCGCGATGCGTTCGCCTCCGTCACCGCGCCCTGGACTCCCAAGATCGCGGGCGAGCTGAACGGCCAGTATGTCAAGCTCGCCAAGTTCGAGGGCGACTACGTCTGGCACGCGCACGCCGCGGAGGACGAGCTGTTCCTCGTGGTCGAGGGCCACGTCGACATCCACCTGCGCGACCGCACGATCGGCCTCGACGCGGGCGAGTTCGTGATCGTGCCGCGCGGCGTGGAGCACAAGCCGTCGGCGCGGGGCGTCGCGAGCGTCGTCCTGTTCGAGCCGGTCACGACGCGCTCGACGGGGGACGTCGACGACGCGCGCACGATCGAGCCGGAAGACCTCGAGCGCGCGTGATCAACTGCGGTACTCAGTCACTGCAGTACTGCCAGGCGACGTCCACGACGCGATCGTCCTCGTCGTAGAAGAACCAGCAGTAGCACAGGCCGAAGAGCCCGTCCGGGAGAATGTAGCGCTCGACGAGTTCGACCTGTCGTCCCGTCTCCATGGCGACGTCGTCAGCGCGGTTCGCGACATCGACGTCGGAACACGACTCCCAGCCGGCTTCGGGGCGCGTGACCGAGAGGATCGGCCCTCCTCCCAAGCTCGTCCGCACGTCTGCTCGAGTCGTCGTGTCCGCCGGGTAGAGTTCGCGCAGACCTTGGGTTCGGTGCTCGACGCTCGTGGAGCGACACGCGGCGAGCGCCAGCATCGCGAAGGCGGCCCAGCGGAGCCGCATCACCGCACCACGGCGAACGTCCACAGCCCCTCCGGCGTCAACAGCTGCACGTTCCCGCCGCGCGTCAGCAAGCGGCCCGTGTTCGGCGGCGCGGTCTGCGGCAGCGGGAAGGCTTCGAGCAAGTAGAGCTCGCGGCGGCGGTCGAAGAGGTAGAGCGCGCGGTCGGAGGCGAAGAGCGCTCGGTCGTCCGACCACAAGAGGTCGGTGAGCGGTTCTTCGTCGCGGCCGAGGTCGATCGCGTCGAGGCGTTCGCCGGTCGCGGGGCGGTAGGCGGCGAGGGTGAAGTGCGGGCCGTAGCGCGTCAGGATCAGAGCTTCGCGCGCGTCGGCGCCGAGCAGCGCTTCCGCGTCCTCGCGCGCGAGCGAGGGGAAGACTTGCAGCCCTTCGCCCGCGGGATCGGGCGCGCCGCGCAGCCAGAGCAGGCGGTCGCCGTCGGCCGGAGCCCAGACGATCGTCGGCGGCGCGGCTTCGGTGCTCGCGACGGCGCGCGGCGACGGCAGCGCGCTCCAGCCCGTCGCGTCCGCGTCGCGCCGCGGGTTGAGGTACGACCAGAGCAGGCGTCCGTCCTCGAGGTCGAGCAAGGCGCCGACGCCGAGCTGCGTGCCGCAGAACACGCGTCCGCCCTCGACGGCGACCGGCGGCGAGGCGGGCGTGCGCACGCGCCGCATCGCGGTGATCGGGATGCCGGCGTCGGCGCGCGGTTCCGATCCGCGGCCCAGCTCGTGCTTCCAGATCACGCGGCCGCTGCGGCGGTCGAGCGCGAGCGCCCACGCGCGCGCTTCGCCTTGCGCGGAGATGCGCAAGCGACCGGCTTCGTCGCGCTCCTGCTTCCACTGGCGCGCCTGCAGGATCAAGCAGTCCTCGGAGAGCAGCGGTTCGGGCTGGAACTCCCACAGACCGGCGCCGAGCAGCTCCTCGAGGCTCGCGACGATCCCATCATCGGCGGTCCACAGCCCCGACGGACCGAGCGCCCACTCGAGCACGCCCGGCTTCGGCCCCGAGGGCGGGAGCATGCGCGCGACGGTGTTCGAGCGCTCTTCGAAGCCGCGCAGGTCCTCCGCGCGACCGAGCACCATGATCGCGGACGCGCCGTCGGCGAGCGGTTGGAAGTTCCAGTCCTCGCCCGGACCGCGGCGGTTCTCGCCGTACAGCAGAGCTTGTTCGTCGAGCAGCTTCCACGGCTCGAAGGGGCGACCGATGCCGCTCTCGCCGACTTCCCAGACGATGTCGAGTCCGCGGTCGAAGCCGCGGCCCTGGATCAGAACCTGACCGTGCGACAAGCGCGTGATCCCCGGTCGTCCGCCGTCGACGAACTGCAGCTGCATGACGTGGCGCAGCTCGAGTCCGCGCGCGTTGCGCAGCGCGTCGGCGGTCGCGGTCCCCGCCGGTCGCGGACCGAAGGCGAGGTCGAGCCGTTCACGGCGACGCTGCAGCGCGTCGCGGTCGGCTTGCGAACCCGCGCCGAGATCGAGGTGCACTGCCGCGCGCGCGAGCCAACAACGCGCACCGACTCGTCGGCCTTCTTCGAGGCTGCGCTCGGCGAGTCGCAGCGCCGCGCGGAAGGCGCCGCGCGTCCCCGGGTGGTCGGCTTCGGCGCGCGCCCAGTCTTCCGACGAATCGCTCGACGCCGCGGCTTCCGCCAACTCGCCGAAGCGCGCGCGCCAACGGTCGCGCACTTCCGGGCCGGCCTGCGTCAGGCGGCGGATCACCGCGAGCTCGACCGACTCGCTGCGCCTTCCCGCCTCGAAGTGCGGGTCGCGCCACGGATTCCGCGTCTCGTCGTCGGCGAGCTGCGTCAGGTCGAGCCGCACCTCGGCGGGGGAGTCCGTTTCGGCGAGCGCCTGGTACCAGGCCTCGAGCGCGGCGCGCAGTGCCGCTTCGTCCGTGCCGCGGCGCAGCCAGGCCTGGTCGCCGCGCACCAGCGCCGCCTCGGCCTCGCGCGAGCGCGGCAGGTAGGTGTCGTTCGACGCCTGGGCGAGCCCGGGGGCGGCGAACCACGCGGCGGCGGCACAGATCAGGAGCGAGCGGAAGAGGCGCATTCCGGGCCCAGAATGGCTCAGGAACGGCCCGAAATGGGCTCGAAATCGCCGAAAAGGGCCCCGCGGCGCACTCCGGCGCCCCGCTCGCGGGGGACACCCCGGCACGGACCTACTCCGCGTCGCGGATGCGACGCAGCCGCTCGCGGAAGATCGGGTCCGAAAAGGAGTCGAGCTGCTGCCGGAGCTCGTCGCGCTCCTCCCGCAGGCCGTGCAGGCGCTCTTCGAGGCGGATCTCCGCCTGCGCGAGCCGACGGTCCTCCCGCAGCGCGGGCTTCAGGCCGAGCACGCCGAGTTGCGCGAGCACGCCGAGCGGCACCCAGACCGGCATCCAGTACACCACGCCGGCCAGCAGGCGTCCGAGCGGACCTTTGCGGCCGGATTCCGAGGCGAGCTCGGCGGTGGATTGGAGGTCGGTCATGAGAGACGGCGGGACCCCGAATGCGCCGTGACGACGGGCGATCCGGGGAGCGGTCGGGTGCGATTCAGAGGTCGATGCGCGGCGAGCCGTAGGAGGACGCGCCACCCAGGATCTCCTCGATGCGCAGCAACTGGTTGTACTTGGCGACCCGGTCACTGCGGCAAGGCGCGCCGGTCTTGATCTGGCCCGCGTTCGTGGCCACCGCCAGGTCGGCGATGGTCGTGTCGGCGGTCTCGCCCGATCGGTGACTGATCACGCACTGCATGCCGTGGCGGTGGGCCATGGCGATCGTGTCCAGGGTTTCCGTGAGCGTGCCGATCTGGTTCACCTTGATCAAGATCGCGTTTCCCGCCTTTTCACGGATGCCGCGGGAGAGGCGCTCGACGTTGGTGACGTAGAGGTCGTCGCCGACGAGCTGCATGCGCTCGCCCATCTGGGCGGTCCACGACTTCCAGCCGTCCCAGTCGTCCTCGTCGAGGCCGTCCTCGATCGACACGATGGGGTACTTGTCCGCGAGGCTCGCGTAGTAGGCGATCATCTCGGCGGAGGACTTGCCCTTGCCGTCGATCGTGTAGACGCCGTCCTTGTGGAACTCGCTGGCGGCGGCGTCGATCGCGATCTTGATGTCGGAGCCGGGTTTCAGGCCGACGGACTCGACCGCGGCGAGGATCAGCAGGATCGCTTCCTCGTTCGAGCCGAGGTTCGGCGCGAATCCGCCTTCGTCGCCGACGGCCGTGTTCAGGCCCTTCTTGCGGCAGACGGACTTCAGCGCGTGGAAGACCTCGGCGCCCATGCGCAGGCCTTCGGCGAAGCTCGTCGCGCCGAAGGGCATGATCATGAACTCCTGCAGGTCGACGTTGTTGTCGGCGTGCTCGCCTCCGTTGAGGATGTTCATCATCGGCACCGGCAGGACGTTCGCCTGTGAGCCGCCGATGTAGCGGAAGAGCGGCAGGCCGCACTCGTCGGCCGCGGCCTTCGCGACGGCGAGCGAGACGCCGAGCAGCGCGTTGGCGCCGAGGCGTCGCTTGTTCGACGTGCCGTCGAGCTCGATCATCATGCGGTCGATCGCGGCCTGGTCGAGCGCGTCGTAGCCCTCGATGCGCTCCGCGATCTCGCCGTTCACGGCCTCGACGGCCTTGAGCGTGCCCTTGCCGCCGTAGCGCCCTTCGCCGTCGCGCAGCTCGTGCGCTTCGTGCGCGCCGGTCGACGCGCCGGAGGGGACGGCCGCGCGGCCGAAGGCGCCGGACAGCAGGTGGACGTCGACTTCGACGGTGGGGTTGCCACGGGAGTCGAGGATCTCCCGGCCGCGGATCTCTGCGATTTCGCTCATGACGCGCGGAGCGTACCGTCCCGCGGCGGAACGCTCCACGCCCTGGGCCGCATCTCGCGGGCGAAACGCCGAGCGGCGCGGATTGGGCGCCTCGGAGCTTGCGCGAAGCCGGCCCGCGCGGTTAGGGTGGCCGACTTCGCCCGACCCGACTGAAGTCTCGATGAGCGCACCCGGCAACATCCGGAAGCGCGGTGGGTTGTGAACGGCTCCTCCGAGGGAGGCAGCCGACTTCGGTTTCCCGGGCTCTCGTGTTCCCCCCCGGCGGTCCTACCGCCCAGAAGCCCGGCGGCGCTGCCGCTCGAAACCATGAAGTCCAAGCACGACCCCGAGGAGGCCCTCGGGAACGGAGCCGGCGTGTCCGCCGAGCCCTCCCTGTTTTCGTCGATCGAGTCCTCCGAGGAAGACGATCGACAGTACCTCTCCGACGAGTCCGCGGCGGAGTCCGAAGAAGACGTCGAAGAAGAGGCGGACGAGGCCTCCGAGACCGAACCGTCGAGCCCCTTCGCGGCCCTGCCCGACCCGCTCGCCGCGACGATGACGGCGCGCGGCTTCCGCGAGCTGACCCAGGTCCAGATCGCGGCGCTCGAGGCGGTGGAGAAGGGGCGCGACCTGCGCATCACCTCGCAGACCGGATCCGGCAAGACCGTCGCGCTCGGGATCGTCATGGCGCCGTCGCTCGTGCCCGAGCGCGGCGAGAAGAACATCCCGCGCGCGCTCGTCATCGCGCCGACGCGCGAGCTCGCCTCGCAGGTGCGCGAGGAACTCGACTGGCTGTTCGCCGAGCTGCCCGACGCCAGCGTCGAGTGCGTCACCGGCGGCACGAGCGTGTTCCACGAGCGCAAGCGCCTCGCGCGCGGACCGCGCGTCCTCGTCGGCACGCCCGGTCGTCTCGTCGACCACCTGCGCAGCCGCGCGCTCGACCTCTCCGGCGTGCGCGAGGTCGTGCTCGACGAAGCGGACCAGATGCTCGACATGGGATTCCGCGACGAACTCGAAGCGATCCTCGATGCGACGCCCGCCGATCGCAGAACACACATGGTCTCGGCGACCTTCCCGCCCGGCGTCGCGCGCCTCGCGGAGCGTTACCAGACCGAAGCGCACAGCATCGAGGGCACGCAGCTCGGTCAGGCGAACGAGGACATCGAACACATCGGACACGTGATGCAGGGCGACGACCGCTACGGCGTGCTCGTGAACACGCTGCTGCTCGCCGAGGGCGGCCGCGCGCTCGTCTTCGTGCCGACGCGCGCCGACGCGGCGCGTCTGTCGGAGAGCCTCGCGAAGGACGGCTTCGGCGCGCTCGCGTTGTCGGGCGACCTGCAGCAGGCGCAGCGCACGCGCACGCTCGCGGCCTTCAAGAACGGCACGGTGTCGGTGCTCGTCGCGACGGACGTCGCCGCGCGCGGACTCGACGTGCCCGACGTGGAAGTCGTCGTGCACTACGCGCCGCCCAGCGAAGGCGAGAACTACGTGCACCGCGCCGGCCGCACCGGTCGCGCGGGGAACAAGGGCACCAGCATCCTGTTCGCGCCGGCGAACCGTCGTCGCCGCATCGAGCGCTTGCTCGAGGACGAGGGCGTCTCGCTCGAGTGGCGCGACCTGCCGAGCGCCGACTACGTGCGCGCCGAGCTCGCGAAGCGCGACACGGAACGCCTGCGCGAGGCGATCGGCGCGGAGGCGACCGAGGAACAGCTCGCGAACGCGCGACTCCTGCTCGAGGACCGCGATCCGGCGCAAGTCGTCGCCGCGCTCGTCGAGCGCGCCCGTCCGACGCACGCGCGCGAACCGATCGCGGTGCGCTCCGTCGGTCCGCGCGACCGTCACGACCGCCCCGAGCGCTCGAGCGAGCGCTACGAGCGTCCGCAGCGCAGCGGCGAGCGCGAAGAGCGCTTCCAGCGCAGCGAACGCTACGACCGCAACGAGCGCAACGACCGCCCGGAACGCGGCGACGGCCCGCGCGAGGAACGCCCCGCGAAGCGCTTCCAACGCAACAAGCCAGGCTTCACGCGCTTCTTCGTCAGCTGGGGCTTCCAGTACGGCGCGACGCCCGGTCGCCTGATGGCGCTGATCTGCCGCCGCGGCGAGATCACCTCGCGCGACGTCGGCGCGATCGACATGGGACCGCGCGGCACGACCTTCGAGGTCGCGGACGCCGTCGCGCGCGACTTCGAGGCGAAGGCCGCGCTCCCCGACGAACGCGATCCGCGCATCCGCATCCGCCGCGACTTCATGTCGGGGGGTGATGGCGCACCGCCGCGCGGCGACTCCGAGCGTGACGGCGGACGGAACGCGTACCAGCGCCGCGAGAGCGGCGGCGGACGCGGCGGGTTCCAGCGCGGCGGTGGTGGGGGCGGCGGCTATCAGCGCGGCTCCGGCGGATACCGCGGCGCCGGTGAACAACGCGGTGGACGCGACCAACGCGACGGGAACCGGGGCGGCTACCAGCGCGGTGGCGGACAGCGCGGTTACGAACGCGAACCGCGCGGCGGTCGCGAGGCTTTCAGCGACTCGCCCTTCCGCGAGAAGCGCAACGGCTTCGACCGCGGGCGCCGCTAGGGAAGCACGGGACGGGAAGTACGGTACCGCGTTCGTTTTTCCAAAATAAGGGCACCGGCGCCGAAGGCGCCGGTGCCCTTATTTTGGAAAAACGAACGCGGTACCGTACTTCCCGTCCCGTGCTTCGCTACTTGAAGCGCAGGCGCACGCTGCGCTCGCCGGGGCGCAGGAAGGACACCGGGCGGGACACCTCGCGTCCGTCCTCGGCGACCGCGCGCACCTGGTAGCGACCGAGCGGCACCGGGCCGACGCGCTGCTCCTTCGAGGAGAAGCCCTTGCCGAACTGCTCCATGATCTCGGACATCGACATCGCGCCGGTGTGCTCGCGCCCGTCCTCGTCGACGATGCTGATGCGCGCGCGCACCTCGACGCCGGAGCTGTCCTCGACCTTGACGAGGACCACGCAGCCCTCCTCCATGCGCAGCTCGACGTTCGAGACCGAGCCCGAGCGGATCTCGATGGGTCGACTCGTCGCGCTGACCAGCCCCGCGCTGCGCGCGAAGGCCGTGTACGTGCCGGGGGCGAGGCCGCGGTAGGTGAACGCACCGCGTCCGTCGGTGGCGACGAGCGAGAAGCGCTCGACCATGCGTCCCGCCGCGTCGCGCAGGAAGATCGCTGCGTCGGGCAAGGGTTGTCCGGTCACGTCGAGCACGACGCCTTGCAGGTCTCCCGGGTCCTTCAGCTCGAAGTCGATCCCCTCGAGCCACTCGCCGTCCCCGACCTCGACGCCGCCGCGCACGGTGCGTCCATAGGGAGCGTCGTCGCCGAACATGCCGCCCAGCTCCGGACCACCCGCGGCGATCGCGTAGCGACCCGCGCGCAGGAACTTGATCTCGTAACGACCCTCGGAGTCGGTGACGGTCTCGGTGTAGTGACCGCCGAGGAAGCTGCCGTACGAGATGCCGCCCTCGACGTTCAGCGTGATGCGGCAGTTGGCCACGGGCTTGTGCTGCGGACCGAGCACGCGGCCGGTGACGCGTCCGCCGGGGAGCTCGAGGTCGAGGTCGAGTGTCTCGCCTTCGTCGGGCATGCGCTCCAAGAACTCGATCGAGTTCTGGCGGCCGGTCGACACGCTGTTCTGCACGGTGACGAGCCACGACCCGCGGCGCTGCAGCGTCACGTGGTAGCGACCTTCACCGTCGGTGACGGCCATCTTCAGGTCGCCCATGCTCTCGGAGTCCTCCGGCACGAAGGACACGATCGACTTCGACACGCCTTCGCCGGCGTGCGTGACCTGCCCGCTGACTTCGATCGGCCGGCCTTCGGAGACGCCGAGCACGACGTGCGTCGTCTCGCCTTCCTTGATCGTCACGCGCTCGATGATCATGTCGCCGAGCGTCTGCGCGACGCCTTCTTCGCTCGCGGCGTCGGCCCCCTGCGTCATCATGTTCGCCATCACGACGATCTGCCAGCTGCCGGGCTCGAGGTGCTCCTTCGCGAAGCTGCCGTCGGGTCCGGACTCGAGGATGTGCTGCTTGTCGACGCTCGGCATCAGCTGGAGGATCACCGAGCGACCGGGTCGCGGATCACCTTCGGGCGTCAGCACGACGCCGGTCAGCGTGCCGCCGGTGCGGAGCGCGAGCGTGACGTCGCGCGTCACTTCGCCCGCGGTCAAGTCGATCGCGACCGCTTCGCTAGCCGCGAATCCCTCGCGCGTCGCCTCGAGCGCGGCGGGGCCGGGGTCGAGACCTTCCAGCCGGAAGCGCCCGTCGCTGCCCGAGAAAGCGGCGCTGCCGCCACCCTCCATCTGCTGCTGCACGCGCTCCGCGAGCTCGAGCTGCAGAGCGACGCGCGCGCCCGACACCGGCTCTCCGAGGGAGTCGAGGACGACACCCTCGACGGTCGCCGACGGTTGCAGCTCGAAGACGAGCGGCGGCGCGTCGTCGGGGATGGGGAGCGCGATCTCCTGCACCTTTGACCGCGCGTAGCCTTCCGCCGTGATGCGCACCTGCCAGGTGCCGGGGCGCAGACCGCTGAGGCGGAATTGTCCGTCCGTGGACTCGGTCACGTGGTCCTGCTTGCGCTCGGCGCCGACGCCGAACATCGCGCCGCTGCCTTCGAGCGTTCCGCGCGCTTCGAAGTTCGCGACCGGCGAGCCGCGGCGGTCGACCACGAAGCCGCGCAGCGCGGCGAGCTTCTCGAGCTCGAGCGTGAGTTCCTCGCCCGTCGCCAGCATGCCGCTGCGGCGCAGGCCCCAGGAACCGGCGTTCGGTCCCTCCAGCACATCGACGCTCGCTTCGAGGTGGAACTTGCCGCCGCCGAGTCCGCGGATCTCGAACGCGCCCGCGTCGTCGCAGTTCGTCGAACCACCGTCCTCCGGGTCCACGCCCGTGCCGAGCCCGCCGACCTCACCGCTGAAGTCGACGCTCGCCGTGACGCGCGCGCCGGAGGCCGGGTCGCCGCTCGGGAAGAGCACGGTGCCGACGAAGCGCGCGCCCGCGTCCATCAAGACTTCGACGCCCTCGACCTTGCCGCCCGCGGCGAGCGCTTCCTTCACGTCGAGGCGGCTCGTCTTCCACTCGGGGTGCTCCGCGCGCAGCTGGAACTCGCCGGGCGGCAGGTGCTCGAGGCGGAATCGGCCGTCGTCGTCGCTCTCGTCCTTGCGTAGCTTGCCGACCATCTGTCCGAGCGCGCCGCGGTAGCGGATGCCGACCTCCACGCCGGAGATCGGGCGCCCGCGGTCATCGGTGACGCGTCCGGCGACGACGCCGCCGTTCTCGTAACGGAGCTCGAGCTCGAGGTGTTCGCCAGGTTCGGGATCGAGACCGAGCATCAGGCCGCCCGCGTAGTCGTCGTGCTGCCAGGCGATGCCCTTGCGCCCCGGTTCGATCAACGCGTGCATGGAGAAGCCGCCGTCGTCGCTCAGCTCGACCTTGCGCTCGGCTGCCGTACTCGAGATCGACATCGCGTCGAAGCCGCCCGTGACGTCCGGACCCTGCTCGACCTCCGCGTCCTCGAGCAGCTTCGCGTTCACCGCGACGCCCGACGGGAACACGACGCGCCCGGTGATCCACGCGCCCAGCTCCGCGGTCAGCACCGGCAGCTCGCCGGCCTGCGGCACGTCGACGCGCATCGTGACGAGCGGCGCGACGTAGCGACCGATCAACGCGAGGTGGATCACGTCTCGGTCCTCGGGCACATCGATCGCGTAGTTGCCATCCTCGTCGAGCTCGGCGACGGCGAGCAGCAAGTGGTGCAGGCCGTGGTCGCGCAGCGCTTCCTCGATGGGGGACGGCGTCGACGCGAGGGCCTGGTGCGTCATCTCGCGGCCGACGGCGATGACGAGCGCGTGCTCGTCGGCCGGGGTGTTCGGGGGCAGGACCGCGCGCCCGGTCAGACGCACGCGCTCGATCGTCTCGTCGAGGTGCGGCGGCGTCTGCTGGACCGCCGCGTCGGTCGTCGCCGCCGGGTCGAGTTCCTCGCGATCGTCGGACGGTGGACCGGGCGCGTCGGGCGGCGGCGCGAGCGTCAGACTCCGGTCGGCGGGCGCCTTGTCGGCGGCTTCCTCGACCGCGGTCAGCTCCTCGCTCGGCGAGCCGGTCCCGAGGGCGTACCACAGACCCACTCCGAGCATGATCAGGACGAGCAGCAGGATCAGCAGGCTCAGCGCGCGCCCGGAGCGGGCGGCGAGCGCGGGGGACCGGCGGGCGAGACGGCGCGTGCGCGGGAGTGCGTCGCGCCTCGTGCGGGGAGTCGGCATGGGGACCTCGGCCTCGGGCGGAGTCGGGAACGGGCGAGCGCCGCATTACGCCCGCGCGGCACGTTCATTCCACCACAATCCACTCCGCTCTTGTCGCTCGCGGGGGGCCGCGGCTACAAACGGCCCTTCGCGGCGCCCCGCGCGGGCCTCCGCGACGCACGATGAAGCCGATCTCGATGCTCCCCAACCTGCTGACGCTGGCCAACGCGGCCTGTGGTCTGCTGGCGATCAACAAGGGCATCGACGCGCTCGCGTACAGCGCGCAGCAGCCGGAACTCTTCTACCGCAAGCTGGAGACTTCCTGCGGACTGATCTTCCTCGCGATGGTGTTCGACGCGCTCGACGGCAAGGTAGCGCGCCTGACGCGGTCCTTCTCGGACTTCGGCGCGCAGCTCGACTCCTTCGCCGACGCCGTCACCTTCGGCGCCGCCCCCGCGCTGCTCGCGAAGATCCTGATCGAGCACGAAGGGCCGCTGGTCGGCTACGCCGGCTCGCCGCGCCTGCACTTCGCCGCGGCGGCGACCTTCACGCTGATGGCGATCCTGCGCCTCGCGCGCTTCAACCTCGAGACCGAGCACGAGGCCGAGCACCACGAGAGCTTCTCGGGACTGCCGTCGCCCGCGGCAGCCGGCGCGATCGTCTCGACGATCTGGGTCTACATGTTGCTGCGCTCGCCGGAGCTGGAGCGCGCCGAGGGCACGCCCACGCCTTTCGGCTGGGTGATGGACTGGATGCGCGAAGTCGACTGGACGCCGTACTTGTCGTGGGTGCCGCCGCTGCTCGCGTTGATGCTGCCGATCTACGGACTGCTGATGGTCAGCCGCGTCCCGTACGCGCACGCCGGCGCCTTCCTCACGCGCGAGCGCGGGACCTTCTACACCTTGGTCGGCGTCGTCTTCGCGGGCTTCCTGCTGTACACGGCGCCCGTTCCGGTGCTCTTCCTGTTGACGAACGCCTTCGTGCTCGGCGGCGCGGTGCGCTTCGTGCTGAAGCGCGTGCGCCGCGACGTACCGGTCGAACCCGCCGAGAGGCGCAAGGCGGGATGAACGGCCCGTGGCGCCGGGGCTACGTGGCTCTCGGCAGCAACCTGGGGAACCGCGAGGCCGCGCTCGAGTCGGCGCTGGTCGAACTCGACGCGACGCCGGGCGTGCGCGTCGACGCCGTCAGCCGGTTCCACCGCACGGCGCCAGTCGGCGGGCCCGCGGGACAGGGCGAGTTCGTGAACGCCGTCGCGCGCGTGCGCACGCGGCTCGCCGCCGAGGACCTACTCGCCGCCTTGCAGGCCGTCGAAGCGCGGCACGGCCGCGACCGCGCGCGCGAAGTGCGCAACGGCCCGCGCACGCTCGACCTCGACCTCTTGCTGCTGGAAGGCGAGACGCGCGACACGGAGCAGCTGCAGCTGCCGCACCCGCGCATGGAGGATCGCCTGTTCGTGCTCGAGCCGCTCGAGGACCTCGACCCCGCGTTGATCCTGCCGCGCTGCGGTCGCTCCGTGCGCGACCAGGTGGCGGCCTTGCGCGCGCCGGAGGCGGTGCTGTGATCGAACGGCTCGAGAACCCCGCGGCGGCGGCGGAGTGGAGCGCGGCGCAGCGCGCAGCGGGGCGCACGCTCGGCTTCGTGCCGACGATGGGGGCGCTGCACGCGGGACACCTCTCGCTCGTGCGCCGCGCGCTCGAAGAGAACGACGCGGCGTGCGTCAGCGTCTTCGTGAACCCGCTGCAGTTCGACGAGGCGCAGGACTTCGACCACTACCCGCGCGACTTCGCGCGAGACGTCGAGTTGTTGGACGGCGTCGGCTGCTCGATGGTCTTCACCGGGACGCTCGCGCAGTTCTTCCCGGACGAACTCGACGCCGACGGCCGCCTCTTGCCGCAGCACTACGTCGAGCCGGGCGCGGCCGCCGCCGGCCTCGAGGGGGCGTGCCGCAGCGGCCAC
This sequence comes from Planctomycetota bacterium, assembly GCA_020638835.1. Lineage (GTDB taxonomy): Bacteria > Planctomycetota > UBA1135 > UBA1135 > JACKHV01. The sequence continues at coordinate 8,530 of JACKHV010000009.1, read as the reverse complement.
TTCGAAGGCGTCGCGACGATCGTCGACCGGTTGTTCGACGTCGTGCAGCCGACGCACGCCTACTTCGGGCAGAAGGACTACCAGCAGGCGCTCGTCGTGACCGACCTCGCGCGGCGTCGCGGCGGTCCGAAAGTGCGCGTCTGTCCGATCGCGCGCGAGCCGCACGGTCTGGCGCGCTCTTCGCGCAACGAACGGCTGCCCGCGGACGTCCGCGAGCGCGCCGCCGTGATCCACCGCGCGCTCGTCGCCGCCGACCAGCTGTGGGGGACGGGTGAGCGCGACGCGGACGCGCTCGCGTCGCGCTTGAGTGCGGTCCTCGCGACCGAACCCGGCTTCGAGCTCGAGTACGCCGAGCTGCGCGACCCGCGCGCGTGGGGCCCCGAAGCGCCGCACGGAAGCCTGGAGCGCGCTGTCGCGCTCGTCGCGGGTCGCTTCGGGCCGGTGCGCCTGATCGACAACCTCGTGCTCGGGGACGCCTCGTGACCACCTGGCGGCGGGCCGTCGCGCCGGCGAAGCTCAACCTGCGGCTCGAGGTCCTCGGCAAGCGCCCCGACGGCTTCCACGAGCTCGACACCGACCTGATCACGATCGACCTGGCGGACGAGCTGCGCGCAAGGGCGACAGGCGGCGACGAGCTGCGCTTCACGCTCGGCGGTCCGGCCCTCACGACTGACGTCCCGGCGGACGAGCGCAACCTCGCCTTCCGGGCGGCGCGACTCGTGCAGCACGAAGCGCGCGCGCGCGGTGCGTCACGCGTCGGGCTCGAGCTCGAGCTGACGAAGCAGGTTCCGAGCCGCGCGGGACTCGGCGGTGCGAGCAGTGACGCGGTCGCCGCGCTCGTGCTCGCCGACGCGGTGCTCGACGCGCGCCTCGGCGGCGCGTGGCTGGGGGAGCGCGCGGCTGAGCTCGGCTCCGACTGCCGCTTCTTCTTCGACGCGCACTCGGGACGCGCGCGCTGCACCGGACGCGGCGAAGTGGTCCGGCCGCTGGACGCCCCGCCGTCCGACTGGTGGATCGCGCTCGTCACGCCCGACGTCGCCTGTCCGACGCCGCTCGTCTTCGGCGCGCTGCGTTTCCCGTTGCCGGCGCTCCCCGAGAGTGCCCCGCTCGGAGCAGGGTGGACGGCGGAGCGGCCCGCGCCCCGGGCGGGGAACCACCTGCAGGAAGCTGCTTTCCGCGTCTGTCCCGACTTCGCGCCCTGGAGTGCACTGCTCGCCGCGCAGAGTGGGGCGGGATGGCAGCTCACCGGCAGCGGATCGAGCGTGTTCGCGCTGTTTTGCGCGCGCGACGACGCGCGTGCCGCACTCGAGACGCTCTGTAAGGATGCACGAGATCGAGGCTTGAAGTCTCGATTCGAGTCCGTCGTGCGACCCGCGGGACACGGCGTCCGACTCGCGGACTGAGAAATTGTCACGCTTCTGCGTTCCTCGCCCTGGGACGAGGAGCAAGAAAGGGCGAGGAATCAGTTCCGCCAACACCGGTGCTCTCGGAATCATCATGGGAGCCACCCTTGCTGAACTTCACCGAGATCCGCATCAAGCTCGTGCCCAACCAGCGTGACAAGCTGAGGGCATTCGCGAGCATCACGCTCGATGACGCGTTGGTGATCCGAGACATCAAGATCATCGACGGCGGCAAGCGGCTGTTCGTGGCGATGCCGAGCCGCAAGCTCTGCGATCGCTGCAAGCGCTGCGGCGGCAAGAACACGATCCGCTCGCGCTTCTGCAACGACTGCGGGACGCGCTTGAAGTCGGAACGCGCCGAGCTGGACGAGCGCGGTCGGCCGCGGCTCTATGCCGACATCACGCACCCGATCCACAAGGAAGCGCGGGCCCAGATCCAGAACGCGATCCTCGAGGCGTACCACGCCGAGGTCGCGCGCTCCAAGGAGGCGGGTTACGTCGCGCAGCGCTTCGACGACATGGACTACGAGGCCTGGGACGACAACGGCGACGAGTCCGAGTCCGCGGGCGCTTGAGCGACGACGCTCCGGGGCGAGCTCAGGGAACACGCAGGAGGACGGCGGCCGACGGGTCGCCGTCCTCCTGCGCTTCGAGCGGAAAATGCCCTGGCGGCGTACCGGTCGCCGAGGGCCCTGCTTAGGCTGTCGCGACCATGGCCACCGTCGTCTCCGTCCTCGCCGATGATTTCGAGACCCTGGCGCGCCTCGCGCTGCGTCAGGCCAAGCTCGCCGAGCTGGTCGAGCTGCGCATGGACCGCTGCGGTCACCCCGGCGTCCGGCGCCTCGCGGACTTCTTCCGCGCCTGCCCGAAGAAGGCGATCGTCACCGTCCACGGGCGCGAGGCCTTCGGCGACTTCGCGGGCAGCGCGGACGAGCGGCTCGGCCTGCTGCACGACGCTGCGCGCGCCGGCGCGGCCTTCGTCGACGTCGACCGCGGCTCTTCTCTCGAGCTGGGCGAGGTCGAGGGCCGCTGCTCGCGCATCGTCTCGCACCACGAGCTCGGCGGCACGCCGAACGACCTCGCCGCGCTCGAAGAGGACGTGCGCCAGTACTGCTACGAGAACGACCTCGTCAAGCTCGTCACGCACGCGACCTGCGCCGAGGACGGCGTGCGCATGCTGCGCCACCTGCGCGGCGCGCCGGGCTTGATCGGCTTCTGCTCGGGCGAAGCGGGATCGTTCACGCGCGTGCTCGCGCCCGTCTTCGGCTCGCCGTTCACCTACGCCGCGCCGATGGAGCTGCCCGGCGAACCGCTCGCGCCGCTCACCGCGCCCGGACAGCTGCGGCTGAACGACCTGCTCGCCGCGTGGCCGCCCGGCGGACCCGGGCCCGGCACGGCGGTCTTCGGCGTGCTCGGGAAACCCGCGCGTCACTCTTGGTCGCCGCGCCTGCTGGGCATGGCGCTGAAGGCCGCGCGGCTCGACGCGCTCTACCTCGCCTTCGAAGCGGATGACGTCGAGGCTTTCCTCACACTCGCCGACGACGAGAACTTCCGCGGCTTCTCGGTCACGGCTCCGTTCAAGGAACCGGCGCTGAAGCGCGTCGCGCACGCCGACGAGGACAGCAGCCGGATCGGAGCGCTGAACACGCTCGTGCGCGAAGGCGCGGGCTGGCGCGGGCGCAACACGGACGTCGCGGCGATCCGCGACGCCGTCGAACACGCGCTCACGCTGCACGGTCGCGTCGACGGCCGTCCGACGCACCTCGGGGACGCCAAGGTCCTGATCCTCGGCGCGGGCGGCGCGGCGCGCGCGGCGGTGCGCGGTGTGCGCGGCTCGGTGCGCACGACCGTCGCCGCGCGTCGGTTCGAGCGCGCCGAAACCGTCGCGAACGACCTCTCGGTGCACGCGATCCCGTGGGACGCGATCCCCGCCGAGGAGTACGACGTGCTGATCCACTGCACGCCCGCCGGCTCGCAGGCCGATCCCGGCACGCTCGTGATCCTGGCCGACTGGATCCGTCCCGGCAGCCTGGTGCTCGACGCGGTCTACCGGCCGGTGCGCACGCCGCTGCTGATGGCGGCGCGCGAGCGCGAGTGCACCTTGGTCCCCGGCGGCGAGTGGTTCGTGCGGCAAGCCGCCGCGCAGTTCCAACACTTCACGGGCCAGGACGCGGACCACGCGCTCTTGCGCTCGACCTTCCACAGCCTCGTCGAGGAAGACGCGTGAGCGCGCCGCGCGTCCTCGCTCTCGTCGGCCTGCGCTGCTCGGGCAAGTCGAGCCTGGCGCGTCGTTGGTCGGAGCGCACCGGTGCGCCCTTCGCCGACCTCGACGACCTGCTGCTCGAGCTGGCCGGCGAACAGGCCGGCTCGGCGGGGGACCTGCTCGCCAGCGTGGGGGAGGCGGAGTTCCGTCGGCGCGAGTCCAGCGCGCTCGAGGCGTACCTCGCGAACGACCTGCCCGCGGTCCTGGCGACCGGCGGCGGCGCGATCCTCTCCGCGGCGAACCGCGCGGCCCTGCGCGAGCGTTGCCTCGTCGTGTGGCTCGACGCGCCGCCCGAAGTCCTCGCCGAGCGGTTGCGCGCGGACGACACGCGGCGTCCGTCGCTGACGGGGGAGGATCCGGCGCTCGAGCTCGCCGTGCTCGCGAAGCAGCGCGAGCCGCTCTACCGCGAGGTCGCGCACCTGCGCCTCGACGCGAGCCTGCCGCTCGACGAGCTGACCGACGTGCTCGTTCACGAAGTCCGTCGCTTGCACGACGGCGGCCTCGTGCTGCGCCACGACGCGCCGGAGTGAAGCGCGCGAGATCGCAGATCGCGAGCGATCCGGGGCGGGACTTGGCGTCGCTCGCGGGATAGGATTCGCTGACGAAAGGCTCGAACCAGGCGATGCGACGCGAAACAGCACGGAACCGGACTGCACTGCTGGTTCCCTTCGTGCTCGCGCTGGCGCTGCCGGTCTCCCGGGCCGCCGTGCCGGTCCAGGACGCTTCCGCGAGCTCGCCGACCAAGAGCGCGATCGCGCCGGCGCCAGTCTACCGCGCCCTCTCGCGCCTGCGCGAAAAAGACTACCAGACGCGCCTCGACGCGATCGCCTCGGAGCAACCGATGGCCGCGCTCGCAGCCTGCGTCTTGCGCGCCGGCCGCGCCGCGCCGCCGGTCGTCACCGCCACGCGTCGCACCGAGCGCGAAGGAATGCAAGCCGACGCGCTCGGCTGGCTGCGCGGTCGCCTGGAAGGTCCGGAGCGCGCGACCTGGATCACGAACCTGCGCGCGCTGCTGCGCGATCCGGGATCCGAGTCGCTCGGCAACCGGCGCAACGCGGAAGAGATCTGGGACGCGACGGCGCGCACGATCGGCTTCTTGCGTCTCGACGAGCTGGCCGAAGAACTCGCGCTCTCGCTCGACGACGACCGTCCCGTGCGCCAGGCGGCGGCGCGCGCCGCGCTCTTCGACCTGCACGTGCGCTGGTACGAAGACCTCGCCGACTTCATGGCGCGCCACGCCGACGGCAGCGCGCTGTGCGACGATCCGCGCTACTACGACGAGCTGCGCGGCAAGGCCGAACTCGCGCGCACGCGCCTCGGAGAGATCCTGCGCCTCGACCCGCAACGCGCCTTCCTCGCGCTCGGCGACGAAGACCCCGCCGTGCGCGCCGACGCCGCGCGCGCACTGGGACGCGGGGCTACCGACGGACGCGTCGACCGCGTCGCGGCTTTCGAACAGCTGATCGAGCACGCCGAGGACGAAGTCGTCGGCACGGCGCTGCACGTCGCGCTCGAGTCGTTGATCTCGATGCAAGCCGGCGCGGCGCCGGACGCGCCTGGCGTGAAGAGCCTGCGCCTGCTGCTCGGTCGCTTGATCCTCGCCGACTACCCGTCCGCGCAAGCCAGCGTGTCGCAAGCCTGCGCGCAGCTGCCCGTCGCCTTCGCCGTGGAGAGCGGCGGTGCGCGCGTCGACCAGATGCTGTTCCTGCTCGACGACCAACTCGGCGCGCTCGTCGCGCAGGACGGCTTGGTCGACGACGACGCGATGCTCGCCTGCCTGCGCGCCGCGCTCGGCCTGTGCGACCGCGCGCGCGCCGGCGGCGTCGTGTTCGGCGACGAGCTGAACCGACTGCGTGACCACTTGTTCGAGGTACTGCAGTGGAGCGACTCCTTCCGCGAAGTGCGCCAGGCTGCCGCGCAGGTGCTCGGTCGCCTGACGCGGCCACAGGACCTCGTCGAGCTCGCGGAGGCGATGGAGAGGCGTCGCGACGACTCGGAGCTCGTCTACGGCATGATCGGACCGCTCGCCGACGCCGCCGCGGCCGCCGATCCCGCCGACCCGGGTGCGCAACTCGCGCTCGAGCTGCTGATCGACTGGTGCAGCCACAACGACGTCGACCTGCGCGGCCGCGCGATCGCGTCGGTCGCCGACGAACGCCTCGCGCCGCTGACTAGCGGCGTGTCCGCGCGGCGCTTCGTCGACCAACTCTCGCGCGAGAGCGTGCCGGACCTGCAACGCGCGTTGCTCGGGCTGCTCGAACGCCACGGCTCCGCGGCGGACGGGCGCGGCATCCTCGAGCTGCCGAACTTCGACGCGCTGGTGATCGGGAACCCCGCTCTGGTCGCGTCGATGGTGCGCACGCTCGGCGTGCTCGCGAACGGAGACCACGAGCTGCTCTTCCAGTCCGCTGATCGTCTCCTGCGCGTCGACGAACCCGCCACGCGCGTGCGCCGCCTGGGCGACGCGATCCGCATGATGGCGTCGCTCTCGAACGAAGAGGCGCAGCTTCTCGCGCGCGAACAACACGCGGCGCTCGTCGAGTGGGCCATGGAACTGCGCGCGGCCGGCGGCGCGCTCGTCACCTGGGACGAACCGTCGATCTGCGCGGCGTTCCTGCAGCGCCTCACTGCGCTGCACGTCCCACGCAGCCTCGAGCCGGGCGCGCAACCGACCGGCGCGCAGGAACATCGCCTCGCGCTGCTGCTCTCCGACCTGAACACGCTCTTGCCGGGCACCGTGCCGAACGAGGAGATCCTCGGTCACTTCGAGCGCGCGCTCGCCGACGCGACGGCGCGCCCTGACGCCGGCCTCTCGACCGCGATCGTCCTGCGCGACCGCGCGCGCTTCCACCTCGAGAACGAGTCGCCGTCCCTCGCGCGCGACGACTACCGCGCGCTCTTCGCCCTCGACGACGGCGCCGACACCGCGCGCCTCGACTTGCGCGACCTGCGCGCCGCGGGCGAGCTGATCGAGCTCGTGCCCGTGAACCCCGCCGCGCCCTCCCTCGCCGACCGCGAAGCCGCGCGCGAAGCCTTCGGCGTCAGCCAACGCCTCGTCGAGCGTCCCGCTTGGACCTCCGAGACCGCGGGCCTGCGCCTCGCCGACCTCGTCGACCTCGCTGAACGCGCTCGCTGGTCGCGCGACGCCGACGTGCTGCGCTCGGCCCTCGCCGCCTTCGACGGCTTGCCGCCCGCGGCGGGGGAGACGCCGCCCCAAGCCCCCGCGGGTGCCCCTTGGGCGGGCCTCGCCAGCGACCCCGCGCGCCTCGCCAAGTTGCTCGCCGAGCGCGACGCCCTGGCCGAGCTCCACGGGCTCATCCCGACTGAAGCCGCCGCGGGCGAGACGACCACGGACTCGACCGACGCGACCGAAGACGCCCGAGACGAACCAGAGTCGGGCGACACCCCGCTGCCGCCTCCCGAGACCCCGCCCCCCGGCCCCGAGGACGGTTCCGATCCCGACAAGTCTTCCGGCAGCGGTTCTTGATCTGCGCCTTCCCCGCCCTAGAATGCTGCCCACAACACGGCGCGGGGTGGAGCAGTCAGGCAGCTCGTCGGGCTCATAACCCGGAGGTCGCAGGTTCGAATCCTGCCCCCGCTACCACCGTGTAACTCCTGGTCGAAGCACGACTTACAGTCGCTCGCTTACCCGAACTCGGCGCGGCCAAACCTCAGCATCCTGGGCAGTACTGCCTAGGAACCGCAAGGAGCGCCGCAGATGACCAGTGGAGACCGCCGCTCGAACGCCCGTCGAGCACCCCACCGCTTCGCCGTCCTGGGCGAGTGGTTGACGCTGAACCGTTCCACCGGACAGGCGTACTTCAACGTCCACGACGCCGAGCGCGGCTGCCGCGTCCGGCGCTACATGGGCAGGCTCTACGAGAGCCACGACGCCGACGGCGAGCCCGTGGGGGAGCCGATCCCCGAGACGCTGGAGAAGGCGCAGCGCTACCTGATCGAGCGCGGCCTCAAGGGCGGCACCTCGCCGCACCCGCAGCGCGATGAGTCACCGACCGTGCGCCAGGTCTGCGACGCCTTCCTCGCCGAGCGGCGGGAGTTCGCGGGAGCCAGCGAGCTCGGCCACTTCCGCAAGGCGTTCGACGCGCTCTGCGCCCTCTACGGATCGAGCCCGGCGCGCGACTTCGGACCGCTCGCCCTGCACGCCGTCCGCGAGTCGCTGATCGCCGCCGGCCGCCTGAACCGGAAGACGCTCAACAACCGCGTCGATCGCATCAAGATGATGTTCAAGTGGGCCGTGAGCCGCGAGATGGTGCCGCCGAGCGTGAGCCACGGACTCCAGTGCATCGAGGGCATCCGCAAGAACCGCAAGGTCAAGGGACTGCGCGAGCCGCGCAAGGTCTCGGCGGTCGATGACGCGCGCGTGGATGCCGTGCTCCCGCTCGTCTCCCCGCAAGTCGCCGCGATCATCCAGCTCATGCGCTTCACCGGAGCGCGCTGCGGCGAGATCGTGCAGGCGCGTCCTTGCGACGTGGACCGCTCGCGCACGCCCTGGGTCTACACGCCGAGGACGCACAAGACCGCGCACCACGACCACGACCGCCCGATCCGCCTCGGCCCGCAGGCGCGCAAGGTCCTGGCGCCCTGGCTCCTCCGCGCCGCCGACGCGCCCTGCTTCTCACCGCGCGAGGCCGAAGAAGCGCGCCGCGCCGCCAACCACGCCGAGCGCAAGACGCCGCTCCGCAACGGCAACCGCCCCGGCTACTCCGCGCGCCGACGCGAGCAACGAGAGCCCGAGCGCGAACCGGGCGAGGAGTTCACCACCGACACCGTCCGCCGCGCGATCCAACGCGCCTGCAAGAAGGCCGGCGTCAAGTCGTGGAGCCCTCACCAACTGCGCCACGCC
>JACKHV010000008.1 GCA_020638835.1 Planctomycetota bacterium | reverse complement strand
CTGTACGTCTCGCTCGACTCCGCCTTCCTCGACCCGCTCGAGCTCGTCCCGAACACCGGCTCCGCCGCCGCCTCCGGCTTCGTCGGCGGTGACGTGCTGTTGATCCCGATCGCCGGTGCGCCGCCGATCCTGTACGCGCCGGCGGCGATGCTCGGTCTCGACAGCGCCGGCATCCCCGACGTCGACGACCTCGACGCCTTGATCCTGCACGAGAACGGCGTGACCGGCTTCCAGCCCTCGGTGATCGCCTACGACTGGCTCGCCGGCACCTCCGACATGCTGCTGTTCAGCGTGCGCCGCGGTTCCGCGGTGGTCGGCATGCCCGACAGCCTGTTCGGCGCTGCGATCGAGCCGGGCGACATCCTCTCGACGCCGCGCTCCGTCGCCAGCGGCGGCAACGGCAACGGCAACCCGAGCATCTTCATCTCGGCGGAAGTCCTCGGCCTCGCCACCTCGCGCACCGACGGCGTGCTCTACGGCGACGACCTGAACGCGATGGACAAGACCGGTCCCGGCGAGACCTGCTACGACTGCAACAACAACGGCGTCGAGGACTCGGTCGACATCGCGACCGGCGCGTCGAACGACAAGAACTACGACGGCATCCCGGACGAGTGCCAGGACATCTTCGCCTTCTGCGTCGGCGACGGAACGGCCGGGCCGTGTCCGTGCGGCAACGAGAGCGCGCTGAACGCCGGCGAGGGCTGCGAGAACTCGACGGGTGGCGGCGCGACGCTCGGCTGGTCGGGGACCAGCTCGGTCGCGGCCGACGACCTCGTGCTGAGCGCGGTCGGCGGACGTCCCAGCCAACCCGGGCTCTTCGTGCAGGGCGCGTCGACGGTCGGATTCCCGTTCAAGGACGGCTTCTTCTGCATGGGCAACCGCACCGAGCGGATCGAGGTCGTGTTCCTCGACGGATCGGGCGCGGCGAGCTCGACGCTCTCGATCGTGACCGAGGGCAACGTCAGCGTCGGTGACGAGCGCTTCTACCAGCTGTGGTACCGCGATCCGGCGGTCTCGCCCTGCGGCACGGGCTCGAACTTCTCGAGCGCGATCCGCGTGCCCTGGAACTGACCGCGGTCAGCCGGCGGGCTGCGGCTCGACCGGCTCGCGGCCGACCCAGCCGAACCAGATCAACATGATCACCGCGCTCGTCCCGGCGAACGCGAGCCGCACCGACGTCGGCGCGTGCGGGCTGACGTAGCCTTCGATCAAGCCGGCGGCGACGAGCAGCGGGATGGTGGGGGCGAACAGGCGCAGCGCGCGCTGCCCCGCGTGCCGGATCGCGTACGAGCGGCTGAAGCGCCCCGGCGCGACGATGCCGCGCGCGATGACCGTGCCGGCGGAACCGGAGAGGATCGCCGCCGTCAGCTCGAAGGTGCCGTGGCACATCAGGATCGAGAAGATCGACGCGTCCTGTCCCCAGTGGCTCGCGATGCCGACGTACGCGCCGATCATCAGCGCGAAGTTGGCGAAGAAGAACGCCATCAACGGCGGCATCACCCCCGAGATCATCCACAGCACGCAGACCCACAGGTTGTGCCCCATGATCATGCCGGCCGCGGAGCTCGAGGCGTCGAGCCCGAAGGTGAAGTTGCCTTCCCAGGCCTCGCCGGGCGCCAGGCCGTCGAGCTGCGAGATCGCGTCGGCCACTTGCGCGGGCGGCACGAGCCGGAACGCCATGCCGAGGTCGTTCGCGACGAGCACGTATCCCAGCGCGCCGAGCCCGTAGAACAGCAGCATCCAGAAGCCGACGATGCGCCACTCGGCGCGGATCGAGCGCGGACCTTCCAAGAAGACCAGGGTCAGCATCCGCCGGTACCACGGCGTGTCGTCGCTGCGCAGCCCCGCGTGCAGCTGCGCATGGGCCTGCGCGAGGACGCGCTTCGACTCGCGGATCGCCGCCGGCTGGTCGCCGCGCGTCACGAGCCGCGAGGAGATCGAGGCGGCCGCGCGGTAGAGGCGCGGGAGGTCCTCGAGCTCGGCGTCGCTCAGGCGGCGCGGCTTGCGGCGCGCCTTCTGGCTGAGCTTGTGCAGTCGCTCGAGGAGCTTCGGGTCTTGGCGTGCCGCTGTCACGGGGCGCATTGTGAGGCAGCCGAGCCCGTCCTCCAAGCGCCGTGGGGCTGGAACCGGCGCGGCGGGACCCGCATCATGCTCGCGTGGTGAAGCAGTCGATTCCGACGCCCGAGGGCGTGTCCATCGAGGTCGAGCTGGCCGGGCTCGGGAGCCGTGCGCTGGCGCTCGTCATGGACTTGATCGTCGAGTTCACGCTGCTGGTGCTGCTGATGGTGTTCGCGGAGGTCGGGCTGCTGTTCGTCACGCCGGACTTCGTCGAGGACTTCGCGGGGGGCTTCATGCTCGGCTTCGCCGCCCTCGGGTTCCTGCTGCTGCACTGGGGGATCTCCGTGTTCATGGACGGCGCCTCGCCGGGCAAGCGCACGCTCGGACTGCGCGTGATCGGCGCGGACGGTCAACCCGCGAGCGCGTGGCAGCTGTTGCTGCGCTCCTTCGCGCTCGTCATCGACCTCACGCTGTCGGTGGGCGCGATCCTGATCTTCTTCTCGCCGCGGCCGCGGCGGCTCGGCGACCTCGTCGCCGGCACGATCGTGGTGCGCGAGAGCCACGACGACCTGTTGCTGGATCCGTGGCTCAAGTCGAGCTGGGGCGAACGCAGCGCGCGCTCCGTCGAGCTGACGCCCGGCATCGCCGCGCGCTTCGACGAGGCCGACCTCGCCTTGTTGCGCGACATCATCCTGCGCCGCGAGATGGCGCCGGAACCGATGCGCGCGCTGCACCGCGAGGCGGCGAAGGCCTACTGCCGTCGCGCGCGCGTCGAACCGACTTCCGACCCGCGCCGCGCGCTCAAGGACATCTTCCTGTTCCTGCGCGAGTCGCGCGGCTTGTGAGCGCGCGCCGACTCAGGCGTCTTCGGCGTCCTTGAAGCTGCGCAGGCGGCCGTGGAATCCCTCGAGCTTCGCGATCTCTTCGTCGGACCAGCCGCGTCCCGCGTGGGGATGACCGTCGCCCGCCGCTTGCGGTCGGTGTGCGCTCGAGGTCCACGGCGCGCCGCCGGTGTCGCGTTCGTCGGACGCGTCGCGGGCGGGAGGAGCTCCGCCCGGATCGCCGGCCGCGCGACGCAGCATCTCCTCGAGCCCGCCCATGCCGAACGGCGAACCCGTGTGCCGCATGCGCATCGCCATCAGTTCCTTCTGCCCGGAGATCCAGACGAAGCCGGCGATGAACACCAGCATGAAGGAGCCGTAGGGCGAGAAGCCGAGGATCGCCATCGCGAGCGCGACCCAGCGACCGATGCGCACCGCGCGCTCCGTGGCGCGCAGCCAGTCGCCGTCGCGCGCGAGCAACGCGCGCAGCACGCGGCCGCCGTCCATCGGGAAGGCCGGCAGCAGGTTGAAGCCGCCGAGCGTCAGGTTCATCAGCACGAAGATCCACGCCAGCTGACCGATCGACGAGTCGCCCGCGAAGGCGAGCACCGGCATCGTCACGAGCGCGAGCAGCAGGTTCACCGCGGGACCGGCCAGCGCGATCGTCGCCTCGATCTTCGTGTCCTCGGGGATGCGGCTCATGCGCGCCATGCCGCCGAGAGGCCAGAAGGTGATGTCGATCACCTGCAGGCCGTAGGACTTGGCGACGAGCGAGTGCCCGAGCTCGTGCAGCAGCACGATCGACTCGAGGGCCAGCAGCAGCAGCGCCGCGTTGAAGAAGCCCATGCTGCCCGAGAGCCCGAACAGGAACACGAGCAGCAGCAGCGGCATCGACCAGTGCAGCTTGATCTCGATGCCGAAGATGCTTCCGAGGCGGATGGATTCGTTCAAGGGATCGGTTCGGGGGCTCGCGCGGGGTGCGTGGGTAGGATGAGACGCGCCTACGAAGAGTGAACCCACTATGTTCAGCCTTCTCTCCGACTTCGTCCACCGCCACCCGCATGTCGCCGTCCGGAAACGCTCCCATCGCAGCTGAACGTGGCGTCCCGCGCGTCTGGGAGGTCGAGTTGCGGCCGGACCGCGACCCGCGGAGCCGGGTCGTGGACTTCGCGCCGACGGACGCCGGGCGGGTGCGCCTCGCGCGGGCGGGCGGGTCGGCGCTGGCCGCCGTGCTGTGCGAGCTCGCCGGGGCGGACGAAGTGCCGATCGTCGTCGCGGTCGGCGACGCGGTGCGGCGGGGCCTGCCGACGGCCGCGCGCGCGACGGTCGCTTCGCGCTCTCCGGCGAGCGGCACCTACGCGGACGGGCAGCTGGGCGGCTCGATCGCGCGGCGCCTCGCGCGCCTCGCCGACGCGTTGACCGTCCGCGGCCACACGTCGGAGCGGGGAGCGGTGCTCGTGCTCTCCGCGGACGGGGAAGCGCGCGTCGAGTCGCGCCCCGAGCTCGTCGGCCTCGCGCCCTTCGACGCGGCGCGACGGATGCGCGAGCTGCACCCCGGCGCGGCCGTGCTGACGTGCGGCCCCGCGGGCGAAGCGGGCTTCGAGCACGCGAGTTTGTTCAACGGCGAGGATCCTCCGTCGAGCGTCGGACGCGGCGGCCTCGGCGCGGTGCTCGGACGCACGGGACTCAAGGCGATCGTCTTCGACGTCGAAGCGCTGCCGCCCGACTCGGACGGCGCCGCGCTACGCGCGAGGCTCTCCGCGTCGCCGCGACTGCTCGCGCGCGCGGAGGGCGGCAGCTTCGAGTTGATCGAGGCGTTCGCCGCGCGCGGCGTGCTCGGCGGTCCGACGGACGGAGCCGCCGACGCCGCGGACGTGGATCGCTTGCGCGCGACGGCGGACGCGGGACACCGCGGACAACACGGCTGCGTCGGCTGCCCGACGCCGTGCGGCTGGGTGTTCGAGCGGCCGGGCGGCGGACGTCGCGGCGGGCGCTTCTCCGCGGTGGCGGCGCTCGGCCCGCGCCTCGGCTTGTCGGACTTCGACGCAGTCTTGCGCTTGCTCGAGGCGTGCGACCGCGTCGGCGTCGACGCGAAGGAAGCGGGCGAAGCCTTGGCGTTGCTCGCGCGCGCCCGCGCGGAAGGCCGGCTCGCGGGAACGCCCTTGCTCGGCGACGCGGAGGCGCTCGAGGCGGAGATCGTCGCGCTCGCCGCGAACGAAGGCGAGTTGGCCGGCGGCGCGGTCGGCGTCGCGCGGCGCGCGGGACTCGAACACGCCTTGCGACGCGTGCGCGGACAAGCCGTGCGCGAACGCACCTCGCTCGCCGCGCTGCTCGGTCAGTGCGTGTCGCCGCGCGGCGCGGATCCGATGCGCGCCTTCCCGTTCCTCGCCGAAGACGGCGCGGGAGAGCTCGACGGGCAACGCTTGTCGCTGCCCTTCGCGCTGCCGCGCGGCGCGGCCGATCCCAACTCGCCCGTCGCGAAGGGGCGCCTCGTGTGGTGGCACGAGAACCTCTCCGCGGCGCTGGACGCGACCGGCTTCTGCGCGTTCTCTGCCGGCGCCTTGCTCGCCGACGGCGGAGCGACCGCCGAAGAACTCGCCGACTGGATCCTGCCCGACGCGTGGCGCGCGGGCGGGGACTGCGCGACGGCCTTGCAGTCGCTCGGCGCGTCGACGGTGCTCCTGCAGCGCGAGCTGAATCGACGCTGGGGCGAGGCCGCGGGCGCCGACTTGCCCGAGTGGGCGCGCGAGCGGCTCGAGCGTCCGGAGCTCTACGGCGAGTACCGCGCGCTGCGCGGCCTCGACGCGAGGGGACGCGTCGAAGCCGAAATGTCGTCGCGCTTCGGCGATCCGCAGCTCGCGAACTCCGCGCGCTTGCCCGCCGATCCGCCGGACGCGCCGGTCCGCGCGACGGTCGCGAGCGCCCCGCCGCGGACTCCCGGATCGTTGACCTTGCGCGCGAGCGGAGCGCTCGGACGCGTGCTCGACGAGCTCGACTCGCGCTGGACGCTGCCGCTCTCGGTCTCCGCGCTGCGCGCTGAGCTGGTCGCGCGCGATCCGCGCTCGGAACGCTGGGTCGGCACGCCCTTCGCGCCCGTCGCCAGCGTCTGGCGCGACGGCCGCCGGCTCTCCGAGGACGAGCTGGTGGGGGACGGGGACGCCTTGGACCTGGTCGTGGCGATCAGCGGCGGGTAGAACGGTCGGCCCCATGAGCTGCGCGACGATCCTGATTGTGAAGACCGGCGCCCTGGGCGACGTCCTGCGGACGACTTCGATCCTGCCCGGCCTGCGCGAGCAGCACCCCGACGCGGAGATCGTCTGGGTCACCGCGCCCGCGGCGCGCGAGCTGCTCGAGCTGAACGACGAGGTCGACGAGTTGCTCTGCGTCGATCCGAAGGACGCCGCCGCCGTCGCCGCGCTCGTGGAGGAGCTGCGCGAGGACGAGTGGGACTGGGTCATCTCGCTCGACGACGAACAGCCGCTCTGCGCGCTCGCGACGGAGCTCGGCAAGGCGAAGCTCTCCGGCGCGCACTTGGACGCGGCGGGCGAACGCGTCTACAGCGCCGACACCGCGCCGTGGTTCGACATGGGCCTGCTGTCGGTGCACGGCAAGCAGGAAGCGGACCGGCTGAAGGTCGCGAACACGCGCAGCCACCCCGAGATCTACGCGGCGATGCTCGGCATCGAGATGGGGCGGCCGGAGCTGGAGCTGCCGATCGAGAGCTTCGAGCGCGCGGCGGCCTTCGCGCGCGAGCGCGGCCTCGTCGAGGTCGAGACCCTGATCGGACTGAACACCGGAGCGGGGGGGCGCTGGACGTCGAAGTCGCTGCCGGAGGAGGTCGTGGTCGAGCTGGCGGGCCGGATCGCTGCAGCGCTTCCGGGGCCGACGGCGTTCCTGGTGCTGGGCGGCCCCGACGAGCGCGAGCGGAACGCGCGGATCCTCGCCGGGCTCGAGTCGGCGGGGCTCGTCGGCGTCGACGGCGGGACCGACAACACGCTCTTCGACTTCGCCGCGATCGTCGACCTCTGCGACCTGCTCGTCACCTCGGACAGCCTGGCGCTGCACGTCGGCGTCGCGCGCGAGGTGCCGATCGTGGCCTTCTTCGCGCCGACCTCGGAGGCGGAGATCGAGCTCTACGGCCTGGGTGAGAAGGTCCGCAGCACGGCCCCCGACTACTGTTCCTACCGGCCGGACGCGGACAACAGCACGCTGACCGCGGAGCGCCTGGCCGCTGCCGTGTTCCGCGTCCTGGCGGACGGGGAGCCTCGGAGCGAGACAGAGGACTAGATGAAGAAGGCGACGATCTGGAGGTTCGCGAAGTTCCTCGAATTGGTCGGGATGTGCATCGTCCTCGCAGGATTGGTCATGAGCATCTCCCTCGGCATGGATGAAGAGGGCCTGAAGTCGATGGCCTACTCGGGCTACGGCCTGATCTACGGGGGGCTGATCTTCATGGCCGGCTACTTCCTCGAGCGAGGGATGGGCGCGCGCTGAGAATCGAAACACCGCGAGGCGGTGCGGATATTGCCGGGACAGCGTACGCTGGAGCCCCCGCCTGCCAACGGTCGGCGGAGTCGTAGACCTGTCCCCCCGCACGAGGATTCCCTCAATGATCCTGTCCACGCACCTTCGTGGCGTCCGTTTCGGACTCGCCGCCGGCCTCACGGGCCTCTGTCTCTTGACCGCTGACGCTTCGGCGCAGTTCATCGACAACACGGCGGACATTCCGTCGGGCAACCCCGGCAACAACTCGGCCTCCGAGAACGTCGACTTCGGCGACGTGGACAACGACGGTGACTGGGACGCGGTCTTCGCGGACGGCGGCGACAGCACGCGCGACCAGAACCGCATCTGGATCAACCAGGGCGGCCTGCAGGGCGGCACCAAGGGCGTGTTCCTCGACGACACGAACGCGCGCTTCCCGTCGCTGAACGACCAGAGCCGCGACATCGAGTTCGTCGACTTCGACGGTGACGACGACATCGACATCTACGTGTCGAACACCTCGACGATCGTCGCCGAGACGAACCGCTGGTGGCGCAACACCGGCGTGCACTCCGGCACCTACGTCGACGAGACGTCCACGCGTTGGGTGAACCTCGCGGGTCCGAACTCGTCGATCCCCACCGCCGACGTGCTCGCGATGGGCTTCCTCGACTTCTCGTGCGACTGCGACTTCGGCGACCTGGACAACGACGGCGACATGGACCTGTTCCACTCGACGTACGGCGGCCAGTTCAACGGCAACGTGCCGAGCCGCATCTTCCTGAACGACGGCAACGGCTTCTTCGAGGAGTTCAACCCCTCGGGCTACAAGCTGCCGAACCGCAACATCACCAACGGTGCGCCCGGCCTGTGGTGCGAAGGCACGCAGCAGGCGGACACGACGAACATCACGGGCGCGAACTGCGACATCGCGTCCAGCGCGCTCGACATCGACCTCGGCGACATCGACGGCGACTTCGACCTCGACGTGCTGCACGGCGCGCGCCAGGAACTGCCGCGCCTGTTCCAGAACCGCCTGGAGGAGAACGGCGGCACGCTCGGCTTCCGTGACATCACCGGCACCTTCCCCGCCGGCTACTCGCAGGGCGACGGCCACTACGAGCAGGAGATGGGCGACATGGACGGGGACGGGGACCTCGACATCTACGGCCTGAACTGGGACGTCTTCTTCGGTCTGAACGACATCGTGCTCGAGAACGACGGCACGGGCATCTTCTTCAACCAGCAGACCCTGTCCGGCTCCGGCAGCGACGACAACGAGGGCGACTTCCTCGACTACGACCTGGACGGCGACCTCGACATCTTCGTGGCGAACTTCTCCGGAACCGACCGCCTGTACCGCAACGACAACAACGGCGGGGGTTCGGGCTTCAGCTTCACGAACGTCTCCGGCTCGCAGCTGCCCGGCCTCTCCGCCATCGCGCTCGACGCGGACACCTGCGACGTCGACGGTGACGGCGACTACGACATCATCGTCGCCAACGACAACGGCACGCGGAACTACTACTTCGAGAACACGATCCGCAACAACGGCTCGGGTCCTCAGGACACCTTCGCGCCCTACATCCCGCACGTCGAGCAGGCCCCGAGCCGTTCCGCAGGACCCGCCGCCACGGTGGTCCGCGCGCAGGTCTACGACAACGCCGCCTACTACATCACCTGGTACAACGAGACGTGGCTCGAGGTGAAGGTGAACGGCGGCTCCGCGACGATCGTCCCGATGAAGTCGTCCGGCGGTCAGATCTTCCGCGGTGAGATCGACGGCAACCTCGTCGGCAACATCACCTACCAGGTCTTCTCCGAGGACGAGTACGGCAACCAAGGTTCGTCCGCGATCCTGAGCTACGTCGCCACCGGCGGCGGCGCGCTCGGCACGCCGATGTGCGAAGGCGACGGCTCGGACGGCACGAACTGCCAGTGCGCGAACAACAGCACGCTCGGCGCGGGTGAGGGCTGCCTGAACTCGCAGGGCCACGGCGCGATCCTCGTCGCGAGCGGCTCGGCCAGCATCGGCGCGGACAACCTGGTGCTCAGCATCTCGCAAGCGCGCCCCGGCCAGCCGACGCTCTTCGTGCAGGGCACGACCGCGATCGCGATTCCGTTCAAGGACGGCAAGCTCTGCATGGGCAACCCGACCCTGCGGATGGGCGTCGAGTTCCTCGACCCGACCGGCTCGGCCTCGACGAGCTTCTCGATCGTGACCGAGGGCAACATCAGCCTCCCCGGCACGGTGCGTTACTACCAGGCGTGGTACCGCGACCCGGGCCCGGGCTCGGTCTGCGGCCAGGGTTCGAACTTCTCGGGCGGCCTCGAGCTGACCTGGATGCCCTAGCGGCGGGCGGGGCCCGAGCGGGGTCCCACCGGCACTTCACGCAGCGAGCCACGGCGTCCGGCCGTGGCTCGCGGCGCATCCCGGCGCCGGGCGCGCGGGGGTTCGGAACGGCCGCCCGAGACCCTCAAGCGGCGCTTCCGGCGTGCCTTACGACCGGCGCGGGCTCACCCGGCCCCGGACAGGGTTTGCGGGTAGGCTTGGGGGGGTAGAGCCGGTCCAGGCCCTCTCCCGGGGCCCTCCGCCGCCCCCCGCCCCCCGCATCCAGGATTCTCCATGGCTCCGCTCCACGACCTCCGCGAGGTCCGCTTCCGTCTTGCCCTCGGCCTCGCCGGTCTCAGCTCTGCTCTCCGCGGGAGCCTCCGCGCAGTTCGTCGACAACACGACGGACATCCCCTCGGGCAACCCGAACAACAACTCGGCTTCCGAGAACGTCGACTTCGGCGACGTGGACAACGACGGCGACTGGGACGCGATCTTCGCCGACGGGGGCGACAACAGCCGCGACCAGAACCGCATCTGGATCAACCAGGGCGGCCTGCAGGCGGGGACCAAGGGCGTCTTCCTCGACGAGACGAACGCGCGCTTCCCGTCGCTGAACGACCAGAGCCGCGACATCGAGTTCGTCGACATCGACGGCGACACCGACCTCGACATCTACGTCTCGAACACGTCCACGATCGTGAACGAGACGAACCGCTGGTGGGTGAACACCGGCGTGCACTCGGGGTCCTACGTGGACGAGACCTCGACGCGCTGGGTCAACCTCGGCGGCGCCGGATCCTCCGTCCCGACGGTCGACGTGCTGCCCGGCGGGGGCTTCATCGACTTCTCGTGCGACTGCGACTTCGGCGACCTCGACAACGACGGGGACATGGACCTGTTCCACTCGAGCTACGGCGGTCAGTTCGGGGGCAACCTGCCGAGCCGGATCTTCCTGAACGACGGCGCCGGCTTCTTCGAGGAGTTCAACCCGTCCGGTTACCAGCTGCCGAACCGCCTGATCGCGAACGGCGAGCCGGGCCTGTGGTGCGAAGGCACGCAGCAGGCGGACACGACGAACATCACGGGCGTGAACTGCGACATCGCGTCCAGCGCGCTCGACATCGACCTGGGCGACATCGACGGCGACTTCGACCTCGACGTGCTGCACGGCGCGCGCCAGGAACTCCCGCGCTTGTTCCAGAACCGGCTCGAGGAGAACGGCGGGACGCTCGGCTTCCGCGACATCACCGGCACCTTCCCGGCGGGATACTCGACCGGCGACGGCCACTACGAGCAGGAGATGGGCGACCTCGACGGCGACGGCGACCTCGACATCTACGGCCTGAACTGGACGGTGTCCTTCTTCAACTTCAACGACATCACGCTGGAGAACGACGGCACCGGGCAGTTCACGATCGACCAGACCCTGCCGGGCTCGCAGAACGACGACAACGAGGGCGACTTCCTCGACTACGACCTGGACGGCGACCTCGACCTGTTCGTGGCGAACTTCTCCGGTCAGAACAAGCTCTACCGGAACAACAACAACGGAGGCGTCGGCTTCGACTTCTCGCTGATGACGGGCCTGCCCTTCGAGAGCTACGTGGCGCTCGACGCGGACTGCTGCGACGTCGACGGTGACGGCGACTACGACATCTTCGTGAGCAACGACAACGGCTCGCGCAACCTGTACTGGGAGAACACGATCCGCGAAAACGGCTCGGGTCCGCAAGACACCTTTGCGCCGAACATCCCGAACGTCGAGCAAGCGCCCGCTCGCGCGGCCGGTCCGGCGGCGACGGTGGTCCGCGCGCACGTCTACGACAACGCGCCGTACTACATCACCTGGTACAACGAGACGTGGCTCGAAGTGAAGGTGAACGGCGGCCCGGCGACGATCGTCCCGATGAGGTCGTCCGGCGGCCAGATCTTCCGCGGCGAGATCGACGGCACCCTCGTCGGCAACATCACCTACCAGGTCTTCTCCGAGGACGAGTACGGCAACCAGGGCTCGTCCGCGATCCTGAGCTACGTCGCGACGGGCGGCGGCGCGCTCGGCACGCCGATGTGCCAGGGCGACGGCTCGGACGGCACGAACTGCCAGTGCGGCAACAACAGCACGCTCGGCGCGGGCGAGGGCTGCCTGAACTCGCAGGGGCACGGCGCGATCCTGGTCGCGAGCGGCTCGGCCAGCATCGGCGCGGACGACCTGGTGCTCAGCATCTCGCAAGCGCGTCCCGGCCAGCCGACGCTCTTCGTGCAGGGCACGAACGCGATCGCGCTGCCGTTCAAGGACGGCAAGCTCTGCATGGGCAACCCGACCCTGCGGATGGGCGTCGAGTTCCTCGACCCGACCGGCTCGGCCTCGACGAGCTTCTCGATCGTGACCGAGGGCAACCTCAGCCTGCCCGGCACGGTGCGCTACTACCAGGCGTGGTACCGCGACCCGGGCCCGGGCTCGGTCTGCGGCCAGGGCTCGAACTTCTCGGGCGGCCTCGAGCTGACCTGGATGCCCTGACGGCAGCGGCGCCGACCCACGGCGCATCCGAACGACGAGAGCCTCATCATCCCCGCGGGGCTGGTGGGGCTCTCGTCCACGTGCGCTCCGGAGCGCGACACCGTACGCTCCTCCTCCGCACGTCCCTCGCCAGCTCGAACGCTTGACCGCCCTCCGCTATCTGCCCTTCCTCGCGCGCAGCCTGAGGCGCAACGGCCCGCCGCTGCACTTGACGCTGTTCGTGACAGGCCGCTGCAACCTGCGTTGCAAGCACTGCTTCCACTGGCGGGAAGTCGCGGCGTCGAAGGAAGGTCCTTGCCTCGACGAGGTGCGCAAGCTCGCCGACTCCGCGGCGCGCATGGGGCCGCTCCTGTGGGTGAGCTTCGGCGGAGGAGAGCCCTTCCTGCGCGACGACCTGCCCGCGTGCGCCGAGGCCTTCGGTCGGCATGGTCTGCGCCACCTCGCGATCCCCACCAACGGGCTCGTCGACGGACAGCTGGACGCCGCGCTCGAGATCCTCGCGCGCTGCCCCGAGACCTTCCTCTCGCTGTCGTTCTCGATCGACGGGCCGCCGGACGAGCACGACCGCATCCGTGCCCGAAAGGGTGCGCACGCCGCGACGATCGCGCAGGCACGCGTGGCGCTCGAGCTCTCCCGCGCGCACGAACGGCTCGGCGTCGGCGTCATCAGCACGCTCACCGGCGGCAATCAGGACGTGCTGGGGGACCACCTCGACGAGCTCTGCCGCGATCTGCGCCCGCACCACCTGACGCTCAACCTCGCGCGCACCGACGCGCTCGACCCCGCGGAGCTCGAGGTCGACCCCGCGCGCTACCGGGCGCTCGTGGCGACGAAGGAGGGGCTGCAGCGCGAAGGCGTGCTCGGCGGCTACGACTTCCCGCTGGCGAAGGTCCTGCGCGCGCGCGACCGGCGCATGCACGAGCTCGTTGCGAGGACCGCCGAGGACCGCAACGACGACCCGCCGCCGTGCACGGCCGCGCGGCTCTCCGCCGTGATCTTCGAGGACGGCGAGGTGCGTGCCTGCGAAGTGCTCGACGATTCGCTGGGCTCGCTCGCGGACGTCGACTGGGACCTCTCGGCGCTGTGGAACCGCGCGGAGGCCGACGAGCTGCGCCGCAAGATCGTCGAGACGCGCTGCAAGTGCACCTGGGAGTGCGCGCAGGGCGATAACCTGCTGTTCCGGCCGCGCGCGTGGCCGGGGCTTGCGCTGGAGGCGTTGCGGTCGTGAGCGTGCCGCGCCTGCTGGTGCTGGTTCCGTGCCGCAACGAGTCGCTGGTGATCGAGCGACGCGTCGCCAACCTGGCGCGCGCAGCCTGGCCGGAAGGCACGCACCGCGTGGTGATCGTCGACGACGGATCCGACGACGGCACGCGCGCGGCCGCCGAGCGCGCGCTGCACGCTCACGCGGATCGACTTCCGACGGCGTGCTGCGTCGACAACCGCCTGCGCCCGGGCAAGGCCGGCGCGATCGCGTCGGCGCTCGACGAGTTCGAGGACGAGGCGGACGTCGTGCTGCTCACCGACGCGGACGTCGTCCAGGACGAGGGCGCGCTCGTCGCCATCGCCCGAGCCTTCGAGGCGGACTCGCGCCTCGGCATGGCGTGCGGCGCGCAGCGCTTCGTACACGAGCTCGCCGCCGACGGGGCCGCGCCGCCGGACGCTCGCGACGCCGGTCCGGCCGCGGCGCCCTTCGACCGCTGGACGGCCGCCGTTCGGCGCTTCGAGTCGCGTCGCGGGTGCCTGTTCTCCGTGCACGGCCAGCTACTCGCCTGGCGCGCCGGTCTCGGACTGCAACCGCGCCCCGAGATCGCCGCCGACGACCTCGACCTGTCCCTCGCGCTGCGTCGCGCGCGACCGGACCTGCGCATCGAGCTGCTGCAGTCCGCCGTGTTCTTCGAGGCGAAGCCGCGCGCGGGTGCGGACGCGGAAGGGCAAGCGCTGCGCCGCGCGCGCGCGTGGGTGCAGGCGCTCGACTCCGCGCCGCCGGTCCCCGGTGTGCAAGCTTGGTGCTACCGCCGGCTCCCGCTCGCGGCGCCGCGCCTCGCCGCGCTCCTCACGCTCGCCTTCGTCCTCGCGTGCGGCTGGCTCTTGGGGGCCGCGGGCGCGCTGGTCGCCGGCGCGCTCCTCGTGCTGGCGCTCCTGACTCCCGTCGGACGCCACGTGCTGCGCCTCCTGATCGTGATCGAGCGAGCGCGCCACGCCGAGCGTCGCGAACCGCTCTCGACGCGCTGGGAGATGCAGCGTTGACCGAGCGCCGCTGGTTGGTCGCGTTGCTGGTGCTCGCCGCGGCGCTGCGCCTCTTCGCCGTCTTCGACTACGAAGCGCGCCACCCGCACGCCGACGCGCCGGTGATCGACGAAGCGTCGTACGACCGCTGGGCGCGCGAGATCGCGGCCGGCGACTGGATCGGCGACGAGGTCTTCTTCCAGGAACCGCTGTACCCGTACGCGCTCGGCACCGTCTACTCCTTGACCGACGGCAGCCGCACGGCCGCACGCCTCGTGCAGGTCGGGCTCGGCGTGCTCTCCGTCCTGTTGGTGTGGATGCTCGCGCGCCGCGTCTTCGGGGAGCGCGCCGGGTGGATAGCCGGCGCGCTGTTCGCGCTGCATCCCGTCGCGATCCTGATGCCGTGCTTGCTGCTGAAGCCGAACCTCTTCGTGCCGATCCTCGCCGCGCTGTGCCTCGCGCTGGCGGGCGACCGCGACGCCGCGCCGAAGCGCTGGATCGCGATCGGCGTGCTGGGCGGCCTCGGTGCACTGTTGCGCGGCAACCTGCTGATCCTGCTGCCGGTGCTGGCGCTCTGGCCGTTCCTGCGCGACCGCAGCTTGCACGCGTGGAAACCCGCCGCGAGCTTCGCGCTCGGTGCGGCGCTCGTCCTCGCGCCGGTGATGATCCGCAACCTGGCGGTCGGCGGCGTCTTCGCGCTGACGACGAGCGGCGCGGGTACGAACCTCTACGGCGGCAACGCGCTCGAGAACCCGTATGGCGTGGCGACGGAGTTCCCCTGGGTGCGGGGCGTGCCGGAGCACGAGGCACTCGACTGGCGGCTCGAGGCGGAGCGCCGCAGCGGTCGCGAGCTCGACGCCGGCGAGACGAGTCGCTTCTGGATCCGCGAGCTCGGCCACTCGATCGCGGAGCGTCCCGAGGACCACGCCGCGATCCTCTGGAACAAGCAGCGCCTGACGCTCGGCGCCTACGAGGTCGCCGACAACCACTTCGTCGACTGGGACGCGCGCTACGTCCGCGTGCTCGGGCTACCGCTCCCGGGCTGGGGTTTCTCGGGAGTGTTCGGGCTTGCGGGACTGCTGGCGTGGATCGTCCTGCGCCGCGAAGTCGACGCCGACGCGCGCCGGGGAGGGGACCTGCTGGCGCTCGCCTTCGTCGCCTACCTCGCGACGATCGTGCTGACCGTGACCAGCATGCGCGCGCGCTTCCCGCTGCTCGTGATGTTGCTGCCCTTCGCCGGCTACTTCGCCGACCGCGCGTTGCGCGTGCGGCGCGCGGAGGGGGTCGCGCGCTACCTGCTGCTGCTCGGAGTCCTCGTCGCCGCCGACGTCGTCGTGCACGCGGACGTCTTCGACGCGGGGCAGCGCTCGCGCGACCTGGCGGAACGCGACCACAACCTCGGCGCCGAGCTGCTCGAGTCGGGCCGCGCCGCGGAGGCCGCCCCGATCGCCGCGCGGCTCTCGGACGAGTACCCGCACAGCGCGCGCCTCGCGATCCTCGACTGCGCGGTGCGCGCGGAGGTGGTCTTCGACGAGCTCGCCGCCGGTGCTCCGCGCGACCCTCGGCACGTCGACGCGCTGCAGGACTGCCTCGCGCGACTGCAAGCGGTCTTCGAGGACGAAGCGGTCAGCCCCCGCGAACGCGCGCGCGCCGCGGGAGTCGCGGGGCGCATCCAGGACGGACTCGGTCAGACGGCGCGCGCGGAGCGCCAGCTGCGTCGGGCGCGCGAGTTCATGCGCGCCGACGTCGACCTGCTCGCGACCCACGCGCGGCTGCTCCACGAGCTGTCGACGTCGGCGGGTGAGCCGTCGCCGGAACTCGACGCCGTGCGCGCGTCGGTCCTCGAGGACCTCCAGCGCTACGGCGACCCGGACGGCTGGGCGCCGCGCCTCAGCGCTGCGCCGCGGTCGCGCTGAAGTACGGCTCGACGAGCGCGGGATCGATCGTGACCTCGACGTCACGCGCGAGGTTCGCGATGAAGCGCGCGACTTCGATCGATGACGGACGGCGCTCGACGAGTTCCTTGCGCAGGCCTTCGGCGACCTCCTCGAGAGGGACGGTCGTGACGCCGCTGTTCTCGAAGATGTAGTAGTCCTTGCCGACTTCGACGACGTTCGAGACCTGGCCGACCTCGAGCGCCTGCAGCGCCATGCGCACGTTCTCGGGCCAAGTGTCGAGGCGGAAGCGGTGCGGTTGCAGGCCGCCGTTGTCCTTCGTCACGTCGTCCTGCGAGTACCGCTTGGCGAGCGTCGCGAAGTCCTCACCGGCCTCCAGGCGACCGATCAGCTCGTTCAGCAGCGTCGTGATCTCGAGCTCTTGACTCGTCAGGTACTGACGCATCTGTTCCTCGGTCGGCTTCACGCCCCGCGGCAAGGGCGTCGGACGGCGCAGGATCACGCGGATGCGCGGGCTCTCGCCGTTCGGACCGTAGCGGTCCTCCCAGAGCGCCCGCACGTCCTCGTCCGTGACCACGCGCTCGGCGAGCAGCATCTGCTCGACGAGCAAGCCGTGCCGCGTGCGCGGTTCCTGCCCGAGGCGGAAGTCCTCTTCGGTCTTGCCCTGGGCGGTGAGGTCCGCGATCCAGGAGCGCTTGTCGCCCTTGTGCTCGAGCTCGATGCGCGCGGCGATGTCCGCCTCGATGCGCTGCTGCACGGCGAGCTCCGAGAGCTCGACGCCCGCGGACGCGGCGCGCGCCTCGACGAGCTGCATCTGCGCGAAGAGCGGTGCTTCCGCGTAGCCGCGACGCGCGGTGAGCCACGTGGCCATCTCGCGCCGCGACAGTGCCGTGTCACCGAGCGCGGCGACGGGGCGGTCCATGCGCTCGAGCGCCATGGTCGGGTCCGTCCACAGCTCGGGCAAGCTGCGCGGGACCTGTCCGGCGAGCAGCTGCGTGAAGAGCACGCGCGTCTCGGCCGCGGACGGCGGATCGTTGCGCAGGTGGTCGACGATGCGTTCCTTCACGGACTCGAAGGGCGTCTCGACGATCGACACGACTTGGAAGCACCAGCACGCGTTGCCGACGAAGAACGGGCCGACGAAGCTGCCTTCCTTCGCCGTGCGCAGGGCGGCGGCCATCTCGGCGGGCCAGTCCGTGATCACGTAGGGTTCGGGCAGGTAGCCGTCGAGTTCGCGCGAGGCGGCGTCGTCGCTGTTCTCGAGCACGAGTTCGCCGAAGTCTTCGCCGGCGCGCGCGCGGCGCAGGAGTTCGGAGCTGCGGCGTTCGACCTGCTTGCGCTTCGCGCGGTCGAGCATCTCCTTGCCGGTCGCGTCCGCGCCTTCCGGGTAGATCACTTCCTCGATCTCGATGCGCAGGCCGCGCAGCTCGGGTTGGCGGCCGCCGGGACCGTAGAGCGTCTCCCAGGCCGCGCGCAGCCCCGCCTCGTCCGTGCGGCGGCGCGACATGACGAGCGTCTGCACGCGCAGCTCTCCGAGCACCTCCGCGGTGTGTTCGGCGAAGAACGACGCCTCGTCGGATCCCGTGCGCTCGAGCTCGTCGATCCACTTCGCGCGGTCGCCTTCGAAGGCGGTCGCGATGCGGCGTTCGGCTTGCGCTTCCACCTGAGCGCGCGCTTCCTCGGCCGTGACTTCCAAGCCGGCCGCGGCGAGTTCGCGGAGCACGACGTGTTCGCGCGCCGTGTCGTCTACGTGCCGCGTGCCGGCGACGCGCAC
Organism: Planctomycetota bacterium; assembly: GCA_020638835.1. GTDB lineage: Bacteria > Planctomycetota > UBA1135 > UBA1135 > JACKHV01. The sequence goes on along the minus strand of JACKHV010000008.1, from coordinate 106,982 downwards.
GAGCCACGCGCCGTACTCGTTCCACGAGACCTCGCGGTCGCCGATGCGCAGCACCGTGACGGACTCGTCGAAGCTCCGGGGCGCGGCGTTCTCCTGGGAAGCGTGCAGGGGGAGGCCGGAAAGGGCGAGCGTGAGGGCGATGAAGTGGGCGCGGAAGATCATGTCAGAGCGGGGGGGCGTGCGGCGCGTCGGGCGCGGGTGCGGCGTGCTCGAACTGCAGGTGGTAGAGCTTCGCGTACAGGCCGCCGAGTGCCAACAGCTCGTCGTGGGTTCCCGACTCGCGGAGCTCACCGTGGTGGAGCACCAGGATGCGGTCCGCGCGGCGAACCGTCGAGAGGCGGTGGGCCACGACCAGCGAGGAACGGCCCTGGAGCAGCCTGGTGGTGGCGTCCTCGATCCAGGCCTCCGTGCCGGAGTCGACGCTGGCGGTGGCCTCGTCGAGGACGACGATGCGCGGGTCGCCGGCGAGCGCGCGGGCGATGGAGAGCAGCTGACGCTCGCCGCGCGAGTAGCCCGCGCCGCGCTCGCGAACCGTGGACTCGAGACCGGCCTCGCGGCGCAGCGCGACTTCTCCCGCGCGGCTCGCCTCGAGCGCGACGGCGAGCGCTTCCTCGTCGACTTCTTCGCGCTCCATCACGAGGTTCTCGCGCAGCGTGCCATGGAACAGGTAGTCCTCCTGCATCACGAGTCCGAAGTGCCGCCGCAGCTCGCTGGGGGCGAAGTCGGTGAGCGGGAGGCCGTCGATCGTGACGCGGCCGCGCACTGGATCGCGGAAGCGCAGCAGGAGGTCGACGATGGTGGACTTGCCCGCGCCGGTCGCGCCGACCAGCGCGACGGTCTGCCCCGGCAAGATCTCGAAGGAGACGCCGCGCAACACGGGGACGCCCTCGGTGTAGTGGAAGTGCACGTCCTCGAAGCGCACGTGCCCCGCGGTGATGCGCGAGGCCTCGATGGGGTGCGCGGGCGCTTTGACGCGCGGCCGCGTGTCGAGGATCTGAAACAGGCGCTCGGCGGAGGCGAACGCGGCCTGCAGCACGTTGTAGCGCTCGCCGAGCTCGCGGATCGGCGCCAGCAGGACGTAGAGGTACATCCAAAACTGCAGGAACTCGCCGAGCGACATGCGGCCCGCGACGACCTCCGCGCCGAAGCTCCACAGCGCGCCGCCCTTGTAGAGCGCCTCGACGAAGTTGATCGTCGGGAAGAACAGCGCGAAGAGCATCAGCGCCTTGAGCGCGGCGAGGTAGGTGTCGTGCTGGAGCCCGTCGTAGCGCTCGCGCACGCGCCCTTCGCGGACGAATGCTTGCACGACGCGGATCCCGGAAAGCACTTCCTGCAGGTAGCCGCTCTGACGCGACGCGCGTGCCCGCACCAGGCGGAAGGCCTCGCGCGAGCCGCCGCGGAACATCAGGCTGACCGCGATCATCACCGGCGTCGCAAGAAGCGTCAGCAGCGCGAGCTTCGCGGAGATCGAGAACAACACGGCGAGGATCACGACGATCTTCAGCAGGTCGAAGACGATCACGATCAGGCCGGACGTGAACATCTCGGACAGGTTCTCGACGTCCGTCGTGACGCGCGTCACGAGTGAGCCGGTCGGCCGCCCGTCGAACCAGTTGACGTCGAGGCGCACGAGGTGGCGGAACACGTCGCGCCGCAAGTCGTGCACGACGAGCTGCCCCGTGCGGCCGAGCGTCGCGACCTCGAGGTACGACAGCAAGGTCTTGACCACCACGCAGCCTGCGTAGGCCGCGACGATCCACAGGAAGGTGTGCCGCAGCGCGGGGTCGATCGGCGCCGACTGCGCTCGCGACGTGATCGCTTCCGTGGCCGGTCCGTCGACGGCGAGCTTCCAGAGCCAACCCGTCACGAGCTCGCAGGCGAGAACGCCCGCCAGCACGCCGAGACTGCGCGCGAAGGCTTGCCAGTGTCGCGCCGCGTACGGCAACAACCGCCTCAGCAGGCCGAAGTCGAGCGTCTTCGCCGAGACGACCTGGTCGCCGTGGATGTCGACGGTGTCGCTCACAGCCGCTCGAACTCCCGCTCGTCGCGCTGACGTTGCCACGTGTCGCGGTACCAGCCCGGCCGCGCGATCAGCTCGGCGTGCGTACCTTGGTCCGCCGTGCGGCCCTCCGCGTCGAGCACCACGATCTGCTCGGCGTGGGCGACGGCGGACAGGCGGTGCGCGGAGATGACCTTGGTGCACCCGCGCACGTCGTCGAAGAGGTGACGCAGGAGTCGCGCCTCGGTCTCGGCGTCGACGGCGCTGAGCGAGTCGTCGAGCAGCAGGATGCGCGGCTCGAGAGCCAGCGCGCGGGCGATGCACGTGCGCTGCCGTTGGCCGCCGGACAGCGTCACGCCGCGCTCGCCGACCAGCTGGTCGTAGCCGCCTGGGAAGCCCTCGACGGTCTCCTCCAGGCACGCGAGCCGCGTCAGCTTCGCGACCTCGTCGTCCTCGAGCAGCGCTTCGCGTCCGAAGGAGAGGTTCGCGCGCCAGCTGTCCGTGAACAGGAAGCCGCTCTGCGGCACGAGCCCCTGCGCGGCGCGCAGGTCCCGCAGCGACCAGCGGTCGGTCGGGAGGCCGTCGACGAGCACGCGCCCGCTCGTCGGGTCGACGAAGCGACCGAGCAGGTCCATCAGCGTCGACTTGCCGGAACCGGTCGGTCCTACGACGCCCAGGGTGGTCCCCGGCGCGACGCGCGCGCGCAAGCCCTGCAGCGCCGGTCGCGCGGCGCCGGGGTAGGTGAAGGAGACGTCCTCGAAGCGCACTTCGCCGCGCGGGCCGGGCGGCGCCGCGGAGACCTCGGGGTCGCGGATCTGCGGCACGCGGTCGAGCAGCTGCGTGATGCGCTCGGCGCTCGCCATCGCGCGCGGGATCATCCCCGCGATCCAACCCAGCGCGATCAGCGGCCAGAACGCGCGCATCGAGAGGTCCATGAACACGAACAGGTCCGCGGGCGGCAGCTCGCCCTGCATGACCGCCGTGCCGCCGAGGAACAGAACGAGCGCGAAGGTCGCCTGGAACGAACCTTGGACCGTCGCGTGCGTCAGGCCGCGGTCGCGCGCGAGCTGGATCTGCTTGTCGCGGTTGTCGGCGGAGATCCCGGTGAAGCGCGCCGTGCGCTGGTCCTCGCGCGCGAAGCCCTGCACGACCCGGATGCCGGCGAAGCTCTCCTGCGCGCAGTGTCCGATCTCGGCGAGGCTCTCCTGCACGTCGTGAGAGTGCCGGTGCATGCGCGGCATGAACACGCGGATGCCGAACGCCATGCAGGCCATCGGGAGCGCGAGCCAGAGCGTCAGCTCGAGGTTCGCGCGCCCGAGGATCCAGAGGCTCGCCGGCAGCACGATCAGCGCGCCGGCCGCGTGCAGCAGCCCGGGGCCGTAGAGCATGCGCAGCGCCTCGACGTCCGCCGTCACGCGGCTCGACAGCTCGCCGGTGCGGTTCTCGTCGTGGAAGCTCTGCGGCTGCGCCGCCAGCGCGTTGAACAGCTCGCCGCGCAGGCCGACCTCGAAGCGGCGCGAGAGCACGCCGACCCACCAGCGCTCGAAGAAGCCGGCGACGCCTCCGACCGCGGCGTAGAGCGCGATCCAGCCGAACAGCTTCGGCATCAGCGTCGCGTGCTCGCCCGTCTCGAGCGACTGGAGGCCGCGCGCGATCGTCAGCGTGACGGCGATCGACGAGAGGCGCGAGATCGGCAGCGCGAGCGCGCCGCCGACGAGCAGCCTCCAGTGCCGCGAGAGGCGGCGCGTCAGTCGCCAGAGGTCGCGCAACGGACGTCAGCGTCCCATCGGCGCGCGGTCACGGACGTCGAGCGCGCGCGCCACGACGCGTTGTTCGATCGCCGCGAGCGCCGCGATCTGCGCGCGTGTGGCTTCGACGAGGGCGTCGCCGTCCTGCTGCGCCGCGAGCGCGAGCAGCGGCAGGAACTCGGGCGCGTAGCCCGTCTCGAGGCCGGGCGCCCACAGCGGGTTCTTGAACCACGGTCGACCGGGCAAGCCGCCCTCGACGGCGAGCTCGGCGAGCAAACGTCCTCCGCGCCCCGAGTCCGTCTCGCGCAAGGACTCGGCCAGCGACTCGAAGGCTTCGGCGAGCGACAGCGCGTTGCCGCCGCCGAGCCACGCCGCGTCGCGCGTCATGCCGGCGAGGCGTTCGCAGAACAGCTCTTCGTCGAAGGCGTCCGCGCCTTCGTTCGAGAGGATCACGAGCAGCTCCTCGACGAACTGACTCGCGCGCTCGTGTCCCACGAAGCCCGGGTCGAGGAAGCGGTCGACCTGCGCGAAGTCGTCGAAGCGCGTGTGGTACTGCCCACCGCCGTTCCCGCCGAAGGAGAAGTCGAGCACCGGCAGGCAGAGGTGGTGGAGGAAGGCCGTGTAGTCGGAGCCCGAGCCGGCGAGGCCGAGCGACGGGTCCTTGCCGTTCACCTGGCGGAAGCGCTCGAGCTGGTTGTCGTACCCGTCGGCGGGGACGCGGGCGAGCGCGCGCGCGAGGACCTCGTCGAGCCCGGGCACGCCGGACGCGCCGGCGAAGTCGGGACCGCTGACGGCGGCGTCCGCGTTCACGTAGGCGACGAGCCGCTCGGTCAGCATCTCCGCGTTCGCTTCGACCCACTCCGTGCTGCCGACGAGGCCCGTCTCCTCCGCGTCCCAGAACGCGAGCAGCAGGTCGGCCTGCGGGATCCAACCGTCCGCGCGCCGCGCCGCGAGGCGTTGTGCCGCGCGCAGCAAGGTGATCGTTCCGCTGCCGGCGTCGTGCGCGCCGCGGACCCAGGCGTCGCGGTGGTTGCCCGCGATCACCAGGCCGTCACCGTCGCCCTCGAGCCGCGCGACGACGTTGACGATCGTACGCAGCTCGCGCGGTTGTTCGACGACGAGCTCGAGTCGCGCGGGCCCCGGACCGGAGCCGTCCAGGTGTTCGAGCAAGAGGCGCGCTTCGCGCATCGGGATCGGCACGGCCGGGATGCCGGGCAGCGCGGCGTTCCGCGCGTCGCGGTCGAGCCTGCGGCCTTCCTCGCCGGGCGCGGGGGACGGCCAGCCGGGCGTCGACGGATCACCGGGCGTGTTCGCGATCGGCAGGATCGAGCCGCGCTGGCAGTGCGAGTCGTTCTTCCAAGGACCCTCGGGCCAGCTCGGGCCGCGCTCGACACCGTCCTCGCTCGACTCGCTGAACAGCGCGAGTCCGACGCAGCCGTACTCCTCGGCGAGCTGCGCCTTCACGCCGCGGTAGCTGCCGCCGTAGCGCGCGATCGCGATCGAACCCTCCAGCTCGACGCCCGCCGCCTTCAGCGCCTCGAAGTCCGCGCGCAGTCCGCGACCCGCGTCGACGACCGGCGCGTCGACGCGACCTTCGGCCGACCACGCCAAGCACGGCGGGATCTCGCCGGGCGGGATCGCGTCGGGGTCGTAGCGCTCGACGCGACGCGAGAACTCCACGCCCGCCGCGCCGTAGACGCCGACCTCGATGCGCCGGGGCAGCGAGAGCAACACGACGCGCTCGTCGAGCTCGACTTCCCAACCCGCTTCCTCGAGCTGCGCCGCGACCCACTGCCCGCCCCACTCGGAACCGCTCGTGCCGGCGACGCGCGCGCGCTCGGTGAACGCCTTCAACAGCGCGCGCGACGGCGGGACAGCAGAGGGTCCTTGGGGGAGGAGGGCGAGGGTCAGCAGCAGCGCGGTGGTGGAGCAGGGCATCCGAGCAGGATACGACCTGTACCGATCCGCCGATGCGATCATTCCGCGGCTCCGCGCTGACGCGGGCGCTCCACGGCGCTTCAATGGTGCGATGCCCTTCGACTCCTTCCCTTTCGACGCCGTGATCTTCGACCTCGACGGCACGCTCGTCGCCACCGAGAGCTACTGGGTCCCGGCGGCGCGGGTCGGCGCGCGACGCGCGTTCGAGGAACTCGGCCTCGCGCGCGAGATCCCGACGCGCGACGAGTGGATGTCGCTCGTCGGCCTGCCGCTCGGCGAGGGATTCGACATGCTCTTCGCCGACCTCGAGCCCAGCGCGCGGACGCTGGTCAAGCAGTACTGCGAGGAGGAAGAGCACTTCCGCCTGAAGGCCGGCGACGCGGCGCTGTTGCCGGGGGTCGAGGAAGCGCTCGCCGAGCTGCGCGGCCGCGGCGTGCGCCTCGGGATCGCCAGCAACTGCGCCGGCGACTACCTCGCGGCGATGATGGAGAACCTCGGCCTCGCCGAGTACGTCGAGGAAGCGCGCTGCCTCGACTCGCCGAACATCCACGACAAGGCGGGCATGGTCGAGGACCTGCTCTGGACCTTCGGCACGCGCAGCGCCGTGATGGTCGGGGACCGCGCGGGAGATCGCATCGCCGCGCACGCCAACGGCCTGCCGCACGTGCACGTCGAGTCGGGCTTCGCGCCGCAGGGGGAGGAAGTCGGCGCCGAAGCGTCGATCGCCGACTTCGGCGAGCTGTTGCCGCGCCTCGAAGCACGTCTCCTGTGGATCGCAGAGACCCTCGACGCGCTCGCGCCGCCGCCCGCAGGACGTCCGCGCAGCCTGGGGATCACCGGCAAGAGCGGTTCGGGCAAGACGATCTTCGCGCGCGACCTCGCGCGGCTCGTGCGCGGCACCGGCGAAGCGGTCGCGGTCGTCTCGCTCGACGACTTCGAGCGACGTGACTCGCCGGCGCGCACCGGACGCACGGAAGGCCTCGCGCCGCTCGAGCACCTGGACCGCGCCTTCGACGTCGACGCGCTGCGCGAAGAGGTGCTCGAGCCGCACGCGCGCGGCCGCGAGGTGATCTGCGACCGACCGCATCCCACGCGACCCGGCGAGCGCCTCGTCACGCGCGTGCCGGCCGGAGCGCTGTTGATCCTCGAGGGCCTCTTCCTCGCGCATCCACGCCTGCGCTCCTGCCTCGACCGCTTGCTGCACCTCGAGGTCCCCGAAGAACTGTGCGTCGCGCGCGTCGCCGGCCGCGACCTGACGCTGCACGGTCCGGAGGCCGTCGAGCGCGTGCGAGCACGCTTCCTACCCGCGCAGCGCGCGTTCGAGGCGCTCTACCCGCCCGCCGAGCGCGCCGACGTGGTGCTCCCGGCCGCGAATCCGCTCGGGCCGGAGACGCTGGGGATCTGAGAGACCGCCTTCGCGAGGGTCAGCTCCCGGGGAGGTGCCGACGCCGGGCCCCGTAATACTCCCAGCTGGCCGAGCCTCGAAAGGCGTGCGAGTCTTCAGGACCGAGTCGCGGATCCTGCGGTGACGGTCGCGGCGAGCGCACGGCACCGCGGCACCTGACGCCCCGCGAGCCGTTGTTCCCTTCCCTCCGACTCGCACGCTTCACCGGACCCCCCATGAAGGCACTCCTCGCCGCCCTCGGCGCTCTCTTCACCCTCGTTCCGACAGCGAGCTCCCAGCAGGTCCTCGTGGACTGGGACTTCACGAACGCCCAGAACCTCTCGAGCCCCGGCGTGGCGACCCCCGTCGGACTGGGTGCGGTCGTGCTGGGACAGGCCGAAGCGGCGACCGACGCGAGCGTGAGCTGCTCGAGCATCACGGCGCACTCGCGCTGGCAAGGCGATCCCTGCGGGCCGACGGGCCTGCAGTGGAGCGGCGGCGGCTTCGTCGCCACGGGCGAGTTGAACCTTCAGAAGTGGGACGGCGATGTCCTCACCTCTTGCGGGGCGGACAACGACGGAGTGAACGACAATTACCTCTCGTTCACCATCACGCCGACCGCGGGGCCGGTCGACGTGACGCGCTTGTCTGTGTCGGTCTGGCGCAACGGGACGGGCGCTCCGGGGACCTATCGCATGGAGGTCGTCGTCGACGGCGGCGCGCCGCAGGCCTTCGGATCCTCCATGCAGGACGGCGCCACGGGCACGGGCGTCTTCCAATGGTTCCACTTCGACGGACAGGTGACGGTGACCAGCTCGCTCGAGGTGCGCTTCCGTCCGGCTGCGAGCCCGGGCGGACAGGGAACCGGCAACTTGCACATCAACGGTCTGCGTGTCGAAGACGCGACTTCCGGCGGGCCGCCAGACCGACCGAACGTGCTGTTCCTCATCGCGGACGACCTGACCGCGAGCGCGCTGCAGACGTACGGCAACGCCGAGGCGCTGACGCCCGAGCTGAACGCGCTCGCGCAGCGCGGCATGGTCTTCGAGCGCGCGTACTGCCAATACCCCGTCTGCGACCAGTCCCGTCCGTCGCTGATGGCCGGTTGGTATCCCCAGCGCATCGCGGCCGCGGGCGGCGGCTTCGACGCGGCGCTCGGCGCGCACAGCACCTTGCCCGAGCACTTCAAGCTGAACGGATACGACACCCGCCGGATCAGCAAGGTCTATCACATGCGTGTACCCGGCGACATCACCAGCGGATCGTCGGGGCCCGACCACGGGCCTTCGTGGAACAGCGTGTTCAACGTGCTCGCGCCCGAGTGGGCCAGCAGCGGCGTCGCAGGTCACTACACGAACGAGACGCTGAACTTCACGCCCGGCGTGCACTACGGCCTGGGCTTCGGATCTGCCTTCTACACCGTCGCGACGGACACGGACGGCTCGGAGCAGCCGGACGTGATCAGCGCCGACCAGGCGATCGCGCAGCTCGCCGCGATGCAGAACACGGGGCCGTTCTTCCTGGCCGTCGGCTTCGTGCGCCCGCACGTCCCGCTGGTGGCGCCGTCCTCCTACTTCGATCTCTTCGATCCGCTCACGCTGAGCCTCGCCGCGAGCGTCGTGAACGACCTCGCCGACATCCCCGGCGCGGGGATCTACTGGAACGAGGCCTCGCGCGGCCCGAACAACGACGCGGACCGCCGTAGCGTGCTGCAGGCGTACTACGCGAGCGTGACCTTCATGGACGAACAGGTCGGGCGCGTGCTCGATCAGCTGGAGCAGCTCGGACTCGACGACAACACGATCGTGGTGTTCACGTCGGACCACGGCTACCACCTCGGCGAGCACAGCTTCTGGCAGAAGCTCAGCCTGCACGAGGAGTCGGCGCGCGTGCCGCTCATCATCGCGGGCCCCGGCGTGGTCGCCGGCCGCACGGACGGCATCGCCGAGTTCGTCGACCTCTACCCGACGCTCACCGAGCTCGCCGACCTCGAGACGCCCGAGCTGTGCCAAGGCGTGTCGCTCGCGCCGCTGCTCCGCGGCGCCTCGGCCTCGGTCCGTGACGCGGCGATCTGCAAGGTCTCCGGCGGCAACCTGCTGCGCACCGACGAGTGGGCGTACATGCGCTACAACAATGGGAGCGAGGAGCTGTACGACATGCGTCCCGCCGCGTCCGGCGGGGACCCGCTCCAGTTCACGAACCTGGCGAGCAGCGCCGCGCACCTCGCGACGAAGGCGGCGCTGCGCGCGCAGCTCGACGAAGAGCTGCAGCTGGCGCTCGCCGACCCCGGTCAGCTGTTCTGCTTCGGTGACGGCAACCCGGTCGCGTGTCCTTGCGGCAACGAGTCGCGCCAGGGTGCGCGCGAAGGCTGCGCGAACTCGACCGGCTCCGGCGCGGCTCTGCGCGTCACGGGCACCGCGAGCGTCGCCGCCGCGAACCTCCAGTTCCACGTCTCCGGCGCGCTCCCCGGACAGCCGAGCATGCTGCTGATGGGCTCGACGCCGATCGAGCAACCCTTCCGCGACGGTGTCCTGTGCATGGGCAACCCCACCGACCGCATCGAAGTCGTGCTGCTGGACGCGAACGGCGCCGGCGCGACGAGCAGCTCGATCGCTTTCGAGAGCGGCGCGTCGCCGGGCACCACGCAGTACTTCCAGCAGTGGTACCGCGACCCCGGCGGGGTCAGCCCCTGCGGGACCGGCTCGAACCTCTCGAACGGCGTGCGCGTCCGCTGGAAGTAGGGCGCGGCGACACCCCGGGAGGCCGCGCCGCCGCGCACGGCCTCGGGAGGCGCTCCGAAGCCGCTCGGGAGCCGTCCGGGCCCCTTGCGGAGCGGCGGTCCCCGCGACTATAGTGCGCGGTCCCCAAGGTCCCGTCCGGACCTCCACTCACCCCAGCGCGGCCCCGGCCGGTTCCCGCGCGGAGCGCCTCATGGAACAGCAAACCCTGCCCCAACGTCTCCAGAAGTCTGTCTGCGGGTCCTTCCACAAGACCGCCCTGCTGCAGAAGCGCGTGCGCGAGCTGATCCGCGGCGCCGCGCCGCTGATCGAGACGCGTGAACAGAACCCGATCAAGATCGCCTTCCTCGAGATGGAGCGCGGCTTGATCGAGCTGATCCCGGACGAGGACAGCGCGGCGCCGACGCTCTAGGCGTCCGGCGCGAGTCGGCTCCCGTGGCCGCCTGCGGATCCGCTCGAGGTCCGCTCCCTCCCGGGCACGCACCTGGTGACCGCTAGCGATTCCACAGCCCGGCGACCCGAAGACCGGCTCCGAGAGCGCGGTGGTGCGGTCGAGTGCTTGCGCCCGCTCGGCGCGCTGTACCGCGGAATCACGAGTCTGCGCAACGCCGCCTACGACTGCGGCCTCTTGCCGACGAAGCGCCTCGAGGTGCCGGTCGTCAGCGTCGGCAACCTGACCGTCGGCGGCACCGGCAAGACGCCGATGGTCGCGTGGATCGCGCGCGAGTTGATCGCGCGAGGTCGCAAGCCGGGCTTGTTGTCGCGCGGTTACCGCGCGCAGGGCGAGTCGAACGACGAAGGGCGCTTGCTCGACCGGCTGCTGCCCGAGGTGCCGAAGGTGCAGGACCCCGACCGCGTCGAGGGCGGCGCAGCACTCGTGCGCGCCGGCGCGGACGTGATCGTGCTCGACGACGGCTTCCAACACCGGCGGCTGGGTCGCGACGTGGACCTGGTGCTCGTCGACGCGACGCGGCCGTGGGGGTTGCCGGCGCCGACGAGCGGCGGTGAAGCGGTGCGGGCGCACTTGCCGCGCGGCTTCCTGCGCGAGGCGCCGACGGGACTGGCGCGCGCCTCGGCCGTCGTGCTGACGCGCTGCGACCAGGCGAGCGAAGCGGACCTGTGCGCGCTGGAGGACGAGCTCGAGCGCCTCGCTCCCGGCGTTCCGCGCGCGCGTGCGCGCCACCGCGCGATCGGGGTGACCACGCCCGGCGGGAAGCGCTCGCTCGACGAGCTGGCGGGGCGCGACGTCGTGCTCGTCAGCGGCCTCGGCAACCCCGAAGCCTTCGAGCGCAGCGCGCGTGCCGCCGGCGCGAAGGTCGTCGCGACGCGCCGCTTCCCCGACCACCACCACTTCCGCCGCGCGGAGCTCGAGGGCAGCGCGCCGGAAGGCGCCGTGATCCTGACCAGCGCCAAGGACGCGGTGAAGCTCGAGCTCGAAGGCGTCGCCTGCTGGGTCCTCGAGGTCGAGCTCGAGGTCACCGCCGGCGCGCCGGTCCTGGAAGCGCTGCTCGACAGCTTGCGCGTCGCGGACGCGAAGAGGGTGCGGCTTGCCTGAGACGACGGAACGCGCAGCGCTGCTCGCCGAGATCGAGGCGGAGTACGCGGAACAGCGCCACCTGGCGCTCGGGCCGAAAGAAGGCGTGGGGCAGACGCTGCAAGCCGTCGCGCTGCGCGCCGTGCTCGGGACGATCTCGCGCTTGCCGCGCGGCGTGCAGGACGCCTTCATCACCGGCGCCGCGCACCTCGCGAAGCGCGTCGACTCGAAGCACGCCGACGCCGCACGCATCTTCATCAAGCAGGCGCTGCCCTGCGCGGTGACCGACGGGCCGCTGCTCGAGCAGCGCGTGCTGCAGGCCTACCGCCACATCTTCCGCGTGACGCTCGACTCGGAGCAGTTCGACCGCTGCGTCCCCGCCCCGCGTCGCGCCGAACACAACACGATGGTCAAGTGCGAAGGCTTCGACGAACTCGTCGCCTCGGGGCGCGGCGTGTTGATGATCACGCCGCACGTCGGCGACTGGGAAGCCGGCTCGGCCTTCGTGCCGACCTTCTGCGACCGCCGCTTCTACGCCGTCGTCAAGCCGCCGCGGAACCGCAAGGTCTCCGAACACCTGCTCGCGGTCCGCGAGGGTCGCGGCATCGGCGTGCTGCCGCGGCGCGGCGGCATGAACATGATCGGCAAGCTGCTCGCGACGGGCTCGTGGATCGGCCTGCTGCTCGACCACCGGCCGAACGGCAAGCACGTCGTCGCGCCCTTCTTCAACCGGCCCGCGCTGTGCGAGCGCTCGGCGGCGACCTTGATCAAGCGCATGAAGGCGCCGCTCGTCTTCGGCTCGACCTTCCTGACGGAACGGCCCTGGCACTACCGCACGGTGATGAACGCGATCATCGAGCCGGAGGAGCTCGCCGGGCTCGACCCCGTCGCGATCCAGACGCGCGTGAACGCCGAGATGGAGCGCCTGATCCTGATGGCGCCCGACCAGTACTTCTGGCTGCACGACCGCTACCGCTACGCTCCGGAGTCCGAGGCGGACTCCGACTGAACGGACTCCGTGCCGTCCTGGCGCGAGGCGCGTCGGAGCGGTTCAATCAGGCCCCGCGCGCCGCTCCCGGCGGACGCCCGGACGCGATCCCCCGCGCACACGAGACATGACGACCACAGGCGACCCCCGACACCCGTTCCCCGCGATGCGCGGCGTGCGGACGTATCCGCTCGAGTCCCGCGAGAGCCTCGTGGACCTCGGCGACTTCTGCGAAGTCCCCGAACCGCTGCCGGGCTTCTCGGCCTTCGTCGACGCGCTGCCCGACATCTACGCGGGCAAGTGGTTCAAGGAGCTGGTCGAGCGCATCGTCGCGGCGAAGCTCGCGAACAAGCAGGTCGCCGTCGCGCTCGGCGCGCACGTGCTGAAGGTCGGGCTCGCGCCGCTCCTGATCGACCTGATGCGCCGCGGCGTGATCGACCACGTCGCGATGAACGGCGCCGGCGCGATCCACGACTTCGAGATCGCGACCGCGGGGCGCACGTCGGAAGACGTCGGCACGCAGCTGCCGAAGGGCGAGTTCGGCTTCGCGGACGAGACCGGCGCGGGCCTCGCCGCCGGCGCCGCGCTCGGCACCGACACCGACAAGTCGGAGGATGCCGGACTCGGTCGCGGCATGGGGCAGCTGATCCTCGACCGCCAGGCGCCGCACGCGGAGCTCTCCGTGCTCGCGGAAGCGCGACGCCTCGGCATCGGTTCCTCGGTGCACGTCTGCATCGGAGCCGACATCGTGCACATGCATCCCGACGCCGACGGCGGCGCCATCGGCGAAGCTTCGCTGATCGACTTCCAACACGTCTGCAAGCTCGTGCACGGCATGGACGGCGGCGTGTGGATCAACGTGGGCTGCGCCGTCGTGCTGCCCGAGGTCTACTTGAAGGCCGTCAGCGTCGCGATCAACCTCGGCGCTACCCTGGACGCGATGACGACCGCGAACTTGGACATGATCCGACAGTACCGCGCCGAGACGAACGTCGTGAACCGTCCGCCGGGGCGGGGGATCTCGATCATCGGACAGCACGAGCTGCTGCTGCCGCTCCTGCGCATGGCCGTGCTCGACAAGCTGGCCGCCGCCGGCTGGAAGGGACCGCGATGAACCGCTCCAAGCTGCTCGGACTGCTCGACGGGCTCGGTTCGCCGACCGTGCTGATCGTCGGCGACCTGATGATCGACCGCTACGTGAACGGCGAGGTGACGCGCATCTCTCCCGAGGCGCCGATCGCCGTGCTGGCGGCGCGGCGCGCGGAGGAGAAGCTCGGCGGCGCCGGCAACGTGGCGTGGAACCTGCGCTCGATGGGCGCCGAGGTCGACCTGCTCGGCGTGATCGGCACCGACAGCTGGGGCGACAACCTGCGCAAGCTGCTCGAGGACGCGGGCGTGCACGTGGACGGCCTGGTGACGGATCCGTCGCGGCCGACCGCGCTGAAGACGCGCATGATGAGCGGCGTGCAGCAGATGCTGCGCGTGGACTGGGAGGACGCGAGCCCGGTGCGCGGCGCGACGCACGACGCCGTGCTCGAGCGCGTCGCCGAGCTCGTCGCGCGCGCCGACGCGGTCGTGCTCTCCGACTACGGCAAGGGCGTGCTGACGCCCGAGGTGCTCGAGGCGGTGATCCATGCCGGTCGCGCGAAGGGCGTGCCGGTGCTCGTCGACCCGAAGGGGACGGACTTCACGCGCTACCGCGGCGCGACCTTGATGACGCCGAACCGCAAGGAAGCGGAAGGCGCGCTGGGTCGCAAGCTGCCCGACCTCGCGGCGGTGGCCGAAGGGGCGCAGGACCTGATCGCCACGGCGGACCTGGACGCGACGCTGATCACGCTCGGTTCCGAGGGCATCTACTACCGCACCGCGAAGGGCGCGGCGGGCCACGATCCGGCGCAGGCGCGCGCGGTGTTCGACGTGACGGGCGCGGGCGACACGGTCGTCGCGCACCTCGCGCTCTACTTGGCGGCGGGCTTCACCCTGAGCGACGCGGTCACGCTCGCGAACCAGGCAGCGGGCATCGTCGTCGGACGTCTCGGCACGAACGCGGTGACGCGCGAGGAACTGCGCGCGCGTCTCAACGAGAACCAGCCGACGACCGGAAAGGTCCTCGAGAACGAGGAACAGCTCCAAGCGCAGCTCGCGCAGTGGCGCAACGAGGGCCGGCAGATCGTGTTCACGAACGGCTGCTTCGACATCATCCACAAGGGACACGTCGACTACCTGCGCTTCGCGCGCTCGAAGGGCGACGTCTTGCTCGTCGGCGTGAACGACGACGCCAGCGTCCGACGTCTCAAGGGCTCGACGCGCCCGGTCAACCCGCTCGAGGACCGCATGACGGTCCTCGCGGCGATGGAGATGGTGGACGCCGTGACCTCCTTCTCCGAGGACACGCCGAAGGAGATCATCGAACGCGTCACGCCCAACGTTCTCGTGAAAGGCGAGGACTGGGCCGACAAGGGCGTCGTCGGCCGCGAGTGGGTCGAACAACACGGCGGCCAGGTCCACCTGGCACCGCTCGTCCAGGGACGCTCGACGACGAGCATCCTGGAACGCGCGCGTGGCAAGGCGCCGAGCGCCGACTAGCGTTCCGTCCGGGCGCGGCTTTCGCGATTCGATGGTGCGGGCGGTTCCAGCCGCTCGCGCGGTGGAGCCCCTGGATTCTCGCGAAGGCGCGAAGGGGTTCTGCGGCACGCGACGCACCAGCAACCTGCAGCCCTCGGGCAGTTCGCGCGAAGGCGCGAAGAAGAACGAACCACGACCCCGCGCGGCCGACCGATCAGCAGCGGAGTCGACCGTTTGCCTCCAGAGAGAACCCCCCGGCCGGCCTTCGGCCGAGAGAGTTACGGGCAGTTCGCGGCCGCAGGCCGCGAAGCCGTCGGATGGTCAGCTGCCTCCGGCGCGCCAAGCTAGCCGTCGAGGATCTCTTCTCCAGGCTCGAACTCGCCTAGCCGTGGTTCGTTCTTCTTCGTTTCCTTCGTGAACTTCGTGGGAGGTAAATCGACCGCGCCTTCGGCTCGAACCTCCTCGTTGCGCTTCTTGCGCAAGCGCGTTCCCGGCAGCTGAGAGCTCACGGCGCGGTCAGTTAGCCTCCCACGAAGAACACGAAGGAAAGGAAGAAGAACGAACCACGGTTCGGCGCGGCCGACGGATCAGAAGAAGGAGTCGACCGCTAGCCTTGGCCTCCAGCCGAAGGACGGCCTTCGGCCGAGAGCGGTTCGAGACGTGCGCGGCCGGAGGCCGCGTTGTCGTCGGATGGTCCGTGGCTCTCGGCGCCGGTTTGGGCGTCGAGGAACTCTTCTCTAGGCTCGAACTCGCCTGCGGTTGGAGTTCGGTCTTTCGCGCCTTCGCGTGAGCTTCCCGGGCGCTGCAGGTTGCTCGTGCGATCCCGGCCGGCAGGTCCTTTCGCGCTTTCGCGTGCACCTCCCCGTCGGCCACGCCGGCGGTTCCGGCCGCCCGAACCGTGGACTCTGACTCTGCCCCTGTGTGGAGCGCACGGCCGAGGCCTGTCGAGTGGAGTGCTTGGGGGCGATCACCGGTCGGAGGGCGCTCCGGACACGCCGGTCAGCGTGCCGGGGGGACGGTTCGGGTCGTTCTTTCCTCGGAGGGTCGGAGTCGTTCGGTATCCTGGCGCGGTCGACGCCTCGTCTGCGTCGCGCGGAACGAAACCGGCCGAACGAATGCGCGTCCTCTTCATCTATCCGAACCTGTACACGCAGATGGGCTTCAACCACGGGTTGGCGTCCCTGTCGGCGGTCCTGAAGCAGGCCGGGCACGAGACGCGGCTCGTCAACTTGAACGAGAACCTGCCGCCGGTCGCGACGCCGGACGGGGTGTATCGCGAGGTTCGTGAGTGGGGCGCGGGGATGGTCGCGTTCTCGTGCTTGACGCAGCAGTACGCGGCGGCGCTGGAGCTGGCCGAGTACCTGCGCGGGCGTGCGGAGGAGGACGGGGTTCTGTTGCCGCCGCTCGTGGTGGGGGGCATCCATCCGACGATGGTGCCGGAAGATGTCATGCGCGACGGGGTCTGGGACCACGTCGGCGTCGGGGAGTGCGAGGATGCGCTGCTCGAGCTCGTCACGCGGATCGAGGCCGGTGAGGCTCCGACCGACGTGCGCAACTTCATCTCGTGGAAGGACGGCGTGCGGCCCGCGAACGGCACGGACGTCGACTGGGTGCGTAACCCGGTCGGCGAGTTCCCTGACTTCGCGGAGCTGCCCGAGCCCGACTACGAGCTGTTCGACACGCAGCGCATCACGGACAACAAGCAGGGGTGGTTCGGCCTGATGACGAGCCGCGGGTGTCCTTACCGCTGCACCTACTGCCTGAACCACAAGATCATCGACCGCTACAAGGCGGACCTCGACCGCAACGTCAAGGGGATCGGCTTCTTCCGCTTCCGGCCGGCGGACAAGATGATCGCCGAGATCCGCAACGTGCTGGCGCGCTACGAGAACATCGGCACGTTCATCATGGACGACGACCTGTTCACGCAGAACGTCGAGCACGCCATCGAGTTCTGCGACGCGTACGTCGCGTCGGGCATCCAGGTGCCTTTCGTGGTGAACTCGCACGTCAAGCGGCTCGACCCGCGCGTCGCCGAGGCGCTGTCACGCGCGGGCTGCAAGATCTTGAAGCTCGGCATCGAGTCGGGATCGCCGCGCGTGCGCAAGGAAGTGCTGAAGCGCCACATGACGCAGTCCGACGTGCTGCTCACCGTGGAGAGCGCCGAGGAGTACGGCTTGCACACCTCCGGCTTCGTCATGATCGGCCTGCCCGGCGAGGCTGCGGACGAGCGCCTGGAGACGGTCGACTTGCTCGCGCAGGCGCGCATCGGCCGCTTCCGCACGTCGTTCTTCTTCCCGTTCCCGGGTACCGACTCGTACCGCATGACGATCGAGGCGGGCTTGATCCGCCCCGACGCGGACTCGTCGCTGACGACCTTCACCGACGGATCCGCGCTCGACTTCGGTCCGGAACAGAACCTGCTGATCGACAAGCTCGGCGTCTGCATGCCGTGGTTCGTCAACGCGCGCCTCGCGCACTTCCACGCCGACTCGCCGGCTTCCGCGCGCTACGCGCCGATCGTCGAGGAAGTGCTCGCGCTCGACGAAGCGGGCTGGCGCGAGTTCCGCGGCACCGTGCGGGCGCGCGACAAGGAACTCTCCGCCGCGGCCGTCGCCGCGAACGAGCTGCACTACGCGATCCGCTACAACCACTTCATGGGCGTGCGCTCCGACTACTTCCTCGCCGAAGAGCGCGGGATCGAGTGGTTCACCGCCGCCGCGAAGCCTTCGGCCGAAGTCCTCGCCAATCGTGCCCTGGCCGCCGCCGCGGCCGAGATCGCCTGAGGTCGTGGAGGGCATGACGGTCCGAGAGTCGAGCGCGGACTTCGGCGCACCGCGCGTCGCCGTCTGCGGCGACCTGATCGCCGACCGCTACGTCTACGCGAGTCCGCGACGCCTGTCGCGCGAGGCGCCGGTGATGGTGCTGCGGCACGAACACGAAGCGCTCGGCGCGGGGGGAGCGGCGAACGTGGCGCGCAACCTCGCGGCGCTCGGCGCGCAGGTCGCGGCCTTCGGCGCGATCGGTCAGGACGAGTCCGGTGAAGGCGTGCGTCGCGCGCTCGGAGAAGTCGGCGTCGAGACCGCGGGGCTCTACGAGTCGCGCGACTGGCGCACTCCGACCAAGACGCGGATCCTCGCCGCGGAAGCGCGCCGCTTCCCGCACCAGGTGCTGCGCATCGACCGCGAGCCCGACGGTCCGCTCGCGCCGGAGCTGCGCGGGGAAGTCGTCACGCGCCTCGCCGCGGCGCGTGCGAATTCCGCAGCGCTGGTCGTGTCGGACTACGGCTACGGCCTGGTCGCGGAAGAACTCGCTGCCGAAGCGCGGGCTTGGGCCGCGGAAGGACGCGTCGTGGTGCTCGACCCGCGCGACTGCATCTTCGGCTTCGAAGGCATCTCGGCGATGACGCCGAACATCGGCGAACTCGCGCGCTTCCAGGGCGTCGACCAAGCGCGCCTCGACGATCCGGCCGAGCTGCGCGCCGCCTCGCGCGACCTGCTCGCCCGCGTCGGGTGCCGTTGGCTGCTCGTCACGCGCGGCAACCTCGGCATGGCGCTCTTCGGCGAAGGCATCGACGAAGCGGGCCTCGCGGTCGCCGCGGCCGGCAAGCGCGAAGTGACCGACGTCAGCGGCGCGGGCGACACCTCGGCCAGCGTGTTCGCGCTCGCGCTCGCCGCGGGCCGGACGGCGCCCGAAGCGATGCGGCTCGCGAACCTCGCGGCCGGCGTCGTCGTGATGGAGGTCGGCACCGCCGTCTGCACGCCCGAGCGCCTGCGCGAGCAGGGCGAGGATCCGGACGCGCCGCGGATCACGACGCTCGGGGAAGGGCGGGCATGAGCTTCGACGGTCCGCCGCAGCTGCCGACGCGCGACGAACTCGCCCGCGAGGTCGCGGACCTGCGCGCGCGCGGCAAGCGCGTCGTGCTCGGCAACGGCTGCTTCGACCTCTTGCACGTCGGGCACCTGCGCTACTTGCAGGACGCGAGGTCACGCGGCGACCTGCTGATCATCGCGCTCAACACGGACGAGTCGATCCGCGCGCTGAAGGGCGCGGGCCAGCCGCTGGTTCCGCTGCAGGAGCGCGCCGAGCTGCTGCTCGGGCTCGCGTGCGTCGACCGAGTGCTGCCCTTCGACGAGCTGACGCTCGAGGAGACGCTGCGCGCGCTGCGCCCCGACGTCCACGCGAAGGGACCCGACTACACGCCGGACACCGTTCCGGAAGCGCACGTCGACCGCGAGCTCGGGATCGAGATCGCGATCTGCGGCGATCCGAAGGACCACAGCTCCACGGCGCTGCGCGACGCGCTCGACGCCGCGCGCGAAGGAGGACGCCGATGAGCACCGCGACCGAGTCGGCGACGACGACCGCCGAGGAACACGCCGCCGCGTCGGCCCCCGCGCCGAACAAGGGCATGCTGTTCGGCTTCGGCCTGCTGATCTCGATCTGGGGGGCGATGTGCGGCATCGGCGGCGGGCTGTTCACCGTGCCCTTCCTGCACTTCGTGCTGAAGTTCCCGATGCGCCGCGCGGTCGCGACCTCACTGGGGCTCGTCTTCGCCGCGACCAGCTCCGCGACGATCGCGGAGACCTTCCACTCCGACTCGCGCATCCACTGGCCGCTCGCGGGGACGCTGATCGTCGGCAGCCTGATCGGCGCGCAGCTCGGCTTCCGCGTCGCGAAGCGCATCGACACGCGGCGGCTCAAGCTGCTCTTCGCGGTCGCGTTGCTGTTCGTCGGCGTGCGCATCCTGGTCTTCGCCGGCAACGGCTCGGCCGTCGCGGACGCGTCCTTCGTGATCGAGAACAAGCACCTCGGCGCGGGCTTCCTGATCGGGATCGGCGGCGGGTTCCTGGCGCCGATCATGGGCATCGGCGGCGGCCTCGTCGCGGTGCCCGCGCTCACCTTCGGCATCCCGAGCCTCGGTCACCTCGGCGCGCGCGCGTCCTCGATGGCCATGGCGACGGTCACCTCCGCGCGCTCGTTCTGGATGTACCTGAAGACGCGCGAGGCCGTGCTCTCCGAGGTCGTCGCGATCGGCGGCGGCGCGGCGATCGGTTCGATGCTCGGCGTGCAGCTCGTGCACCTCGAGGGCATGGCCGGCGTGGCCCGCGCGATGATGGGCGTGACGCTGCTGCTCGTCGCCGGCCGCTTCGCCTGGGACTTGCGCCCCGGCTCCGCCTGCCGCGACTAGAGGAAGGTCACCGAGAGCCCGTTGCTCAGGTTGAAGCCCGCGGGTCCGCCCGCGGCGTCGCGGAAGAAGAAGGTGAAGCAGCGCTGTGAACCCGGCGCGATCGGTGACGCACCGGAGGTCAGCAGGTCGTTGTCCAGCAGCAACGAGGCCGACCCGATCGCGTTCGCGCTGACCGCGGAGAGCCGCGTGATCGGCGCGGAGACGCAGAGCACGCCGTCGCCGAACGGCACGCTCGCCGGAGCCTCCGACACCGCGAACACGCCGAAGGCGTTCGGCGGGCAGGAGTCGGCGTACAGCACGAAGTCGTTCAGTGCGATGTTCGTGCTGCCGCCCCAGTTCAGCGTGGCCGCCTGGCCGCTCGAGTTCGGCGTCGCCGTGCAGTAGCCGATCGGCGGCTCGCACACGTCGAGCACTGCGTTGCCGTTCAGGTCGGCAGCACCGCTCGCCAGCTCGAATCCGTCGTGCACGCCGTTCGCGTCGCAGTCGAGATAGCTGCGCCCCTTGAACACCCAGTTCGGCGCGCCGATCGGGTTGACGTATGTCCACGTCACGCCGCCGCCCGCGCCGACCTCGAAGAAGGTGCCGGTGGTGGACGCGCAGATGCGCGTGTTGCCGTTCTCGAGGCGCTGCGCTCCGCCCATGATGTTCGAGTAGAAGCTCAGCTGGTCGGCGTAGGTCCACGTCAGTCCGGAGGGGCCGAAGGCCGTGCCCGGCGCGAGCGCGTAGTTGCCGTTCGCGTCCGGCGTCGGCGGCGTGAACTCGTCGACCGACGACCAGTTGCCGGTCGGCCGCCCGTTGCCGTTGTTGAAGACCATCAGGTTGCCGGCGCCGGGGAGGCCTGCGTCGATCCAGTGCACGTCGTGCAGGAAGAAGAAGACGCGGTCCGCGGCGGTTCCGCGCCCGTATGCGGCGGGGTTGCCCCAGCGGTAGAGCAAGTCGCCGCCCTTGCCCGAGTTGCCGCCCGTGTGTCCGGCGGCTTCGGCGGTCGTCGTGCTGTGGTCGACGATCCAGACCTCGTTGAAGGTCGGGACGGAGATCGCGAGCTGGTCGAGCTCGGCGTTGTAGTCGATCCCGTTGACGTGCATCCAGTCCGTCGAGAGGCCGAGGTCGACGTCGATCAGCTCGGGATGATCCGACACGACGCCGTAGTTCGCGGCGTTCGGGTCGCGGTCCTGCACGACGTGGTCCTTCGCGTGCCACTCCCAGACGACGTCGCCGGTGGTCGGACCGGTCTGCGTGATCTCGTAGAGCGCGTCCGGCAGGAAGCCTTCCGCGCCGAGCAGCGCGGGGTCGCGGCCGAGCGCGACGGCCTCGGCGGTCGACAGCTCCTCGTAGACCGTCAGGACGACGTTGCCGTTCGGCAGCACCACGAAGTCGTGGTGCGGCGTCAGCTTCGGCGTGTAGAAGCGGAACTGCCACTCGACCTGTCCGTCGTAGCCGATGCGCTCGATCCCGCCGCCGGAGCCGGCGATGCGCTGCGTCAGGTTCAGCGCGCGGACGAGGTCGCCGTCCGGGAGCAGGAAGGCGTTCGCGCCCGGCGTCGCGGAGCCAGGCCAGCTGTTCACGACGGCGCCCGAGTCGTCGACGAGGAGCGTCGTCGTGCTCGTGAACGGCTGGTAGACGGTGAGGCGCTCTTGCGCGAGGGCGGAGCCGGTGAACGCGAGCACGGCGCCGAGGAACAGCAAGGATCGGGGAGTCATCGGGGGAGCGGGCCGGGGGGGGCGAAGCGGACGGGGGCAGGGAGTCGCGCGGCGCGCGGCAAGCGGGCGACTGCCTGTACGAGAGGCCCCACGACTCTAACCCGGCGAATCGGGCCTCTTCGGCCGAACGGGCACCCGGCGCGGCGCAACCCGGCGCACGCGTGCGCCGGCGCGGGTCGTGGCGGCGGAATCAGGGTGTAGTCCCTAGGGGCGGCGAAGCGGGCCGAGGCAGCGGTTCGGCGCTCCGGACACGACGCGGGCCCCGTCCGTCTTGCGACGAGCGGGGCCCGCGGAGGTGCGGCCTGCGCCGGTCAGGCGTAGATGCCGCGCAGCGAGTCCGCCGCCGACACGCGGCGCACGGCGAGCATCGAAGCCGCCATGCGCAGGCTGACGTCGTGCTCGCGCGTCATGTCGATGCACTGGCTCCAGGCTTCCGACATGAAGCGGCGCAGGCGCTTCTCGATGACCTGCGCGATCCACTGGTAGCCCGTGCGGTTCTGGACCCACTCGAAGTAGGAGAGCACCACGCCGCCGCCGTTCGCGAGGATGTCGGGGACGATCGGGATGCCGCGTTCCTCGAGCAGGCGGTTGCCGTGGGCCGAGATCGGACCGTGCGCGCCTTCGACGATCAGCTTCGCGTCGACCAGCTCGGCGTTGCGCGAGTGGATCGCGTTCGCCGTGGCGCACGGGATCAACACGTCGCACGGCTTGGCGAGCAGCTCGTCGTTCGTGATCGTCTGGAAGTCGCCCTTGAAGCCGCGCAGGCTGCCGTGTTCCGCGCGGTAGGCGAGGATCGGGCCCAGGTCGAGTCCGTTCGGGTTGTAGAAGGCGCCGTGCACGTCGGAGATGCCGCAGACCTTGTGGCCGTCCGCGTTCAGGATGCGCGCGAGGTTGCCGCCGACGGTCCCCGCGCCCTGGATGATGACGTTCAGGCTGCCGGTCGAGAGCTTGAAGTGCTCGACCGCGAGCCGAAGGATCACGCGCACGCCTTGCGCGACCGCGTCCTCGTGTCCGATCGAGCCGCCGAGCGCCGTCGGCTTGCCCGTCACGGCCGCGTTCTCGGTCACGCGAGCGTGGTTCGAGACCGTGTCCATGACCCAGGCCATGACGTCCTCACCGGCGCCGACGTCCGGCGCGAACACGTCGCGGTCGGGGCCGATGTCGGAGAGCAGCGAGGCGGTGTAGCGGCGCACCGCGCGCTCGATCTCCTCCGGGGAGTGACGGCGCGTGTTCAAGCGGATGCCGCCGGCGGCGCCGCCGAACGGGACGTTCAGCACGGCGCACTTCCACGTCATCCACGCGGCAAGCGCGCGGAGCTCGTCGATCTTCATCCGTCGCTGCAGGCGCAGCGGACCGAGGAACGGACCGAGTCCCGCGTTGTGCTGGATGCGGTAGCCGTCGAAGACCGCGAGGCGGCCGTCGTCGAGACGCACCGGGACGCTGACTGCGATCTCGCGGTCCGGCTTGCGCAGGATCGCGTACTCGCCCGGCTCGATGCCGAGCCGATGAGCCGCTTCGTCGAAGCTGCTCATCATCGTCGAGAAGGGAGTCTCGTCGTCGAGGAGCGGCGTGCTGGGGAGCAGCTCGTCCGACTCCTCTTCGATGTAGCGGGGGGGGATCATGTCGATCAGGCGAAGACGCCGCGCATCCGATGGACGCTCGCCACGCGGTCGATGGCGAGGATGTACGCCGCGGTCCGCAGCGAGACGCCGTACTTCTCGGCCGTCGCGTCGACGTCGCCGTACGCCTTGACCATGACCTGCTCGAGGCGCGTGTTGACGATCTCCTCGGTCCAGAAGTAGCCCATGCGGTCCTGCACCCACTCGAAGTACGAGACGGTCACGCCGCCCGCGTTCGCGAGGATGTCGGGGACCACGACGACGCCGCGGTCGTCGAGGATCTCCTGGGCCACCGCCGTCGTGGGGCCGTTGGCGCCCTCGACGATCAGCTTGGCCTTGATCCGCTCGGCGTTGGCCGAGGTGATCTGGTTCTCGGTCGCCGCCGGGACGAGCAGGTCGCAGTCGAGCTCGAGCTGCTCCTTGCTGTCCATGTACGTCGCTTCCGCGAAGCCCTCGAGGCGACGGTTCTGCGTCAGGTGGTCGAGCACCTGCGGCATGTCGAGGCCGCTCTCGTTCAGCAGCGTGCCGTACATGTCGGAGATGCTGACGATCTTGTAGCCCTCGCGGTGCAGCAGCAGCGCGCCGATGCCGCCCACGTTGCCGGAACCCTGGACGACCACGCGGGTGTCCTCGGGGCGACGGCCGAGCTTCTTCATCGCTTCGCGCGCCGACAGCATCACGCCGCGGCCAGTCGCCTCGCGACGACCGCGCGAACCGCCGATCGAGATCGGCTTGCCGGTCACGACGGCCGTGGTCGTCTTGCGGACGTGCATGGAGTAGGTGTCCATGATCCACGCCATCGTCTGCTCGTTCGTGTTCATGTCCGGCGCCGGGACGTCTCGGTCGGGACCGAGGATGTCCATGATCGACGCCGTGTAGCGACGCGTGATGCGCTCGAGCTCACCCTGCGAGAGCTCGCGCGGGTCGCAGATCACGCCGCCCTTGCCGCCGCCGAACGGAATGTCGACGACCGAACACTTCCACGTCATCCACGCCGCGAGCGCGCGCACTTCGTCGATGTTGACGTCCGGCGCGAAGCGGATGCCGCCCTTGCACGGGCCGCGCAGGAAGTTGTGCTGCACGCGATAGCCGGTGAAGACCTTCGTGTGCCCGTCGTCCATGACGATCGGCAGGGAGACGGTCAGTTCGCGGTCGGGACGGCGAAGCACCTCGCGCAAGCCGGCGTCGAGTTCGAGCTTGTCCGCGGCGCGGTTGAACAACTTCGCCATGGACAGGAACGGATTGAACTCGTCCTGGTCCAGAGCGGCCTTCGCTACGGCGGGTCCGTTCGACATCTGCATCGGGCCGTCGGCCCGTTCGCTGGGAGAATGGAGAGGGGGTGGGTGGTGGATCGCTCGTGCGGCAGAGGGAACGACCGTTCGAGCGACCATCTATTCGAGACACCGGGCGCCGCTGTTGAAAGCCCCCTTGGCGAGCTTTTTGGCGTTCGGCGTGGATTCGAGGCCGAGAGTCTAGCGACCTTCCGTGCGGAGTGGTTGGTGAAGTCTCGTTCCTGGCGATCGGCCTCGGCACAATCTGCGTCGGATGGACGCGGGAGCGGAGAATCGAACCGAGGGCTCGCACCTCTTGCGCCGGGCGCCCGGACGCGAGACGCGGCTCCTCGTCTCGGGTGAGGAACGCCTGATCGAGAAGCTCTACGTGGGCGGCGGAGGCTGCGAGGCGTGGCGCGAGCGCCTGCGCGGTACGGCTGCGCGCAGCCCGGCGCGGCGCGAGTACGACGCGCTGGTCGAGCTTCACGAGCTCGGCGTTCCCGTCCCGCGCGCCTTGGCCCTCGCCGAGGACGGCCGCCGTTCTTGCGTGCGGATGAGCTACGTGCCGCACGCCGAGACGCTCGCCGAGCGGCTGGCCGAGGCGCCGACGAACGAGCGCCGCCAGTGGGGCAACGCCTTGCTGGACGTCGTGTTGAGGCTCCACCGTGCGGGCTGGTACCACCGCGACCTCTACTTCGTGCACTTCCTCGTCCGCTCCGACGGCGGCCTGTGCCTGATCGACCTCGGCCGTGCGCGACGCGACGCCGCGCCGCGTCAGCGCTGGTTCGAGAAGGACCTGGCGGCGCTCGAGCACTCGGCGCCCGGGCAGGTCACGCGGCGCGAACGCCTGCGCTTCCTCGCGGCCTACCTCACCGGTCGCGGCGTAGGCGACCGGAACGCGCGCCGTCGGTTCGCGGCTGCGGTCGGGCGCCGGGCGGAGCGCATGGCGCGGCACCGTCCCAAGCACGGCGTCAGCCACCCGCTCCCGACCGAGGTCCGCGCGTGAGTCGCACGCCGGCGGTCCGGAAGCTCGCCGTGCGCGCGCCGAACTGGGTCGGCGACCTGGTGATGGCGACGCCGATGCTCGAGGCCCTCTGCACTTCGGAGCGCTTCGAGCGCGTCGACGTGCTGCTGCGCGCGCACCTCGCGCCCTTGGTCGCGGACGCGCCTTGGTCGGATCGCCTCCGGCCGATCGCGTCGAGCTCCGCGGAGCGCGCGCTGCTCCGCGAGTTGCAGCCCGACGCGGTGCTGTTGCTCTCGAACTCCTTCGGCGCCGCCTGGCGCGCGTTCCGCGCGGGCGTGCCGTTGCGCCTCGGCAGCGCGCTGTCGGGACGCCGACTCCTGCTGACTCACTCCATCGTTCCGCCGACCCGCGGCGGGCGTCGCCTGCCCGTTCCGACCGCGCACCTGCTGCGCGACCTGACGGCCCTCGCGGGCGTGGACACGCCGGAACTCACTCCGCGGCTCTACCTGCGCGACGAGCTGCGCGCGGTCGTGCGCGAGGAACTGACCGCGGCGGGTCTCGGCGCGGGCGAGGACTACATCCTGTGCTGCCCGGGCGCGGCTTTCGGCGCCGCGAAGCTCTGGCCGCCGGAACACTTCGCCGCCGCCCTCGACGAACTCTGCGCGGAGACCGGCGCACGCGCCCTGATCGGCGGCGGACCGGGCGAGGAACCGCTGATGGACGCCGTCGCCGGCCTCTGCCGTTCGGACGCGATCTCGCTCGCGGCGCACCCGCGCGACCTGGAGCGCTTGAAGGCGCAAGTCGCCGGCGCGCGGCTGCTGCTCGTCGGCGATTCCGGACCGCGCTGGGTCGCCGCGGCCTTCGACGTGCCGTGCGTCTCCGTGATGGGGCCGAACTTCCCCGAGCTCACCGCGACTTCGCTCGAGCGCTGCCGCGTCGTGCGCCTCGAAGGCCTGCCGTGTTCGCCGTGCCTCGAGCGCGTCTGCCCGCTCGAACACCATCGCTGCATGCGCGAGCTCTCGCCGGCGCGTGTCGTCGCGGCGGCGCGCGAGCTGCTCGCGGAGGCGACCGCTTGAGCCGCCTGCGCGACGGCGACCGCGTCGCACTGCGTCTGCCGAACTGGCTCGGCGACTTCGTGATGGCCGAACCGCTCGTGAACGCGCTGCACGAACGCGAACGCGCCGGTCGAGGCCCGACGACGCTGATCGGCCCCGCACGACCGCTGGCGCTCTTCGACGGTCGCTTCGAGAGCCTCTCGCGCGTTCCGCTCGGCGCCGGGCGCGACGAACGCGTCGCGGACTGGCGCGGTCACGACGCGGCGGTCTTCCTCAACGCTTCCTTCGAGAGCGCCGCGCGCGCGTGGCTCGCCGGTGTCCCGAACCGTCACGGTTGGTTGCGCGGCGGACGCTCGTGCTTGCTGAACGGCGGGGGAGTCCCGGCGCGCGAGCGCGGCGCGGCGGCGCTCGGTCGCGGACGCAAGGGGCGCTTCCCGCGCTGGCTGCCGCGCCCGTTCGAGACGGTCTGCCAGGAACTCGGCGGCTGGATCGGCGTGACCGTCACGCGGCGTCGACCGCGGCTCGTTCCGACGCGCGAGGCGCTCGCCGATCGGGACGAGCGCGCCGCGCAGCTCGGCCTCGACCCCGCGCAGCCCTACCTCCTGCTCAACGCCGCCGGCCGTCCGGGATCCGCGAAGGCGTGGCCGCCCGCGCGCTGGCTCGAGCTGATCCGTCGGCTCGCGGACGACGGGATGCCGCTCGTCGTGGTGAGCGCGCCGGACGAGGACGAAGTCGCGCTCCGCGTCGCCGCCTCGCCGCGCCCGGGCGTCTTCCCGCTGCTCACACCCGCGCCCGAGCTGCCGGAACTGCTCGCCTGGACCGCGGGCGCGGCGGTGCTCGTCAGCGTCGACTCCGGACCCCGGCACCTCGCGACGGCGACCGGCGTCCCCGCGGTCGTGCTCTACGGCTCGACCGACCCACGCCACACCGCGGACTTCCTCACGGACCAGCGCGCGCTCGTCGCCGCGCTCGACTGCGCGCCCTGTCACCGCGAGCGCTGTCCGCTGGTCGGTGCGGAACACCTCGCCTGCCTCGACGCGCTGCAACCGGACGCCGTGCGCGAGCTCGTGAACGGACTGCTCGCGGGTTCCCGCGGCTGGCGGGAAGCGGAGCCGATCGGGTAGGGTTCGCCGCATGACACGCGCCGCCGACCACTTCCCCTCCGACGTCCCCGACCAGCCCGAACTCGTCACTTGCCGCCGCGAAGGCGACATCGTCTGGCTGACGATCGAGCGACCGGAGGTGATGAACTGCCTCTCCTTCCCGACCCTGCGCCGCTTCCGCACCTTGCTCGAGGAACTGCGCGAGGACCTCTCGATCCGCTGCATCCTGATCACGGGTTCCGGCGAGAAGGCGTTCTGCGCCGGTGCGGACCTGAAGGAGCGCAAGACGATGCCGGCGGACCGCGTGCCGCACTTCGTCAAGAACATCCGCGGGCTGATGGACGACGTCGAGGCGATGCCGCAGCCGACGATCGCCGTGGTGCAGGGCTTCGCCTTCGGCGGCGGGACCGAGCTGATGCTGTCGTGCGACTTGCGCGTTGCGGCGAGCGACGCGCGCTTCGGACTGACCGAGGTCTCGCTCGCGATCATCCCCGGCGCCGGCGGCACGCAGCGCCTGCCGCGCTTGATCGGCAAGTCGCGTGCGAAGGACCTGATCCTGACCGGGCGGCGCCTCGACGCCGACGAGGCGGAGCGCATGGGGCTCGTGAACCGCGTCGCGCCGCGCGCGGAACTGGTGCGCGTCGCCCTGGAGGTCGCGAACCAGATCGCCGGCAACGGTCCGGTCGCCGTGCGCGCCGCGAAGGCCGCGATCGACGAGGGCGCCGAGCTGCCGATCTCGCAGGGCCTCGAGGTCGAAGCGCGCTGCTACGAGCGCACGCTCACGACCGACGACCGCCTCGAGGCGCTCGCCGCCTTCGCCGAGAAGCGCAAGCCCGAGTTCAAGGGCGCCTGAGCACGCGCGGCATCACCACTCGGGGGTGTCGGCGTACCAGTCCTCGGTCTCGCGGGCGATGCGCTCGACCTCCTCGGCGGAGCGCAGCTCGCCCTTCCCGATCCCCGGGCAGCAGTCCTTGACCGGCCCCTCCCAGCGCTCCCGCTCCAGGTTGTCCTCCCAGAACGGCCAGGTCGCGCACTGGCGCGGGCGCACGGGGTAGATCGAGCAGCGGCGGTCCTCGGTCAGGAAGGGGCACTGCGGCGCGTCCATGTGCAGGATCGTGTAGCCCTCGTCCTGCCGGCACCAGCGCTCGAGGAACTCGCGCCGCGCGAGGCCCAGGTGGCCCGCGATCGCGACCACGTCGGCCTCGGCCAGGTAGACGTAGGCGTACTCCCCGTGGCTCGTGCAGCAGTTGCCGCACTGCGTGCACTCGAAGCGCAACCCCTTGTGGTACCAGGCTTTGTGGCTCATTCTCGGCGCATGTCGAGGGTGTGCGGTTACCGAACGTCGGGCGAAGAGTAGTTCGAGAAGCCTGTGCGATTCTGCACGAAACGCCTCCCTCGGGCCCCTCTGACCTGCTCATGAAGCTGACGATCGTCGAAGACGGTGTGCGCTCGGACCTCGAGTTCGAGCAAGCCGTGATCTCCATCGGCCGCGCGGTGGACAATGATATCCGGCTCTCCAACACCTTGGTCAGCCGGCACCACTGCCGGATCGAGATCGGCGAGGACGGCGCCTGGATCACCGACCTCGGGTCCTCGAACGGCACGCAGGTGAACGGCGACACGGTCAGCCGGGCGGTCGTCGAGCCGGGCGACCAGCTGGGGGTCGGCAAGGTCGTCCTGCACGTGCACTCGGTCGGGACCAAGTCCGAGGGGCCGCGGCCCGGCGAGACGCAGCCGATCGAAGCGCGCCTCCTGCGCGAACTCGGCGTGAACGGACACGAGACGATGACCGGCGACGCGCGGCGCGAGCGCGACAACCTGCGGGTCTTCGCGCGCGTCACCCGCGAGCTGACGCGCGAGACGGAACTGATGCCGCTGCTGCGCTTGATCGTCGACTCCGCCGTGGCGCTCGTGGGCGGCGAGCGCGGCTTCTTGCTGCTGAACGACGACTGGGACTCGCCCGAGGCCGGCCCCGAGGTCACCAAGATGACCGTGCGCATCGCGCGCAGCTTCGACCACTCCGACATCGCGATCCCGCGCTCGCGCTTGTCGATGGGGATCGCGACGAAGGTGCTCGAGACCGGCGATCCGATGCTGACGCTCGACGCGGGGAACGACGACCGCTTCGATGGCATGGCGTCCGTCGAGGAACTGCGCCTGCGCTCCGTGATGTGCTTGCCGATCCTCGTCGGCGACCGCGTGCAAGGCGTGCTCTACGTCGACAACCGCCTGCAGAACAACGCCTTCAACTTCGAGGACATCGAGCTCGTCGAGCTGTTCGCCGCGCAGGCCGCGCTGGCGATCCAGGGCGCGCGGCGCGTCGCGGAGCTGCGCAGCCACAACGAACGCCTCGAACAATCGCGCCAGCAGATCCAGGCGCTGAACGACCAACTCGGTCGCAAGGTGCGCGACCGCGACACGGAACTCGCCGTGGTGCGCGCCGAGCTGGGCCGCGAGCGCGGACGCTACGACTACACCTCGATCGTCGGAGCGAGCGACGGCCTGCGCAAGGTCTTCCAGCAGCTCGACCGCATCATCGAGTCCGACCTGCCCGTGCTGATCCACGGCGAGAGCGGCACCGGCAAGGAACTGATCGCGCGCGCGATCCACTTCAACGGCGAGCGCCGCGACAAGCCGTTCGTCACGGAGAACTGCGCGGCGCTGCCGGACAGCCTGCTCGAGTCCGAGCTGTTCGGTCACGCGCGCGGCGCCTTCACCGGCGCGCACCGCTCGAAGAAGGGTCTGCTCGAACAGGCCGACGGCGGCACGCTCTTCCTGGACGAGATCGGCGACATGTCCGCCGAGATGCAGAAGAAGCTGCTGCGCGTGCTGCAAGAGGGCGAGTTCCGCCCCGTCGGCTCCGACCGCACGATCAAGGTGAACGTGCGCCTGCTCGCCGCCAGCCACCGCGACCTCGAGGAGATGGTGCGCGACAAGGAGTTCCGCGAGGACCTCTTCTACCGCGTCAACGTGCTGGCCGTGCACCTGCCGGCGCTGCGCGAGCGCCGCGAGGACATCCCGCTGCTCGCCGAGCACCTGCTGGCGCGCGCCGCGCGCGAACAAGGCCGTCCGGCGCCGCGATTGCCGCACGAAGTCATGTCGGCGCTCGTGGCGCACGACTGGCCGGGCAACGTGCGCGAGCTGGAGAACGAGCTGCGCCGCGTCGTCGTGATGGCGCGCGGCGAGGTCTCGCTCGACCTGCTCTCGCCGGCCGTGCGCGAGCGCCGGTCCGCGGGAACGCCCGCGGTCAGCCGTGCGATGACCGAGAACCCCGGCGACATCAAGGCGGCCGTCGCGGACCTCGAGCGTCGCTCGATCGAGGCGGCCCTGGCGCAGGCCGGCGGGAACAAGAGCCGCGCGGCCGCGGAGCTCGGCATCAGCCGCTTCGCGCTGCAGCGCAAGCTTGACAAGTACGACATCGGCAAGCGGCAGTCGGAGGACGAGCTCGAGGAGGAAGAGGAGACGCAACCTTCCTGACCGCTCTATGATCGCCGGCTCGGCCGGAGTTCGGCCGCCACCTTGAAGTCCTCGAACGAGATCCATGGCTCGCGCCGCCGCGCGATGCGCGCCGCTCCCGCGGGAGGAGGCGTCCGATGAAGCCCGACTTCGTCGCGCGGCACGACGACTCGCCGCCGGAGATCGCCGGCTACGAGCTGGGGGAAGTGCTCGGCCGCGGCGCGTCGGGCGTCGTGTACCGCGCGCGGCAGCTCTCGATGAACCGCGTCGTCGCGCTCAAGGTGCTGCACGCGTCCGCGCTCTCCAGCACGCGCGCCGTACAGCGCCTGCAGCGCGAAGCGCGCACCGCCGCGCGCCTCTCGCACCCCAACATCGTCTCGGCGATCGACATGGGGCACGTCGGCAACGCGTGGTGGTTCGCGATGGAACTCGTCGAAGGGCGCTCGCTCGCGGAGCAGCTCGAGCACGGCGGGCGCCTCTCCGAACGCGCGGCGCTCGAGCTCTTCATCCCGCTCTGCGACGCGCTGCAACACGCGGCGGAACGCGGCGTGGTGCACCGCGACATCAAACCAGCGAACATCCTGATCGAGCACAGCGGCCGTCCGCGCATCGTCGACCTCGGCCTGGCGCGCGTCGAAGAAGACCCGCTGCTGACGCGGACCGGCGCGACGCTCGGCACACCGCACTACATCTCGCCGGAACAGGCGCGCGATCCCTCGCTCACCGACGTGCGCAGCGACTTGTGGTCGCTCGGTGCCACGCTCTTCCACGTCGTCACGGGACAGCCGCCGTTCTCCGGCAGCAGCGCGGCGGAGATCCTCTCGGCGGTGCTCTACGAACCGATCCCGGATCCCGCCGAGGTGCGCCCCGACCTGTCGAGCGGTCTGTGTCTCGTGCTCCGCAAGTGTCTGTCGCGTCAGATGGACAAGCGCTACTTCACCGCGGACGAGCTGAAGCAGGACCTGCTGCGCGTGCGCAAGCGCAAGGCACCCGCCGTCAAGCGCGGGCAGCTCGAGCCGCTCGAGTCCGATCGACGTCGGCACGCGCGCTACCGCGTCGTCGCGACGGCCGCGGGCTTCGTCCTGCTCGGCGCGGCGCTCGTCTGGTGGTCGCCGTGGAACTCGAACACGGAGCGGGTCGACTCGACGTCCGAAGTGGTGCAGGAGTCGTGGGCTCCGCTCGAGCGCCTCGAGATCGAGTTCCACGAGGGCAAGCTCGACCTCGAGCAGGCCTACGTCGAGCTCGACGAACTCGGCCGCATGGTGCCTCCGAACCAGCAAGCACGCTGGGACGCGCTGCGCGTCGAGTGGCACGGCCGCTTCGACGAGGCGTTGTTCGTGCTCAAGCGCGGCGGCGAACAGAGCCTGCGAGACTGGATCGAGGCGCGCGACTTCACCTCGGCGCGCGAGTTCCTCGACGAGGGCGCGCGCTCGGAGCTCGCGATCGCGACGGGCTTCCTCGTCACGACCTTGCCGGACCGTCAGCGCCAGGAGTACCAGCAGTGGCTTGCCGCGCGCGAGCAGGAGCTGAGCGCGGCGCGGGACTCTGCCGAGCGGCAGGTCGAGCTCGCGCTCGACGGCTACCGCGTCGGCGCACTGGCGCGAGAGCTCGCCGAGGACCGGACGGCAGGTGACTGGCGGTCGGTGTTCGACCTGCTCGAGGCGCCGCTTGCGGAACACCTGCGCCGGGCCGGCGTCGACCTGCGCGGCATCAGCTCCGAGCGCGCCGCCGTGCTCGGCGCGGACTTCCTGGCCTCGAACGCGAAGCGCGCCGAGGTGCTGCGCAACGAGTACTGGAAGCTCGACGACGAGCTGCGCCGCGAAGTCGAGGACCGCGCGCGCTCCGCCCGCCGGCGGCTCGAGGCGCGCGAGCTGCGCGCGGTGTCGGAGAGCTTCCGCTCGGCCCTGCTCGCCGAGTTCGAGTCGCGCGGCTTGGATCCGGACGCCGTTCCGCGGGACACCGTCTCGCGCGCCGCCGAGGTGCTGGAGCTGCGCAGCGCCGAGCTCGAGGACCTGGAGGCGAGCCTGCTCGAGACCGAGGCGCTCGCGCGGCTCGACGAGCTCGAATCCGCCGCGAAGCTGCTGCTGCGCGAGCGCCGCTACGGCGAAGTCGAGCGCTCGTGGCTCGCACGGCTCGACGATCCCGCACTGGTGCCCGTGCGCAACGAGATCGAGCTCCGCGTGCGCGAAGCGTCGCTGCTGGGAGCCTACCTCGACCGCGTCGCGACCGCACTGCGCGACGCGCACGGCGAAGCGCTGCAGCTGCGCGTCGAGCGCGTTGCGTACCAAGGCACGCTGCGCGTCGTGGGGGATCCGCTGCGCGAGGGATTCACGCTCGAGCTGTCGACGGGGCGGACCACGCGCTTCCGCTTGACGGGTGCGCCCGACGGACCGGGCGGGCAGCTGCTCGACGCGCGCGCGCTCGAAGGCGTCGTCGGACCGCCCGCCGGGCTGGAGGACCTGCTCGGCCGCGCGCTGCTCTGCTACCACGAGGGCGACTACGACCGCGCCGCGCAGGCGCTCGAGGCGGCCGGCGCCGCGGACGAGTCGCTGCTCGCCTACGAGCTGCGCCTGCGCCTCGAAGCGGCGCAGGGTGCGGCGCAGGAAGCGCTCGACTCGCGCCGCGACTGGGCCGAGCGCGAGTACGAGTCGCTGGTCGACGCGACCGGACGCGGGGGGGATCCCCGCAACTTGCTTCGCCGCATCGACAAGCTGCTGCGCCTGCACAGCGAGCTGAAGGGCGGGGCCCTCTCGTCCGTGCAGTCGGAGAAGCTGCGGCAGATGCGCCGCGAGCTCCGCAAGGGCTACGAGCCGTCGGCGCGCGAGGACTTCCTGCGCGTCTTCCGCCCCGACGAGGTGGACTTCCCGTCCTTCGGGCGCGTGCGCATGAGCTGGACCTTCGAGGGCGCCGAAGCCGGCGAGTGGGACCGCGGCACCTGGTTCGACGACGGCGCGCCGGGTTGGATCGGCGGTCCGCTGGCCGACGACGACGAACTGGTGACCCGCGCCGCGCCGACCTTGTTGCTGCGCAACCCGTTCGTCGTCGACGAGGGCGTGGTCGTGCTGGACGTGCACTTCGCGCAACCGGAGGGTTCGCCGCCCGACTTGATGGTCGTCTCCGCGCTCGGCTTCCACGCGGCCTTCGTCGGCGAACGCGTCGGCGAACCCGCGCGTTGTCTCGTCGACACGAACGGCTTGCAGGACGTCGTCGAGCGCGTGCGGTCCGAAGGCGTCGCTTTCAGCGGTTGGCGCGAGGGCGGGGACCACGTCCTGCGCCTGCGCTTGAACCCCGCGCGCGGCACCGTCGAGGTCCGACTCGACGGCGCGCGCGTCACGACCGCGGAGCGTCGATCGCCAGTCGGCGGCCCACGCAGCACCAGCCTCTCGCTGCGTTCGCGCGTGCCCGTGCGGCTGCTCGACGTCACCGTCGAGGGCGATCGTCGCTGATTCCGTAGCGCGAGCGCTGCCGTTCCTCCGGCACGCTGACGCGCCAAGTGCCTTCGAAGCGCCCGTGACGTTCGAGCGTCGCGTCCAATTCCGCGCGCAACGCGTCGCCGGGCGGCAGTCGCATGCCGCGCCATTCCATCGACTCGGCACGCGACTCGCCGCTGGGCATCGCCCACCGGTCGCACGCTTCGGCGGGGGAACGCCGGCCGTTGCCGTCCACGTCGTCCCAGATGACCACTTCGAGCGCGAGCAGCCGGTCGCCCGGCGCGCACGCGACGTGCAGCAGCGGGAGGACCGTCGCGTCGTCCGCTTCGGCGCGCGGCGGGAGGCTCTTCACCTCGAGGTGTTCGGAGCGCAGCACCGTCAGACCGCGATCGGCCCGGGGCGTGCTGGAGCAAGCGGCGGAGCAGCCCGCGAGCGCGAGCGCGGCGAGCGTCGTCGCCCGGAGCGTGGAGTCGTTCATCGTCGTGCGGGGGAGGAATGCCGGGAGGAGCCGAAGCTCCCCCCGGCGCCATCAGGAGATCAGTCGGTGGTGCGCGGTTCGCGCCGGGTCGGAGCGGGCTCGCGGTCGGGCGCGGCCGCGCGCGATTCGGCGACGGCGCGCAGTTGCGCCGCGTTCGGGACCGCCATCGCGCGCGCCGCACCGACCGCGAGCCACAGTCCCGAGCCCGCGGCGGCGACGAGCGACCCGACGATCACCAGCAGGACGAACAGCGCGCGTCTCGTGCGCCGTGTTGCGCGCCGAGACGAGTGGAGGTGTGCGGAGTTCGTCGTGGGCGTGGAGATCATCGGGTCTACCCGCCGCGGCCGTGCTCGTGGCCGCGACACACGGGAAGACCGGGCCACGCCGGCGCGGTTCGCGGTCGATCGCGAGAAAGTCGCGCGGCCACTCCGATCCGCGCGAGCGACGCGCGGGACGCCTCAGGCGCGGTCGCCGGCCCGGAAGCGCTCGGCGATGCGCAGCGCGCGCTCGTGTCGCTCGCTCGACATCAGGTCGCGCACGGCGTCGAGGCAGTCCTCGAGCGCGTCGAAGCGCGCACCGCAGCGCAGCGCACCGCGCGCGTGACTGGCGAGCTGCCGTTCCTGCCCGAGCGCCGCGAGCGCGCACGAGGCGAGCAGCTCGCGCGTCGCCGCGTCGAGGCCCGGCCGCGACAACACGCGGCCGTACGCGTGCTCCGCGATCATCGCCGCGTAGTCGGCCGAGTGCTCGCCGAGCATCGCACGCACCGGTTCGGCACCCTCGCCGTAGATGCGGTCGAAGAGCTGCGCGCCGCGCTCGGTCGACCCGCTCGCTTCGTGCTCATCCGCCGCCGCCGCGCCGAGCCCGCCGCAGGCCGCGAGGTGACCGTAGGCCTCGACGAGTCGCGGGAAGCCGCCGAAGAGGTGTGTCTGCAGGACGGCTTCGCGCCACGCGCGATCGGGTTCGCCGTCGGGCGCCGCTTCGCGCACTTCGCGCATCACGTCCCACTCGCCGAGCACGATCGCCGTCGAGAGCCGCGCGAGGCGCAGCAACTTCGCGCGGTCCATCACTCCGCGAGCTCCGCGATCGCTTCGCCGAGCTTGACCGTCCGCCCCGGCACGCAGTTCGCCGTCGGCTTCCAGACGCCCTTCGGCGAGAGCAGCACGATCGTCGAACCCATCTCGAAGCGCGCGAGTTCCGCACCGCGCGCGAACGGCAGCGCCGGACGCACGGGACCCGCGTGGCGCGGATCGAGTCCGAGCACGCGCATGCGTCCGACGTTCAGCGCGCCGACGAGCACGAGGAACAGCGGGCCGCGGTCGGTCTCGAGGCGCAGCGGGAAGCGCTCGTTGACCGGCAGCACCTTCAACCAGTTCAGCACCCACGGTTGCACCGACCAGCGCGCGCCGGGGATCCAACGCGCTTCGGTCAGCTCGCAGGTCTCCGGCGCGTGGATGCGGTGGTAGTCGCGCGGCGAGAGGTAGATCGTCCACTGGTGTCCGCCCTCGAGGTCGACGTCCGCACCGACGTCGCCGAGCAGTTCGCGCACGGTGTACGGCTTGCCCTTGGCTTGCAGCACCGTGCCGTTCGTGACGGGCGTGATCGACTGGAAGGTGCCGTCGACGGGCGAGGGGAGCTTCGTCGGGTCGGCTTCGATCGGTCGTGCGCCGGCATTGAGGTGACGGACGAAGAAGGCGCCGAGGCTCGGGTAGATGTCGAGCGGCCCGCGCGACTCCGCGAGCGACGCGCCGGTCAGCTTCGCGTAGGTCTTGTAGGCGGGCGCGCGCAACGCGCCGGGCAGCTTGCGGTCGGCGGTCCAGCCGACGAGCTTGGAGAGCGCCATGCGCAGGGGAGTTCGCATGGCCGACATGATGGTGAGTGAAGTACGGTACCGCGTTCGTTTTTCCTAAATAGCGGCGGCCGGCGCGCAGCGTCGGCCGCCGCTATTTAGGAAAAACGAACGCGGTACCGTACTTCACTCGACGCGCAGCACGCGCTGCGCGCCGGGCTCGAGCTCGAGCCGCAGGCCGATGCGCACACCGTCGGCCCTGCGCACGACGCAGTCGAAGGGTCCGGGGTGGAGGGCGGTCAGGTCGTCGAGCTCGTCGTAGCCCTCGACGAGGATCGCGCCCTCGGACTCGATGCGCAGTGAGGCGAGGCGCGGCAGCTCGGGGACCGCGGGCGCGTTCCGTCCGTCGCCGAGCAGGGCGCGTGCCCAGAGGTCGACACAGCCGTCGGCCGTGAAGTGCAGCAGGAGCGGCGTGCTCGCCGGCCCTTCCACCGTCATGAGGTTGTCATCCGCCTGCAGAGTGCAGGTGTGCGCGTCCGGGCCTTCCAGTCCGAGGGCGACGCCCGCGGGCGGCGCGAAGGTCCAGGCCGCGCGGGGGCGTTCTCGCGTCGGAACACCGATTCGCAAGGGATGCAGGTTGCGGGGCGACTCCGCGGACAGCGATGCCGTCTCCGGATCGTGGTCGCTCCGAATCTGAAGATCGGGGTACCAGAGTGTGCAAGGCTCGGGGCTGCCGACCACGAGTTCGAGAGACTCGTCCTCATCAAGCGCGTACTCGGTCGATCGGGAGCCCTGCTCGACGACGACACGCGAAACGAGACCTGCCTCGAGCGTGCCGATCGCGTAGCGCTGCCGGCGGGGCAACTCGACGAGCGCCGTCTCGTCCGCGATCACGAAGACGGGCGGCATTGCGGCCGGCGCGTCGAGTGACGAGTCGTCCGCGACGACGTACGCCGCGCCGGCGGGCAGTTCGACCCAACCGTCCGCGTCGGTCCGGTCGACCCAGCCATCGACGTGCGTCACCTGCAGCCCGTCGACCGGCGACGCGTCGTCGGACCAGACGAAGCGCACGCGGCCCACGGCGAGCTCGTCGGGCCAGTCGTCGCCGCCCAGGCGGAAGGTCGTGCGTTCCGTCGCGCTCACGAAGCCGTAGGCGCCGGGGCCGGGGTCCGGCGCGAGGCGCGAGATCGAGAGCTCGCCGGAGTCGTAGCGCGCGGGGATCGACGCGTTGCCCTCGCCGTCGGTGCGCACGACGTGGTGGCCGTCGCCGTCGAGGACCATCAGTTCCGCGTCGGTGAGCGGTGCGCCGGACTCGTCGAGTACACGCAGCTCGGCGCCGGGCAGGCGGGGCAGGCGGACGGAGCAGAACATCTCGGCGGGGAGATCGACGTCCCACTCCGAGAGGCTCAGCCCGCTGTACACCTCGTCCGCGTCCAAGTACTTCACGCCCGCGAAGCCCGGCGCGAGCACGCGCAGCTCCGGCATCGCGTCCTGCAGGCCGTAGCCCTCGAGCACGACGACACCATCCACGTCGCTCACGTACTCGAAGGCGGGGACGTCGTGCGCGCAGGTGTAGGTGCTCGTCACGCGCGCGCCTTCGATCGGCCGTCCCTGCAAGTCCGTGAAGCGGATGCGCGGCGCCGTCGGCTCGGCGGGGAAGAGCGTGATCACCTCGCGCGCCTGCCCCGCCGCTTCGGTGTAGACGAGGTAGCCGGGCGCCGAGGCGCGCAGCTTCTCCGCTCGCTGCGCGCCCTCGCGGCAGCGCACTCGGAAGCGCCCGTCGCGGCCGCTCGTCGCGCTGCCGAAGCGGTGGAAGCCGCCGTAGTGCTCGTCGATCTCCTCGGACCACAGCTCGATCGTCGCGCCCGGCAGCGGCGCGCCGGTGAAGGCGTCGACGACGCGACCGTGCGCGTACTCGTCGCTCGGACCGGGGCCGGGGGCGAGGAGGGTGTAGGACTCACCTTCCTGCAGACCGTCGACGCGGACGGCGTCGGAGGAGGCGGATGCGCAAGAGAGCGCGGCGAACAGGGCGCAGGCGAGCTGGATCATCGGGCGTCTCCGGAGTCGACGGGCGGGAGGATCGACGCTCAGCCTAGCGCTCCGTCGACGAGATTCCGGGAAGTACGGTACCGCGTTCGTTTTTCCTAAATAGCGGAGGCCGGCGCGCAGCGCCGGCCTCCGCTATTTAGGAAAAACGAACGCGGTACCGTACTTCTCAGTCGCCGCCGCGCCCGCCGCCGCCGAATCCGCCGAAGCCGCCACGCCCGCGTCCGCCGCCGTCACCGGCGAGCTCTTGGATCTGGGCCGCGGTCTCTTCGCCGAAGGCGACCGTCAGGGCTTGCGTCTGCCACTGATTGATCTCGGCGGCCTGCGTGCGCATCAGGTCGCGCGTCTCGGGGCCCCAGCCGAGGTCGTTCAGTTCGTTGCGCATCGCGGAGAACTTCGCGTTGCGCTCGAGCATGATCTCGCCGATGCGCTTCTCGGAGCCGGCCGGCAGGCCGAGTTCGTTCGCGATCTGCGTCGCGCGCTCGAGCGTCCACTCGTTCATGCGCACTTCGCGCTCGGCGGCTTGTTCCTGGCGGCGCGCTTCGCGGGCTTCCTCGACGAGCGCGAAGACCGCTTCCTTGTCCTGCTCGCTGAGGCGCGAGAGGTTCGCGGCCGCTTGTTCCGCGCTGGTCTCGGGGTTCGAGTTCGCGGCGACGACCTCGGAGACGACCGACTCGCGGTTGAGCTGGCCGCGCATCGCGTCCATCGAGGCGCGCAGGCTGGCCAGCTCGAGGCGCAGGGCTTCGATCTCGGCGCGCGCTTCCGCATCGGAGGCGGGGCCGGCGACGACCTGGTCGGGCGTGAGGCTCACCGACTCGTCGCTGCGCGTGGAGCCGGAGTCGCCCGCGACGAGCGCTCCGACGGCGCCACCACCGAGGCCGGCGGCGAGACAGAGGATCACGAACAGTGCTTTCATGTGCGTTGCGAGGTCCGGGGGGTCTGCGGAGGCCCGGTTCCTGGCCGTGGAGGCTGGATCCGGGGGGCCGAAAGGGCTGCGATAGCAGGCGACCCCCGTCCCTTCCAGCCTACCACTTCCGGTGAGGCGTCGAAGGCCGCGCGCGGCGCGTTCGCGGAACGGGGGACCGACCGCCAACCGAGCGACCTCGCCATGGTTCCGCAGCAACCCGCCCGAAAGCTCTCCGACGCGCTGCGGCGCATGCGCTTCCGCGTCGAGGAAGGGCGCTTCGCGCTGGTGGGCTTCGACGCGCCCCCCGTGCCCGAGGACTGGGCTCGGCTCGGCGACGGCCCCGCTCAACTCGTGCGCGAAGGCGGCGAAACCAGCCTGTTGGTCCCGGAAAGGGCACTCCCGGAGCTGCTCGAGGCACATCCGGAGGCCCGGGTCGAGAAAGACCTCTGCTGGATCCGCTTCGAGACGCCGATGGGGTGGGAGGTCGTCGGGTTCCTGGCGCTCGTCTGCGGCAGCCTGGCCGACGCCGGCATCCCGATCGGCGCGGTCTGCGGATTCTCGCGCGACCACCTCTTCCTCAACGCGGCTCGGCTCCCCGTCGCCCTCGGGGTGCTGCGCGAACTCTTCCCCGAGGGCGAGACCGATTGAGCGATGGACTTCACCTTCAGCGAAGAGCACCAGATGTTGCGCCAGGCCGTGCGCGACTTCACGGACGGCGCGGTGCGGCCGCTCTCCGCGCAGATCGAGCGCGAGCATCACGTGCCGCGCGAGCTGCTCGACCAACTGGCCGAGCTCGGCCTCTACGGCGTCGCGATCCCCGAGGAGTACGGCGGCGCGGGCATGGGGGAGACCGGTCTGTGCATCGCGATGGAGGAGATCACGCGCGGCGACTTCTCGGTCGCCGTGACCTACGGCGCGCACGCTTCGATCGGCGCGATGTCCGTGCTGGTCGGCGGCACCGAGGAACAGAAGCGCAAGTGGCTGCCGTCGTACGCGACGGGTGAGGTGAAGGGCGCCTACGCGCTGTCCGAAGCCGACGCCGGCTCGGATCCCGCGGCGATGTCGACCACCGCCGTGAAGGACGGCGGCGACTGGATCATCAACGGCGAGAAGATCTGGATCACCGCGGGCAACCTCGCGGACCTCGTCACCGTCTACGCGATCACCGACAAGACGAAGGGCGCGTCGGGCGGCGTGACGGCTTTCCTGGTGCCCGCCGAATCGAAGGGCTACTCGGTCGGCAAGGCCGAGGAGAAGATGGGGCAGCGCGGCTCGAGCACCGTGACCCTGGCGTTCGACGACGTGCGCATCTCGGACGAGTACCGCCTCGGCGAGGTCGGCGCCGGCTTCAAGAACGCGATGGCGACGCTCGACCGCGGGCGCCTCGCGCTCGGCGCGAACTGCCTCGGCTGCGCGAAGGAAGCGCTCTCGCTGGCGACGAACTACGCGAACGAACGCGTCGCCTTCGGCAAGCCGATCAGCCGCCACCAGGCGATCCAGTGGATGCTCGCGGACAGCGCGACCGAGATCTACGCGATGGAGAGCCTCGTCTACCGCACGGCCTGGATGTGCGACGAACACGTACCGTTCACGCGCGAGTCCGCGATGACGAAGCTGTTCGCGTCCGAGGCGCTCGACCGCATCGTCGACCGCGCCGTGCAGATCTACGGCGGCATGGGTTACTCCGCGGAGTACCCGATCGAGAAGCTCTATCGCGACGCGCGCGTGACGCGCATCTACGAGGGCACGAACGAGATCCAGCGCATGGTCATCGCGCGCGACGTGATCGCGCGCGGGATCTGAGCGCCGGGCGCGAACTCAGCCGGCGAGGCGGTCCACGACCTCGAACAAGCGCTCCGCCGAAATCGGCTTGGGCAGCGTCGCGTTCGCGCCGAGGCTGCGCGCGACCGGCAGCAGGTCGAGCGCCGAGACGCGCCCGCCGCCGGAGATCGCGAGGATCGGCAACTCGGCCCAGCGTCCGCGCAGCTCGCCGATGGTCGCCATGCCCTCCTGGCCCGGCATGATCAGGTCGGTGATCACGAGGTCGATCGCGCCCTC
Organism: Planctomycetota bacterium; assembly: GCA_020638835.1. Taxonomy (GTDB): domain Bacteria; phylum Planctomycetota; class UBA1135; order UBA1135; genus JACKHV01. Next base: position 65,023 of record JACKHV010000008.1, on the reverse strand, counting down.
CTCGACGACGCCCGCCGCGCCCGCGCCGTCGGCGAGGACCCGGACCTCGTGCCCGGCGGCGGTCAGCAAGCGCGCGAAGACCGTGCGCACGACCTCGTCGTCGTCGATCAGCAGGATGCGGGCCATGTCTCCCTGCATCGGTCGCCCGCGCCGCCGCCCTGGAGCCGCCCTGGCGCAAATCGAGACAGAATCCGCCCTTCCGGGCCTCGGGGGGCCGATCCGGGGCTCACAGCAGCGGGCCCACGAGGCGCACGACGTTCTCGCGCAGCCGCTCGAACATCGGCCGGGCCCGCCAGCGTGCGAGGTCGAAGAACTCGCAGTGGTCCAGGTAGCTCTCCTGCAGCACGCGCAGCTCGCAGGCGAAGCGTTCGTCGTAGACGAAGAGCGAGAGTTCGAAGTTGAGCCACATGCTGCGCATGTCGAGGTTCACCGTGCCGAAGACCGCGAAGTCGTTGTCGATCACGATCGACTTGGTGTGCAGCAGGCCGCCGTCGTAGGCGGCGATCTTCGCGCCGGCCTCCATGAGGTCTTCGAAGTGCGAGCGACTCGCGAAGTGCACGAGCGTCGAGTCGTTCTTGCGCGGCACGATGATTGTCACGTCGACGCCGCGCAGTGCCGCCGACTGGATCGCCATCTCGAGCGAGTCGTCCGGGACGAAGTAGGGCGTCGTGAGCACGACGGACTCGCGTGCGGCGTAGAGCGCGGTCAGCAGCAACTCCTGCATCGCCTTGGGCTCGAAGGCGGGCCCCGACGGGATGACTTGCACGTCGTACGTCCCCGCCGGCGGCTGCGGCTTGATGTCGTGCGTGCTGGCCACGTCGATCAAGCCCTTGCCGGTCGCGATCTGCCAGTCCTCCGCGAAGGCCGCGCCCATCGCCTCGACGACGGGACCGCGCAAGCGCGCCATCGCGTCGATCCACTGACCGACGCCCGACTCCTGCTTGAAGAAGCGCGGATCGACGAGGTTCTGCGAGCCGGTGTAGGCGACCTCGCCGTCGATCACGGCGTTCTTGCGGTGGTTGCGCAGGTCGATGCGCGAGAGCAATGCGCGCAGGAATCCGACGGGGTGGCTGATGCCGAGCTCGATGCCGGCGCTGCGTAGGCGCTGCAGGTTGGCGTTGCGCGAGAGGAACGGACCGCTGCCCACCGCGTCGAGCAGGATGCGCACGGACACGCCGCGTGCGCGCGCCGCCTCGAGCTCGAGCAGCAGGTCGTCGACGAGGCCGCCCGTGCTGAGGATGTAGAACTCGAGGTGGACGCTCGAGCGCGCGGCGCGCACGTCCTCGATCAAGTGCTCGAAGAACAGCTGCCACTCGCCGAGCAGCACCACGTCGTTGTCGGGGATCGCGGGGAAGCCGACGACCCGCGTGGCGTGACGCTTCAGCGAGCGCGCCGCGTCGGTGATCGTCACGCGGTCCTGGTCGACACGCTCGCGTAGTCGTGCCTGGAACTCCGCGTACTGCGCGTGCACCTCGCCGGCGAGCTTCGTGTACCGCTCGCTGAAGCGGTTCTCGCCGAGCATCAAGTAGAAGCCGGCGCCGACGAAGGGGAGCGCCAGCAGGATGAGGAACCAGGCCAAGGTGACGCCGACCGGGCGGCGCAGATGGATCACGCGCAGCGACAGACCGATGACGATCAGCCAGTGCGATGTGAAGAGCAGCTCGGGAAGCCAGTCCGCGACGTTCATCCGCGGCCGAGCATAGACGCCCCATCGGACCGAGCCAATCCGCACACCCGGAAGGCCGAGCGAGGCGCGTGGGCGCTCCCGGGGGACCGCGGAGCGTGGTACGCGCGTTGCACTCCGACGGGCGATGCTCGCCGTCCCGCTGCTCGTCGTGCTCGCGCCCGTCCTCCCCCGCGGGGCCGAGGTCCTCTCGCTCTCCGACTCCGGCGTGCCCTCCAGCTCCGACGCCTTCCTGCGGGGGGGCGGCGGTCGCGTCGTCTCGGCGGACGGGCGCTGGGTCGTCTTCGAGAGCGCCGCGGCCGAGCTGGTGGACGACGACGCGAACGGCGTCGGCGACGTCTTCGTGCGGGACCGCGTGCTTGGCTCCACGCGGCGCGTCTCGAGTCGGCCCGACGGATCATCGGGCAGCGGGCACTCGGGCTCGGGCGTGATCTCCGCCGACGGCGGTCGCGTCGCTTTCGTCTCGCGCGCGAACGACCTCGTCGCCGGCTCGAACGGCGCGCACTACCAGGTCTACGTCTGGGACCGCGCGACGAACGGCGTGCAGTGCGCGAGTCGTCGGCCCGACGGTTCGCCGGGCAGCGGCGACAGCTACTACCCCGTGCTCTCGGCGGACGGCTCGCGCATCGCGTTCTACTCGGAGGCGCCCGACCTGATCGTGGGGGACGGCAACGGACGCGGCGACTTGTTCGTCTGTGACCTCGACGTCGGCGTGCCGCGCCGCGTGAACCTGCGACCGAACGGCGGTCAGTCGCCGGACGGAGCACTCCCGATCCTCGACCTCTCGGGTGACGGTTCGACGCTGGCGTTCGTCTCGGGCGACGCACAGCTGACGGGATCCGGCGTGCTCCCCGTTCCGCAGGTGCACGTCGTCGAGCTCGCGACGGGCGCGACCGTCCTCGCGTCCCTCGACGCGCTCGGCGTGCCCGCGAACGACATCTGCACGGGCGTCGCGTTCGCCGACACCGGACGCGTGGTCGCCTTCGAGACGCGCTCCGCGCTGCATGCCGACGACTTGAACGACGTCGGCGACGTCTACCTGCGTGACCTGCGCCTCGGCACGACGAGCTGCCTCTCGCTCGACTCGGCCGGCTTCCCGCAGGGCGGCTTCGCGGCGCGCCTGTCGCCGAACGCGCGCTACGCCGCCTTCTCCTCGCGGGCGGGGCAGGACTTCGGCTCGGCCCAGCTCTACCTCCACGACCGCGCGGAGCGCCGCACCGAGTGGATGAGCGCGGTGGGCGGCCTCCCGGCGAACGGCGACTGCTTGTTCGCCGACCTCGTGGACGACGGCACCGAGCTCGTCTTCTTCTCCTCGGCGAGCGGCTTCGTCGAGAGCGAGGGGCCCGGCGCCGACGTGCTGAGCCTCGCCCGGACGGCGCCCGAGGCCCGGCTGCTGTGCCTCGGCGACGGCAGCGACGAGCTGAGCTGCCCGTGCGCGAACCGTTCCGGCGCCGGAGAGGGCTGCGGCAACCGCGCGGGGGTCGGCGCGCGGCTCGAGCGCCGCAACTGGAGCGCCTCCTTGACCCTGCACTTCAGCCAGGGCTTCGCCGGCGGGACCGCCCTCCTGCTCGAGGGCGAGGGCCCGGCGACGCGCATCCCGTTCCACAACGGCGTCTTCTGCGCGGGCTCGGTCGCGAACGTGATCGCCGTGCTGCGCCCCGGACCGGGCGGGACGGCCCGCTGGTCCCCTCCGGCCCCGCTTCCGGGCACCGTCCGCGACTACCAGGTCTACTACCGCGACCTCGGCGGACCCTGCGGGGCGCAAGGCAACCTCTCGAACGCGCTGCGGGTCGTCGGCGAGTGAGCTCGGGCGGCGCGCGGACCCCTCGGGGATCGCCGCGCCGCCTTGACAGTCCGTGGGGGTCGGCAATACAACCTTGGGCCCCCTTTCCCAGGGGAGGGGGTCGAAACGCCTCGCGAAGCCCCCGCCGGGAGCTGCTTCGGGGGCGGTACGTCCGTCGTTATGGGTCGCTCACGCGCCCTCCGTCCACCTCCCTCACGCCCCTTCTTCGATGACCCGCCGAGCTTCCGTCGTGATCCTCGCTGCCGGCCAAGGGACGCGCATGAAGAGCGCGTTGCCCAAGGTCTTGCACGAGGTGTGCGGACGCAGCTTGCTCGACTGGGTGCTCGACCAGGCGCTCGCGCTCGATCCCGAGCGCATCGTGGTCGTCGTCGGACACGGCGCGGACCGCGTGCGCGCGAGCGTCGAAGCCGGACCGGCCACCGGTCGCGTGAGCTTCGTCGAACAGACGGAGCGCAAGGGCACCGGACACGCGCTGCAGGTCGCGGCGCCCGCGCTCGGTGACGACCCCGGCACCGTGGTCGTGCTGTACGGCGACATGCCGGCGCTGCGCCCGACGAGCTTGCAAGTGCTCGTCGAGACCGCGCAGGAGAACGGCGACGAGGCGACCGCGCTGTTCACCGCCGTCGCCGACGACCCGCGCGGCTTCGGTCGCATCCTGCGCGACGAGGAAGGCGACTTCGCCGGCGTGCGCGAGGAACGCGACTGTTCGGACGAAGAACGCGCGATCCCGGAGGTGAACACGGGCGTCTACGCCTTCCCCGGCAAGCTGCTGCTCGAAGCGCTGCCGAAGCTGCGCTGCGACAACGCGCAGGGCGAGTACTACCTGACCGACGTCCCGATGATGCTCGCCGCGGCGGGCAAGCCGGTGGAGACGGTCCTGCTCGAGGACCTCGACGAGACGATCGGCGTGAACGACCTCGGGCACCTCGCCGAGGCGCGTTGGGTGCTGCAGCTGCGCATCCTTGAGGAACACCTCGCGAACGGCGTGGCGATCGAGGACCCGGCGACGACCTTCATCGACCACGGCGTCGAGATCGGGGCCGGCACGCGCGTGCTGCCCTGCACGGTGATCCGCTCTGGCGTCGTGATCGCGGGTGGTTGCGAGGTGGGGCCGTTCACGCACCTGCGCGCCGGAACGGTGCTCGAGGAAGGGGCCGAGGTCGGCAACTTCACCGAGTGCAAGAAGTCGGTCGTCGGCGCGCACGCCAAGGCGAAACACCTGTCCTACCTCGGCGACGCGCGCATCGGCGCGCGCACGAACGTCGGCGCCGGGACGATCTTCGCGAACTACGACGGGACGGCGAAGCACGTCACCGAGGTCGGCGAGGACGCGTTCATCGGCAGCGGTACGATCATCGTCGCGCCGAACACGATCGGCCGAGGCGCCACGACCGGCGCCGGCGCGGTGGTGACGCGCGGCGCGACGGTGGGGGACGGCGAGACGTGGGTCGGACTGCCGGCGCGCAAGCACGCCCCGTCCAAGATCAGTGCCGCGGCCTCGAAGGTCGCGGGTGACGAGCGAGACGCCTGACCGAAGGAACCCGTGGCCTCCTACAGCGAAAAGATCACGCTCATCTCGGGCAACGCGAACCGCGCGCTGTCCGAGTCGATCGCGAAGAACCTCGACATCCCGCTGGCGAAGGCTCACGTGGGTCGGTTCCCCGACCAGGAGATCGACATCAAGGTCGAGGAGGACCTGCGCGGCTCCGACTGTTTCGTCATCCAGTCGACCTGCCCGCCGGTCAACGACAACTGGGTCGAGCTCCTGCTGCTGCTCGACACGCTGCGACGCTCCAGCGCCGGCCGGATCACGGCCGTGATGCCGTACTACGGCTACGCGCGGAAGGACCGCAAGGACGAGGGTCGTGTGCCGATCTCCGCGAAGGTCGTCGCGAACACCTTGATCGCGAGCGGCGCGGATCGCGTCGTGACGCTCGACATGCACGCGGCGCAGATCCAGGGCTTCTTCGACATCCCCGTCGACCACCTGTTCGCCAAGCCGGTGCTGCTGCGCGCGATCCGCAAGACCGGCATCGAGAACCCGGTCGTGGTCACGCCCGACGTCGGCGGCATCAAGATGGCGCGCTCCTACGCGAAGGCGCTGGGCGCCGACCTCGCGATCGTCGACAAGCGCCGCTACTCGGGCTCCGAGACCTCCGTCGAGCACGTCATCGGCGAGGTCGAGGGACGCAACGTCGTCCTCGTCGACGACATGATCTCGACCGGCGGCTCGATCTCCCAAGCCGCGGCGATCCTGAAGCAGAAGGGTGCCAACGAGATCATCATCGCGGTCTCGCACGCCGTGCTCTGCGGACCGGCTTGCGGTCGCCTCGCCGAGGCGCCCGTCGACCGCATCCTGGTCACCGACACCATCCCCCGCGGCGACGACTGGCCGGACAAGATCGAGACGGTCTCGGTCGCCAAGCTGCTCGCGGACACCATTCACAACATCCACCACTCGATCTCGGTCAGCTCGCTCTTCGACGAGGACAAGAGCTGAATCGAATCGAGGCCGGAACACGTTCCTAGAAGGACCAGAGGACAGAATCCCATGGCTCAGAGTGCGACCCTGAAGGCCGAAGCGCGTACCAAGCTCGGCAGCCGTGCCTGCCGCGCCCTCCGCGCGAACGGCATGATCCCCGCGAACCTGCAACCCGCCGACGGCAAGGAACACCTCGATCTCGCGATCAACGAGCACGAGTTCCTCGCCGCCCGCCGCAACCACGTGCACCTCTACGACATCGAGATCGGTGGTCAGTCGGAGTCTGTCGTGGTCCGCGAGCTCGAGTGGGACGTGTTCGGCGACAGCATCATCCACGTCGAGTTCAAGCGCGTGCAGCGCGGTGTGGAGACCGAGACCGAGGTCGAGTTGGCCTTCGTCGGCATGCCCAAGGGCGTGGTCAACCACACGATGCAGCACATCTCGATCTTCTCGCTGCCCTCGATGATCCCCGACGCGATCGAGGTCAACGTCGAAGGTCTGGGTGAAGGCACGCACATCCTCGCCAAGGACCTCAAGCTCCCCGAAGGCGTCCGCCTGGCCGTCGAGCCGGACGCCGAGGTCGCCGTCATCGCGGGTGTCCGCGAGGAAGCGACCACGGAAGAGGGCGAAGAAGGCGAAGAGGGCGAAGGCTCCTCCGTCGAGGCCTGATCCCGGCGCCGCCCGGAGGAGCGCTCGCCGACCGACGGCTTGCGCGAACCGCCGGGCGGCGTAGACTGTTCGCCCCCGATCTTCCCAGGGCCGTGCCCGGGGAGGGCTGGGGGACTCCCCCCTGCAAGGAAGCGGAACGTGACGCGACTGGTCGTCGGCCTCGGCAATCCGGGCCCGCAATACGAGTGGACGCGCCACAACATCGGCTTCCACGTGCTGGACCACCTGGCCCGACACGAGGGGTTGCTCTTTCGATCCGCACGCGAGCTGGACGGTTACACGGGTCCCCGGGCCTTCACCTTCGCGCAGAGCTTCGACCCCGACGCCCTGCTCGTGAAGCCCGAGACCTTCATGAACCGCTCCGGTGAAGTCGTCGCACCGGTCGCACGTTTCCTCGGCATCGAGCCGAGCGAGCTGCTGGTGATCTACGACGACCTCGACCTGCCCTTGGGTCAACTGCGCTTCCGTCCGCACGGGAGCAGCGGCGGACAGAACGGCATGTCCTCGATCATCGAACTGCTCGGCACCGACCGATTCCCCCGACTGCGGATCGGGATCGGCCGCCCGAGAACCGACGCGGCGCGCCACGTACTGGAGAGATTCACCGAGAAGCAGATGCCCGAGGCGGAAGTCTCGGTCGTCGAAGCGAGCGAGGCTGCCCTCGACTGGCTGAAGACCGGTGATCTCGAAGCGTGCATGGCGCGGTACCACAGCCGCTGGAACCAGGGCGCCTGACGCCCCTTGCTTCTCATACACGGAGAAAAATGACCATCTACGAAGGCATGTACCTGCTCGACAACGAGACCGTCCGCAAGGACTGGGGCTCGGCGAAGTCGATCGTCACCGGCACGCTCGAGAAGCACGGAGCGACGGTTCACACCGCGCGCCGTTGGGACGAGCGCCGCCTGGCCTATCCGATCAAGAAGCGCAACCGCGCGACGTTCCTGCTCACCTACTTCGAGATCCCCGGCGAGAACATCCCCGCGATGCGCCGCGACTTCGAGCTGAACGACTACGTGCTGCGCAGCCTGGAGATCGCCGTCGAGGCGATCCCGGAGACCGAGACAGAGCTCGCCCAGGCCGAGCAGTCGGCCGACTTCATCGTGCCGACCCCGCCCGACGACGACGCCGTCGACGAAGTCGAAGAGACCGACGACGGTGACGACGACATGGACGACGACGACGATGACGGCCCGCGCCGTCCGCGTGCGCGCCGCGCCACGAAGTCGAAGCGGGACGAAGACTCTGACGACGATGAGGACGCCGACGCGTCCGAGGAGGACTGATCATGGCGGTCAAAGGAAAGTTCGGACGTCGCGGTAACACCCGCAACCGTCGTACCTGTGACGAGCAGCCGCTCGACTACAAGGACGTCGAGACCCTCGAGAAGCACCTGACCGCCTACGGTCAGATCCAAGGACGTCGCCGCACGGGCTACGTCGCCAAGTGCCAGCGCGACCTGAAGCTCGCGATCAAGCGCGCACGTCACCTCGGCCTGATGCCCTTCGTGGGCTGAACCAGAGAGGACCTGACAGACATGAAAGACACGGAAGTCCTCCTGCGGGAACACGTCGAGAACCTCGGTCGCTGCGGCGACGTGGTTCGCGTGAAGCCGGGTTTCGCGCGCAACTACCTGCTGCCGCAGCGCCTGGCCGTCACGGCGAACGAAGACAACAAGAAGATGGTGGAGCGCCGTCGCGTGCGCCTGGAGGCCGAAGAGGCCGCCATGGCCGCCGACATCGCGAAGCGCGTCGAGCTGCTCGCCAGCGTCGCGCTGACCACGGTCGAGAAGGCCGACGAGAACGGTCACCTCTACGGCTCGGTCACCGCGGCCCGCATCGCGGAGCTGCTGGCGGCCGCCGGGCACGCCTTCGAGGAGCGCGACGTGCGCCTCGAGAAGCCGCTCAAGGCCGTGGGCAGCCACGAGGTCGAGATCCACGTGCACGGTGATCAGAGCGCGACCATCACGCTCGAGATCACGGCCGAAGCCTGATCGGTCTCGCTCGTTCCACCAACGGCACCGAAGGAGGCCCGCCCGGCGCACTAGCCCGGGCGGGCTTCCTGCATTCGCAGCGGCGTGCGCACGCGGGCGAAGACCGAGACGCGGCGGCAAGTTCTCCCGCGCGCGCAGGGAGTGCTCCTGTTCGTTGGCCGCGGCAGGGTGGATCGTTATCCTCTGCCCCGATGTCCGACTATGACGACGGCCCCCCGATCGGCAGGATCCCGCCTCACAACGACGAAGCGGAACGCGGCGTGCTCGGCGCGCTGTTGATCGACCCGCACCGCATCCCGGACGTCACGGAGCTGCTGCACGCCGCCGACTTCTTCTCGAAGAAGCACGGTCTGATCTTCGAGGCGCTCGTCGGCCTGAGCGACCGCGGCGAACCCGTCGACATGATCACCGTCGGCGAACGCCTGCTGGGCGCCGGCAGCTTGCAGCAGGTCGGCGGACGCTCCTACTTGCTGCAGCTCGCGAGCTCCGTCACGAATTCCGCGCACGTGCTGCACCACGCGCGGCTCGTCTCCGAGACCAGCACGCTGCGGCGCCTGATCCAGCAGGCGAACGGCATCATCGAGCAGGCGTACTCGACGCGCCCCGACGGCGACGCGGTCAGCTCGCTCGTCGACGAGTCGGAGAACGCGATCTTCAAGATCTCCGAGAGCAAGTCGAGCGGCGAAGTGCTGACGATCGCCAGCGCGATCGAAGAGACCTTCAAGCGCATCGACTCGACGGCGGGGCGCTCCGGCGGCCTGACCGGCGTGCCGTCGGGCTTCTACGACCTCGACGACCTGACCTGCGGGTTCACCGGCGGGCAGCTGATCATCCTCGCGGCGCGTCCCGCGATGGGTAAGACGGCACTCGCGCTGAACCTGATGGAGAACGCCGCCTTCTCGCAGCTGCCCGAAGTGGACGGGCCGCCGGTCGTGCTGTTCTTCAGCCTGGAGATGGGCGCGCAGCAGATCGTCAGCCGGATGCTCTGCGCGCACGCGCGAGTCGACGCGCACAAGCTGAAGACGGGCAACATCCCCGCCGACGACTACTCCGAGCTGGCGCGCGCCGCCGGCGAGCTGCGCGAGTGTCGCATGTTCATCGACGACACGCCCGGCCTCTCGGTCATGGCGATGCGCAGCCGCGCGCGCCGCGTCAAGCAGCAGAACAAGGCGCTCAACCTGATCGTCGTCGACTACCTGCAGCTGATGACGATGCCGAAGTCCGAGAGCCGTCAGCTCGAGATCTCGGCGATCTCACGCTCGCTCAAGGAACTCGCGCGTGAACTGGACGTCCCGGTCATCGCGCTCTCGCAGCTGTCGCGCGCCGTCGAGTCCCGCGAGGACAAGAAGCCGCAGCTGTCCGACTTGCGCGAGTCGGGCTCGATCGAGCAGGACGCCGACACGGTGATGCTGCTCTACCGCCCCGAGTACTACGAACCGACCGACGAGAACCGCGGGATCGCGGAGCTGGTGGTCGCCAAGCAACGGAACGGGCCGACCGGCACCGTCAGCTTGCAGTTCCGCGGCAGCATCATGCGGTTCGAGAATCGCGCGCCGTCCGTCGCCGAACCGATCGCCCCCTGACGACGCCTCAGCCCCCCGTGACCTTCGCCCACCTGCTCAACGCGGTCGCGCGAGCGCTCATCTGCGCTGCCGTGCTGCTCCCTCCCGCCCGTGCACAGGACGGTGGGCAGGAACAGCGCATGCCGACCGTGGTGGGCATCGAAGTGACGGGAGAGGACCGTTATGCGGAGGACCGGCTGATCGCGGCGCTCGGCCAGCGCGTCGGGCGTCCGCTCGACCGCGAGCTCGTCGAGCGCGGCATCACCTACCTGTGGGAAGCCTTCAAGGTCCGCGCCGAGGTGCTCGAGCGCGCCGCCGAGGGCGGCATCGAGCTGCAGCTCATCGTGCAGGAGATGCCGGTCGACCTCGAGCCGCGCTTCATCGGCTACGACGGGGTCAAGCTGAAGGACCTGCGCGAGTGGGCCGGTCTGGACGAGAGCTCGGAACTCTACCTGCACCAAGCGCGGCGTGTGCGCCAACGCCTGCTCGAAGGCTACCGGCGGAAGGGCTTCCACTTCGTCGAGATCGACATCGTCACCAAGACTCCCGACGAGTTCGACGAGGACACGCACGGCATCGGCGACGTGATCTTCCGCATCCGCGAAGGCCGCAAGGTGCGCGTGTCCGACGTCGTCGTGCACGGCAACGAGAGCTTGCCGACGCGCGGCTTCGGTCCGTGGAAGGACGGGCTCGTGCCGGTGGCGCGCACGCAGCTCAAGGGGCCGCGCTTCCTGAACTGGCTCGGCGACGTCTTCGTCGAGGAGAAGCTCGAAGGCGATCTGCTCGCGATGCGCAACGTGTACCGCGACCGCGGCTACCTGGACGCTGTCGTCGAGCTCGACCGCCTCGAGTTCAACGAAGACTTCAGCCGCGTCGTGATCCACGTCGTCGTCGACGAGGGCGATCCCTACACCGTCAGCTCCTTGCACATCGTCGGCGTCAAGCAGCTGCCGGACACGCGCGGCCTGGACGGGGAACCGCTCACGGAGCCGGCGGAACTCGTCTTCAGCGAGCCCGAGCTGCTCGGCCGCTGCATGCTGAAGCCCGGCGTGACCTTCGAGAAGCTGCGCCTCGACGCGGACCGCGAGGACCTGCGCGACTTCTTCGGCGCGCTCGGGTACCTCTCGCACCCGTCGTTGCGCGACCAGAGCTGGAAGTTCCTCGAGCCGGAACTCGTCTTCGACGTCGAGAACAAGTCCGTCGAAGTGACCTACCGGATCGTCCAGGGCCAGCAGCTCAAGATCCGCGAGGTGCGCATCTCCGGCGCGAACCACACCCGTGACCGCGTGCTGCGCCGCGAGATCACCGTGCAGCCCGGACAGATCGCCGACATGAAAGAAGTCGCGCGCTCGCTGCGGCTCCTCACGGCCACCGGCTACTTCTCGGACGACCGTCGTCCACTCGAGCACAACGAACCCACGTACCGCTTCCTGCCGACGGACGACCCCGAGTGGGTCGACATCGAGTTCATCGTCGAGGAAGGCCGCGTCGTCGACTTCGAGATCGCGGGCGGCGTGGACTCGAACAGCGGCATCTTCGGCATCCTGTCGCTGCAGATGCGGAACTTCGACATCACCGACCTGCCCAGCGGCTTCTTCTCGTCCTTCGGCGAGATCTACCGCAAGGAAGCCTTCCACGGCGCCGGTCAGACGCTCGACATCCAGCTCTCGCCCGGCTCGCAGGTCGACTTCACGCGCATCCACTTCGTGGAACCGGACATCTTCCGGCGGCACTTCAACCGCTGGAGCCTCGACGTGGACTTCATCATCCGCGACCGGATCTACGAGGTCTACGACGAGGGGCGCTTGCGCTTCAAGCCGCGCATCGGGCGCCAGCTGGGGCTCTACTGGACGCTGTTCACCGGCGTCTCGCTCGAGCGCGTCGAGGTCTCCGACCTGGACACCAACCAGCCGCTGCCGCCCGACTTGATCGCGCAGGAAGGCAAGACGACGCTCAACTCGCTGTTGCTCGACGTCACGTACCGCGACGTGGACAGCCGCCTGAATCCGCGCGACGGCGAGTCGCTCACGATCTTCAACAGCGCCTACACCGAGGCGCTCGGCAGCGACGCGGACTTCTTCAAGACCGAACTCGCGTACGAGAGCTACTGGGTGACCGGCGACGAGACGACGGACGTCAAGCCGAGCTTCAAGTTCGCGGCGGGCGCCGGACTGGCGCAACCGTACGCGGACACCGACGACGTGCCGTACACCGAGCGCTTCTTCCTGGGCGGCTTCCGAACGCTGCGCGGCTTCGAGTACCGCGGCGTGGGACCGAACGTGGGGGACACCGCGATCGGCGGCGAGACGATGCTGCGCGGCTCGCTCGAGTTCCGCTATCCGCTCTACTCGACGACCCGGCCGGGCACCTTCCGCAAGCAGGAGATGCTGCGCTTCCTGCTCTTCACGGACGCCGGCATCCTCGACCAGGACGCCTTCGCACTCGACCCGGACGAGCTGCGCGCCTCGGTCGGATTCGGCTTCGGTCTGACGGTGCCGTTCCCGCTGGTGCTGAACTTCGGATTCCCCGTCAAGAAGGGCGACGGGGACCGCCGCCAGGTGTTCAGCTTCAACCTGGCCTTCAACTGAGTCGGCGGTGACAGCCGACCTTTGGCCCGGCTACACTGGCCGGCCCACGGACCCGTCGCGCGCCCGCGGCACCGTCAGGCCCATGTCGAACCGGACCCTCAGCTCCCTGGCCGAACTCTGCGGCGCCACCCTCGAAGGGGATGGCGCTCTGCTCGTGCGTGGGCCGGCCGCGCTCGACGAAGCCCAGCCCGACCAGATCAGTTTCCTGAACGACGCGCGCCACGCGGCGAAGCTGGCCGACACGCGAGCCGGCGCGGTGATCGTCCCCGAGGGGCTCGACGTCGAGCGCTCCGACCTCGCCCTGCTGCGCACCGCGCAACCGAACGCCGCTTTCAGCGCCGTGGTGCTCGCCTTCGCCGGCGAGTTCGAGGGCCCCGGGCCCGAGCCGGGCGTGCACCCCTCGGCCGTCGTGCACCGGACCGCCGAGCTCGCCGCGAACGCCAGCGTCGGACCTTTCTGCGTGATCGGCGCCGAGGCGCGGATCGCGGACGGCTGCGTCCTGCACGAACGCGTCAGCGTCCAAGCGCGCTGCACGGTGGGGGCGGACAGCGTGCTGCACGCCGGCGTCGTGTTGCGGCCGAACACGCACCTCGGCGCGCGCTGCGTGCTGCACGCCGGCGTGGTGCTCGGCGCGGACGGCTTCGGCTACGACCCGGTGCCGCCGCAAGGCTGGCAGAAGGTCCCGCAGTGCGGCGGTGTGCGCGTCGGCGACGACGTCGAGATCGGCGCGAACACTTGCGTCGACCGCGGCCGCTTCGGCGACACGCGCATCGGCGACGGCGTGAAGATCGACAACCAGGTGCAGATCGGACACAACTGCGACATCGGAGCGCACTCGTTGCTCTGCGCGCAGGTCGGCGTCAGCGGCTCGACGACGCTCGAGCCGTGGGTCGTCGCCGGCGGCAAGGTGTCCTTCGCCGGGCACATCCGCGTCGGCCAAGGCGCGCGGCTCGGCGGTGCGGCCGGCGCCTTCCACGACCTCGCAGGCGGTCAGGAGTACATGGGGCTGCCGGCGCGTCCGCGCGGCGAGTACCTGCGCCAAGTCACCTTGGTCGGGCGCCTGCCCGAGCTGAAGCGCGCCGTCCGTGCGCTCGAACAGCGCATCGCCGCGCTCGAAGGAGAGGATTCTTGACCCGCAAGCAACGAACCTTGCGCACGGCCGCGGAGTTCTCCGGCGTCGGCCTGCACAGCGGGGAGACGGTGCAGGTCCGCGTGCTGCCCGCACCGGCCGAACAAGGCATCGAGTTCATCCGCACGGACATGCCGGAGTCGGACCCGATTCCGGCGCGCATCCAGTACCACTCCGAGAAGGAACGTCGCACGCGCCTGCAACGCGGCGCGGCCTCGGTCGACACCGTCGAGCACTTGCTCGCGGCCTGCGCCGGCCTCGGCATCGACAACTTGACCGTCGAGATCTCAGGTCAGGAGCTGCCCGGCATGGACGGCAGCGCGAAGCCGTTCGTGGAGCTGTTCCAGCAGGCCGGGCTCTCCGACCAACGGCCCGCCGCGAAGGTCTTCCAGCTCGACAAGCCCGTCTACGTGCGCCACGGAGACGCGACCCTCGTCGCGCTGCCGGTCGAAGCGCCCGGACTGACGCTGCAGTACGTCGCGTCCTTCGACGAACCCGGCGTCACCGGCGGGACCTTGCAGATCGACGTCTCGGCCGAGAGCTTCGCGAAGGAGATCGCGCCGGCGAGGACCTTCTGCATGGCGTCGGAAGTCGAGGCGCTGAAGGCGGCCGGCCTCGGCAAGGGCGCGACGCGCGAGAACACCGTCGTGCTCGGCGACCCCGCGACGAAGATGCGCATCGATCACGAGCCGGTGCGGCACAAGCTGCTCGACCTGCTCGGCGACCTGAGCCTGCTCGGCGCCGGCCTGCATGCGCACGTCATCGCGACGCGCACCGGGCACCGCACCAACGCGGAACTCGTGCGACGCCTGACCGACATGATGCAGCTCGCCGAGACCGGCGGGGTGATCCAGCGCGAGTCGGGCATGGACATCCGCGAGATCCTGCGGATGCTCCCGCACCGCTATCCGTTCCTGCTGATCGACCGCGTCATCGAGATCGACGGCTACCGGCGCGCGATCGCGGTCAAGAACGTGACGATCAACGAACCGTTCTTCACCGGTCACTTCCCGGAACGGCCGCTGATGCCGGGCGTGTTGCAGCTCGAGGCCATGGCGCAGCTCGCCGGTGTCCTGCTGCTGCGCAAGCTCGAGAACACCGGCAAGCTGGCGGTGCTGTGGGCGATCGACAAGGTGAAGCTGCGCGGCGTCGTGACGCCCGGCGACCAGCTGCGGCTCGAGGTCGAGACGCTCAAGATGAAGGGGCAGACGGCGCAGGTCCGCGCCACCGGATCGGTGGCCGGGCGCATCGTGTGCGAGGCGAACCTGATGTTCACGATGGTCGATGCCTGAGAGGTTCGGCAGCTGACATGGCAACCAAGATCCACCCCACCGCCGTCATCGCGCCGAAGGCCGAGCTCGGTCAGGACGTGCAGATCGGCCCCTACGCGGTCATCGGCGGTAACGTGCGCATCGGCGACGGCACGCGCATCGGTCCGCAGGTCGTCATCGACGGCGCGACGACCATCGGCGCGCGCAACGTGATCGTCGGGCAGACCAGCCTCGGCGCGGCGCCGCAGGACTTCTCGTATCGCGGCGAACCGACGCAGCTCGAGATCGGAGACGACAACCTGATCCGCGAGTTCGTCACGATCAACCGCGGCACGGTCAAGGGCGGCGGCGTGACGCGCATCGGCAGCCGCTGCTTGTTGATGGCGTGCTGCCACGTCGCGCACGACTGCGAGCTGCAGGACGGCGTGATCCTCGCGAACAACGTGCTGCTGGCCGGTCACGTGCTGGTCGAGCGCGGCGCGAACATCTCCGGCTCGGCGGCCGCGCACCACTTCGTCACGATCGGCGAGTACTGCTACGTCGGCGGCTTGACGCGCATGAACCAGGACGTGCCGCCGTACATGATCCTCGAAGGTCACCCGAGCCGCGTGCGCGCCGTGAACGTCGTCGGGCTCTCTCGCGCGGGCATCCACGAGGACGAGATCGAGTCGCTGCGCGTCGCCTTCCGCCGCATCTACCGCTCCGGCGCGCCGCGCAGCCAGACGCTGCAGGCGCTCAAGGACGACCCGCAGCTCGGCGACACGGTCCGCAACCTGATCAAGCACCTCAGCCAGACCGAAGCCGGCGTCAAGGGACGCCACCGCGAGATCCTGCGCGGCGAGTTCGCTCGCATGGGCGAGGAACGCATCGCGCGCTGGGAGGAACGCTGATGTCCGGCCGCGTCCTGCGCACTGCGGTGATCGGCGTCGGTCACCTCGGCACGTACCACGCGCGCATCCACGCCGCCAACCCGCGCTGCGAGCTGGTGGGTGTCGTCGACACGCGCGACGAACAGCGCGACAAGCTCGCCGCCGAGTGCGGCTGCGCGGGCTACTCGGACGTCTCCGAGCTGCCGGACGACCTCGACGCGGTCAGCGTCGTCGTCCCGACGCGCTTCCACGCCGAAGTCGCGGTCCCGCTGCTCGAGCGCGGCATCGCGTGCCTCGTCGAGAAGCCGCTGGCGGGCGACATCGAGTCCGCGGACCGCATCCTCGCCGCGGCGCAGCAAGGCGGCGCGACGCTGTCCGTCGGGCACGTCGAGCGCTTCCAGCCTGGCCTGCGCAAGGTGAAGGAGATGGGCATCGCGCCGCGCTTCATCGAGTGCCACCGCCTCGCGCCCTTCAGCTTCCGCTCGATGGACGTCGGCGTCGTGCACGACCTGATGATCCACGACCTCGACCTGATCCTGCATCTCGTCGACTCGGAGGTCGAGTCGCTCGACGCCGCCGGCGGCGCGATCCTCACCGACCACGAGGACCTCGCCTCGGTGCGCCTCGTCTTCGCGAACGGCGCCCGCGCGAACGTCACGGCCAGCCGCGCCTCGCTCGAAGCGATGCGCCGCTTCCGCCTGTTCTCGTCGCAGGGCTACGTCAGCCTCGACTTCAACAAGAACTACGGCCTGTCGATCTCGAAGGGGCCGCAGTGGGAAGAAGGGCGCGAGGCCCTGCGCACGATCGACCCCGCGGAACTCGCGCAGCGCGAGGACTGGCTGCAGGGGCAGGTGCTCTCCGTCGAGGAGCTCGAGCTGGGCGGCGCCGAGCGCCCGCTGCAGGCCGAGATCGACGCCTTCTTCCAGGCGGTGCAGAACGGCACGCAGCCCGAAGTGACGGGTGCGGACGGTCGCCGCGCGCTGGCTCTCGCGGACCGCATCAAGGCCGCGATCGCGTCGCAGCGCTTCTAGTCGCCGCGATGCGGATCAAGCGAGCTGCTTGCGGAACCGCAGCACGCTGAGCCCCAGCAGGCAGACCATGCACGCGACCATCCCGCGCACGTGCGGAAGCAGGTCGGTGAAGTCGGCGGACCGCAACACGACGCCGCGCAGCACCTCGATGTAGTGCGTGACGGGGATCGCGTAGGAGAGCAAGCGGATCGGATCCGGCATCTCCGAGCGCGGGAACATGAAGCCCGAGAGCAGCACCGACGGCAGCATGACCAGGAAGGCGTACTGGAATGCCTCCAGCTGCGTCTTGGCGAGCGTGGAGATCAGCAGCCCGAGCGCGAGCGCCGTCAGGATGAAGAGCAGCGAGAGTCCGAGCAGCAGCGGCAGGCTGCCCGCGATCGGCACGCCGAACAGGAAGACCATCACGGCGAGGATCAGCACCGTCTCCGCCGTGCCGAGCAGGAAGTACGGCACGAGCTTGCCGAGCAACAGGCCGCCGGGGCCGACGGGCGTCGCGAACAGCTGCTCGAGGGTCCCTCGCTCGCGCTCGCGCACGATCGCGAAGGACGTCAGGAACATCAGCACGACCTGCAGGATGATCCCGACCAGGCCCGGGACGAAGAAGCGCGGGCTCTCGAGGTCGGGGTTGTAGAGCATCCGCGCGCGAACCTCGACGGGGAGCGCGAGCGCGCCGCTCTGGTCACGCGAGGGGACCTTCTCCGCGGACTCGAAGCGCTGGAAGGCGAGTTCCCGCGAGATCGTCGTGCCGAGCTGCGAGGCGGTGTTCAGCGCCGTCGTCGCGACCTGCGAGTCGCTGCCGTCGATCAGCACCTGGATCGTCGTCTCCTCGCCGCGGTCGAGCTGCTCGCCGTACTCGGCCGGGATCACCAGTCCGACCTTCGCGCTCCCCGAGCGCAGCGCGGCGTCGAAGGACTCTTCGTCGAACACGTAGTCCTCGAGCGCAAAGGTCCGCGTGTTCTCGAAGGCCTCGACGAGTTCCTTCGCGTGCGTGTGCCCGTCGAGGTCGAAGACCACCAGCGGGATGTTCTCGATCTGCGTCTCGATCGCGTAGCCGAAGAGGATCGTCTGCAGCGCGGGGATCAGCAGCGCGAAGAGCAAGGTCGACGGTTGGCGCAGGATGTGCCGGAACTCCTTGAGCAGGATGGCGGCGAAGCCCGACATCGGGCGGCGCGCGGCCGGGCGCGCAGGCGCGGGGGGCAGCGGTTTCGTCGTCGCGGGCGCTTCGGGCAGCGCGAGTTCGCCGCGTGTCGCCGCGTGCGAGAGGCTCACGAAGACGTCCTCGAGGCTCGGCGAGATCTCGCGCGCCTCGCCGCCCGCGGCGGACTCGAGCCGCTCGGCGGAGACCTCGCGCCGCGCCAGCACGTGCAGCGTCTCGCCGAACAGCGTCGCGTCGAGCACGCCGCCTGACCGACGCACGTCCTGCAGGACTTCGGCCGGGCGGTCGTGGCGCAGCTCCCAGCGCCGCGTGCCTTCCGGCGTCACGCCGGGCAGCGCCTTCAGCTCGCTCGGCCGACCGAGCACGAGCAGCTTCGACAGGTGGATGTAGCCGATGTCCGTGCAGCGCTCGGCCTCGTCCATGTAGTGCGTCGTGACGAACAGCGTGACACCGCTCGCCGCGAGCTCGAACAAGAGGTCCCACAGCTCGCGCCGCGCGACCGGGTCGATGCCGGCCGTCGGTTCGTCGAGGAACAGCAGCTCGGGTTCGTGCACCAGCGAGCAGGCGAGCGCGAGTCGTTGCTTCCAGCCGCCCGACAGCGTCCCGGCGAGCGAGTCCAGGTACTCTCCGATGCCGGTCAGCGCGACGACGCGCTCGATCTGCTGCGCGCGCCGATCCGCCGGGATGTCGTAGACGCGCGAGTAGAACTCGAGGTTCTCCGCGACGGTCAGGTCGGAGTAGAGGCTGAAGCTCTGCGACATGTAGCCGATGCGCCGCTTGACCGCCTCGGAGTCCTTGACCGCGTCGTGTCCGAGCACACGCGCCTCGCCCGCGCTCGGCGCGATCAGCCCGAGCAGCATGCGGATCAGCGTCGACTTGCCGCTGCCGTTCGGGCCGAGGAACCCGAAGATCGCGCCGCGCCGCACGCGCAGGCTGACGTGGTCCACGGCGGTCTTCGCGCCGAAGCGACGCGTCAGGTCCCGCGCCTCGATGACGAAGTCGCCGGCGTTCGCCATCACTGCGCAGCGTCGCCGAGGCGCACGTCCGCGCTCATTCCCGGCAGGAGCACGCCGCGTCCGTCCTCGAGGTAGACCTTGATGCGGAAGACCTGCTTCGCGCGCTCTTCGGGCGTCTGCACGTTGCGCGGCGTGAACTCGGCGCGGCTCGAGATGAACCCGATGCGGCCGTGGAAGACGCGTTCCGGGTAGGCGTCGACGCGTACTTCGACCGCTTGGCCGTTGCGGACGGCGAGCATGCCCTGCGGCACGTAGGCGCGGACCCACAGCTCCGAGTCGTCCTGCACGGTCAGCGCGGGGGCGCCGGGCGCGACGAGGTCGCCGGGTCGCAGGCGGACGGCTTGCACGATGCCTCGCGCGGGGGAGCGGACCTCGAGCTCTTCCAGGCGACGGTCGATCGCGGCGACGGCGGATTCCGCGGCATCCACCGCGGCGCGCGCGGCGGTGACCTCCTGCGCGCGGTAGCCAGCCTGCTTCAGGCTCAAGGCGGCGTCGCTCTCGGCGAGCTCGGCCTGCGCGCTGTCGATCCACTCGGCGCGCGTCCCTTCCTCCAGCTCGTTCAGCTCGGCGGCGTGTCTGCGCAGCTCCGCGCGCGCGACCGCGAGCTGCGCGATCGCCGAGTCGAGCGTCTGCTTGCTCGCGAAGTCTTGGTCGGCCAGCTGCCGCGCGCGTTCCTGCTCGAGCTCGGCGAGACGGATCTCGGCTTCCGAGCGCTCGACGATCGCGCGCGCCGCTTCGAGCTCCTGGGCGCGCGGGCCATTGACCAGCTCTTCGAGGCGCGCGGCGCGTTGATCGCGCAGCGCCTGCGCCTGTGCGACGTCCTCCTCGCGGAATCCGGCGGCGAGCAACTCGTGCTGCGCGCGGGCCTCGGCGAGCCTCGCGACCGCCTCCGCGCGCTGCTCGCCCAGGTCGTAGGACTCGAAGCGCAGGAGCAGCGCGCCGGCCTCGACCGTCTGGCCCTCCTCGACGGCGACCTCCGCCACGCGACCGCCGACGCGCGAACCGACGCGGATCTCGTGGGCTTCGACGAAGCCGGACACCTCGTAGGGGAAAGGCCGCTGCTGGCTGCGGAACAGCATCACCAGCAAGCCGGCGACGAGGACGATGACGATGATGAGCCGCGAGCGCATGTCGATCCCGGTGAGAGGGGCGGAGGCGCGAGTGGAACACATCCCGCCCGCGCGGAGCAAGGCGCGGAGCTGGGGCGGCCTTCGGGCAATCCGCGCGTTGCCGTGGTAGAACACGCGCACGATGGACTCCAAGACCAGCCAGCCCGGGCTCTTCGGGCCCCTCGCCGACGCGATCGCGTCCGATCCCGACGCCGCCGAACTCGAAGTCCTGGACGCCTGGCGCAGCCGCGACGTGTTCCGCGAGGTGCAGGCCGCGCGCAAGGACGCGCCGCCCTTCGTGTTCTGGGAAGGCCCGCCGACCGCGAACGGTCGCCCGGGCATCCACCACGTGATGGCGCGGACGATCAAGGACACCGTCTGTCGCTACCAGACGATGCTGGGCAAGCGCGTCGACCGCAAGGCGGGCTGGGACACGCACGGCCTGCCCGTCGAGCTGGAGGTCGAGAAGTCGCTCGGGATCTCCGGAAAGCCGCAGATCGAGGAGTACGGCGTCGCCGAGTTCAACGCGAAGTGCCGTGAGTCGGTCTGGAAGTACCGCGAGGAGTGGGAACGGATCTCCGAGCGCATCGGATTCTGGCTCGACTACGACGACCCGT
This sequence comes from Planctomycetota bacterium, assembly GCA_020638835.1. GTDB lineage: Bacteria > Planctomycetota > UBA1135 > UBA1135 > JACKHV01. The sequence continues at coordinate 44,043 of JACKHV010000008.1, read as the reverse complement.
ACGTGACCTACGACGAGCGCTACGTCGAGTCCGTCTGGAACATCCTCGCGCGCTTCCACCGCGCGGGGCTCGTCTACCAGGGCAAGCGCGTCGTCCCGTACTGCGGGCGCTGCGGCACGGGCCTCTCGTCCCACGAGATCGGCCAGCCCGGCGTCTACCGCGACCTGCTCGACCCGAGCGTGACCGTGCGCTTCCGCGTCGACGCGGAGGACGGCGGCGAAGCGATCAGCTTGCTGGCGTGGACGACCACGCCGTGGACCTTGCCGTCGAACGTCGCGCTCGCCGTGCATCCGCGCGTGGAGTACGTGCTGGCGCGCGTCGCGCTGCCCGTGGCGAAGGGCGAAGAGGCGGGCAGCGCCGGCTACGAGCGCGTCTGGATCGCCGCGGCGCGCGCACAGGCCGTGCTCGGCGACTTCGAAGAGCTCGAGCGCTGCCAGGGCGTCGACCTCGTCGGCACCTCGTACCACCCGCTCTTCGACCACCCGGTGACGGACGTCGAACCCGGCGCGTGGGAACCCGACCCCGCGCTGCGTTGGACCGTCGTTCCCGCCGACTACGTCAGCACCGAGGACGGAACGGGCATCGTGCACCAGGCGCCGAGCTACGGCGCCGACGACTGGACCACCGCGAACGAGAACGACCTGCCCGTCGCGCAGGCCGTGGGCGCGGAAGGGCGCTTCGTCGCCGACTTCGGCCCGGTCCCCGCCGGCACCTTCTTCAAGGACGCCGACGACGCGCTGATGGAGGACCTCAAGCAGCGCGGCCTGATGTTCAAGAAGGCGCGCGAGAACCACAGCTATCCGCACTGCTGGCGCTGCGACACGCCGCTCTTCTACTACGCGACGCCCGCCTGGTACATCCGCACGACGTCCTACAAGGACCGGATGATCGAGTACAACCGCCGCTGCAACTGGGTGCCGCCGGAAGTCGGCGAGAAGCGCTTCAGCGACTGGCTCGAGAACAACATCGACTGGAACATCTCGCGCGAGCGCTACTGGGGCACGCCGCTGCCGTTCTGGGTCTGCGACCGCGACGACACGCACCAGCGCGCGCTCGGCTCGGTGGAGGAGATGCGCGCGGCGGCGGGCGGCCTGCCGGACGGCTTCGACAACCACAAGCCGTCGATCGACCAGCTGCGCTTCGCGTGCGAGGAGTGCGGCGGGACGATGGTGCGCACCAAGTCCGTCGTGGACTGCTGGTTCGACTCGGGCTCGATGCCGTACGCGCAGCACCACTGGCCTTTCGGCGACTCGCAGTCGCGGCTCGCGGACCAGTTCCCGGCGGACTTCATCGCCGAGGGCCTCGACCAGACGCGCGGGTGGTTCTACTCGCTGCTGGCGGTGGGGGCGTTCGTGGCCGAGGACGCGCCCGAGCTGCCGAAAGGCGTCGTCTACCAGAACTGCGTCGTGAACGGCCTCGTGCTCGACAAGGACGGGGTCAAGATGTCGAAGCGGCTCGGCAACATCGTCGATCCGTGGGAAGCGGTGAAGGCGCACGGCATCGACGCGGTGCGCTGGTACATGCTGTCCAGCGGCGCGCCGTGGCTGCCCAAGCGCTTCGACATGGAGGGCGTCCTCGAGGTGCGTCGACGCTTCCTCGGAACGCTGATCAACTCCTACCGCTTCCTGGCGGACTACGCGCGCATCGACGGCTTCCGGCCCCGTGACGCGGCGATTCCGCGCGTCGCGGAGCGTCCGGAGATCGACCGCTGGCTCGCCAGCCGCAGCGAGAGCCTCGTGGGCGAAGTGCGCGCGCGGATGTCGGAGTACGACCTCTCCGGAGCGTGCCGTGCCGTCGAGGGCTTCGTCGTCGACGAGCTGTCGAACTGGTACATCCGCCGCAACCGCCGCCGCTTCTGGAAGGGCGGCGCGGGGCCGGACAAGCAGAGCGCCTACGCGACGCTGCACGGCGCGCTGCGCACGGTGGCGCTGCTCATCGCGCCCGCGGCGCCCTTCCTCGCCGAGATGCTCTGGGAACGCCTGCAACCCGGCGACGAGTCCGTGCACGCGCAGTTCCTGCCCGTCGCCGACGAGTTGGTACGCGACGAGCGCCTCGAGGCGAGCATGCGCGTCGTCGAGCGCGTCGTCGAGATGGGGCGCGCGCTGCGGGAGCGCAACAACCTGCGCGTGCGTCAGCCGCTGCGGGCGATCCACCTGCGGGCGTCCGATCCCGAGACCCTCGAGCTGCTGCGCAGCGGATTCGCGTCGGAGCTCGTGCTCGACGAGCTGAACATCAAGAGCTGGGGCAGCCTCGACGCGGACGACGGGCAGCTCTGCACGCTGCGCGCGAAGGCGAACTTCAAGACGCTCGGGAAGCGGCTCGGAAAGCAGATGAAGGCCGCCGCGGCCGCGATCGGAGAGCTGGAGCCGGACCGCATCGCCGCGCTGCGCTCGGGCGGCAGCGTGACGCTCGAGCTCGAGGGCGAGACGGTCGAGCTGACGGCCGCGGACGTCGACGTCAGCGTGGAGAGCCGCGCGGACTTCGACGTCGAGGCCGACGGCCGCATGATCGTGTTCCTCGACACGGAACTCGACGACGCGCTGCTGCGCGAAGGCCTGGCCCGGGAGGCCGTGAATCGCTTGAACGGCTTGCGCAAGCAGGCCGGGCTCGCGATCGACGACCGCATCCGCCTGAACCTCGACGCGCGCGGCGAGCAGCTCGGACGGGCGCTCCTGGAGCACGGCGACTTCATCGCGGCGGAGACGCTCGCGGAAGCGTGGCAGATCTCGAAGGACGCACTGCCCGGTACGGAGTGGAGCGAGTGTGAGCTCGGCGACGGCGAGCTGCTGCGCGTCTCGCTCGCGCGAGCCTGAGCGCGACGCCGCGACGCGCCACGATCGCGAGCCGGTGGGCACCCCGCGCGGGGTTCCCACCGGCTCGTTTTTCGTGGCTCGGTCGCGGCGGTGGGTGGTACCTTCCTTGCGGGGTGTCTGGCGTCGCAGGCGAATCCGCTGTGATCCCAGAGCCGAACAACAACACCTAGGGTCCATTCCTCGACGCGAGGCAGCCCCTCAGCGCGAGTCGGGCCCACCTGGAACCAGTAGGTTCCGGGTCCACCGGAAGCGGCAACGCTGGACGCCCCCAACCTCTCCCTCCGCGCGCTCGTCGGGACCTCCCGATTCGACGCCGCAACGGACGGACGGAGTTCTCGCTCCGCGCTTCGATCGCCACTTCGCCGTGGCTATCATCGCCCTGAAACCGGCCGAATTCGGCCTCGAGAGGGACGAACGATGACGATCGAAACGAGAACGGAGCTGGGATGCGCGTGATGATCCTGCTGGCCCTGGTGGGCGGCCTCGCGTGGTACGGATGGACGCACTTCGGCACCGTGGAAGGCGCGGGGAACCCGGCCGAGGAGACGGCCGAGGTCCACCAGATGATCCCGGTGGCGCCCCGACCGACCGAACCGGGCTCGGGCGACGCGACGAAGGTCCCCGGCCCCGGGGCCGACCGCGAGGATCGACAGACGCCGCCCGCGGTGAAGCCCGTCGTCGCGCCGCCGCCGGTGGTCGATTCGTCCACGAGCGCACCCGTCGAGCGCCCCGCCGGTGGCCAGGGGCGGGACGCCGGCGCAGCGGGGATGCAGCTCGACCTGGGCGCCCGCCGCGGCGAGCTGGTCGAGCAGGGCCGGATGATGTTGCACGACCTCCAGGGCATCCAGGCCTTGCTGGACGCGGACAGCGGCATCGACGAGGAGCGCCGGCGGCTGCTCTACGCGCTCGCCAGCGTGGTGATCGGGCAGAACGACGCCGCCGCGAAGGCCCTCGAGCAGCTGACCGACGCGCGCCAGGTGACCAGCGAGGAGCTCGCCTTCCTGCGCTCCGCCGTGGGCCCGACGAGCCGCCCGCAGCCCGCCGCGGCGAGCTTGCACGGCAATCCGCTGCTGCTCGGCACGCGGCTCGGCGTCCTGCAGCGCGAGGCGGACCAGGCGCGCTTCGCGGCGCAGTTCCGCACGGCGGCGGAGGGCTACTCGCAGCTGCTGCGCGAGGAGCTGCGCGCGCCGTGGGCGCCGGATCAGGAGGCTCTCGCGAGCTGGGCGACCCACCTCGACGAGGCGCAGGCGCAACACCGCTGGAGCCGCCGCGGCGACTGGCCCTCCTTCGAGGTGACCGTGCAGCCCGGGGACAGCCTGACGGTGATCCGCAAGCGGATCATCGCGGAACGGCCGGAGATGCAGATCTGCACGGGTTTGATCCAGGCCGTGAACCAGGTGAGCGGCTACTTGCAGCCCGACCAGGTGCTGCGCATCCCGACGGACCCGGTGCGCGTGGAGGCGTACATCGGCGCGCGCTGGGTGCTCTACCTGCACGGAGACGAAGTGGCCGCCGCGTGGCGCTGTGCCGTCGGTCGCGAAGGCCACGAGACGCCGCCCGGGAAGTACCGTGTCGGCGCCAAGCAGGAGAACCCCGCTTGGATGCGCCCCGCCCACAAGCCTGTGCCCTTCGGGGATCCGGAGAACCCTCTGGGCACGCGCTGGATCACTTGGGACGGAAGACAGAGCTACGGCTTCCACGGGACGAAGGAACCCGAATCGATCGGAACGGCGGCGAGCGACGGGTGCATCCGCCTGCGCAACGAGGACGTGGAGCGGCTGTTCGAGATCCTGCCCCAGGGCGCGGAGATCGACGTGCTGCCCTGAGCGGATCGGCGTCACTCTGTTCCGGCTCGCGGTGCGGGGCCGTCGTCCGGTGGGGCGGCGGCCCCGCGCCGCGTTGCGGGAGGAGCGTCCACGGCGGCGAGGAGTTCAGCGATCGGACATCGAGAACGGGCCCCATTCTCCGAATGGGGCCCGAATTCGACGCTTCGCTCCGGGACGAGCGCTAGCGCTTCGGGCGGCATCGCCGAGCTCGGGGCGGGGTGGAGGCCCCACGCGCTCGACGGAGAGAGCCGGCGACGCGAGTTCGCCAGGGGAGCAGGAAGGGAACGGGAGGGAGCTCGGAGCGGCGCGCGAGGGCGCTCGGACGGCACCACGAAGCACCCCGAGAGCAAGTGCGCGCACGCGAGGCGCCGCACGGGCCATGAGAGTGCCCGCACTGTGGGGCGCCAGGGCCTCGAGCGAACCCGGATCCAGGCCCCCTTCGCAGAAAGGCGACGCACCTAAGTCTTGCATCTACAGTGCCTTGGCGCTCGGGAGGGGCGGCGGCGGGGGAAATTCTCGGGTGGCCGTTGACGCAGGGCGCTGTTCGCCTATCATTCCGCCTCCCAAGCGCGAGGCAGCACGCGGCGCGCAGGGTGAAAACGACGAACAGAGGCTACCTCGGCAGCCCCCTCGAAGAGGGGGACGGTCCCCGCGTGGGGCGCCGCGCCAGGAGGCCCAAGTTCTTTGAAAACAAGGATGACCCTCGAGCAAATGTGCGAGCAGGTGCTCTGGACTCGATCCGTCGCTCACGCGGCGCGGTCAGTGCGGAGCGCTGAATAATTCATAAAACAGGAAACTCTTAAGTGAAGGGTTTGATCCTGGCTCAGAACGAACGTTAGCGGTGTGGATTAGGCATGCAAGTCGTGCGCGAAAGCCTTCGGGCGAGTAAAGCGGCGAAAGGGTGAGTAACACGTAACCAACCTACCCCATAGATCGGAATAACCTCCGGAAACGGTGGGTAATGCCGAATGGCCCCAGTAAAAGGCATCTTCAGCTGGGTAAACGGTGGCTTCGGCTGCTGCTGTGGGAGGGGGTTGCGGGCTATCAGCTTGTTGGTGGGGTAACGGCTCACCAAGGCGATGACGGCTAGCCGGTCTGAGAGGATGGTCGGTCACACTGGGACTGAGACACTGCCCAGACTCCTACGGGAGGCTGCAGTCGAGAATCTTCCGCAATGGGCGAAAGCCTGACGGAGCGACACCGCGTGCAGGATGAAGGCCTTAGGGTCGTAAACTGCTGTCACGCTATAGGAATGGCGCAGGATTAACAGTTATGCGTTTGACCAAAGCGAGAGGAAGCACCGGCTAACTCCGTGCCAGCAGCCGCGGTAATACGGAGGGTGCAAACGTTGTTCGGAATCACTGGGCATAAAGGGCTCGTAGGCGGTCCATTAAGTCAGGTGTGAAATCCCCCGGCTCAACCGGGGAACTGCACTTGATACTGGTGGACTAGAGTATGGTTGGGGTGAGCGGAACTCCTGGTGGAGCGGTGAAATGCGTAGATATCAGGAGGAACACCGGTGGCGAAAGCGGCTCACTGGACCATTACTGACGCTGAGGAGCGAAAGCTAGGGGAGCGAACGGGATTAGATACCCCGGTAGTCCTAGCCGTAAACGATGTGCACTAGGCAGGGGAGGCACCTATGGCCCTCTCTGCCGTAGCTAATGTGTTAAGTGCACCGCCTGGGGAGTACGCTCGCAAGAGTAAAACTCAAAGGAATTGACGGGGGATCACACAAGCGGTGGAGCATGTGGTTTAATTCGAAGCAACGCGAAGAACCTTACCTGGCCTTGACATGTACGGATTAGTCCTGTGAAAGCAGGGTGACAGCCCTTCGGGGTCGGAACGTACACAGGTGTTGCATGGCTGTCGTCAGCTCGTGTCGTGAGATGTTGGGTTAAGTCCCGTAACGAGCGAAACCCTTATCGTTAGTTGCCAGCGCGTAATGGCGGGGACTCTAGCGAGACTGCCGTTGTTAAGACGGAGGAAGGTGGGGACGACGTCAAGTCATCATGGCCCTTATGGCCAGGGCTACACACGTGCTACAATGGTTTGTACAAAGGGTTCCAAGACCGTGAGGTGGAGGCAATCCCATAAAGCAAACCCCAGTTCGGATTGCAGGCTGAAATTCGCCTGCATGAAGTTGGAATCGCTAGTAATCGCGTATCAGCCATGACGCGGTGAATATGTTCCTGATCCTTGTACACACCGCCCGTCAAGCCACGAAAGCGGGGAGCGCTCGAAGTCGCTTTGTCTAACCTTCGGGAGGACAGCGCCGAAAGCGAGTTCCGTGATTGGGACTAAGTCGTAACAAGGTAGCCGTAGGGGAACCTGCGGCTGGATCACCTCCTTTCTAACGGATCTAGTTAGACGTTCGAGTCGTGCCACGGCACGCCTCGGATGAACGACATAGGTGTTCGCACAAGTGTGAGAGGGTCATCCTCCTTCCACCACGCCGGCCAGGCTCGGATACGTCCGCAGCGCCGACGCGTGGATCCCATTGGGCCTGTAGCTCAGTTGGTTAGAGCGTCCGCCTGATAAGCGGGAGGTCCGTGGTTCAAATCCACGCAGGCCCACCACCTCATTCTGCGCCTCGTGCGGGGTCGGGTGGTTGCTTCGACGACTGGCGATCCTCGAGATCGCGCGAGCCACGGCCGGGTCAATGGGCTCGAGTGCGCGCCGCTCCGGAAGTCGACCCTCGGACCGAGGGCACTCCAATGGGGGCGTAGCTCAGCTGGTAGAGCACCTGGTTTGCAACCAGGCGGTCGTCGGTTCGAATCCGGTCGCCTCCACCATTGGAGCGCCGGACGCCGCTCGAGCAGAGGAGAGGAAGGGTCATTCAATCAAGGAGCTCCCGAGTGGAGCTTCTAGATCTTTGAAAACAAGGTGAACTGGAATTGTGGCAACTACGATGAACAAGAGCGTGGTTAAGCTACTAAGAGTGCATGGTGGATGCCTTGGCGTCCAGAGCCGAAGAAGGACGTGGCATAGCTGCGAAAAGCCTCGGGGAGCCGTTAAGCTGGCTATGATCCGGGGATCTCCGAGATCGGGAAACCGACTAGGATTCATCTCCTAGAGGCGCGAAAGCGTGGGGAACGCAGGGAACTGAAACATCTAAGTACCTGCAGGAAAGTAAAGAAACATCGACTCCCTCAGTAGCGGCGAGCGAACGGGGACCAGCCTAAACCGGTGTAGTGTCAAAGATGCAGCCATTGCTGCACCGGGGTCGTGGGATCTACAGGCCGACTGCATTAGGCCAAGAGAGTTACAAAGTACTTCGTTAGTGGAATGGCGTGGGAAAGCCAGCCGTAGAAGGTGATAGCCCTGTATGCGAAAGCGAAGTACCTCTCGTAGTCATCCCGAGTAGCGCCAGACACGTGAAACCTGGTGTGAATCAGGGGGGACCACCCCCCAAGGCTAAGTACTACTGGACGACCGATAGCGTAATAGTAGCGCGAGCGAAAGGTGAAAAGAACCGCGGTGAGCGGAGTGAAATAGTACCTGAAACCATGCACTTACAAGCTGTCGGAGACCTATGGCCCTTCGGGGCAATGGTTGACGGCGTGCCTTTTGCATAATGATCCGGCGAGTTACTCTGTCTGGCAAGGTTAAGGATCTCAGGTCCGAAGCCGAAGGGAAACCGAGTGTTAATAGCGCGAATCAAGTCAGGCGGAGTAGACCCGAAAACGAGTGATCTATCCATGGGCAGGTTGAAGCGGATGTAACAGTCCGTGGAGGACCGAACGGGTATAGGTTGAAAACTGTTCCGATGACCTGTGGATAGGAGTGAAAGGCTAATCAAACTCGTAGATAGCTGGTTCTCCCCGAAATAGCTTTCGGGCTAGCCTCAAGTGATAGTTGATGGGGGTAGAGATACTGATAGGGATAGGGGCCCCACGGGGTACCCTACCCTCCCAAACTCCGAATACCATCAGCCTTATCTTGGGAGTCAGACTACGGGCGATAAGGTCCGTGGTCGAGAGGGAAACAACCCAGACCGCCAGCTAAGGTCCCTAATGCATGCTAAGTGCAGAAAAGGAAGTGAGATCTCTAAGACAGTCAGGATGTTGGCTTAGAAGCAGCCATCATTTAAAGAGTGCGTAATAGCTCACTGATCGAGAGGTCTTGCGCCGAAAATGAACGGGGCTCAAGTGTGCAACCGAAGCTGCGGCTTGTACTGACTCGTTGAGTCGGTGCAGGGGTAGGGGAGCGTTCCAAGCGGGTGAAGGGTGACGGTAACGACACCTGGACGCTCTGGAAGTGATTATGCCGGAATGAGTAGCGATAAAGCAGGTGAGAATCCTGCTCGCCGTAAACCCAAGGGTTCCTGGGCACGGTAAATCCGCCCAGGGTTAGTCGGACCCTAAGACGAGGCCGAAAGGCGTAGTCGATGGACAACAGGTTAATATTCCTGTACTACTAGCACCGCGTTATTACCGATGGGGGGACGCGGGAGGAAAGGTGATCGCACTGTTAGATTAGTGCGTGCAAGCTCGAGGGTGGCATGTAGGCAAATCCGCATGCGCAAGCCCAGAAGTGATGCCGAGCCGTATGGCGAAGTCACTAGACCAACCGCCTAGAAAAGCCTCTAGGGAGTTGTGCTGGTATCCGTACCAAAACTGACACAGGTGGGTGAGGTGAATATCCTAAGGCGCTCGAGAGAACTGTTGTTAAGGAACTCGGCAAATTAGACCCGTAACTTCGGGATAAGGGTCGCCCCTCGGAGTGTAGATCCTCGCGATCGAAGCTCTAGGGGGCCGCAGAGAAATGGTGCAAGCGACTGTTTACTAAAAACACAGGTCTGTGCTAAGTCCCAAAGACGCCGTATACAGACTGACGCCTGCCCAATGCCGGAAGGTTAAGAGGAGGGGTTAGCGCAAGCGAAGCTCTGAATTGAAGCCCCGGTGAATGGCGGCCGTAACTATGACGGTCCTAAGGTAGCGAAGTTCCTTGTCGGGTAAGTTCCGACCCGCACGAAAGGCGTAACGACTTGCACACTGTCTCAACAACAGGCTCGGCGAAATTGTAGTTGTGGTGAAGATGCCACATTCCCGCGTCAAGACGGAAAGACCCCGTGAACCTTTACTATAGCCTAATATTGAGGCTAGTTATGTAGTGCGTAGCATAGGTGGGAGACGTCGAAGCTGGAGTCTCGGCTCTGGTGGAGTCATTAGTGAAATACCACTCTCTGCATGATTGGTCCCTAACGCGATACCTTGAATCAGGGTCGCGGACAGTGTTAGGTGGGTAGTTTGGCTGGGGCGGTCTCCTCCAAAAGAGTAACGGAGGAGCGCGATGGTGCACTCAGTACGGTTGGCAATCGTACGTAGAGCGTAAAGGTATAAGTGCGCCTGACTGCGAGAGATATAGCTCGAGCAGACACGAAAGTGGGCCTTAGTGATCCGGCGAATTCCGAGTGGAAGGGTCGTCGCTCATCAGATAAAAGGTACTCCGGGGATAACAGGCTGATCTCCCCCAAGAGTCCATATCGACGGGGAGGTTTGGCACCTCGATGTCGGCTCATCGCATCCTGGGGCTGTAGGAGGTCCCAAGGGTTTGGCTGTTCGCCAATTAAAGCGGTACGTGAGCTGGGTTTAGACCGTCGTGAGACAGGTCGGTCCCTATCTGGCGTGGGTGTAGGATGATTGCGGAGGTATTCCCCTAGTACGAGAGGATTGGGGAGTACGACCCTCTGGTGTACCAGTTATCACGCTAGTGGTACGGCTGGGTAGCTACGGTCGGAACGGATAAGCGCTGAATGCATCTAAGTGCGAAGCCTTCTCTAAGACGAGTCATCCCTATCAGACCCCTGGGAGACTACCAGGTTGATAGGCCGGCGGTGTAAGTGCAGCAATGCATTGAGCTAACCGGTACTAATCGGTCGATTGGCTTAACTACCTTCCTCTCAGCGATGTCTGGCACGATGTGCACGGGACATCCCTGAGGAGAAGTTGCTCCTCAACGTGTTGTCATATCCAGTTCACCTTTCTCTCAACCGAATGCGCCGGTCCCGGTGCGTTCTGGGCATTCCCGGTGATTATAGGTAGCTGGCCATACCCGTTCTCATTCCGAACACGGTCGTCAAGCAGCTGCCGCCGATGATAGTGCGTTTGCGCGAAAGTAGGTCATTGCCGGGTTTTCACAGCCTCGTCGGACTCCGGTCCGACGAGGCTTCTTTTTTGCCCTCAGGGGTCGTAGGCCCGCTCCCGAGCCCCGGCGAGGGATCACTCGGCGGCCACTCCGCGCGAGCCGACAGCGCGTCGCGCACGATTCTCGCCTCCGCGCGCACTCGAAGCGCTCGCGAGCCGACGCGCCGGGTCGCCAATGCCGTTCTCACAGCTTGCCCCGAGCACCGCCCAGGAGGCTCCTTGCACCCGGCGCCTGCCGGCGGCGGATGTCCTCCCGCCTGCGCGTGCCTGCTGCGGCCTCTCCTCCTTGCAGCTTCCTGCGCTTGAGAGACTCTGCCGAGCTCTCGGCTCGCTAGCATCACTGTCCGAATCCTCCAGGCGCCGATGGTCGGCCTCCGGAGTCCCCCCGTCCGATGAACCACGATCAAGCCGCCGATTTCCTGCGCGTCAGCCGTGCGACGCTGGACCGTTGGCTCCGTCAGGGCCTCCTGGCGGAAGCTGGGCCGACGCTCGCCGGCTTCGACCGGCAGAAGCTTGCGCTGTGGGCGCGTCGGCGTGGCATCGTGGCCAAGCCCGTGCAGCAGACGGCGCCGCGGACACCCGCTCACCTGCTCGCCGATGCCGTCGAGCGCGGGGCCGTGGGGACCTTCGAGAAGGGTGGGCTCGACGCGCGGAGCGCGATCGAAGCGGCGATGGCCGCGCTGAATTTGCCGAGCGAGACGAAGCGCGTCCTGCTCGAGGCGACCCTGGACCGCGAGCGCCTCGCCTCCACCGGTCTTGGGCACGGCGTCGCGATCCCGCATCCGCGCCACGCGCACCCCGAGCTCCTCGAGGAGGCGTGGATCAGCGTCCTCTTCCTCGAGCGACCGACCGACTGGGCCGCGCTCGACGGGCAGCCGGTGCACACCGTGTTGCTCCTGCTCTCACCGAACACCACCGTACACTTGCAACTGCTCGCGCGCATCGCGTTCAGCCTGCGGACCCCCGGCTTCGACGAGTTCCTGCGAACTCGTCCCACGCAAGCCGAGCTGGTGGCCAGGCTGAAGGACCTGACTCGTCAGGGCTGACCGGGCCATGACGGACAGTCCCTACGACACGCGCCAACCGCTGAGCCAGAACCTCAAGGCTCGCCTGCACGTTCTTGGACAGCCCGAGGAGCGTTGGTCCCAGCTGTTGCTGCTCGCGCTCCTCGCCGGATTGGCGAGCGGGGGGGCCGCCGTCCTGCTGCGGCACCTCGTGCACCTCGCCTTCCACGCCCTGTCCGAAGCGCGGCACGGAGTTGTCGCCGTCCTGCTCCCTGCACTCGGCGGCGTCCTCGGCGTCGCGGTCGTCTCGAAGGTCTTCCGCGAACCCGCCGGACACGGCGTGCCCGAAGTCATCCGCGCCGTCTGCCGTGGAGGCGGCCTGATGCGCAAGCGCGCGATGGTCTCGCGCTGGCTCGGCAGCCTGATCAATGTGGCGTCCGGCGCCTCCGCGGGCCTCGAAGGTCCGACGGTCTACACCGGTGCCGCGATCGGCTCCGCCGTTGGCGGGCTCTTCCACGTCGACGAGCGTCGGCGCTCCGTCCTGCTCGCCTGCGGACTCGCGGGCGGCATCTCCGCGATCTTCAATGCGCCGATGACGGGGATGATCTTCGCGATGGAGGTCGTCCTCGCGGAATGGAGTGCCTTCACGATCGTTCCCATCGTCGTGGCTTCGGTGGGGGGCACGGAGCTCTCGCGACTGCTCCTTGGCGACAGCGCGTCCTTCCTGCACGGACCGTTCGAAATGGGGCCGCACGACCTGGCGCTCTGCGTGTTGTTGGGTCTCGTCGCCGGTCTGCTCTCCGTGCTCTTCGTGAAGGGCACGCGCTTCTTCCACCACCTGAGCGGTCGGCTCTCGAGCAACGGACTTGTGCCTCCTGCCTTCTTCGGCCTCGCCGTCGGCACGATCGGCCTGCTCTCGCCCGACGCGATCGGCGAGGGCTACGACGTCGCGCAGAGCGTGATTCAGGATCACCTGGACTTGGGTACGGGACTCGTCGTCGCGCTGCTCGCGGCGAAGCTGCTCGCTTCCTGCCTGACACTCGGCTCCGGCTCGCCTGGAGGCATCTTCGCTCCGTCGTTGGTGATCGGTTCGCTACTCGGCGGCGCCTTTGCGCGCGGCCTTGCTGCCCTCTTCCCGGAGACCGGCTTCGCGCACCCCGGTAGCTACGCGCTCGTCGGCATGGCCGGTCTCGTCGCCGGCGTCATGCAGGCTCCACTGACCGGCATCTTCCTCGTGCTCGAGGTGACTCGCGGCTACGACGTGATCCTCCCGCTGATGATCGTGTCGGTGATCTCGCTGCTCGTGTCGCGGCGCTTCGACCGCTACTCCCTCTACCACTGGGAGCTCGCGGAGAGCGGCGAGTTGCTCCGACCGGGCACCGACCAGCGCGTCCTCGCCGAGATCGCGCTGCGCGACGTCCTCGACGAGGACGTGACGCCGGTCTTCTCGGACATGCTGCTCGCCGACTTCCTCGTCGTCCTGCGATCCTCCAAACGCAACGTCTTCCCCGTGCTCGAATCGGGCACGGAAGAGTACGTCGGCATGGTGAACGTGGCCGCCGCGCGGGAGATCCTGCTCGACCACGAGCTGGTCCGCGTGACACTCGTGGAGGAGATCATGGACACCTCGCTCCAGCCGATCTCCGCCGACACCAGCCTGACGCGCGCGATGCGCACCTTCGAGGAGAAGGGCGTCTGGGTCCTCCCCGTGTCCGACGGCGAACGCTTCCTCGGGATCGTCAGCAAGTCCTCGCTCTTCGACCACTATCGTCGTGAGCTGAACGCGCAGATGCCGGAGTAGAATCCCGGCGCCCGGACCCGAGCACCCACCCCTCGCGATCGCATGCCGACCCCCTCCAGCTCGATCGAACGCCCCCGCGGCCTTCCGCGAGGTTTGATGGTGTTCGTCGCGCTCGTCGCGCTCGCCACCCTCGTACTCGAGTACGGCTTCCAGCTCGACGACCGGGGGGACCTGCTGCTGGAGCGCATCGACTTCGGGCTGGCGGCCGTGTTCGGCGTCGACCTGGCGTTGATCCTGTTCCGCAGTTCCGGCCGCTGGATGGCGATGCGTACGCGCTGGCTCGAGTTCTCGCTGATGCTCCTGTTCGGGCTCACCGTCGTCGCCATCGCCATCTTCGGCACGGACGAGAACCTCGCCGAGTTCCTGGGCTTCATCCACCTGCGCTCGGTGGCGAAGCTGATGCTCGCCCTGGTGCAGATCTTCCTGCTGCTGAACATCGTGCTCCGCACGCTCGCCGCGCAGGAACACCTGCTCGCCTCGCGGCTGCCTTCCGAGTACCTCTTCGTCGGTTCCTTCGCCGCACTGATCCTGCTCGGCACGGTGCTGCTCTGGCTACCGGGTTGCGCGGAGCAGGGCCGGAACCCGATCACCTTGCTCGAGGCCTTCTTCACCTCCACGAGCGCGTCGTGCGTGACGGGGCTCTCGGTCCGCGACACGGGGGCGGACTTCTCGAGCCTCGGGCAGGTCGTGATCCTCGTGCTGTTCCAGGTCGGCGGCCTCGGCGTGATCACCTTCGTGGCCTTCGGCTCGGTGCTCGCGACGAAGAGCTTCTCGGTGCCGCAGACCGTCGCGCTGCGCGACCTCACCAACTCCAGCACGCTCGTCGAAGCGCGGCGCTTCGTCTGGCAGGTCGTGCTCTGGATGCTGCTGATCGAGGGGGTCGGGGCGGCGCTGCTCTACAGCTTCCTCCCTGCCGACAGCCTCACGCCGCTGGAGCGCCTCTTCCACGGAGTCTTCCACGCCGTCTCCGCCTTCTGCAACGCGGGCTTCGCGCTCCACGGCGACAGCCTCGAAGGCATGCGCGGTTCCTTCGGCGTCAACGCCGTCGTCATGTGTTTGATCCTGCTCGGCGGCCTGGGGATGCCCGTGACGCGCGAGCTCATCACGCAGCGCGTCTCACGCCTCCCTTGGCTGAAGAACTGGAGCGTCTTCCAGCGCCTCCGTGGCACGCGCGGAAAGAAGCGGCTCTCGCTGCAGACGCAGCTCTCGCTGTGGATGACCGCGGCCTTGGTGCTGATCGGCTTCGTCGGCTTCTGGCTGCTCGAGTCGGGCGGTGTGCTGGGCTCGAGCAGCTGGTCCGAGTCCGCGCTCGCCTCCGCCTTCCAGTCCGTGACGACCCGCACGGCCGGCTTCAACACCGTGCCGATGGACCAGCTTTCCGACGCGACGATGGTGCTGATGATCGGGTTGATGGCTGTCGGCGCCGGGCCGATCTCGACCGGTGGCGGCATCAAGACCGTGACCTTCGCCGTGCTGATGATCACCCTGCGCGCGATGGCGACGGGTCGGCCGGGCGTGGAGGTCATGGGCCGCAGCTTGCCGCGCGTGATCGTGCGCAGCGCGATCAGCGTGTTCACGCTCTATGTGATGGCGGCGGGCACGGTGATCTTCACGCTCTCGATCACCGACCCTGGTATCCCGTTCCGCGACCGCTGCTTCGTCGCCATCTCCGCCCTGAGCACGGTGGGGCTGGCAACCACGACCGTGGCGAGCTTCAGCCCCCTCGGACTCGTTACTCTGTGCGCCGCGATGTTCGTCGGTCGTGTCGGCCCGCTCGCGCTCGTGCTCTCCGTCTTCCGTGCGCGCGGTGCCCACGAGGACTACCAGTACCCCGAAGAGGATCTCGTCGTCGGCTGAGATCGAGTTGGAGTCGTCATGAACTGTGTCGTCGTCGGACTTGGAGAATTCGGATACGCCGCGGCCCTGTCGCTGGCGGAACACGACGTCGAGGTCATCGCGATCGACCGCGAGATGTCGCTCGTCGAGTCGATCAAGAACGAGGTGAGCCTCGCCGTTTGCCTCGACGCCTCGAAGAAGGCCGCGTTGGCGGCGCACGGAATCGCCGACGCGGACGTGTTCATTGCGGCGATCGGCCACAACTTCGAAGCGCAGGTCCTCACCGTGGTGCACGCCGCGAAGCTCGGCGTCCCACGCATCGTGGCGCGGGCCGTCACGCCGACGCACGCCGAGATCCTCAAGGAGGTAGGAGCCCACGAGGTGCTGCGCCCGGAAGAAGCCGCAGCGCGTCGACTCGTGCAGGGACTCCTGATCCCCAGCGTCGCCGATTACTTCGCGCTCGCCGAAGGCTTCAGCCTGGCGGAGATCCCGATGCCCGCGTCGCTCGTCGGCAAGGACCTGCAGAAGGTCGACCTGCGCTCCCGCTACCGGCTGAACGTCGTCGGCATCAAGCGCCCGAAGGAGAAGGGCGCGGGGGGGCTCGAGTTCGACCCGGTGCCCGACCCCGGTCGCGAGCTGCGTAGCGGCGAGACGCTCGTGCTGGTGGGCAGCGACCTCGACATCGGCCGCCTGCTGACCGAGACCGGCGGCTGATCGCGTGCGGCGCGCGTCAGTCCTCGCTCGAGAGGAAGCCGACCTCGGCGAAGCCCGCGAGACCGTCGGCGCTGCCGCCGTCGATCGTCTCGAGGACGACGATCTCGATCTGCCGCAGCGCGAGGTCCGCCGGGAGCTCGATGAAGCCGGGGAGGTACGCGTCTTCGGGGAGGCTCGCCTGGAGCGGCGAGGTCTTCGTCCCGGGGAAGCGCAACTCGACGCGGACGATCGGGTCGTAGGAGAAGCGGTCTCGAGGACGCGTCCCGGCCTGCTGCAGCACGAGCGTCTTCGCGCGCAGCGGTTTCTTGAAGTCGAGGCGCAGCAGCTGTTCGCCCGTGCCCGTCTTGCACAGCCACGCGCTGCTCTGCAGTCCGTCGAGCACGTTCTCCGGCCCGCGCGTGTCGTCGTGCGAGCAGCTCGCCGTCGCGACACAGCCGAGCTCGGCGAGCAGCGTGGAGCCGCTCGCGGCGGCCAAGGGCAGCATCCACGGCTCGAGCCCCGCCGCGACCGTGAAGGGGAGTTCGTCGCCGTCGAGCACGACCGGCTCGGTGGAGAGCGGATCAGCTCCTTCGGGTAGCGCCAGCGTGACGCGGATCTCGAGGCGGTGATCACCGGCGGCGGGGACGTCGAGTCGCACCGCGTGACCTTCGCCGCTCCAGGCGCTCTTCGGGTTGCACTTGACGCGCTCGACGAGCTGTCCGTCGAGCAGGTACTCGACCGCCTGCAGGAAGATGTCGCGCCGTGCGCCTCGCTGTACGCCGTAGTCCTCGCGCACCTCGTCCGAGAAGCCCGTCAACCAGACGGCGATACGTCCGCTACCCGACGCCCGGAAGCGCACGTCCGCGTCGTGGTCCTCCGCGACGTAGAGGTCCTCCGGGGGCGCGGATTCGGGACCCGTGCCGCGGAAGGTGGCGCGCTCGAGGAACAGCAGCGCGAAGCAGGTGTCGGCCTCTTCGTTGCGCTGCGACCAGGAGCCGTCGTCGCGCTGCACCTTCACCAAGCGCTTGGCCCCTTCGAAGTACCACGGGTGCGAGCCGATCAGCTCGAGCCCCAGGAGCGCGCCGACGCGCTCCAGACCGTAGAGGTAGTAGTAGACCCACTCGGTCGCGCCGGGGTTCTCGACGACGTCGAAGTGGATCTCGAGCCAGTTCAGCGCCAGCTCGCGGCTCTTGTCCATCTTCCGAACGTCCGAGCCGCCCGCGGAGGAGCCGAGGCCCTTGCGGCAGAGCTCCACGACCGCGATGCCCGCCGTGGTCATCGAACCCGTCGCGCCCTGCCCGAGGCGGTATCCGAAGCCGGCGACTTCGCGCTTGCCGGAGGTGGTGCGACCCTCGACCTTCGGCGCGTCGACCTTCTGCACCGGGGTCTGGTAGTTCAGTGCGTCCTTCAGCAGTCGCTTCCACGCGCGGTCCGGGACGTCGAAGCCGGCGAACTCGGCGGAGCGCAGGCCGAGGGCCGCGTACTGCGTGTTCGAGAGGTCGAGGAGGCCTTCCTTCTCGTGCCAATTCTCCCACGCGTGGTCCCAGGGATAGCTCCAGCCGCCCCGTTGCCACTCGAGCAGCTGGTCGAGCAGCTCGCCGATCGCGGGCTTCAGCGCCGGGTCCTTGGTCGCCTCGAAGGCCATCATCTGGCAGGCGAGCGCGTAGGTCTCGCGAGGCGGCGCCGACTCGAGAAAGGCGCGCGCGCGCTGCACCGCGGGGTGCTCCGCGGGAACGCCGCACTTCAGCAGCGTGTACATGCAGAGCGCGGTCTGGCCGTTGCGGTAGCGCTTGCCTTCGTGCGCCCACGAGCCGTCGCGTTGCTGCTTCTCGAGCAGGAAGGCGACGCCCTTGTCGATCGCCTCGTTGATCGCGGGCTGCAGCTTCATCAGCGAACCGCTGACGTCGCGCGTCGGATCGACGAGGGCGCCGGTGACGGTCCACTCCGTGATGCGCATCAGCGAGCGGCGCGGCTGGAAACCGACGCGCCCGAGCGGCCCCTTGGCGATCGGGACCGACTTGAGCAGCTCGTCGTCCAGGAGCAGGCGCAGGGTTTCGCCGTCGCGACGCACGACGAACTCGAAGCTCTTCTTCTCGGGCGTGCGGTTCGCGCTGTTCGGCAGCACGTGCTTGTCGAGGCCGTTGGGGCAGAAGTCGGGCCCGCGCACGTAGATCGAGCTGTCGCCCTGTCGGTCGGAGAAGCACAGCACGTTGTCGCCGAGCTCGAAGATCGCGCCGGAGGACTTCACTTCCTCGATCGTCAGCGTGGCCCGCATCACGAAGTCGCCCGCGCCGATGTGCATCAGGCTGCGGACCTCGTTGCCGCCGCCCTGCATCTGCAAGCCGCCGCCGCGCCGCACCCAGTCCTCGCCGACCACCTCGACCAGCGAGGTGAAGCCCTTGGCGTCGAGCAGGCGGTGGGTCTCCGCCTGCCGGGCCCGCGCGGAGGCCGTGGAGCCGCAGAGGGCGAACGCGACGAGCAGGAGGTGCAGGGCGTGGAACGGTCGGAGCATCTTGAGCGAGGGGTCGAGGGGCCCCCAGCCTAGCTCGATCCGGTGCGGGGGACGATCCTCTCCGTCGCAACCGATCGTTCGCCGATCCGCGGCCGCGGCGCGGGCGTCCCGAGGCGGCGCCCGACCCTCACCCAAAGAGCGCGGGGGATCGCCGGACGCGATCCCCCGTTGAGGCCCGAGACGCGGGCCTCCGCCAGTTGTCCTGGCGTCTCTCTGACAAGTTTGGGTGCTCTCAGAACTGTCGCAGGACCCCGATCACCACGCCGCGCACCTGCACGTCGTCCACGTAGATCGGGCCCATGCTCGAGTTGGCTGGTTGGAGCCGGATGCGTCCGGCTTCCTTGTAGAAGCGCTTCAAGGTCACTTCTTCGTCCTCGAGGACGGCCACCACGGTCTCGCCGTTGCGCGCGGTCTCGCGGCGCTCGACGAGGACGATGTCGCCGTCCCGGATCGCATCTTCGATCATCGAGTCGCCCTTCACGCGCAGCGCGTAGACGTCGCGGTCCTTCGGGATCAGGTCGCAGAGGTCGAGGGTCTCGGGATCCTCGACCGCTTGGATCGGGGAGCCCGCCGCGATGCGCCCCAGGATCGAGACCGAAGCGGCGGAGCGCGGCGCGTCGTCCTCGACCACGCGCAGCGCGCGGCTGAGGCCCTTGCCCGCCCGTTCGATCACGCCCTTGCGTTCCAGCTCGCCGATGTGGCCGAAGATCGTCACCTTGTTCACGCCGAAGTTCGCCGCGATCTCTTCGAGGGTGGGGGCCATGCCCGTCTCCTCGGTGTACGACTTCAAGTAGTCGAGGATCTGGTGTTGGCGTCGCGTGAGGGCGGCTCGCTGGTTCATCGTGAAGCGTTCGGTGAGGAGGAGGACGGCTCGAGTCCCACGCCGGGGCTCGCGGTCGGTGTCGGCTGCCGGAACAGTCGGAACCTGGGTGGTGTGGTGTCGTGTTGCTGTGCGCCGTTCCGCGGGAAGGTCACGGTGTCCGCGAGGGCGCGCGGGTGCAAGCTTCGGCGTGAGTCTCGAGTCGTGTTCGTCGGAAGGTCGCGGTGCAGCGTAGCGCTGCGCTCCGCGTGAGCGTTCAACTCAGGCGCGGACGCTCAGATCAGAAAGGTGGCCGCGATCAGCGCCGCGAAGAAGAGGATCGAGGGTCCGTCGTGGCGTGCGGTGTAGATCAAGGTCGTCATGTGGCTGCTGCTCCTTCGTGCGCGGCGGCCAGTGCGGTCGCCACAGGGATTCGTCGGAAGGTCGGTTCGCGGGTCGGGGTGACGGGCGGCAGCCGGGTGATGTCGTGGCCGCGTGGCTCGTCGGACGTCCGTGGGCGTTGGCCTCGCTCCCGAACGGATGCCTAATCTATCGGCCGGCCGGCCCCGAACAAGTCCCGAACGGGTAGGAATTTGTTCGGGTTCCTGCGACTGGGATCACCGGGCTCGCACGGAGCCCTAGGCGCGCATTCCGGGGTCTCCGGCGGGGCCTTTCGGCGCTCCCAGGGCGGATTTCGGTCGGGCGCGCGACGCGGGCCGTGCGGTAGGCCCTACAATCTGCGCCCTTCCCCGCGCCGAGAGGGCCGGGGGCGACCCCCGAATCCGCACTTGAAGCCGGAGCTCCAGCTCGACCACGACCGGTACCTGCTCGCGTTCGACTCGCGCGAGGTGCCCGCCTACCGCTACGACCTCGTCGTGCTCGGAGGGGGCGTCGCGGGGTCGACGGCGGCACTCGAGGCCGCGCGCCGGGGCCTGACGGTCGCCCTGCTGGCGAAAGCCGACCTGTCCGAGTCGAACACGCGCTACGCGCAGGGCGGACTGGCGGCGGTGCTGCATCCGGCGGACTCCTTCGCGGCGCACGTCGCGGACACCCTCGAGGTCGGCTGCGGCCTGTGTGACGTCGACACGGTCGAGACGGTCGTGCGCGGCGGTCCCGAGGCGGTGAACGCCCTGCTCGCGATCGGCACGCAGCTCGACCGCGAGTCGAGCGGGGACTTCCTGCTCTCGCGCGAAGGCGGTCACAGCCATCCGCGGATCGTGCACGCGCACGGCGACGCCACTGGCATCGAGTTCCAGCGCGCGCTGATCGCGGCCGTCGAGGCCGAGGATCGCATCACGACCTTCGCCGGCAGCCTGGCGATCGACATCCTCACCGGTGAGGACGGTCGCGCCGCCGGCGTGCTGACGCGCACCGCGCGCGGCGACCTGGTGGCCTTCTGCGCGCCGGACGTCTTGTTCGCGACCGGCGGCTCGGGACAGATCTACCGCGAGACGACCAACCCGCCCGTCGCGACCGGTGACGGCGTGGCGATGGCTTCGCGCGCGGGCGCGGTGCTGCGCGACCTCGAGTTCGTGCAGTTCCACCCGACCTGCCTCTACATCGCGGGCGCGGCGCGCGTGCTGATCAGCGAGATCGTGCGCGGCGCCGGCGGCATCCTGCGCGACAAGGACGGCGTGCGCTTCATGCCGGAGTACCACCCGGCGGCGGAGCTCGCGCCGCGCGACGTGGTCAGCCGCGCCGTGTTCCGCCGCATGGTCGAGACGCACGACACGAACGTCTACCTCGACCTCTCCGAGATCGACGGCGATCCGCACCAGCTGTTCCCCGGCATCGGCCGCGTGTGCGAGCTGTTCGGCATCGACATCGCGCGCGATCCGATCCCGGTGCGTCCGGGCGCGCACTACCAGATCGGCGGCATCGCGGTGGATCGCGACGGTCGCAGCAGCTTGCCTGGGCTGTGGGCCGTGGGGGAGGTCGCTGCGACGGGCCTGCACGGCGCGAATCGCATGGGTTCGAACTCGCTCCTCGAAGGCCTCGTGCTCGGTCGCCGCGCGGGCGCGGCCGTCGCCGAGGCGCGCGCCGAGGCTCCCGTGCTGCGTCGTTTCCAGGGCGCGCCCCGGCCACGGCGCGAGCTCGACCAACGGTCGTTCCGCGTCAACGTCGAGGACCTGACCTACTCGCTCAAGTCGATGATGTGGCGCGAGATGGGCGTGCAGCGCAGCGCCGCGGGCCTCGCCGAAGCGGCGGACAAGCTCGGCTTCTGGTCGCGCGTCGTGCACGAGCTCGCCGAGCGCGACTCGAGCACCATCCAACTGTTGAACATGCTCAGCGTCTCCAGGCTCGCCACCGCTTGCGCGGCCTTCCGCGAAGAGTCCCGCGGCGTCCACTACCGCTCCGACTTCCCCGAGCCCCGCGAGGAGTGTCGCGCGCACACCGTGCTGACGCCGATCCTCGAGGGCGACCGTGTCGCGCGCGTGGTGCGCAGCCGCGAAGCCGTGCACAGCGCCGAACCGGCCGCGCGATGAGCAGAGAACCCAGTCCGACCAAGTCGCCGCGTGAGCGCGTCCTCGTCTGCGGCGTGTTGCTCGACGGCATGAAGCCCGAGTACGGCGGCGAGCTGTCCGAGATCCGCGGCCTCGTGCGCGCGGCCGACGGCGAGGTCGTCGGCCCCGGCATCGTGCAGAAGCGCGACAAGCCGAACCCCGCGACGCTGATGGGGCGCGGCAAGGTCGAGGAGGTCGCCGAGGAGATCGAGCGCTACAAGCCCGACGCCGTGGTCGTCGACAACGACCTGACGCCGGCGCAGGGGCGCAACCTCGAGAAGGCCTGGAAGGTGCGCATCGTCGACCGCTCCGAGCTGATCCTCGACATCTTCGCGCGCCGTGCGCAGACCCGCCAAGCGCGGCTGCAGGTCGAGCTCGCGCAGAACGAGTACATGTTCCCGCGCCTGCGGCGCATGTGGACGCACCTCGAGCGGATGGAGGGCGCGATCGGCACGCGGGGTCCCGGCGAGACGCAGCTCGAGACCGATCGCCGGCTGCTGAAGAAGCGCATCACCGACCTCAAGAAACAGCTCGCCGAGATCGAAGCCCGCAAGCTGCGTGAGGTCCAGTCGCGTTCGGAACACTTCACGGTCGGCCTCGTCGGGTACACGAACGCCGGCAAGTCCACGCTGCTCAACAAGCTGACCGGCGCCGAGGAACTCGTCGCGGACATGCTGTTCGCGACGCTCGACACGCGAACGCGTCAGTGGCGCCTGTCTGACGGTCGCGTCGTGCTGCTCTCCGACACGGTCGGCTTCCTGCGCCGCCTGCCGCACCACCTGGTCGCGTCCTTCCACGCGACCTTGGAAGAGATGCTCAACGCGGACTACCTGCTGCACGTGGTCGACGCCAGCCACCCCGACGCGGCGGAACAGATGGCGGCGGTGACCAAGGTGCTTTCCGGCTTCTCGCACCACACGCGCGCCGACGCGATCGTGTTCAACAAGGTCGATCGCGTCGTGGACCGCATCGAACTCCACACCTTGCTGCAGGGCGTCGAGCAGGAAGTGATCTTCCTCTCCGCCGCGACCGGCGAGGGCATCGACCGCCTGGACGAGTTGCTGCGCAAGCAACTCGACGAGCGCTCGGCCGTCGTCGAGCTGCGCTTCCCCGTCTCGAACGGCCGCCTGCACGCCATGATCAAGAAGGTCGGCGTCGTGTCGGAAGAGTCGGTCGTGGGGGACACGACCATGCTGATGCGGGCGCGGATCGACCGCGGCGCGCTGGGCAACCTGTTGCGCGACGGCGGGAAGGAACTCGAGTGCGAGTACCTCGAGTCGCCGCGCGTGCCGATCAGCGCGGACGAGTGAGCGGCGCGCCGTTCGCGTCGGTCAGCTCGTCGAAGGGCGGCAGCAGGATCACGTCGCCGACCGACAAGTGGTTCGCGTCGTCGAGTCCGTTGTAGCGCGCGACGGCGTCGACGATCGAAGGCGTGCCGCGCCCGTAGGCCTCCGCGCAGAGCTTGCTCAGCACCATGCCCGAGCTGATGCGCACCTGCCAGGTGCGGTCCTCCGGCTCGGGGACGGGGACGCTGCCTTCGCCCAAGTCGTCGTCGAAGTTCGGCTCGGGTTCCGGCGGGACGGGTTCCGCCTGGGGATACCACTCGACCTCCGCCGCCTCGGCGCCGCTCGGTGCGCCGACGATCACCTGCGACCAGCCGTCGTCCGGGCCGGTGCGCGCGCCGCGCGCCCGCAGCAGGCTCTCGCGCTCGGTCCGCACGCTCTCGGTGAAGCGCGACTGGATCAAGCCCGCGAGCGCCGCGCAGGTGATCAGGATGAGCCAGCCGAGGAGGATCCGCACGAGGGGAGTGTAGTCGGTCGAAGGGGAAGCGCGAAGGCCCCCGGATCACGAGCGAGCCCCCCGGCAGCCGTCTGCCGGGGGGCTCGCGCGCGTCGGGGCGGCCCCCCGCGATCAGTCGGCGGAACCGTGCGCCGCGTTCCGCTTCGCGTTGCGGCGCTCGAAGAAGAGCAGCGCCGGGCTGGCGATGAAGATCGAGGAGTAGGTACCGACGACCACGCCGATCGTCAGGGCGAAGGCGAAGCCTTCCAGGAGGCTGCCGCTGCCGTAGTTGAAGGCGAACAGGATGACCACCGCCATCAGCGTCGTGGCCGAGGTCAGCAGCGTCCGCGAGAGGGTCTGGTTGATCGAGGTGTTGAGGATCTCCTCGAAGGTGCCCTTCATGCGCGGACGGTTCTCGCGGATGCGGTCGAACACGACGATCGTGTCGTTCAGCGAGTAACCGATGATCGTCAGGAAGGCCGCGACCATCGGCAGGCTGAGCTCCGCGGCGACCATGTGGAGGTCGATCGCGACAGCGAGCACACCGAGGGTGATCAGCACGTCGTGTACGAGCGCGACCACCGCCGCGATGCCGTAGCTGTACTCCGCGAAGCGCATGCGGATGTAGAGCACGACCGCGAACAGCGAGAAGACGATCGCGAGGATCGCGTTGTCGCGCAGCTCGCCGACGATCTGCGCGCCGACGGAGGAGATCTCCGGGACGGGTTGCGCGAGTACCAGCGCGTCACCTTGCGAGTCGCTCTGGCCCTCGAAGGCCTGTCCGATGCCGGTGATCAGGCTGCTCGGGCGGTTGCCCGGCTCGACCTTGGCGGTGAAGTCGTAGAGGCCGAACTCACCGGGGACTTCCGTGATGGAGGTCTCGCTGAGGCCCGACACGCCTTCGACGATCGCCGTGATGTCGGCGACCGGGTGGGCGTACTCGAAGTACAGGCGTCCGGAGGCCGTGCTGCCGGAGACTTCGACGACCACGGGGCCGTGTTGCAGGATCGAAGCGAGCTTCTCCTTCACGAGGCCCTCGGTGGTGGACTCGCCACCCGACTCCGAAGCGCCTTCGACGTTCTTGTAGGTGATGCGGAACTGCTTGTAGCCGTTCGCGCTGTCACCCGAGTCGATCAGCGGGCTGACTTCGGAGTGCTCGCCGACGGCACCCTCGATCTGGTTGACGAGCTCGCGCACGGCGTCCGTCTGCTGCGGCTTCTCCGTGCGGATCACCAGCGACGAGCCGCCGAGGAAGTCGATCGAGAACAGCTTCTCGGAGGGCACCTGGCTGAGCAGGCCGAGGCCGACGACGATCACGAGGCCCGAGACGGGCATCGCGATGCGGGCCTTCTTCATGAAGGCGACTTCGGTGCGGCCGATCAGCTGCAGCATGCCGAAGTGCTGCGAGGACTTGTTCAGCGACATGTCCACGAGCAGTCGCGTGATCACGAGCGCCGAGAACATCGACGTCAGGATGCCGACGGACAGCGTCGTCGCGAAGCCGCGCACCGGGCCGGTGCCGACGTAGCCGAGGATGATCGCGGTGATCAGCGTCGTCAGGTTGGCGTCGACGATCGTCGAGAGCGCCGCCTGGAAGCCGCTCTTGGTCGCTTGGATGACCTTCGAGCCCTTCAGCTGTTCTTCGCGGATCCGTTCGTAGATCAGGATGTTCGCGTCCACCGCCATACCGACGGTGAGGATGATGCCCGCCACGCCGGGGAGCGTCAGCGTCGCCTGCATGAACGCCATGGCGCCCATCAGCAGCAGGAGGTTCGCGAGCAGCGAGATCGCCGCGAACACGCCGAGCTTGCGGTAGTAGAAGAGCATGAAGACGAGCACGACGGAGAACGCGAGCACCACGGAAATGGCGCCCTGCTTGATGTACTGCTCGCCGAGCGTCGGACCGACACGTTCCTCTTCCTCGAACTTCACGTCGTAGGTCAGCGAGCCGGAGCGCAGTACCTGAACCGTGCTGTCGACTTCCTGCTGCGTGAACTGACCGGTGATGCGGAAGGAGGAACCGAGTCGTTCTTGGATGTTGGCGAGCGAGGCGATCTCGTCGGAGATCACGATCGCCATCAGCTGGTTGACGTGTTCACCGGTGAAGTCGCTGAAGACGGGTGACTTCGAGCTCTTCAGCTGCAGCATGATCGCCGGCAGGTTGAAGTCGTCCCAGGTGGGGCCGACGTACTCGAGGTCGGTGCCGGTGAAGTTCCACTCTTCTTTCGGGATGGCGAGCGGAACGAGGCGATCCTGCAGCGTGCGACCGCTGACGCGGTCGAGCTCGGTCTCGCGCATCGGGAACCACGCGATGCCGACCGGCGGGCCGCCTTCCTCGGGGGAGAGGCGGTTGTAGACGCTGATGCCGGCGCCCGGGTTGGCTTCGATCCACTTGTCGACGTTGCTCTTCGCAGTGGTCTCGTCGGTGCCGACGGGCCAGTCTTTGAGCTGCGCGCGGATGTAGAACTTCAGCGAGCCGGGGTTCTCGATGCGGCTCTTGATCGGGTCGTTCGAGACGAGGTGGACGGTCTCACCCGCAATGTGGTCGGAGTCGACGGTGCCGCCGACGCCGCGGCGCAGGCCCTCGAAGTCCGTTCCGATGCGGCTGTCGTAGCGGATCTGTTCCGAGTCCCCGACGCGGATCACGCCGCCGCCGGCGGGGAAGTTGAGCAGCTGCTGGTCGTCGCCGGGGCGCTCGACCGAGACGCGCAGCTGGCGCTCTCCCTTGCGCAGCTCGATCGAGAGCGGCAGGTCTGCCTTCACTTCCGCGAGGTTCGCGATGCCGGGGATCTCGACGACGAAGCGCTCTTCGCCCTCGGGGTAGATGCGCGGCTCGAGCACGCCGTCCGGGTCGATGCGCTCGCGCACGAGCCCGATCGTCTCCGCCATCAGCGCGCCCTTGTTCTGGAACTGCTGGGCGTTGATCTTCCCTTCGTCGAGCGCCTTCTGGAAGTCGACCGAATAGACGATGCGCGTGCCGCCTTCGAGGTCGAGACCCATGCGGAAGGGTCGATCGGGAAGGAGGATCAGCAGCGCGGCGCCGATCAGTAGGGCAAGGACGAGGAAGACCTTGCGACCGTTGTTCTCAGGCATGGCGGTGGGGAACCGGCTCGGGGAAGCGGAAGTGGTGGAGACTCGATATGCGAAAGGCCGGAGCCGGCATCCCTCGTTGGGAGGAACGCCGGCTTCCGGCCTGGTTCATGGTGGGCCTTCGGAGCAGAGCGTTCGGCTCAGGCGACCCATGCTCTCAGACGTTGACCGCTTCTTCCTCGGAGGACGCTTCGTCCCCCGCGGCGGCCATGGCCGAGCGGACCTCTTGTTCCTTCGCCTTGTCGCGACGGGCCTTCTCGCCGAGCTTCTCCTTGACGCGCGTGGACTTGCCGACGCGATCGCGGAGGTAGTAGAGCTTCGAACGACGCACGTCGCCGCGCCGGGTGACCGTCACGTCGTGGACGCGCGGGCTGTGCATGAGGAAGATCCGCTCCACGCCTTCGCCCTGCACCATGCGGCGCACGGTGATGTTCTGGCGGATGCCGCGGCCCTTGATCGCGATGACTTGGCCGATGAAGAGCTGGATGCGCTCCTTCTCGCCCTCGCGAATCAGGTAGTGCACCTCGACGGTGTCGCCGATGCGCACGGGCGGCAGGATCTTCTTGCCGTTCTCGTACTCGATCTTGTCGATCAGGCCGAGCTTGCCGTCCTGGGCCGTGATTTCGCGGTCCTGCGGGTTGGTGATGACGTTCATCGTGGAAGGGGGGCGCCGGTGGGCGCCTCTAAGTAGTCTCGGAAGCGGATTGTCTGCGGGTCGGCGAGCGCGTCGCCGACTGTTCTCTCAGAGGTCCGGTCGCCAGCGGCGGGTCCGGTCCTGTGCACTGTTCTTTCGCCATCTCTCGATCGCCGCATGGTCACCCTGCATCAGCACGTCGGGCACCTCGAGCCCGCGGAACACGCGCGGGCGGGTGTAGTGCGGGTGATCGAGCGCGTCGGCTTCGCGGAAGGAGTCTTCCTGCGCGGATCGTTCGTCTCCCAAGACTCCGGGCAGCAGCCTGACGACCGCCTCGGTGACCGCGAGCGCCGGCAGCTCACCGCCGGCGAGCACGTAGTCGCCGACCGAGAGCGGCTCGAAGCCGCAGATCTCCTGGATCCGCTCGTCGAAGCCTTCGTAGCGTCCGCAGAGCAGCATGATGCGATCCTCCGTCGTCAGCTCGCGCGCGACTTCCTGTCGGAACGGCCGTCCGCCGGGGCACAGCATCAGCTTCTTGAAGGCGCCGTAGCGGTCCTCGATCCACTCGACGCAGTCCACGATCGGTTCGGGTTTCAGCACCATACCGGGCCCGCCCCCGAAGGGACGGTCGTCGACCGTGCGGTGTCGATCCCTGGTGAAGTCGCGGAAGTCGAAGAAGCGGATCTCGGAGAGGCCCTTCTCCTGCGCGAGCCCCAAGATGCTGGCGCGCGCGTAGGGCTCGAGGGCCTCGGGAAACAAAGTCAGAATGGCAAAGAGCGGCATGCGCGGTCCGCGGCGAACGTCCGGGGTCGGAAATGGTCGGCGGCCGGAGGGGCCTCCACGGCCCATCGCCGCCCGTTCGATCGGGGCGGTCTCGGGGCGCACGCTCTCCAGAAAAGGCCCAGCAGGGTAGACAGGGGGGGCCCATCCCGTCAAGGCTCAGGCGTCGCTCCGCGCGGATCTCTTCCCCATTAAGCAGTCTCCCGTCCGTCCCGTCCCGCCCCCTCCCGGCGCCCCCGCCGGCCCACTCCGAAAATCGCCCGTGTTCACCGGCATCATCGAAGCCTGCGTCCCCGTCCGTTCCGTCCGGCCCCAGGGGTCCGGACTCCGCATCCTGCTGCCCGCGCCCGGCCCCGACTGGGTCGTGGAGGTGGGCGAGTCGATCGCCACCTGCGGCTGCTGCCTGACCGTGGTCCACCTCCAGGACCCTGCAACGGGCGCCCGTGTCCCTTCCCGCACCCCCGGCGCGGACATGCTCTTCGAACTCTCGAAGGAGACGCTCGACCGCACCTGGTTCGGCCGCTTGGCCGAGGGAACTCCAGTCAACCTGGAACGCTCGATGCGCCTCGGCGACCGCCTCTCGGGCCACATCGTCTCCGGCCACGTCGACGGCGGCGGGGAGCTGGTTGCGATCGAGGACCCCGGGGACGGGGGGATGCTCTACCACTTCCAGGTCGACCCGGGCCTGGAACGCTACCTGATCGAGAAGGGCTCCGTCGGCATCGACGGCATCAGCCTGACCGTCTGCGAACCCAAGGCCGGCCGCTTCTTCGTCGCCCTGATCCCCGTGACCCTGGCTGCGACCAACCTGGGGTCCGCCAAGGTCGGCCAACGCTTCAACATCGAGGCGGACCAGGTGGGGAAGTGGATCGAGCGCTTGCTGCCGTGAAGAACGTACCGTGCCGCAACTGATTTGCCCGCGATCGGCTTGCCTGTCCGGCGAACGCCGGACAGGCGAGCCGATCGCGGGCAAATCAGTTGCGGCACGGTACGTTCTTCACTCGGGGTCCGACCATGGAAGTGCCTATCCTTCTCGCGATCCTTGCCGTCGCCTTGGTGCTCTTCGTCACGCAGCTCGTGCGGACCGAGGTCACGGCGCTCGGCATCATCGTGGCGCTCGCGTTGTTCGGCATCCTGACGCCGGAAGAAGCGCTGAGTGGCTTCTCCAGTCCGGCGACCTTGACGGTCGCGGCGATGCTCGTGTTGTCGGTCGGCTTGGAGCGGACCGGCGTGGTCGAGTTCGGGGCGCGGCTCCTGTCGCGCGGTAAGGCGAGCGGTTGGCGCGGCTTGATGCTGTTGCTCGCGCTGCCGACGGTGCTGTTCAGCGCATTCATGAACAACACGCCGGTCGTGGCGTTGATGATCCCCGTCGCGCTGGCCCTGGCGCGTCGGCGTGAGCTCGCGCCGTCGCGGGTGCTGTTGCCGATCAGCTACTTCTCGATCCTCGGCGGCACGTGCACGCTGCTCGGCACGTCGACGAACATCTTGGTCGACGCGCTGTATCGCAAGGAAGGCGGGCCCGGCTTCGGCATCTTCGACTTCGCGCCGATGGGGCTCTGCTTCCTGGCCGTCGGCGGGACCTACGTGCTGCTGGTGGGGCCGAAGTTGTTGCCCGACCGCGCCGCGCTGTCCGAGCTGCTCGCGGTGCAGGCACCCGGGCGCTTCGTGACGGAGGTCGTGCTGCGCGCGGGCAGTCGCTACGTCGGCAAGGAGCTCGAAAAGGCCTTCCCCGCCGACCGCGACGTCACGGTGCTCGAAGTCGTCCGCGACGAACAGCCCATCATCGGTCCCGCGCGGACGATGGTGCTCGAGGAGAACGACGTGCTCTACGTCGAGTCGACCGCCAGCACGCTCGGCCACCTCTTCGCCGATCCGGACATCGAGCGCGGCACGGCGGTGGCCGACGACGACCGCGTCGTGCTGCACGCGCTGCTCGCCGGCGACCTCGACGGCAACCAGAACGAAGTGCTCGAGGCGCTCGAAGCCGGCAACGAGACCGAGAAGACGACGCGCGTCGAGCTGCACATGGCCGAGGCCGTGCTGACGCCGAACTCGCGCTTCAAGGGGCGTCGCGTGCGCGAGCTCGGCCTCTCGCGCAAGTACGGCGTGCAGGTCCTCGCGCTGCGCCGCCTCGGTCGGCAGCACCAGTACCAGCTGCGCAACCTGCGCCTGCAGTCCGGCGACGTGCTGCTCGTGCAGGGCGAGCCCGCGGCCCTGCGCCTGATCCACGAGGAGGGGGACTTCCTGCTCGTCGAGGGCGTCGACCGCCAGATGACGATCCCGCAGAAGGCGCCGCTCGCGCTCGGAATCCTCGCCGCGGTCGTGCTCCTCGCGAGCTTCGGCGTCGCGCCGATCGTCCTGCTCGCGCTGGCGGGCGTCGGGGCGATGATCGCGACGCGTTGCCTCGACGTGCGCGACGTCGTGCGCGCGATCGACTCCGAGGTGATCCTGCTGCTCGCCGGCACGATCCCGCTGGGCCTCGCGATCAGCCGCTTGGGCCTCGCCGACCGCGCGGCGGAGTCGTTGATCGCGACGCTGGGGGGCGGGAACCCCTGGCTGTTGATCGGAGCGGTCTACCTGCTCACGAGCGTCACGACCGAGCTGCTGTCGAACAACGCGACGGCGGTGCTGCTGACGCCCGTCGTGCTGGGGATGGCCGCGCAGCTCGGCGTCGACCCCAAGCCGCTCTTGATCGCCGTGGCCTTCGGCGCGAGCGCGAGCTTCTCGACGCCGATCGGCTACCAGACGAACACCCTCGTGCTCGGCCCGGGCGGCTACCGCTTCGCGGACTACCTGCGGATCGGCGTGCCGCTCAACCTGTTGCTGGCGATCGCGGCGACGGTGTTGATCCCGTTGTTCTGGCCGCTGTGACGTGAAGAACGTACCATGCCTCCGGTAGGATCACGCTGAACGGGAGCCGCCCGGATCTCCGCCACGGATTTCCGGGTGGGGTCCTGCTGCCGGGGAGGGCCTTGCGGCGCCCGCGCCCTAGAAGGCCCCGAAGATCACGCTCGTGAAGGTGCCGATCGGCGCGGCCTCGCGGTACTCCTCGAGGGAGCGGGTCAGTAGGCCGACGGCTTTCAGGAGCTCGTCGTAGACCTTCTCCTCCATGACGAGGCGACCGACGGTGCCGCGGCCCTCGCGGATGGTGCGGACGATGTCGGCGACGTCGGCCGAGATGCGCGAGAGGTCGTCGTAGACCTGTTCCTCGGTGAAGAGCTTGCCGAGGGTGCCTTCGCCGCGGGCGACGCGCGCGACGGTCTCGGAGAGGTCGTCGTAGAGGGTCGGGTCGTTGACCAGCTTGCCGATCGTGCCCTCGCCCTTGTTGATCGAGTCGGTGATCGAGCGCAGGTTCTCGACGGCCTCGGCGACGTCGTTCGAGAGTTCCTCGTCGTAGATCACGCGGTGGACGGTGCCGTTGCCGTTGCGGACGTCGGACATGACCTGCCGGCCGTCGGCGAGCAGGGCGGAGAGGTCGGTCGAGATCTTCTCGAGCTCGACGTAGACCGAGTCCTCGGCGAGCAGGCGGCCGAGCGTGCCCTTGCCCTCGCGCAGGTCTTTCGTGATCGCGTCGATGTTGTCGAAGGACGACTGCGCCGAGGCGACGCCGTCGCGCAGCGTCTGGCCGAGCGCGTCGTCGGTGAACAGCGGACCGAGCACGCCGCGGCCTTCCTCGACGCCGGTGACGAGGTTGCGGATCGACGTCAGCGTCTCTTCGACACTGCCCGAGTTCTCGCGCACCAGCTCGCCGATCGCGTCGAAGGCGTTGAAGCCGACGGTGCCGAACAACTCGCCCTGCATGTCGGTCGGCGCGCCGTCCGGAGGGCCGGGGTCGATCTCTAGGTTGCGCCCGCCGAGCATCGTCGCGTCGGCGATCACGATCTCGTGTCCTTCGCGCAGCTGTACCGGTTCGTCGAGGCTGATCACGACCACGATGCGGCGATCCTCGGGCGCGGTCGGGTCGAAGGTCAGTTCCTCGACGCGACCCCAGCGCACGCCGGCGACGAGCACGGCGTCGCCCTTGCGCAAGCCGTGTGCCTCGGGGAAGAAGATCGAGATCACCTGCCGGTCGGACAGCCACGGCACCTCGCTCATGAAGAGCGTGAAGTAGCCGAGCAGGCCGAGCACGACGACGAAGAAGAGTCCGAGCAGGAAGTGTTGTTGGTTGCTCTTCATGAGGTGGAGCGCACGG
Source organism: Planctomycetota bacterium (assembly GCA_020638835.1). Lineage (GTDB taxonomy): Bacteria > Planctomycetota > UBA1135 > UBA1135 > JACKHV01. Next base: position 11,631 of record JACKHV010000008.1, on the reverse strand, counting down.
CTTCGGGACCGAGGAACTGGCGCAGGCGCGGGTGGTCGCTGGCGAAGAAGTCCGCGGGCTTCGCCTGGACGACGGCGCGACCTTGGTCGAGGAACAGAACCTCGTCACAGACCGCGCGGATGCACTCGACGCGGTGCTCGACGACGATCGACGTCACCTGCAGCCGGTCGGCGAGCTCGCGCATCAGCTGGTTGATCGCGCGGGAGATCTCGGGGTCGAGTCCCGCGTTCGGTTCGTCGTAGAGGATGATCTCGGGGTCGGTGACCAGGGCGCGCGCGAGGCCGACGCGCTTCTTCATGCCGCCGGAGATCTGCGACGGCAACTTCTCGCCGGCGTCGGGGATGCCGACCAGCTCGAGCTTCGCGTGCACGAGGTCGAGGATCTCGGCGTTCGGCAGCTTGGTGTTCTCGCGCAGCGGCAGGGCGATGTTCTCGGCGACCGTCAGCCAGTTGATCAGCGCGCCTTCCTGGAACAGGTAGCCCATGTGCCGGCGCATCGCGGCGAGTTCCTTGCGGTGCAGCGTGGAGACTTCCTCGCCGTTGACCAGCACCTGCCCCGAGTCCTGGTGCATCAGGCCGATCACGTGTCGCAGCAGCACGGACTTGCCGGTGCCGGACGGGCCCATGACGCCGAGCGTCGTGCCGCGGTGCACGTCGAACGACAGCCCTTGCAGCACCTTCTGCGCGCCGAAGGCCTTGTGCACGTCGACGAGTCGGATGACCACTTCGTCCGACGCTTGCTCGGTCGCAGCCATCCGTCAGCCCCGGTACATGAACCAGGTCATGAAGTAGTTGGAGACGATCACGGCGATGATCGAGTCGCGCACGGCGCCGCGCGTGGCGTGTCCGACGCCGAGCGCGCCGCCCTTCGCCTGCAGGCCCTGCGAGCAGGCGATCGAGGCGATGATCAGGCCGAAGACGAACGACTTCGTCAGGCCGGCGAAGACGTCCTTCGGCAGCGCGATGGTCTGTCCGAGGTCGCGCAGCGCCTCGAAGGCCGAGTCGAAGTAGAGCTGCGAGCCGACGTGCAGCTGCGACTGCGCGACGAGCCCGCCGCCGACGATGCCGATCGCGTCGCAGACGACGGTGAGCAAGGGGCACATCAGCGCGAGCGCCACGAGGCGCGGCAGCACGAGCAGCTTGACGCGGTCGATCGAGAGCACCTCGAGCGCGGCGAGTTCCTCGCTGACCGCCATCGTGCCGATCTCGGCGGCGATCGACGAGCCGACCGTCGCGGCGAGGATCGTCGCCGTGATGAACGGGCCCATCTCGCGCGCCATCGAGATCGCGACGATCGTGCCGATCTGGTCCTGCTGGCCGATGCGGGCCAGCTCGATGCCGGTCTGCAGCGACACGATCATGCCCATGAAGAGGCCCACGAGCAGCACGACGTGCAGCACGCCGAGCCCCGACGAGACCATCTGGTCGGCGATCATCTTGCGCCGCGCCGGGATCGCGCCGACGCGCGCGAAGGCCTGCGCGAGCAGCGCGGCGCGGAAGCCGGTCTCGGCGCAGAAGTCACGCAGCATGCGGGTGAAGGCGATCACTGGGTCGGTTCCTCGGGGCGCGCCAGCAGCTCGGGGATCGCGGGGGCCGTCTCGCGCGCGATCGGCCAACCGGGTCCGGGGAAGGCCGGCCACAGCAACTCTAGGGAATCGGACGGGCGACTGCGCCAGCGCAGGAAGCCGAAAAGCAGCGACGTCTCGGAGATCGGCTCGCCGCCCTGCGTGTAGCGACGATTCGACCAGAGCACGGAGAGGTACTTGCGGTCCTCGTCCGCGTCCTTCTCGCGGCGGTAGAGGCCGAGCCAGGCCCGCTCGCGCACCTTGTCGCCGTCCGTCGCCTTGGTGAAGAGTTGGTAGGTCCACTCCCACTGGCGCTCGACGCGCGGGAAGCGCCACAGCGGGTTGATCGCCGGCGTCGACCAACGCTTGCCCGTCGCGTTCTCGTCCGACTGGTAGAACGGCCAGATCTTCCAGTACTCGGTGGGGCCGCCGTACTCCGACGTGCGCTCGTAGTGGTGGTAGAAGGGCAGCACGATCTTCGTGTGCTTCTCGCCGTCGAAGTGCGTCTCGTCGCGCACGTTGAAGAACGGCCACAGCCACCAGCGCGAGTGCACGCCTTCCTTGTCGTACTGGTAGTTCGAGTAGAGCGGCCAGAAGCGCGTGCGGTGGATGCCGTGCTCCTCACCGGTGCGCTGGATGCGCACGATCGGCCAGGGCCCGTCGTAGGCCCAGAAGCCGGTGCGCGGGTCGTGCGCGTAGCCGAAGAACGGCCACAGGAACATGTACGAGACGCGCGTGCCCTGCCGCGTGACGCCGAACAGCGGCCAGAGCATCCAGTGCTTCTCGTGGTACGGCTCGTCCGACTTCAGGTTGTTCTTCTGGTTCTGGAAGAACGGCCAGAGGAAGAACCAGCGGTCCGCGATGTCGTCGAGGTGCTTCTCGCCGTAGATCGGCCAGATGCGCCAGCCGCTCGCGCCCTCGCCGCGCGTCCACGACACGACGGGGAAGAGCACGTGGTAGTTCGTGTAGCTGCCGTGCGTCGAGCGGATGAAGATCGGCCAGAGCACGAACAGCAGGTCGTCCCAGGTCATGAAGCCCTGGACGCGCCCGGCGAACGGGAACCACGCGCGCGACATCCGCCCGTCGGGGTAGCCGGCGAAGTAGATGCCCGGCAGCGAGAGGAACGACCAGCGCGTCCCTTCCACGGGGTCGCGCTGGCGGCTGAAGCGCGCGACGGGGAAGAACGCCCAGGTGTACTCGTTCTCCGACTCGTAGGCGCGGCCGAGCGGCGTGAGGAAGTCCGTGACGCGCGGTTGTCCTTCGGGCTTCTCCTGGATGTAGACCGGCCGCACGCCGGCGAAGCGCACCGGCCCGTCGAGCTCGTCGCGGCGCTGGATCATCATCCCGCCGAGCGCCTCGATCTGGCGCCCGCCGCCGGCCGTCGAGTGCTCGCTGTAGAGCGGCGCGATGTAGCGGTCCTCCTCGAAGGAGGCGCAGCCGGTCGAGGCGGCGCCCGCGAGCGCGCACAGGAGGGCCGCCGCGGACCGCCGGAACCGCGGGCTGTGGCGGGTTCCGGGAAGCGTCTTCGAGGGAGCAGGGCGGAAGGCTGCGGACGGCATGCGAGCGCGGCATTGTCGGGGGCCGGAGCCTCGGAAACAACCGCGTTGGACAGCCTGTGCGCACGCGGTTAGGGTCTCCGCCCGCCCGCGCGCGCGTCGCCGGGAACGAGCCATGAAGACCTTCCTCAGCGGTATCCAGCCCAGCGGCCTCCTGCACCTCGGCAACTACTTCGGGGCGATCCGGCAGCACGTCGCGTCGCTCGAGGAGCCGGGCGAGCACTTCTACTTCATCGCCGACTACCACTCGCTGACGACCTGCCGCGACCCGCAGGCGCTGCGCGATCAGGTGCGCGAGACGGCGGTGTCGTACCTCGCGATGGGCCTCGACCCCGAGCGCGCGATCCTCTTCCGCCAGTCCGACGTCCCGGAGGTCACCGAGATCTCGTGGCTGCTCTCGTGCGTCACCGGCATGGGGCTCCTCGAGCGGGCGCACAGCTACAAGGACAAGACGGCGCGCGGCATCAAGCCCAACGTCGGCCTGTTCACCTACCCCGTGCTGATGGCGGCGGACATCCTGGCCTACGACTCGGACATCGTGCCGGTCGGCAAGGACCAGGTGCAGCACGTCGAGATGACGCAGGACATGGCGGGCTACTTCAACGCGGCCTACGGCGAAGGCTGCTTCAAGCGCCCCGAGTACCGCCTGGCCGGCGAAGAGCGCTTCGCGAAGGTCCCCGGGCTCGACGGCGAGAAGATGAGCAAGAGCTACGGGAACGACCTGTGGATGTTCGAGTCGGGCAAGCCGCTCAAGAAGGCCGTCGGCCGCATCCCGACCGACAGCCGCCCGCCGGAGGAGCCGAAGGACCCCGCGGGGCTGCTGCTGTTCGACTTCCTGGAGCTGTTCCTGGAGCCGACCGAGCTCGAGGACTGGAAGCAACGCGTGCGCACCGGCGGAGAAGGCGCCCCCGGCTACGGACACCTGAAGGTGCGCCTGATCGAGGCGATCGAGGACCACTTCGCCGCAGGCCGCGCGGCCCGCGAGGAGTGGCTCGCGCACCCCGAGCGCATCGAAGCCGTCCTGAAGAGCGGCGCCGAGAAGGCGCGTTCCCGCGCGCGGGCCGTGCGCGACCGCTGCTTGGCCGCCTGCGGCTTGAGGTGAGGCGCGCGAGTGCCGACACTCTCGGCGTTCCACCGGCCCGAAGCTCCTCGACCATGCGCGCACCGCTCCTCGCCTGCCTCTCCCTGTTCCTCGTCGCCTGCGGCTCGACCGGCTCGACCGAGGGGAACACGAGTTCCTCCCCGAACGGCGAGCCGATCTCGGCCGAGGACCTGATCATCCCGTGGACGCCGAGCTTCACGCGCGGCGCTCTCTTGATCGCGGACGAGATCCGCGTCGAGGGGCCGAAGGGACTGCTCGAGCACATCGCGACGCGCGTCGTCGAACCGCACCACCGCCAGCTGGTCGAGACGACCCCCGACGGCTTCCAGCAGATCGTCGAGCTCGTCGACCCGAACTCAGAGGTCGAGATCCGCTCGCACCTCGACTCGATGCAGCTCGTCGCGGTCCGTCGCTTGACGATCCTCGAGCGCCCGGGCGACGTGCGCGTGAAGGTGCAGGCCGTCGGACGCGTCTACTACAAGCGCGACGGCCAGGACGCCGTCGAGCGTCAGTCCATCGAGTTGACGGGGGCGGAGCCGCAGTGAGGCTCGGCGCGCTGCTGCTCGTCGCGCTCGGCGCGGCGGCTTGCGGGTCGACCTCGGGCGGCCCGGACTACGAGGCAGCGTGGCGCGCGGAACCCGAGCTGACGGGTCCCGACCTGGATCGGCTCGTCGCGGCGATCGGCGACCTCGAAGCCGGCCGCGCGGAACCGGCGCGCGACGCGCTGCGCGTGATCGCGACGCGGCGGCGTGACGTGTTCCTGCTGCAGCGCTGGTTGCAGGAGGCCGAGCTGGCCGTCGCGCAGGAGCGCGCCGAGTTCCTCCGCGCCGCGGGCGACACCGAGACGCCCGACCCGCTCACCGACCTGCGCGAGAGCTACCGCGACCGCGCCGAGGAGAGCGGAACGGCGACGGACCTCGTGCTCGCCGCGCGCATCGAGGACGACGCACCGGCGGCGTTGCACCTCCTGGACCGCGCCGTCGAGGCCGATCCGCTCGATCCGTGGGCCTGGTACGGGCGCGCGCACGTCTCGGTGCTGCTCGGGCGCTGGAAGGACGCGCGCGAGGCGCTGCAGCGCTGCCTCGAGCTGAATCCGCGCCATCTGCAGGCGTTGCGACTCTCGGCGTGGATCCAGGCCGAGGCCGGCAGTCGTGACGCCGCGATCGACGAGCTGTCGAGCTGGATCGCGCTCGCCGGCGACGATCCGACGGTCGAGCCCGGCGTGCGCGACGCCGCGCGCCTCGACCTGGCGCTGCTGCTCGTGCAGGAAGGCGAGTCGAACCGCGCGCTGCGCCTGATCGACCAGCTCGAGGACTCGAGCGTCGATCCCGTGCGTCGCTTCACCGCGCTGGCGGCCGTCTGCGAAGCGCGCGGCGAGTACCTCGACGCGCTCGAGGCGATCAACCTCGCGCGCGACGAGGATCCGCAAGCGCTGCTGCCGGTCGTGCAGGAAGCGCTGCTGATCGAGCGCCACTTCGGCGATCCGCGTCGCGCGCTGAAGGCGTGGCGACTCGCGCTCGAGCTCTCGCGTCAGCAGAAGGACCTCGGCGCCGTGCTGCAGCGCACGCGCGCCGAAGTGCACATCGGACGGCTCGAGCGGCAGCTCGCCGCGACGGAGTCGTGAAGGCCGTCGTCCAACGCGTCTCGCGCGCCGCCGTGCGCGTCGACGGAGCCGTCGTCGGGTCGTGCGGACCGGGCGCGCTCGTGCTGCTCGGCGTGATGAAGGGGGACGCCGAGGGCGAAGCCGAGCGCCTGGCGGACCGCGTCGCGCGCTTCCGCTTCTTCCGCGACGCGGAGGGGCGCATGAACGAGAGCCTGCTCGACCAGGGCGGCGAGGTGCTCGTCGTCAGCCAGTTCACGCTCGCTGCCGACGGCCGGAAGGGGAGGCGGCCGTCCTTCGACCGCGCGGCGCCTCCCGCCCTCGCCGAGGAGCTCTACGAGCACTTCGTGGGCCGCCTCCGGAGCCTCGGCCTGCGGGTCGAGACGGGGGTCTTCGGGGCCATGATGGAGGTCGAACTGACCAACGATGGGCCGGTCACCTTCCTGCTCGAGGAGCCGCCGCCCGACGCTCCCTGAGCTCCCCGCGGTCCTGCCCGGTCGCCGCAAGTTCTTACTTGACGGCAAGATGCCGCAATCCATACTCAGAGGCCCGCCGAGCGGAACGCGAGCCCGAAGGGCTGCCCCCCCGCGCCCGGCGCCCCGCCGACCCCCTCTCGGCGCAGGGCTCCCCCCCGGCAGGCTCCAACCCCCTCCCTGCACGCATGCGCGAAAACCTCACCATCACCAAGAAGGAACTGGTCAATCGGATCGCCGAGAGCACCGGACAGACCAAGGTGGTGGTCAAGGAAGTCCTGCAGCAGTTCCTCGACGACATCATCGACGAGCTCGCGCGCGGCAACCGCCTCGAGTTCCGCGAGTTCGGCGTCTTCGAGGTGCGGGAGCGCGCGGCGCGCTGGGCCCAGAACCCGCGCACGCTCGAGAAGGTCCGCGTGCCCGCCAAGCGCGTCGTGAAGTTCAAGGTCGGCCGCATGATGCGCGAACGCGTCTGCGACGAGGAGCCGCCGGAAGAACCGATGCAGGCCCAGCCCGAGTCGCCGAAGCGCGAAGTCGCGCAACAGACGCCGCCGCCCAAGCCGCCGCCGTCGAACACGAACTCGCCCTTCTGATCGAGGGCACCCCGCACGAGAACGGCGCCGCTGCCCGATGGGCCGCGGCGCCGTTCGTTCGGGGGAGGGAAGGTTCAGACCTTCGCGGTCACGGCCTTGCGCGCCGCCTCGAGCGCCTGCGCCAGGTCCGCGATCAGGTCGTCCTCGTGCTCGATGCCGACCGAAAGTCGCACCAAGCCGTCCGCGAGGCCGGCGGCGTGGCGCTCCGCCGGCGGGATCGAGGCGTGCGTCATCGACGGAGGCGTCTCGATCAAGGACTCGACGCCGCCGAGCGACTCGGCCAGCGTGAACACCTTCGTGGCGCAGGCCGCCGCTTCACCGGCCGCGACGCCGCCCTTCAGCTCGACCGAGACCATGCCGCCGAAGCCCTTCATCTGGCGCTTGGCGAGCTCGTGCTGCGGGTGCGAGGAGAGGCCGGGGTAGATCACGCGGTCGACGAGGTCGTGCGACTCGAGGTACTGGGCGACCTTCAGCGCGTTCGCGCAGTGGCGGTCGAGGCGCACGGCGAGCGTCTTGATGCCGCGCATCACGAGGAAGCTCGACATCGGGTCGAGGCCGCCGCCGCAGCTGTTCTGGAAGAAGGCGAAGTCGTCGAACAGCTTCTCGTCCTTGCCGACGAGCGCGCCCGCGACGACGTCCGAGTGTCCGCCCAGGTACTTCGTCATCGAGTGCAGCACGACGTCGGCGCCGAGTTCCAGCGGTTGCTGCAGGTAGGGCGTCGCGAAGGTGTTGTCGACGATCAGCAGCGCGCCGCCCGAGTGCGCGATCTTCGCGATGTGCGAAATGTCATTCAGGCGCAGCAGCGGGTTCGTCGGCGTCTCGAGGTAGACGTACTTCGTCGTCCCGTCCATCGCCGCGGCGACCTTGGTCGGGTCCGTCGCGTCGACCATGCGGAACTCGATGCCGTAGCGCTCGAAGACCTTCTTGAAGATGCGGTAGGTGCCGCCGTAGAGGTCGTTGCCGCAGACGACGCTGTCGCCGGGAACGAGGCGGTCGAGCAGCGCGTTCGTCGCCGAGAGCCCCGACGCGAAGCAGAGGCCCCAGTTGCCGCCCTCGAGGCTGGCGATGTTCTCCTCCAGGCTGAGGCGCGTCGGGTTCTTCGTGCGCGAGTACTCGTAGCCGTCGCGCGGCTTGGCGGGCGCGTCCTGCTCGAAGGTGCTGGTCAGGTAGACCGGCGTCATCACGGCGCCGTTCTGCGGATCGGACTCCTGGCCGGCGTGGATCGCGCGGGTCTCGAAACGTCCGTGGTTCCTGCGAATCTTCATGGCGTGCTGTCGGTTCTCGTGGGCCTCGTGGAAGCGCGAGAGTGTAGCAACCGAGCCCGCCGGCAGATCCACGTCGGCGCGACCAAGGATCAGGAAAGAACGATGCCCGGCGACTCCGACGCGCCTTCGCGCCTTGTGAGCGAGCGACGCGGCCGGTACACAGGGCGCATGCCCGAGGCCCACCCCGCTCCCGCGGCTCGCCAGATCTGGTGGGCGCTCGCGATCTGCGCCGCGCTCGCGCTGTACTGGGGCTTCGGCTTCACGGACGAGCTGAGTTGGGGCTGGGACGAGGCGATGCACGCCGAGCTGCCGGCCGCGCGGCTCGTGCTCTCGACCGAGGCGATCCGCCCTGCGGCCGCGATGGCGGCGGTGCACGACTCGGACCGCTATCCGATCGTCTTCCCCGCGATGCTCGCGGTGCCGCAGTTCCTCTTCGGCATCTCGGAGGACGTCGCGCGGCGCAGCGCGGTCGCGGTGTGGTGCCTGGCCCTGTTGGCGATCTTCCTGCTCGGGCGGGAGTTCGCGCGTGCCGCTCGCGGACCGGACGACACTCCGCGGCGCGGCGAGGTCTGGGTGCCGTGGCTCGCGCTCGCCTTCGCGGCCGCCAGCCCGATGGGGCTCGCGCTCGGCTCCAGCCTGTTCCTCGAGGCGCCCTTCGTACTGACCGGCGCGCTCGCCATGCGCGGTTGGCTGCGACGCGGCGCGTACCTCGGCGAAGAAGGCCGCCTGGTTCGCGAACGACGCGCCGGCGCCTGGTTCGTGCTCGCCTTCTTCACCAAGTTCAACTACTGCCTGCTGCTCGCGCTCGGCTGCGGCATCGACTGGCTGATCGAGGGCCTCGTCGAGTGGCGCGCCGGCCGCGGCCGCTTCTTCGTGCGTCGCACCGCGCACCTCCTGATGCTGCCGGCGATCGTCGGCTTCTGGTGGTTCATCGCGCCGCTGCCGCACGGCTTCGAGACCGCGGCGGAGCACCGCGAGGCCTTCCGCGAGTTCATCTCCGGCAACCAGAGCGGCAACGGGCAGAGCGACGAGCTGCGCTTCCTCTACCTCTCCTGCTTCTTCACGATTACGCTGCGCGCGTTCGCCTTGCAGTGCTTCGGCGCGCTCGCCGGGCTCGGCGCGGCCCTGCGCGGCTCGCGCGTGCTGTGGCTCACGCTCGCGGCGACCTTCGTGCCGATCTGGCTCCACCCCTTCTTCCTGGAAGCGCTTCTGGCTGCCGCTCGGCGTCAGCCTCTGGCCGCTCGCCGCGCTCGGGATCGCGCGCTGCCTGCCGCGTCAGCGCTTCGTCGCGGCGGGGATCCTGGTCGCGCTCGGCGTCGGCGTCGCGATCCACCCGACGTCCGACGTGGTGCGGCTCGCCGACCGCTTCGGGATGCTGCAGGAGGACGAGAAGCTCGCCGCCTACCAGCAGGAGGTCTTCGCAACCTTCTCCGAGCTCGGCCGCGACCGCCAGGTCCCCAAGCGTCCCGCGCTGCGTCGCGAGGAGCGCGAGGAACTCGACGCGTTGATCGCCGGCGCCGTGAAGCCGAACGAGAGCGTCGGCTGGCTCGGCATCTCCTCGGAGTACTCGCCGGCCGCGCTGCACCTCGGTCTGCTCGAGAACGGCGGCTCGCCCGCGCGCTTCCTGCGCGACGCGCACCAGCCCGTCGACCTCGAGTTCCGCGGGAACCTCGGCTACGGCGAGTGGACGAACGACGACCTGGCCGAGTGGGCGAACCAGTTCGACGTGATCCTGATGAGCGATCCCGTCGACTTCAACCAGCGCGAGGGGCGCGGGTTCATGCGCCCTCTGCAGCGGCGTTTGTGCGACGATCTGGGCTGGACCGAGGAGCGCATCGGACTGATCGACCGCGCGCGCACGCTGCGCGATCCGCTGCGCATCCGGATCTTCGCCGTCCGACCGCCCCGATGAACGCCGAGACCCGAGACCGCGCGCGGACGGCCTTCGCCGCCCGCGCGCTCGAATTGGACGCCCTGCTGCTGCTGCTCGAGGACTTCGTGCAGTCGAGCCTGGGGCGTCGTGCCGTGCGCGAGCTGGCGCCGCTCGAGGAATCGGACGCGCGCGACGCGCTCGAACGCGTGCGCGAGATGCAGCTGCTCGAGCGCGCGGGCGACCTGCCGTCGCTCGGCGGCCTGACGGATCCCGGGCCGATCCTGGAGGCGTCGCACAAGCGCGGGCTCGAGGAGTCCGAGCTGGCGGCCGCCGTCGGCCTGCTGGGCGCGATCGAGCGGCTCGGCGACTGGCTGGAGCGGCGAGCGGGAGACGTGCCGCGGCTCGGCGCGCTCGGCGCGGAGTTGCCCGACACGAACGCGCTGCGCGAGCGCCTCGCACGCGTCGTCGACGAGCGCGGCAAGATCATGTCCGAGGCGACACCGCTGCTCGCGAAGCTGCGCAACGAGGAGCGCGACCTCTCGTCGAGGATCGACGGCACGCTGCGCCAGATCGCGGGCCGCAGCGACGTGCGCAACGTGCTGACCGACGGCCGCGTGCACTTGCGCGGCGGCCGCCACTGCCTCGCGGTGCGCGCGAAGAGCTCCGGTCGCGTGAAGGGCATCGTCCACGACCGCTCGCAGAGCGAACAGAGCGTCTTCGTCGAGCCGCGCGAGGTGATCCCGCTCGCGAACCGGCTCGCCGAAGTGCGCGTCGAGGAGCGCCGCGAGCTCTCGCGCATCCTCACCGAGCTGTCGCACGAGATCAGCGCGAACGCGCCGGCGCTCGAGCGCGCGGGCGAGCTGCTCGGGCGGCTCGAACTGTCGCTGGTCTCGATCGGATTCGCGGCCGAGTACGACGCGCGCGTCCCCAAGATCGGCGGCGACCCCGGCGCGCCGGTCGGCATGTTGCTGCGCCAGGCGCGGCATCCGCTCTTGATCGGCGAAGTGCGCGAGGGACGGCTCGAGCGCGTCGTCCCGATCGACCTGCGCCTCGGCGACGAGTTCTCGATGCTGATCATCACCGGGCCGAACACGGGCGGGAAGACGCTCGCGCTGAAGACGGCGGGGCTGTTCGCGCTGATGCTGCGGCTCGGTCTGCCGGTGCCCTGCGCCGAGGGCAGCGCGATCCCGTTCTACGACGGCATCGCCGCCGACATCGGCGACGAACAAGAGATCAGCCAGAGCCTCTCGACCTTCTCGTCGCACCTCGTGCGCATCTGCGACGGACTCGCGCGCGCGAACCCGCGCGTGCTCGTGCTGCTCGACGAGCTGGGCGGCGGAACGGATCCCGACGAGGGCGCGGCGCTTGGCGAAGCCTTGCTCGAGCGCTTGCTCGAGAAGGACGTGCCGACGCTCGTCAGCACGCACCTCGGCCGCTTGAAGGAGTTCGCCTTCCGCCACCCGCGCGTCGAGAACGCGTGCGCCGAGTTCGACCTCGAGACCCTCGCGCCCTGCTACACGCTCGTGATCGGCGTCCCGGGCGAGTCGGCCGCGCTCGTCATCGCGCGGCGCTACGGGCTGGACGACGCGCTCGTCGACCGCGCGG
>JACKHV010000007.1 GCA_020638835.1 Planctomycetota bacterium | reverse complement strand
GTCAAGCTGCAGATCGAACTGATCACTCCGATCGCCATGGACGAGCAGCTGCGCTTCGCCATCCGCGAAGGCGGCCGCACCGTCGGCGCCGGCGTCGTGACCAAGATCATCCAGTAGGACGAACGAATCGGTGTGGGGGAGGGCGTCCCGCTCTCCCCCGCGCTCCTCACACGCCGTGATCGTGTCTCCTCGCGGAGGCACACGACTGGCCGAAGACCATGAAGATCAAAGAACGCTACGTCTTCCTCGAGTGCACCGAGTGCCGTAACCGCAACTACACGACGCACAAGCGTCTGAAGGCGGCCTACAAGCTCGAGAAGAAGAAGTACTGCCGCTTCTGCCGCGAGCACACCTCGCACCGGGAGAAGAAGCTCTAGTCGAGCTGAACGCGGTGCCTCGCGCGCGTCGCGAGGGAGGGGGTCCGTCCGCGACTCCCATCTACGTTCGAACCACTCACACGGCATCCACGAGCAAGAAACGCACATGGCATACAAGCCTCAACAGGGACGCATCGCGCGCACCGCGGCCTTCTGGTCGTCGGTCATGCTCCTCCTGTACGCGTGCTACACCCTGCACTCCGAGCTCTCGGGTCGGGTGGAGAGCCTCGCGGAGCCGCTCGGCGGGATCGTGATCCCGATCGTCAGCGTCAAGCTGTCGATCTCGTTCCTGATCTCCTTTGTCACCTTCGTCGCGGGCTTCGTCGGGCTGAGCATCTGGCTCAACAAGCCGAAGAGTGCCGATCTCCTGATCGACACCGAGGCGGAGCTTCGGAAGGTCACCTGGCCCACGATGCAGGAGGCGACGAACGCCTCCATGGTCGTGATCGCCACGGTCGTCTTCCTGATGATCTACATGGGTCTGTGCGACCGGCTCCTCGGCGCCGTCGTCGGCCGCTACGTGCTCGGGATGGCAGGGTAGGCGTGGCTTTGAAGTGGTACTTCGTCCGCTGCCAATCCGGCCGCGAAGACAGCATCGCGCGCAACGCGATGACGCGACTCAAGATCGCGGGACTGGTGGACGTCGTCCCCCAGATCCTCGTGCCCTTCGAACGGGTCACCGACCTCAAGAACGGCAAGAAACGCACCGTGAACCGCAAGCTGTACCCCGGTTATCTGATGATCCAAGCGGACATCGATGACGAGGAGGACGTCCGCACGCACAAGGTGCGCGGCACCCTCCGGCAGGTGAACGGCATGCGCGAATTCCTCGGTAGCCGCGGTGAAGCAACCGCGCTGACCGAATCCGAAGTGTCCGCCATTCTGTCCCGTATGTCCGACGCCGAGGCGCGCCCTCAGGTCAACATCGGCATGCAGAAGGGCGACCTCGTGAAGATCAAGTCCGGCGCCTTCGACGGTTTCGACGGCGCAGTGGATGAAGTGAATCCTGACAAGGGCACCGTGAAGGTCATCGTGACCATCTTCGGACGTCCTACCCCCGTGGAGCTCGAATACTGGGAAGTGGAGGCCGTCTGAGATGGCCAAAGAAGTCACCGGCAAGATCAAACTGCAGTGTCCTGCAGGACAAGCGACTCCGGCACCCCCCGTCGGTCCCGCGCTCGGCTCGCACGGCGTGAACATCGCTGAGTTCGTCAAGCAGTTCAACGACCGTACTCGCGATCAGATGGGGCTCATCATCCCCGTCGAGATCTCGGTCTACAAAGACCGCTCCTTCGACTTCATCCTGAAGTCGCCGCCGGCTTCGGTGCTGCTGTTGAAAGCGGCGAAGCTGCAGAAGGGGTCGGGGATGGTCGGCTTCGAGACCGTGGGCAAGGTCAACCGCGCCCAGCTCGAGGAGATCGCGAACATCAAGATGCAAGACCTCAACGCCCGCGACGTCGAACACGCGGTCCGCATCATCGCGGGCACCGCTCGCTCGATGGGCATCGAGGTGGAGGGCTAGCATGGCCAAGCACAGCAAGCGGATGGTCGCAGCGCTCAAGGGCGTCGACCGCGAGAAGACCTACCAGACGAGCGAAGCGCTCGATCTCTTGAAGAGCCTGCCCGGCCCGAAGTTCGACGAGTCCGTCGAGTTGGCCGTCTCGCTCGGCATCGATCCCCGCAAGACGGACCAGCTGGTCCGCGGCGCGGTGTCGCTCCCGAACGGCCTGGGCAAGACGATCCGCGTGGTCGTCTTCGCCGAGGGCGACAAGGCCGAGGCCGCCAAGGAAGCAGGGGCCGACGAGGTCGGATCGGGCGAGCTGGCGGACAAGATCGCCGGCGGTTGGCTCGATTTCGACGTGGTGATCACGAGCCCCGACATGATGAAGCACGTCGGTAAGCTCGGCCGCGTCCTCGGTCCGCAAGGCAAGATGCCGAGCCCGAAGTCGGGCACGGTGACGCCGGACGTCGCGAACGCCGTTCGCGAGTTCAAGGCCGGCAAGGTCGAGTTCCGCACCGACGCGGGCGGCAACGTCCACGCGGCGATCGGCAAGCGCTCCTTCGAGACCGCCAAGCTGACCGAGAACATCGAGACGTTCCTCAACCACCTGTCCAGCCTGCGGCCGCCCGCGGTGAAGGGGCAGTTCGTCAAGCGCGTCGCGCTCTCGACCTCCATGGGTCCGCGCGCCTGGATCTCTTTCGGAAGCTGAAGTCATGCCGAACCTGGTCAACCAGCTCATCAGCCGAGAGCTCGAGAGTGAGCTCTCCGATGCCGGCAGCATGATCCTCGTCAGCTTCGGCGGCCTGACGGTCGTCGAGTCCGAGGACCTGCGCGGCAAGCTCGCCGAGAAGAACGTGCGCTTCCGGATGGTGAAGAACAGCATCGCTCGTCGGATCTTCGCGGAGCGGGGATTCGAGTTCGGTGACGACACCTTCTCGGGCAACACGGGCCTCGCTTACGGCGAGACCGAGTCGGCGATCCACGCGGCCAAGATCTTCACCTCCAAGGAAGTGAAGAAGGCCGGCAAGGTCGAGGTGAAGGGCGGCGTGATGGAGGGCAGCCTCCTCGGGCCGCGGGAAGCCGCGATGCTCGCCGACGTCCCGGACCGCGACACGCTGCGCGCGATGCTGCTCGGCGTGATCTCCGCGCCGGCCCGTTCGCTCGTCAGCGTGATCAACGCGGTGCCCTCCGGTCTCGCGCGCGTGCTGCAGGCCCGCGTCGACAAGGGCGAGTAGACAACCAATCCGTACACCCGCCTCCGCGTGCGCGGGGGTGGGTTCCCACCACCTCGGACCGTCGTCCGAGGTTCCCACTGAACGATCGCGTGGCACCTCTGCGGGGAGCGCCACACGAGGCCGATCATCCCCGCGAATTGATCGACGACCCACTCGTCGACAATCCATCCTGGAGACCCAGACATGTCCGACGAAACGACGACCGTTGAGCTCACCCCCGAGCTCCAGAACATTGCCGACCAACTCGACAGCTTGACCCTGCTCCAGGCGTCGCAGCTGGTGAAGGCCCTCGAGGACAAGTGGGGCGTCAGCGCCGCCGCTCCCGTCGCCGTGGCCGCTGCCGGTGGTGCCGGTGGCGGTGGTGGTGAAGCCGCCGAGGAGAAGGACTCCTTCGACGTCATCCTGGCCTCCGCCGGTGACAAGAAGATCCAAGTCATCAAGGAAGTCCGTGCGATCACCGGCCTGGGCCTGAAAGAGGCCAAGGAAATGGTCGACGGCGCCCCCCAGAAGGTCAAAGAGGGCGTCTCCAAGGACGAAGCAGAAGCGCTCAAGACGCAGCTCGAGGGCGCCGGCGCCACGGTCGAGCTCAAGTAGGCTCGGCCCTCCTTGTTCCGAGTCCATCGCAGACGATCCGCCTCGGGGGTTGCAAAAAGCACCCCCAGGGGCGATCGTGTACGCCTGTCGGTCGGGGACGAGCCCCGGCCGTCGGTTCCTGCGTGGATCGACGCGACGGCATTGCAAGCGCCCGTTCGGGCTCTTCTTGAACCCGTGCAGGCCATCGCCTGCGCGGGGGCGTGACCGTCTCCGGCGGGAGTCTCGCGTGCTCCGGCGAGCGTGCGTTCCCGCGGCGACGCGTCCAAGCAACTGACCAAGGGGGTCCCGATTCCGCCGCGGGACCTCTCATCGAGTGCAGCGGACGGATCTCGATGGGGTGAGGCCCATCCGATCCACCTTTCCATCTCCCGCGGCCGGGATCCAATCCTCGTGATCCGGCCCAGTGGCAAGGAACCCATGAAAGCAACCACCGCTCCCGTTCGGACCTTCGGCCGTTACCCCTCCATCGTCGAGCTGCCGAATCTGGTCGAGATCCAGACCGCGGCGTGGCACCACTTCCTGGCTCAGGACGTGCCCCAGGCGAACCGTGAGGGTCGTGGTCTGGAAGAGCTCCTCAAGGAGATCTTCCCGATCTACTCGTACGACAAGACCATGTGTCTCGAGTACGTCGGCTACGACCTCGGCCGCCCGCGCTACACCATCGACGAGTGCCGCAAGCTGCGTCTGACCTACGGCTATCCGTTCAAGGTCCGCCTGCGCCTCATCAAGCCCGAGCCCGTCGAGGAAGAGGTCTACCTCGGCGAGATCCCGATCATGATGGGGGGCGGTGAGTTCATCATCAACGGCTCCGAGCGCGTGATCGTCAGCCAGCTGCACCGCTCGCCGGGCGTCGACTTCTCGTACGACCAGGCGAGCGCCGCGGACACCCGCAAGCTGCACAGCTGCTGGATCATCCCCGAGCGCGGTTCGTGGGTCGAACTGAACGTCACGAAGAAGGACGCGCTCGCGGTGCGCATCGACCAGTCGGGCAAGTTCTCGGCGATCACGCTGCTGCGTGCGCTCGACGAACAGCTCGGCACCGACCAGCAGCTGCTGCGTCACTTCTACGAGACCAAGTCGGTCAAGAAGTCGAAGACGAAGACCGAGAACGCCTTCGCCAAGCAGATCACCGACAAGATCGCGGTGGGGGACATCGTCGTCCTGAAGACCGGCGAAGTGCTCGTCGCCTCGGGCGAGATCATCTCGGAAGCCGCCGCGCAGGAGATCGCCGCGGGCGACCTGGCCGAGGTCGAGATCGTCGCCGGTGACGTCGACGACATCGACCTGCTGCTGATCAACTCGCTGCGCGAGGACCCGACCAAGAGCCACGAGGACGCGCTGCTCAAGATCTACAGCCGCCTCCGCCCCGGCAACCCGGTGCAGCTCGAGAAGGCGCGCGAGCTCTTCCACGAGAAGTTCTTCGACGCGCAGCGCTACCGCCTCGGCCGCGTCGGCCGCTTCCGCCTGAACCGCAAGTTCGACCAGGACATCCCCGAGGACATCCAGGTCCTGCAGCCGCAGGACTTCGTCAACTCGATCAAGTACCTGATCGGCCTGCGCGCCGGTGAGGGCGAGATCGACGACATCGACAACCTCGGCAACCGCCGCGTGCGCACGATCGCGGAGCTGGCCGGCGAGGAGTTCCGCAAGGGCCTCCTGAAGCTGCGTCGCACCGCGCAGGAGCGCATGAACCTCGAGAACCCGGAGACGGTCTCGCCGCGCACGCTGGTCAACTCGAAGACCTTCTCGTCCGCCGTCGAGTACTTCTTCGGCCGCTCGGAGCTCTCGCAGGTCGTCGACCAGGCGAACCCGCTCAGCCAGCTGACGCACGAGCGTCGCCTCTCGGCCCTCGGCCCCGGCGGTCTGAACCGCAAGCGCGCCGGCTTCGACGTGCGCGACGTGCACCTGTCGCACTACGGTCGCCTGTGCCCGATCGAAACGCCGGAAGGCTCGAACATCGGCCTGATCTCGTCGCTCGCGCTCTACTCGCGCCTCGACGACTACGGCTTCCTGACCACGCCCTACCGCGAGGTCAAGAACGGCAAGCTGACCGACAAGGTCGACTACCTGCGCGCCGACGAAGAACGCGGCCTCGTGATCACGCCCGCCGACCTCCCGGTCGACGACAAGGGCAAGATCACGATCGAACGCGTCCTCGCTCGCAAGGACGGCGACAACGTCGAAGTCCCGCCGGAAGAGGTGAACTACGTCGACGTCGCGTCGAACCAGATCATCGGCGTCTCCGCTGCGCTGATCCCCTTCCTCGAGCACGACGACGCGAACCGCGCGCTGATGGGCTCGAACATGCAACGCCAGGCGGTGCCGCTGCTCAAGGCGGAGCCGCCGCTCGTCGGCACCGGCATGGAGAAGGTCGTCGCGCAGAACTCGAGCCTGCCGGTCTACGCCAAGAAGGCGGGCACGGTCGAGTACGTCGACTCGACGACGATCCTGATCGACGACGAGACCTACGACCTGACCAAGTTCCGCGGCCTGAACGACCGCACCACGCAGAACCACCGCCCGGTGGTCCGCGAGGGCGACAGGGTCGAGGTCGGCCAGCTGCTCGCCGACGGCGCTTCCACCGAGGGCGGTGAGCTCGCGCTCGGCAAGAACCTGCTGGTCGCCTTCATGACCTGGGACGGCTTCAACTTCGAGGACGCGATCCTCGTCTCCGAACGCTTGGTGCGCGACGACACCTTCACCTCGATCCACATCGAGGAGTACGAGGTCGAGATCCGCGAGACGAAGCTCGGCAAGGAGGAGTTCACCCGCGACATCCCGAACGTCGGCGAACGCGCGCTCGCGCAGCTCGACGAGTCCGGCATCGTGCGCATCGGTACCTTCGTCAACGCCGGGGACATCCTGGTGGGCAAGGTCGCGCCGAAGTCGAAGTCGGAACTGACGCCGGAGGAGAAGCTGCTGCACGCGATCTTCGGCAAGGCCGGCGTCGACGTGAAGAACGCCTCGCTGACGATGCCCCCCGGCACGCGCGGCGTGGTGATCGACGCGCAGAAGTTCTCGCGCCGCGTGAACCTCACCGACGCCGAGCGCGCCAAGGCGCTGACCGTGATCCGCGAGGCCGAGAAGGAGTTCCTGCGCGCGCTGCGCGTCTACTCCGGCTCGATGCTCGACGGCGTCACCGCTTGCCTCGGCACGCCCGTGATCGACGACTTGACCGGTAGCCCGCTCGAGATCGACGACACCTCGACCTTCGACGAACTGCGCCGCGTGCGCCTGCTCTGCGTGGCGGCCGCCGAGAACTGCGGCGACGAGAAACTGCAGCGCGAAGCGCTCGCCATCGTGTCCGAGTACCAGGGCAAGATCGACGACAAGGAGTCCGAGAAGAACAAGGTCGTCAACCGCCTTTCGCGAGGCGACGAGCTGCCCACCGGCGTGCTCGAGATGGTCAAGGTCTACATCGCGACGAAGCGCAACCTGAAGGTCGGCGACAAGATGGCCGGCCGTCACGGCAACAAGGGCGTCATCTCCAAGGTCTGCCCGATCGAGGACATGCCCTACCTGCCCGACGGCACGCCGGTCGACATCGTGCTCAACCCGCTGGGCGTTCCCAGCCGTATGAACGTCGGCCAGATCCTCGAGACGCACCTCGGACTCGCCGCGCGCGAGCTCGGAATCCGCTGCAACACGCCGGCGTTCGACGGCGCGAAGGAGGGCGAGATCGAGGAGATCCTGAAGGAAGCGGGCCTGCCGACGACCGGCAAGTTCCAGCTCTACGACGGCCGCACCGGCACGCCCTTCGAGCAGCAGGTCACGGTCGGCGTGATGTACATGCTGAAGCTGCACCACCTCGTCGACGAGAAGGTGCACGCCCGCGCGACGGGTCCCTACAGCCTCATCACGCAACAACCCCTCGGCGGTAAGGCGCGCTTCGGCGGCCAGCGCTTCGGGGAGATGGAAGTGTGGGCGCTCGAGGCGTACGGCGCCGCGGCGATCCTGCAGGAACAGCTCACCGTCAAGTCGGACGACGTCGACGGCCGGACCAAGATCTACGAGTCGATGGTCAAGGGCCTCAACATCCTGGAACCCGGCACGCCGGTGTCCTTCGAGGTGCTCACGAACGAGATCAAGGGTCTCGGACTGAACATGCAACTGCACAAGAAGGCGGTGCTCTAGTGGCTGAATCGATCTACGCACGCGTCAACGACTACGGCAGCGTCACCATCAGTCTCGCCTCGCCCGAGGACATCCGGTCCTGGTCGTTCGGCGAGGTGAAGAAGCCCGAGACGATCAATTACCGGACGTACCGCCCCGAGCGCGACGGCCTCTTCTGCGAGCGCATCTTCGGTCCCGAGCGGGACTGGGAGTGTGCCTGCGGCAAGTACAAGGGCATCAAGCACAAGGGCATCGTCTGCGACAAGTGCGGCGTCATGGTCACGCACTCGCGCGTGCGCCGGAAGCGCATGGGCCACATCAACCTGGCCGCGCCCGTCTCGCACATCTGGTTCTTCAAGGCGATGCCGAGCCGCCTCGGCAACCTGCTCGGCGTGAAGGTCGCGAGCCTCGAGCGCGTGATCTACTTCCAGGACTACATCGTCGTGGATCCCGGGGACACGCCGCTCGAGGAGTACCAGCTGCTCACCGAGGACGAGTACCGCCAGTCGCGCGCGAAGTACGGCTCCGAGTTCGACGCCGACATGGGCGCCGAAGCGGTCCGCAAGATGCTGCGCCGCCTCGACCTGCAGATGCTCTCGGACGAGCTCCGCGAAGAACTGCTCTCGACGCGTTCGAAGCAGCGCCAGAAGGACATCATCAAGCGCCTTCGCACCGTGGAGATGCTGCGCGACTCGGGCAACAGCCCCGAGTGGATGGTGCTCGACGTGATCCCGGTGATCCCGCCGGACCTGCGCCCGCTCGTGCTGCTCGACTCGGGCAACTTCGCGACGAGCGACCTCAACGACCTCTACCGTCGTCTGATCAACCGCAACAACCGCCTCAAGAAGCTGCTCGACCTCAACGCCCCCGAGGTCATCATCCGCAACGAGAAGCGGATGCTGCAGCAGTCGGTGGACGCGCTGCTCGACAACGGCCGCTGCCGCCGCCCGGTGCTCGGTTCGTCGAACCGCCCGCTCAAGTCGCTGACCGACATGATCAAGGGCAAGCAGGGTCGCTTCCGCGAGAACCTGCTCGGCAAGCGCGTCGACTACTCGGCGCGTTCCGTGATCGTCGTCGGTCCCGAACTGCGCCTGCACCAGTGCGGCATGCCCAAGACGATCGCGCTGGAGCTCTTCCAGCCGTTCATCATCCGGCGCCTCAAGGAGATGGGCCTCGCGGACACGATCAAGTCGGCGAAGCGCATGCTCGAGCGTCGTGACGAGGAGGTCTGGGACATCCTCGAAGAGGTGACCCGCGACCACCCCGTGCTGCTCAACCGCGCGCCCACGCTGCACCGCATGGGCATCCAGGCGTTCGAGCCGGTGCTCATCGAGGGCAACGCGATCCGTCTGCACCCGCTCGTCTGCGGCGGCTTCAACGCCGACTTCGACGGCGACCAGATGGCCGTCCACCTGCCGCTCTCCTACGAGGCGCAGATCGAGGCGTCGACCCTGATGCTCGCGAGCAACAACGTGTTCTCGCCCGCGAACGGCTCGCCGATCATCTCGCCCTCGCAGGACATGGTGCTCGGCATCTTCTACCTGACGAAGGATCCCAAGGGAGCCCAGGCGGAAGTGCGCCGTCGATTCACCTCGCTCGGCGAGTTCTTCCTCGCCTACGGCCACGGCATCGCGGACACGCACATGGCCGTGCAGGTGCGCATGGAACCCGGCACGCTGGTGAAGCAGTCCTCGAAGGACGCGCCGATCCAGGTGGGGGACGACGGCAAGATCGACCTGCCCGAAGGCGGACGCGCGTACCTGACGACGTCCATCGGCCGCGCGATCTTCAACGACATCCTTCCTCCCGGGATGCCGTTCTACAACTACGAGCTGTCGAAGCGCGGGATCAACGACCTGATCTCCGACTGCCACCGCCTGCTCGGACGCGACGCGACGCTCGTGTTGCTCGACCGCCTCAAGGACCTCGGCTTCAAGGCCTCGACGCGCGCCGGTCTCTCCTTCGCGAAGGACGACATCCGCATCCCGAGCAGCAAGCAGAGCATCCTCGACTCGACGCAGGTCGAGATCGACAAGGTCGAGAAGTCGTTCCAGCGCGGCGTCATCACCGAGGGCGAACGCTACCTGAAGATCGTCGACTACTGGACTCACGCCCGTGAGAAGGTGGGCGACGAGCTGATGGACGTGCTCTCGAAGGACTTCCGCGACGAGGACGGCTACGTCAACCCGATCTTCTGCATGGTGTCCTCCGGCGCGCGTGGTTCGATCGACCAGGTGCGTCAGCTGGGCGGTATGCGTGGTCTGATGGCCAAACCGTCGGGCGCGATCATCGAGACGCCCATCAAGGCGAACTTCCGCGAAGGTCTGAAGGTGCTCGAGTACTTCTCGTCCACCCACGGCGCGCGGAAGGGTCTCGCTGACACGGCCCTCAAGACGGCCGACGCCGGTTACCTGACGCGCAAGCTGACGGACGTCGCGCAGAACGTCGTCGTCACGATCGAGGACTGCGGCACGCCGAACGGCGTCGTGCAGTCGGCGGTCTACAAGGGCGACAAGGTCGCCGTCTCGCTGTCCCGCGGTATCCGCGGTCGCGTCGCTCGCGACACGATCATCGACCCCGTGCACGACGACATCATCGTGCGCGAGAACGAACTGATCACCGAGGACATCGCCGACCGCATCGAGGAACTCGGCTACGAGAAGATCCGCCTGCGCAGCCCGCTGGCGTGCGAAGCGCCGCTCGGCGTCTGCGCCCGCTGCTACGGCATGGACCTCTCGCGCGGCACGCTGTCGGAACGCGGTCTCGCGGTCGGCATCATCGCGGCGCAGTCGATCGGTGAACCCGGCACGCAGCTCACCATGCGTACCTTCCACATCGGTGGTACGGCGAGCCGCGCGGTCGAGGAATCCGAGCGTCGGGTCAAGCGTGACGGCAAGGTCGTCTACGGCAACAACCTGAAGGTCGTGAAGAACAAGGCCGGCCAGAGCATCGCGCTCTCGCGGAACGGCGAGGTCATGCTGGTGGACGATCGCGACCGCGAGATCGACCGCTACTCGATCCCCGTCGGCGCCGTGATGAACGAGGCCAACGGCAAGCAGGTCAAGGCGGGCACCGTGCTCTGCACCTGGGACCCGCACAACGTTCCGATCATCGCCGAAGCGGGCGGCAAGATCCGCTTCGAGGACCTGATCGAGAGCAAGACGATGAAGACCGAGCGCGACGCCCGCCAAGGCACCGCGCGCAAGCAGGTCACCGAGCACAAGGGCGACCTCCACCCGCAGCTCGTCATCGAGGACAAGAAGGGCGAACCGATCGCCGTCTATCCGATCCCGGAACGCGCCTACATCGAGGTCGACGACGGCGTCACCATCGACGCCGGCGACATCATCGCCAAGACCGGCCGCGAGGCCGGTAGCACGCAGGACATCACCGGCGGTCTGCCGCGCGTGACGGAACTCTTCGAAGCCCGTCGCCCGAAGGACCCGGCGGTGATCTCCGAGATCGACGGCGTCGTCGAGCTCGGCGACAAGAAGCGCGGCAAGCGCACGATCATCGTGCGCGCGCTCGGCGAACACGGTGAAGTGATCCAGGAACAGGAACACGCCGTGCCGCAAGGCAAGCACCTCCGCGTCCACAAGGGCGACGAAGTGCGCGCCGGCGAGCCGCTCGTCGACGGACCGCTCGACCCGCAGGACATCCTGCGCGTGCGCGGCGAGGACGAACTGCTGCGCTACCTGAAGCAGGAGATCCAGAACGTGTACCGCTCGCAGGGCGTCACGATCGACGACAAGCACATCGAAACGATCCTTTCGCAGATGGTGCGCAAGGTCGAGGTGCGCTCGTCCGGCGACTCGGACCTCCTGCCCGGCGCGGTGGTGGACAAGTTCCACTTCCGCCGCGTGAACGAAGCGCTGCGCAAGGACCGCAAGAAGCCGGCGACGGGTCAGACCCTGCTGCTCGGCATCACGAAGGCCTCGCTGTCCTCGGACTCGTTCATCTCGGCCGCTTCCTTCCAGGAGACGACCAAGGTGCTCACCGAAGCCGCGATCGCCGGACGCCGCGACAACCTCGTCGGCCTCAAGGAGAACGTGATCCTCGGCCACATGGTCCCGACGGGCACGGGCTTCCGCGACCACTACCGCACCCGCGTGAAGAAGAACATCGACTTCGGCGAGATCGGTACGGGCAGCGGGTTCTCCCCGGCCGCGAGCGACGCGGACATGGAAGCCCTGATCAGCGGCACGCTGCCTGCGGAGGTCGTGGGCGGCGCCGCGCTCGAGGCGACCGGCACGACCGGCAGCGTCGCGATCATGGAAGACCCGGACGACCTCTCGGACTCGGACGCCGAGCGCTCCGGGGCCGACCAGGGCGACGAACTCGACGACTAGGGGGCAGGAAGACTCTCCCGATCCACCGTGGCGGGGTGCCATTCGGCCTTGACCCCTCGCCGCGGTTCCATAGAATACTCGGCCCTCCTACCCGTCCCGCCGTCCGGCGGCCCGGGAGGGGAGCCCCTCGAAGACCCTGCCCGCCGGCAGGGCAACCAGAACCGATATGCCGACGATCAACCAGTTGGTCCGCAAGGGCCGCAACAAGGTCAAGAAACGGTCGAAGTCGCCCGTGCTCGACGCCTGCCCGCACAAGCGCGGCGTCTGCCTCCAGGTGAAGACCCAGACCCCCAAGAAGCCGAACTCCGCGCTCCGCAAGATCGCCCGTGTGCGTCTTTCGAACGGCAAGGAGATCACGGCCTACATCCCCGGTGAAGGGCACAACCTTCAGGAGCACTCGGTGGTCCTGATCCGCGGGGGCCGCGTGCGCGACCTCCCCGGTGTGCGCTACCACATCCTGCGTGGCACGCTCGACGCCAGCGGCGTCGACGATCGCGCCCAGGGTCGTTCCAAGTACGGCACCAAGCGTCCCAAGAAGTAGACCAGCATGCCCCGTAACTACAAGTCCACGGCCGCCCACCTGAAGCCCGACCCGAAGTTCGGCTCGATGCTGGCGACGAAGATCATCAACAAGATCATGCTCGACGGTAAGAAGAGCACGGCGCAGAAGATCTTCTACGACGCCCTCGATCTCGCTTCGAAGAAGCTGCCCGAGGCCGAAGACCAAGTCGAGATCTTCACCAAGGCGCTGGAGAACATCCGCCCGATGGTCGAGGTCCGCTCGAAGCGCGTCGGTGGCGCGAACTACCAGGTGCCGCGCGAAGTGAAGCGCTCGCGTCAGCAGAGCCTCGCCATCCGCTGGATGGTCGACAACTCCCGCAAGAAGAAGGGCAAGCCGATGGCTCTGCGCCTCAGCGAGGAGATCGTCGACGCCTACAACGGAACCGGCGCGTCGGTGCAGTGGAAAGAGAACGTCCACAAGATGGCCGAGGCCAACAAGGCCTACGCCCACTACGCCTGAGCTCGAGGCGACGCTCGCGTCGCATGCACGAGGCCGGAGCGTCCCACGTCGGCGGGGCGCTCCGGCCTCGCGCGTTTACGGTGCCAGGCACCTTTCCGCACGGTTCGCGGAACGGTACGCGTCCGGTGAGCGCATGGTCCCCGAGCGTTGATCCGCTCCTCAGGCCGGCGATGATCGACTCCAACCAAGGAGTCATTCATGTCCCGCGACAAAGCCATGCGCGAGCTGTTCGCTCGCTGGCGCTCATCCGATCAGAGCTTGATGGCCTTCGGCAGGCAAGAAGGCGTTGCCTACAAGAAGCTCTTGTACTGGAAGAAGAAGTTCGCGAGCGAGCGGCGGGCGCGCAGCTCGAGCGCGCAAGTTTGCGAGTGCAGCGAACTCGTTCCGATCACCGTCGTGCCTGAGGCGGCAGCGCGGCCAAGCACTTCGACGAACGCCTTCGACGTCCACTTGACGAGCGGTGTCCGCATCGCGGTCGTTCCCGGCTTCGACGAAGTCGAACTGCGTCGGCTCGTGCAGGTGTTGCAAACATGCTGAGCTTGCCGCCCTCGGTGCGTTTGTTCGTCGCGCGCGGCGCAACCGACATGCGCAAGTCGTTCGACACCCTTGCTGCCGTCGTGATGGAAGTCGTGGACGAGGACCCGCAGTCCGGTCACTTGTTCCTGTTCGTCAACCGACGACGCGACCGGTTGAAGGTCTTGTGGTGGGACGGCTCGGGTTACTGCTTGCTCGCGAAGCGGCTGGAGCACGGACAGTTTCGCGTGTTCGATCGCGCGAAGGGTAAGGCCGGCGCGTTCGAGCTTTCGGCGAGCGAGCTCGCGCTCGTGCTCGAGGGCATCGACCTCCGAGGAGCGAGACGGCGAGTGTCGCACGACCAACTTTCACTGCAGACCTGAGCCGCATCGCGCGCGGATTGCCGATAGTACTTGCATGTCCGTCGCGCAGATTTCCGCGGAGCAACTCGAAGCGCTGCTTGCGCACGTCGAGGAACTGCAGGCGAAGCTCGATGCACTGACGCGCGAGGTCAAAATCCTGCGCGAGGAGAACGCGCTGCTCAAGCGCGGCTTGTTCGGTCGACGCTCCGAACGACTGGGCGCCGGGCAACTCGGCCTGTTCGCGACCGACGACACCCCCGCGCCTGAACTCGAGTGCGAAGCGCACACCTCGCCGCGTACCGCGAAGTCGGGCGCAGGCCACGGCCGCGCGCCCTTGCCCGAACACCTGCCGCGCGAAGTCATCGAACTCGACCTCGACGAAGCGCACCGCGACTGCACGACCTGCGGCAAGGCCCTGCGCCGCATCGGCGAAGAGGTCACTGAGCGCGCCGGCATCGTCCCGGCCAAGCTGTTCGTGAAGCGCTACGTGCGACCGAAGTACGCCTGCCCCGACGGTCACTGCGTTCGCGCGGCAGAGCTTCCCGACAGCGTGATTGACGGCGGCAAGTACGAGGCGTCGGTCTACGCGCACGTCGCGACGGCGAAGTACTCCGACCACCTTCCGCTGCACCGCTTGCAGGGAATCTTCAAGCGTTACGGCATCGCCATCGCGAAGCAGTCCATGTGGGACATGCTGGTGCGCGTGGACGAACTCGTCGCGCAGCCGGTGTTGGCGCAAATGCGTCAAGAGCTGCTCAACGAACACGTGTTGCACGCGGACGAAACACCGGTGACCATGCGGCTCGAAGACGGCAAAGGAACGAAGAACGGCTACGCCTGGGGCTGGCGCAACCTGCGTCGACCGGGCGCGCCGTCGCGAGCCTTGATCGAGTTTCGCACGAGTCGCGGACGCGACGGTCCGAAGCGTTTTCTCGAAGGGTGGAGCGGGACGCTGATCGCCGACGGATACACCGGCTACGACGAGGTCGTTCGCGAGAACGGCATCGTGCGAGCGGGGTGCTGGGCGCATGCACGGCGCAAGCTGAAGGAAGCGTTGGACGCCGGCTCGGAAGCGGTGGCGCCGCTGCTCGGCATGGTGCAAGAACTGTTCGCGGTCGAGCGACCGCTGAACGAGCGCGTGCGCGCCGGCGAGCTCGAGTGGGACGCACTGCTCGAAGAACGTCGCTGCGTGCGTGCCGACAAGTCGCAGCCGCTGGTCGAAGCGATTCACGCCGAAGCGCTACGCCTCGAAGGACTGCGTGCAACATTGCCGAAGAGCAAGCTCGGCAAGGCGGTCTGTTACCTGCGCAATCAACGCGCTGCGCTCGCGGCTTTCCTCGAAGACCCACGCTTGCCGATTCACAACAACGACGCCGAACGCGACCTGCGGCACCTGGCCGTCGGCCGCAAGAACTGGCTGGTCTTCGGCAGCCAGCGCGGCGGCGAGGTCGCCTGCCGGCTTTACTCGCTCGTGCTCTCGTGCAAGCAGTGCGGCGCGGACCCCGAGGCGTACATCGAAGACGTGCTCATGCGCGTCGCAACGACGCCCGCGTCGGAGATTGCGAGCCTCACGCCGTGGGCGTGGCAGGCCGCGCGGGCGTAGTCATCGTCGAGGGACGCCGGTCGACGCGCCGGTCGGACATGGCGTCACCGGACGCGTACGCGGAACGCGCGGGAGGATGAGAGTCCCTGGGCGAACCGTGCAGAAAGGAGCCAGGCACCTGGTCGTGAGAGGTGCGGGGTGGTGACGTGCGCTGTACGGTGCCGGTGAGCATGCAAGACTCCATCCTGATCCTGCGCGACCCGCGCGAGTCGCCGAAGAAGTGTTCGCTCACGCCACTGCGTGGGAGAGACGGCGTGCGCTTCGTGAACCATCGCGAGGGGCTGGTGCTGGAGACGGCCGGCCGCTTCCTGCTGCACCACGAAGGCGAAGAGTTGTCCCCGGCCGACGCTGACCTCGGCATCCTGCTTGTCGACTCCTCGTGGCGGCGGCTGCCGCTGCTGCTGCGCTCGCTCGACGGCGACCCGCCCCGGCGGCGTCTGCCCGCGCTGCGCACGGCGTACCCGCGCAAGAGCTCGAACTTCGAGGACCCGGACGCCGGCCTGGCCTCGATCGAGGCGCTGTTCGCGGCGACTTGCCTGCTCGGACGGCCGCGGATGGAGCTGCTCGACGACTACCGCTGGCGCGACGAGTTCCTGGCCGCGAATCCGCGGCTCGGGTTCGCGGGCGGCGAGTGAGTCGGGGGGTGACCAGCGGGTAGGATGCCCGCATGGACCTCGCGGCCATCCGCAACTTCGGCATCGCGGCGCACATCGACGCCGGCAAGACGACCGTCTCCGAGCGCATGCTGTTCCACTCCGGCGTCGAGCGCCGCGCGGGGCGCGTCGACGAGGGCACGGCCGTGCTCGACTGGATGGCGGAGGAGCGCGAGCGCGGCATCACGATCACGGCCGCCGCGACGACGATCCCGTGGCGCGGTCTGACGCTCAACCTGATCGACACGCCGGGGCACGTCGACTTCACCGTGGAGGTCGAGCGCTGCATGCGCGTGCTCGACGGCGCGATCCTCGTGCTCGACGCGGTCGTCGGCGTGCAGGCGCAGTCGGAAGCCGTCTGGCGCGAGATGCGCCGCCACCGCGTGCCCGCCGTCGCCTTCGTGAACAAGTGCGACCGCGCCGGTGCGGACTTCCTGGCCGCGGTGAACAGCGCGTCGCGGCGCCTCGGCGTGCGCGCGGTCCCGATCCAGTACCCGGTCTTCGAGGACGGAGCCATGGTCGCCGTCTACGACTTCGTTCGCGGTCGTCTGTGGGACTTCCGCGAACCGAACGCCGTGCACGAATCCAGCGAATGCGAGCCTCCGGAGAGCATCGCCGAGGAAGTCGGAGTGCTGCGCTCCGAGCTGCTCGACACGCTCGGCGAGTTCGACGAGGAGCTGCTCGAAGCCGTCGTCGAGGAGCGCGAGACGCCCTTCGTGATGTTGCGCCGCGCGCTGCGTCGCGCGACGCTCACGCAGGAACTGCTGCCCGTGCTGTGCGGCGCGGCGCTGCACGACGTCGGCATCGAACCGCTGATGGACGCCGTCGTCGACTACCTGCCGTCGCCGCTCGAAGTGCCGCCCGTGCACGGCGTCGACCCGAAGACCGGCGAAGAGATCACGCGCCACTGTGACCCGAGCGAACCGGCGTGCGCTCTCGCGTTCAAGCTGCACGCCGGTCGTCACGGCGATCTGACCTTCGTGCGGATCTACTCCGGAACGATCACGCCCGGCATGGTCATGCTGAACCCGCGCGGCGACCGCAAGGAACGCGTGCAGCGCGTGCAGCGCATGCACGCCGAAGCCGGTACGCCGCTCGAGCAGGCCGTCGCGGGCGACATCGTCGCCTTGACGGGGCTCAAGTGGACCAGCACCGGCGACACCCTCTGCACCAAGGAGGCCCCGATCCTCCTCGAGCAGCTGTCCTTCTCCGAGCCGGTCATCACGCGCATCGTCGAGCCGACGAACGCGAGCGACCGGGACCGCCTCGGCCAGGCGCTCGAACGGCTGCAGCACGAGGACCCGACCTTCCGGGTGCAGCTCGACGAAGCGAGCGGCCAGTGGCGGGTCGCGGGGATGGGGGAGCTGCACCTCGAGGTGATGGAACACCGCCTCTCGAACGAGTTCGGCCTGACCCCCCGGGTCGGCCAGCCGCGGGTGGCCTACCGCGAGGCCGTCGTCAGCCCCGGGCGGGGCCGGGGCCTGATCGACCGCGAGCTGGGGGGCAAGGACGCCTACGCCGAGGTCGAGCTGGAGCTGGTCCCCGAGCCCGAGGCCCAGAAGCTGGTCGTCGAGTGGGGGCCCGAGGCCGCCATCCCGCCGGCAAACCGCGAGGCCGTGGCGGCCGCGCTGGTCGGAGAGTCCCAGAGCGGACCCCGCTTCGGCCATCCGATGGTCCAGGCCAAGGTCCGCGTGCTCGCCGCAGCGAGCCGGGAGGGGCGCGAGAGCGAGCTGGCCTACCTCCAGGCCGCGGTCAGCGCCCTGCGCCAGGCCCTCCACCAGGCCACCGTCTCGGTGGAGGAGCCCCGCATGAGCTTCGAGGTCCAGAGCCCGGCCGACTTCGCGAGCGGGATCATCGCCGACCTGAACGCCCGCGGGGCTGAGCTGGCCGAGGTCGTCGCGGAAGGGGAGACCCGCATCCTGCGCGGCACGGTGCCGCTCTACGCGATGTTCGGCTACTCGACCGCGGTGCGCTCGCTGTCCCAAGGGCGAGCCAGCTTCACGATGCTGCCGCACGGCTACCAGACCGTCTCCGAGCCGGAGCTCGTCGCGCGCGGCATGGTCTGGGCCTGAGGGCGAGCGGGGGAGCGGCGCCGGCCGGCGATCCGCTCCGTCCTGAGCCTCGGGACCGCCTTCAGGAAAATCGGGAGATGTGCGTCTTCTCCCGGCAGCAGCGTTGACGCTGCAGGGGGCCACTGCTATTTTGCTCGGCCCTTTGGCGGGGAATCGGCTGCGCCGTGACCCTGCGGAACCCACGTACAACGACCACGGAAACTGCCTCGCGCCACGGCGCGCGGCAACGTCACGCACTCATGAAGGACAAGATTCAAATCCGGATGGAGGCCTACGACCACGAGGCGCTGGACCAGTCCTGCCTCGACATCGTCGACACGGCCAAGCGCACCGGAGCTCGTGTGGCGGGACCGATCCCGCTCCCGACTCGCGTCGAGCGCTACACCGTCCTGCGCTCGCCCTTCATCGACAAGAAGTCGCGTGAGCAGTTCGAGATCCGCACGCACAAGCGCCTCATCTACATCTCCGAGCCGACCACCCAGACGGTCGACTCGCTGAGCTCTCTCAACATGCCCGCGGGCGTGGACATCCGCATCAAGGCCTAGCGCCGAGAGCGCCGCGCTCGCGCGGCGTCGGATTCCGAACGAGTGCCGTGACGTTCCGCGCCACGGCCAGCTGCCTTCCCCCTCCATCAACCGGCGACGTTGTCGCGCTCGAGACGGCCTGCATGGTTCGTCGCGCACGCGGCTCGCCCCACGAGCGCTGCTCCGGGGTCCTCGTCGTCGCTGTTCCTTCCTTATCTATCGAAGCCGCGTGGCCACGCGTCACCTCGCTCGCTCGGACTCCCGAGCCGTCGAGGCCCGGGGTCGAACCGGCAACAGCAATCAACGGGTTCGAGGAATCATGACGCTGATCCTAGGACGAAAACGAGGCATGACTCAGCTCTTCGCTGAGGACGGCACGGTCACAGGTGTGACCGTCGTCGAAGCCGGTCCGTGTGTCGTGACGCAGATCCGGACGGAGGAGAAGGACAACTACTCCGCCATCCAGATCGGCTTCGAGGACGTGCGCGACAGCCTCGTCACCAAGCCCCAGCGCGGGCACTTCAAGGCGGGTGGCGTGGCCACCAAGCGCTTCCTCCGTGAGGAACGCCTCGCCAAGCCCGCCGAGCGGTCGGTGGGAGACGTGATCGCTTGCGACGCCTTCGGCGTGGGCGACCTCGTCGACGTGACCGGCACGACCAAGGGTCGCGGCTTCGCCGGCACGATCAAGCGCCACGGCTTCTCGCGCGGTAGCGAGACGCACGGCTGCATGAACGTCCGTCAGCCCGGCTCGATCGGCTGCTCCGCCTACCCGTCGCGGGTCATGAAGGGCAAGCGCTCCTCGGGCCACTACGGTGCCAAGCGCCACACCACGAAGAACCTCGAGGTGATGCAGGTCGACACCGCTCGCAACCTCCTGTTCATCAAGGGCGCGATCCCCGGTCCCCCGAACGGCTTCGTTCAGGTCCGCACGGCCCGCACGGGCATCAAGAAGGGCTGAGCCAGATGAAGGTCAAGAGCTACAAGTCGGGCAGCGTCGGCCAAGTCGAGTTCGACGAGAAGCCTTTCGGTGAGAAGGTCCTCTACCGCACGCTGAAGGACGCGGTCGTGATGTTCCAGGCGAACCAACGCCAGGGCACCGTCAAGACCAAGACCCGCGGCGAGGTGACGGGTACCGGCAAGAAGCCGTACAAGCAGAAGCACACCGGCCGCGCGCGCGCCGGTGACGTCAAGTCGCCCATCTGGCGTGGCGGCGGCACGGTCTTCGGACCGCGCCCGCGCGACTACTCCTACCACATGCCGGTCAAGGCCCGTCGCGTCGCGCTGCGCAGCGCGCTCGCGGGCAAGCTCGCGGACGGCGAAGTCGTCGTCGTCGAGCTCGGCGAGTTCAGCGCGCCCTCGGCCAAGGCGGCCCGCAAGGTCCTCGCGGACCTCGGCAGCCCGCGCCGCGCGGTGCTCGTGCTGAACGACCGCAACGAGAACGTCTGGAAGTCCTTCCGCAACTTCCCGCTGGTCAACATCCGCACCGCCGCCGAGCTCTGCGCTCACGACGTGGTCGCGGGCGGCTTGATCATCGCCGAGGGCGGCGCCCTCGAGGCCGTCGCCGAGCGCGTCGGGCCGAAGGGCACCAAGAAGGTCGCCAAGCACCACGGAGAGCAGCAATGACCTCGATCGACCGCATGTACCGGGTGATTCGCAAGCCGCACATCACCGAGAAGGCGTCCGACGGCACGGCCGTGCGCAACGCCTACACCTTCCGCGTCCCCGTGGACGCGAACAAGGTCGAGATCCGTCAGGCCGTTGAGAAGCTCTTCGGCGTGCAAGTCATGGGCGTGAACACGCTGACCGTGAAGGGCAAGGCGCGCCGTCGAGGCTACACCGCCGGCCAAGTTCCGGATTGGAAGAAGGCGATGGTCGTCCTCAGCGAGGGCCAGACCATCGACGTGCTCTAGCGCGCGCAGGAGAACGACGTGGGAATCAAGAAATACAAGCCGACCTCGCCGGGACGTCGACACGGCAACGTGCTCGACTTCGCGGAGATCACGACCAGGACTCCCGAGAAGAGCCTGCTGCGCCCGCTGAAGAAGACCGGCGGTCGTAACAACCACGGCCGCATCACCTGTCGCCGTCGCGGTGGTGGAGCGAAGCGCCGCTATCGCGTCATCGACTTCAAGCGCAACAAGCTCGACGTGCCCGCGCGCGTGGCGACGATCGAATACGATCCGAACCGCTCCGCGAACATCGCGCTGCTGCACTACGCCGACGGCGAGAAGCGCTACATCCTCGCGCCGCTCGGCCTCGAAGTCGGCCAGACCGTGATGTCGGGCTCGCAGGCCGAACCCTCGACCGGCAACGCGATGCGCCTCGGCGACGTCCCGATCGGTCTGCAGGTCCACAACATCGAGCTGAAGATCGGCCGCGGTGGTCAGATCTGCCGCTCGGCGGGCAGCAGCGCTCAGCTGATGGCTCGCGAAGGTGACTACGCCGTGATCCTGATGCCCTCGGGCGAACTGCGCCGCGTGCACGTCAACTGCACCGCGACGATCGGTCGCCTCGGCAACACCGATCACCAGAACGTCAAGCTCGGCAAGGCGGGTCGCAAGCGCCACATGGGCCGCCGCCCGAAGGTCCGCGGTACCGCGATGAACCCGGTCGACCACCCCATGGGTGGTGGTGAAGGCCGGACCGCTGGTGGACGTCACCCCTGCTCGCCGACCGCCGTGCTGTCCAAGGGTGGACGCACGCGCGCTCGCAGCAAGCCCAGCAACAAGTTCATCATTCGCCGGAGGAAGAAGTAGGCATGGGACGCAGCATCAAGAAGGGCCCCTACATCGACGTCAAGTTGGCCAAGAAGGTCGACTCGATGGAGGAGGGCGGCAAGCGCTCGCCGATCAAGACGTGGGCGCGCTCCTGCACGATTCCGCCCAACTTCGTCGGGCACACGTTCATGGTCCACAACGGCAAGATGCACGTGAAGGTCTTCATCACCGAGGACATGGTCGGGCACAAGCTGGGTGAGTTCGCGGCGACGCGCAGCTTCCGCGGACACACCAACAAGAAAGAGGGCCTGAAGGCCCGGTAGGTGCGCAGATGACCGCGACCGAATTCACAGCACGTCACCGTTACGCCCGCATCACCGCCCGCAAGGCGCGGCTGATCGCGGACGAGATCCGCGGACGCTCGGCCAACCAGGCTCTCGAGCTGCTGCAGTTCTCGCCCAAGCGCGCGGCCGCCTTCTACCTCAAGGTCCTCCGTTCCGCGCTGGCCAACGCGAGCCAGGACGAGGACGTGAACCTCAACCGCCTGATCGTCTCGGACTGCCGTGCCGACGACGGGCCGATGCTCAACAACCGCCTTCGCTGGCGTCCGGGCCCGCAGGGTCGCGCGATGCCCTTCGCGAAGAAGACCAGCCATCTGACCGTTCGGGTCAAGGAGACGCCCGCCGACTAGGCCGGGCAAGGAGACAAGAACATGGGTCAGAAGGTTCACCCCACCGGCTATCGCGTCGGAACGATCGAGCCCTGGAGCTCGCGCTGGTACTCCGGCAAGAAGGACTTCGGCAAGCTGCTGCTGCAGGACAAGAACATCCGGGACTACGTCCGCAAGGAGTTCGGTTCGGCCGGCATCCCGCGCATCGAGATCGAGCGCACCGGAGAAGCCGTCAACGTCATCATCTACTCCGCGCGTCCCGGCGTCCTCGTCGGCCGCAAGGGCGTCCGTGTCGAGGCGCTCAAGAAGGAACTGCAGGACGTGACCGGCAAGACCGTTCACCTCACCCTGCACGAGATCAAGCGTCCTGAGCTCGAGGCGCGCCTCGTCGCCGAGGTCATCGCGGAAGCCCTGCAGAAGCGCATGGCCTTCCGTCGCGCGATCAAGCGTGCGATCCAGACGACCGTCCAAGCCGGCGCGCTCGGCGTGAAGGTCGAAGTCTCGGGTCGCCTCGGCGGAGCCGAGATGGCGCGCACCACCAAGGAACGTCACGGCCGCGTGCCGCTTTCGACGCTCCAAGCCCACATCGACTACGGTCTCGCCCTCGCTCGCACCACCTACGGGATCATCGGCTGCAAGGTCTGGATCTACAAAGGCGAGATCGAGCGCGGCAAGAAGATCGACTACCGACAGACCCAGAGCATGTCCGGTCGTACCGAGCGTCCCCGCTTCGGCGGTGGTCGCGGCGGTGGACGCGGCGGCGACAACCGCGGTGGCCGCGGTAGGGGAGAGCGCTGATGGCGACGATGCCCAAGAGAGTCAAGCACCGGAAGGTCTTCCGGGGTCGCTTGAAAGGTCTCGCGACGCGCGGCAACCGCGTGAGCTTCGGTGACTTCGGCCTGATGTCCCTGGACTACGGCTGGATGAGTGCTCGTCACATCGAGGCGGGCCGCGTGGCCGCCAACCGTGCGACCGGCGGCGCTGCGAAGATTTGGATCCGCGTGTTCCCGCACAAGCCCATCTCCTCCAAGCCCGCCGAGACCCGCATGGGTAAGGGCAAGGGCGACGTGGACTTCTGGGCGGCCGAGATCAAGCCCGGCAAGATCCTGTACGAGCTCGGCGGTGTGCCCGAGGAGAAGGCGAAGCTCGCCTTCAAGCGCGTGGCGCACAAGATGCCGTTCAAAGTGAAGATGGTGAAGCGAGTCCCGACCACCTGATAGGGGCGATAGCGATGAAGATCGACGAAATCCGAAGCAAGACCGACGCCGAGCTCGAGTTCGAGCTGGCCAAGGCGAAGAAGGGGCTCTTCGAGCTGCGCATGAAGGCCAGCACGCAGAGCATCCAGAGTCCCGCCGAGATCACGAACCTGCGTCGTGGCATCGCGCGCATGAACACCATTCTCCACGAGCGAGCCAGCGGGGTTCGCGGTCAGGAGCCGCGCTAATCATGGACGCCCAACGCAACAGCCGCCGAGTGCTGCGCGGAACCGTCTCCAGCGACAAGATGGACAAGACCATCACCGTCGTCGTGGAGAGCCTGCTGCAGCACCCGAAGTACTCCAAGTACATGCGGCGCCACAAGAAGTACCACGCCCACGACGAGAACAACGACGCCAAGCAAGGCGACGTGGTCGAGATCGTCGAGTGCCGCCCGACCAGCAAGATCAAGCGTTGGCGCCTCGCCAGCGTGGTCGAGCGCGCCGTCCTGACTGACGGAGGTGTTCTGTGATCCAGATGCAGACGTATCTCGACGTCGCGGACAACACCGGCGCGAAGCAAGTCCAGTGCATCAAGGTGCTGGGCGGCACGCACCGCCGCTACGCCAGCCTCGGCGACGTGATCGTCGCCTCGGTCAAGAAGGCCATCCCCGGCTCCGAAGTGAAGACCGGCACGGTGGTCAAGGGCGTGATCGTCCGCGTGAAGAAGAACACGCGCCGCTCCGACGGCTCCTACGTGCGCTTCGACCGCAACGCGCTCGTCCTCGTGGACGGCGAAGGCAACCCCAAGGGCACGCGCATCTTCGGCGCCGTGGCTCGCGAGCTCCGCGACCGCCGCTTCATGAAGATCGTCTCGCTCGCGCAGGAGGTCGTGTGATGCACGTCCGCAAAGGTGACATGGTCATCGTCGTCGCCGGCAACGACAAAGGTCGCACCGGTGAAGTCCAGAGCGTGAACCGCGAGCGCAACCGCGTCGTCGTCGAAGGCGTCAACGTGCGTTGGAAGCACAAGAAGGCCACGCAGCAGAACCCGCAAGGCGAGCGCGTCCAGATCGAATGCGCGATCCACGCCAGCAACGTGATGCACCTCGACCCTCAGACCGGGAAAGGTGTGCGTCGTCGCCCGACGCAGAAGAACTGACCATGGCTCCCCGTCTCAAAGAGAAGTTCGACAAGGACGTCAAGGCGTCCCTCCAGAAGCGCTTCGGAATCACGAACGTCAACGCGATCCCGCGTCTCACCAAGATCGTGGTGAACATGGGTGTGCACGGCGCCGTCGAGAACAAGTCGAAGGTCGACTCCGCCGCGCGCGACATGGGCATCATCACGGGCCAGCGCCCGACGATCCGCCTGTCCCGCAAGGCCATCTCGGGCTTCAAGCTGCGCGAGAACATGCCGATCGGGTGCGCCGTCACGCTGCGCCGCGACCGCATGTGGGAGTTCGCCGACCGCCTCCTGACCGTCGCCCTTCCCCGTATCCGCGACTTCCGCGGCGTGAAGACCAAGCTCGACGGCCGCGGCAACTACACGCTCGGTCTCAGCGAGCAGTCGATCTTCCCGGAGATCGAGTTCGACAAGATCGACTTCCAGCAGGGCATGGACATCACCTTCGTGACCACCGCGCCGAACGACGAGCAGGGCTACGCGCTGCTGCACGAGCTCGGCATGCCCTTCTCCGACCAGCACGACGCCAAGAACTAGCCATGGCCAAGACCTCTCTGATCATCAAGTCGCAGCGTCCGCCGAAGTACAAGGTTCGCGCGTACACCCGCTGCCTGATGTGTGGCCGTTCTCGTGCGGTCTATCGCAAGTTCCAGATCTGCCGGATCTGTCTCCGCGAGCACGCACTGCTCGGCGAGATCCCCGGAATGCGCAAGGCCTCTTGGTAGGGAACTCCGATCATGCTGAACGATCCCATCGCTGACATGCTGACGCGCATCCGGAACGCCAACCGGATCTCCCGCAAGAACGTCTCCATGCCCGCTTCCCGACTGAAGGTCGGCATCGCGGAAGTCCTCATGCAGGAGGGCTTCATCGAGAAGTACAAGGTCGTCGAGGGTTCGCCCACGAGCACCCTCGAGATCGCTCTGAAGTACGGTCCCGACGGCGAGCAAGTGGTGCGGTCCATCGACCGCGTCAGCAAGCCCGGATGTCGGCGTTACATGGGAGCCAAGGAGATCCGCCCCGTGCTGAACGGCCTCGGTATCTACGTGGTCTCGACTCCCAAAGGCGTGATCTCCGACCGCGCTGCTCGCGAGCAGAACGTCGGTGGCGAGATCCTCTGCAAGGTGTGCTGATCCATGTCCCGCATCGGTAAGAAAACAGTCGCCATCCCCGCCGGGGTGGAAGTCAAGGTCGGCGGGCTCCGCGACCTGACCGTCAAGGGCCCGAAGGGCACGCTGGGCATGACCCTGCGCCCCGAGGTCGAAGTGACGATCGACGGCAGCGAAGCAACGGTGTCGGCGAACGGCAAGGGGTCTGGACGTCAGTCCCGCGCCTTCCACGGCATGACCCGCGCGCTGCTCAACAACATGGTCCAAGGCGTCACCCAGGGCTTCGAGCGCAAGCTCGAGATCCAAGGTGTCGGTTGGAACGCGCAGTCCGGAGGCAACAAGATCACGCTGAACATCGGCTTCTGCCACCCGGTCGTGATCGACATGCCCGAGGGCGTGACCTGTGAATCTCCCAACCCGACCACCATCCTCCTGAAGGGCACGGACAAACAAGCGGTGGGTCACACCGCCGCCGTCATCCGCGCCGTGCGGCCGCCGGAACCCTACAAGGGCAAGGGCATCCGCTACGACGGGGAATACGTCCGCCGCAAGTCCGGCAAGAGCTTCGGTAGCTAGTCATGAAGCCGCTCCAGCTGAAGAACAAGAAGCGCCTCCGGCGCAAGCAATCCATCCGTGCCCGCCTTCGTCGGGACACGACCCTTCCGCGTCTTTCGGTCAACCGCACCCTGAAGCACTTCTCGGCGCAGATCATCGACGACGCGACGGGGAACACGCTGTGTTCGGTGACGAGCACGGGCAAGGCTGCCGGCGACCAGCTCGGTGGGAAGACCAAGACCGAGCGCGCGAAGCTGCTCGGAAGCGAGCTCGGCTCGAAGGCCAAGGAGAAGGGCATCGAGAAGGTCGCCTTCGACCGCGGTGCCTCGACCTA
Organism: Planctomycetota bacterium; assembly: GCA_020638835.1. GTDB lineage: Bacteria > Planctomycetota > UBA1135 > UBA1135 > JACKHV01. The sequence continues at coordinate 132,033 of JACKHV010000007.1, read as the reverse complement.
TCACGGCCGCGTCAAGGCGTTCGCCGACGCCGCCCGTGAAGCCGGGCTCAAGTTCTAGACAGTCACTTCGAGCGCAAGCGAAAGAGAACCATGAAACGCAAGTTCGAATACCTCGACTCGGTCGAAGTCGACGAGCTCGGTGAGCTCACCGAGGCCCTCGTGAAGGTGAACCGCTCGGCGGCGGTCGTGAAGGGCGGACGTCGCTTCTCCTTCTCGGCGCTGTCGGTCGTCGGCAACCGCAAGGGTGTCGTCGGTTGCGGCTTCGGCAAGGCCCGCCAGGTCCCCAACGCGATCGAGAAGGCCGCCAAGGACGGACGCAAGCACCTGCAGCGCGTTCCCGTCACCGAGGGCGGCGCGATCCCGCACGAGGTCACAGGTCGCTTCTGCGGCTCGATGATCCGCCTGCTGCCCGCGTCGCCCGGTACGGGCATCATCGCCTGCTCGTCGGTGCGCGCGGTGTGCGAGATGGCCGGCATCTCGAACATCCTCACCAAGTCGTACGGGTCCACCAACCCGATGAACCTCATCAAGGCCACCCTCGACGCCCTGGCCCAGCTTCGCACGCGCGAGCAGGTCAAGGAGCTCCGGGGCACTGAACTCGGGAGCTGAACCATGGATCTCAAGACAGTTCTCTCCAAGGGCACGCCCTACGAGACACGCAACCGCATCGGTCGCGGCACGGGTTCCGGCAACGGCAAGACCAGTGGTCGCGGCCACAAGGGCTGGGGTCAGCGAGCGGGCGCGAACCGTCGCCCCGGCTACGAAGGCGGCCAGATGCCCATCTACCGTCGCGTGCCCAAGCGCGGCTTCACGAACGCGCGCTTCCGTACGCAGTACACCGTGATCAACGTCGGTCACCTCGCGGACTTCCCCGCGGGCTCCGTCGTCGACCTCAACGCGGTGCTCGACGCAGGCCTCGTCAGCATCAAGACCCCGCTGTTCAAGGTGCTCGGCAACGGTGAGTTCGGCGTCAAGCTGACTGTACGCGCCCAGAAGTTCTCGAAGAGTGCTGTCCAGAAGATCGAGGCCGCCGGCGGAACCGTCGTCTACCTCGACGACAAGGGCGCAGAGCTGGCCGAAGGAGCCGCGAACTAGTGGAGGGGTCCTTCCTCAACTTGCTCCGGGTCAAGGAGACGCGGGAGAAGATCACGACGACTCTTCTCCTGCTGCTCGTCTACCGCCTCGGTTTCCAGATCCCGATCCCCGGGATGAGCGTCACTTTCCTCAGCGAGAGTGTCGGGAACCAGTTCTTCGGCATGGTCAGCGCGCTGACCGGCAGCGCGATCGGTCAGACCAGCCTCTTCTCCTTGGGCATCATGCCCTACATCTCCGCCTCCATCATCTTCTCGATGCTGGGCAAGATCAGCCCGGCGATCGAGGCGGTGCAGAAGGAAGGGGCCGCCGGTCAGAAGAAGATCAACCAGTGGACGCGTCTGGCTGTCGTGCCGATCGCGATCCTGCAGGGCATCTTCGTCTACACCGGCATCTTCCTGCGCAACCCGCAGATGATCGACCCCTCGATGCAGGGGAACACCCTAGTGCTCGGCTTGACGGTCGTCCTGGCGCTGCTCGCCGGCGCGCTGCTCGTCATGTGGGTCAGCGAACTGATCACCGAGCACGGCGTGGGCAACGGCGCCTCGCTGATCATCATGGGCGGCATCATCGCCACCCTGCCCTCCGCGATCATGCGCATCGCGGACACGCAGGAGTTCTGGCAGACGATCCTCGCCCTGATCGCCGTCTGGGTGGTCACGGTCTTCGTCGTCGTCTACATCCACAAGGGTGAGCGTCGCATCCCGATCCAGTACGCACGACTCACGCGTGGACGCCGCGTCTACGGCGGCCAGCGCCATTACCTGCCACTGAAGGTCAACATGGCCGGCGTCATGCCGATCATTTTCGCCTCGGTGCTCTTCGTGGTGCCCGGCCTCGTCTTCGAGTGGTTCGGCTGGGTCCCTCTCCGCGACATGTTCATGAACCACACGCACGTCCTGTACGTGTCGCTGTACGTGTCCCTGGTCTTCGCCTTCTGCTTCTTCTGGAACCGTCTGATGTTCCAGCCGGACGAGATTGCGAACAACCTGCGCGAGCACGGCGCCTTCATCCCCGGCATCCGCCCGGGCGTGAAGACCTCGGAGTACCTCTCCAGCACGCTGACTCGGATCACCTTGGCGGGCGCGGCCTTCCTGGCGATCATCGCGGTCTTCCCCGCCTTCGTCACGCCGCGCAGCCTGCCCGACCAGCGCATGGTCTACTTCCTCGGAGGCACCTCGGTGCTGATCGTGGTGGGCGTGGCCCTCGAGCTCGTCGACCGCCTCAAGGCGCAGGCGATCATGAAGGGCTACAAGGAAGAGTCCGGCGAGGAAGCCGGCAGCGGCCCGAACTGGTCTCGCAAGAGCCGCCGGGGGCAAGCGTCGTGACCGATCGCCGCGTCGTCATTCTGCTCGGCCCCCCCGGCGCGGGCAAAGGCACACAGGCCGTCCGCTTGTCGGAAGGCCTGGGGCTGCCGCACGTGTCGACAGGCGATCTGTTCCGCGAGAACCTCTCGAAGTCGACCGAGCTCGGTCTGCGCGCCAAGGGCTTCATGGAGTCCGGCAAGCTGGTGCCCGACGAACTCGTGCTCGAGATGCTCTTCGACCGCGTGTCGAAGCCCGACTGCGCCGAGGGCTATCTGCTCGACGGCTTCCCCCGCACGATCCCCCAGGCGGAGGCGCTCGACGCGCGTCTCGTGGGGGAGAAGACGGTGGCGCTGCTGCTCGAGGTCGACGACAGCCTGATCGTCGGCCGCGCCGCGGGTCGCCTCCTGTGCAAGTCCTGTGGTAACATCCAGCACTTGGAATTCTCGCCTCCCGCGAAGGAAGGCGTGTGCGACCAGTGCGGTGGTGAACTCCACCGCCGCAAGGACGACGAGCCGGACGTGGTGCGTGAGCGCCTGGTGGTCTACCACGAGCAGACCGCGCCGCTCGTCGGCTTCTATGAGAACAAGGGTCTGCTCCGACGTGTGAAGGGCGACCAGTCACCGGACGCTGTCTACGCCGATCTCCTCAAGAACTTGGAGGGCGCCGTCTGATGGCGAAGGAAGAACCGATTGTTCTCGAGGCGATCGTGACGGAGGCGCTGCCCAACGCACGCTTCCGCGCGCAGCTCGAGAACGGCCACGAGATCATGGCTCACGTCAGCGGCAAGATGCGGATGCACTACATCCGGATCATGGCCGGTGACAAGATCACGGTCGAGATGTCCCCGTACGACCTGTCCAAAGGCCGCATCATCTCTCGCGGCGATCGCAGACCGCGAAGGAAGCGTAGTTAGTTATGAAAGTCCGAAGCAGTGTTCGACGGATGTGCAGCAGCTGCAAGATCGTCCGCCGCCGCGGCGTCCTGCGAGTGATTTGTAGCGGCGATCCGCGTCACAAGCAGCGCCAGGGCAAGTGAGCCCCTCGACCAACCGAACGAACGAACCCCGAACCGACCGACGGAGCGATCCATCATGCCGCGTGTAGTTGGCGTAGACATTCCGAACAACAAGCGCCTCGATATCGCGCTCACCTACGTGTATGGGGTGGGGCGCGCCACGGCGACCAAGGTCTGTGAAGAGCTCCGGCTCGACCCGGCCATGCAAGCTCGCGACCTGTCCGAGGAGCAGCTGACCAACCTCGCGACGCACCTCGAGAAGGTGTACGTCGTGGAGGGCTCGCTGCGCCGTCAGATCGCCGCCGCCATCGCGCGCTTGCGCGATATCGGCAGCTACCGCGGACTGCGCCACCGTCGCGGTCTTCCCGTCCGAGGTCAGCGCACGCGTACCAACGCGCGCGGCCGCAAGGGTCCGAAGAAGACCGTTGCCGGCAAGAAGTCCGTGAAGGGCATGAAGTAACAGAGACTACCGATGGCCAAGTCGACCAAGCGCAAAGCCCGCAAGAACGTCAACCGCGGGATCGTGCACATCAAAGCTTCTTTCAACAACACCCTCGTGACCATCACGGACACGACGGGTGCGACGATCTCGCGCAGCTCCGCCGGTGCGATGGGCTTCAAGGGGACGCGCAAGAGCACGCCCTTCGCCGCCCAACGCGCGTCGGACACGGCCGCTCACAACGCCATGCGCAACGGCATGAAGGAAGTCGACGTGCGGATCAAAGGTGCCGGCTCGGGCCGGGAATCCGCCGTTCGCGCCCTCTCCAACGCGGGACTCAAGGTTCACTCGATCCAGGATGTCACGCCTCTCCCGCACAACGGATGCCGCGCTCGCAAGCGCCGGCGCGTTTGATCGAACAGGAAGTCTGATCCATGGCTCGTTACATCGGAAACAAGTGCAAGCTCTGCCGTCGTGAAGGCATGAAGCTGTTCCTCAAGGGACAGCGCTGCTTCACGGACAAGTGCGCCCTCTCCCGCCGCGACTACCCGCCGGGAGTCCACGCCCAGAAGCGCAGCAAGGTCACCGACTACGGCGTCCGTCTGCGCGAGAAGCAGAAGCTGAAGCGCATCTACGGCGTGCTGGAGCGCCAGTTCCGCCTCTACTTCAAGGAAGCCGAGCGCCTCAAGGGCAACACGGGTGAGAACCTGCTGATGCTGCTCGAGCGTCGCCTCGACAACGTGGTGCTCGCTAGTGGCTTCGCGCTCTCGCGCAACCACGCGCGCCAGCTCATCAACCACGGTCACTTCACGATCAACGACAAGCGCGTCGACATCGCGTCCTTCCAGGTCCGCCCCGGCGACGTGCTCAAGCCGTCGAACAAGGAGAAGACCAAGAAGATCGTCGGAGACGCAGTCGAAGTGAACAAGTCGCAGCCCGTCCCCGCATGGCTTTCGGTCTCCGGTGACGCGATGGAAGCCAAGGTCAACGGCATCCCGCGCCGCGAGGACGTCCCGCACCCGATCCAAGAACAGCTGATCATCGAGCTCTGCTCGAAGTAGGGAACCCCATGAGGATTCGTTGGCGTAACTTCGAACTGCCCAGCCGGGTCACACCGGATGGCGACAGTCTGAGCAACGAGTACGGTCGCTTCGTGATCGAGCCTTTCGAGCGTGGCTTCGGCCACACGATCGGCAACGGTCTGCGACGCGTGCTGTTGTCGTCGATCGAGGGAACTGCCATCACGGCGGTGAACATCGAAGGCACCTCCCACGAGTTCGACTCGCTGGAAGGCGTCTACGAGGATGCGACGGACATCATCCTGAACCTGAAGCGACTGCGGATTCAGTACAACGGCGACGAGCCGATCACCTGCCGCATCTCGAAGACGGACAAGGGCGAAGTGACCGGCGCGGACGTGGTCTGTGAGGGCGGCGCGACCGTCGTGAACACGGACCTGCACATCGCCACCCTGACCATGGAGACCGAGTTCAACGTCGAGCTCAAGGTCGCCAAGGGTCGCGGCTACGTGCCCGCCGAGGAGAACGCGGAGACGACCCAGGAACTGGGCACGATCCCCGTCGACTCGATCTACTCGCCGGTGCACCGTGTGCGTTACTCGATCGAGGCGACGCGCGTCGGCAAGCTGACGAACTACGATCGCCTCGTGCTGGAGATCTGGACCGACGGCACGACGAGCCCGCAGATGGCGCTCGTCGAGGCCGCCAAGATCTACCGCAAGCACCTCAACCCCTTCGTGCTGTTCGACAGCGACGCGAGCGAGGAACTCCTCCCGGAGTCCCCGATGACGTCCGAGTTCAACCCTGCGAACCAGGAGTCGAACGAGCTGCGTGATCGTCTGTCGGAGTCGCTCTCCGAGCTCGAACTCTCCGTGCGCGCGCGCAACTGCCTCGACGGGGCGAACCTGCGGACGCTCGGCGACCTGGTCTCCTTGACGGAGAACGAGGTGATGAACCTCAAGAACCTCGGCAAGACCAGTCTGACCGAGATCAAATCGAAACTGGCGGAGCGAGGCCTGAGCCTCGGGATGCAGATCTCCTAGCCGCAGCGAGCTGCTAGACCACGGGAGACCGATCACATGCGACACCGCGTAAGAGAATTCAAGCTCGGCCGGACGGCCAGCCACCGGACGGCGATGCAGCGCAACATGGCTGTCTCGCTCATCGAGCACGAGCGCATCACGACGACCCTGACCAAGGCCAAGGCCCTGCGTCCGGTCATCGAGAAGCTCATCACCACCTCCAAGGAGTCGAGCGTCCACAACCGTCGCCGTGCCTTCGCGGCGCTGCGTTCGAAGGACGCCGTATCCAAGCTGTTCGAGGTCTTGGGCCCGCGCTTCAAGGACCGTCCCGGCGGCTATTGCCGGATCCTGAAGCTCGCGAAGCCCCGCCTCGGCGACGCTTCGGAGCGGGCGATCATCGAGTTCGTCGAGCGCACCCCGGCCGCGGCCGGCGCCGACGCCGAGTAGTCCACGGCCCCGCGAGGGCCGCACGAACCAGGGCGCTCGACCGTTCGCGGTCGGGCGCCCTTGCTTCGTGTCCGCGGCGGATCCGTGCGAGTCGCGGCGGGACGCGTCCCGATCAAGGGCTGCGGCGCCGATCGTGCGCGAACCGAGCGGCGGGGAGGGCGGTCCCCCAGGGCGGGCGGGGGACCGCGGTGGTATGGGGCGTCGAGGCGCGCGCGAGCTTCGTCGCGGATTCTCGCGGACTCCGCGAACCGCCGCGCGCTCCGAGAGTCTTCCCCCTCGGACGAACGCACCGACGCGCACCGACTCCCATCCCCGCGGGGCCGAGCCGGTCGCGACGTGCGAGCGAGGGCGCTCCCGGACCCACCGCGGCAGCCTCCGAGCTCGCACGGCGTCGTCCGCCTCTGAACCCACTCGATTCCGGCGGCCGGTTCGTCGGGGCCGCGCTCGGTGCGTCGGCCCGTTCCTGCCTGACGCCGCGCGCGCCGAGCACCTCGTCGGCGCGCGGGACGGGCCGCCGGCGCGGGCCGCTCCGAGGGCTCGAGGTCCTGGAGGATCGACACAAGCATGAATCACGGCAGCTCTCGGCTCGGCACGGCTCTCGGCCTGCTGGCCCTCGCTCTCTCTCTCTCCCTCGCCGCTTGCGGCAGCACGGGACAAGCGCACGGTGAACTCGTCATCCCCGTTCCGTTCAGCGACGACGTCCACGTCGAGTTCTTCGTCAGCACGACCGGTGAACGGACCTTCGACGTGAACGCCGGGCCCTCGCACGGCGGCAAGTGCTTCAAGATCACGTGGTACGACGAGAACGGGAACGAACTCGGAACGACCGAGGGGTCGACGGACCAGAACGGCTTCGTCAGCGGGGCGGTGCCCGACGGAGCGACGCATTTCGAGGGCGAACTCGTGCGCTGTTCGGATCCGGACGCGGAGAAGTCCGCGTCGGGAGCCAAGCTGTTGCAGCCGCCGATGGACGGCGGGGTCACGACGCGTCGCACCGGCCCGAGCCCGAGCTTCGCCGCCGCTTCCGACCTGCAGAGCGTCCTCGTGTTCGGCGGTCCGCTGGTGCCCGGAGACGACCCCGGCGACGACAACCTGACGTACGGCTTCCACGTCGTCGCGCTCGACGCGTCGCAGGCTCACGCGCTCCTCGACCCGATCCTGCAGGGAGGCATCGGCACGCCCGTGCCGCCGAACGTCGAGGTGCTGCGTTGGACCACCATGGAGGCCTCGACCACCGGCGTGAGGCTGCGGACGGCGCAGCCCGGGCAGTACGAGCTGTGGAGCTTCGTGTTCAACGACGGCACCTTCTCCGCCGACTTGCTGACCGGCAGCACGCGTCACTCGATCGGCGGCTGGGACGTCGTCGAGGTGGACGTTCCGCTCGGTGCCTTCGAGTACGGACTCACTCCGGGCGTCACCTACGCGAACCACGCGGTCCTGACGCACAGGACCGACCTGATGTCCGCGACGAAGTCCATGCACGACGGCTTCGAGTACACCGACTGACGTCGTCGAAGCGCCGGCGGGGCGTCACCGCCTCGCCGGCTTCTCGATCAACTCGCGCGTCGGAAGCGGCAGATCGGCGAGGGTGAACGACAGCTCGAAGTCCTCGTAGTCGTCCTCCCAGCGGCGCGAAGCTTCGACCGGCACGTGACGCCACGAGTCCGCCTGCCCGGGGCGGAAGGGGAGGACGCCGCTCGTCACGCGCAGCCCGCGCGAGAGCTCCGCGCACGAGCGCCCGTCGGGCGCGACCACGGATCGCTCCGCGAGTTCGGGATCGACGAGCACGGAGATCCAGCGCAGGTCTTCGTCGTCGCCGTCGAAGTAGTGGCTCAGCGGGGCGAGCTCGCCGACGCGCGCTTCGAGCCGGTAGGTGGGCGTCTCGTCGCGCTTGCCCTCACGCGCGCTGCCGGGACGGAACCAGCCCTCGGCGTCGGCAGAGAGGCGCTTCCAGCGCGCGCGACGACCGCCGGACCAGGCGCCGCCCATGCCGACGCCGACGAAGGCGGCGTCGAACTTCGGCTCGCGCTCCTTCGCCCAGTCGGGCCGCCCGACGGAGTGGCTGTTCGCGCCGCGAACCTGCAGGCTGAACTCGGCTTCTCGTATCGGCTCGCCGTCGGCGGAGAAGAGCTGCACGAGCAGCTCGCGTTCGCGCGGCGTGTCGATCGACAAGCGAAGGCGTGTGGTGTCGCCGCTGACCATGAACTCGTGCGGGTCCTCGTTCGCGCGGCGCTCCGCGAGGCAGCGCGCGCGGTAACGACCCGCGGGCAACTCGCGCGCCCAGCCGCCTTCGAGACCGACGTCGATCGTCGCTTGCAGCTGCGCGCCGGCGCCCCAGTGCTCGTTGCCGGGCGCGTCGAGCCGCCACAGGTGCACCGTCGTCGCGACCGGCAGCAGCGCGCTCCGCTCGTAGACCTCGAGGAAGAGCGCGCAGTCACCGAGTTCGACGGGGTCGGGGTAGAGCTCGACGTCCTCCGCCTCCTCGGGCGGCTCGTCCGGATCCGGATCCTTCGTGACCGCGCTGGTCGCGGGCTCGGTCGACTCGACGGCTTCGCGCGCCGCGGCCGGTTCCGCGTCGGGCGTGCGCACCGCGGGGGGCGGAAGCACTCCGACGTCCCGCCGGGGCTCTCGCGTCGCCGCGGGCGAGGTGAGGGGATCGTCTCCGGACCGACCGCCGCCGCGCAGCGCGAGCAGGGTCACGAGGACCAGGAACGGAACCAGTAGCCAGAGCCTGCGCATGGGGGAGAGAACGCGGCGCGCGGTTCCGCGTTCACTCAGCTCAGACGCGCGCCAGGCGCACGCGCCCGCGGCCGAGCAGACCGTCCACTTCGCGCGCGAAGCCGTCGGAGATCGCGACCGTCCACTCGGAGCCCGCACGGATGCGCCGGCTGTGGCCGTCGTCGCCGCGCACGAGGAAGTACAGGGGCTGCGAGCCGCGGTTCGCCTTGATCGACGCCTCCAGCTCGGCGAGCACGCCTTTGTCCTCGGGACCGAGCTGGATGACGACGCCGCCCTGGAAGCGCTCGATCGCGTCCTCGACGGTCATCAGCTCGTCCAGCAGCACGGCGGGCTCCTCGTTGTTGTCCTCGAGCTTGCCCTTCAGCACGACGACCGCGCCTTCTTCGAGGCGGTCGCGGCACTCCTCGAAAGTGCGCGGGAAGCAGGTCACGCCGACGCTGCCCTTCAGGTCCTCCAGGCGGAAGCGCGCCATCTTCTGGCCGGCCATGCGGCCCGACTTGACGATCGCTTCCGAGTAGCCGACGACCATGCCCGCGAGCCGCACTTCGGCGCCGCCGGGGAGTTCGTTCAGGCGGTCGGTCCCGACGCTGGCGAGGATGTTCATCAATCCCGCGCGTTCCTCGAGGGGGTGGCCTGAGAGGTAGAAGCCGAGCACGTCGTACTCGGCCTTGAGCGTCTCCTGCTCGCCCCACGCCTTCGAGTCGTCGATGCCGTCCGAAGCGGCGGCCTGCGGTTCCTCGGGTGCGCCGCCGAACAGGTCGCCTTGTCCGGAGCGGCGGTCCGCGGCCGCGCGCGCGCCGTCGGCCATCGCGGCTTCGAGCGCGGCCAGCACCGCGCCGCGGTTGTGGCCGGTGAAGTCGAAGGTGCCCGCCTTGATCAAGGCTTCCCAGGCGGTCTTGCCGACTTCGGTCGGGTCGACCTTCGACGCGAGCGAGTGCAGGCCGATCGCTGCACCATCCGCGACGAGTTCCTCGCGCGCGGCGACCAGTTGTTCCGCCGCGCGTTGTCCGACGCCCTTGATCGCGCCGAGTCCGAATCGGATCGCGCCCTCCTCCGGCTCGAACTCCCACGACGAGCGCGAGACGTCGGGCAGGCGCACTTCGACGCCGGCCGAGCGCGCGTCGTCGAGCAGCACCTTCACCTTGTCGGAGTCGCCCATCTCGCACGACAGGTTGCCCGCGAGGAACGCCGTGCGGTGGTGCGCCTTCAAGTACGCCGTGTGGTAGGTGATCAGCGCGTAGGCGGTCGAGTGCGACTTGTTGAAGCCGTAGCCCCCGAACTTGACGATGTTGTCCCAGGTGGCCTGCGCGACCTCGGGGTCGCAGCCGTTGGAGACGGCTCCCTCCAGGAACTGCGCCGAGAACTTCTGCATGATCTCGGGCTTCTTCTTGCCCATCGCCTTGCGCAGGTTGTCCGCGTCGTTCAGCGCGAAGTTGGCCAGCTGGTTCGAGATCAGCATGACCTGTTCCTGGTAGACGATGCAGCCGTAGGTCTCCTTCAGGAGGCCTTCGAGCATCGGGTGGGGATACTCGATCGGTTCCTCTCCGTGCTTGCGGCGCACGAACATGTCCACCATGCCCGACTCGAGCGGGCCGGGCCGGTAGAGGGCGAGGATGGCGATCAGGTCCTCGAAGCAGTCCGGCTTGATGCGCGCGATCAGCTTGCGCATGCCTTCCGATTCGAGCTGGAAGATGCCTTGCGTGTCGCCGGAGACGAGCAGCGCGTAGGTCGTCGGGTCGTTCAGCTCGATGTGGTCGAGGTCGGGCCGCGTGCCGCCCTGTTTCTCGATGTTGCGCTGTGCGCGCTCGATGATGGTCAGGGTCCGCAGACCGAGGTAGTCCATCTTGAGCAGGCCGAGCTCTTCGAGCTGGGGCGCGGGCCACTGCGTGCAGATGTCGTCGCCGTTCTTGGCGAGCGGCACGTAGGAGTCGATCGACTTGTCGGCGATGACGACGCCGGCCGCGTGCGTCGACATGTGGCGCGCCATGCCCTCGAGGGGGAGGGAGAGCTTGAACAGCTCCGCGAGGCTCGCGTCGTTCGACAGCTCGATCAGGTCGGGATCCGACTGCAGTGACTCGGCGAGGCTCTTCGCGCCCGGGCCCTGCGGGATCTTCTTCGCGACGCGGTCGACGTCCTTGAGCGGCACGTCGAGCACGCGCCCCACGTCGCGGACGACGGTGCGCGACGCCATCGTGCCGAAGGTCGCGATCTGCGCGACCTTCTCCTCGCCGTAGCGTTCGCGCGTGTACGCCAGGACGCGCTCGCGACCTTCCTTGCAGAAGTCGATGTCGATGTCGGGCATCGACACGCGCGCGGAGTTGAGGAAGCGTTCGAACAGCAGGCCATACTTGAGCGGGCAGACGAGCGTGATGTCGAGCAGGTAGGCGACCATCGAACCTGCGGCAGACCCGCGGCCGGGACCGACGGGGATGTCGTGCTCGCGCGCCCAGCGGATCAGATCCCAGACGATCAGGAAGTACGACACGAAGCCGAGCTCGCGGATCACGCGCTTCTCGTACTCGAGTCGCTGACGGGCTTCCGCGTTGTCGGTGCCGTACTTGCGGCGGAGGCCTTCCTCGAGCAAGCGGTCGAAGATCTGTTCCGACGTCTCGCCCGTGTCGGCCTCGAAGACGGGGAGGTGGTAGTTGCCGAACTCGATCGCGAGGTCGGTCTGGTCCGCGACGTCCATCGTCGCGCGCAGCGAGTCCGGGAGGTCCCGGAACATGTGCCCCATCTCTTCGCGCGTCTTGAAGTACAAGGAGTCCGTCTCGAAGCGGAAGCGCTTCTCGTCGGTCTTCTTCGCGCCGGTGTTGATGCACAGCAGCACGTCCTGCGCCTCGCAGTCCTCGTGGCGCAAGTAGTGGATGTCGTTCGTCGCGATCAGCGGGATGCCCGTCTTCTGCGACAGGCGGACCATCGACTCGTTGACGCGGTCCTGCAGCTCGATGCCGTTGCGCTGCAGTTCCAGCCAGAAGTGTTCCGGCCCGAACATGTCGCGCAGGCGCGCGGCGAGCTCGGCGGCTTCCTGTTCCTTGTCCTGGCGGAACAGCTGGTTGATCTCGCCGGCGAGGCAACCCGACAGGCAGTTGATGCCCGCGGTGTGCTTCTCGAGCAGTTCCTTGTCGATGCGCGGGCGGAAGTGGTAGCCGTCGACGTACGCCTTCGACGCGAGCTGCACGAGGTTCTTGTAGCCCTCCTCGTTGCGCGCGAGCAGCGTGAGGTGGTTGTAGCCGTTGCCTTTCGCCTTGCTGTGCGGCTTGTGCATCGAGTCGCGGGCGATGTAGACCTCGCACCCGATGATCGGCTTGATGCGCTTCGCCGTCGCCTTCTGGTACAGCTCGATGGCGCCGAACATGTTGCCGTGGTCGGTCAACGCCAGTGCCGGCTGACCGTCCTTGATGCATGCCTTGACGAGGTCGCCGATGCGGTTCGCGCCGTCGAGCAGGCTGTACTCGGAGTGGACGTGCAGGTGGACGAAGTCCGGGATCGCCATCTTCGCAGCTCCCCGCGGTTCAGCGTCCGAGCAGGCGCGTCAGGACGGCCTTCTGCGAGTGCAGACGGTTCTCGGCCTGGCAGAGGATCAAGCTGCGCGGGCCGTCGAGCACTTCGTCGGTCGCCTCGAGGTTGCGGCGGATCGGCATCGCGTGCATGAACTTCGCGTCCTCGCCGAGCTTCATCAGCTGTTCGTCGACCGACCAGCCTATGGTCCGCGAGCGCTGGCTGGCCGCGAGCGTCGAGTTGCCGTAGTGCTCGAGCGAGCGCCACGAACGCGCATAGACGACGTGCGCACCGCGCACCGCGTCCTCGCGGTCCGAGGTGAACTCGAGCGCGCCGCCGGCCCGTTCCGACGCGGCCTTGGCGCGACGCATGACTTCACCGTCCAAGTCGTAGCCGGGCGGGTGAGCGACCTTGATGTGCATGCCGAAGCGCGCGGCCGCGTCGAGCAGCGAGTGCACGACGGCAGGGCTCGACGGTTCCGGCGCGTGGCTCCAGGTGATCGCGAGGCGCTTGCCGGCGAGTTCGCCGAGGCTCTCGCGCATCGTCATCGTGTCCGCGAGCGCCTGCAGCGGGTGCCACAGCGCGCTCTCCATGTTGATCACCGGGACGCGCGCGTGCGCGGCCCACGCATTGATGCCTTCGTCGCGGCGGTCGAGTTCCCAGGAGTGCCCGGCGGGGGCGGGGCGGATCGCGAGCGCGTCGACGTACGACGACAGCACCGCCGCGGCGTCACGGATGTGTTCCGGCGCGCGGCCGTCCATCACGACGCCTTCGCGTGCCTCGAGTTCCCAGAAGTCACTCGCGGCGTTGAGGTTGATCGCGTGGCCGCCGAGCTGGTGTACCGCCGCTTCGAAGGACGTGCGCGTGCGCAACGAGCCGCGGAAGAAGAGCATCCCCAAGGTTCGGCCGGGCAGCGCCGGCGCGGCGCCGGAGCGCTTGATCGAGAGCGAGAGGTCGATCCAGTCCCGGAGTTCGTCCTGCTCGAGGTCGCCGAGATGAATGAGATGACGGGGCTGCGCAGCTTGGGCCATGGTGAGAATCTACCGGCTCGAGGCCTGCTTTCCAGGGCCTCCCGACGAGGCGCGCGGGGGCCCGCCGAGTTCCGGGGAATTGCGGATCGGGTGCGCTTGACACGGCTCCGGCGCACGGCTACAACCTTCCGCCCCGACGCACCCCTAGCTCAACTGGATAGAGCACCTGACTACGGATCAGGAGGTTACAGGTTCGAATCCTGTGGGGTGTACCACTTCACTCTCCGGCGGCGTTCGCGCACCGGAGAGCTTCCTTCGCCCCGCCCGGGACTGCGCGAGGATCGGTCGCACGGGAGCCTCGCGAGGCCCGCTGCTCCGCCGCGAGCAGCGCTCGACGCGAGCGACGACCGGCCCCGCGTCGATCGGGGCAGCGCAAGCCCCACTGCTCTGTGACTCAACCGATCGACCCTGCCGAACGCTCCGCGCCCGCGGGCCGCGCCGCGCGAGCTCCCGACGCTGCAGCCGACCTGCACTGGATGGGGGAAGCCCTGGCCGCCGCCCGGAAGGCCGGCGCCGCGGACGAAGTGCCCATCGGCGCCGTGATCGTGCTCGACGGCGAGTGCATCGGGCGCGGCTGGAACTGCACGCGCTCCGCTGCCGATCCCACGGGGCACGCCGAAATGCACGCGATCCGCGAGGCCGCGCGGCACGTCGGCGCGCAGCGCATCGTGGGAGCCACCGTCTACACGACGGTCGAGCCGTGCTTCATGTGCGCCGGCGCCCTGCTGCACGCACGCGTGGCGCGCGTCGTCTGGGGCGTGCGCGACCCGAAGTTCGGAGCCTGCGCCTCTCTGGGCCAGGTGCTGTCGGACGATCGCCTGAACCATCAAGTCGCGATCAGCGAGGGCGTGCGCGCCGAGGAAGCGCGCGCGCTGCTGGTCGAGTTCTTTCAAAGCAAGAGACGAGCGTCGGCCGAGGGCCGCAACGATTCGACCGGTTCGTGAGAACCTGCGAGTCGTGGCGATCCGAGCCTCAAGCCGACGCACGCGGCCGCCGAAAGGCGGACGAACGGAGAGGTGCCTGAGCGGCTGAAGGGACTGGTTTCGAAAACCAGCGTGTGGGCAACTGCACCGAGGGTTCAAATCCCTCCCTCTCCGCCATCCCTCCTCGAGCGCACCGCGTCCGCGCGACCTCGAGGCGCCGCGGGAACCTCTCTTCGCCTGCGAGAACGGCTGGAAACACGGTTGGAGAGGTGTCCGAGTGGCTGAAGGAGCACGCTTGGAAAGCGTGTATGTCGGCAACGGCATCGAGGGTTCAAATCCCTCCCTCTCCGCCACCTTCACGCGCGACAACTCGATTGACCGACCGTCCGAGCGCGACGGTGGGTCCGGTCCCATGCGATGGGCGGGTTCGAACCGGGTCAGGCCGGGAACGGAGCAGCCCTAAGGATTTCGTCCCATGCGCGAGGTGCCCGGGCCCACCGGCGCGTTCGGCGGTGCCTGGCACCTTGCTGCCCACTTCGCCCCTCGAGTCTCACGACTCCCGCGCGTCCCGCGAAGTGGGCGGCAAGGTGCCTGGCACCGTACGGGCGGGGAGCGCTCCGGGGCTGACTTGCTCTGGCTGTGGAGGAGTCGTTCGATGCGCGGAGGCTCGCACACTCCGCGACGTCCACCGAACACCGCGCCAGCGGTGCGATCACTCTGGCGCTCGCACCGCGCCGCGAGTGTCTCGCCTAGCGTGAGGGGGTGTCAGCGCCGGGGGCTTGCGGCCGCGGCGTGAGTGCGCGACGGGGGCTTGGAACCGATACGGTGCCAGGCACCTTCTCGCCCAGTTCGCGGAACGCGCGGGGGTCGTGAGGCCCGTTGCGCGAACTGGGCAAGAAGGAGCCAGGCACCTACACTCCCCCCATGGCCTACGAAGTCCTCGCACGCAAATACCGCCCCGAGACCTTCGCGGATCTCACCGGGCAGCAAGTCGTGACGGACACGCTCCGCCACGCGATCCAGGCCGATCGCGTCGCGCACGCCTACTTGCTCTGCGGGCCGCGCGGCACCGGCAAGACGACCACGGCGCGCATCTTCGCCAAGGCGCTGAACTGCGCGCAGGGCCCGACCCCGGACCCCTGTGGCGAGTGCGAAGCCTGCCGCTCGATCGCGCGCGGGTCGTTCCCCGACGTGATCGAGATCGACGCGGCCTCGAACACGGGTGTCGACAGCGTGCGCGAGCTGCGCGAGGAAGCCAGCTATCGTCCGATGCAGGGCCGCGCGAAGGTCTACATCATCGACGAGGTGCACCAGCTCTCGAAGCCGGCGTTCAACGCGCTGCTCAAGACTCTGGAGGAGCCGCCGGAGCACGTGAAGTTCATCTTCGCGACGACGGAGCCGCACAAGGTGATCGAGACCGTGCTCTCGCGCTGCCAGGTGCTCAAGCTCTCCGCGCTCAGCGAGGAACACATCGCGCAGCGCCTGGACCAGATCTTCGGATCCGAGGGCATCCAAGCGGAAGCGGGCGTCTCCGCCGGCTTGGCGGCCCGTGCGCGCGGCGGCATGCGCGACGCGTTGACGCTCGCCGACCAGCTGCTGGCGCTCGTGGGGGACGCGCCCGCGCTCGACGACCTCGAGAAGCTCTCGACCGGCGCCGACCACAAACAACTTGACCGGCTCGTGCGCACGCTGCTCGCCGGCGACCGCGCGGAGTTGCTGCGCCAGATCCCGCCCGGCGAGTCCGCGGCGGAGGAGATCTGCGCCGGCTTGCTGCAGCACCTGCGCATCGCGCTCGTGCTCGCGCACTGCGGGCAGGACGCTCCCTTCGTCGAAGCCTCGAAGCCCGCGCGGCAGGAACTCGGCGCGCTCGGCGCGGAACTCGGACCGGACCGCCTCGAGCTGATGCTCGAAGAACTGCTCATCGCGCGCGAGCGCATGGCAACGCTGCGCGGTGAAGCGCGCCTCGTGCTCGAACTCACCCTGCTGAACCTCTCGCGCCCCGACCTGCGCCTTCCGCTCGCCGAGCTCGTCGAACGGCTCACCGCGCTCGAGGGCCGCCTCGCGCCGGGGACCGTCCTGCCGCCCGTGCCGCGCTCCGCCGCTCCGTCAGCCTCCACCGAGCGTCCCGCGGCGTATCCTGCCGCGAACCCCGCGCCGACCCGCGAGTCGGCCCCCGCGCGACCCGAGCGCGTCATCGCGACGAACCGCGCCGCGCGCACCAGCGCCGGTGAGGCCTGGTCCGCCTTCCTCGCCGAGCTCGCGCAACAAGCGCCCACGCTGGGCGAAGTGCTCGAGCGCTCCGGCGAACTCGTCGACTTCACGCCCGAGCGTGTCGTGATCCGCATCGCGCGGCTGCGCGAGGTCGACCGTCCGATCGTGATGGAACGGCGCAACCAGCTGAAGTGCGAGCGCATCTTCTCCGCGCTGCTCGGCGGCACGGTAGAGGTGCGCATCGAGACCGCGGAACAGACGCGCGACGGCGGAGCGGAAGATCCCTTCACGAACACGATCAAGCAGACCTTCGGCGGAAGGCTGGAAGACTGACCCGTCCTCCGGGACCGGCCAAAGGAACGAACGATGAGCGGACTCGGCGACATGGGCAACCTGCTGCGGCAAGCGCAGGAGATGCAGCGTGAGATGGACAAGGCGCGCGCGGAAGTCAGCGCGGCGCGCGTCAACGGAACCGCCGGTGGGGGCGCGGTGTCGGTCGAGCTCGACGGCGACGGCATGGTGCTGCGCGTGACGATCGCGCCCGACGCCGACCTCTCGGACCGCTCGATGCTCGAAGACCTGATGCTCGCGGCGCTGCGCGACGGCATCGGCCGCGCGACGCGCCTGCGTGAGGAACGTCTCTCCAAGGTCACCGGCGGCTTGAACCTGCCGGGGCTCTTCTGATCCGGGGCGACTCTCCGCGTGGCATACCCCGAGCCCCTGGAGGCGCTGATCGCCGCCTTCGAGCGCTACCCCGGCATCGGTCGGCGCAGCGCCGAACGCCTCGCCTTCCACGCGCTGCGCGACCGTGAGGCGCGCGGTCTCGCCCAGGCGATCGAGCGCGCCTACAAGCAGACCGTGCGTTGCTCCGTCTGCGCGAACGTCGCGGTGAAGGACCCCTGCCGCATCTGCGCCGATCCCGAGCGCGACGCCGGACTGATCGCCGTGGTCGAGGAACCGCGGCACGTCGAGGCGATGGAGCGCTCGGGCGCCTTCAAGGGTCGCTACCACGTCTTGATGGGCGCCTGGAACGCGGCGGAGGGCACCGAGCCCGAACACCTCTCGATCCGCGCGCTCGTCGACCGGCTCGCGCAGGGCGGCGTGCGCGAGCTGATCCTCGCCACCGACCCCGACGCGGAGGGCGAGGCGACGGGGCTGCTCGTCGCGGAGGCGGTCGAGTCCGCGATCCACCCCGCGCCGCTGATCACGCGGCTCGCGCGCGGCGTCCCGGCGGGATCCTCGCTCGAGTACCTGCACCGCGGCATCCTCGAGGACGCCCTCGAGGCGCGACGGCCGCTGGGGCCGCCGCGCGGGCGCTCCTGAGGCGCCCCGGGCTCCGCCCTTCGCACTCCCGGCCCCGCCCTTCCCACTCCCGGCCCCGCCGGCGAGCAAAGCGCGGGCCAAGCGCGCTTCGGCCTCGAGCTGCGGGGACCGGCGGGACGATACGGCGGGCATGGCACGACCCGGCCTCGGTTTCGGACAGGTGCAGCGCGCCGAGCAGCAGATGCTGCTCCAGCCGCGCATGATGCAGTCGATCGAGTTGCTCGCCGTCCCGAGCGCCGAGCTGGAGAGCTACCTCGCGGCGGCTGCGCAGGAGAACGAAGCCTTGCTCGTGCGCCCCGCGCGCGGACCGGCGGGAGGCTGGGACGCGACGGAGCGGCACGACGAGATGCTGCGCAACCAGGCCTCGGACGAGCACAGCCTCGCCGAGGTGCTCGAGCGCGAGATCGCCATGCTCGACCTCGACGAGGAGCAAGAGGCATGGGTGCGTCTCTGCGTCCGCTCGCTCGACGACGACGGCTACCTGTCGATCTCAGACGAGGAGCTGCTCGACGCCGCTGAGGCGGACGGACTGCCGCGCGACCCCGGCGCGCTCGGACGCGCGATCGCGGCCGTGCAGCGCTTGGAACCGCGCGGCGTCGGCGGCCGTGACATGGTCGAGGCGTTGCTGCTGCAGCTCGACCCCGAGAGCGACGAGTACGAGCTGCTCTGCCGCCTGATCGAGGAGTTCCTCGACGACCTGGTCAAGAACCGCCTTCCCAAGGTCGCGAAGGGGATGGGAGTCGAGCTGCTCGAGCTGCGCGATCTGATGAACGGACTGCGCGGACTCGAGCCGAAGCCCGGCGCGGCGCTCGTCGAGCGACGGACCGAGGCCGTGCGTCCCGAGGTCGTCGTCGAGCGCGTCGGCGACGGCTACGAGGTGCGCGTCGAACACGCCGGCTTCCCCGGCGTCGAGATCGACCCCGAGGTCGAGGCGGCGAGCCGCGAGAAGGGTGGCGACCCCGAGTGGAAGGCCTGCCTGCGCGAGCGCGTCGAGCGCGCTCGGTGGTTGGTCGACGCGCTCGAGGGGCGCAAGGCGACGCTGTTGCGCGTCGCGCGCATCGTCTTCGAGCGCCAGCGCGCTTTCCTCGACGAAGGTCCGGGGCACAAGGCTCCGCTCGCGATGGGCGACGTGGCCGAGATCCTGAACCTGCACGTCTCGACCGTCAGCCGCGCCGTGGCCGGCAAGTCGGTGCAGACGCCGTGGGGCATCGAGCCGCTGCGAGACTTCTTCCAGGCGGGTGTCGGTGAGGCCGACGGCACGGCGCGCGACGAGCTGCGCGAAGTCGTGCGGGCCCTCTTCGAGAACGAGGACAAGAGCGCGCCCCTCTCCGACGACGAAGCCGTCGGCGCACTCGAGCGCCAGGGGCACCGCATCGCGCGGCGCACCGTGGCGAAGTACCGCAAGGAACTCGGCATCCCGAGCAGCTATCGCCGCCGACACCACGCGTGAACGGCGGGGTGCGGAGCCGGTAGACTTCGCGCCATGCGCAACGTCCGCATCGAGGTCGCCTATGACGGCTCCCGCTTCTACGGCTGGCAACGCCAGGACGGCTTCGAGTCCGTGCAAGAAGCGCTCGAGACGGCGCTCGAAGGGCTGCTCGGCGAAGTCGTCACCGTACACGGCTCGGGCCGCACCGACACCGGCGTGCACGCGTTGCGGCAGGTCGCGAGCTTCCACGTCGACACGAAGCTCGCCGACGACCGCCTGCGGCACGCGCTCAACGCGCACCTCACGGACGGCGTGGTCGTGCGGCGGCTCGAGACCTGTGCGGACGACTTCCATCCGCGCTTCGACGCGATCGGCAAGCGCTACCTCTACCTGACGCTGACCACGCGCTTCCGACCGCCCTTCGGCCGGCGCTTCGCGCACTGGACGAACCACGCGCTCGACGGCGCGGCCATGGACCGCGCGGCGCGCGCGATCGTGGGGGAGCACGACTTCCGTGCGTTCTGCTCGACGGGTTCGGACCGCAAGACCACCGTGCGCACCGTGCGCGACCTGAAGCTGGTGAAGCGCCGCGAGCGCTTCGCGGTCGTCGTCGAGGCGAACGGCTTCCTCTACAACATGGTGCGCATCATCGCCGGGACGCTGATCGACGTCGGTCGCGGACGGCTCGACGCGGGCTGCGTGGCCCGCGCGCTGGAGTCCGGAGATCGCGAGGAGCTCGGGGCGACGGCGCCGCCCGACGGCCTCTACCTGCTGCGCGTCCGCTATCCGGAGCGGCCCTTCCGTGGCGCCGATCGCGGCCCGCAGGGCGTCTCGGGGCTCTTCCAGCTCTGAGCCTCGACCCGAAGAGGCCGCGAGGGACTCGGCTGGATTGCGATTTCCTCCAAGGGGGAGTCAGGTCCGGGCATTCGCCGCGCCGAAGAGGCTGGGAACAGCCCTTGACCAGTTCGCGTCGGGGGTTCACTCTGGAATCCGATCCCGATGGTCCGAACGTTCGGAACGTACCGAAACTGGACCGCCCCTCAGGTCATGGGGGAAGGCCCACGCAGCGTTGCCTCGAGCGACGCTCCTTCCGCAGCCGGAGTCTCCTCCGCCGCGGATCGCAGCGCAGCCGGGGTCCGCGCGCTGGCCGGATCGCGCCGCAACGCGTCGCCGAATGGCACTTCCGTGGAGACGTTCTGTCCGCACGGAAGCGACGCGGTCCGCCGAGCTCCCATGACGCAATGCACTCTGACGGAGGTAAGCATGAAGACCGAAGTGTCGATTCTCCACCACGACTACCCCTCGCGCCTGCGCGAGACGGTCGAACTGAAGGTGCAGCAGCTCGCGAAGTTCTTCGACCAACTGACCTCGATGCACGCGAAGCTCGAGCGGTTGAACGAGGTTCATCGCGTCGAGCTGGTGGCGAATGTGGCGCACGGACCGACACTCGTGGCCGACGGCCGCGGCGGGACGTTCAACGCGGCTCTCGAGGACGCGACCTCCAAGATGACGATCTCGATCAAGCGCGTGCACGACAAGCACCGCACGGAGCGCCGCCGACAGCGGCGCACGGCCTAGCGTCCTCCGGCCTCCGGGCCGGGACGCCGAGCAGCGCGGGGCGGGAGCCGGGAGGTTCCCGCCCCGCGCGGCGTTCCGCGGACGCCGCGCTGCCCCGGTGCCGCGCCGAATCCTGCCAAAACGGTCGTTTTCCGGCCCTGAGGGGGCTAGGAGGCGATTCGGAGCGGGCGCCGAAGGACGGCATCTGCTAACGTCCTGGGAGTCGATTCCGCCCGTGATCCGCGCCCGAGACTCATCCGATGAACTTCTGGAAGCAGTTCAAGCCGAAGTGCTGCAGCGTCAACCTCAAGGCCGAGGACAAGCCGGGAGCGATCCTCGAGCTCGTCGAGAACCTCGTCAAGGCGAAGGCCCTGCCGGCTGAGCTCGAGGCCGCTGCCGTCGAGGCGCTCGTCGCGCGCGAGGACCTCGGCTCGACCGGCGTCGGCGCCGGCGTCGCGATCCCGCACGTCAAGCTCAAGGGGCTCGACCGCGTCGCCTGCAGCATCTCGATCCACAAGGAAGGTCTCGAGTGGTCGGCGATCGACGGCGAACCCGTGAGCATCTTCTTCACGGTCCTGCGACCCGAGCGCGCCGGCGACCAGCACGACCCCGAGCGACACCTCGAGATGATGACGTGGATCGCGAAGCTCGCCCGGGAGCGCGACTTCCGGCGCTTCGCCGGCCGCGCGAAGACGAAGACCGAGCTGGTCGACCTGCTCAAGGAAATGTCGGCGGTCTGAGCACCGGCCGACCCCCAGCCTCGCCTCGCCCGTGCACTCCGCGCTGACCGTACAGATCGTGAACCCGGAGGGCCTGCACGCGCGGCCCTGCCACGCGATCGTCTCGCTGGCGCTCGAGTACGACTGCTCCCTGGCCGTCCAGTGCGGGGAGGCCGTCGCCGACGGCCGCAGCATCCTGTCCCTGATGACCCTGCAGGCCTGCCAGGGCTCGGAACTGGCCTTCACGGCCGAGGGTCAGGGCGCCGAAGAGCTGCTGGAGCGCCTGCGGGCCCTGGTCTCGGGCGGCTTCTGACCCCCTGACCCCGCCCCCGGCTCCGGACTCCCGGATCCGAACGCGCCGGCGGGGTTTTCCCGCGCGCCCCTCCAGTCGAACCCGACCTCGGGCCGACAGTTCGCCGGGTAGAGGGACGATCCCGGTGCCATAGTTGGACACCGAGCGGGCCCTCTCGGACTTCCCCGGAGAGGCAGTGCCCGTGTTCCGCAAGTCAAAGAGCGTCATCGGACTCGATCTGGGAAGCTCGGTCGTGAAGGCGGTCGAGATTTCCCTGGAGGGGCCCGAACCCGTCATCACGGGTTTCGCGCGCATCGAGATCCCCCCCGGGGGGACCGTCCAGGAAGGCATCGAAGCCGCCTTCCGTGAAGGCAAGTTCCGCAGCAAGAACGTCGTCGTCTCGATGGCCGGTCAGTCGGTCGTCGTGCGCTACGTCCCGATGCTGAAGATGAGCGACCACGAGCTCCAGCAGGCGATCCGTTTCGAGACGGACAAGTACCTGCCGTTCGAGCTCGACGAAGTGGTCCTCGACTGCCAAGCGCTGCAGAACGCCGCGCCCGGCGCGGTCGCGAGCGAGGGTGGACCGGACGACCAGATGACGGTGCTGCTCGCCGCCTGCAAGACCGACGCGATCGAGGAGAAGGTGCAGATGCTGATGGGACAGGGGCTCACCCCGGTCGCCGTCGACGTCGACCTCTTCGCGCTCGCGAACGCTTGGGAACTCTGCGGGCTGCTGCCCGACGAGCTCGAGAGCGAGTCGGAGCCGCGCGCCATCGCGCTCGTCGACGTCGGCGCCGTCCGCACCTCGATCAACGTGCTCTACCGCGGCGAGACCTGCTTCTCGCGCGAGATCGCGATCGGCGGCGGGGACATGACCCAAGCCGTCGCGCGCCGCCTGGGCGTCGAGAACTTCGAGGCCGAAGCGATCAAGCGCGCCAGCGACAGCCACGAACCCGAGGTGAACAGCGCGATCGCGCCGGTCCTCGAGGACCTCGTCAGCGAGATCTCCCTCTCGCTCGACTACGTCGAACACCACGCCGGTGTCTCCGTGGAGGAGATCCTGCTCTCCGGTGGGGGCGTGCTCGCCCCGGGAGTCACCGGATACGTCGAACAGGCGACCAACCGCCGGACGCGCACCTGGAGCCCGCTCGAGGGCCTGCGCATCGATCCGTCGCGGGTGGACGTCGAAGAGATGGAAGCTTGGGCGCCGACCTTGGTGGTCGCCGTCGGGCTTGCCTCGAGAGTGAGAGCCGCATGATTCACATCAACCTGCTCCCGGAGGAGTACCGCAGGAAACAGCGGACTCCCGTCAAGCTGATGCTCGCCGTCTCCGGCGCCGTCGCCGTCAACGCCTCCCTCGCCGCCTGGTGGGGATGGGCCGCGTTCGGCATCGCCGCGGAAGTGCAGTCCGAGTTCTCGGTGCTGCAGACGGAGATGGACGGACTCGCGCCCCAGGTCGCCTATCACAGGGCGCTCGAGGGCGAGAGCAAGGTCTACAAGCACCGTGAGGACACGCTCGCCGAGATCACGAAGAAGCGCATCTCGTGGACCGAGAAGGTCGACGAGCTGATCGACGTCGTGAACCGCGGCGGCGACGGACAGCGTCACCTCATCTGGCTCGACGACCTGAACGTCACGCAGGACGGCGACAAGCGCTCGGGCGGCTCCGGCAGCCTGAAGGCCGGCGGACACTCCGGCTCCGACAAGTTCGCGCAGGTCGCGAACTTCCTCGAGGACGTCGAGAACTCGCCGTTCATCAAGGACTTCAACCCGCCGGCGCCGCCGGAAGGTTCCGAGTCGATCGTCGACGAAGAGCTGATGCCCGCCGTCGTGTGGGCGTTCCCGCTCGAACTCGATCTCAAGACCCCGGAGGAACGGAAGTGAACGAGAAGAAGCTCCTGACCGGGATCATCGCCGGAGGCATCGCGATCGCCGCGGGCATCGGTGCGCTGATCTACTTCGAGCACGAGGACATCGAGCTCACGCGCACCGAGGTCGCCGACATGCGCACGAAGATCGACACGTCGCGCAAGTTGATCGAGGGCACCGGTGCCCTCGAGCGCGAGGTGATCGTGCTGCGCGAGATGACCGAGTACATCAAGGACGTTCTTCCGGACACGGAGAACGTCAACAACCTCGTGCGCACGCTCCAGCGCTTCTCCGAGGACTCCAACGTGCGGATTCGCGGGTTGAAGAAGAAGGAGATCGCGAAGGAGAAGGGCGCCGCCTTCGACCACGTCGCGTACACGCTGACGCTCGAGGCGGACTCGTTCGAGCTGCTCGACTTCCTCGACATGGCGGAGTCGCACGAGCGCTTCATCCGCGTCCCGCGCTTCAAGCTGACCGCGGCCAAGCGCAAGCAGTTCGAAGAGGACGGCTTCGCGGCGCACCGCGTCCAGATGGACCTCGAGACCTTCGTCTACGAGGCGCCGAACGCGTCCGAGCTGGTCAAGATCGAGGGCTACGACCGCAAGCGTGACCTGCTGGTCGGCGAGATCAACCGCCGCCGCATGGCGCTCGCGATCAACGACTACGACTACCGCGGAGCCCGCGGCCGGCGCGACCCCTGGGTCGACCCGCGCGTGCCCGTGGCCGGCGACGGCGAGAGCGCGCTGACCGTCCAGGAACAGATGGACATCGTCCAGGACCTGGTCGACCGCACGCAAGCCGCCGAGGCGCAGTGGGAACTCACGCGCACCGCGGAGAACGTGATCGCCGAGATGGTCGCCCGCGCGGACCTCGAGGACATGCTCGCTTCGCTGGAAGAGGACGTGCGCCGCATCGACGCCGAGGCTTCGATCCGCTACGTGCCTTCGCAGCGCCGCTTGCAGCTCGAGGTCAACGATCCGTTGCTCGAGCTCCGTCGCGGCTTGCTCAACTCCGAAGGCGGCCGCGGCCCCTCGGTCGAGAAGCTGCGTGAAGTGCTCGAGGCGATGAACCGGCACCTCGTGGCCGAAGAATACGACCTGATGCTCGAGGCCTACCGCCTCGTCGACGGTCAGCTGAGTTACGTGCAGAACGACCCGCTGCGCAAGCCCTTCGTCGACGAGCTGAATCGTCTCGAAGGACTCGCTCGCACGGTCATGGAGTTCGACGAGATTCAGATCGAGGTCGGGGGCGTCGCCATCCTGCATGGCGTTCCTTCGGCCGCCCTCGTCAATGGTCGCTCGGTGGGTGTCGGCGACCTGGTTGGCGAGGAACTGTACATCCGTGAGATTCGCACCGACGAGATCGAGTTCGTGTTCCGCGGCGTCATTCTTGCGCGCCGCTTCTAGGGCAAAAACAGGCGATGGCGGTTCGACCGCCAGGACGACGAGACGATGAAACAAAGTATTCTGTGCGGGCTGCTGATCCTCGGCGGTCTCACTCCCGGCGCTCTTGCGCAAGTCCCGAGCCGCGAGGCTCGCGTGACGCTGAACGTCGCGGAGCGCGAGCTCTCCAGCGTGGTGGACTTCCTGCGCGAGCGCTCCGGTGCGAACATCGAAGTGATCGACGTCGAGCTCGGCGACAGCAGTGACGGAGTCGTCTCCGACAACCTCGTCAGCCTGCAGCTCTCCGACGTGCACTGGCGCACAGCGCTCGAGATCGCGGCCGAGAAGGCCAACGCGGTCGTCGAGGAGCGTCAGGGCGGCGTGCTCGTCGTGCTGCACCAGGAGCCGGTCGAGTTCAACTTCACCGATCAGGAGATCGGCGAAGTGATCGACACGATCGCCCGCGTCGCCGGTGCGAACATCGTCGTCGCGCCCGAGGTCGTCGGTACGATCTCCGTGCGCTTCAACGGCGTGCCGTGGCGTGATGCGCTCGAGGTCGTCGCCAAGACCCGCGGCTACGTCGTGGTCGAGGAGAAGGGCGACATCCTGCGCGTGGTCGATCCGATCGTGCTGCAGGACCAGCTGATCACGAAGAGCTACCAGTTCCGCTACTTGCGTCCCGACGGCGACTACGTCCCGGTGATCAAGTCGGAGTTCGTGCGCACCGCGCAGAGCTCGTCGGGCGGCGCCAAGGGCGGCGGAGCGGGCACCGCCGAGGACGTGGCGAAGCGCTTCACCGTGCTGCGCGCCCTCGAGAAGGCCCTGACGCCCGGCGGCGACATGGACTACATCGAGCGCCAGAACGTCGTCATCGTCCGCGACACGCAGCAGGTGCACGAAGAGATCAAGGCGATCCTCGAGACGCTCGACGTCGAGCCGCAGCAGGTCTTCGTCGACGTGAAGTTCGTCTCGACGAGCAAGGGCGACCTGCTCAACCTCGGCGTCGACTACGGTCCGGACGGACCGCAGGTCAGCGGCAGCTGGGGTTCGATCCCGACGACGCTGCCCTTCACCGGCGGCTGGGCCGACGGCATCAAGCCCGACGCCTCGCTCGGCGGCACGACCGTGATCCCGCCGACCGTCTACGGCTCGCTGTCCTTCGAGGACATCTCGCCCACCCTGCGCCTGCTCCAGCGCGACACGACCTCCGACGTCATCCAGGCGCCGAAGATCATCGCGCTCGACGGTCACCCGGCGACGATCTTCGTCGGTGAGACGATCCGCTACGCCGAGGCGAAGTCGGAACAGGGCCAGGCCGGTGGTCTGCAGCTCTCCCTCGAGGAAGCGAGCAGCTCGCCCGTCGACGTCGGCTTCCAGCTCTTGCTGAAGCCGCAGATCGTGCCCGGCGCCGACCGCATCATGCTCGAGGTGATCCCGAAGGAGACCAGCCTCTCCGGTACGGGCAACAGCTCGCTCGCGCCCGAGGGCTTCGACGTCTTCACGATCGGCGCCGCCGGTCTCGAGGGCACGATCGCGCTGCCGCGCACGCGCTCCTCGACCATCGTCACGACGATGATGGTGGACAGCGGCCAGACCGCGGTGATCGGTGGTCTGACCACCGAGCAGGAGACCGAGACGGTCTCGAAGGTGCCCGGCCTCTGGCGCATCCCGCTGGTCGGCGAGCTCTTCAAGCACAAGAGCCGCAACCGCGCGCGCCGCAGCCTGATGGTCTTCCTGACCCCGAGCATCGTGCACTCGCGTGACGACCACGAGCAGCTGCTCCAGCGCGAGCTGCAGCTCCGCCGGACCCGCCTCAACGACCAGGTCGAGGCGCTCGTCTCCGGTGACTACGTCGAGCCGACGATGCTCGAGAACTGATCCGCTCGCCCTGAGCGAACCGAACTCCCGGAGGGGCCCCGCGCGACGGCGCGGGGCCCCTTCTTTCGTCTCGGGACCCGCCGGACGGGGGTGGAGGGTGGGGGACGCGGAGAAAAGCCGGGCTTGGGCTTTCCCATCCTCCGGTCGATAGGCAAGCATAGGGCCCGTCGAGCGCTCGGCTCCGACCCCGCCCCAGGGCGGATCGGACCGGACGCAGCGCCCGAGGCTCCGGCTTCGGCGCGGGAACTCCCCCCGGGAGCGGCCCTCGACGCTTCGCCGGCGACGCCCGCCGCGGTCCCCCGGGACCACGCGGACGCATCCGGCGGACCCGAACGCTCCAGGCGCCGGCCGGCGCCGCGAGACCCTCGCGGCTCCTCCTCGGCGTCCCGTGACGCTCGCCCGCGCGGCGGCATCACGCGGCGACGACGTCGCCGACGGGGCACGAACAGAATCAGCGCGAGCCCGCCGGGCTCGCTGACCATCCGACGAGCGGCACGCGCGGCCGCGGGCGCTCTCCTGCGCCTCTCACAACCCAGCTGAAAACACCCGGACCTGTCTCGGCTCGGCCGCCCCCCTGCTCGGTGGGCGCCGGCGAGACGCGCGGCGCCGGAGCGTGGAGACCCCTCGGTCTTCGCGGCTCCCGACGGCAGCCGCGCGCGGAGGCAGCCATCCGACCCTCCTTGACATGATTCAAAACGACCACGCGACTCCCGAAGGGGTCGCGAGATTCGGGGCGTTCGACGACTCCGGATTGGACGGCGACTCGCTCTTCCGCTCCGCGGAAGCCGGCGCGACCAGCGCCACCGAAGGTTCCGGCGAGACCGGAACGAAGAAGAAGTCCCGGCGCCGCGGGCGACGCAAGAAGAAGGCGAGCGACGGCGACGGCACCGTCGCCGCGACGGAAGAACCGCCGGCGCCCAGCGCGTCGAGCGACGACGACTCCGAAACGACCTCCGGGCGCAAGAAGCGTCCGCGACGTCGGTCCGCCTTGCGCGGGCGCTCCGCGAGCTCGACCGAGAAGGTCGTGAAAGAGGTCGGCGACGCGTCGCCGGCGGAGACCGCCGCGGAGTCCGAGTCGGACGCCGAGCGTCCCGCCGGCAAGAAGCGCCGACGCTCGCGCCGTCGCAAGCCGACCGGGTCGAGCGCGCCGATCGACGACGAGGTCGACGAGTCGAGCGCGGACGAATCCGCCGCGAGCGAAGCGGCGGAACCGGACGAGGACGAGGACGGCGAAGCCAAGCCCAAGCGCCGTCGCCGCGGCACGCGTGGCGGCCGCAAGCGCAAGAAGAAGGCGACCCAAGCCGCCGACGACGACGACGCGGACGACCGCGACGGACCCGCGGTGATCGAGTCGATCCCGGGCGAGGAGGACGACCTCCCGGAGCTCCCGGACCTCCCCGACGAAGCGGAGATGATCGGCGGCGAGCGCGGCTCGCGCGGCGGACGCAAGAAGCGCAAGTCGCGCGGCGGTCGCGGTCGCTCCAAGGAACTGGACGACGAGGACGACGACGAACCGGCACCGAAGAAGTCGCGGGTCAAGCGCACGCAGCTGATCCTCGTCAACTCGAAGGACCGCGAAGAGGCGCGCGTCGCCGTGGTCCAGGGCGGCAAGCTGATCGACCTGCAGATCAACGCGGCGACCGACCAGAACCTCGTCAGTGACGTCTACCGCGGACGCGTCGTGAACATCGAGGCGTCGATCGGAGCGGCCTTCATCGACTTCGGTCGCGGCCGCAACGGCTTCCTGCACACCTCGGACGTGCTGCCCGACTACGGCGAGAAGGACTGGAAGCTCGACAAGCTGCTGTCCACGCACGTCGACCCGTCGGAGTGGGACGAGCGCTCGAGCCAGCCCCACATCGCCGCGGAAGTGCTCGCCGACGACGACGGCGAGGACGACGACGACGGTGATGATTCCGGCGGCGGCAAGTCCTCGAAGATGCGCGGCAAGCAGGGCGCGAACCGTCAGCGGCGTCGTCCGCGCACCCCCGTGACCGAGCTGCTCAAGGTCGGCCAACGCGTCGTCGTGCAGGTGACCAAGGACGCGATCGGCGACAAGGGCCCGACGCTCACGACCTACCTCTCGATCCCCGGCCGCTACCTGGTGTTGATGCCCTCCATGCAGCACACGGGCGTCAGCCGCAAGATCGAGGACCCCAAGGAACGCAAGCGCCTGAAGCGCGTGCTCGACTCCTTCGCGCCGAAGGGCATGGGCGTGATCGCGCGGACCGCCGCGTCGGGTCGCACCAAGACGGAACTGAAGCGCGACCTCGAGTACCTGCTCGGCGCGTGGGAACGCTTCTCCGAGAAGCTCAGCGTCGGCCACGGACCGACGGCGCTCTACCAGGAGTCCGACGTCGCGATCAAGACGGTGCGCGACCTGTTCGGTCCCGAGACCGAGTCGGTCGTCGTCGACGACAAGGACGCCTACGACTCGATCCGCGAGTTCGCCGAGCGCCTGATGCCCGACCAGGTCGACCGCATCAAGCTGCACGAAGGCAATCGCCCGATCTTCCATCACTACGGCGTCGAGCAGGACTACGAGAAGGTCTTCTCGCGCCGCATCGAGCTCCCGTCCGGCGGTTCGATCGTGATCGACCAGGCCGAAGCGCTCGTCGCGATCGACGTGAACTCCGGCAAGACGCGCACGGACAGCTTCGACTTCGAGGAGATCGCCTTGAAGACGAACCTCGAAGCCGTGCCCGAGATCGCGCGTCAGATCCGGCTGCGCGACCTCGGCGGCATCCTCGTGATCGACTTCATCGACATGATGCGGCGCGCGAACATGCGCACCGTGGAGAAGGCCTTCCGCGACGCGTTCGCGGGCGACCGCGCGCGCAGCAAGCTCGGACGCATCTCGCAGTTCGGCCTGCTCGAGATGACGCGCCAGCGCCTCGGCCCCGGCATCGGCAAGCGCTTGTTCGTGCCCTGCCAGCACTGCCGCGGCGCGGGCAAGATCCGCACCGTCCAGTCGCGGGCCGCCGCGATCCTGCGTCGCCTCGGCTCCTCGATGACGCTCAAGGGCTTCAGCCAGATCGAGGTGCGCGCGCAACCCGACGTCGTGCGCTACCTCCAGGAGAACCACCACGAGGAGCTCGAGGTGCTGCAGGCCCTGCACAGCCGCACGCTCCAGTTCTCGGAGGTCCCCGACCAGCTCGAGGACAGCGTGCTGCGCTACCTGCGCGCGGACGGCCGCGAGGTGCGTCCCGGCGGGCGCCGCAAGCGCTGATTCCGCTCCGCTAACTGCATACGGGGGAGGGGGTTGCGCTGATCGCGCGGCCCCCTCCCGCGGTCTCGACGCAAGCCCCTCGCGGGCCCCCGCGAGGCCCGCCGGCCGGGGGATGCGAAATCCTCGGCTTGGCGCTTCCGCTGCTCCGCGGGAACGCATAGACTCTTCGCCCTTCGCGCCCCTGGGGCGCACTCCACAGCCCTCAGCGGTCGCCAGCGGCGATCGCCGACAAGGACTCCGGGCCGCTCGTCGCGGCTCGCTGCCCGAGGACCCTGCATGTACGCCGTCATCAGCGACAGAAACAACCAGACGACCGTCCGCGAGGGCGACGTCATCCTTTGCGACCTGAACGACAAGGTCCAGCCCGGGGACAAGCTGACCTTCGACCAGGTCCTGCTGGTCTCCAACGAGGGCGACCTGCGCGTCGGTACCCCGACCGTCGCCGGCGCGACCGTCACGGGTGAAGTCCTCGGCGAAGCGAAGGGCGAGAAAGTCGTCGCCTACCGCTTCAAGCGTCGCAAGAACGTCCGGGTCAAGCGCGGTCATCGCCAGCGCTACACCCGCGTCAAGATCACCGGCATCTCCGCCTAGGAGCACGACAGATGGCACACAAGAAGGGACAAGGTTCCACCCGCAACGGCCGCGACTCCAACCCGCAGTTCCGCGGCGTGAAGCGCTTCGGTGGACAAGCGGTGACGGCCGGCACGATCCTCGTGCGTCAGTGCGGCACGCGCTACAAGGCCGGTCAGAACGTCGGCACCGGCAACGACTACACGCTCTACGCGTTGACGGACGGAACGGTCCGCTTCCAGAGCGGTCGTCGCGTGCACATCGACGCGCTCAGCAACTAGCTCGGCTCCTCGCGCACGGCCACGAAGCCGCGCGCGCGAGCGAATCCACGCCGGCCTCGCCCCTCCCAGCGGAGAGGCGAGGCCTGCTTCATGCGAAAGGGCCGCCATGTTCAAGGACGAGACCACGATCGAAGTGATCGCCGGCAAGGGAGGGGACGGACTCGTCTCCTTCCGCCGCGAGAAGTACGTCCCGCGCGGCGGCCCCGACGGCGGTGACGGCGGAAAGGGCGGCGACGTCGTGCTCGTGGCGGACCACCACCTGAACTCGCTGCTGCTCATCTCGGGTCGCCCGCGTTACGAGGCGCAGGGCGGTCGGCCGGGCGGGACGAAGAACTGCTCGGGAAAGGGCGGCGACGACCTCGTCCTGCACGTCCCGGTCGGTACGATCGTCCTCGACGCGAACCGCGGCAACGTGCTGCGCGACCTCGTCGAGGACGGACAGCGCCTCGTCGTCGCCGCGGGTGGCAAGGGCGGCAAGGGCAACGCGCGCTTCGCGACTTCGATCCAGCAGACGCCGCGCAAGGCGACGCTCGGCCTCGAAGGCGAACACCGAGAGCTGCGCCTCGAGCTGAAGCTCTTCGCGGACGTCGGTCTCGTCGGTCTGCCGAACGCCGGCAAGAGTTCGTTCCTGTCCGTCGTCACGGCCGCGACGCCGAAGGTCGCGAACTACCCGTTCACGACGCTCGTGCCGCAGGTCGGCATCGCCGCCGTCGGCGACCGCGACAGCTTGTGCATCGCGGACCTGCCCGGACTGATCGAAGGCGCCGCCGAAGGGCACGGCCTCGGCCACCAGTTCCTGAAGCACGTCGAACGCTGTCGCGTGCTGCTGCACTTCGTCGACGTCTCCGAGCACGCGCTCGACGACCCGCTCGAGGCCTACTCGACGATCGACCGCGAACTCGCGCGCTTCTCGACCGAGCTCGCCGACAAGGAGCGGCTCGTCGTCGCCACGAAGGTCGAGGACGAGGAGTCCGAGGCGCGCGCCGCGGAGCTCGAGTCCGCGCTGGGCAAGCCGGTCCTGCGCATCTCCTCGCTGCAGCGCCGGGGGCTCCACCAGCTGCTGGGCTCGGCCCTGCGCCTCGTGCAGGGCGCGCCGCAGGCTCCCTGAGGGCCGGCGACGGACACCGAGAGGGGCGCTGCGGCGCCCTTTTTCGTGCCCTGAGGCCCTCCCGGGGGCTTGCGCGGGGGGAGTCTCAAGCCGGGTCAAGGCGGAGCCGCGAGCGGGCCGATGAGGGCTTCGAACATCCCGGGTGTACGAGTCCCTCAGGAACGCGATGGCTGAACACAACCACTCCCAACCTCTCCGAGACCCCAACGCGCACGACCCTCGTGTCCGCGGGCCTCAACTCACGCGTCAGTCGATCCGCGTGCCCGCCGAGGGCCTGACGAACGCCGACAAGCCGCCGAAGATCACGCCGATGGGCAGCCCGGCCTCGCCGCTCAAGCCGGAGCCGACCGCCGACGAGCTCGCGGCCGCGGAGCTCTTCGGGGGCGCCGTCGAGGACGCGCAACACTCGACGAACGGCCAGGCCGCGACGGCGCAGGGGGCGAAGGCGGAGCACGCGACTCCCGCGCCGAACACGGAGGGCGCCGAGCCGCTGCCGAAGGCGCTGACGCAGACGACGTGCTCGCCGCGCCACCTGATCGAAGCGTGGCTCGCCGGCATGGTCTCTTCGAACGCGTCGGACCTGATTCTGCGCGCCGGCGGTCGTCCGTCGCAGCGCGTGAACGGCAAGATCACCTTCCTGCCGGGTCGCGTCCCGGGTCCCGGTCCGCTGCTCGAAGTGCTCGAGGGCGTGATCGGCAAGAACCGCATGGCGCACTGGCGCGAGCACGGTTCCGCCGACGCCGCGCTGCACATGGACGGCCTCGGTCGCTTCCGACTCAACGCGTACAAGCAGATGGGGGAGCCCGCCGTCGTGCTGCGTCGCATCAACGAACACGCGCCCGACCTCGACGATCTCAACCTGCCCGTAGAGCAGCTCAAGAAGCTGGCGCTGCGCCGCCGCGGCCTCGTGCTCGTCACGGGCATCGCCGGTTCCGGCAAGTCCACGACGCTCGCCGGCATGATCCAGTACACGAACCGCAACGCCGAGCGCCACGTCGTGACGCTCGAGGACCCGGTCGAGTTGCTGTTCAAGGAAGACCGCTGCGTGATCAGTCAGCGCGAAGTCGGCACCGACTGCGGTGATTTCAAGGACGGCTTGCGGCACGCGCTGCGCCAGAGTCCCGACATCATCCTGATCGGCGAGATGCGCGACGCGGAGACCGTCAACGCCGCGCTCGACGCGAGTGAGACCGGCCACATGGTGATGAGCACGCTGCACACCGTGAACGCGCCGCAGACGCTCGACCGCATCCTCGGCTTCTTCCCGGCGGAGCAGCACGCCCAAGTGCGCTCGCGCCTCGCGGACAACCTGTCCGGCATCCTCAGCCAGCGCCTGATCCCGCGCTCGGGCGGCGACGGCATGGTGCCGGCATACGAGCTGCTCGTCTCGACCCCGCACGTGCGGGAGCTGATGACGGAGGGCAAGACCGCCGAGCTCGGCCGCGTCATCGACCAGGGCAGCGAGGCGGGCCTCGTCTCCTTCAACGAGTGCCTCAAGAACCTGGTGCTGAAGCGCCACGTGGACCTGGAGGACGCGCTCGCGGCGAGCGACCGCCCGGACGAGCTGGTGCTCGCGCTGCGCGGCATCACGGCCTCCAGCGGCCGGCCCCAACGCACCAGCGAGAAGCCCAGCAGCCCGGAGCGCTCGCCGATCTCGCGCGGGGACTCCGGCGGCGAAGGTTTGCGCATCTCTCGGGAATAGCGCCGGATCCCCCGGCGTCCCTGCGGCTCGGGAAGGTCGCCTCGCCTCGCTTGAGGCGGGGGGCCGGCCCGGCTAGCATCCCTCCCGCGTGATGAATGTCTCCACCATCAAGTCCCTCGCGTGGTTCGCCGCGGCAGGGCTCACGGTCGCCCTCGGCTGGACCGTCTTCGACTTCGTCCAGACGGACCGCTCCGGGCGCCAGCTCTTCGACCAGCCGCTCGCGAAGGCGAAGCTCGACGCGAAGTTCGACTCCGAGCCGATCCGCTCGAGCACGATTCACGCGACGGTCATCACGAAGAATTTCTACGACCTGAACTGGACGGGCAAGCCCAAGCCGATCGCGAAGCCGGTCGAGACCACGGTCCAGGCGCCCAAGCCGGCCCACATCGCCGTCGAGCAACTCGCCCGCGTGCTGTTCATCCAGGAGGACTCCGACGCCCCGGCCGCCAGCCGCGTGCTGATCGCCTACAAGCCGGCGTCGAAGATCACGAAGTTCCCGCTCGGGCACTCGCTCAAGGTCGGCGACACGCTCGCCAGCCCGCATGAGTACGCCGTCGTCGAGAGCATCAGCGCGTCGCTGGGCGTGACCTTCCGCTTCGAGGTCGGCGAGGGTGAAGAGCCCCGCGAGAACGAAACACTGCTGCCCGCCGCCTTCAAGAAGGGCGTCGAAGTCGCCTACGTCGGTGCGGACGGCGAAGTGCGTCGCCCGAACCCGACGATCGCCGTCAACGTGGTGGACAAGCCGCCGCCGTACAACCCGAAGCTGACGACGCCGATCGACACGAACCACTTCCAGATCGGCTACGAGGACGCCGGACTCTTCGGCCAGGACGCCGCCGGCATCATCGCCCGCGAAGTGCGCCACCGCCGTCACCGCGATCCGCGCACCGGCAAGTTCGACGGGATCGAGATCCAGTCCGTGCAAGCCGGCGGCATCGCGGCGCGTCACGGCGCGAAGGAAGGCGACATCATCAAGAGCATCAACGGTCACCCCGTGACCAGCAGCTCCGAAGCGATCACCTTCGTCAAGAACAACCAGGAGTCGACCTCGACGTGGATCGTCGTCGTCGAGAACAAAGGCCGCGAGCGGACCGTCACCTACGAGAGTCCGCCGCAGCAGTAGGGCCGAGACCGGCCACGCGCGTGTGAAACGGATCGCGACCGTCGACCAGGGCAACGGGTCGGCCAAGTTCACCCTCTGGGAACTCGAGCACGGCGGTGTGCGCATGGCACGCCGCCGTCGTTCGTCCCGGGACCAGTGGTCCGCGCCCGCGGGGCTCGCCTTCGTGCACGAGTGGTCTCCCGACGCGCTGGCGATCTCGAGCGTCGCGGGCGAAGCGGCACGCACCGAGCTCGCGCAGCTCCTCTCCACGCACGTCCGCGGCCCGCTGCTCGAGCACCTAGGGGCGGGGCTCGACAACCGCACGCGCACGCCCGAGACCGTGGGGGAGGACCGCCTGTTCGCGGCGCGCGGCGCGCTCGAGCTCGTCGGTCGCTCCGCGGTCATCGTCGACGCGGGGACGGCGCTGACGGTCGACGCGCTATGCGTCGGTTCGAGCGGTGAGCGCGCGGCCTTCCTCGGCGGCGCGATCGCGCCCGGTCCAGATCTGCTCAGCGCCGCGCTCGGCAGCGGGGCGGCGCAGCTCTACTCGATCGAACCGCGCCACGGCGTGCCGGCGCTCGGCCGCGACACGCGCGAGGCGCTCGAGTCGGGCGTCTGCGTCGGCTTCCTCGGCGCCGCGCGCGAGCTCGTGCGGCGCGTCGCGGAAGAGGCCGGCTTCCGCTCGCCCGACTTGGTCGTGACCGGTGGTGCGCGTCACCTGCTGGTCGAGCTCGAGGCGCCTCCCGGCGGCCGACGAGTCGAGGTCGAGGAACTCGTCGAGCGCGGCCTGCTCGCGGCGGCCGGCGAGGCGCTCGTCCAGAGCCCGTGGATCCCGATCGCATGATGGAGTGGTCCGAACTCACGCCGCGCGGCAGCGGGGGAGTCTCGGTGCTCCGCCTGCGCGGACCCGGCGCGCTCGACGCGCTGCGTCGCCTCGCGCCCGACGCGCGCACTGAGCCCGGTCGCTTCGTCCTCGCGTGGCTCGTCGAGGACGGCGAGTTGCTCGACGAAGCGCTGGTCTGCGTGCACGCGAGCGACTGCATCGAGCTGCACTGTCACGGCAGCCCGCCGCTCGTGCGCCGCATCGCTCGCTGGTGCGGCGGCGGGGACGTGCGCGTCGAGCAGATGGGGGCGGAACTCGGTGCGGCTCGCGCGGAGCTCACGGACAACCAACGAATCGCCTGGCGCCTGTTGCCGGCGGCGGAGTCGGAAGCCGCCGCGCGCATGCTGCTCGACCAGGCGGAAGGTGCGCTCGAGCGCGAGCTCGCGGAACTCGCCACCCTGGCCGCCCCGCAACGCGAGCTGGGACTGCGCGAACTCGACGGGCGCTCGCGGCTCGCACGCCGGTTGACGACGCCGCCGCGACTGTTGCTCGCCGGCCCCGTCAACGCGGGCAAGTCGACCCTGTTCAACGTGCTGCTCGGTCGCCGGCGTGCGATCACGAGCGACGTCGCGGGCACGACGCGCGATCTCCTGCGCGAGACCGCGCGGCTCGGCGAGTGGGCCGTGCGGCTCGTCGACAGCGCGGGCGAGCGTGAGCTCGAATCAGCGGGCGGCCTCGAACGCCTCGGCCAGGACCTTGGTCGCCGCGAGCGCGCCGCCGCCGACCTCACGATCTGGTTGCAGCCTCCCGGCGCGCCGGAGCCGCCCGCCGTGCTGCCCGGAGAACGGCGCGTGGTCCTGCCGAGTCGCGGCGACCTGCCGGGCAGCTCTTCCGACGCGCTGCGGCCGCTCGACCAGCCGCGCGAGGCGCGGGAGCGGATCGAAGCCGTGCTGCACGCGGAGCTGCGGCTTCCGAAGCGCGCGTGGCGACCCGGCGCGGGCGTGCGCCTCGAACTTCCCCGAGGCTCGGGAAGCGCCGGATAGCGGCGACTTTCCCGCCACGCACCGCGCCGCGTGATCGGAGTCGGAAAGCACGGAACTCGGACCCGTAAGTCGTTTCGCGCGTGCCCTCTTCGCGCGGATCGCTTACGCTTCCCCCTCAGGCCCGAGGGCTCTCCCGCGCCCGCCGAACACCCCCCCTCCGCCTGATGACAGAACTGCGACACCTCGTCTCGATCGACGACCTCTCCCTCACGGAGATGCAGGCGCTCTTCGACGCCGCGAAGGGGTTCTCCGAGGATTTGACGGCGCACTCGAAGCTTTGCCCCGGTCGCATCTCGGCCTCGCTGTTCTACGAACCGTCGACGCGCACGCGCTTGTCGTTCGAGTCCGCGATGTTGCGCCTCGGCGGCGGCGTGATCACCGCGGCCGACATGCGGGTGTCGAGCGCGTCGAAGGGCGAGTCGCTCGCGGACACCGTGCGCGTCGTCGGCGGCGGCTACGCGGACGTGCTCGTGCTGCGCCACCCCTCAGAAGGCGCCGCACGCCTGGCCGCGGAGTTCTCGCCGGTCCCCGTGATCAACGCCGGAGACGGCAGCCACGAACACCCGACGCAGACGCTCTGCGACCTCTACAGCCTGTGGGTCGAGCGCGGCCGCATCGAAGGCCTCGACGTCGTGCTCGCCGGCGACCTGCGCTACAGCCGCACGATCCACTCGTTCGCGTACGCGCTCGCGCGCTTCGGCGCGAACATCCTGTGCGTGCCGCAGGGCGGCTTCGAGCTACCCGACTACGTGATGCAACGCTTGCGCGAGGAGTTCGGCGTCGAACCCGTGCGCGCCAACGCGTCGAAGATGGGCGAACTCGCGGCCGAGAGCGACGTGATCTACATGACGCCGCAGAAGCCGCACCAGCTGTCGCTGTTCACCGACGCGAAGGGCTGGAACGTGAGTCACGTCGACGCGGTGTACATGACGCGGCCGCAGACCGAGCGCTACAAGGCGGGGGAGGGGGAGGACCTCTCGTACCTGCAGCTCGGCAAGTCGGCGCTCGCCGCGGACTCGCTGCGCGACGCGGTCGTGATGCACCCCTTGCCGCGCCGCGACGAGATCAGCGCGGAGATCGACAGCGACCCGCGCAGCATCTACTTCAAGCAGGCGGCGCGCGGCGTGCCGATCCGCATGGCGATCCTCGCGGCCCTCGCCGGCGAGTTGCCGCTGCTCGACTCGCCGCCGGCGGCCGGCATGCCGACCTATCCGGTGCTCGAGGGCGAGAATCCCTGCCCGAACCCCAACTGCATCTCGAACACCGAGACGCGGCACGCCGTCCCGCGCGTCGCACTCGCCTCGCGGCTCCCGCTGCGCGTGCAGTGCGCGTTCTGTTCGCAGCGCCTGGTGGTGGGGGCGGTCGGTTGCCTCGCCACGCGACGGCACCACGAGCCCGGCTCGCCGGGCCTGCGGCGGGTGCGCCCCGAGGAGATGCGCTTCTTCCTCGACGCGCAGACCGCCGAGCGCGCGGGCTTCCCCGCCGCCGGCGAAGCGCACCCCGTCTGAGCGCTCGGATCGACCCTTCAGGGGACCCGAGGAGCGCTTCCGCACACTTTTTGGCCTCGGGGGGGCAGGAAGCGGTCCCTGGCACCCCGGCTTTCGGGCTCTGCGCGCGTCACCGACCGCCCTGGAGGGGTTAGTGGCGGCCGTCCGACCCCCCGCGGACGGCCACTCGCCCCCCGGAGCCGGGTCTCGGCACGCGGCTTGCTCCAATCCCCCCCGGAGACCCCCGTCTCCCCGCCGCGATGCCCCCTCGGGCCCGGCGGTTCTCGCTCTCGCAAAATCGATGCGCGCCGGCGCGTGCACCCCTCTCGGCGAAGCCGGGGGACGGTTCTTGACCCTCGTCAGCGGACCCCCAAAATAGGGTGCCCCCGATCGAGGGACCCCCTCGAACCAGCACGCGTCGAAGCGGGCCGTGCGATCCCGTTCCGGTATCGCCGAGCCTCAGCGCGGCCTTGCACTCTCGATCCGTCTCTCGAATCGCGCCGAGGCAGACCCCCTCCTGCCGAGACCACACATCCCCATGACATCCATGAAATCCAATCTCCTCGCGACCTTCCGCCGTGGCGCCCTCGGCGTCTGTCTGGTCGGTGCCGTTCTGACGGCGGGCTGCAGCTCGGGCAAGAAGACCGCCGCGTTGGGACCCAGCGCCGGACCGGTCAACTCGCTCCAACCGCAACCCGACACTTCGATTCGCTCGAGGGACTTCGTGGTCGATCCGAACGAGCGCGGAGCCAGCGGACAGTTCCGACTGACGGGGATGTTCTGGGGACGCATCGTCGACGTGTTCGACGTGACTGGAACGCTGATGGCCACCGACTACGTGATCGGTGAGAACATCCAGTCGAACCAGGACTACATCGTGCAGACCAACGCGGTGACGCAGCGCACCTCGGTCACTGTCCGGCACCTCGCGGGCACGGAGGGTTACGAGACGGCCTTCCTGGCGCTCGACCAGAACATGACGCCGGTGCAGGACAAGGGCCTCTCCGCGTCGGAACTCGGTCCGTACTCGATGGTCCCGCGCAACTCGGCGATCGTGCTGCGCTTCAACGACCTGCTCGACCAGCGCTTCCGCAGCGGCGCGTGGCGCGACAGCCTGAACAACGCGACCGTCAACTCGCAGACCGGCCAGCTCGACAACCAGCTCGTCAAGCTGCAGGTCGGCTACCCGCCGGTCTCCTTCTACGAAGGCCGCCTGATGGTCGACCGGAACCACGGCGACCTCGCGGACTACGACGGTGACGGAACCCAGGAGTTCCACCCGACTCGCATCGTGATCGCGAACGCGGTCTCGCTGTTCGACGCGGAAGGGACCAACCCGCCGCTCGCCGTGAACAGCCTGGGCCTGCCCAAGAGCAACACGGTGTCGCAGCCCAACGGCGTGATCCGCATCTCCACCGCGCTCAACGGCGGCACCGGCCAGATCCTGCTGCTTCGCAGTGCGGGTGGCGCGGCCGTGTCCTACTCGGGCAGCGGCAGCACCGACTCGACGGTGGTGACGAAGGACGTCGTGCGCGCGTTCCGCACGGGTGGCGACCAGACGGTCACGGGCGACCTCAACAACGGTTTCCTCGCCGACAACCTGCGACCGAACATCATCGGCAAGCTGGGTGTGAGCCTGACCGGCGCGGTCACGCAGGACCCCGGCGACCCGACGATCTTCACCGTGGGCGGCATGTCGTTCAACGTGACGAGCTGCGCCAAGCTGCCGATCGTCGGCGACGTGGTCGTGCAGCAGATCCAAGGCAACACGCGCGCCGAAGTCGCGGACTTCGACGTCATCAACGGCCAGATCCAGAACCTGAAGCTGCGCGTCGTGCAGCCGCTCGACGGCGTGATCGTCGCCGGCGCGGCCCAGTTCCTGACGGCCTTCAACCCGGCCGCGGACAACCCGCCCTGCTACCTGCGCTTCGCGCCGGAACCGGCGAGCGCTCCGGCGGCGGGAGTCAGCAAGGCGTCGCAGGTCTTCCTCGCTTTCAGCGAGCCGATGGACCCGACGACCGTCAAGCCGTTCGACACCTACAGCCTGCAGCGCGTCGCCTCGAACCCCGGCGCGAAGGACTTCGTCATCGCCTCGGTCGCGACGAATCCCGAGCTGCGCGAGTTCTCGATCGTCCCGACGATGCCGCTGAAGCACACCAACGGCAACGCGGAGACCTACTACCTGCGCGTCGCTCCCGCTTCCGAGGGCGGACCGACCGACCTCGCGGGCAACCCGCTGCAGTTCGACCTGCCGCTGATCCCGTTCACGCTCGAGCCCACGGAGGCGACCGAGCAGAACGGCGGCCTGGCGTTCCGATTCCACAAGACGAGTGAACTCGCGCTGACGCCGGACGAACTCGCGGGCACCGCCAGCCTGCCGGAGTTCCGCAACCGCCAGATGATCTACAACCTGGCGCAGGAAGTTCTCACTCCGCGTCCGGTCACTCGCCGCGCTATCGCGGCCGACCGCGACAAGCCGGTGCCCGGCAACATGACCGCATTCCCGCAGGGCGTGCAGACGCCGCTCTCGCCCCTCGGTTCGAAGTGCCAAGCGCTCTACCGCTACTGCGACCTGGGCTGGACCGTGCAAGACGAGACGAACTTCAACGTCGACATCGAAGGCCTCGCGTGGGCTCCGGTGGGCGGCACGGTCGTCTCCGACAGCTACACCGAGTTCCAGATGACGCTGGCGCACGGCCGCTACCTGCCCGACGAACCGATCGACAGCTTCGGCTTCCCGATCTACGAGTTCTCCGGCATCAAGGCGCAGTACGACGGCAACTTCATCGACACGCCCGTCGTCGTGCACCCCAAGTCCGGCGGCTACGTCGTGAGCCAGGCGGACGCGTTCATCGCCGAGTCCGGTACGACGATGGTGCCGTGGCCGCTCAACCAGAACATCCCGGTCGAGCAGTACCGCTACTGGACGTGGCGTGACACGCGCGACGACACCTTCCAGGGTGGCTCGCAAGGCTCCGGTGTGCCGCTCGACATCGAGTACGTGGTGAACGGCTGGGCTCCGGGAGATCCGCCCAAGCTCTACCCTGGCAGCCAGGTCAAGAGCATCGGCCTCCCGATGATGATGGAGTTCCGCTGCTACCCGGACAACGACGCCTTCGGTCTGAACCCGTTCGACATCTCGATCGCGATCAACACCTCCGCGCGTCCGAACTTCCGCGCCTTCTCGACGGGCGGCTACAACACGGCCAACCAACCTCAGACGCGGAACCCCGACCTGCAGACCACCGCCGTCGGCGGCTTCAACCCCGGCTCGACGCCCGCGGGTCTGCCGACGCCCGGTCTCGACAACGTCTTCTACATCGGTCAGGTCGAGCTGGTGACGCGCATCAGCGTGTCGCACTCCATCTGGTTCGACTCCGGCTTCACCTCGCCCAGCTACGTCGCGCCGGTGGTCGAGCCGCTGCCGTCGCAACAGCCGGCCGGCACGCAGATCGTCTTCGCGTATCGCGGTGCGACCTCGATCGCCTCCGGTCCGGACCCGAACCTCGCGATCCTGAACAACGCCGACGGCGCGGTTCTCAACTGGTACGGCGGTCCCATCGACGTCACGGCGAACGGGTCCGCGGCCTACACGAACGGCGACCAGACCTGGAAGACGAACATCTCCCAGATCAATGGCTCGAAGTTCTTCCAGGTGCGCATGACCTTCATCGCCAACGCCGCGACGAACCAGGTGCCCTACATCGATTCGCTGGGCCTCTCGTACCGTCAGTAGTCACTCCGCGGCCGGCCCTCTGCCCGAGAGGGTCGGCCGCGAATCCGCTCCGCTCCGATTCCAGCAACACGCGGCCCATCCCCTCAGCGCCGCCTCTCCCTCGAAGCAGAACTCATGAACCTCTCCTTCTCCGTGCAACGGAACGCCTGGGTGCCCGCCCTCTTCGCGAGCTTGCTCGCGACCGCGTGCAGCAGCGGCGGCGGCGGCGGCAGCTCGATCACTTCCTCGATGACCTTGCCCAGCGTCTCCGTGACGCAGGGGCAGGAGTGGAAGATCAACCGGCCCATCCAGTTCAACTTCTCCCAGCCGGTGGACTTCTCGACCGTCGACCAGTCGACGATCAGCATCGCGCAGTCGAACGGAGAGGCTGCGGTCGGCACCTTCCTGTCGGATCCCGGTGATCCGCGCGTCGTCGTGTTCCAGCCGGCCTGCCCGACCAAGGCCGACCTGTCGGACTCGGGTCTCAAGCCGGGACGCACGTACCGCATCCGCGTGGGGGACGTGAACAACTCCGTTTCCTTCGTGCGGTCGACCTCCGGTGAACCGCTGCAGCTCGGCACGAACCGCACCTTCGTCACGCCCTCCGGCTCGGACGCCTCCGAGCTCTTCATCGACCTGGTCCCCGGCGCTCCCACGCCGCGCGTGCTTCCGGTCACGGACGGCAACAACGAAGCCGCCACCTACCTCGAAGTCGGGCTCGACGACAGCAACCGCACCTACTTCGTGCGCGACGTGTTCGGCAACGGCGGACTTCCCGGCGGCGCCGAGGCTCCCCTCAACCTGTACAGCCGCGTCGACTCGCGGATGGCGGTGATCGTCGAGTTCAACCAACCGGTGAACCCGCTCACTTCCAACATCAATGACGACCGCATCTACCTCGAGTACCTGCTCCCCGGTGGCCTGGGCTGGGCTCGCTTCGACTCGCGCGTCGAGCTGATCGAGAACTGCTCACTGACGGGCGCCGCGGTGCGCCTCACGCCCACCGGCGTGCTTCCGCAGAACTCGCAAGTGCGCGCCGTGGTGGCGCCGGAGTTCGAGGACCTGGTCGGCAACCGCAACGACTCGCCGCTCGTCAACTTCGCGTTGATGAACACCGAGACCTTCGAAGAGGGCGGAGTTCCCGTCGAGTTCGCCGATGAGGTCCGTGCCGACTTCCTGTTCGCCGGTGAGACGAGCGAACTTTCCCTCGAGGACACGCAGGCGCTGCTCGACACGCCCCCCGCGGCGTGGGGCGGCGGCAGCTTGCGCGCGGCCTTCGACTTCTCCGGTACCGGCGGACCCGGCGGCAACTTCGACTGGCACGTGCCCGCGAACACGGACTTCGTGTTCGACACGACGCAGACGGTCATCGTCGGTGGACCCGACGGCGTCCCGACGACCTTCCTGACGGTCATCAACGGCCGTCTCGACATCAACGACCTCGTGCTGCCGGCAACCTCGCGCATCCTGATCCAGGGCAACAAGCGCGCGGAGTTCCTGATCTCCGGTGAAGCGATCATCGAGGGTCAGATCATCGCGAACGGCGCCAGCGCGACCTCGGTGTTCACGCTCGACACGCCGCACCTGCCCGAACCCGGCGCAGCCGGTCGTGCCGGCGGCGGCTCCGGCGGCATCGCTTCCTACCTGACCACCCAGTCGACCCCGCGCGGCGGCAACGGCAACGGACCCTTCGGGGCCGTGGGCCTCGGCGGCCAGGGCGGCGAAGCGGGCTGGGGCACCGGCAGCGCCAGCAGCCGCCGCGGTGGCGGTGGCGGCGGAGGCGTCCTGGGCAAGGACGTCATGCTGACGAACACGACCGGCGGAACCGGCGAGTGTGACCCTGCGACGCGTCCCTTGATCCCCGACCAAGCGCTCTTCGGCCTCGACGCCGAGGACGGCTTCCCCGGCATGACCAGCGCGAAGTCCTCTTTCGACGCGAACCGCATGCCCTACGGCGGCCGCAAGTCGCTCGGCCCCTTCGATCCGGTCTCGAGCGAAGACGACTTCTTCGGCCTGCTGCGCAAGAACGTCGGCACGCCGCAGGAGTACAGCGTCCGCGGCGAGCTCGAGAGCCCGACGGCGGGCGCGGGCGGCGGCGCGGGCGGCGACGCCACCTCGGCCAGTACCTACCCGCCGGTCACCCTCGTCGCCTCCGGCGAGGACAAGGGCTGCGGCGGCGCGGGCGGCGGCGGTTCCTTCACCATGCT
The DNA here is from genome assembly GCA_020638835.1 of Planctomycetota bacterium. Taxonomy (GTDB): domain Bacteria; phylum Planctomycetota; class UBA1135; order UBA1135; genus JACKHV01. The sequence goes on along the minus strand of JACKHV010000007.1, from coordinate 87,575 downwards.
GACCCTCGGTGACATCACCTTCGGCGCGGGCGGCAAGATCACGGCCGACGGCGGCAGCGGCAACGGCGGCGAGAACGTCTCCGGTTGGGACCGCATCGGCGCCGGCTCCGGCGGCGGCTCCGGCGGCCACATCATCATCCAGACGGCGTCGCGCATCGACCTCTCGGCCGTGCCGAACTCCGTCGTCGCGATCTCGGCCAAGGGTGGTCAAGGCGGCTGCGGTGCCGACGGTGCCGGCGGTGCCGACGAGAACGGCAACACGACGCCCGGCTCGGACGCCCGCCACGTGGGTGTCGGTGCGAGCGCCACGGCCGACAACCCCTTCTCGCCCAGCGTCTGCAACACCGGCATCGGTGTGCGTCGCGCCGCGGGCGGTGACGGCGGTCCCGGCCTGATCCAGCTGCACGTCGGCAAGGTGCCGATCCCCGGCGACAACACGAGCGACATCATCGTGCCCGCCGGCAACACGAACCTCTACTCGATCGTGAAGCCGCCGCCGCTCGGCTACGACAACATCTCGGCCAGCTGGAAGGACCAGCCGGTTCCCTTCTTCGGACGCCTCTCGAAGGGTCAGTCGAAGTGGATCGCCCTCGGCGAGGTCGCGACCGATCCGCTGACGGGCAACCCGTCGCCGATCACCTTCTTCTTCGGCGGAACGAACGCGGGCACCGGCCTGATCAACGCTCCGCTCGGAACCGTCGCGCCGCTGACGCCGATCCTGTCGCCCGCGGCGGACATCTCGGCTCCCGGCTTGCCGGAAGTCTCGACGGACGATCCCCGCACGCTGATGTTCGACGCCAGCGAGCTCTCGGCCGGTGACGTGATCTACAAGCGGAACCCCGCGCTGCTCGTGGGCTACCAGCTGAAGGTCGGCGCCGGGAAGCTGACCGTGGCGGCGGCGACCTACGACTCGACCCTCGACGTGCTCTCCGTCACCGTGGAGAGCAGCGATCCGACGGTCCCGACGTCCGGACTCGCGCAGCTGATCCCGCGCTTCTTCCGCGTGGAGACCAACGGTGTCCTCGACGCGCTGCCCAGCAGCTCGGAGATCAAGATCGAGTTCCAGGCGGCCCCGCGCAACTCGCTCGGCGTGCCGGACGAGTCCAACGCGACCGCGTGGGTGACCGACATCGCGCTGCTGAACAGCGCGCCCAACAACACCGACTTCCGCTTCCTGCGCTTCCGCGTCGCGTTCGACATCGCGGCGACGGGCAGCAGCCTGACGTTCAGCACGCCGCGCCCCGCGCTGCGCTTCCTGTCCATCGGCTTCCGCTTCTAGCGCGAGGAGCAACCCGCGCTCCTTCGGGACGCGGGTCGTACACGACGAGCGGGCGATCCTCGGGGTCGCCCGCTCGTCTCGTTCGGTGCGCTGGCGGCGACGGTCGCGCGCCGCACCGGCGAGGCCGCGCGGAGGCAGTTTTTCGAGCGCTCGCTAGAGCGGGCCCGGTGCGTTTGCTTCCATGACGCGCGTGTCGCTGCACCGCTCGCTCCAGGCCGTTCTTGGCCTCCTGATCTCGCTCACGCCCTGCGCGTGCGGATCGCAGCCCGACGCCCCGCGGTCCGGCCTGCGGCTCGAGCAGTTCCGCCCGGGCGCGGTCGAGGGCGTGTACCTGAACGAGCCGCTCGTGCTGCACTTCTCAGGCGAGCTCGACCCGCTGTCCGTGACGCTCGAGAGCGTTCGCATTCGCCCGCTCGGCGGCGGGGAGTCCGCGCGTGGCGTCTTCGACGTCGATGGCCGCCGCCTCCGCTTCCGTCCCGATCCAGCGCTCGAGCCGGACCTCTTGGACGGAGGCCTGCGCCCGGGCACGACCTACGAGGTCGAGCTGCTCGGATATCCGCGCGTCGATGGCCTGCGCGCGCGCGACGGTCGGCCGCTCGAGCGCAGCTACCGCTGGAGCTTCCGGACCGCCGAAGGGGACGGCGCACTCTTCGCCGACCAGACGCCCTTGTCGTCCTCGTTGCTGCAACTCGACCGCGCCCGCCTTGGTCGGCAGGAACCGATCCGCCTCTCGTGCGCGGAACCCCTCGACCCGACCAGCCTGCGCGCCGACGACTTCCAGCTGCTGTTCCTCTCGGCGGAGCGCCGCAGTACGAACGAACCGCAGGTCCGCATCCCGCTGCGCGCGCGACTCGTCGGCAACGCCGAGCCCGGTGCGGAGGACGGCGGGGCGCGCATCGAGTTGCGCGCGGAGATGGGTGACTTCGAGGTGGGGCAGTACCGCCTCACGATCGCGCCCGACACGAAGCTGCGGGACTTCGGAGGCAACCTCGCGTGGCCCAGCCGCCCCGGTGCGGCGCCGCACTTCGACCTGATCGTCGTGCACCGCGAGACGGAGATCCACGAGAGCTTCCTCGACGCCGACCGGCGCTCGCCGCTGCTCGTCCCCGGCGTCGACGGCGCGGCCTTCTGGGCGGGTGGGGAGTGGGGAACGGGAGCGAGCGCGAGCCCGCTGCTGCTCGGGCGCGTGACGATCCGCCTGCCCGCCGCAGTCGGCGACGGTCGCGACGGCCGCGTCGTACTGAGCGGAACGGAACGTCGCACGGACATCCACGGTTCGCGGCTCGCCGTCCCGTCGGGGATGCGCTGCGAGCTGATGGCGCCCGGCACCGTGGTGCTGCGCAGCCAGGGACGCCTCTCGATCTCCGGCGAACTGATCCGACGCGTCGACGGGTCCGCGCCGATGGTCTTCCAGAGCGGCGCACCGCTCTCCACCCCGCCTCCGCCGCGGCGCAGCAACTGGCGCCCAGAACGCCTCTCGGAGTGGCTGCGCTGGGCGCAGGAGCAGGACCTTCCCTGGACGGTGCTCGTCGCGGGCGGCGACCTGGTACTCGACGTCGGCGCGCGGCTCTCGACCTCCGGTCCGTTGCTGCTCGTCGCCGGCGGGCGCGTCGTCGTGCTCGGTTCGGTCGAGAGTCAGGACGACCAGCTGTTCGTGCTCGGCGAGTACGAAGGCAGCTTGCCGGGCAAGAGCTACCTGACCGCGATGCTGATCGACGCGCCGCTGATCAACCCGCTCGTCGAACCACTGCGTTGCGCGGTCGTGTCCGCGCCGATTCCGCGCTGGGGCGGCGTCGAGCGCTGGATCTCCGCGTCCACGACGGCCTTCGAGGGCAGCGGTCGCGTCCGCGTGCGCTATCTGCCCGAGGCCCTCGATCCGCTCGCCGAGAGCCCGGAGGAGTGGGGGCCCGTCTCCCACCCGGCGGACCTTCCGGGCGGGGCGCTGCGGCTGCTGATCGAGATCGAACAGACTCCGGCGGACGAGGCGGAGCGCCCGCGCTCGGTCTGGGAGCCGCCCTTCCTCGACGACGTCTACCTCTTCTGGGAACCGCGCGCGAGCGCACCGCGATGATCGACGCCATCGTCCAGAGCTATCGGGATCTGCCCCTCGAGGTCCTCGCCGCGATCACGGCGGTCTTCGGTCTCTTCGTGGGGTCGTTCCTCAACGTCGTGATCTACCGCTACCCGCTCGAGGACCAGACGGTCAACGAGCCCAAGCGCTCGGCGTGTCCGTCCTGCGGCCACCAGCTCGGCTGGACGGAGAACATCCCGCTGCTCTCCTGGCTGTGGCAGCGCGGCAAGTGCAAGTCGTGCAGCTGGCGAATCCCGTGGCGCTACCCGCTGGTCGAGTCGATGAACGGCTTCCTCTGGGGCCTCTGCGCTTGGATCACGCTCGGCGGCGACGGTGACGTCTGGCTGCTGCTCGTGCGCCTGCTGGTGATCTCCGCGCTCGTCGTCACGACCTTCGTCGACTTCGACTGCTTCGAGATCCCCGACTCCGTCTCGATCGGGGGCATGGTGGTGGGGCCGATGCTGTCCTTCCTGCTGCCGCAGCTGCACGTGGACAGCGCCTCGGCGCTGCTGTTCTCCGGCGCGGACGAAGTGACGCGCACGGGCGCGCTGCTGAACAGCCTCGTCGGCATGGCGTCCGGCTTCGGCGTGCTGTGGCTCGTCGGCCGGGTGGGGGCGCGCGCCTTCGGCAAGGATGCGATGGGCTTCGGCGACGTGAAGCTGCTGGGGGCCGGGGGCGCCTTCGTCGGTCCGGGCGGGATCCTGGCGGCGCTGATGCTCGGCTCGGTGCTCGCGAGCCTGTGGGGGGCGGCGGTGATGTGGCGCTTCTACGCGCTCGTCCAAGGCCGGGCGCGGCGGCGGGCCGGTCGCAAGCCGGTGGCCAAGGCGTGGCGGGTCGCGCGGCTCGCCGGACAGTACGTTCCCTTCGGACCGTTCCTCGCCGCGGGCATTGGAATCGTGCTGCTCGATTGGAATCATGTGCTCGGACTGCTCTTCAGGACCTGAGCGGCTCCATTCAAGTTGTCCAGGCGCGCAGGCTCGCGCGCCGCTAGAGGGGAAACCACCGTCGATGAAACGACCGATGATCGAGAGGCTGGCGCTGACCTTGCTGGCCCTTCCGCTGCTGCTCAGCACCGGCTGCGCCACGAGCGACGCCTTCCGTGATGCGATTGCCGAGCGCGACGAGCGCATCGCGCAACTGGAGGCCGAGAAGGACCAACTGCAGCGCGAGCGGCAGTCGTTGTACTCGCAGCTCGACGGCTTGAGCAGCGAACTGCAGCGCAGCAACACGCGCATGCCGGAGACCGTGAAGCCCGAACCCGCCTCGAGCCCGACCAAGACGGACGGCAACGGCGTCGAGTACGGCTACCGCAACGGCATGCCCGTGATCACCATCCCGTCTTCGGTCACCTTCGCCTCGGGCAAGGCCGAGCTCTCGAAGGAAGGGCAAGCGGCGCTCCGCGAAGTCGCGCAAGTTCTGCGCACGGAACACAAGGGCCGCGTCTACTCGATCGAAGGACACACCGACACGGACCCGATCAAGAAGTCGAAGTTCGCGACGAACCGCGACCTCTCGCTCGCGCGCGCGATGGCGGTGCTCACCTTCCTCGTCGAAGAGTGCCGCATCTCGGACCAACAATGCGTGATCGTCGGTCACGGTCAGTACGAGCCGCGCGATCGCGGCACCTCCGCCGAAGCGAAGAAGCGCAACCGTCGCGTCGAGATCGTCGTGCACGGACTGAAGAGCTGATCGCGCGCCGGCGCGGCGCTACGCCGCCCGAGAATTGCTCGACGCACGCAGCAGCCCCGGTCGATCGGCCGGGGCTGCTTCGTTCGTCGTGCACGCACCCGCGGACCACGACTACGAACAGGGGCGCAGGAGAGCGCCGACGAGGGCGGCTCGCCCGGGAACGAGCCCGCGGGTAGGATGGGGCCCCGTGGGTCAGAGCGCCGCTCCGACCCTGGCTTCTTTCATGAACCTCAGCACGTGATCCCCCGATGTCGGAAGTCCATTCCATCCGCAATCTGTGCTTCGTCGGCCACCCCTCGTCCGGCAAGACGACCCTCGTCGATGCGCTCGCGCATCTGACCGGAGCTTCGGCTCGCAAGGGATCGGTGAACGACGAGACGAGCATCTGCGACACCGAACCCGAGGAGCGCGAGAAGAAGCACACGCTGCAGCTCGCGGTGGTTCACGCGGAGCACGGCGGGAAGCACTGGACGTTGATGGACACGCCGGGCTACCCCGACTTCGTCGCGGAGACGGACGCGGCGATCTTCGCGTCGGACCTCGTGGTGGGCGTCGTCAGCTGCACCAGCGGCGTGACCTACAACCTGCGCAAGAAGCTCGAACGCGCAGCCGAACTCGGTCGACCGCGCGCGATCGTGGTCACGCACCTCGACGGTGAGAACACGCAGTTCGACCAGCTGGTCGACAACCTGCGCACCGCCTTCGGCGAGACTTGCGTGCCCGCGCTGTTGCCCGACGGGAACGCGTCGGCGTTCAGCTCGGTGCACCGCACGATGCTCGACCCCGAGTCGCCGTGGCGTCAGCGCCTGATGGACCGCGTCATGGACGCGTGCGAGGACGAGAACTGGCTGACCGAGTACCTCGAGTCGCAGGAGATCTCCGAAGAACAACTCGACAAGCTGATGCCGCACGCGATCACGGCCGGCGCGCTGATCCCGATCCTCGTCTGCAACCCCGAGTCCGGGCTCGCCGTCGAGAACTGCCTCGAGTACTTCAAGCGCTTCGCGCCGGCTCCCGACGAGTACGAGATCCGCGACACCGCCGGCGAGATCATCGAGCGTGACCCGAACGGTCAGCTCGAGGCGACCGTTTTCTGCATCAAGTCCGACGCGCACGTCGGCAAGGTCTGCTTCGCGCGCATCTGGTCGGGAACCTTGCACCAAGGCGACACGATCCACGGCGAGACGAACGCCAAGCCCGAGAAGCTCGGCGGCCTGTTCCGCCCGATCGGCGTCAAGCGCGAGGCGATCGAGAGCGCCGGTCCCGGCATGATCGTCGCCTTCACCAAGGTCGAGCACATCCGCTGGGGCGAGAGCTTCAGCACCGCCGGCGGCGAGATCCGCAAGGTGGCCGCGCCCGCTCCGCCGACGCCGATGATGGCCGTCGCGATCACGCCGAAGACGCGCGCCGACGAACAGAAGATGGGCGAGGCCCTGCACAAGCTCGAGGCGGAGGATCCGACCTTCCGCGTCCACACCGACTCCGCGACGCACGAGCTCGTCGGCGAAGGCATGAGTGACCTGCACTTCCAGGTCCTGCAGAGTCGGCTCAAGCGCCGCTACGGCGTCGAGATCGAGACGACCCAGCCGCGCATCGCGTACCGCGAGACGATCTCGAAGCCGGCGGAGGGTCACCATCGCCACAAGAAGCAGTCGGGCGGCCGCGGCCAGTTCGGCGAGTGCTACCTTCGCCTGCGCCCGGGCGAGGAGGGCAGCGGCGTCGTGTTCGTCGACAAGGTCGTCGGCGGCGCGATCCCGCGCAACCTGATCCCTGCCGTCGAGAAGGGTATCCGCGACATCTGCGGGCGCGGCGTGCTCACCAGCAGCGTCGTCGTCGACGTCGAGGCGGAGGTTTACGACGGCAAGTTCCACGCCGTGGACTCGGACGAGGCGTCCTTCCGGATGGCCGCGCAGCGCGCCTTCCGCGACGGCTTCGAGAAGGCCGGACCGAAGCTCCTCGAGCCCGTCTACGAGCTCGAGATCCACGTCCCCACGGACGTCTCGGGCACGGTCTTCAGCGACATCACCAGCCAGCGCCGAGGCCACGTGCTCGACCAGTGGAACGAGGCGGACGGCACGATCACGGTGATCAAGGCGGAAGTGCCGCTCTCGACGGTCCAGACCTACCACCGCGACTTGAAGTCGCAGACCTCGGGTCAGGGCTTCTACTCGATGCACTTCAAGGCCTACGGGCCCGTGCCGTCGCAGGAGCAGCAGCGCATCCTCAAGGAGATGGCGCTGCACCACGAGGACGACTGAGCCGCACTCGCGGCGACCAGGAAAGCTTTTCCGGTGCGCCGCCCGATCGAAAGGAAGAGCGCTGCTGCCCACCGGGTCGCGGCGCTCTTCCCGTGAGCGGGGGAACTTCGCCGAGAAAGCGCGGGAAGCGCGGCGACACGGCTTGAGTTCCTCGGGCCCGTCCTCCGATCCATGGGCAGACGCGCCACCGATCCTGGCGGAGGGACCCGCATACCCTCGCGAGTCGGTGGACCCCTTGAAGAGGTGCCCCCATGATCACGATGGAAGAACTCCTGGCCCTGATGGTTCGCCAGGGCGGATCCGACTTGCACATCACCGTCGGCAGCCCGCCGCGCATCCGCGTCGACGGCCAGCTCCTGCCGGTCGAGTGCGAGCCGCTCTCAGGGGACGACACGCGTCGCCTCGCGACGAGCGTGCTGAACTCCGACCAGATCGCGACCCTGGATCGCGACCTCGAGCTCGACTGCTCGTTCGGATTGGAAGGGCACGGTCGCTTCCGGGTGAACGTGTTCTACCAGCAGGGCGCCGTCGCGAGCGTGCTCCGGGCGATCCCCGACACGATCCCGAACTTCGAGGCGCTCGGCATGCCGATCCCCGTCTGCGAGCGCATTTGCAACATGCGCGCGGGCCTGGTGCTCGTCACCGGCGCGACCGGTTCCGGTAAGTCGACGTCGCTCGCCGCGATGATCGACCACATCAACCGCACGCGTCAGAACCACATCATCACCGTCGAGGACCCGATCGAATTCACGCACCGCCACCAGAACTGCGTCGTGACGCAGCGCGAGGTGGGGGGCGACACGCGGAACTTCAGCAACGCGCTGCGCAGCGTGCTGCGTCAAGACCCCGACATCGTGCTCGTCGGCGAGCTCCGTGACCACGAGACCATCGAGGCGGCGCTGACGCTCGCCGAAACGGGTCACTTGACCTTCGGTACGCTCCACACCTCCGACGCCGTCCAGACCGTCAACCGGATCATCGACGTCTTCCCGTCGCACCAGCAATCGCAGGTGCGCACGCAGCTGTCCTTCAGCTTGGAAGCCGTCTTCTCGCAGCAGCTGCTGCCGCTCGCCACGGGGCGCGGCCGCGCGATGTGCGCCGAAATCATGATCGCGACGCCCGGCATCCGCGCGCTGATCCGCGACGGCAAGTCGCACCAGATCTACTCGCAGATCCAGACCGGCGGTCGCCTGGGCATGACCACCATGGCGCAGTCGCTGGCCGCCAAGGTGAAGGCCGGCAAGGTCAACATCGTCGACGCCGAGATGGCGCTCAGCGATCCCTCCGAGCTGCGCAACCTGATCAAGGCAGCCTGATGGTGCAGGTCCCGGTCAAGATCAAGCGGCTGCTGCTCGACAGCGGCCTCGTCTCCGAGGAGCACTGGAACCACGCCAAGTCGCAGGGGCCGAACATCCTCGAGAACCTGCTCGAGAGCGGGGGGCTCGAGCCGCGCGTCTTGATCGAGGCGATGTCGCGCTCGTCGAACGTGCCGCCCGTCGACCTCGAGCGCGTCAAGCCGGACAGCTCGGCCGTCGAGTACGTCACTCAAGAGGCGTGCTTCGAGAACCGCATCCTGCCGCTGACGATCAACGGGGAAGTGCTGACGCTCGCCGTCTGCGACCCGTTCGACGTGCTGCTGCTCGACGACCTGCGCCGTCGCACCGGCTGCGAGGTGCGTCAGATGGTCACCGACCCGCTGACCATGAGCAAGGCGCTCGAAAGCGTCTTCCAGACCGGCCGCAAGCAGGTCGACGACCTGCTCGACTCCGTCACCAACCTCGGCGACATCGAGGTCAAGGAACAGGCGGACGACCAGGGCCAGGACGACCTGGCGCACGCCACCGCAGACGGCGACGACGCACCGGCCGTGAAGCTGGCGAACCTCGTGCTGCTGCGCGCGCTGCGCGACAAGGCGAGCGACATCCACATCGAGCCGACGGACAGCGAGATGTACATCCGCTTCCGCGTCGACGGTCGCATGCGCCTGATCATGACGCCGCCGAAGGGCCTCTTGAACGCGCTGATCTCGCGCCTCAAGATCCTCGCGCAGCTCGACATCGCCGAGCGCTTCAAGCCGCAGGACGGCAAGTTCCAGATCAAGTACGAAGGTCGTCAGATCGACTTCCGTCTCTCGATCCTGCCGGTGGTCGGCGGCGAGAAGGCGGTCATGCGTATCCTCGACGCCGGCAACCTCGCGCTGAAGCTCGAGACGATGGGCTACGAGCCCAAGGCGCTGTCCGACATCCGGCGCGCCATCGACTCGCCCTACGGCATGATGCTCATCACCGGTCCGACCGGTTCGGGTAAGTCGACGACGCTCTACTCCTGCGTGCAGGAAGTCGCGACGCCCGAGATCAACGTGACGACCGTCGAGGACCCGGTCGAGTATCGGATGCAGGGCATCAACCAAGTGCCCGTCAACCCGAAGCGCGGCCTGACCTTCGCCGGCGCGCTGCGCTCGATCCTCCGACAGGACCCCGACGTGGTCCTCGTCGGCGAGATCCGTGACACCGAGACGGCGGAAATCGCGGTGAAGGCCGCGCTCACCGGTCACTTGGTGCTCTCCACGCTGCACACGAACGACGCGGCGAGCACGATCACGCGACTCGTGGACATGGGCATCGACCCGTTCATGGTGTCGAGTTCGTTGCTCTGCATCGGCGCGCAACGACTCGGACGCAAGCTCTGCGAGAGCTGCCGCGTGCCGATCGAAGTGCCCGAGAAGGAGCTGCTCAACGTCGGCTACCTGCCGGACGAGATCCCGGGCATGCAGCTCTTCGGACCCGGCCCGCAGGGCTGTCCGCGCTGCAACGCCGGCTACAAGGGCCGCTTCGCCATCCTCGAGACGCTGTTCCTCGAGGACTCGATCAAGCGCATGGTCGTCGAGGGCCGGAACGTCCTCGACATCAAGAAGGAGGCGATCGCGCAAGGAATGATCTCCCTGCGCCGCGCCGCACTGCTCAACGCCAAGCGGGGGCGCACGTCCCTGCAAGAGGTCCTCCGCGTCACCATCGGTGACGACTGATTCCCAGCAAGAGTCCACTCATGACACTCACCAACTTCAAATACGCGGCAAAAGGCCCCGGCGGCAACACGGTCGAGGGCACCATCGAGGCGAGCGATCGCAACGAGGCGGTGTCCGAGCTGCGGCGTCAGAACCTCAGCGTGATGAAAATCAGCGAGGTCAGCGGATCGAAGGCCAAGAAGCGCAATCGACTGGCTGCCGTGAAGGTGAAGGCCGGCCAGAAGCCTGCCGCCAAGCGCGCCGAGCTCGTGATGTTCACGCGCCAGCTCTCGACGATGGTCTCGTCGGGTCTGTCACTGCTCGAGTCGCTCGAGGTGCTCGGTGAGCAGGCCGAGCGTCCCGGCATGCGCGTGACCTGCGAGCGCCTCGTCACCGAGGTGCGCGGCGGTTCCGACCTGTCCGCCGCGATGGAGACCTGCCCGAAGGTGTTCGACCCGCTGTACATCTCGATGGTACGCGCCGCGGAAGTGTCCGGTCAGATGGACATCATCCTCGAGCGTCTCGCCGACTACCAGGAGTCGGCCGACGAGCTGCGCCGCGAGATCAAGTCCGCGATGACCTACCCGGTCGTCTCGATGGTGCTCGTGATCGCGATCACGGCCTTCCTGATGATCGGCATCGTCCCCGGCTTCCGCGAGGTGTTCGAGTCGATGGACGCCGAGCTGCCCGCGCTGACCGAGGGCATCCTGACCATCTCGGACAAGATGCGCGAGTACTGGTACGTCGCGGTCGGCGGAATGGTCGCCTTCTTCGTCGGTCTGAGCCTGTTCAAGAAGACCGAGAAGGGCGCGCTGATCTGGGACGGCCTGACGCTGAAGGTCCCGGTCTTCGGTCCGCTCTTCCGCAAGGTCGCGCTCGCGCGCTTCGCTCGCACCTTCGCGACGCTGATCCGCTCCGGTGTTCCGATCATGGCGACGCTCGACATCGTGGCCGACACCTCGGGCAACCGCGTGATCTCCGAGGTCGTGCTGAAGTCGCGCGAGGCCGTGCGCGGCGGTAACCAGCTCTGCGAGCCGCTGGCGGAGTCGCCGGTGTTCCCGCCGATGGTGACGCGCATGATCTCGATCGGCGAGCGCTCCGGTGCCATCGAGGTGCTGCTCGAGAAGATCGCCGAGTTCTACGACAGCCAGGTCCGCGCGGCCGTGAAGAGCCTCACCAGCATGATCGAGCCGATCCTGATCACCGTGATGGGTGTGATGGTCGGTACGGTCGTGCTCTCCGTGTTCCTCCCGATCCTCGACGTGGTCGGCAAGCTCGGCAACAACGGCTGATCCGAGCCCGGGGACACCCGGATATTCCTTCCGGACCGGCGGGGCGGGGGCAGCGATGCCACCGCCCCGCCGCTTTCAGCGGGGGGAGTTCGCCGCATGCGAGACGGCGCGTCGCGGCGGCGAATTTTGTTCTGCGGACGGCTCAAGCGCGCCGCGGCACCGCGCCGATAGGCCAGCACAGAGCAAAAGCCTGCGGCCCTTCCTGGTCCAGGTGCTTGTCTCGCCGGGTGCGGTTCTCGTTCCCCGGAACATGACTGCAAGGGAATGAGGTCGCGCCGCGGCCAAGTTCGATCACGGGTCCACTCCGGACTCAGGATTCAGCTCCATCGCGCACAAGGGCGTGCCGGAGGGGCTTGGAGGGAAAAGACTAGAACGACATGATTCGTAATCGAAACAAGGCGGGCTTCACGCTCATCGAACTGATGATCGTGGTTGCGATCATCGCCATCATCGCTTCCATCGCTATCCCGCGCCTCATGAGCGCGCGTCTGTCGGCCAACGAGTCGGCGGCCGTCGCGACTCTGCGCTCGCTCAGCTCGGCCCAGGCCCAGCTGCAGTCGAGCTCGGCGATCGACTCCGACGCCGACGGCGGCGGCGAGTACGGCTACTTCGGCGAACTCGCCGGTGCCGACCCGCTCCGCATCTCGGCGGCCGGTGTTCCCGCGGTCGGCGCGGCCGGTGACATCCTCACCCCGCCCGTCCTGTCCACCGCCTTCGGCAACGTGGACGCGAACGGCGTCGTGACCCGCTCGGGTTACTGCTTCCAGATCTACCTGCCCGATGGCGCCGCGGCTCCCGCAGGTGTCGTCGAGGTCGCCGGTGGTGGCGCCCTTCCGGACGCCGACAACTGCGAGATCCTGTGGTGCGCCTACGCTTGGCCGGCCCAGGTCCAGAACACGGGTAACCGTGCCTTCTTCATCAACCAAGAGGGCGACCTGCTCTCGACGCCGAACCGCGCGACCGCCGCGGTCCAGTACTCGACCTCCGGTGGCGGCCCCGCCTTCTCGGCGGCCTACACCGTCGCCGACATGAGCTCCCCGATCGCGGTGGGCGCTGCCGGTGTCGACGGCAACACCTGGGTGCCCGTCCAGTAATCGGACTCACCTGATCGCACGCTGCGGGGCTCCGCCGGTTCAGACCGGCGGGGCCCCGCGCTGGATTGGCGTCGAGAAGAACGTACCGTGCCGCAACTGATTTGCCCACGAAGGCGGGGGCGGCGAAGCCGCCCCCGCCTTCGTGGGCAAATCAGTTGCGGCACGGTACGTTCTTCTACAACCCGAACAGGCGCGTCGCATTGTCCGACGTTTGTCGCGCGAACTCGGTCGCGTCGACGCCGCGCTCCGTCGCGATGTGCTCGAGCGTCAGCCTCACGTACGCCGGTTCGTTGCGCTTGCCGCGCTTGCCCTGCGGTGCGAGGAAGGGGCAGTCCGTCTCGACCAGGATGCGGTCCGACGGCACGCGGCGCGCGGCGGCACGATTCGCCTCGTTGCGCGGGTAGGTGACGGATCCCGAGAAGGAGATGTACATGCCGAGCTCGAGGTAGGGGTCGAGTTCCTCCTCGCCCATCGAGTAGCAGTGCATCACGCCGCGCACGCCCGGGACCTCGCGCAGCAGCTCGAGCGTGTCGCGGTTCGCGTCGCGGCAGTGCACGATCACGGGCTTGTCGAGTTCGCGCGCGAGCTCGAGGTGCCAGCGGAAGCCGCGGCGTTGATCGCGGCCCGGCGAGTACTCCTTGAAGTAGTCGAGGCCCGTCTCGCCGACCGCGACGCACTCGGGTCGGCGGCAGAGCGCCTCGATCCCTTCGAGCATCGCAGCGTCCAGACCCTCCGCGTCGTGCGGGTGCACGCCGGCGGTGGGGTAGAGGCCGGGGACGCCGTCGCACAGTTCGAAGCACTGACGCGACGTCTCGACCGTCGTGCCGACGACGATCATGCGGTCCACGCCGGCCTCGCGCGCGCGCTCGATCACCGCGTCACGGTCGCCGTCGAAGTCCTGCCAGAAGACGTGCGCGTGCGTGTCGGTGATCACTCGCAGTTGTCCTCGATCATGTCGAGCATGAAGATCGCGAAGTTCTGTTCCGCTTCCTTGCTGAGCACCTCGCGGAAGATCTCGCACGCCGTCTCGCTGGGCACCGAGTTGCGGATCGCCTGCGCCGCCTTGCGCCGCAGGTAGGCGTCGCCCGTCGACTCGACGAGGATCGTGCGCAGCACGTTGAAGGATTGCTTGCCGGGGTGCTGGCCGAGCTCCTCGACCGCGAAGTAGCGCGAGGCCGGTTGCTTCATGATGTTCGTCGCGACGTCGGCCAGTGCCGGCACCGGATCGTGACCGGTCTCGCGGCAAGCGACGATGTAGGCGCGCACGAAGAACTCGTCGTCGGGCATCGTCGAGCGTTGCTTCTTCTTCTTCATCAGCGGCTCGTAGACCTCGATCGCGCGCTCCGGCGAGGTCTCCGCGAGCAGGTCGATCGACACGGCGCGGTCCGCGATCGGCGCGCCGTACACGAGGATCAGGTCCTCGAGCGGCTTGCGCATGTCTTCCGGCGCGCAGTAGGCGGCGACGGTCAGGAGCCCGCGGCGCACCGCGTCGATCTCCTGCCCGCCCTCCTCGTACACGCGCAGAGCCTCAAGGCCGAGCTCGCGGTCGCCGTGCTTCAGCTCCTCGAGCAGCGCGCGCCCCTCGTGCAGGTGCCGGTCGTGGTGGTCGCTCGTCAGGTCCGCGCGCAGGGGCGTCATCGCCGCGATCAGCTGGTTCAGTCGCTCTGAGTCCGTGCCTTTCGCCAAGGCGGTCCCGCCGGAGGAGCCGTGGGCGTCCCCGCCGTCGCAGGCGGCGAGGCCGAGCAGGGGGGCGAGGAGGGCGAGTCCGGTCGCGAGGCGCACGCGGCGGGTGTGCGGCCTCGCACGGTCGCGGGCGCCGGCGCGCACGGCGGCGGAAGCGTGGGTGGGGAGGGGGCTCATGAAGGCTCGTTCGGGCTGCTCGATGGCTCTGGATCGCTGGGGGAAGGGATCGGCACGGTCTTTGTAACCCATTCGGGTGCCGCGGTGGCCCCGCGGATCGCGCCAAGCCGTCCCGGAGGACGGTCGCTGCGCCACCGCCTGCGAGATCCGTACCGGACGGAGGGCGGCGGCTCGGGCTCCTCGGAGGAGGCGAGCCGGTACGTTCGAGCGTCCGGGAGCACGGCGCGCGGGCGGCAAAATTCCTGCAACTCGGCCTGCGCGCTCCCTTATAGTGCGCAGCCCTCGCACCCTCGCCCGGTGCCCGACCCACCTCGCCCGCGCGGCGGGGACCCCATCCAGCGACGCTTCGGCCCCCCCTCGGCCGTCGTCGCGCTCCCTTGGACCCCCCCTCGGCCCAACCCGATGACCCACCGGCCCAACCAGATGAACGGACCGTCGATGAGACCTCTTCGATTCGGTGCCCTCGCCGCCCTCGGCCTGCTGATCCCCGCCTGCTCCTCGGGCGGCGGGAGCAGCTCCGGCGGACAGATGTTCCTCGAGTCCTGCTCGCTCGGCTGCGGCTCGGGCTCGACCGGCACGCCCGTCAACTGCCAGACGGTGAACGTCGCGCAGAACCTGGTGGTGTCGATGGTCTTCTCGAAGCCCGTCAATCAGAACACGCTGAACAGCCAGACCTTCCTGCTGCAGAACTCGATCTCGGGCACCGTTCCGGCGGTCGGCTTCTCGATCGATCCGACGAACCCGCGCCGCATCATCGCGCGTCCGGCGATCAGCTTCGACGACCAGAACAACCCGAACTACGCCCTCGCTCCCGACACGACGTACGAGCTGCTCGTGCGCGGGGCGTCGACCGGCGGCAACGGGCCCTTCATCCGCAGCCTCGACGGCAAGGACAACCAGACCAACCTGAACTGCACGGTCTTCACCGACCAAGGCATCAAGGACCCGGTCCCCGGCCCGCCGATCCAGTCGACCTTCGTCACGGTGAACGACGGCATGGGGGGCACCATTCCTGATACGCCCGCGGACGGCGCGACCGAGGTGGCTCTCGACTCGCTGATCACCGTCGTCTTCGAGGACATCATGAACCCGGCCACCTTGTCGAACCCGACGACGCGCACGGCCACCTTCGTGACGACGAAGATCGACCCCGACGGCAACGTCGCAGATCCGGCCGACCAGGTCGAGATCGCGGGCTTCTACGACACCGTCGTGGACTTCGACAACCTGCGCACGGTGATGACCTTCACGCCGGCCGCGGGGCTCCCGAGTGCGGGCACCGATCCGCTGAACCCGCGCAAGGTGGTGATGAGACTGCCGGCGGCGCTCGAAGACCTGACGGGCAAGCCGCTCGCCAACCCCGGCGACATCGTCTTCACGACTTCGACCCAGCTGCTTCCGCCCGTCGTGCTGCCCGAAGCCGGCGGTGAGAAGTTCCTCGACACTGACAACCAGGACCCGGACGAGTCCGGTGCGAACTGGGGCGCCGGTCGCCTGACGTACGGCCTCGGCGGCGGCGCGGGTCGCCTCGGCGAACTCGTCGTGCGCTCCGGGCAGACGGTGGTGCTGAACACGGACTCGCAGGACTTTCCGCTGGCCAGCCAGTACGACAGCCTGCTGACCAACGAGTCGATCGGGAACGGTGACTACGTCGCCACCGATCCGGGCACCTGGCCCACGATCACCGTCACCAACGGAAGCTTCGACTTCTCGCGCCTCGTGATCGAGGCGAACGCGACGCTCGTGCTCGAGGGCTCGCAGCCCGGTCGCGTCTTCTCGCGCGGCAGCCTGGTCGTCGGCGGTGTGCTGAACTGCGCCGGCAAGACGCCCGTTCCGCACATCTCGAACACCTGGCGACTTTGGGACTCGGACGGCGTGGGGGGCGTGGATCCGCCCGACGCGCTGGACGAGGAAGCCGCCTACGGCGGTGCCGGTGGTCTCGGCGGTCCGAACGCGGGCGCTGGCGGCAAGGGAGCCGATCGCTACTTCTATGAAGTCGATCAGCCGAACGCGACGGTCTACAACCGCCTCAGCAGCGCCGGCATGATCTCGTACAACGACGATCCGGTCGCGACGAACCAAGGCAGCTACGGGCGCGGTGTGTCGCAGCTCGGCACGCTCGCCGCGGGTCCCGGAGGAGCGCCGTACCCGGTCGTGCCTCCCGGTGACACGAACCCGGCGACCAGCTTCTGGGGATCGACGAACCTGTCGTTCACCAACACGATCGCCGTGACCAACGACTGCCGCACTGCCATGGTGGCCGGACCCGGCGGCGGTGGTGCCTACGCGCTCGACGGCGGGCCGGGCATCCCGCGTAGCGACACCTTCACGGTGACCGAGGTGCCCCAGGTCCTGCCGACCGTTCCCGCGAACACGCCGGGCGGATCGAACAACGCGTTGAACCTCGAGCCTCCTGGAGAGGTCATCATCCGCTCCCTCGACCACCGCCTCGGTCTGTTGCGCGGTGGCTCCGGCGGCGGCGGCGGCGGAGCCCACTTCTGGGGCTCTCGCGTGCTGCGCCAACCGGCGCCCTCCACGCTCTGCAACGCGGCGAGCCTCGTCCTGCCCATGTGGGACCACAGCGCCGCGGGCGGGGGTGGCGGCGGCGGCGCCTTCCAGGGCGTCTCCGGTCGCGAAGTCCTCGTCGGTGGCGTGATCGATACCAGCGGTGGCGACGGCGGCAGCGCCCTCGCGAACAACGCCCCGCTCGATAACTGCCGGAGCGGCGCCACGAGCGGCGACCCGAACTATCCCGGCCTCGATCCGAACATCCTCGCCTGCGGCTCGAACGCGACGCCCGGCGGCGGCGGTTCGGGCGGATCGCTCAAGCTCCAGGGCCAGACGGTGACCCTCGCCGACCTGCCGAACCGCCTGTCCGTGGCCGGCGGCCAAGGTGGCGTCGGCGTCGGCGGATCGACCGGCGGCAACGGTTCGCCGGGCCTCGTGCGCATCGAGTTCCAGGGCTTCAGCGGCGACCAGGGCACGCACGCCGGGGACTACGCTCCGCGCATCGAGCCCTACCTGCCCGCGGACACGGGCTTCAACACTCCCTTCGAGTCGGCGGCGATCCTGTCGATCGGCGAGTTCCGCGTGCAGCGCATCCGGCCCGACTCGTTCTCGTCGAGCATGTCGTGCTGGATGAAGCCGGAGGGCAACTTCTTCGGCCTCGACTTCGCGGCCGACGACACGGTGGACCCGGACGATCCGGACGGCAAGAACTGGAACATGGACATCATCTACGACGACAACGGAACGGAGCGCATGTTCCCGTACCGTGGTCTTCCGGCGGGTGATCCCGACTTCCCGCTCGGCTCGGTCGACTTCGAGACCTTCCTCGGCGACAACCAGATCAACCACGATCTGCCGAGCGGACAGGGGTCGCTGATCTCCGTGCACTTCCAGGGTGCCCGCCTCTCCGGCGCGCTCACCGATCCCTGCAACGTGCAGCTCGAGAGCCCCGGCGCGGACATCGACCTCGGGTCGCTGACGACCTGGGTCACCGACCCCGAAGACCTGAACCAGTTCCTGCCCAAGCCGAACATGGTTCGATTCGTGGTGGTCTTCGAGCAGCGACTCCAGACCCAAGGCCCCGTTCAGCAGCGCATCCTGGGACTCACGAATCTGCGCGTGAACGTGCAGCCGAACTGATCCGCTCCGCGCATTCCGACTGCATCGAGGGGTCGTCCAGTGGGACGGCCCCTCGTTCGTTCAGGAGATTCGCGGCCACGCTTCGATCGTGGTCGGAAGCTCGGCGACGCTTGGACTAGACTGACGCCTCTCGAGGGGTGATGAACGAACAACGCGACTACCGCGCGCGCGGCGTGCTGGGCGGAGACGGTCGAGTACTCGACGGAGGATGCGTGCGCGTCGCGGGCGGCCGCGTGGTCGAGGTGCTGGCGAGACCGTCGGGAGTGGCGGAGGACCTGGGCGACGTGTTGATCACGCCGACCTTCTTCAACGCGCACTGTCATCTGGAGTTGACCGCCTTCGAAGGGCGCTTGCCCAGAGACCAGGGCTTCGGCGCGTGGGTCCGGGAGCTGATGCGGCTGCGCGACGAGGCGCCGCCCGCCGAACTCGAGCAGGCAGCGCGCCGGGGTGCTCGTCGACTGTGGGATACCGGGTGTGCGCTCGTCCACGACGTCGACACGACGGGAGCCGCAGCGCGCGCGTTGTTGGACGTGCCGATCGAGGCCGTCGTGCATCGCGAGGCGATCGACGCGGGAGACGCGACGCGGCGGGCGGCGCGCCTCGAGGAGCTGGACCGACCGCTTCCGCTGCGCGCCGGCCTGACCGAAGGGATCTCCCCGCACG
Source organism: Planctomycetota bacterium (assembly GCA_020638835.1). Taxonomy (GTDB): domain Bacteria; phylum Planctomycetota; class UBA1135; order UBA1135; genus JACKHV01. The sequence goes on along the minus strand of JACKHV010000007.1, from coordinate 68,717 downwards.
CACCCTTCACGTGCAGCCTCGAGCTGCTGCGCGAACTCGGCGCGCTCGCTCGACGGCGCCGCTTGCCGCTGACGATGCACTGGGCAGAGACGGAAGAGGAGGTGCGCTATCTACGCGACGGAAGCGGACCGCTCGCGGAACTCCTGCCGCCTTCGCCGCGCCGCAGCGGACTCGACCTGATCGAAGCGGCGGGGCTCTTGGCTCCGGACCTGCGGCTCTCGTTGGTCCACGGGAACCACCCCGCGCCGGGGGACTACGAGCGCCTTGCCGCGGCCGGCGTGCCGCTCGTGCACTGCCCCGGCACGCACGCGTTCTTCGGCCGGCGGGCATTCGACGCACGGGCTGTGCTCGATGCCGGCGTGCGCCTGCTGCTCGGGACCGACAGCGCGGCCTCGAACGACCGCTTGGACATGGCTGCCGAGTTGAGGCGCTTCCTGGAGATCGACGAGGTGACGTTCCAAGAGGGCTGGAGGGCCGCGACGGGCGGCGTAGTGCTCGAAGGCTCGAGGCGCTTGGCCGTCTGGTCCGTCGCCGGAACGGTCCGCGACCTCGAGGACCTCGTCGCTTCCGGTCGATCACCCGCGACCTTCGCGCTTCCGGACGGGCCGGCCCATGCGAGCGACGGTCCGAGCCGCTACCCTGTGGGCTCCTGACCCGGCCTTCCGCCGCTCCTCGCGCGGCTCCTCTCGCGACTCCGCATGGATCGAACCACCGACCGCCCTCCGACGCCCGCCGAACGCGCGGCGCTCGAGCTCCTGGAGCGCGGGAACCGATTCCTGCTCACTGGCCACATGCGACCCGACGGCGACTGCATCGGCGCGCAGGCCGCCCTGTCGCGCGTACTCATGGCGGCCGGGAAGCAGGTCTCCATCTGGAACCCCGATCCTCCCGAGTCACAGTTCGACTACCTGGCGCGCGAAGTCGACTACCGCGCGTGGAAGCCGGGCGACCAGCTGCCCGCCCACGACGTCACGGTGCTGCTCGACTGCGCGGAGCTCTCGCGCTGCGGCGAACTCGCCCCGATCCTCGCCGGGATGGACACTGCGAAGCTCGTCGTCGACCACCACGTCCACGTCGGCGAGGCCTGGTGGGACGCCGCCTACGTCGACGTGACTGCCTCGGCGACGGGCCTGCTCGTACACCGCATCGCACGTGCCTTGGGAGTGGCGCTGGACAAGACGGCCGCCGAAGGCGTCTTCACGTCGATCGTGACGGACACCGGCTGGTTCAAGTACTCGAACACCGACGCCGAAACGCTTCGTGTGGCCGGGGAACTGCTCGAGACCGGAATGGACGCGTCCCTCGTCTACCAAGCGATCTACCAGCGCAAGAGCCGCAAGCATCCCCCGGAGATCGGCGCCATCCTGTCCACGACGCAGTACTTCGCCGACGACCGCCTGGCCCTGATCCACTCGCCGACCACCGCGTCCGTGGACGGCGACGACGCGCTCGACATCCTGCGCGCCGTGAAGACCGTCGAGGTGGTGCTGTTCGTACGCGAACAGGAAGGCGGCACGTGCAAGCTCTCCGCGCGCTCGAAGTCGGACCTCTACGACGTCAGCGCCCTCGCGCGCGAGTTCGGCGGGGGAGGTCACCGCCGCGCGGCAGGCGCGACGATCGAAGGCAACCTCGCATCCGTCTCGAAGCGCCTGATCGCCGCCGGCGAGGCGCTCATCTCGGAGGCCGGGAGAACCGGGAAGGTCGGATGAAGGTCGCGATCATCTCGGATCTGCACTCGAACCGCGAAGCACTGCAAGCGGTCTTCGAGCACATCAGCAAGCAGGGCGTGTCGCGCCTCTTCTGCCTGGGTGACGTCGTCGGCTACGGACCGGAGCCGGAGTTCTGCGTCGACCTCGTGCGTGGCCACGCCGAGGTTTGCCTGATGGGCAACCACGACGAGGCGCTCTTCCGCGATGCCAGCGACTTCAACCCGCATGCTCGTGGCGCCGTGGAATACACGCGCAAGCGCATGCTCCCTCACTGGTACTCGAGTTCCGAGCGCAAGCTGCGTTGGCGCTGGCTACAGGACCTCCCGCTCTCGCACCGCGAAGGCCGCTTCCTCTTCGTGCACGGTTCGCCCCGCGACCCCGTGCGCGAGTACGTGCTCTCCACGGACGGCTTCTTGAACCCCGAGAAGCTGCGCCAAATCTTCGACTCCTTCGAAGGTGTCGCAGTGGGTGGACACACGCACCACCCCGGCATGCACGACGAATCCCTCGTCTTCCACGGAACCGACGGCAACGAGTCGACCACGATGGAGATCCCGGCAGAGGGCAAGTTCTTCATCAACGTGGGCAGCGTCGGCCAGCCGCGAGATGGCGACAACCGTGCCTGCTATGCGGTTCTCGAGGACGACAGCGTGACGTGGCATCGGGTGCCGTACGACTTCAGGGCGACGATGCGGAAGATCTTCGAGCAGCCGGAGTTGTCCGACTTGCTCGGCCGACGCCTCGAAATCGGCAAGTGACGAACTGACTGGCTTCCGTGTTGGCGCGGCAACTACGCCGCCGCGCCTTCGCGCCACGCTGCGATGGACCGACAGCGCCTCGACCGCGGATGAATGCTCCGCAGCCCCCAGTCTTGACGCCAAGAAACGAGCTCGCCCCAACTCAGTCTACGATCGACTGACCCGACGAGTTGCGCTGGAGACTCCTCGTCCGAATTGAAGCGCCGTCGCACCAGGTTTCGATACGCGATCCACACCTGGAGACCGAGATCTAGGTAGCGGCGCTTCTTGCTGACCAGCCAAGACTGTCGCCGCACTCGCCCCAGAAGATCCCGCAACATTGCTTCCGTGTGGTTGATGGGGAACAGCGGATTCCAGGTCATGCGCGCGAGCTTGCTGTTGGTTCGCTCGTGCAACAGTCGATGTCGTCGAAATGCACGTCGAGCTTGGTGCGGGTAGCTCAGCTTCTCATCCGTCTGTAGCCTCACGACCGCGCCCGGCTGCACGATCTCAGCGCCTCGAGAGAGTGTGCGACGGACCGCTCGGGCCGATAGGTCCTTTCGGGGACCGAACTTGCGATCGTCCTCTTCGATGGCGCGGATGCGATTCTCGGTCATCTTCCCGTGCGGTCGTATCTGCGCGGACTCCGCCCAAACCACGAATCGGGAGTGGCGCTCGATCAAGACCGGCACGCTCAGCGGTCGCGTGTTTCGACGCGCTTCGAAGGTCTCGAACTCGTCGAACTGCAGCGTGCAGCCTGTGCGGAGCTGCGGTTGAAGGTTCAAGTTCAGGCGGCGAAGATGGCGTGCCAGCTTGCGGAACTTGAGTTCTGTGCAGCGGAGTGACAGCCCCAGAGTTCTGGAGGATTGTCTGATTCCGACTCCCGATGCGATCAGGCGAAGCAGCTTCTGATTGAGATCAGGTCTGTGGTCTCGGTAGTCGGCTCGGAATGTCTGCCGAGAGAAAGTTCTCCCACAGCTCTTGCATCGGAATCGCGGGACAGGATGCGACCTACAGGCGGCGAAGTAGGAACCGTGTCTCGAACAGAAGTCCGCGTCGGCGCGGTCGTGTTGGGAACAATGTCGATACGGACAGTGACGGGGCGTGAACAAGAGCTCGGTCCTCGTGCGCACGACCTGCGAGCGTGTCGTGCACGAGGAAGACCGTCGGGAACGCCGGAGGTTCGCGTATATGCCGCGGTTTCTCGACGGCGTCCGCCACAGCGAAGCCAGTCAGTTCATCCGGGAGTCAGGAAGTTCTTGATGACGGCCCGCATCAACTGCGGGTTCCTCGTCAACCTCCGCAGACTGTACGCCTTCCAATCCGGCCCATACGGCACGTACACGCGTACCGGCCGTCCCTCGAGCTTCCAGCGTTGCCACAGAGGCTCTTGCACGCCGAGCAGGACCTGCAGCTCGCAGTCCTGGCTGCGCATGCCACGTCGGCTCATCGACTCGAAGAGGCGGTCGGCCATCGGCGCGTCGTGGGTCGCGAGGCGGACGTTGGCGCCGCGATCCCAGAGCTTCTTGGCGCAGGCGAGGAAGGCGTCGCGGATGTCGCCGGCGCGTGTGTGCGCGATCTCGGGCGGCTCGATGTAGATGCCTTTCACGAGCCGCACATCCAGCGGGCCCGGTGCGAGCGCGTCGATGTCGTCGAGCGTGCGGAACAGCCTCGACTGCAGCACGATCCCGACGCGCTCGAAGTCCGTGCGCAGCGCCTCGAAGATGCGCAGCGTCGCGTCGGTGGTGGGATGGTCCTCCATCTCGACCCGCATGAAGAGACCGAGCTCCGCGCAGCGCGTCGCGATGCGGCGGTAGAGGTCGAGGGCCAGGTTCTCGTCGCTCGCGAGGCCGAGGTGCGTGGGCTTGATCGAGACGTAGGCGTCGACTCCGGCGGCGGCGATCGCCTCCGCGCCGCGGATGTAGTCGTCGGCGGTCTGCGACGCCTCCTCGCGAGATCGGATGCCTTCGCCGAGGATGTCGAAGATCCCGGTGAAGCCGCGCCCCTTCAGCTCGGTCAATGCGCGCATCTCGTCCGCCAGCTCCTCGCCGGCGATGTAGCGCGACGAGAGTTGGCGCATGACCGGAGTGGGGACGAAGCCAAGTCCTTTGACCAGCAGGCGGTTCAGCATGGCGGGATTCTACGAGGGGGGGCGCGGGCGGCGCACGCTACCATGACGGCATGACCCAGGGAACTTCCGCCGAGCCTCGGATCGTGCTCGTCACGGCGCCCGACGACGGAGTGGCGCGGCGCTTGGCGCGCGGCATGGTCGACGCGCGTCTCGCGGCGTGTGTCAACCTCCTCCCCGGCGCGATCAGCGTCTACCGCTGGCAGGGCGAGGTGCACGAGGAGCCAGAGGTCCTGATGCTGATCAAGACCACCGACGAGCGCCTCTCCGAACTCGTCGACTTCGTCGAGCGCGAGCATCCCTACGAGCTCCCGGAGTTCGTCGTGCTCGACCCCGAGGCGATCGAGCACGGCTATCGCGAGTGGTTGCTGAGCGAGTGCTCGGAGTCGGGCGCGGACGAGGCTTGAGCCGCGGAAGCCGCTCCTCCGTAATGACCCCTCGATGATGCGCAGCACCTCGCACATTCGCCGGCTCGCCTGCGTCGCGCTGATCGCGATGGTGCCCGCCTGTTCGGAGCCCACGCGCCCCGGCGTGCAGGCCGAGCACCTGGTGCTCATCACCGTCGAGGGGCTGCGCGCCGACCACGTCAGCTCGCTCGGATACTACCGTCGCACCACGGACTTCGATCGCGCGGACGGCGCGGCTGCGCTCGACCTCGACTGGATCGCGGAGAGCGGTGTCAACTTCTCGCAGGCAATGGCCGCCAGCAGCGATCCGCGCACCTCGCTCGGCACGATCCACACCGGCGCCGCGCCGCTCACGCACGGGCTGCTCGTGGACGGCCGCGCACTGCCGGACGACCTACCGACGCTCGCCGAGGACTTCGCCGCGGCGGGCTTCCGCACGGCCGCTTTCCTGTGCGCGTCCGACGCGCTCGCGGACACGGGCCTCGCGCGTGGATTCGAAGTCTTCGTCGAGACGACGGACGACCACCGCGCGCTGCAGGCCTTCGCCAAGGACCTCGAGGAGAGTCGCGGCGACGAGCGGCCGCGCTTCTGGTGGCTGCACTTCTCCGGCCCCCGCCAACCCTGGTCGCCCGCTCCGATCGCGACCGGCCCGGACTTTCGCGCGGCCTTCCTCGGCGGCCGCGACATGGGTCGCCTCGACGAGTCCGCCGAGACCTTCAGGGCGCTGCGCGACGGAACGTTCGAGCCGACGCCGGTCGAGCGCGACGCGCTGGTCGCGCTCTACGACTGCGAGCTGCTGCGGCTCGACTTCCTCGTGCGACGCGGCTTCGAGTCGCTCGCCAACACGGACGAGAAAGTGGACCTGCTCGCGCGCAGCGCCGTGGTCGTCGTGGGGGCCAGCGGCGTCGAGCTCGGAGAACGTGCGGGCGCGTGGTCCGACGACTCGGGGTCGTTCGAGGAATCGCTGCACGTCCCGCTGCTGCTGCGTCATCCCGGCAGCATCACCGGTCGTCGCATCCTCGGCGGCACCGTTGAACACGCCGACGTTGCACCCACCCTGCGCGAACTCTTCGGCGTAGGGGACCTGCGCGACGGCGAACGCTCGCTGCTCGCGCGTACGGACTCGTACGTGCGACGCGAGTTCCCCGAGCGGCCCGCGCTCACGCTGGTCGCCACGCCGGACGGCGGGCTCTCGCTCAGCGCGCGGATCAACGACGAGCGCTTGGTACTCGAGTACCTGGGCACTCCTCGGCTCTACGACCTCGCGCGCGACCCGAGCCAGCGGCACGACCTCGCCGCAGAGATGCCCGAACGCGCGCGCGAGCTGAGCCGAAGCGTGTTCGACGCCCTGCTGGCGACGCCCGCGCACCTCGACTGGGACGGCGACGGACGCGAGTTCCTGCTGCGCACCCTGCACGCGGCGGCCGGACGGGAAGCTCGCGACTAATGGTGACGCACTCGAAGCTCACGGTGGTCCGACACTACGACCGCGTCGTAGGTTGGTCCGTGTTGCTGCTCGTCCTGAGCGTCCTGGTGGGGACCTTCGTCGGGCCGCCCGAGACGCACGACGGCGAGATCTCCTTCCAGACCACCAGCTCGCTCTGGCGCAACCACGACTTCGCGCTGGACGGCTCGCCCGAAGGCACGCCGGAAGCGCGCTACTTGATCCAAGTCTCGAAGCAGATGCAGTCGTCGGGCCGCGGCGGCGCGTTCCCCGTGCAGCACGGCAGCGACGGTGAGTACTACGGCTGGTACGGCGTCGGGCAGGCGGTCGTGCCGCTCCCCCTGTACGGACTCGGTCGCCTCGTCGCGTGGGGAGCGCCGGAGATCGAGCGTCGTCACAGCGACGATCGCCAGCTGGGCTTCGAGCGCAGCGAGTACTTCGCGCACCTCTTCGTCGGCCTGCGCAATCCGCTGCTGACGGCGTTGACCGCGTGGATGATCGTGCTCTGCGCGCGACGCATGAGCGTGCGGCGCTGGGGCGCGTTCCTGGCCGGGATCAGCTACGCGTTCTGCACCTTCGCCTGGCCGCAAGGTCGTTCGTGGCTCAGCGACGTCCAGGCGACTTTCTTCCTGTTCGCCGGCTTCCACTTGATCCTGCGTCTGCGCGAGGAGCGCGCGCGCATCGGCCTGCGACCCAGCGTGCTGCTGCTCCTCGGACTCTCGCTGGGCGGAGCGGTTTCTACGCGCGCGGTCATGGCGCCGGCCGTGCTGGTGCTCGAGTTCTCCGCGCTCTTCGTGATGTTCCACCGACACGTGAGTCAGGACTCGACCCCCGCCGTCGTGCGACGCCGCGGACTCGAACCCGGGTGGAAGGCGATCGCTTGGATGGCGACGCCGCAGCTGGTGATCGCCGCGCTGCTGCTGTGGGTGAATCACCAACGCTTCAGCGACCCGTTCGACAACGGCTACGGCGAAGTGTTGCGCGGCGGCTTCTTCGGCTACCCGCCGCTGATGGGGCTCGTCGGCGTGCTCTTCTCGCCGGGCAAGGGTCTGCTGTGGATGGCGCCCGGCGTGCTGCTGCTCTACTGGGGCATCCCGCTCGCGCTGCGATCGTCACAACGCGTCTGGTTCTACACGAGCATCGCCATGACGATCGTCGTGCTGCTGCCGGTCGTCTGCATCCAAGGCTGGCACGGCGCGTGGACCTTCGGACCGCGCTACCTCCTCCCGCTGCTTCCCTTCCTGTGGCTAGGCGTCGCGCTCGGGCTCGAGCACGCCTCGGACCATCGCTTCGTCGCTGCGGTTGCCGCGGGGCTCATGGCGCTCGGCTTCTGCGTCAACCTGCCCGCCGTGCTGGTCGACACGACCACATACCACCAGCTCGCCGTCAAGTCCGCGCGAATCGCCTGGACGCCGCCCGAAGGGCTCTCGGAGGAGGACGCCGAAGCCTGGCTGTTCGAGCGCATCCAGTTCGACTGGGGCTTCGCGGCCCCGTGGGCTCACTGGCGCATCGTGCGCCACCGGACCGCCGGACTCGGCGAGGACTTCCCCGTGCACGAGATCTTCTTCGTCGACAGCCAGGCGAACGTGCGCCCCGACACCCCTCGCCAGGAGGGCCGCGCCCACTTCGGGTGGATCGATCACAAGGACCGACTGGGGGGGAGGCCGTGGCCGGCGTTGTTGGCGGTGGGTCTGCTGTTCGCCCTCGGCTCCATCCTCGCCATCATCGGCCTCGATCACAGTGCGGACTGACTGGCTTCCGTGTGGTCGACGCCCTCGGCAGGAGTGTCAGGTCCCTGCGGGCTCCCGGCTTGCGACAACGCTCAGGCGGTCGGACCGGCTCGGCAGGGAGCCTCGCTGAGTCCCATAGCCGATCTCGAGGCTCCGCGGGGGCCTGTGAAGGCTCCCGCGGCCGGTCGACCACACGGAAGCCAGTCAGTTCCGGGAGCGGGACTTGGGGGGGCTCAAGGGGGGTGGGGGGGACGGGCGATCCAGACTCGTGAGCCTCACCCAACTCCTCGCGCGCCTCCTCCTCCTGGGCAGCCTCCCCTGCCTTGGCGGGGGGGCCCAGGTCGCCTGGCAGGACCCTCCGGCGCAGGAGGAGTCCGTGCAGCGGCTGGAGCACTTCGTCCTCGAGTGGACGGCCGAGGCGGAGCCGCCGCCGGCGCGGGGGCGCGGGGATCTCGAGGTCAGGAGGTCGCGAGTCCTCGGGCTCGCGCGGATGCGTCAGCGCCTCGAAGGGGACGAGCTGCAGCTCGAGGTGGAGTACGACTACTTCCTCGAGGACCTGCGGCTGTACGCCGTCGAGCGCCTCGGGGAGCGGGCGTCGCGGCTCGTCTTCCGCGAGATGGCGGCCGGGCGGGGGCGCACGTTGCGGGCCGAGTGGTCGCGTGACGGGGTCAGCCTGGAGACGGCGGAGTGGGATCGCGGCGGGCGGCGGGCTCGCACGGCGTCGCTCGAGGAAGGCGGCGTGTTGCCGCAGTACCTGCTCGAGCTCGCGCGCAGCGGAAGGGCGCTGTCGGGCTACTTCCGGGTCTTCGATCCGCTGTCGGGCGGCCTGGAGGCGCAGGAGCTCTCGACGAGCTACGAGTCGGGCGCCGAGGAGCAGCTCCAGCGCGTCGTGCGCTTGGTGCGCTCCGACGGAACCCTGGCGGGTGAGTACCGTTTCACGGGCGAGGCGCTGACGGCCTTTCGCCTCCAGAATGGTCGAATCGCCGCGCACGCGGTGAGCGAAGAGGTCTACGAAGAGGCCCGCGCGCTGTTCCACGCCGGTCCCACGGCGGGCTCCGAGCCCGCTTCCGGCGATCCGGGGGAGTGAAAAGCGGGCTCGGCCTCGCACAATGTGCGGCCGACCTCGTATGGGCGCCCTTCCGGCGACCCCCCACGCCGCGAGCCTGTCCCCCCGGGCTCCTCCCTCCCCCCTCCACCGACGGTGGCCGACGCCGCATCGATGAAATCCCTCCACCTCTGCCTGCTCCTCGGACTGCTGGGCGCGGCCGCCTGCCAGAGTGCCTCCGAGTACGCCGAGGACGCCGACGACGCGGTCTACGCACTCGTCGACCAGCGTCGCGCGGAACTCTTCGCGGCCGAGGGCGGTTTCGAGATCGAGCCCGACCCGGACAGCCTGCGCCAGCGCATCCTGCGCGGAGAGGTCGAGGGCGGCGTGCGCTTCGACCTGGTGACCTGCCTGCAGATCGCGGCGGAGAACAACCGCGAGTACCAGTCCCGCAAGGAATCGCTCTACCTCGCGGCGATGAACGTGACGCTCGAGCGCTGGCAGCTCGGCTGGCGCCCGACGCTGACCGGTGACGCGGCGATCGACGGCATCGGCTCCGCGGCGGACACGCAGTCCGCCAGCCTCGGCTTCCAGGTGCGGAAGATCCTCGGCACGGGCGCCGAGGTCGTGGGGGGGATCGGACTGTCGATGTTCAAGGTGGTGGGCGGCGGCTCGCCCTCGACGACTTCCGACATCGGCCTCGCCATCACGCAGCCGCTGCTGCGCGGCTCCGGCTCGCGCATCGTGTACGAACCGCTGACGCAGGCCGAGCGCGACCTGATCTACGAGGTGCGCAGCTTCGAGCGCTACCGGCGGAGCTTCGCCGTCGACGTGACGACGCGCATGTTGCGCCTGCTGGAACAAGCCGACTCGATCCGCAACGAAGAACTCAACGTCGAGAACCTGCAGCTGCTGCGCGAGCGCAACGAAGCGCTCGCCGAAGCCGGCCGCACGTCCGACATCGAGGTCGACCAGGCCCGCCAGGACGAGGTCCGCTCGCAGAACCGGCTCGTCGTCTCGCGCGCGCAGCTCCAGGCCTCCTACGACGCCTTCCTGCTGTTCCTCGGCCTGCCGATCGACACGCCGATCGACGTCGACCTCGCGGAACTCGACCGCCTGTACGAGGACGGCTTGACGAGCGTCGACTTCGACGAAGCGACGGTGCTGCGCTTCGCGCACGCGAATCGACTCGACTACATGACCAGCCTCGACCAGGTCAGCGACGCGGAGCGCAAGACGCTCGTGGCCGCGGAAGCCCTGCGCACCGGACTCGACCTACGCGCCGGATTCGACCTGACGTCGAAGGATGGCAAGCCGCTGCAGTTCGACCTGGACGACGCGGCCTGGGAAGTCGGCCTCGGCTTCGACCTGCCCGTCGACCGCCTGCCGGAGCGCAACCTCTACCGCGCGTCGCTGATCAACCTCGAGGCCGCCCAGCGCGATGCGGAACAGTTCTCGGACTCAATCACCGCGGACCTGCGCAGCGAGCTGCGCAACACGGTCACTGCGCGCGAGTCGTTCGAGATCCAGAACTTCTCGGCCCGGCTCGCCGAGCGTCGCGTCGAGAGTGCGCAGCTCAACCTCCAGGCCGGGCGCGCTTCTACGCGCGACATCCTCGAGGCGCAGCAGGACCTGTTGGATTCGCGGAACCTGGTCACCGGAGCGCTCGTGGAGTTCTGGCTCGCGCGGCTCCAGCTGTACCGCGACATGGAACTGATCGAAGTCGACGAGGACGGCATTCGATTCGAGAGACAACGCATCGACGAGATGATCGCGGAAGACGCCGCGACGGAAGAACTGGACGCATGAGTCGCAAGAAACGCAGCAAGTTCCCGATCGCGTTGGTGGTGGTCGTCGTCATCGCCGCGGCCGGCTGGTTCGGCGGTGCGGACGAGTGGTTCGGCAAAGAGGAGTCGCAGGCGCTCATCGGCGGCCCCGTGCGCCGCGGGCCGCTCCTGATCTCCGTGACCGAGCGCGGGAACCTGAAGGCCAAGGACGCGATCAGCCTGCGCTCCGAGATCGAGGGCCGCACGACGATCCTCTCCCTGATCGCCGAAGGCACCTTCGTGACCGAAGGCACGGTCGTCGCGAAGCTCGACACCGCCGAGCTGCTCGAGCGGCGCGTGCAGCAGGAGATCACGCTCTCGAACGCCGACGCCTCGCACGCCAAGTCGAAGGAAGCGCTCGAGATCCAGAAGATCGAGAACGAGAGCCAGATCGCCCGCGCTGAGCTGCAAGTCTCGCTGGCCCGCACGGAGCTCGAGAAGTACCGCGAAGGGGACTGGCCGCAGGCCGAGCAGAAGGCCGAGGAAGACATCCTCATCGCCGAGGAAGAGCTGAAGCAGGCCGAGAGCAAGCGCGACTACAGCGAGCAGCTCGAGGAGAAGGGCTTCCTGACGCGCTCCGAGCTCGAAGCGGACGAACTCGCCTTCAACCGCGCGACGGTCAAGGTCGAGCAGGCGCGGCGCTCGCTCGAGTTGCTGCGCATCTACGAGTATCCGAAGCAGATCGCGACGCTGCAGGGCGACGTCGACGACAAGGAACGCGAGCTGCGCAAGGTCAAGCTGCAGGCGGAGTCGCAGCTGATCGACAAGGAGACGGACCTGAACGCCGCCGAGTCGAAGCTGACGCTCGAGCGCGAGCGCTACGAGAAGATCGTCTCGCAGCTCGAGAAGGCCGTGATCACGGCGCCCGTCGACGGCATGGTCGTGTACGGGCGCGAGGACGGTGGACGCTGGCGCGGCAGCGAACCGATGGCGGAGGGCACGGAGGTGCGCGAACGCCAGGAGATCATCAGCATCCCGCGCACGGGCGGCATGGTCGCCGAGGCGAGCATCCACGAGTCCGTGCTGAAGCAGGTCGAGGTCGGTCAGCGCGCGATCCTGCGCGTCGACGCGATGCCCGGACGCGAGTTCCGCGGCAGCGTGAGCTTCGTCGCCCTGCTCCCCGACCAGAACAGCTGGTGGGCCAACCCGAACCTGCGGCTCTACAAGACCGAGATCGCCATCGAGGACGCCGTTGCCGAGATGCGTCCTGGCATGTCGGTCTCGATCGAGATCCTCGTCGAGCAGATCGACGACACGCTCTACGTGCCGCTGCAGGCCGTGAACCACCTCAAGGGCAAGAACCTCTGCTTCGTCTCGAACGGCGGCGCGCCCGAACCGCGCGAGGTCGTCGTCGGCAAGAGCAACGCTTCGTGGGTCGCGATCGAGAGCGGTCTGCGCGAGGGCGAGATCGTGCTGCTCAGCCCGCCGATCGAGTTCCTCGAGGCCTCGCAGGACGAGCAGGATTCCACACAGCAGGGCGCGCGGCCGTCGCGGCCGGACGCGGGCGGCCCGTCGAGCGATGGCCAGAGCGGCGACAAGCCCGCGGACGGGTCGACGGAACGGCCGTCGGGCAAGCCGCGCGGCGACGGCGCGGCGGGCCGCGAGCGCGGAGCCGGCGGTGGCGCGCCTTCCTCCGGCGGTCGCCCGTCGGGCAAGCCGTCCGGCGCGGGAACGGCCGGTGCCGCGCAATGACTCGCCCCGTCGCGGAGCTGACGAACGTCAGCCGCATCTACCGCATGGGACAGAACAAGGTCGTCGCGCTCGACGACTTCAGCTTCTCGTTCGGGCGCGGTGAGTACTGGGCGATCATGGGCAGCTCGGGCAGCGGCAAGTCGACGCTGCTGAACATCCTCGGCTGCATCGACCGCGCGACGACCGGCAGCTACCGCGTCGACGGCGAAGAAACCTCCGAGCTCGACGACGACGACCTGTCAGACCTGCGCAGCCGTCGGATCGGGTTCATCTTCCAGAGCTACAACCTGATCCAGCAGCTCAACGTGCTGGAGAACATCCAGGTCCCGCTCTTCTACCAGGACGATCCGCCGGAGGACGGCCCGGAACGCGCGCGCGCGCTGGCCGAGCGCGTCGGCCTCTCCGGACGCCTCGACCACCGGCCCCGCGAGCTTTCGGGCGGACAACAACAACGCGTCGCGATCGCGCGCGCGCTGATCAACGACCCGGCGATGATCCTCGCCGACGAAGCCACGGGCAACCTCGACACGAAGACGGCGGGGGAGATCCTCGAGCTGTTCGACGAACTGCACGCGGAAGGCAAGTCGATCCTGCTCGTCACGCACGAACCGGAGGTCGGTGAGCGCGCGCAGAGCGTCCTGCGCCTACGCGACGGTCGCATCGACACGGTGCAAGAAGGAAGGCAGGCCGGCGCGTGACCGAAGGCATCTTCGTCCGCACCGTGCGCCTCGGCGTGCGCAGCCTCTTGCTGCACAAGCTTCGCAGCGCGTTGACCACGCTGGGCGTGCTCTTCGGCGTCAGCAGCGTCGTCGCGATGCTCGCGATCGGCGAAGGCGCGAGCGCGGAGGCGCAAGAACAGATCCGGCGGCTCGGCAGCCAGAACGTGATCCTGCGCTCCGTCAAGCCGCCGGAGGACGCCGTCTCCAACCAAGAGACCCGCGTCATCTCCTACGGCATCACGCGCGCCGACCTGGCGCGCGTCGAAGCGACGATCCCCGGCCTGCGACGCGTCGTTCCGCTGCGCGAGCTGCCCGAGGAAGTGCGCAACGGTGACCGCGTCAGCCGCCCGCGCGTGATCGCGACCATCCCGGCCTACCTCGAAGCGACGGGCCGCGTGCTCGGCAGCGGCCGCTGGATCTCGGAGGTCGACGAGGTCCGCACCACGAACGTCTGCGTGCTCGGCTACGAGGTCGCGCGCCAGCTCTTCCCCTTCGCCAACCCGCTCGGCGAGCGCGTCAAGATCGGCGCCGACTACTTCACGGTCGTCGGCACGCTGCTCCCGCGCGTGCGCCTCGACAGCGATCCGGCCGAAGCTGGCTCCGAGAGCACCGGCGAGGTCTTCATCTCGCTCTCCACCGGCCAGAAGTGGTTCGGCGAGATGCTCGTGAAGCAGCGCGCCGGCAGCCGCGAGATGGAGGAAGTGCAGCTCCACGAGATGATCATCGAGGTGGACCGCGCGGAGGACGTCCCCTTCGTCGCCGCGGCCTGCCGTACGATGCTCGCCCGCGAACACGATCAACGCGACTACGAGGTCGTCGTGCCGCTCGAGCTCCTGATGCGCGCCGAGGAGACCAAACGCATCTTCAACATCGTGCTCGGCAGCATCGCCGGCATCAGCTTGCTCGTCGGCGGCATCGGCATCATGAACGTGATGCTCGCGACCGTCACCGAGCGCACGCGCGAGATCGGCATCCGCCGCGCGCTCGGCGCGAAGCGCCGCCACATCGTCGTGCAGTTCCTCGTCGAGTGCGTCGTGCTGTCGGTCGGCGGCGGCCTGCTGGGCATCGCGCTCGGCATCGCGATCCCGCTCGGCGTCGAGCACTGGGCGGACATGCGCACCGTCGTCACGATCCAGGCCCCGCTCTTGGCCTTCGGCATCTCGGCGGGGATCGGCGTGATCTTCGGCCTCTACCCGGCCTGGCGCGCGGCGAACATGGACCCGGTCGAAGCGCTGCGGCACGAGTAACGCGCTTCGAGATCCATCGGGATTGACGATGGATCGCCACCCGTCGATGCTCGCGGGCATGGATGCGATCGAGACCGCCGACGCCGTCGCCCGCCTCTATCCCGAGGTCTTCCACTTCCTCTACCGCCGGCGCAACCCCCGCGCGAAGCGGCTCCGTCCGGAGTCCCTGGCCTTGCTGCGGCACCTCGCCGCCACGGGGCCGCTGACGGTGATGGAGGCGGCGCGTCACTTCGACCGCTCGCAGTCCGCGATCAGCGAGCGCCTGGAGCGCCTCGTGAAGCGCGGCCTGCTCGCGCGCATCCCCGACGAACGCGATCGCCGTCAGCACCTCGTCTGGTTGACCGACGAGGGCCGGGACCGCGTCGAGGAGGAGGGCCGCGTGCTCGACTCCGCGCGGCTCGAGGCCGCGGCGGGCGAGATGTCCGAAGACGATCGCGAAGCACTGACCCGAGGACTGAGCGCCCTCGTCGCCGCTTGCGCGACGAGCGCCGCGAACAGGAGACCGAAGGATGAAGACCGAGAAGACTCCGTGTGAGAGCTGCAGCATGCCGATCGAGAGCGGGCCTTACTGCGAGCACTGCGTCGACGAAGCCGGCGAGCTGCAGGCCTTCGAGGAGCGCTTCGAGCGCATGGGCCAGTGGCTGCGCCAGCGTGAACCGGGACTGGAGGGCGGCGAGCTGGAGCAGCGCGTGCTCGAGTTCATGTCGAAGATGCCCGCCTGGCGCGACCACCCGCGCGTGAAGGCGAGAACCTGAGCCGCGGGCACGCTCACGGCCACGGCGCGCGCAGCGCCAGCGCTTCGGCGAAGTGTTCGGGCGACACCTCGTCCGCGGCCGCGCAGTCGGCGACGGTGCGCGCGACGCGCCGCAGCGACTGCAAGGCGCGGGCGGAGAACTGGCGTTCCGCAGCGGCGCTCAGCAGCAAGCGGCGGGCGTCGCCGGTGAGCGGCGCGTCGGCGTCGAGCTCGTCCGCGTCCAGCGCGACGTTCGGCTTGCCGCGGCGGTCGAGCGCGCGCTGCCGCGCCGAGCGCGCCGTCTCCGCCAACGCGTCGCCGGAGGGACCTCTTCGCGCGCGCGGCGCTGCGGAGAGCTCGGCGAGCGGCGGCGGACTGAGTTCCATGCGCAGGTCGATGCGGTCGAGCAACGGCCCCGACAAGCGGTGTCGGTAACGGTCGACCTCGCGCGGCGAGCAACGGCACGGCCTGCGCGTCGATCCGCGGTGGCCGCACGGGCACGGATTCATCGCCGCGACGAGCTGGAAGCGCGCCGGCAGCACGAGCCGACCCCCCGCGCGGCTGATCAGGATCGATCCGTGCTCGAGCGGTTGGCGCAGCGACTCGAGCGCCTCGCGCCGGAACTCGGGCAGCTCGTCGAGGAACAAGAGGCCGCGGTGCGCGAGGCTGATCTCGCCGGGCGTCAGGCGCGGCCCGCCGCCGACGAGGCCGATCGTCGACGCCGAGTGGTGCGGCGCGCGGAACGGCCGGCGTCGCGAGAGTCCGCCGGGCCACAGTCCGGCGGCGGACTGCACGCGGCCGATCTCGAGCCGCTCCTCGAAGCTGGGCGGCGGCAGCAGTCCGAGCATGCGACGCGCGAGCATCGACTTGCCCGCGCCGGGCGGCCCGATGAAGAGCAGGCCGTGGCCGCCGGCCGCGGCGATCATCAGCGCGCGCTTCGCGAGCGCCTGGCCGCGCACTTCGTCGAGTGCCGACGGCAGGTCGAGCGACGGGGCGGCTTCGTCCGAAGGCGCATGCAACGGCTCGATGCGCGGGCCGGCCCCCGCGAGGTGCGCGACGATCTCGCCGAGGTGTCGGCCCGGCAGCGCGTCGAGCCCCGGTACACACGCCGCTTCGAGCGCCGCCTCGCGCGCGCCGATCAACGCCTTCAGCGACAGCGCGCGCGCCGCCAAGCCCGCGGCCAGTCCGCCGGGCGCTCCGTGCAAGCGACCGTCGATGCCGAGCGCGCCGTAGTAGAGCGCGCCGCGCAGCCAGCGCGGATCCAGGTGCCCGCAGGCCGCCGCCGCCGCGAGCGCGAGCGGCAGGTCGAGTGCGTCGCCGCGCTTCTTGCGCGCCGCCGGCACCAGGTTCCAGTAGAGGCGCCCCTGCGGCAGCCGCAGCCCGCTCTCCGCCAGCGCGCAGCTGACGCGCCCGCGCGCCTCGCGGATCACCGCGTCGGGCAGCCCGGTGACGTGGATCTCGGTGCGCTTGAGATCCGCCGGCTCGAAGCGCGCTTCGACCAGGGCGGGCTCGGCGCCGGTGCCCTCGAGGCACGCGCCGTGGACTCGGACGCTCTTCACGCGAGGGGAGACCGCGCCGCCCGCGCGCGGTTCGCGACGAACCCGCGACTCTCTCGCCTTCCCTCGCCGGACGCGGTCTGCTCTGATGCGACGGACCCAGACCCGAGACGAGCCGCACCAAGATGAGTCGATCCCTGCTCCCCGCTCTCCTCGTCGCCTTCGCCGCCTGCAACAGCCCCGCGCCGCGGCCGGAACCGATCACCCCTCCGGCGCGCGACGCCGCTTCGCTGGTGGGGGACGAGATCGTCGTCTGCGGCGAGCGCGTGCACATCGGCGCGCCCGTCGTGCTGTGGACCGACGTCGACGGCTACGACGCGACGGCGACGGACTACGCGCGCGAGAAGCCGCCGGAGAACATGGACCCCGCGACGGGCCGCCGCTACACGCCCGGCCGCGTGACCCGCGAGGGCGAGGTGCTCGTCCCGCCGGACAGCACCGACCTCGCGCGGCTCGCCGAGGTCGTCGACCTCTTCGTCGTGCACTACGACGTCGCCGGTACGAGCCGCACCTGTTTCCGCGTGCTGCAGGAGATGCGCGGCCTGTCCGTGCACTTCCTGCTCGACGTCGACGGCACCATCTATCAGACGCTCGACTTGCGCGAGCGCGCGTGGCACGCCTCACAGGCGAACACGCGCTCGATCGGCGTCGAGATCGCGCAAATGGGCGCGCGCAGCCCCGGCGCGGTTCGCCAGCTCGAAGCCTGGTACCGCGAAGAACCCGGCCGCACGCGGTTGACCATCCCGCCGAACTACGGCGACGGCGGCGTGCGGACTCCGGGCTTCCAAGGTGAAGCAGAGCGTCCCGGCTTGCTCCGCGGGCAGATCCACGGCGCGGACTACATGCAGTACGACTTCACGCCCGAGCAGTACGAGTCACTGATCAAGCTGATCGCCGGCGTCTCCCGCGTTCTGCCGCGCATCGCAGCCGACGCGCCGCGCGGCGCCGACGGACAACTGCTCACCCGCGTGCTGACCGACGAGGAGTACGAGAACTTCTCCGGCGTGATCGGCCACTACCACCTGACCACGAACAAGATCGATCCCGGTCCGGCCTTCGACTGGGAACGCGTGCTGTACGGGGTGCGACGGGAGCTGCGCAGGAGCGCGAACTGAGTCGCCCATGAAGCCGTCCGAGATCTGCGAGGCCCTCACCCGCTTCCCGCTGTTCCGCAAGCTCGACGCCGCGGCGCTAGATGCCGTCGCCAGCTGCACGCGCATTCAGAAGGCCGGGCCCGGTGAGCTGCTCTTCCTCCAAGAAGACCCTGTCGACGCCTTCTACGCCGTGCTCGAGGGACGCGTGCGGCTCTATCGCTCGAGCGGAGACGGTCGCGTGCAGGTGATGAACCACATCGGCGCGGGTCGCACCTTCGCCGAGGCCGCGGCGATCGGCATGGCGCGCTTCCCCGCGAGCGCCGAAGCGCTGACGCAGGCGCAACTCTTGCGCATCGCCGCCGAGCCCTTCAAGCGGCTGTTCGATTCGCAACCCGGCTTCGCGCTCGCGATGCTCGCCTCTCTGACGGTGCACCTGCACCAGCTCATCGAGCGCGTGCAGGAACTCTCGCTGACGAGCGCCGGCGCGCGCCTCGCGCACGCGATCCTGCGCATGCCGGCGCGGCGCGAGGGAGGCGGCCTGTTCGTGCCCTTCACGCAGCCGCGCAAGGACCTCGCCGCCGAACTCGCCATGACGCCCGAGAGCCTCTCGCGCCTGCTGCGCAAGTTCCAGGACGACGGCTGGATCGAGTCGCGCCGCGACGGTGTGTTGGTGCGCGACGAGGCGGCGCTGCTGGCGCTGGCGGAGGGGTAGGGGCTCAGCGCGTCGCGCCCTCGGTCGAGCGGGACAGCTGCCGCCCGACGCTCGACAACCGCAACTGCTCCTCCGTCGACAGCGCCGTGTACGCGGCGCGGCGGTACATGTCGCTCGCCACCTGGTAGTAGGCGATCGTCTCGTCGAGCGACTCGGCGTCCTCGACTTCCTGCAGGGCCTCGTAGCTCTGCATGTCGATGCGGTAGGTCGTGTGGCTCTGTTTGGGCTGGAGGATCGTGAGCTCATCTTCCTCGAGGTGGCCGAGAAGCTGGTAGGTCGCGACGAGCGCGTGCGAGTGGTCGGGATCCAGGCGGCGCACGTCGTGGCCGAAGAAGCGGCTGGCGTAGCTCCAGTCGAGCAGGCCGAGCAGCGTCGGTGCGTAGTCCATCTGGCTCATCAGCGTCGAGTCGCGGCCGGGGGCGATCTGTCCGCCGGGGGCGTAGATCAGCAGCGGGATGTGGTACTTGTTCAGCGGCAGTTCGCGCTTTCCAGCGCTGGACGCGCAGTGGTCGGCGACGATCACGAAGACCGTGTTCAGAAACCACGGGCGCGTCGAGGCTTCGCGGATGAACTCGCCGATCGCGTAGTCGGTGTACTTGACCGCGCCCTCGCGGCCGCTCGTCTTCGGCGGCAGGTCGATGCGCCCCGCGGGGTAGGCGTAGGGCCGGTGGTTCGACGTCGTCATGACGAAGAAGTGGAAGGGGTCGGGTCCCTCGGCCGCGCGGTCCGCCTCGCGTAGGGTCCAGCGGAAGAGGTCTTCGTCGCAGGCGCCCCAGGCCGTGGCGAAGGTCACGTCGTCGGATGCGACGCTCGAACGGTCGACGACGCGGTAGCCGTTGCCCGCGAAGAAGGCGTTCATGTTGTCGAAGTAGCCGTAGCCGCCGTAGAGGAAGGCCGTGTCGTAGCCGCGGCTCTTCAGCACGGAACCGAGCGTGAACAGGTTCGCGTTGTCGGGGCGCTTCACGATCGAGCGGCCGGGAGTCGGCGGGATCGACATCGTCAGCGCCTCCATGCCGCGCACCGTGCGCGTCCCCGTCGCGAAGAAGTTGTCGAAGAGCAGGCTCTTCTGTGCGAGCGCGTCGAGGTTCGGCGTCAGCGGGGAGGACGGGTTCAGCGCGCCGACGAAGTTCGCGCTGAGGCTCTCGACCGTGATCTGGATGATGTTCGGCGTCTGCGGCTTGCCGGCGTTCTCGACGTAGCGCAGCGTGCCGTTCGTCGGTTCTTCCAGCAGGCGCGAGTCGTCCTCCTGAAGCTCCGAACGCATGAGCGCGTAGGCCTCGTCGATCGGGCGCGAGGCGTAGAACTCCTCGTAGTCGAGTTCGTTGTCCCAGAAGGCCGCGAAGAGGCTGAACGGGCCGTCTTGCGCCAGCGAGCGGTTGTAGTTGTTCTGGAAACGCGGGAGCCGGTCGAGCGAGAGCGTCAGCCCGAAGGCGACGACGACCGCCACGCACGCCGCGCCGCCGCGCAGACGGGACCGCCAGTCGGCGCGTGCGGTCGCCATCCAGCGCTGCGGAACGCCCGCTCGCCACAGCAGCGCGTGGATCGACGCGGCGGCGATCACGACCCCCATGATGATCGCCGGCAGCGGATAGGACTCGCGGATGTTGCCGAGGACCTCCGTCGTGTAGACGAGGTAGTCGACGGCGATGAAGTTGAAGCGCGTGCTGAACTCGTCCCAGAAGAACCACTCGGCGACGCCGCTCACGACGAGGATCACCAGCACGACGAACAGCGCGGCGTGCATGATCGCGCGCCCGACGCGCGTCCCGAAGGTCCGCGCCGGAAGCAGGGTGAGCCCCAGGATCAGCGGCAGGCTGAACCACGCCGCCGCGCAAAGGTCGTAGACCAGGCCGAGGACGAAGCTCCCGACCAGGCTGAGGTCCCAGCTGACGTCGACGGCCGACTTGGCGAGCAGCACGCAGCGCGTCACGAAGGCGACGGCGACGTAGAGCACCGCGAACCAGGCGATGGCGCCGAAGCGGCCGCGGAAGACCCGGTGCGTGGTCTTGGAGAGGGCGTTCATCGAGTTCTCGCCGCGGTTGCGATCCGGGGGGCCGGTGGTGGAAGGTCGGGAGGGCGGTCGGCTCGCGCGCACCGTCAGTCGTCGTCGAGAGAGAGCTTCGACGGCGAGAACTTCATGCGGATCACGGTGCCCGGCGCGGCGTCGGCCACCTCGACCTCGCCGCCGTGGAGCTCGACGATCGCCTTGACGATCGAGAGGCCGAGCCCCGCCGTTCCGCCCTGGACGTCATCGGTGCCGCGATAGAAGCGCTCGAAGACCAAGCTGCGCTGGTCCTCGCGGATCCCCACGCCGCGGTCGGAGACCTCGAGCACCGTGATGCCGTCCTCGACGGAGAGGTCGACGTGCACCGCCTCGCCCGGCGGGCTGTAGCGGGCGGCGTTCTTGACCAGGTTCGAGAGCAGCACCTTGATCATCACCGGTTCGCCGAGGAGCGGGGCCGTGCCGTGGACCTCGACCGGCACCTCCTCGCCCTGCTCCTTCCACTCGCGGACGACGTCGCGCGCGATGAGGCCGAGGTCGAGCGGAGCGAAGGTCATGCGGGCCTCGCCGCGGTCGAAGCGCGCGAGCGTCAGCAGCGCCTCGAGCACGTCCGCCATGCGACGGGACTCCGTCAGCACGCTTTGGAACAGCTCGCGGCTGGCCGCGGGGTCGCGGTCGCGCATCAACGCGACCTCGGCGGTGTTCATCAGGGCGCTGATCGGGTTGCGCAGCTCGTGCGCCGCGTCGGCGGTGAAGCGCACCTGGCGCTCGAGCGCCGCGTTCAGCGCGCCGAAGCTCTCGCTGAGCACCTCGGAGAGCTCGTCGATCTCGTCTCCATTGCCCTGGTGGGGGAGTTTGCCGCGGTCGCCCTCGCGTGCCCGCACGGCGGCCCCGCGCAGCTCGACGATCGGCTTCACGATGCGGTTCGTAAGGTAGCCGCCGAGCAGCGCACCGACGGCGACGAAGACGCAGTCGAGGAGGATCAAGAGCGGCAGGAGGAGTCCTAGCTGTTCCTCGAGCGGCTCGATGTCGGTCGCGATGCGCACGCGAACCAGGGTGTCCGACGGGCCGTCCTTCAGCGGAGCGACGAGCACGCAGACGCGTTCGTCGAAGTCGGTCGGACTGTTCGGGATGTCCGAGTCGCCTTCCTCGCGCGTCCGGTAGCGAAGCGTGTAGTTGGAGTCCGTCGGTCCGGAAGGTAGCTCCACCGGCACACCGGACGGAACGCCGTGCTCCAAGAGCAGCACGGGTCCCGGCCAGGCGTGGACCTCTGCCGAGCGCAGGTTCTGCAGGCCGCCGAGGACGCTCTCACCCGGTGGAAGGGCGTCGAAGACGACGCCGCCCGGGCCGTACGAGCAACGGTCGAAGAGTGCTTCCGCGCGCGCCGAGAGCTCGCGGTCGACGCCGATCAGCATCGCCTGCCAGAGTCCGAGGTAGATGGCGACCGAGAAGATCAGCACCAAGCCCGAACCGAGCACGGCGAACCACAGAGCCACGCGTCCGCGGATGCCGAGACGCAGCTTCATGCGTCGTCACCGGCGTCCGATTGTTCGCCGACGTAGTAGCCCTCGCCGCGCCGCGTGTGGATCAAGGGCGGCGTGCCGGGCGGCTGCAACTTGCGGCGTAGCGCCGAGATGAAGACCTCGATCGCGTTGGGGGAAGGATCCGTCTCGTCCTTCCAGATCGCCGCGGCGATCTGGTCCTTCGACTGTGGCACGCGCACGTGGAGCATGAGGTGCTCGAGCACGGCGAACTCCATGCGGCTCAGCGGGATGTCCTTCTCGCCGCGCGAGACGCGTCGCTCGGAGAGATCGACGGAGAGGTCGCCGCAGGTCAAGAAGGGCTCACGCGTGCGCGTGCTGCGGCGCAAGAGCGCACGGACGCGTGCCAACAGCTCCTTGAACTCGAACGGCTTCGTCAGGTAGTCGTCCGCCCCGGCGTCGAGACCGGCGACGACGTCGTCGGTCGCGTCGCACGCCGTGAGCATCATCACGGGCACGGCTTTGCCGGCCGAACGGACCGCGCGGCAGAGCTGGATGCCGTCGAGGCGCGGCACGCGCACGTCGAGCAGCAGCAGCGCGTAGTCCTGCTGCGAGGCACGGAGGAGACCGGACTCGCCGTCGCGTTCGTGGTCGACGACGAATCCAGCCTCGCAGAGCCCCAGCACGAGCGCGCGCGCGAGGCTCGCCTCGTCCTCGACGAGCAGGATGCGACTCATGCGCCGTCCTGCCGCTGGAAGCGATCAATCATCGTCGTCTTCGCCGTCCTCGTCGTCGTCTCCGTCGTGGTCGTCGTCATCGTCGTCGTCGTCGTTCCCGGCGCGACCGTGGTGGTGGTCGTGCTCCTCGTCGTCACCGACCTCGTCGTGATCGTCGTCGTCGCGCGTTCCGCGCAGCTCGAGCTCAGTGACGTGCCCGGCGCGTCCTTCCAGCTCGACCTCGACGAGGTAGCGCCCGTTCACCACGAGCACTTCGCACTCGGGACCGCCGCCGTCGAACTCGAGGCCCGCATGGACCGGCTTGCCGTTGATCAGAGTGCTCGCGCCGTCGACGAGTTCGGCGAGCGTGCGCTCGGTGTGGCGCAGCACTTCGGTGTACGCCTTCAGCTCGCGCGCGGCGTCTGCGTCGTCTTCGGCCTCCTGCCCGAGTACCGCGCCGTCCGTCAGCGAGAGCTTGACCTCGTGCAGCCGCTTGTCGGCGCCGACGATCTTCACCTCGTAGAACGCCTCTTTCGCAGCGCCCTTGCCCTCCAGCTCGAGTTCCGCCTCCACGGCTGAGCCGGGGCGCGCGGCGAGCGCGAGCGTGATCGCGCGGCTCAGCGTGATCTCGGCGGCAGCGACGAGATCGCGCGGATCGACTTCGTCGCCGTCGTCGTCGACGCGCAGCGTGGCGGGCTGCGCCGCGGCGTCGTGCGAGTCGAACAGTCCGGCTCCCTGCGACGCGGCGCACAGCGCGAGGACGGGGATGCCGAGGATCGAGAGCTTCGTGTATCCGAGCATGTTGGTCGTTCCCTGTTTCGAGTCGTTGCGGGTCAACCCTGCGTGGATGAACGGGGGGGCAGGGACCCGCATTCTAGTCCCGGGCGCTGAGTCGGAGCTGAGGAGACGAGGGCGCGCCGGCGCGGGCCACCGTCACTCCGGCTCGCCCGCGAGCGCCACCCGCAGGCTCCCCGCGCGCTCGAGCGACGCCGCCGCGACGGCCGCGGACAGGCCCCGTCGCACCATCAGCACCGCCACCGGCACGCGCCCGTCCGCCGCGATCAACGCGGCGTGCGCCGCCTCGCGGTCGAGGCCCGTGAGCTCCGCTACCAGCCGCGTGCCGCGGTCGACGAGCTTCGCGTTCGCCAGCGCGCGCACGTCGACCATGCGGTTGCCGTGGACCTTGCCGAGCCGGACCATCAGCAGCGTCGAGAAGCGGTTCAGCGCGAGCTTCGTCGCCGTGCCGGCCTTCATGCGCGTGCTGCCGACGATCGGCTCGGGGCCGGTCAACAGTCGGATCGAGACGTCCGCGTCGTCGCCCGCTTGTTCGCGCGGGACGCAGGCGAGGAAGACCGTGGCGGCGCCTATCTCGCGGGCGTGGCGCAGCGCGCCGTGCACGTAGGGCGTCGAGCCGCCGGCGGCGATGCCGAGCACGAGATCGTCGGCGCCCAGTCCGCGTTCGTCGAGTTCTTCCGCCGCGGCTTCCGCCGAATCCTCCGCACCTTCGACCGACCGCACGAGCGCGCGCTCGCCGCCGGCGATCAGGAACTGCACGCGCTCGGGGTCGGTCTGGAAGGTGGGGGGCAGCTCCGCCGCATCGAGCGCCGCCAGCCGGCCGCTGGTCCCCGCGCCGACGTAGAAGATGCGCCCGCCGCGCCGCCAACGCGCTTCGGCCAGCTCGACCGCGGCGACGAGCTCGGCCTTCGCACCCGCGACCGCGCGCGCGACGCCGTCGTCCTCCGCCTGCAAGCAGTCGAAGGCGTCCGCGAGCGACAGCGCGTCCAGCTCCGCCGTGTTCTCGTTCGCGCGCTCGGTGTCGATCCCCGAGCGATCCGCCGGCAGTCCGCTGGTCACGACTCGCCGTCCTCGCGCGCCGCGCGCTTGCGGCTGAAGCGCGTGCCCGCGTCCCAGAAGGGTTGCGCCAGGCTGCCACCACCGTCGACGACGAGGCACTCGCCCGTCACGTAGTCGGAGGCCGGCGAGAGCAGGTAGAGGCAGTGCGCGGCCATCTCCTCCGCCGTGCCGAAGCGCTGCAGCGGGATGCCGCGCTCGATCCTCGCGCGGCTCGCTTCGTCGGGCCACAGGTTCGCGCCGGCGCCTTCGGACTCGAACGGCCCGGGCGCGATCGCGTTGACGCGGATGCCGTGCCGCGCCCACTCCGCCGCGAGCGTCTTCGTCATCGCGAGCACGCCGGCCTTGGCGCTCGCCGAGTGCACGACGCCCGGCATGCCCGTCCACGCGTAGGTCGCGACGACGTTGAGGATCGAACCGCCGCCGTCCGCGATCATGCGACGCCCGAAAGACTTCGAGCAGTAGAAGGTGCCGTCGAGCACGATGCCGAGCACGGAGCGCCATGCGTTGACCGAGAGGCGCTCGGCGGGGCAGACGAAGTTGCCCGCGGCGTTGTTCACCAGCACGTCGACGTGGCCGAGTTCCGCGCGCAGCTCGTCGGCGAGCGCCTCTACCTGCGCCGGCTCGCGCACGTCGAGCGCGTGGCTCGAGACGCTCCAGCTGCGCTGCGCCGCCTCGGCGAGCAGCGCGGCGTGGTGTTCCGTGCTGCGCGAGGCGACCGCGACCCGCGCGCCCAGGGCCGCGAGCCCCCGGCTGAGCTCGAGGCCGAGGCCGGTCCCGCCGCCCGTTACGACGGCCGTCTTGCCCGCGAAGCAGCCCGCGGGCAGCCAGCGAGACGCGGCGGGGCGCTCGCTCGGATCGAGAGGGGCGTCCATGGCACCAGCTTGCGGCATCGCCGCCCGCGTTGGAAGCCGCCGTCGTCGCGCCGGGGCCCCGGCTCGGTTAGAGTGTTCGCCCGAAACGCCGGGGCGAGCCGCTCCGGACCCCCTCGAGAAGCGAGAAGAGACGCGCGATGCAACGATTGTCCAGCTACGTCCAAGGCGCTTGGCACGCAGGTACCGAGAACTCCGAGACGCTCTACGATCCGACCACGGAGGAGGCGATCGCCGAGTGCAGCACCGCCGGGATCGACTTCGGCGCGTGCGTGCGCTACGCCCGCGAAGTCGGTGGACCGGCGCTGCGCGCGATGACCTTCGCGGAGCGCGGCAAGCTGCTCAAGGCGCTCTCCGGCGCGATCCACGAGCACCGCGAGGAGCTGATCGAGATCGGCGTCACGAACGGCGGCAACACGCGCGGCGACGCCAAGTTCGACATCGACGGCGCGACGGGCACGCTGGCGGCCTACGCGCACTACGCGAAGTCGCTCGGCGACCGCAAGTTCCTCTCCGACGGCGACGGCGAACAGATCGGCCGCACCGCGCGCTTCCACGCGCAGCACGTCCGCGTCCCGCGCCACGGCGTCGCCGTGCACATCAACGCCTTCAACTTCCCGTCGTGGGGGATGATGGAGAAGCTCGCCTGCTCGATCCTCGCGGGCGTCCCCGTGATCGAGAAGCCCGGCACGCCGACGGCGTGGCTCGCGTGGCGCGTCGCCCAGATCACCGTCGAGTCCGGCATCCTGCCCGAGGGCAGCTTCCAGTTCCTCTGCGGCAAGACCGGCGATCTGCTCGACCACCTCGGCGGCCAGGACTGCATGGCCTTCACCGGCTCGGCGAGGACCGGCGCGCTGCTCAAGGGCCGCGAGGCGCTGGTGAAGAACAACGTGCGCGTCAACGTCGAGGCCGACTCGCTGAACGCCGCGGTGCTCGCGCCCGACGTCGACGCGTCGTCGGACACCTACGGCGTGTTCCTGTCGAACGTCGTGACGGACATGACGCAGAAGACGGGGCAGAAGTGCACCGCCGTGCGCCGCATCCTCGTGCCGTCCGATCGGGTCGACGAAGTGCGCACCGACCTCGTGGCCGAGCTCGCTCGCATCCAGGTCGGCGACCCGCGCGACAAGGCGAACCGCATGGGCCCGCTCTCGTCGAAGGCGCAGTTCGACGACGTGCGCGCCGGCATCGAACGCCTCGCCGCCGTCGGTGACGTCGCCTGCGGCGGGCCGCAGCCGCTCACCGACAAGGGCTACTTCGTCGCGCCGACGCTGATCGTCGCCAAGGACGGCGAGGCCGAGATCATCCACAGCGACGAGGTCTTCGGCCCCGTCTCGACGATCGTGCCCTACGACGGCGACGCGGCTTCCGCGGCGGCGATCGTGCGCAAGGGCGGCGGCGGCCTGGTCTGCAGCGCCTACTCGAACGACTCCGATTGGCTCGAGACCTACGTGCTCGAGGCGGCGCCGTGGCACGGCCGCATCTGGACCTGTTCCGACCGCGTCGCCGAGCAGACCCTGCCGCCCGGCATGGTGTTGCCGAACCTGGTCCACGGCGGCCCCGGCCGCGCCGGCGGCGGCGAGGAACTGGGCGCCGCACGCGGGCTCGAGTTCTACACCCAGCGTACGGCGCTGCAGGGGTTCAAGGGCTTCGTCGAGAAGGCCTTTGGCGCGAAGTAGGAAATACCGTGCCGTAGTCGTTTGTTCCACGACCGTCCTGCGGGTCGGCACGGCCGGCGACTCGGCGCGGTCGTGGAACAAACGACTACGGCACGGTATTTCCTACTTCGCGCGCTCGGCGAGCCACGCCTCCCAGGCGTCCGCCGACGCGCCGCGCTTCTCGCCGCTGAGCAGCTCGAGCGAGCCGCGTAGGGCGCGCGCTTCGCGCACGATCGTCCAGCCCGAGATGCCGCCGAGGCGCACGTCGAGCAGCGCGCCTTCCTCGCCGACCATCACGATCGGGTCGGCGATCGACGAGCCCTGCGCGATCTCGACGTCGAAGTCGCCGACGTAGGCGAACTGCTTGCCGATGTAGATGTGCGCGGCGGGCGGGCGCGTCACGCCGCCGCCCTGGGCGAGGGCGCTGTAGCGGTTGACGAGCGCCGGCGCGGCGAGCGCCGTGGCGGCCGGACCGAGGGTCTTCGCGAGCACGCCCAGGCTCTCGGCCGAGTTCGTGCGCACCGCCGCCGACTCGGAACCCAGCGCGCGGATCAGCGGCAGGGTCATGCCGGTCTCGCCCGTCGCCGCGAGCGCGCGGGCCGCGCCCTCGCGCACGGCGGTCGAGCCGTCGAGCGCGCAGCGGCGCAACAGTTCGCGCACCTCTTCGCCGACCAGCACGCGGCGGTAGGCGAGCGTCGCGAACTCGCGGCGCGTGTTGCCGAGCGCGGTCAGCTCGTGCGCGAAGGTCTTCGCCATCGTCTCGCGGCCGAACGAGCGCTCGAGCAGCGCGAGGATCAGCTCGCGCTCGACCGGACGCGCCGCGCCGCCGGCGAGGACCAGGTCCTTGTACAGCTCGACGTCGAGTTCGCGGCCGCGCGCGCGCTCGAGCGGGTAGGTGCGGCGCGCGATCAGCGTCAGCACGCCGCTGTGGTCGGGATCCGCGCGCAGCACGCGGTCGAGTTCGTCGAGCGACTCGTCGAAGAGCCCCTGGTCCGCCAGCCAGTCCGCGTAGATCACGCGGCGCTCGAGGTCGTCCTTCTCGATGTCGCGCGCGAGCTTCGCGGCTTCGGCGAGCAGCTCGCGCTCCACGCGCGTGCGCTCGACCTCGGACGCGGGCACGTCGATCCACGCGCCGTCGACGCGCACGGACCAGCTCTCGTCCACGAGCTTCGAGCGCCCGCGCAGTACGCGTCCGTCTGTGAGGTGCAACACGCGGCGCCGGTCCTCCGCGTTCGAATCCTGCGTAACGGACTGCGCCGGCGTCTTCGCGTCCTGCGGCGGGAGCGCACCGCTCGCCGGCAGCGCGGTGCCGACCAGCACGGAGAGAGTGAGTAGGATCGTCATGACGGGCCCGAGTATCGCGTGAAGTACGGTACCGCGTTCGATTTTCTCGTTCAGCGGGCATCCCGCGCACCGCGCGGGATGCCCGCTGAACGAGAAAATCGAACGCGGTACCGTACTTCACTGCCCGAACTCGCGGCGCAGCGGCCCTTCCAGGCAGGTCGCGCGCCAGCGGACTTCGCGGCGGTCCAGCTCGTGTACGACTCCTGTCAAAGTACTCGCGCTGATCCACACCTCGCGCGGCTGCGCGGCGTCGAGCAGGGGACCGAGCAAGGGCGTCTCGGAACCGTGGTGCGGGATCAAGAGCAGGTCCCACGGGCCGTCGAGCGCGCCGCTCGCGAGCAAGCGCGCGAGTCCGTCCTCCTCCGCGTCGCCGCACAGGAGTACGCGCCAGTCGTCCGTCTCGACGGCGAGCACGCGCGAGCCTTCGTTGCCGGCTTCGTCGAGGCCGCGCGAGAGCGTCAATCGCGCGCCGCGGCTCCAGCTCGTGCGCAAGCCGCCGCGCGTCGTGTCGGCGCGCGCACAATCCGCGGGCAAGCGCCTCGCGAAGCGCTCGGGCAGCGCGCCCCACCACGCGCGTGGGGGATGCCGCTCCAAGATCCAGTCGAGCGCGCCGGAGTGGTCCTGATCGTCGTGGCTCAGCACGACCGTCGGGCGTCGCACGCCGAGCGCGCGCAAGGTCGGTGAGATCGCGCCGCGCGCCACGCGCGTGCGATCGCGCGAGCCTCCGTCGAAGAGCAGCGCGGCGCCGTCCGGTCCTTGCACGACGACGCACGCGCCGTGTCCGACGTCCAGCGCGGCGAAGGTCCAGCCGCCCCCCGCAGGCGTCCACGGGAACAACAAGCACGCCCAGGTTCCCGCTGCAGCGCGTGCCGGGCCGCGTCCGCGCCCGGAACCTCTTCGGTGCAATGCGAGCACCGTCAGCGCCGCGGCGAGCGCGAGCAACGCCAACGGACGCGGCGGCAACGGCAACGGCGTGAGCGGCAAGCGGTCCGCGCCCGCGAGCACGGCCGTCAACGTCGCGTACGAGACCTCCGCGGACCACTCGAAGAGCGGCAGCGGCAGGCAGATCCACGCCCACGCGCTGCACAGGAAGGCCGTCAAGGGCGGGAGCGCGGCGGCGGTCGTCAGCGGATCCCACGGACACACTTCGCCGATCGCGGTCCACGTCAGCGGCAAGGTCCCGAGGCCGGCCGCGACCGCGGCGGCGAGCGTCGCGCGCAAGCCGCGCACGAAGGGACGCAAGAACGCGCGCCGCCTGTCGACGAGTGGCCCCGTCGGCGGCGCTCCGAGCCCCGGCAGCGTCGCGATCCACTGCGACGCGCCGCGGTGCCCGAGGATCAAGCCGAGCGCCGCGGCGTACGACAGCTGGTGACCGAGCCTTCCGAAGGCGAAGGGGTCGACGGCGAGCTCGAGCAGCGCCGCTGCGCTCCACAAGCTCAGTCCGTCGGGGCGCCGGTTCCCCGGCAACAGCGGCGCGAGTTGACCCAGCGCGAGCACGAGCGCCGCGCGCATCACCGGTGCGCCCGAACCGGCGAGCGGGACCAACGCGACGAGGCCCGCGACGCGCCACGCTTCCGGGCGCCCGAGGTAGCGCGCGAGCCGCCGCGGCAGACGTCGGCCGAGCGCTGCGCCGAGTAGCGAGAGCGGCAACACGAGCGCGCCCGCGAGCAGCACGACGTGCAGGCCGCTGACCGCCAACAAGTGACGCGTGCCGGTGCGCGCGAAGAGGTCGGTCACCTGCGGATCGAGCCGGCTCTTGTCGCCGAAGCACAGCGCGGCGGCCGCAGCGCGTGCTTCGGGGTCGTGCCAGCGAGCGAGGCGGTCGAGTCCGTCGCGTCGCCGGCGGCGCAGGGGATCCTCGAGCGCGCGCAGCAACCCGCGTCGTGGAGGCGCGACGCGCGCGAGTTCGTCGGAGCGCAGCACGCGCACGGGGTCGCGGTCCGCGCCCGTCGCCTCGAGTCCGACGGCGGGAAGTCGCTCGCGTCCCGCGCCGATCACGCGCACGGCCTCGCCCTCGACCAGACTGCCGACCGGCAGGCGCCGGAGCTCGCCGCCCAACTCGCCGACCCACTCACTGCCGCCACCGGTGCCGCGCCAGGTCGCGATCCCGGCGTCCGGTGACGCGCCCCGTGCCGCTCCCAGCGCCGCGAGCGCGAGCAGCATCAGCGCGCCCGCGCCGCGCCGACTCGCGGAGCCCGAGGCGTGGATCGCCCACAGGCCGATGGCGAAGGGCACGACGCCGGCCGTCGCCGGGCGGCTGCAGGCGATGCCCAGCACGACGGCGCCGAATGCCGCCAGCAGCGGCCGCGCCGGCGCCGCTCGGAGTTCGTGCTCGGTCTCCACCAGGAGGAGGACCGACGCGCGCTCCGATGGTTCGCGTTCGTCTCGGAAGACCCGCTCCCCGTACAATCCGGCGCATGAGCGGACCCGCGCGCGTCGAACACGCCTTCTTCCCCGGAACCTTCGATCCCCTGACCCTCGGTCACCTGGACCTCGTCCGCCGCGCCACGCAGCTGTTCGGGCGCGTGACGGTCGCCGTCGCGATCAACCCGGAGAAGAAGCACCTCTTCAGCGCCGAGGAACGCGTCGCGCTGGCGCGCGAGGCCTGCGCGGACCTGCCGGGCGTCGACGTCGCGGCGGTGGACGGGCTCGTCGCCCTCGCCGCGCACGAACACGGCTGCGGCGTCATCGTGCGCGGCGTGCGCGGCGCCGTGGATCTCGATTACGAGGTGCCGCTGATGCGCACGAACCGCGAGCTGGCACCCGGCGTCGACACGATCCTGATGGTGCCCGACCCCGCCACCGCGCACGTCTCCAGTACGCTCGTCCGCCAGATCGCCGCGATGGGCGGCCCCGTGGAGAGCTTCGTCCCCCCGAACGTCGCGCGCGCCCTCGCCGCGCGCTTCCGAAAGCCCAAGTGACGCACGACCGATGACCACCCGCCGCATCGTCTCCACCCAAGGCGCCCCCGCCGCCATCGGACCCTACTCGCAAGCCGTGGTGGGGGGCGGGCTCGTGCACTGCTCGGGCCAGATCCCGATCGACCCGGCGACCGGCAAGCTGATCGACGGCGACGTCGCGGCGCAGGCGGAGCGCGTGCTCGCGAACCTGAAGGCCGTGCTCGAGGCCGCGGGCTCCGGATTCGACCGCGTGCTGAAGTGCCAGGTGTTCCTGAAGGACCTGCGCGACTTCGACGCGGTCAACGCGGTCTACGCGCGCGCCTTCGAGGGCCTGGAACCGCCCGCCCGGGCGTGCGTCGAAGTCGCGCGCTTGCCGAAGGACGTGCTCGTCGAGATCGACTGCGTCGCGCTCTGCGACTGAACGTGTCGAACGACCGACGACACGATCACACCTTCGGCCAGGACGTGAAGCGTCCCGGCGAGTCGCGCACGATGCTCGTCATCGCGCTGACTGCCGCGATGATGGTCGTCGAGGTCGGGGCGGGGATCGCCTACGGCTCGATGGCGCTGCTGGCGGACGGCCTGCACATGGCCTCGCACGCGGCGGCGCTCACGATCACCGCCTTCGCCTACGTCTACGCCCGCCGCCACGCGGACGACGAACGCTTCAGCTTCGGCGCGGGCAAGGTGAACGCGCTCGGCGGCTTCTCGGGGGCGGTGCTGCTCGCGCTCTTCGCGCTGATCATGGCGTGGGAGAGCGTGGTGCGGCTCGTCTCGCCGGTGGGCATCGCCTTCGACCAGGCGATCGGCGTGTCGGTGGTGGGGCTGGTCGTCAACGGCGTCTCCGTCTTCCTGCTGGGGCACGGTCACGCGGAAGGTGCGGGCCACGACGAGGCGCACGAGCACGACCATGATCACGATCACGGGCACCACGACGACCACCATCACGGTCATCACCACCACGGCCACGACCACAACCTGCGCTCGGCCTACCTGCACGTCCTGGCCGACGCGCTGACCTCCCTGCTCGCCATCTTCGCGCTGCTCGCGGGCAAGTATCTCGGGCTCGCCTGGATGGACCCCGCGATGGGCATCGTCGGGGCGTTGCTCGTCGCGCGCTGGTCCGTCGGCCTGCTGCGAGCCACCAGCGACGTGCTGCTCGACCACCAGGCGCCGCTCGCGCTGCGCGAGGAGATCCGCGCGGGCCTGGAGGCGGGGTCCGACGCGTGCGTGACGGACCTGCACGTCTGGTCGGTGGGGCCCGGGATCTACTCCGTGATCGTCTCGATCACCGCGACCGAGCCGCGGACATCGGACGACTACAAGCTCCTCGTCCCGCAGCGCGCCGACCTGGTGCACGTGACCGTCGAGGTCCACACCAGGGGCGAGCGCGCGCCGGGCAGCTCGTCCGATTCGACGCCGGTCGGGGCACCGCCGGCGCGGCGCTCCGGATAGAATGTTCGGCCCCGAATCCTCGGAAAGCCCTCTACCCGTCCACTTCCATGAGCGTCGCCTGCGGCATCGTCGGCCTCCCCAACGTCGGCAAGTCCACCATCTTCAACGCGATCACCGCCGCCGGGGCGGAGAGCGCGAACTATCCCTTCTGCACGATCGAGCCGAACATCGGCATCGTCGACGTGCCGGACGAGCGCCTCGAGATCATCCGTGTGCACATCGAGTCGCAGAAGATCATCCCGGCCGCGCTGAAGATCGTCGACATCGCGGGCCTGGTGGCGGGGGCGTCGCAGGGCGAGGGCCTCGGCAACAAGTTCCTCGCGAACATCAAGGAAGTCGACGCCGTCATGCACGTCGTGCGCTGCTTCAAGAAGGGCGACGTCGTCCACGTGCACGGCGAGGTCGACCCGAAGAAGGACATCGAGGTGATCGAGCTCGAGCTCGGGCTCGCCGACCTCGAGACGCTCGGGCGAAACATCGAGCGCGTGTCGAAGAAGGCGCGCTCGGGCGACAAGGAATCGCTCGCGCAGAAGGCCGTCTTCGAGCGCGCGAAGGAACTGCTCGAGGCGGGCACGCTGCTGCGCACCGTCGAGTGGAAGGACTCCGAGCGCGCGCTGCTGAAGCCGCTCTTCCTGCTGACGATGAAGCCGGTGCTGTTCGTCGCGAACGTCGGCGACGACGACATGGACGGCGAGAGCCCCGAAGTCGCCGCCGTGCGCGACTACGCCGAGTCGACCGGCTGCGAGGTCGTCGCGCTGTGCGGCGACATCGAGGGCGAGTTGATGAGCATGGATCCCGCGGATCGCGGCGAGTTCCTCGCCGACCTCGGCCTCTCGGAACCCGGCCTGCACCGCCTGATCCGCAAGGCGTACTCCCTGCTCGGCCTGCAGACCTTCTTCACCGCCGGTCCGAAGGAGATCCGCGCCTGGACGATCCACAAGGGCGACACGGGTCCCAAGGCCGCCGGTGTGATCCACACCGACTTCGAGAAGGGCTACATCCGCGCCGAGGTCTACTCGGTGGACGACCTCGTCGTCTACAAGACCGAAGCGGCGATCAAGGCGGCGGGCAAGCTGCGCGTCGAGGGCCGCGACTACAAGATGCGCGAGAGCGACGTCGCGCACTTCTTGGTCGGCAACTGAGCGTTGGTCGGCAACTGAGCGTCGGTCGGCAACTGAGCGTCGGTCGGCGCCGAGCGCGGCGGCGTCAGTCGTTGCCGATGTAACCCAGGGCGCGCATGTGGCGCAGCTGCTCCGGGTCGGCGCTCGCCGGGTCGCTGCTCTCCATCGGGAAGGCGGCCTGCCACAGCTCGATCTTCTGCTGCAGCCGGGCGACGTCGTCGGGACGCTCGTCGTAGAGGTTCACGCGTTCGTCGGGGTCCGCGACGGTGTCGTAGAGCCCCGGAACGGCGGAGAGCTTGCGGCCGGCGTGCGAGACCAGCGTCAGCTTCAAGCCCGTCGAGCGTTCGCGGATGCTCGTCGCGAAGAGCGTGAACGAGTGCAGGTCGCGCTTCCATTCGTCCGCCGATCCATGCATCAGGTCGACGAGGCTGCGGCCCTGCGTCGTGCCGGTCGGCTCGATCCCGCAGAGCGCGACGAGCGTGGGGTAGAGGTCCACGTTCTCGACCGGGTCGTCGACGCGCACGCCCTTCGGCACGCCGGCGCCGTGCAGCAGGAAGGGGGTGCGGACCAGGCAAGCGTTCAGGTTGCGCCCGTGCCCTTGCTGGAACACGCGCACCAGCGGCGCCTTGTCGCGCGCCGCGGGGCGCAACATGGCGAGCGGTTCGTACAAGCCTTCGCCGTGGTCCGAGACGACGGCGATCACCGCGTTGTCGAGGCGCCCCGCCGCGCGCAAGCGGTCGAAGAAGACGCGCAGCGCCTCGTCCGTCGCGCGCACCTCGCGTTCGTAGAATCCGCGGTGCGCGTTCATGATGCGCCACTCGTCCTTCGACTCCGCCGACTCGGGGGACCGGGAGAGCGACTCGACCTCCGCGCGGTGCCACTCGCTCGGCAGGCGCGTCGGGACACCCTCGAGCGGAAGCGCCTCCGCGAACCGCGGATGATCCTCGTACGGATCGTGCGGCTCCATGGGGTGCAGATAGGCGAAGATCGGCCGATGCGCCCCCGCGTCGCGCCGCGCGAACTCCTCGTCCAGGAGGCGATCGAGCTCCGCGCGCATCGCCTCGATCTCGCGGCAGGGCGTGACGATGATGCCGCGCGCCTCCAGGTCCGCGAGCTCTTCCTCGGTGTTCTCCCGCGCGTCGTAGTAGTCGAACCCCCGGTCGAAGCCGAGCTTCGGCGAGAGCAACACGTTCGCGACGACCCCGATGGTGTGGTAGCCGGCCTGCTGGAAGGTCTGCGCGAGGCTGGGCACGTCATCCGGCATCACATCACGGAAGCTCGTGACGTAAGTCCCGGACATCAGCGAGACCATCGAGGGCTTCGTCCACGACGACTGCGAGGTGTTGTCGAGGAAGACCGTCCCTTCGGCCGCCAACTCGTCGAGGAAGGGCGAGGTCGGGAGCTCGTGCCCGTAGCACCCGAGACGGTCCGCGCGCAGCGTATCGACGACGATCAGGTAGAGGTCGGGCGGGACGTCCGCCGCGGGGCGCGAGCAGGTCGCGAGCAGCCCACCGAGCAGCAGTGCGAGGCACGCGAGGCGGGAGCGGACGCGAAGGGCGGACATCCGGAGATCCTATCCGATCCGGGTCGGTCGATCCCGCGGGCTCGGGTAGACTCCGCGCGCCATGCGCACGCGTCCCGGTCCGCTCGCGCTCCTCGTCGGAGCGCTGTTCGCTGCCTGCCTCGCGGCGTGCGGCGCGAACTCGGACGGTCCGCTGCGGGTCGACGCAGCCGCGAGCCTGCGCGAGGTCACGAGCGAGCTCGCGCGCCTGCACGCCGAGCGCACGGGCAAGCCGCTCCCGCGCGTGAACCTGGCGGGCTCCGGCGAGCTGGCGCGACAAGTGCGCGCCGCACGCAAGACGGACGTCTTCCTCTCCGCGGGCGCGCAGGAACTCGACGGGCTCGAAGCGGACGGCCTCGTCGTGCCCGGAACGCGCCGCGCGCTCTGTTCGAACTCGCTGGTGGTCGTCGCGCTCGAGCCGCGCCCCGACTTCGACCTTGCGCAGCTCGTGCGCGCGGACCACGTCGCCGTCGCGCACACCGAGCTCGTGCCCGCGGGCCGTTACGCCGCGGCGTGGTTGCGCCGCATCGGCCTCTTGAACGCGCTCGAGGGCAAGCTCTCGCGCGCCGCGAACGTGCGCGCGGCCCTCGCCGCCGTGCAGAGCGGCGCGTGCGAGTACGGGATCGTCTACGCGAGCGACCTGTCCGCCGCGCCGGAGCTCCGGGTCGTCCATCGCGTGCCCTCGTCCGAGCTGCCGGCCATCGAGTACGCTGGCGTCGTGCTGGTGGACGCCCCGGACGTGGAAGAGGCGCGGGCCTTCCTCGAGTTCTGCACGAGCGACGAGGGGCGCGCGATCTTCGAGCGGCACGGACTGCTTCCCGCGCACGTCGACTGACGATGGACGCCGCCGTTCTCAGCGCACTCTGGATCAGCGTGAAGGTCGCGACCTGCGCGACGATCGCCTGCATCGTGCCGGCGCTCGCCATCGCGCGTTGGCTGGCGCGCGGAAGCTCGCGCGGGCGCAGCGTGGTCGAGACCCTCTGCGCGCTGCCGCTGGTGCTGCCGCCGACCGCCGTCGGCTTCCTGCTGCTCGCGCTGCTCGGCGTCGACGGTCCGCTCGGGCGTCGCGGCCTCGGCCTCGACCTCTTGCTGACGTGGCAGGGTGCGGTGATCGCGTCGGCGGTGATGGCCTTCCCGCTCGTGCTGCGCGGCGCACGCACGGCCTTCGAAGAGGTCGACCCGCGCCTCGAGCGCATGGGCGCGAGCCTCGGACTCTCGCGCTTCGCGGTCTGGACGCGCATCAGCCTGCCGCTCGCGCGCCGGGGCCTGATCGCGGCGGCGGTGCTGGGCTTCGGGCGGGCGCTCGGCGAGTTCGGCGCGACGCTGCTCGTGGCGGGTAACCTGCCCGGCGAGACGCAGACCATGTCGCTGCTGCTCTGGGAGGACATCCAGCTCGGTCAGGAGTCGCGCGCCGTGACGCTCGTCGGACTGACGGCCTTGCTCGCGTTCGTGCTGCTCTTCGCGGCGAATCGGCTGACACGCGGGGGGAGGGCTTCGCGGTGATCTGCGACGTCGTCCTCGCGCTCGACGCCTTCGAGCTGCAAGTGAGCTTCGAGACCGAAGCGCGCGCGATCGGCGTGTTCGGCCCGTCCGGCGCCGGAAAGACCAGCCTGCTCGAGTGCATCGCGGGTTGGCGGACGCCGTCCCGCGGCCGCGTCGAGGTGGCGGGGCGCGTGCTCTACGACTCCGCGTCCGGCGTCGCGCTCGATCCGCGCGTGCGCGGCGTCGGCTACGTCCCCCAGGACGGCCTGCTGTTCCCGCACTGGACCGTCGAGCGCAACCTGCGCGCCGCCGACCTCGGACGCGGCGTGCCCGCCGACGCCCTGGCGACGGCGATCGAGGTGCTGGAACTCGGCCCGCTCCTCTCGCGCGACGTGTCGACCTGCTCCGGCGGCGAGCGGCAGCGCGTCGCACTCGGTCGCGCGCTCGCGTCGAACCCCGACCTGCTGTTGCTCGACGAACCGCTCGGCGCGCTCGACCGCCCGCTGCGCCGTCGCATCCTCCCGTACCTCGTGCGCGCGACGGAAGCCTTCGACGTCCCGCTGATCTTCGTCTCGCACGATCCGACCGAAGTGCAGGCGATCTGTTCGGAGGTCGTCGTCGTCGAGTCGGGCAAGCTCGTCGCGCGCGGCAACCCCGCCGCCGTGCTCGGCGCGTCGGAGCGCGCGGGCATGGACTTCGAGAACTTGCTGCGCGGCGAGCTCGAGCTCGATGCGGAAGGGCGCGCGCACCTCGTGCT
This sequence comes from Planctomycetota bacterium, assembly GCA_020638835.1. Taxonomy (GTDB): domain Bacteria; phylum Planctomycetota; class UBA1135; order UBA1135; genus JACKHV01. The sequence goes on along the minus strand of JACKHV010000007.1, from coordinate 30,738 downwards.
CGAGGGGGGAGTGCGCGTCGAAGTCCCCTCGCGCGGCGCGCGTCGCGGGACGCAGGCGCTCTTCGGCCTGCGCGCCGACGACATCCTGCTCGCGCTCGAGGAACCGGTCGGCCTTTCGGCGCGCAACCGACTCCGCGCGCGCGTCGAGCGGCTCGACGCCGACGGACAGGACGTGTTGCTGTCCGCGCGTTGCCTCGGGCCGAGCGGCGCCGAGGGTCCGCTCCTGCGCGCCAGCCTGACCGTCGGGGCGCAGCGCGAGCTGGGTCTCGTGAAGGACGGCCCGGTGCAGCTCGTCTTCAAGACGCAGTCCTGCCACCCGCTGGGCTGATCCGGAGGGAGATCTCGGGAGGCTCGGGTCCTGAAAGCGGGACGCGGGTGCCGGCCGTGGGGTCGCCGCAACCCGCCGGGAGGTAAGGGGTTGCGCCTGTATGCGCAGTATCCTGCCTTATCGCGCGCAATATCGTGCTATCTCGGGAGCTGCAGGTCTGCTAATTCTAGGGCTCGTTCCTTCGGCGGGCCCGCGGGGTCCGCCCCCCTCCAGCGGAGACCTCCATGAGCGGATCTCGAGTCGCCCTCACCGGCCATCGGTGGGAGATGCGCGCCCCCGGTGAGCTGGCGCGCGTCGCGGACGTGCCCTTCGAACCCGGACCCGGCGAGGCGTGCGTGCGCGTCGTCGGCTGCGGCGTGTGCCACACGGACCTCGGTTACCTCTACGACGGGGTGCGTCCGAAGCACGAGCTGCCGCTCGCGCTCGGTCACGAAGTCTCCGGCGAGGTGGTGGCGGTCGGCGACGGCGCGGAGGAGTGGCTCGGGCGCGCGGTGATCGTGCCCGCGGTGACCCCCTGCGGCGAGTGCGCGTCGTGCCGCGCCGGCCGCGGACAGATCTGTCCGCGACAAGTGATGCCGGGCAACGACATCCAGGGCGGCTTCGCGAGCCACTTGATCGTTCCGGCGCGCGGTCTGTGTCACGTCGACGTGCCCGGTGCGCTCGAAGGCAAGACGCTCGGCAAGTCGAACTGCACGCTCGCCGAGCTGTCGGTCGTCGCGGACGCGCTGACGACGCCCTACCAGGCCGTGCTGCGCTCGGGACTCGCGGAGAACGACTTCGCGATCGTGATCGGGCTCGGCGGCGTGGGGGGCTTCGCGGCGCAGATCGCGAAGGCCTTCGGCGCGACGGTCGTCGGCATCGACGTCAACGCGCAGAAGCTCGCGGCGCTCGAGCCGTTCGGCCTCGACCTCGCGCTCGACGCGTCTCAGCTCGACGCGAAGGCGATCAAGGCGCAGCTGCGCGACTACGCGAAGCAGCACGGCATCCCCGCGGTCGGCTGGCGGATCTACGAGTGCTCGGGCACCGCGCCCGGACAGGAGCTCGCTTGGAACCTGCTCTGCCACGGCGCCTTCCTCTCGGTCGTCGGCTTCACGATGGACCGCGTGAGCGTGCGCCTCTCGAACCTGATGGCCTTCGACGCGACGGCGCAAGGCAACTGGGGCTGCCTGCCGGAGAACTACGCCGGCGCGCTGCAGCTCGTGCTCGACGGCAAGGTTGCGCTGAAGCCCTTCGTCGAGGTCCACCCCCTCGAGGACATCCGCCGCGTGATGGAGGACGTCCACGCCCATCGCCTGAACAAGCGCGCCGTGTTGGTGCCGAACCGCTAGCCCTCGGGAGCCCCCGTCATGACGACCTTCAAGGACCACGATCTGATCCCCGCCGCGACCACCTTCGAGGGCGTGCGCTACGAACGCCGCCCCGTGCTCGACCCGCACGGCAAAGCCGCCGACGGCGTCTACTCGGCCTGGATCTGGCTGGACAACCCGAACCAGTTCAACTCGTACACGACCGACATGGTGAAGGGCGTGATCCACGCCTTCCGCCGCGCCTCGAACGAGCGCGACGTGGCCGCCGTGGTGTTCACCGCGGTCGGCAACCGCGCCTTCTGCACCGGCGGCAACACCAAGGAGTACGCCGAGTACTACTCGGGGCAGCCCGCTGAGTACCTCGCGTACATGCGCCTCTTCAACGACATGGTCACCGGCATCCTGCACTGCGACAAGCCGGTGATCTGTCGCGTGAACGGCATGCGCATCGCCGGCGGCCAGGAGATCGGCATGGCGTGCGACTTCACCGTCGCCAGCGACCTCGCGATCTTCGGCCAGGCCGGGCCGCGGCACGGCTCCGCGCCCGACGGCGGGTCGACGGACTTCCTGCCGCTCTTCGTCGGGATCGAGCGCGCGATGGAGTCGTGCACGCTCTGCGAGACCTGGACCGCGTACCAGGCCGAGCGCTACGGCCTGATCCACGACCTGGTTCCCGTGCTGCGCGTGGCGGACGGTTTCGTCACCAACCCGCTCGTCGTCACCGACCGCTGGCTCGACGAGAACGGGCGCGTCGTCCACGGCCTGCCGAAGGTCGGCGAGGACCTGGCGCGCGGCAAGGAGCTGCTGGCGAGCGGAACGATCGACCTCGCGCCGCTCGACGCGCGCGTCGAGAGGCTGATCACCAAGCTGGCGATGACGATGCCGAACTGCACGCGCAAGACGGTCGAGTCGGTGCGCAAGCACAAGCTGGCGCACTGGGACAAGAACCGCGAGACGAACCGCAGCTGGCTCGGCCTGAACATGATGACCGAGGCCGCCGCGGGCTTCCGCGCCTTCAACGAAGGGCCGAAGGGGCACCGCGAGGTCGACTTCCTCGACCTGCGTCGCCGCCTCGCATCCGGCGAGCGCTGGACGCCCGAGTTCATCGACAGCCTGATGCCGCGCAGCCCGCAGGAGGCTTGAGATGATCGAAGCGGGCGCGGAAGTGCTGAAGGTCGAGCAGCTCGAGGCGGGGCGCGTGCTGCGCTTCGTGCTCGACGCCGGCAAGGGCAACGTGATCTCGGCGCGCGTCATCGCGCGCCTGCGCGAGGCGATCGCGGCGGCGCGCGAGGCGGACGACCTCTGCGCGCTGATCGTCGACCACGCGGGCAAGCACTTCTCCTTCGGGGCGAGCGTGGACGAACACACGCCCGACCAAGTGGGCGAGATGCTCCCGGCCTTGCACGCCATGGCGCGCGAGCTGCGCGGCATGCACGTGCCGGTTCTGATCGCAGCGCGCGGCATGGTGCTCGGCGGGGGCCTGGAGCTGCTGCTGCTCGGCGACCTCGTCTTCGCCGCGCCGGACGCGAAGTTCGGGCAGCCGGAGATCCAGCTCGGCGTGTTCGCGCCGCTGGGCTCGACGCTGCTGCCGTCGCGCGTCGGCGAGCAGGCCGCGGCCGACCTGCTGCTCTCCGGGCGCACGGTCGACGCGGCGGAGGCGCGCGAGCTCGGGCTGGTGCGCTTCGTCGCCGACGACCCCGGTGCGGCCGCGCTCGAGTACGCGCGTGAGCACCTCGTGCCGAAGAGCGCGTCGAGCCTGCGCTACGCGGTGCGGGCGCTGCGCGCGAAGTTCGCGCCGCGCTTCGACGCGGTGTTGAACGAGCTGGAAGACCTCTACCTGCAGGACCTGATGGACACGCACGACGCCGTCGAGGGCATCCAGGCCTTCCTCGAGAAGCGTGCGGCGAAGTGGGAGGACCGCTGATGACGCTCACGGACATCATCGAGCGCTGCCAGGCGCTCTACGACGACCTGGACTTCGGCTACGTCGACGAGTGGAAGGCGCGCAACCCCGAGGGGAAGGCGGTGGGCTACCTGCCGACCTACGTGCCGCGCGAGTTGATCTGGGCCGCGGGTTGTCTGCCGGTCGGCATCGTCGGCGGCGGCGACCAGCTCGAGATCGTCAAGGGTGACGCCTGCTTCCAGTCGTACATCTGCCACCTGCCCCGCTCGGTCGTCGAGCTCGGCCTGTCGGGGCGGCTGGACGCGCTGGACGGCATGCTGTTCCCCGCGACCTGCGACGTGATCCGCAACCTGTCGGGCATCTGGAAGCTCTACTTCCCGGACAAGTACGTGAAGTACTTCGACGTCCCGCACAACTACGACAGCCGCATCGGCGGCGAGTTCTACGAGGATCACCTGCACGAGATCCTCGCGGAGCTCGAGCAGCTCGGCGGGCGCAAGGTCTCCGACGACGAGCTGCGCGCCGCGATCCGACTCTACAACGAGAACCGGCGGCTGGCGGGCGAGGTCTACGAGCTGCGCGCCAAGGAACCGTGGCGCGTTCCGGCGACGGACTGCTACCTGCTGGTGCGCGCCGGCTTGATCCTGTCGCCGGACGAGCACTGCGCGATGCTGCGCGAGTACCTCGAGCTGGTGAAGCTCGAAGACCGGCCGCTCCGCGACAACGCGCGCGTCCTGGTCGTGGGCGCCTTCTGCGAGCAGCCGCCGCTCGACCTCGTGCGCGCGCTCGAGTTCGCGGGGTGCTACGTGGTCGAGGACGACTTCCTGCTGATCAATCGTTGGCTCGGCGACACGGTCGACGCGACCGGCGAGCCGATCCACGCGCTCAGCGAGGCGTACCTCAAGACGCCGGCGGAGACCTCGTCGCGCTACGTCGACGACGACGGCCGCAAGGGGCGCTACCTCGTCGACCTCGTGCGCAAGAGCGGCGCGGAAGGCGTGGTCTTCGCCGCGCCCAGCTTCTGCGATCCGGCGCTGCTCGACCGACCGATGCTCCAAGCCGCGCTCGACGCGGCGGGCATCGGCCACACCGCCTTCAAGTACTCCGAGAACACCGGCCAGCTGCAGCCGATCCGCGAGCAGGCCGGCACCTTCGCCGACACCATCAAGCTGTGGGGGACCGCATGAGCACCAAAGTCGTCAAGGAAGAGTCGATGGTGAAGCAGAAGGAGATGATCGCCGATCACTTCAAGAAGCTCGCCCGCGCGAAGGAGGAGGGCAAGAAGGTCGTCTACACCTTCGTCCCCGGCAACCTGACGGAACTGCTGCTGGCGTTCGACTGCCTCACCGTGCACCCCGAGATCAACGCGCTGCAGTCGGGCATGCGCAAGAAGTCCGGCGAGTACATCGCCGAGGCGGAGCGCGCCGGCCACTCCGAGGACGTCTGCACCTACGTCAAGTGCGACATCGGCATGCTGATGAAGGGCAACATCGGTCCGACCGGCGAACAGCTGCCCGAACCCGACCTGCTGCTGCTCTCGTACACCGGCTGCTACACCTTCATGAAGTGGTTCGAGCTGCTCCGCGAGCGCTACGACTGCCCGACGGTGATGCTGCAGGTGCCGTACCAGGGCGATGGCGAGATCACGCCGAAGATGGTCGAGTACGTGTCGCGCCAGCTGCGCGAGGTGCTCGTCCCGAAGCTCGAGGAGATCACCGGCAAGCAGCTCGACGAGGCGCGCCTGCAGGAGCTGCTGGCGTCCTCTGCGCGCTCCGAGGAGAACCTCGTGCACGTGCTCGAGTCGGCGAAGAACCGGCCCTCGCCGATCGACGCCTACTTCGGCGGCGTGTACTACATCGGCCCGCTCTTCACGGCCTTCCGCGGCACTCCCGCGGCCGAGGAGTACTACCGCATGGCGGCGGAGGAGGTCGACCAACGCGTCGCGCTCGGCCTCGGTCCCGTGACGCCCGAAGGCCAGCTCGAGAACGAACGCTTCCGCCTCGTCACCGAGGGTCCGCCCAATTGGACCCACTTCCGTGAGTTCTGGAAGATGTTCTACGACGCCGGCGCGGTCGTCGTCGCCAGCACCTACACCAAGGTCGGCGGCACCTACGACCGCGGGTTCCGCCACGATCCGTCGCGGCCGTTCGAGACGCTCGCCGAGTACTGCCTCGGCTGCTACACGAACCTGAACCTGCCCGACCGCGTGAACATGATCGCGGACTACGTGCGCGACTACCACGCGGACGGCTTCCTGATCAACTCGGTCAAGAGCTGCAACTCGTTCTCCGCGGGGCAGCTCGTGATCCTGCGCCACGTCGAGGAGAAGTGCGGCAAGCCCGGCGCGTTCATCGAGTCCGACCTGGTCGATCCGCGCTACTTCTCGCCCTCCAACATCAAGAACCGGCTCGAGTCCTACTTCCAGATGCTCGCGCAGCGCAAAGGACAGAAGGTGACGGCATGAAGTGCTACGTCGGTATCGACCTCGGCTCGACGACGACCAAGGCGGTCGTGCTCGACGAGGACGGAGGCATCCTGGGCCGCGGTATCACCAACAGCCGCTCGAACTACGACGTCGCGTGCGAGGTCGCGCGGAACGAGGCGTTCATCGACGCGCGCTTCCAGCTGTTCGAGCGCGAGCTCTCCGCGGTCGGCCTCGGCCAGCTCGCGCAGGGCTTCCTCGACGACCTGCGGCAGGCGTTCCGGCTCGAGCAACACCTCGCGGAGCTCGGTGAACTGCACGAGACCTGCGCGATCAACGGACGCAACTTCTCGAAGGAGAAGCGCCTCGACGCGGCCCTCGCGCAGATCTTCGGCACCCTCGCCGAGGAGGCGCGAGACCTCTTCGGCCCGGGCACCGAGCGGCGCAGCGACTTCTTCCGCGACATCGCGGGTTCGCGCTACATGAGCCTCTCGGAAGAGATCGCCGGCGACTACGGCTTCGAGTTCGAGGAGCTGCTGGGTCTGTACGACAAGTCGATCATCACGGTCGAGAACCACGTCTCGGACATCGAGTTCCAGGACCAGCTCGGCCGCGCCGTCGAGCACACCGTCGAGACGGCGGGACTGATCGACGAGGAGCAGAAGCGCATCAAGGACGCGCTGCACAGCGTGATCCCGCGGCGCCTGTTGCCCGTCGTCAGCGTCGGGACTGGCTACGGCCGCGCGCGGCTGCCGTTCCCGAAGGAACACATCCGCTCCGAGATCCTCTGCCACGGGCTGGGCGCGCACGCGACCTTCCCGGGCACGTGCACGGTGCTCGACATCGGCGGGCAGGACACCAAGGCGATCCAGGTCGACCCCGAGGGGATCGTGACGAGCTTCCAGATGAACGACCGCTGCGCGGCCGGTTGCGGACGCTACCTCGGCTACATCGCGGACGAGATGAACGTCGGCCTGCACGAGCTCGGCCCGATGGCGATGAAGGCGACGCGCTCCGTGCGCATCAACTCGACCTGCACCGTCTTCGCGGGCGCGGAACTGCGCGACCGTCTGGCGCTCGGTCAGAAGCGCGAGGACATCCTCGCCGGCCTGCACCGCGCGATCATGCTGCGCGCGATGAGCCTCTTGGCACGCTCCGGCGGCGTGGAGGAGGAGTTCACCTTCACCGGCGGCGTCGCGAAGAACGAAGCCGCGGTCGCCGCGTTGCGCGAGTTGATCCAGGAGAACTACGGCGAGCGCACGATCAACATCTCCGCGAACTCGATCTACACCGGCGCGCTGGGCGCCGCGATCTTCGCGCGCCGCTCCGGACGCGGAGAAGTGGACCACGTCGGCGCGACGGCGCTCGAAGGAGGCTTGGTGGGATGATCAGCGCAGGAATCGACGTCGGCTCGAACGCCGTCAAGTGTGTCGTCATCGACTCGCCCTCGGACGAGGTCAACGATGTCATCGGACGCTCCGTGCTGCGCGTGCGCGGCCGCGCGCTCGAGGAGGTGATCCGCGCCGCCTACGACAAGGCGCTCGAGGCGGCGGGCAAGTCCGAGTCCGACGTCGGCTACCTCGCCACGACGGGTGAGGGCGAGGTCGTGGACTTCCGGACCGGCCACTTCTACTCGATGACGACGCACGCGCGGGGCGGAATGCACCTGATCCCGGAGGCGCGCGCGGCGCTCGACATCGGCGCGCTGCACGGCCGCGTGATCCGCATGGACGAGCGCGGCAAGGTGCTCGACTACCGCATGACCAGCCAGTGCGCCTCGGGCTCGGGCCAGTTCCTCGAGAACATCAGCCGCTACCTCGGCGTGGCGCTCGACGAGGTCGGCTCGCTCTCGCAGCGCGCCGACGACGCCGAGGTGCCCTCGGGCATCTGCGCGGTGCTCGCCGAGACGGACGTGATCAACATGGTCAGCCGCGGCATCAGCACGGCGAACATCCTGAAGGGCATCCACCTCTCGATGGCCGGGCGGCTCGTCAAGCTGCTCAAGTCGGCGAAGGTGACCGGAGTCGTCGCGGTGACCGGCGGGCTCGCGGCCGACACCGGCCTGATCGCCGCGATGGCTGAGGTCGCGACGGAGCGCGAGCTCGACATCGACCTGCGCACGCACCCCGACTCGGCGCACGCCGGCTCGATCGGCGCGGCGATCTGGGGTGCCTTCCGCGCCCGCAAGCTCGGGACGCTCGAGGGCCTGGCCACCGCCTGAACCATGGGCACGCTGCACTACGACTTCACCGGCGACGTCGCGGTCGTGACGGGCGGAGCGCGCGGCATCGGCGCGGCGATCGCGTCGGCGCTCGCCGCGGCGGGGGCGCGCGTGCACGTCTTCGACGCGTGCGAGCCGGAGTTCGTCGTGCCTGGCGTCACGGCGCACCTCGTCGACCTGCGCGATGCGGACGCCGTGCGCGCGGAGGTCGACGCCGTGTTGGCGGAGTCGGGCGGCGTGCAGCTGCTCGTCAACAACGCGGGCGTCACGCGGGACGCACCGCTCTGGAAGCTCGCGGAGGAGGACTGGCAGGCGGTGCTCGACGTGAACCTGACCGGCGCCTTCCGCGTCCTCGCCGCGCTCGCCCCCGCGATGCGCGAAGCCCGCCACGGCCGCGTCGTGCAGATCGCCTCGATCAACGGGATGCGCGGCAAGTTCGGCCAGGCGAACTACTCCGCCTCGAAGGCGGGCTTGATCGGCTTGACGCGCACCGCCGCGCTCGAGCTGGGCCGGCGCGGCATCACGGTGAACGCCGTCGCGCCGGGACTGATCGACTCCGCGATGACGGCGGAGCTACCGTCCGAGATCCGAGCCCGCGCGCTGGAAGAGTCCGCGCTCGGCAAGGCGGGTTCCGTCGAGGACGTCGCCGCGACCGTGCTCTTCCTGCTCAGCGAAGCCGCGCGCCACATCACCGGCGTCGTCGTCCCCGTCGACGGCGGCCAGCTCGCGTAGAACCGCGCGACCCCGCCCCGAGGGGAAGGGCCGCGCGGATGGAAGCGCCGGAGGGTGGGGGGCAGCCTCCGACGCCTCGGAGTCAGCGAGAGAGAGCAGTGAACCTCAGCGATCGGCCATCGCGAGGACGCGCGCGTGCAAGAGGTTGTTCTCGAGGTGCACGTGCTGGTGCGTGTCGGCTTCGAGTTCCTCCAGCCCGTCGAGCATCGCCCTCCACGTGTTGCACGCTTCGGGCGGCACGACGTAGTCGGAGCACAGCTCGCGCATGCGCGCCAGCAACCGGCCGACCTGCTCGTGTTCGGACTCCATGACCGAGATCGGCGCCGAGACGTGTCCGAAGCAGTGGCCCGCCTCGCGGCCCGCCTCCATGTCGCGGATGGCGGGGAAGAGGATCATCTCTTCCTTGTCGAGGTGGGGCAGCAGGTCCATGTACAAGGCGTCGAAGACGGGCACGAGCATCGGCAGGCGCGCGTCCTTCTCCGCGTGAACGCGAGCGACCTTGTGGACCATCTCGCGCAGCCGGGGGAGTTCCGAGCGCAGGTACGCGTGGTGCGTCGCGACGAGGTGTTCCGTGAGCTCCGTCAGGCTCATCCCCGCGAAGTCGGGCTCTCCGGGCGCGGGAGCCTCGGCGGCCTCCAGCTCCGCGATCAAGACCTCGACCTCGAGCCCTTTGGATGCGCAAGCCGCCCCGAGGCTCTTCCCGCCGCCGCAGCAGTAGTCGATCCCGTGCCGCGCGAAGACGCGCGAGCGCGAGGGCCGTTCCGTGACGAGTTCACCGATCGTGCGTTTCGAGTCCATCCTGAGGTCCTTCCTTCGAGTTCCGTGGGCCGGGTACGCAGGCATCATCGACCACCGGTCCCGCCCGCTCCTTGACCGATGTCAACCCGCGGAACCGTCTCGCGCCCCGGCCCACCCTTGCCTCGGCCCCCGGCCCCGCTAGGTTGTCTCCGTGACCCGCCTCCTCATCGTCGGACTCGGCGGCGCCCTCGGCGCCATCGCGCGCTACGGCCTCTCCGGCTACATCCAGCGCCGCTCCCCGCAGCCCTTCCCCTGGCACACCCTCTCCGTCAACGTCCTGGGCTGCCTCATCCTCGGCGTCCTGATCGCCCTCGGCGAACGCCGCCACCTGCTCGAGGGCGAGTGGGGCTTCTTCCTGCGCATCGGCGTCCTCGGCTCCCTCACGACCTTCTCGACCTTCGGGATGGAGAGCGTCGAGTTGATGCGCGCGGGGGATTGGAGCCGCGGGCTCGGGAACGTGGCGTTGAGTTTGATGCTGGGGTTCGGGGCGTATCTGCTGGGGAGAGGCGTGGTGACCTGGTTGGCTGCCTGAGGGGAAGCGTCGGCCGCCCACGCTCGCGGCTGTGATGGGGGAGAGCGTTGCGCGAGGGTCGTTGCGTCGGATGACACGCTGACATCCGCCGCGCTTCGCTCGAGCTCCGCCAAGGCTCCGCTGCGCGCGGCTCGGTTCGCTGCCAGCGCTGACTCTTCTGCGTGGAGCGGGCGCGGCGCGAGAACATCGCCGCTTTCAAGTTCGGCACTCACTCCGAGAAGTGCGTCCATTCGTTGATTCGCGCACGAATTCAGCAGTTGTGGCGAACGATCACACGCGCCGTTCGTCCTACCTCTCGTGGCGAGAGTGAAGCAGCAGCAACTCGAGTTCCCCGAACCGCGCACCTGGGGCGGACGCCGCAACGGTTCCGGTCGACGCAAGCGCAAGACAGCACCGCGCGCCGATCGCGCTCGACGAAGCACCGCTACCTGAGGCGCGCTCACGACCGTCGATGAGGGTCGCTTTGTGAACGTCTCCCGTCTCCCGACTCCCGTCGAGGCTGACGCCTCGATCCCTCCCGGGAGGCACCTGCCGAACGGAGCTTCGCTCCATGAACAGGAAATCAGGAGCGCGCCCCCGGCGCTTCCGACGGCGCTGACCCCTGGGGAGCCCGAGTCGTCTCGGACCAGCGTCGAGGACGCCGTCGCCCGGCCTCAGCGTCTGACCGCCGCCCCCCCCAGCCAGCTCTCCCAGCGGTTCGCGCGCCCGCGATCCAACAGGTCCGCCTCGCTCGGCACGAGCAGCGCGGCGTTCTCCGGCGCGAGCAGGACGAGCATCCCCGTCTTCCGGTTGCGCACCGCGACGGGCCGGTCCGCGTTCAGCTCTCCGACCTCGAGCACGATCGAGCCGGCCGCGTCGACCAAGGTGATCGTCAACCACACCTCGCGCAGTCCGACCCGCTCCGCCTCTGCTTGCGCCGCGAATCCGGCGTAGGGCGTGCGGTACAGGAAGCTCTGCCAGCCCGCCATGCGATAGGGGAGCACCGCCAAGGCCTCCGCGCCCGGCACCCGGAGCTCCCACGCGTAGGTCGTCGCGTCACCGACCCGCGCCAGCTCCACTGACTTGCCGCCTGTGAAGTCGAGGAACGCGCGCGTGAAACCACCGGTCGCGTCCGGCCACTCGCCCGCCAACATCCGGCGGTCCAGCATCGGCGGGAGGCGATCTCCCTCGGCGCGCTCGAAGCGACGCGCCGGCAGGCGGTCCACTTCGAAGACCGCGTGCGCGCCGACGACTCGCAAGTACGACCGGCGCCCTTCGACTTCCGCTCCGAGCGTGAAGCGCGCGAGCTCGTCGCGATCTTGCTGCGTGCGCCAGTCCGCGCCGAACAAGGTCACCTCGGGCGAGTCCTCGGCGAAGCCGAACGCCCCGAGCCGCGCGTCCGCCACCTCTCGCGACGTCCCCGTTGCCGCGGTCAGGTCCGCGACCAGTCCGTCGAGCGCGCCGTCCAGCGCGACTGCATCCAACGCGTTCACGCAGCGCCACGCGCCGTCCTCGCGCACGTAGAGGAAGCGTTCGCCGCTGCCGGGGAACTGCACTCCGACTCCCGCTACCTGCGTCGACTCCAAGCCCGTGATGCGCTCGATGCGCACCTCGGACGACTTCGCCGACGCGCCCTCGGGCGCGCAGCTCGCCGGCACGAGGCACGCGCACGTGAGCAGCCAGATCCAACAACCTCGCATCACGCGCGCCTCCGTCCGACGAAGGCCAGCACGAGCATCAGCGCCGGCAACAGTGCCGTGATCACGCCGCGCCAGATCAAGCGCTCGCGCGGCGGGACGTAATCGAAGCCGGCGGCGGTCGACTCGCGCGGCAGCAGGCGCGCGACGTCGGGGGGCAAGCAGAGTTCGCTCACCATCGCGACGAGCGCGCGGTCCATGCGCGCGCCGGCGGCACGCAGGTAGTCGTCGGTGAAGCACTCCGCGTCGCCGACCAACAGCAAGCGGCCCGCGGGGCCCGTCGCTTCCTCCGCGACCTGCAGCACGCCGCGCTCACGTCCGTCCGACGCGCGCTCGACGCCGACGTGCGCCGTGGGGAAGGAACCGCGCAGCTCGACGGCGAGCGCTTGCCGCGAGTCGAAGTGCCGCCACGCACCGTCCGAGGTGAACGCGCCGGTCGACACCTCCGGCGGCAAGTCGCCTCCCGACCACGCGTAGGCCCACGGCGACGTCGAAGTCCGCGCGAGCACGCGCAGCTCCAGCCCGCGCTCAGCGAGCCGCGCGCCGTCCGTCTCCCAGCGGTTCGCCGACGGCAGGATCCAGTCCGCGGACCAGCCGAAGCCCGGCGCGCGGTTCGCGGCGGGGACGCGCAGGAAGAAGGGTTGGGCGCTCGACTGCCGGCTCAGCGCTTGGTCGGCGCCCTTGGCCAGCTGCGTCGGCACGTCGAGCGCGGCGTGCAGCGAGTCGCAGAGCACTTCGCGCGCGAGCGTGACGCCGAGCGGGGGGAGGTAGCCCCGGTCGAGGTCGCAGAACTGCGGCTGCGGCCAGAAGCGCAGCTCGCCGCGCGCGTCGTCGCGTTGTCGCGCGAGCACGCGGTGGTGTTGTCCCGCGACGAGGGCCGAACCGCCTCGCGCGAGGTGCGCCGCCAACGCCGCTTCGACCGGCAGCGTGTCGCGCCTCGGCTGCAGCCAGAGGAAGGCGTCCGCGTCCGCCGCGACCTCGGGCGCCGAACGGTCGAGCGGGACCAGCTCGAAGCCGACGCGTCGCAGCGCGTCGAGCGCACCGGCGTACGCGTCGCCGCCACCGGGCGCGTGCAGGCCGCGGCGCACGTACTCGAGCTCGATCTCGGCGGGGGAGAGGCGCGGCGCGTCGGCCTGCACGACCAGGCGGCGCGCCGAACCGCGCTGCGCGCGTTCGAGCAGCAGCGCGAGGCGGAACGGCAGCTCGTCGCAGGCTTCGGGCGACTCGAGCGTGAAGCCCAGCGTCTGCGAGCCGGACTCCACGACGACGTGGCTGTAGACCTCGCGCAGGGTGGTGCGTTCGTCGAGCGTCGAGCTGAGCGCGAGCGGTCCGATGTCGAAGCTCTCGGGCAGGGACGCGCCGCGCGCGACGCGCAAGCCCATGTGTTCCACGCCCGGGAGCCGCTCGGCGAGCTCGCGGCACCGATCAGTCGCTTCGCGCGCGGGGCCGCGCAGCTCGGCGGGAAGCTCGCCGGGGAAGGAGAAGACGGTGTAGATGCGCGTCACCGTCCCATCGGTCGGCAGCAGCCGCGCGATCGTCTCGACGACGTCGTCGGTGTGCGTGACGTCCGTCGCGAGCGCCAGGCCGTGCGCGCGCAGGGCGGGGACGGCGAAGGCGAAGAGCAGGAGTCCCGCGGCGACGGGGACGAGCGGCTTCCACGAGCGCGTCGACGAAGAGCGCCCGCGTCGCAACAGCAGCGTGACGACGCCGAGCGCGAGCGGGACCGCGGCGACGACGGCGAGGCGCCACGTGAGGCGCGCGCCGGCGGCGAGCTCGGGCAGCGGCGCAGGGCGCAAGTCGGCGAGGCTGCGCCGCACGAGGCGTTCGTCGGATCCGAGCGTGCGCGCGACGACTTGCAGCAACGCCGACGGCGCGGCGCTCGAGTCGCGCAGGGCTTCATCCGCGAAGGGGGACGCGGATCCGAAGACGAGCAGTTGACCGGACCACGGATCGTCGCGCGTGACGAGCGCCGCGAGGGGCGCGTGTGCGTCCGATCGCGCCGGCATGCGGCTCCACTCCTCGAGCGTCATGCTTCCTTCCGCGAGCGGCGGGCGGAAGGCGGAGTCGTCGGCGGCGGCGATCACCGTCGCTCGGCGGCCTTGCGCTTCGAGCGCAGCGGTGTCGAGGCGGAAGCTCGTCGGAGCGACGAAGGGCAGGTCGCCGTTCGGCTGCCCGGCCAGCTCGCGGAAGTCCTGGTTCGGCGCGATGCAGCGCAGGCGGTGCGGGCGGCCGAGCGGCGCGCCGTTCGAGTCGGGCAGGGACTGGCAGCGCGTGTCGAAGATCGGCAGCGGATCCGCGACCAGGCCGAAGTGCGCGAAGACCGCCGGCGCGCGGAAGTCCGACCCTTCGAGCGAGAGCGCGGCCTTGCCGTCGATCACTTCGTCGTGTGCTTCGAAGGCGCTACCCGCGAGCAGCACGCCGCAGCCGGCGTCGAGCCGGTCGTCGATGGCCGCGAGCTGCGCGGCGCCGAGCGCACCCGGGTCGACGACGATCAGCCAGTCGAGCGGCGGTCCCGCGAGCTCGTCGGGTGCCAGTTCCACCAGCTCACCGAGCGCGGCGAGCCTGGCGCGCAACAAGCCGTACCCGGTCGGCGCGGAGAGACCGATGCGCGCGCGCCGCGGCGTCGCGAGCTGTTCGAGTCGGCCGAGCACCCACGGCGCGAACAGCGGCACGTCGGACGGCTCGACGCCGTTCCAGACCGCGGCGGGGCTCGGGCCGCACTCGATGCGCACGCTCGACCAGAGGCGTGTCTCGGTCACGCCGTCGTGCTCGATCGTGCGTGCGCGCCACGGCCGAAGGCCCGCCGCGTTCAGGAAGGAAGCCCACTCGGGGTGCGCGTCGGGATCGGCGGACTGCAGCGCGACGCGGTCCGTGTCCGCGAACAGCTCGTGCAGCGCCTGGTCGACGTCCAGCGGCAGGCTGTCGTAGGTGCCGGGGAGGTCCTCGCGAGCGCTGACGAAGTGCGTGATGCGCACGTCGTCGGGCAGGCGTTCGACGAGCTGCGCGGCGCGTTGTGCCAGTTCCGCGCCGCTCGACGCGCGCAGGTCGACGCGCGCGCGCGGAGCCAGCCCGGCGAGCAGGGCGAGGATCGCGGCTCCGACGAGGACGAAGCCGATCGGGAGCGCGAGGCGTCTCACGGTCGCAGGCGCTTGACGGCGGACGCGTTCGCGGTGAGGAAGACGGCGGTCCAGCCGAGGAAGTGGAACAGCGCGCCGAGCTCGATGCGTCCCCGCAGGAAGGCTTCGTAGTGCGGGAGCGACGCGAAGTAGCGCGCCAAGCCGCGGCCGACTCCGGCGTTGGGTGCCATGCCGTCGAGCACGGCGACGACGCGCGGGTGACCCGTTGCGAGGAACAGCGCCGCGACGAGCACGGCGAGCAAGTACGCCGTGATCTGGTCGCGGCACAGCGACGAGAGGAACAGTCCCGCCGCGAGCAGCATCGACGCGAGGCACAGCGCACCGAGGTACGAGGCGACGATGCGGCCGAGGTCGGGATCGCCGAGGCGCGTGAGCATGAAGACGATCGGCAGCGTTCCGGCGAGGAAGAGCGCGGCGAGCGTCAGCGCGCTGACGAACTTGCCGAGCACGACCTGCCACGGCGTGAGCGGCAGCGTCATCCACAGCTCGAAGGTGCGCTGGCGACGCTCTTCCGCCCAGAGGCGCATCGTGATCGCCGGCAGCAGCACGGCGAGCAGCGGCGCAAGCGCGTCGAACAGCGGAGTCATGTCGAGCCGCGCGGCGAGGAAGAACTCGTTCATGTAGAGCGAGTTCAAAAGCACCAGGCCGGCGATCAGGAAGACGGGCGCGACGGCGGACTCGAACAGCGCGCGGAACTCGCGGCGACGGACGAGGTCGATGCCGCGGAACGTCGACGCCGCGGTGTGGGTGGGCGTCGTCACGCGGCGCCCTCCGCCCGTCGCACGGAGTCGAGCACCAGGCCTTCGAGGTCGTCGCCCGCCTGCGCGGCGCGTTGCTCCAGCTCGTCGACGCGCGCGTCGAGGCAGATGCGGCCGCCCTGGATGACGAGCAGGCGCGTGGCGATCTCGGCGACCTCGGCGAGGATGTGGCTGGAGAACAGGATCGCGCGGCCCGGCGACAGCTCGCGCACGAAGTCGCGGAAGGCGACGACTTGCAGCGGGTCGAGGCCGTGCGTCGGTTCGTCGAGCAGCAGCACCGGCGGGTCGTGGATCAGCGCCGCGGCGAGGCCGACGCGCTGGCGGAAACCTTTCGAGCACTCGGCGATGCGCTTCTTCAGCACGCTCGCGAGCTCGGTGCGCTCGACGACCCACGCGCGACGTTCCGCGAGCCGGTCGCCGCGCAACCCGTGCACGCCGCCGACGAAGTCGAGGAAGGCGCGCACGCGCATGCCGTCGAAGAGCGCGTTGTGCTCGGTCAAGCAGCCCATCCGGCGCCGCACCGCGAGCGGATCGCGCATGATGTCGTGACCCGCGACTTCGAGCTCGCCCGAGGTCGGCGGCAAGTAGGTCGAGAGCATGCGCAGCACCGTGCTCTTGCCGGCGCCGTTCGGGCCGAGGAAGCCGACGATCTCGCCGGGGCGCACTTCGAACGACACGCCGTCCACGGCGAGCTGATCACCGTAACGGCGCGTGAGGCCTGCGACCCGGATGAGCGGCGCGGTCATGGCCGCGATGATACGGAGTCCTCCGCACTCCTCCACGGCTCAGGCCCGAGGAAGAAGTACGGTACCGCTCAGCCGTTCGAGACGATCGCCGCGCCCGCTCCGAGCACCAGGATGCCGAGGAAGAACAGGATGCCGATCAGTGCCAGGATGGTGACGATCATGCCGATGATCGTCCCGACCTGCGTGATACTGCGGCCCTCGGGGTCCATCGTGCCGGCGTCCATCGCCGCCAGGTCTTGACGGCCGAGGATCCAGGCGAACGGTCCGGTGATCGTGAACATCAGCGAGGTGATCCCCAGGACGAGGATCAGGACGCCGCGGTGGGGAGTCAGGTGCGAGTTGGGCATGGCTGGGTCTCCGGTGGACTGGGAACTGGGTCGGAGTCTACGAGGTGGTGGGGCGGTCATTCACGCGCGAATCAGGTCGAAGCGTCTCGCGTCGGCTCGAGCCAGCAAGCATGGACGCGGCCGTCGGCGCGCGGCGCGAGCTCGGGGCGCTCCGCGGCGCAGCGGTTCCCCGGAACGCGGTCGCGGTCGGGGCAGCGCGGGTGGAAGGCGCAGCCGGTCGGCGGTTTCGTCGGGGAGGGGACGTCGCCCTCGAGCACGATGCGCCGGCGCTCGGCCTCGAGCTCCGGATAGGCGGGCGGAACGGCGGACAGCAGCGCGCGGGTGTACGGGTGCCGCGGCGCGTCGAAGAGGTCCGTGCGCGACGCGCGCTCGACGACGCGGCCCAGGTACATCACGCAGACCTCGTCGCAAAGGTGCCGGACGACGGCCAGGTCGTGCGCGATGAACAGGTAGGCGAGTTCGAAGCGGTCCTGCAGGTCCTTCAGCAAGTTGATGATCTGCGCCTGGATCGAGACGTCGAGAGCGGAGACGGGTTCGTCGCAGATCAAGATGTCGGGCTCGAGCGCGAGCGCGCGCGCGATGCCGATCCGTTGGCGTTGGCCGCCGGAGAACTCGTGCGGGTAACGGTTGACGTGGCGCGGATTCAGGCCGACGGCGTCGAGCAGGGCGAGCGCGCGCAGCTTGCGCTCTCGCGGCTTCGCGAGGCCGTGGATCGCGAGCGGTTCGGCGAGGATCGACGCGACCGTCTGCCGCGGATCGAGCGAGGCGTAGGGATCCTGGAAGATCATCTGCACGCGCCGGCGGTGCGGCAGCCACGCCTTGCGCGACAGACCGGTCAGCTCGACGCCGTCGAGCTTCACCGAGCCGGAGGTGGCGTGGTGGAGGCCGATGATCGTGCGCGCGGTCGTCGACTTGCCGCAGCCGGACTCGCCGACCAGGCCGAGCGACTGTCCGCGCTCGAGCGTGAACGACACTTCGCTGACGGCTTCGAGCCACCCGCGCGGCGCGCCGAGCAGGCTGCGGCCGCCGACGGGGAAGCGCTTCGTCAGCTTCTCGACCGCGAGCAGGGGCGCCTTCATCGCGAACCCTCCGCTGGAGCCGCGGCGTGCAGCACTTCCGAGTCGATGCAGGCGGCGTGTCGCGCGGCGTCGTCGGCGAGCGACACGAGCGGCGGCACGGCCGCGCGACACGCGTCGCGCACGCGCGGACAACGCGGCCCGAAGGCACAGCCCGGCGGCAAGTCCGCCAGGTCGGGCGGCGAGCCGGGGATCGACGCGAGCTTCTCGTCCGGCGATGCAGCGAGGCGCGGGATGCTGGCGAGCAGCGCGCTCGTGTAGGGGTGCGCCGGAGAGCGGAAGAGCGGACGCACGGGCGCGGATTCGACGATGCGGCCCGCGTACATCACGTTGACGCGGTCCGCCATGCCGGCGACGACGCCGAGGTCGTGCGTGATCATCACGATCGCCGTGCCGTGCGCGCTCTGCAGGTCTTGCAGCAGCTCGAGGATCTGCGCCTGGATCGTGACGTCGAGCGCCGTCGTCGGCTCGTCGGCGATCAGCACTTCGGGATCGCAGAGCAGCGCCATCGCGATCATCACGCGCTGGCGCATGCCGCCCGACAGCTCGTGCGGATAGGCGTCGAGCCTCTCCTCCGGCGCGGGGATGCCGACGTCGCCGAGTCCCTGCGCCGCGCGCCTCTGCGCCTCGCGCCGCGAGAGGCCCTTGTGGATCTCGAGCACCTCGCAGAGCTGCCGTCCGACGGTCAGCAGCGGGTTCAGCGACGTCATCGGATCCTGGAAGATCATCGAGATGCGGTTGCCGCGCAGCTTGCGCAGTTCCGACGCGGGCAATCGAAGCAGGTCGCGGCCGTCGAACATCACGGAACCGGACTCGACCGAGCCGGGCGGTGAGGGGATCAGGCCCAGCAGCGCGAGGTTCGTGACGGACTTGCCGGATCCCGATTCGCCGACCAGGCCGAGCGTCTCGCCTTCCTCGAGTCGGAACGACACGCCGTCGACCGCGCGCAGCGAACCGCCGTGCGTGTCGAAGCGCACCACGAGGTCCTTCACGTCGAGCACGACGCCCATCAGTCCTTGCCTCGCAGTTTGGGGTCGAGCGCGTCGCGCAGGCCGTCGCCGAGCACGTTGAGCGCCAGCAAGGTCGCGCCCATCGCGGCGGCGGGGAACACGATCAGCCACCAGTAGATGCGGATCGGGTTGATCGACTCGGAGCCGTCGACGGCGAGCAGGCCCCACGAGACCTTCGGCGGCTCGATGCCGAGGCCGAGGAAGGAGAGGAAGGCCTCGAAGAGCATCACGGCGGGGATCGTCAGCGTCAGGTAGACGATCACGACCGACAGCACGTTCGGCACGAGGTGCAGGAACAGGATGCGCCGCGTCGACGCGCCCTGGACGCGTGCGGCCTCGATGAATTCGGCCTTGCGCAGCGCGAGCACCTGGCCGCGCACGACGCGCGCCATGGTCAGCCAGTAGATCGCGCCGATCACGACGTAGAAGACGACTTCGCGGTCGATGCCGAAGTTGTCCTCGAGCTCGATGCGGTACTCGTTCACGATCGTGATCAGGAAGATCACGAGGAAGATGAATGGGATCGAGTAGAGGATGTCGACGACGCGCATCATCAGGTTGTCGACGCGGCCGCCGAGGTATCCCGACAGCGCGCCGTAGGTGACGCCGATCGCCAGGCTGCAGAGCGCCGCGGCGAGCGCGACGAGGATCGACGTGCGGCTGCCCCAGACGATGCGCGCGAGGATGTCGCGCCCCTTCGCGTCGGTGCCCATCCACGGCCCGGTCTGCCAGTCGCCGAAGACGGCTTGGCGCAGCGCGACGAGCGCGCGGTCCGGTGCGGAGAGGTCCCAGTAGTCCGGCTCGAAGCCGTGGTCGCCGAAGCTGGTCCACGGCGCGACCGGCGGCTGCGGCTCGAGCTGCAGGTCGAGCGTGACGGGCGAGGGGATCGGTAGCGCGGGCGCGAGCAGCGCCGTCAGACCGAAGACCGCGAGGAAGACGAGCGCACAACGCGCGGCGCGATTCGCCTTCAAGCGGCGCCAGGCGTCCTGCCAGAGGCTCTCGCCCTTGTGCTTCGCCGCCTCCGCGAACAGCGCCTCGAGGTCACGGCCGCCGGCGTTCCAGCGCGTCTTCGGGCCGCTCACGACTCGTCCTCCAGGTCGATGCGCGGGTCGAGCAGGGTGTAGGCGAGGTCGACGAGCGTGTTCAGCGCGTAGACGAGCACCGTGTAGAGGATCGTCACGCCCATCGCGAGCGTGTAGTCGCGGTTCAGCGCGCTGTTCACGAAGTGCGAGCCGGTGCCGGGGATCGCGAAGATGCGCTCGATCACGAGGCTGCCGGTCAGGATGCCGGCGGTCGCGGGGCCGAGGTAGCTGATCACCGGCAGGATGCCGCCCTTCAGTGCGTGGCGCAGGATCACGAGGCGCTCGGGCAGTCCCTTGGCGCGCGCGGTGCGGATGTAGTCCTGGTGCAGCACCTCGAGCATGCCGGTGCGCGAGAGGCGCGCGATGTAGGCGGCGAAGGGCGCGCCGAGCGCGAAGCCGGGCAGGATCAAGTGCGCGGGCGTGCCGTAGCCGGCGACGGGGAGCCACGGCAGCAGGAACACGAAGAGGATCACGAGGAAGCCCGCGATCACGAAGTTCGGCAGCGCGATGCCGGTCGTCGCGGCGAGGCGCAACGCGACGTCGGTGCGCGTGCCGCGCCAGAGCGCCGACGCGACGCCCGCGCCGAGCCCGAGCAGCAGCGCCCAGGCGAGCGCGATCGCGCCGAGCGCCGCGGAGATCGGCAGCGACTGCCCGATGATGTCGTTGACCGTGAAGTCGCGGTACTTGAACGACGGGCCGAAGTCGCCGGCGAGCACGCCGGACCAAGGGCGCGTGCCGTCGCCGCCGAGGAATCTGGGGCCCTCGTCGTCGAGGTTGAACGGGCCGATGTACGCGAGGTACTGCTTCCACTGCGGCCAGTCGAGGTGGTAGCGCGCTTGCAGGTTCGCCTCGATCGCCGGGTTCAGCGCGCGCTCGCCGTCGAACGGCCCGCCGCGCACGGCGCGCATCAAGAAGAAGCTGACCGTCACGACCACGAAGAGCGTGATCGCGAACCACAGCAGGCGACGCGCGAGGAAGCGCAGCATCAGGATGGCGCTCCGTTCGACGACCATCCGGGAAGGCATAGGCACGGCAGCGCTGAGACGCGACCGCGACGAACCGAGCGGGCCTCGCGCGACGGATCGGTCACGGCGTGATCGAGGATGCCGCCTGCGATCATCGGTCGACCCCCGGTAGCGTGCAGCGGATCACGGCATCTCGCCCCGCCGGCGGGTACTTGCCCGCGCTCGGTCCGCGCGCGGGGACGCGCACCCAGTCGGACGGCTGCTGCGCGCGCTTCTCGGCGAGCTCCGCGTCGTCCATCCAGTACCAGAACTTCGTGAAGTGTTCGTCGAGCGCGTTGCCGGCGAAGCCGCCGAGGCGCGGATTGGCGAGGTTGCGCGAGGTGTAGTCGTAGATCGGGAGGACCGGCAGCTCCTCCATCAGGATCGTCTCGGCCTCGTCGAACAAGCGCTGGCGCGCGGCGACGTCCGGCTCGGCGGCGGCGGCGCGGATCAGCTCGTCGTAGCGTTCGTTGCCCCAACCGGTGCGGTTGTTCTCGTTCCCCGTCATCCACATGTCGAGGAAGGAGTTCGCGTCGAGGTAGTCGCCGATCCACGCCGAGCGCGACACTTGGTAGTCGAGCGAGCGCTGCGAGTCGAGGTAGACCTTCCACTCCTGGTTCAGCGTCTTCGCGTCGATGCCGAGCTGCTTCGACCAACCGTCGGCGAGCACCTCGGCGATGTCCTTGTGCGTCTGGTCGGTGTTGTAGAGGATCTCGAAGGTCGGGAACTCGGCGCCGTCCGGGCCGTAACCCGCTTCGACGAGCAAGCGCTGCGCTTCCTCGAGGTCCTTCGCGAAGTTCGCCTCGTAGGTCGCCTCGCTCGTCGAGTGCCGCATCTCGCCGCCGACGTAGCCGTCGAGGCTGCGCGGCACGATGCTGTAGGACGGCCGCTCACCGGACTTGGTGATCTTCTCGCACACCGCGCGGCGGTCGATCGAGAGCGCGAGCGCGCGCCGCACGCGCACGTCGTCGAAGGGCGGCTGCGTGATGTTGACGCGGTAGAAGTAGGTGCCGAGGTAGGGCGCCGGGTTGAAGTCCTCGCGCGGCAGGAGCCGCGGGATGACGCCGGCGATCGGCCGGTCGATCCAGTCGACCTCGCCGGTCAGGTAGAGGTTCAGGCTCGTGCCGAGGTGGTCGACCGCGAGCAGGTCGATCGTGTCGAAGGCGATGTGGTCGGCGTCCCAGTAGCTCGGGCTCTTCTCGAGCCGGATGCGGTCGTTCACGCGCCGGAAGGCGACGCGGTAGGGGCCGTTGGTGACGAGGTGTTCCGGCTTCAACCACTCGATGCGCCACGACGACGGCCAGCGCTCTTTCGCGCGCTCGATCGCCTTCTCGCTGACGGGGAAGAGCGGGTAGAAGGCGCAGAGGTCGAGGAAGTAGGGCGTCGGTTGGCGGA
Organism: Planctomycetota bacterium; assembly: GCA_020638835.1. GTDB lineage: Bacteria > Planctomycetota > UBA1135 > UBA1135 > JACKHV01. Next base: position 8,264 of record JACKHV010000007.1, on the reverse strand, counting down.
GGGTGACGTCGAGGGTGGTGCCGTCTTCGGAGGCTTGGATGCCGACCTCTCTGCGCCACGCGAAGTCTCGGAACTCAGCGGCGCTCAGCAGTCGAAGCGTCGCGAGTTCTTCAGCGGTCGGTTCGACTTCGAAGACCCAATGTTCGTCGTACATCCCCGACCGCACTTCGCCGCGCGAGTCGGGAGGAAGTTCGTTCGCCACCGCCGGGCCTGGAGCGCCCTCTGCTCGGAATGGCGCGAGTACGCCGTAGGGAAGCCACTTGGCAAACATCCAGTCGCCAACGGAGTGTGTACTCGGGTTGTTCGGGAATCGAGGATCCGACGGCGGGGGCGTCGCACTCTCACGATGCAGCGGTTGGCCGTGACGATTCGTCGAGAACGCGGAGAACCCGACTCGATAGCGACCGGGCGCGATCTCTTGCCACCAAGTTCCGTCGGCGACGCGATACATCCGATCGTCCGGCAACAACGTCCACGCCTCCGCACCCTCCACGCACCACAACTGGTACGCGTACTCCGCCGCCGTCTCCGGCGACAGCAAGCGGCACCACGCGAACGCGAAGTCGCGCGCGTCGATCGGCTCACCGTCGGACCACACCGCGCCCGCGCGCATGTGGAAGCGGTAGTGCAGGCCGTCGTCGCTGACTTCCCACGACTCCGCCATGCCCGGCAGGGCGGCGAGGGTCTCGGGGTGCTTCACGGTCAGCCCTTCGTAGATCGCGCGCATCACGCGGCCCTCGGGGATGCCGGTGACGGTGTGCGGGTCGAGGCTCTGGATCTCCGTCGCGTTGTTCAGCACGAAGTCCGCGCGCGGCAGGCGGGCCGCGCCGAGCACACTCGCGCCGGCCGCGGCGAGGCCGATCAGGATGGCCAGGGCGGCGCCTTGTCGCAGCCACCGGGGAGCGGGGGAGAAGGCCATGCGCGAGGCACTCTAGAGGGGGCGTTCGATCGCCGCAAGTCTCGTAATTGCAAGGAGTTGCGTCCTTGACGGGGGCTTCTCGCGACGCTAGGGTGTGCGGGCTTCCGCGGGGCCCGCGCCTCCGGTCGCGCTCCCCGACGCGCCGCGCCTCCCCCCAACCGGGCGCGCGCCTGACCTCGAAGGACCACAACTCCATGGATCACAAGGGCTTGCGCCGCACCCTGGCGCTCACCGCCGGCCTCCTCCTGTCCCTCGCTCCAGCCGCCCGCGCGGCCCAGGTCGTCGGCCCGCCGGTGCCCGTGGACGAGTTCCACCCCGACAAGGAGAAGGGTCAGCCGGAGCCGGCCTACGGCGGTTCGGTCGTGGTCCACCTCTCGTCCGCCGTCGAGGGCCTGAACCGGGCCGTCGAGAACTCGGCGGTGTCGAACTGGATGCTCTACGAGGTGCACGACCGGCTCGTCCTGCAGAACTGGGAGTCGTGGGAGATCGACCCGAGCCTCGCGGAGAGCTGGAGCGAGGAGGACCAGCTGATCCTCAAGCCGGGCGCGGACGAGACCTACCCCGCCGCGCGCAAGATCGGCACCGGCGACAAGGAACGCCTCGTGCTCTACGGCAGCGTGCGCACCGACGGGGACAGCTACGTGGTCAGCTCGCTCTCGAAGGCGAACCCGATCGGCGCGACCGAGCTGCGCGTCGCGAAGGACGACGTCGCCGTGATCGAGCGCGGCACGGTCTTCACCTTCAGCTTGCAGGGCGACGTCACTTGGCACGACGGCCATCCCTTCGACGCCGCCGACGTGCTGTTCTCGTGGGACGTCTACAACAACCAGGCCGTCGACTGCGACGAGATCCGCTTCCAGTTCGAGAAGGTGCTCGCCGGTGAAGTCGTCGACCCGACCACGGTCCGCTTCTTCTACGAGAACCAGTACTTCGGCGCGCTGACGTCCATCGGCGACATGTGCATCCTGCCGCGCCACCTGTACGACCTCACCGATCCGGACAACGCGAAGTACGACCCCGCTGCGCACAAGGGTCTCACCGCCGACCACGTCTTCACCGAGCAGGAGCGCGGCAAGTACATCAACGACAACCCGCACAACACGCAGTGGGTGGGCCTCGGTCCCTACAAGATCACGACCTGGGATCCGAAGTTCGTCGAGGCCGTCCGCTACGAGGGCTACCACGACTGGACGGACAAGGGCTGCTACTTCGACAAGATCACCTGGCGGGTGATCTCGGACGACAACACGGCCTTCCAGGCGCTGATCAACGGGCAGCTCGACTACTTCGACCGCGTGAAGTCGGAGGACTACTTCGGCGAGCGCACCGCGACGAAGACCTTCACGGACTCCTTCTACAAGGGCTACCTGTACACCGGGACCTACGGCTACACCGGCTGGAACACGCTGCGCCCGAAGCTGTCCGACCCGAACGTGCGGCGCGCGCTCGCCATGGCGTTCGACATGGAGAACTACCGCATCACGCAGTACAACGGCCTCGCGATCCGCGTCTCCGGTCCGCAGAACTACTTCGGTCCCGGCTACAACAAGGACGTCGAACCGGTCGGCTACGACCCCGACACCGCGGAAGAACTGCTGGCCGAAGCCGGCTGGTACGACCGCGACGGTGACGGCTGGATCGACAAGGACGGCGTCAAGTTCTCGATCGAGTTCATGTATCCGTCGGGCAACGAAGCGTCGCTGACCTTCGGGCTGAAGATGCAGGAAGCCTTCAAGAACCTCGGCATCGAAGTGACGATGCGCAACTTCGACTGGGCGACCTTCCTCGACCGCATGCTCGAGCGCAACTTCGACGCGGTGAACCTCGCCTGGGTGCCGCCGCTCGAGTCCGACCCCGAGCAGCTGTGGCACTCGAAGTGGGGCCCGGCCGACAAGAAGAGCTCGAACATGTGCGGCGTGATGGATCCCGAGATCGACGCTCTGATCGAGAAGGGACAGCGCGAGCTCGACCTCGAGAAGCGCGCGAAGATCTGGCAGCAACTGCACGCCAAGATCGCCGAGCTGCAGCCCTACATGTTCGGCCTCAACTCGCCCAAGAAGTTCGCGATGAACAAGAAGATCCGCGGCTTCCAGGCCTTCAAGATCGCCCCGGGCTACTCGATCCGGCGCTGGTACTACCCGTCCGGTACGCCGGGCACGCGGTCGACGCCGACCAAGTAGCCCCAAGGCTCCCGCCGTGCTGAACTACATCCTGAGGCGCGTCCTCTGGGCGATCCCGACGTTGCTCGGGATCCTCTTCATGATCCTCGTGTGCATGCACGCCGCGCCGGGCGACCCGGCGGCGATGGCGCTCGGCCTGGGTGCCGGCGGCGGCGGCGAGGTCTCCGAGAAGGGCGCGAACATCGAGGCGAAGATCGAGGAGTTCCGTAAGGAACACGCGCTCGACCGCAGCTTCGTCGTGCAGTACCTCGGCTACCTCGGGCCGTTCAACGTGCGCCCCGACGGTCACGAGTGGTTCGGCGGGACCGGCAAGGAACCGTGGGGCGGCTTGCTCGCGCTCGACTTCGGCAAGGAACTGATCAACAAGAACAAGTCGGTCGGGGACGAGCTGAAGCGGCGCTTGATGCAGGTCACGATCCCGCTCGCGCTGATCTCGACCTTCTTGACCTACCTGCTCGCGATCCCGATCGGCATCTACTCCGCGAACCGGCGCGGGACGCGCATCGACAAGGTGATGACGCTCGGCCTCTTCGTGCTGTACTCGATCCCGGTCTTCTGGGCGGGCTTGATGCTGCAGCTGATCTTCGGCGCCGAGGGGCTGAACCTGTTGCCCGTGATGGGCATGCACGGGCCGGACGCGGATCAGATGAACTTGCTCGAGTGGCTCTGGGACTCGGCGAAGCACATGGTGCTGCCGGTGACGGTTTCGACCTACGGCGGCCTCGCGTACATCTCGCGGCAGATGCGCACGGGCATGATCGAGGTCATCCACCAGGACTACATCCGCACCGCGCGCGCCAAGGGCCTCAGCGAGCGCACCGTGGTGCTGAAGCACGCGCTGCGCAACTCGCTGATCCCGGTGATCACGCTCTTCGCGTCGATCCTGCCGATCCTGATCGGCGGCTCGATCGTGATCGAGTACGTCTTCGACCTGCCGGGCATGGGCGAGTACATGTACAAGGGTCTGCTGTCGCGCGACTACAACATCATCATGTCGGTCATGGCGCTCACCAGCGTCATGACGCTCGCGGGCATCCTGCTCTCCGACATCGCCTACGCGCTGGTCGACCCGCGCATCAGCTACTCCTGAGGCGCGCGCGATGACCACGACCATGACGAAGACGGCGCCCGCGGCGCCGAACGCGCCGGCTGCATCCGCGCCGCCGAAGGCCTACTCCAAGGACTACTGGGACCTGGTCTTCGAGCAGCTCGGTCGCAACGACCTGTTCAAGCTCGCGCTCGGGATCCTCGCGCTGCTCTACGCCTCGGCGATCTACGCGCCGCTGATCGCGAACGACCAACCGTTCGTGATCGAGGCGGTGAACCGCTCGGAGTACGGCGACGCGCACCGCACGCTCTATCCCGCCGTGCTGGGCGCGGCGAGCCTCGCGAAGAAGACGCCGGAGGAGTACCTCGAGAAGCGCACGGAGGGCTCGACGCAGACCTTCGAGCAAGCGCTGAACGCCGAGCGCGAAGCCGTGAACTCGCGCCTCGAGGTGATGTCCGCTTGGCTGCCCGAAGGAGACCACGCGTCGCTCGACGACCTGCTCGCCAAGGTCGACGAAGCCTTCGCCGCGTCGCGCGCCGGCGACACCGAGCGCGCCGGCGAGCTCGGCGGCGAGGCGAAGGACATCGCCAAGACGATCCGCGCGGACTACAAGCCGTTCGACCCGGAGAAGGAAGCGGAGGGCGGCAAGCGCTTGCGGCCGCTGACGCGCTATCCGCTGTTCGACACGCTCACCTGGGGCGAGGTCCTGATGATGGTCATGTGGGCGATGGTGCTCACCTGGCCGCTCTGGAACCGCTTCGTGAACAAGCGCGTGCTGAGCGGCAACCGCTCCCGCATCCGTCGCGCGCGCAAGCCGAAGTTCTTCGCCGTGCTCGGCCTCTCCGCGCTCGCGGCGCTGCTCTGGTGGGCCGTCTCCGACGACGCGGGGACGAACAAGGCCGCCTCCTTCAAGGCGGAGATCACCGCGGGGCAGATCGAAGTCGTGCGCACGGTGATGCCGCTGATCCCGTACGGCTTCGCGGAGACGAACGGCGCGGAGAACTTCCGCCCGCCGACCGCGGTCGAGAAGGCGGAGATCTCCGAGGAAGGCTACTACGTGCGCGGCGCGCGCGTGCCCAAGGCCGATCCGGTGACGGGCTACATGCCGCCCGCGAAGCCGGTGGCCGTGCTGTACGGCGAACCGGATCGCAACTCGCCCTACCGGCACGTCCTCGGCACGGACAAGGTCGGACGTGACTTCCTGACGCGCATCCTGTGGGGCGGACGCGTCAGCTTGACGGTGGGACTCCTGTCCGCCGCGTTGCTGCTCGTCATCGGTACGGTGATCGGCGCGATCGCCGGTTACTTCGGCGGCTGGGTCGACCTCGTGATCTCGCGGATCATCGAGGTCTTCCTCTGCATCCCGGCCTTCCCGCTGATCCTGATGGTCGCGGCCTTCATCGACCCGAACGTGATCTCGCCGATCTACTCGATCGTGATCATCATCGCGCTGATCCGCTGGACCGGCGTCGCGCGCCTCGTGCGGGCCGAGTTCCTGCGCTTGCGCGAGGCCGAGTTCGCGGTAGCCGCGAAGGCGCTCGGCTTCTCGTCGGCGCGCACGATCTTCCGCCACATCCTGCCGAACGCCTTCGCGCCCGCGCTCGTCGCCGGCGCCTTCGCGGTCGCTTCCGGCATCCTGACCGAGTCGACGATGTCCTTCCTCGGCTTCGGCATCCAGCCGCCGATCGCGTCGTGGGGCTCGTTGATCAACGAGTCCAAGGCGCCCGAGCACTGGTGGGTGCAGGTCTTCCCCGGCTTGCTGATCTTCATCACGATCACCTGCTACAACCAGGTCGGCGACGCGTTCCGCGACGCCGTGGACCCCAAGACGCGCAAGAACTAGAGGTCCACGAGATGACGGGAACGAACACCGCGCCGCAGTCGGCGCACGCCACGAGCGGCAAGCCGCGCGAAGTCCTGCTCGAGCTGCGCGACCTGCGCACACACTTCCACGGCGACGAAGGCATCGCGCGCGCCGTCGACGGCGTGAACTACAAGGTGCTCGAGGGCGAAACCCTCGGTATCGTGGGGGAGTCCGGTTGCGGCAAGTCCGTGACCAGCCTCTCGATCATGCAGCTCGTGCCGCAACCGCCAGGCTTCTTCGCGGGCGGACAGATCCTGTTCCGCGGCGAGGACCTGCTGCAGGCGGACGAAGAGCGCATGCGCCAGATCCGCGGCAATGAGATCTCGATGATCTTCCAGGAACCGATGACGGCCCTGAACCCGGTCTTCACGGTCGGGAACCAGATCATGGAGACCGTCATCCTGCACGAGGGCCTCGACAAGCAGGCCGCGCGCGCGCGGGCGATCGAGATGCTCGAGAAGGTCGGCATCCCGAGCCCCAGGCAGCGCATCGACGAGTACCCGCACCAGCTCTCGGGCGGCATGCGCCAGCGCGTGATGATCGCGATGGCGATGATCTGCAACCCGAGCCTGTTGATCGCGGACGAACCGACCACGGCGCTCGACGTGACGATCCAGGCGCAGATCCTCGACCTGATCAAGGAACTGCAGGAGCGCGAGGGGATGAGCGTGCTGCTCATCACGCACGACCTCGCCGTCGTCGCGGAGAACGCGCACCACGTCGCCGTGATGTACGCCGGTAAGGTCGTCGAGTACGCCGGCGTCGAGGATCTCTACGCGAAGCCGCGCCACCCGTACACGATCGGCCTGATGCGCTCGCTCCCCGACCTCGCGGAGCCCGGCGAGCGCCTCTACACGATCCCCGGCATCGTGCCGTCGGCCTTCCACTTCCCGAGCGGTTGTCGCTATCGCACGCGCTGTCCGCTCGCGACGGAGAAGTGCGCGGCGGAAGAACCGCCCCTCGTGCCGCTCGCGGACGCGCCCGGACACACCGTCGCGTGCCACCACCTGGAGGAGGCGGCGAAGCTCTAGTGCTCACCGACTTGCCGATGACGATCGAACACGCGAAGCCGGCCGCGCCCGCCGCCAAGTCCACCGCGCCGCTCATCGAAGTGCGCGGCATGAAGAAGTACTTCCCGATCAAGAAGGGCGTCTTCCAGCGCCACGTCGGGGACGTGAAAGCCGTCGACGACGTGTCCTTCGAGATCGGCCGCAAGGAGACGCTCAGCCTGGTCGGCGAGTCCGGCTGCGGCAAGACGACGACCGGGCGCACGCTTCTGCGTCTGATCGAGCCGACCTGCGGGACCGCGATCTACCGCCCGAAGGTGGACCGCGAGGTCGACCTCTTCGACATCTCGACCAGCGAGATGCGCCGGTACCGCCGCGACCTGCAGATCATCTTCCAAGACCCGTACTCGAGCCTGAACCCGCGCATCACGGTGGGCAACATCGTGGGCGAGGCGCTCAAGGTGCACAAGCTGTGCGATCCGGCCTACCTCGACGACCGCGTCGCCGAGCTGTTGGTCAAGGTCGGCCTGTGGGCCGACGCGCGCAACCGCTTCCCGCATGAGTTCTCCGGCGGCCAACGCCAACGCGTCGGCATCGCGCGCGCGCTCGCCCTCGGCCCGAAGTTCATCGTCTGCGACGAAGCCGTCTCGGCGCTCGACGTCTCGATCCAGGCGCAGGTGATCAACCTGCTCAAGGACCTGCAGTCGGAGTTCGACCTCTCGTACCTCTTCATCGCGCACGACATGTCGGTGGTGAAGTACATCTCCGACCGCATCGCCGTGATGTACCTCGGCCGCATCGTCGAGATCGGCACCTCGAAGCAGATCTTCGGCAACCCGCGTCACCCGTACACCCAAGCGCTGCTCTCCTCCGTCCCGAGCCCCGACCCGACGCGCAAGAAGAAGCACATCCCCCTGACCGGCGACGTGCCTTCCCCGATCAACCCGCCGCAAGGCTGCCACTTCCACGACCGCTGCCCGGTCGCCGTGGCGCGCTGCAAGGTCGAGTACCCCGCGCACATCCCGGTCGAGAGCGGGCACACGGCGGCGTGCCATTTGTTGGAGGTCTGAGGAACGTACCGTGCCGTAACTGTTTCGACCGCGATCGTCGCGCAGAGGCCTCCGCGCGCCGATCGCGGTCGAAGTAGTTACGGCACGGTACGTTCCTCAGACCGGCACGTCGTACGACTCGCGCAGCAGCGTGCGCAGCTCGCCGAAGTTGGCGACCGCGTGGGTCGGCTCGATGC
>JACKHV010000006.1 GCA_020638835.1 Planctomycetota bacterium | reverse complement strand
CATCGGTCGGAGATACGCAGCGATTCGGGAGTGCAATCGGACTGCTTGCGTTGCGTTCGCACCGAACATTGTTAGCTGCGCGACGCGCGATGCGCGCGTGTTCGAACGCGCACGTTTCGACCGGCGCGAAGCGCACACACGTTCGGCGAGTGCGAGCTTCGTTCGGCGCCCGCGTGAACATCGCGCAAGCACGACTCTCAGAGTTGGACGTCGGTATCGGACTCGTTCGCGTTGCGGTCTTCTCGAAGCCCGTCGGTAGTCTCGGCGCGGCGCTCGCATAGAGACGCGCGTCCGCCTCGGTCAACGCATGCCGAAGTGAACACTCCTGATAGTGCCCCAGCGTGCCGGCCAGCACGTTGGGGCATTCCCTTGTCTCCGGAGTCCGCTCGCCGCCCGCGCGAATCGCGGCCGGAACCGCGTTAGAACCGTGTATCCGGGCTGCTAGGATCCGCGGGCCATGAGCTCGCTCGGACCCCGTCGGATCCTGATCCTCTTCGCGCACCCCGCGCTCGAACGCTCGCGCGTGAACCGCCGGCTGATCCACGCGGTGCACGACCTCGAAGGCGTCACCGTCCACGATCTGTACGAGGCCTACCCGGACTTCGAGATCGACGTCGCCCGCGACCAGGCGCTCTGCGAACAGCACGACCTGATCGTCCTCCACCACCCTTTCTACTGGTACAGCACCCCCGCGCTGCTGAAAGAGTGGATGGATCTGGTGCTCGAGATCGGCTGGGCGTACGGGCCCGGCGGGGAAGCTCTCGCGGGCAAGGAAGCCCTGTCCGTCGTCACGACCGGCGGTCGCCGCGAGAGCTACTGCGTGGAGGGCGGGAACCACTTCACGATGCGCGAGTTCCTCGTGCCGCTCGAACAGACGGCGCGCCTCTGCGGGATGAACTACTTGCCGCCGCTCGTTCTGCACGGCACGCACCGCATCGGGCCGCTCGAGATCGAGGCCGCCGCCGCGGAGTATCGCGCCGCCCTGATCGGCTTGCGGGATCGCACGCGCCCCGTCGATCCCACCGCGCCGGTCCAGCTGCTGAACCCCGAACCGCACACTCCCGCCGACGCCTGAGATGCACGCAGAGAGCTTCTTCGCGCAAGCCGTCGTCTACCTCTCGGTCGCGGTCCTGTTCGTTCCGATCGCGCGCGGACTCGGCCTCGGGTCCGTGCTCGGTTACTTGATCGGCGGCGTGATCATCGGGCCCTCCGTGCTCCACTTCGTCGGCGACGAGGGCCAGGACGTGATGCACTTCGCCGAGCTCGGCGTGGTCATGCTGCTGTTCCTGATCGGCCTCGAGCTGGATCCGCGGCGGCTGTGGAAGCTGCGCAAGCCGATCCTCGGGCTCGGTGGGACGCAGGTCGTCGTGACGACGTTGGTGCTGGCGGGGATCGCGCTCGCCGTCGGCCTGCCGCCCGCGCAGGCCGCGGCCGTCGGCATGACGCTGTCGCTCTCGTCGACGGCCATCGTGCTGCAGACGCTGCACGAGAAGGGCCAGCTGCGCACGGCCGGCGGCAGCGGCGCGTTCAGCGTGCTGCTGTTCCAAGACATGTCGGTCATTCCGATGCTCTCGGTGATGCCGACACTGGCGATCGGCGCCGCGGTCGCCGCGCCGCATTCCACCGGCCTGTTGATCGACAGGATCCCGCCGGGTTGGGAGACGCCGGCGGTGCTCGGCGCGATGACGGGGATCGTGCTCGTCGGGCGCTTCCTCTCCCGCTACTTGTTCCGCTTCATCGCGCGCAGCGGGTTGCGAGAGGTGTTCACGGCCGCGGCCCTGCTGCTCGTCGTCGCCACCGCGGTACTGATGAAAGGGCTCGGGCTGAGCCCCGCGCTCGGCGCGTTCCTCGCCGGCGTGGTGCTCGCGAACAACGAGTACCGCCGCGAGCTCGAGACGAACCTCGAACCCTTCAAGGGTCTGCTGCTCGGCCTGTTCTTCATCGCCGTCGGAACTTCGATCGACTTCGGCCTCTTCGCGGATCACCCCGTCCGCATGGTTGGTGCCGTCCTCGGACTGGTCGCCGTCAAGCTCGTGGTCCTGCTGATGCTCGGCCGTGCGTTCGGTCTCTCCCCCGACCAGAACCGACTGTTCGGCTTCTCCTTGGCGCAGGGCAGCGAGTTCGCGTTCGTGTTGTTGTCCTTCGCGACGAGCGCGCTCGTGCTGCCGGAGTCACTGTCGAACCCCCTGATGGCGGTCGTTGCCGTCTCGATGGCGCTCAGTCCGTTGCTCGTCCTGATCAACGAGCGGTGGATCCCGTCATCGGCGAAGGACCGCTCCCCCGACGCCGAGCAAATGGACGAGATCCACAGCGTCAACCCGGTCGTCATCGCCGGCTTCGGGCGCTTCGGGCAGATCGTCGGGCGCTTCCTGCGCGCCAACGGCGTCGAGGCAACCGTGCTCGAGGTGGACACGGACCAGGTGGAGCTGCTGCGCCAGCTGGGACTCTCCGTCTACTACGGCGACGCGTCGCGCACCGACGTGCTCGACGCCGCCGGCGCCGCGCAGGCGAAGCTGATCGTCGTCGCCGTGGCTGGTGTCGAGAAGTCGCTGGAGATCGTCCGCACGGTGAAGACTCGCTACCCGGACCTCCGCATCTTCGCGCGCGCGTGCTCGCGCAACCACGCCTACGAGTTGCTGGACGCCGGCGTCGAGCACGTCTACCAGGAGACGCTCGACAGTTCCCTCGAACTCTCCGTCGAAGCGCTGCGCACCCTCGGCGTCCGCGGCTACCGCGCCCGCCGCGCTTCACGCCGCTTCCGCCGCAAGGAAGAACAGGACCTGCGCGAGCTGAACGCGATGCGCCACGACCGCCAGGCGTACATCAGCCTCGCCCGCGAGCGCATCCGCCAGATCGAGGCGGTCATGAAGAAGGACCTCGACGAACGCCCCCAACCCAGCGACGACGCCTGGGACCTCGCCGCCGCCATCCGCCGCATGGAATCCCAGCGCGCCGAGACCGACAACGAGGACCATCCCGAGCAACAGCCGACGCGCTGACCTCCGTCCCCCGGCTTGCCCGCTCGAGTGAACGCACGGGCGGCCGAAACCGCCCGCGCGGTCAAGAAGAGTGGGGCGCGCGAAGCCGTGAAAGACGCGAAGAAGAACAAATCACGCCCAGGCGAGTTCGAGCCCTAGAGAAGAGACCCTAGGGCGGCCAGCTTGGCGCGCCGGAGACAGCTGACCATCCGACGGCTTCGCCGCCTCCGGCCGCGCCTCAACCGAAGCGTTCTCGGCCGAAGGCCGCCCTTCGGCTGGAAGCCAAAGCTAGCGGTCGACTCCTACTTCTGATCGGTCGGCCACGCCGAACCGTGGTTCGTTCTTCTTCGCGCCTTGTCGTCAGCTGCTCGGTGGCGGCAGCTTGATTGCGCGTCGCGTCCCGCAGAACCCCGTTCGCGACCTTCGCGCGAAACCAGGGACTCGACCGCGCAGAGAGCTCGAGCTGCCCGACCGGTCCACTCAGGTCTTCGCCCAGGGCGGCTAGAGAGCTTCGTCGAGAGCCTCGCAAAGGCGCTCGAGGACTTGGATGCGCGCCCAGCGCTTGTCCTCCGCTGCGATCAGGTGCCAAGGGGCGACATCGGTGCTCGTGCGCCTGACCATCTCGTCGACGGCAGTGACGTAGTCGGCGCGCTTCGCGCGGTTGCGGTAGTCGTCCTCGGTGATCTTGTGGCGCTTGTAGCCGGTCGCCTCTCGTTCCTTGAAACGGCGCAGTTGCTCCTCTTCGCTGATGTGAAGCCAGAACTTCAAGAACACGACGTCGTGCTCGGCCAGGGACGCCTCGAAGTCGTTGATCTCGGAGTACGCCCGCCGCCAGTCGGCCTCCGCGGCGTAGCCCTCGACGCGCTCGACCAGCACGCGGCCGTACCAGGAGCGGTCGAAGATCAGCATGCGGCCCGCGCGCGGCAGGTGCTGCCAGAAGCGCCAGAGGTAGTGGTGCGCGAGCTCGTCCTCGGTCGGCGCCGCGATCGGCACCACGCGCACGAAACGGGCGCGGACGACGTTCGTGATCCGGCGGATCGCTCCGCCCTTGCCCGCCGCGTCCCAGCCCTCGAAGGCCAAGACGGTCGAGACGCCTTTCGACGCCGCCCGCGCGCTCAGCACGTGCAGCCGCGCCTGCAGCTTCACCAGCCGGCGCTTGTACTCGCGCTTCTCCAGCTCGGACGACAGGTCGACCTTGCTGAGCAAGCTGGCGGACGCGTTGCGCGACTCGTCCTCGGAGCGAACCGGCGCCGCGGCCGACGCGCGTTCGTCGAGCGCGTCGAGCCGTGCGCGGAGAGCGTCGCGAATCGTGCGCGCCACGGTCAGGTCGCGGTGGCGGGCGTCCGAGCTCTCGATCAGGGTCCAGGGCGTCGCGGCAGTGTCGGTGCGGCTGATGTAGCGCTCCGCGCTCGGGATCAGCTCGTCGTAATTCTCCAGGATGTTCCAGTCGCGCTGGTCCACGAAGGCGGACGTGGCTGGATCGGACGCCGCCTCGTCGAGCCGCTGCTTGAAGACCTTCTTCGGCACGTGCAACCAGAGCTTCACGAGCAGGGTGCCGTCGTCGACGAGCGTCTTCTCGAAGCGCTGCACGTGCTCGATGCGCGCGTCGAAGCTCTGCTCGTCGAGCGTCTTGCGCAGCACGCCGGCCAACGCGGCGAGCGACCACGCGCCGTAGTGGATGCCGACCAGTCCGTGGCGTGGCAACGCGCGCCAGTAGCGCCAGAAGAGCGGCCTTTCGCGCTCCTCCTCGCTCGCCAGGTCGAAGGCTTCGGACCGCAGATAGCGTGCGTCCATCCACACGTGCAGGCGGTCGTAGATCTCTTCGCAGCCGATGCTGTCGGTCCCGACGAGGTGAACGAGTACGGCGAATCCGCGGTCGCGGAGCTCGTACTGCAGCTCGACGAGTTCTTCTCGCAACGCGGGCACGACCCGCTCGTACTCGTCCTTCGAGACTTCGTTCCCGACTACTATGTCGTCCAGCATCTCGTCACACCGTCACCGCGCCGGGATCCGGCGCCTCTTGGACCTGACTGACGACGCTCTTCGCGATGCGCCGCCCGAAGTAGAAGATGTGACGCAATTCCTCGACCAACGCGCTCTCCAGGCGATAGACGACGATGCGGTCGGGATCAGGCGAAGCGAGACGATCCGCGAGCCGCGCCTGCAGCTTCGCGATCCGCTCGTAGACGTCGTGTTTGCGGCTCACGAGCTCGGCCGCGAGCTGCTCGTCCTGCTGCTCCACCGCGATCGTCGCGTCCCGCAGCATCTCGACGACGGCGACGTGGAACTCGCGGAACATCACGACGGTCTCCTGGCTCGCCTTCAACCCGCGCGCCATCCACTCCTGGTCCATCGGGATCAAGCGCAACAGGATCGTGTCGGCGATCGAGTAGTAGTGGTTCGACGCTTCGAGCAAGCGCTCGAGCCGACGCCCGACCTTCTCGGAGTGGTCGCCCTGCGAGAGCTGACGGATGTACCCGATGATGGCGTCGTGGAGCTCCTGGATGCTTCGACACGACGATCGCAGCGCGTCGCGCTCCTGCTCTCCACTGCGTCGCAGGTCCGCGCGGCGCACGGCCTCGGTCACCATGCATCCCATGCGACCGAGCTCCAGTCGCACGCGATCGACGGCGAGCTCGGGCGTCTTGAGGTAGATCGCGTCGAGGAACTCCGGCTTCGTGCGCGGAATCTCGGGCGCCGGTCGGTCGGGCACGAGCTTCAGCACGAGCTTGGCGACCAGACCGGTGAAGGGGATGAACAGCAGCAGGTTGCTCAGATTGAAGAGAGTATGTGCGTTCGCGATCTGGCGCGGGGTCTCGGCCGCCAAGCGCTCCGCCGCCGGCAAGCCGTCGAAGCTGGGCGAGAGTTCTCGCACGACCTGCGCCAGGTCAGGAATGAACCCCACCCAGAGAAGCGCGCCGAGCACATTGAAGATCACGTGCACCATGGCCGCCTGCCGCGCGACGCGAGGCTTCCCGACCGAGGCGAGTAGCGCGGTACCGCACGTGCCGACGTTCGCACCGAGCGCCAGCGCGATGCCCGCCTCGAGGCTGATGAAGCCCTGCGTCGCCAGGACGATCACGATGCCGGTCGTCGCCGACGAGCTCTGCACGAGTGCCGTGAACAAGGCCGCCGCGCCGATGCCGTACAGCGGGCGGTCCATGGTCGCCATCGCGTCGACGAACGGCTCGTAGCTCCGCAGCGGCGTCGTCGCGGTGCTCATGAGCCCCATGCCGTAGAAGACCAGGCCGAGCCCCATCAGCATCGCACCGAAGCGCGTCACAACCTCCTTCTTCGCGGTGAAGTTCGTGAAGAACCCGAGCGCGACCATGATCAGCGCGTAGTCCGTGACCCTGAACGCGATGATCTGCGCCGTGATCGTCGTGCCGACGTTCGCGCCCATGATGATGCCGACCGTCTGCTGCAGGCTCATCAAGCCCGCGGAGACGAAGCCGACCACGAGGACCGTCGTCACGGACGACGACTGGATCACCGCCGTCACGATCGCGCCGGTGAGCGCCCCGGCGAAGCGGTTCTTGCTGAGCCGCGCGAGGACGGCGCGCATCCCGTCACCGGCGACGGCCTGCAGCGCGCCGGTCATGGACTCCATTCCGTAGAGGAACAGAGCCAGGCCTCCGAAGAGGCCCACTCCCAGCTCGAACCAGTCGAGCACTTGCGTCGTGTCTCCCATGGGATGCAGCGGGCGGCGGAGGCCAGAGCCTACCGCCGCCCACCGCACCGACTCCAGGGGCTGCGCGTCAGAGGATCTCGATCACCCCCTTGCCCCCCTCGACCAGCGTGGACGCGTTCGCGCGGTAGTTCAGGTCCACCGACAGCTTCGTGTTCCACGGGAAGGGTTCTTTGTCGCCGACGATGCCGAGCGCCGCGATCGCGAAGGCTCGCGCGCGGTCGGTCAGCTTCTCGTCGTCGTCGTAGACCATCTCGAGCAGCGGGTCGATCGAGCCCGAGTCTCCGATGAAGCCGAGCGCGGAGGCGATCGCGGCTTGGCTCGCGAGGCTCTTCGCTTCCTTGCGCAGCATCTCCGCGAGCTTGCGCGCGACGCCGCGGTCGCCGAGCAGTCCCAGCGAGATCGCGGCTTGCTCGAGCAGCGCCGCGCGGTACTTCGAGTCGGCGAGGATCTCCTGGATGCGCTCCGTCGCGCCCGTCGCGTTCATCAGCCCGAGGCCAACCGCGATGTGTCCGCGCACGACGTCGTCCGACTGGCTGCCGAGCTGTTCGAGCAGCGCGTCCGAGCTGCCGTGCACGCGGGCGATGCCTAGCGCCAAGGCGTACGCGGCGACCTCGTTACCCGAACGCGTCGAAGCGAGTGAGGACTCGAGCGCGTCCAGCTGCGGCGCCGAGACCGCGGCGCCCGCGTCGGCGAGCTCGCGCTCCATGATGCCGATCCCGAGCGCGGCCCACGGGCGGCGGCGCTTGCCGCTCGCGAGCTGGCTGCCGAGTACGCGACGCAGGTCCGCGCGCCCCGCTTCCTCGGCCGCAGTGTCGAGACCGACTCGGCCGCCGACCTGCCCCATCGCGATCAGCGAGAAGGCCTGCACCTGCTGGTCGGGATCCTTGAGCCCACGCTGCAGCGCCGCGCGGATCGCGACGTCGAGCGGGTCTTCGTCGCAGTCGCCAAGGCGGCCGAGCGCGAGCACCGCGCTCTGACGCATCACCGCGGACTCGTTGCGCGTGCGGTTGCCGACCGCCTTGATCAGCGACTCACCGACCGCCTCGCGGAGTCCGTCCGGCGCGCCTTCGCAGAGTCGCACCATCGAGCGGCCGAGGTGGGCGCGCTCGACGTCGCGCAGCTTCGACTGCTTGCCCGCGTCGTGCAGTGCGATCAGCGCCTCGAGTTGGTCTCGACGCGAGTCCCACGGCTTTGCGTCTTCCGCACCCTCGACGCCCTCGAGCGGGTCCAGCGGCACGATCCCGATCGAGATCGCGGCGGCCACCTTCAGGTCGCTCGTCGCCTCGCGCGGCCCGTTCAGGACCTGGAACAGGACGCGGACGACTTCACGGCGCAGCTCGGGATCGCTGTTCGCGTAGCCGATCAGGCCGAGCGAGTAGGCCGCGAACGAGCGCGTGCGCTGGTTGACGGGCGACTCGGGGCTCCCGATCAGTCGTCGGCCATCGCGCTCGTCGAGCACGATGGCGACCATCTCGTCGAGCGAGTCGGGAGATGCGTGGATGCCGAGCGAAAGCACGGCGGTCTCCGCGATCTCCTGCACGGGGTCCGTCAAGCGCGTGCTGATCGCGCGGCAGACGGGACTCTCACCGTCTTCGCCGACGCGGTCGCCGATCTTCGCTGCCGCGACCATCGCAGCCGTCACGACGTCGTTGTCGCGCTCGTTCGTGATCGCCTCGATCAAGACGGGCAGCACCTTCTCTTCGAGCGTCGCGCGGCTCGGCGCCAGCGAAAGCCCGCGCGTCTTCTCCTGCCCGAAGCCGATGAAGAAGCCGTCGTCGCCCGTCGTCGATCCGCCGTGGACGTGGGACTTGAGGTCGAGGTAGGGCGCGCGGTTGAACGCCCACCAGTACTGCCAGTCGGTCCAGTCGGTCGTGTCGCCGCCGCCGCCGGTCTTGGGGTTGGGACCGCTGCCCGTCGGCGGAGCCGGCGCGCCGCCGTTCGGCGTGGTCGGCGAGGGCGGGCTGCCCGTGTCGGGGTTTCCGGGAGTGCCGCTGCCGGGAGTCGGGCGCGAGCCGCCGCCACCGCCGCCGCTGCCTCCGCCGGGAGGGGGGATGTCGCCGGGGCCGGGATACTGCCCACCGTGGAACGTGGCCGTCGTCGGCACCGCGAGCAGGCCGCCGAGGATCAAGGCTGAGATGATTCGCTTCGTTTGCATGACGAGAAGGGTTGAGGAAGTGCGCTTTCCACGGGCACGAGTCCCCCCTTCGCAAGGCCGATGCCAAGGCACCGAACGCGGATTCCGGCGCGCAGCGCGCGATTCCCGGCCTTGCAGCGTTTCGCGTTCCGGCGGACGTGTTCCGGCGGCGGAACGAGCGGGCGGCGTTCAGTCGCCGACGGGGACGCGCGCGACGTAGGTGCGCGCGGCGTCGACTCCGCCGCTCGTCGCGAGCAGGACCGCGAGGCTGGGGCGCGGCGTTCCGCGGAAGCACACTGCCCCGTTCACGCGCACGACGACCTCCCGCGAGAAGTCGAGCAATTGCTCGTCGAGGAGCACCGAGAGGCCCTTCAGCGACTGCTCGGACTCGACGCGCACTTCGTTCGCCTCGCGGTCGAGCTCGGCCACGACGATCGCATTGCGCAGCGGTTCGTCCCACCACAGCCAGTAGAACTGACGCTTCCAGTCGAGCACCGGCTGCCAGACGAGCTTCTCCGGGCGCGCGTCGCGCCGGCGATCGGCGACGCGCGCCAGGAAGTCGGTCGTCCCGCCCGGCGGCAGGTCGTGCTTCCGCCCACTGACTTCCCAATACTCGAAGTCGTAGCCGCCCCAGCGCTCGCGCGCGCGCTCGAGCGCCTGCACCGCGGCTCGGTTCGCGTCCGGCGGCACGTTCGGATCGTCGTCGCTCTGGTAGATCACGATGCGCACGTTGCGGAGGTTCGGAACGACGCCCTCCTCGACGTCGATCAACTCACCTTCCGCGTTGCGCACCGGTGTCGGCGCACCGGCCGAAGGCGTCAACGCCGCGACCTGGTCCGCGTGGTGCCCGCCGAGCGTCCACGTGCCGTAGCCGCCCATCGAGTGCCCGCCGAAGAAGACGCGATCGCGGTCGATCTTCCAAGTGCGACAAGCGCGCTCGACGAGCTCCATCACCCACTCCTCCGTTCCGGAGTCGGTCCAGCCCCGCTCGGTCTTCTCGAGCACCTCGGGGAAGATGCCGACCCAGTCCTGCGCGCTCGCCGCGGCGCTCCAGTTCGAAGCGCTCGAGCCGGCATCACCGGCGCCAACGCCGCCGCCGTGCATCCCGACGAACAGTCCCTTCGGACGCTTCGACTCGCCGCCGACGATGTAGAGCCCCTTCGACGCGTCCTCCCAGAAGTAGTGGAGTCCGCTCTTCTTCTCGAGCTTCGGCCCCTTCTCCCAGCGCTTCTCGATCTCGTCCGACCACTTCTTGCGGTCGCGGTCCGTGAGCGCGGGCAGCTCGTCGAGGCGCGCGAGGATCTCGTCCTGGCGCTCCATTCCGGCGCGGTTGCGGCCGTCGAGCTCGACGTACTCGGCGATGAGCTGCTTGACCTCCTTCGCGTCCGGCGCCTCGACGCGGGAAGACGAGCGGAACGGCGCGGCGGCGAGGCCGAGCGCGAGGAGCAGCGGGAGACGCAGGGCGGTCATCGATTCGTCGAGGGGCGAGCGGAGAGCGAGTCCGCGGACTGTCGCAGGGCTCGCCCGGGATTGCCAGCACGCCGCTCCGCTCGCTCGACGACACGCCTTGTGGTCCAATGCGCGCCACGGCATGGGCACCGCCATCATCTACGCCGACTCGAGCGCGCGGCTCGATCTCCAGCTCCCGTGGGCGTTGCGCATCGCCGCCGCGCGGGGCGACGAGCTGCAGATCCTGATTCGCGGCGAGGCGAAGCAGGCCGAGGGCCCCACGGCGGTCGACCTGACCGCGGACGGCATCGGGCGAGAGATCGCGGCCGAGCTCGACGAGCACCTCGGCGCGTGGCGCGTCCCCGAGCCTCCGGCGGAAGAGGCCGAGCCGAAGGAGGAAGCGGAGCAACCCGAGGAAGCGCTGCCGCCCAGCGTCAGCGCCTTCCTCCTGCCCATGGCCGGCGGCATCGGGGAACTCGTGCTGCACCTGCGCGAAGTGAAGCCCGTACTGCTGGTCGCGACGCGCCAGACCGTCGAAGGCGAGGACGCGGAGTCCAGCTCGCGCCGCCGCCACCTGCTGCGGCGCGTGTCGTGCGAGATCGTGCTGATCCGCACCGGTAACCAAGCCACGACGTCGAACACCGTCATGGTTCCTTGCGCGCGCGGTCCGCACTGCGCGGCCGCGCTGCGACTCGCCGACGCCATGACCCCCGATGACGAGTGCTTCTTCGCCCTCGTCGTCGAACCCGCGATCGGTACCGACGCGCAGTACGTCGGCCGGCGGATCCTCGACCGCATCCTCTCGCACGCGCTCGACGAGCGCGCCACGCGCGTGACCCCCCTCGTCCGGGTCCACGACTCCGTGCACGTCGGAATCCGCGAAGCCGCGGATGCCGGCGAGGTCGGCTTGATCCTCATGGGCACGTCGAAGCTCGGCGCGATCGGGCAACGGCTGCGGGGCACCATCGGGCAACGCCTGCTCAAGTCGGACGACTCCCTCACGATCGCCTTCGTCCGTGCCGCGATCCCGATCCGTGGGCGCGTGCAGCGCCAGGTCGAGGCGTGGCTGCAGACGTCCGTTCCGCAACTCGAGCGCGACGCACGCATCGGGCTGTTCGAACGCGTCCAATCGAACTCCGCCTGGGACTTCGACTTCCTCGCGCTGATGGCGCTCTCGACCGTCATCGCCTCGGCCGGCCTGATCGAGAACTCCGCGGCCGTGATCATCGGCGCGATGCTCGTCGCGCCGCTCATGACGCCGCTGCTCGGCATGGGCCTCGCGATGGTCCAGGGCAATCCACGGCTACTGCGGCTCGCCAGTCGCACCGTGTTGCTCGGCTTCCTCACGACTCTGGGTATCGGATTTCTGTCGGGCTTCGCCGTGCCGCGCTTCCAGCTCCCGACACCGGAGATGGTGGCGCGCGACTGGCCGCTCTTGATCGACCTGGTGATCGCCTTCGCCGCGGGCCTCGCCGGTGCCTACACATCTTCGCGCCCCAGCCTGATCGCCGCACTCCCGGGCGTCGCGATCGCAGCCGCGCTGGTCCCGCCCATCGCGACGGCCGGTTTGGCGCTCTCGCTCGGCGACTTCGACCTCGCGGGCGGCGCGATCCTGCTGTTCCTCGTCAACGCAGTCGCCATCGTGCTGGCGACGACCTTCGCGCTCTGGGCCGTCGGCATCCGCGACGTGACGGAAGGCAGCCGTACGACGAGGCGCGTTGCCGCTGGCTTCATCGCACTGCTCAGCGGCATCAGTCTCTACTTGATCGTCTTCCGCCCCAGATACATCTCGCCGGACGAAGTCACCGTCGAGGTGCGAGAGCGCCTCGCCGAACAACTCGACGACGACCTGCGTCTCGTCGACGCCTCCTTGCTCCACGAAGCCGATGGACGCGTGCTCCGGATCCGCGTCGGGGGAACGCGGCGGCCCGATCCAGCGACCGTCGACGCGCTGCGCGGAACGGCGCGGGAGGCACTCGACGATGCGGCCCTGCCGGTGCGGATCGTCAGCCTCTGGGAGTGGGAAGCGACGGACTGAGCGGACGCGAGCGCT
This sequence comes from Planctomycetota bacterium, assembly GCA_020638835.1. Lineage (GTDB taxonomy): Bacteria > Planctomycetota > UBA1135 > UBA1135 > JACKHV01. The sequence goes on along the minus strand of JACKHV010000006.1, from coordinate 165,487 downwards.
CGAGTGCGCTGACGCCCTGAGGTCGACTCCTGTCTCGAACCGGCACAGACTGGGCCGCGGGAGGTCGTGTATCCGGACCGTAAGTTCCACTATGCGAATTCTTCAGGTCCGCGGGGCCCGCCTGCCGATCTCCCCCTGAGACACCCGGCCTCCGGGTCGCAGAGGACACCCTCGATCGCACGATGAGACCCAAGCCTTCACCCCTCACGGACCGCGGCGGCCGCCGCTTCCGTCGTCGCCGCGTGCCCCGTCGCGAGGGATTCGGCCTGCTCGAAGTCATGGTCTCGCTCAGTGTGTTGACCATCGCGCTGCTCGCGTTCAGTCAGGCGATCCTGATGTCGCTCACCGCTGGACAGGTGCAGCGTGAGCAAGGCATCGCGCGCGACGCCGCGCGTCAGATGATCGAGCGGATGCAGGCGGAGACCTTCAGCGAGGTCTTCGCGCGCTACAACGCGACGGCAGTGGACGATCCCGCCGCCGGCAACGTCTTCGCGGCGTCCTTCGTGGTGACGGGACTCAAGCTGCAGGCAGGTGACGTGGACGGCATGGTCGGCGAGATCCTGTTCCCCACGGCGCCCGACGCATTGGGCGGCCTCATGTTGCGCGAAGACCTCGACGACGACCGCTTCGGAACGCCCCGCGACCTGAACGCCGACGGCGTCGTCGACGCCCTCGACCACAGCGGCGACTACCAGCTGTTGCCCGTCGCCGTGCGCCTGCGCTGGCGCGGCCGCGCGGGCAACGCGAGCCTCGAGTTCAAGACCTACCTGGCGGACATCTGATGCGTCGTCCGAGCATGCAGCGCGGACAACGCGCCGGCTTCACGATCGTGGAGCTGTTGGTGAGCATGAGCCTCGTCTCCGTGATGGCGGGGCTCGCGATGATGATTCAGTCCACGGGCAACAACGCGTTGAAGTCCTCGACGCAGCAGACCGAGGCGGAGAGCAGGGCTCGGCGCGGCCTGGACCGCGTCGCCCGCGAGCTGCAGCGCGCCGTCGTGATGAACATGTTCACGAACTTCACGCCGCTTGCTCCGGACAGCCCGAGCTTGACGTACTTGAGCGCGGCCGGACTGGTGAACGGGGTCCTCGTTCCGGGCTCCATCACGAGCATCGCATGGGAGTCGGATCCCCGTGACCCTGACAACGGTGTCGACGACGACGGAGACGGACTCGTCGACGAAGGCGTCGTCGCGCTTTGGAAGAACGTCGGTGAAGGGGACCAGGTACGCGTCGTGATCTGCACGGACGTCACCGAGTTCTTCGCCGGCGAGCTGAACAACGGCGCGGACGACAACGGGAACGGACTGATGGACGAGGCCGGACTTCACTTCGTGCAGGATGGGAACCTGATCACGATGCGGCTGTCCGTCGAAGACGTGGCGTCGGACGGCACGCGAGTGAGCCGTACCGCCGAGACGTCGATCAGGATGAGGAACTAGAGAACGGGGCAAGACATGAACACGATCGACAACTGCCGGACGGACGCCAACAATAGGCGGGGCTCCGCCCTCGCGATGACCGCTTTCCTCGTCGCGGGGACGGCGACGATCTCGCTCGGGCTGATGCTCACGACCTCGGCTTCAAGCAAGGAAGCGCGCTCGCTGCGCGAACAACAGGCGGCGATGCTCGCCGCGGAAGCCGGGATGAACGCCGCCTACGTCGACTTCATGGCCGGCGGCATCGGCGCGGTGGGAAGTGAAGCCAATCCGATGGAGCTCGGCGGCTCGACCTTCTTCGTCGACTCGGTCGACCTGGGGGACGACATCACGTCGCTCGTCGCGACCGGTCTGGACAACCGATCCGGCGTACGGCTCCAGTTGGTGCTGCGGCGCACCATCGAAGTGACTCCGCTGTTCGCCGCCTTCGGCGACGAGGGCGTGACGATGGACTCGAACGCTTTCGTGGACAGCTACAACTCCAGCGACGGCGACTACGCCTCGCAGAAAGTGAACGGTTCCGGCAACGACCGCTGGGCCAACGAGAACGGTAACGTCGGATCGAACGCCAACATCGGCCTACGCCAGAACAGCGGCATCCACGGCGACGCGACTCCGGGGCCCTCCGGCTCGGTCTCGATCGTCGGCAACGCCGAGGTGAGCGGTGCCACGGCCGCGGCGACGGCGCTGCAAGACATGCCGCCCCTCGACATCCCGACGGGAACCTCCGCGGGCAACTACACGGTCAGCGGAACCAGCTCGCTGGGTCCCGGCACCTTTTTCTTCGACGACTTCACGATCTCGTCGAACAGCACGCTGAACGTCACCGGACCGATCACTCTCGTCGTCAACTCGGCCACGCTGAACTCGAACGCCGAGCTGTGGATCGACGCCTCGAACGGCGGAGCGAACATCTACGTGATCGACGACTTCATCATGGACAGCAACACGATGCTGGCCGCGACGAGCTTCGACCCGGCTGACGTCACGCTCAACCTGAACTCGGACAACGTCATCGACCCGGACAACGAGGTCGACCTGGACGCCGTCGACTTCGACTCGAACGCGAAGATGTACGGCACGATCTACGCGCCGAACGCCTACGTGGAGATCAACAGCAACTTCGAGTTGTTCGGCGCCATCGTCGCGCGTCGCGTACACCTCGACAGCAACTCGAAGATCCACTTCGACGAGAACCTGATGGACCAGGACGAAGACGAGGAACCCACCGTCGAGACCCTGTTCTGGCGCGAACTCCCCTACTCGCACACCGGAGAGCAAGTCACGCCGAGTCTCGAGCCGGCTGACAACGGTTATGGTCAGGAGCAACAGAGCTACTAGGAACCGGTTCGAGCGCATCGCTCACCTGCTGCTCGCCACGGCGCTCATCGCACCGTCGGCGAGCAGTGAGCGTTCGGCCGAGAACCTCTCGGTTCCGGACCGCGCAGTCGAGCAACTACGCGCGCTGCGCGGCGAGGAACCTCCGACCAAGCACGAGGTCGAGGACCTCCTCGTCGAAGGCGCCGACGAGTGCGTCGACCTATGCCTGGAACTGCTCCTGACGGAGAAGATCCCCGCCCTGACGGAGGACGCGCCTCAACGGCTCAGCATCCAGCAGGAGACGATCCTGCTGGGCGCCCTCGAGCGCATGCCCCGGGAATTGGTGCGCCAAGCCGCAGACCGCGACCTGCTCGGCGCCACCGACGAACGCGCGCGGGTCGTCGCCTGTCGCGTCTACGGCCGCGCCGGAAGCGCGAGCGACGTCGACCTGCTGTTCACGCTCTCCTGCGACGAAGGCGCCGAGGACACGACGGCCGCGCTGCGCGCCGGCTTCCGTGACGGCCTGAAGCACCTCGTCACGCAGCCCGACGCCGCCGTCGCGATCGAGCGCAAGTGGCCGACGGCCCCCGACGCGCTCCGCGAGTCGACGCTGCTCGCTCTCGGGGACTCCCGCGACGCGCGTGCGCTTCCGCTGCTCCGCGACGTGATCACCTGGAGCGACGAGTGGGCGCTGCTGGCGATCGCGCAGGTCCGACTGATCGGCGCCTCGCTCGACACGCAGCTGAACGCATCGTTGGCCGACAGCCTCGCCGACCGCCTCGACGACTCGGAGACCAGGATCCGGGAGGCGGCGTGCTTCGCGCTCGGGGAGCTGCGCGACGAGGACCACGTCGAGGAGTTGATCGGCTTGCTCGACGGAGCCGACGCGGTCGTGCGCGGCGCGGCCCACAAGAGCCTGATCCGGATCGCGGGCACCCAGCTGCCGCCGAACACGCGCGTCTGGCGCGTGTGGTTCGAGCGCGAGCGGGCCGCCGTGGACGAGATGCTGAACAAGCTCACCGACCGCCTGCTGACGGGCCCGCCGACTCCCGTCCTCGAACAGCTCCGCGACTCGACACGCTTCGCGCTCGGGAGGCACGAGCTGGCTGCCGCCCTCCTGCCCGCTCTCGACCACGAGAACGAAGAGGTCCGCCTGACCGCGTGTAAGGCCCTGCGGCAGCTCGGCTCTCCGGTCGCGATCGACGCCTTGGTGTACGCGCTCGGCGACCACGCCGACGAAGTCCGCCGGGCCGCGCTCGGCGCGCTGTTCACGATCACCGGCGTGGAAGGACTCGAGACCCCGGACGAGTGGCGCGACTACCTCGATGACCGCAGCGAGCTCTATTGAGTTCGCGCCTCGCCCGAGCGCCGATTCCACACGCGCTGCTGCTCCACGGAAGGCCGGGTGCGGACGCCTAGCGGCTCGCCTCGCCTCCCGCGCTTGAGTAGCCTCCGCAGTCGATGCTGATCGACTTCGACCGGGACGGACTGCGTGCGGGACAGAGCTACGATCTGGCGATCGTCGGCTCCGGTCCGGCGGGTGCCACCGTGGCCGCGGAGCTCGCCGGCCGAGGACTGCGTGTCTGCGTCCTGGAGAGTGGCCGGGCGAAGCGTACGGCGCACGCGGACGCCCTGAAGGAAGTCCGCAGCCGCGGCATCCACGTCAAGGACTACTCGCGCGAGCGGGTGATCGGCGGCGCCTCCACGACCTGGGCCGGGCTCTCCAGCCCGCTCGACGCGATCGACTTCGAAGTGCGGGAGTGGGTGCCGGACTCGGGTTGGCCGATCGGGCGCGAGGATCTCGATCCGTACTACCGCGCCGCCGCGGAGCGTTATCGCTTTCCCAGCGCGGCGCGCTTCGAATCGGGCGGCTTCGCGCGGCTGCGCGTCGCTTCGACGCTCCAGCCGAGCTGGGAGCGCCTCGAGGAGAAGCTCTTCCTCGCCGCGGAGGAACCACAGAACTTCGGCAAGGAACAGCGTGCGGTCTTCGAGCGCGAAGACACGGACTTGTTGTTCGACGCGAGCGTCGTCGAGCTGCAGCACGCGGCGGGTCGCGTCACCGGCGCGAGGCTGAAGAGCAGCGGGGGGCGCGACGAGATCGTCGAAGCGCGCGCCTTCGTGCTCGCGACGGGCGGCATCGAGAACGCGCGCATCCTCTTGCTCTCGAACGGGCTCGGCAACGCGCACGACCAGGTCGGTCGACGGCTGATGAACCACCCGAAGAACTACCACGGCATCCTGCGCCTTGCTCGGCCGGTCGAGGAGCTGCCGTACTACTTCGGCTGCCTGTGCGACGGCTACGCGGGCTACGCCGGCCTGCGCTTGCGCGAGGACGAACAGCGCGAGCAGCGACTACTGAACAGCTACGTGCGCTTCGAACCGCTGTTCGCCTGGTCGGACAGCGAGGGCGTCGAGGCGTTCGTCCTGATCGTCAAGCGCTCGGTCTTCCTGTTGCGCTTCTGGAAGCGCCGGCACCGCGAGGAAGTCGTGCACTTGCGCGACTACTCCGAGACCGGCGACGACTCCGACCTGCAGAACGCGCGGAAGGGGCTGCTCGGGTGGCTGAAGCTCTGCTGGTGGGTCGTGCGCGACGCGCCGGCGGTCGGCGCTTACGTCTACCACCGCGTCGCCGCGCGCGCGAAGACGCCGGTGCGCCGCGTGCGCTTGCGGAACTTCATGGAGATGCAGCCGGACCCCGAGAACCGCGTGAGCCTCTCCGACGAACTCGACCCGCATGGCCGCCCGCTGCCACTCGTCTCGCACGCGCCCTCCGAGCTCGACCGCCGCTCGCTCGTCGAACTCCACGAAGCACTCGCGGACGAGCTGCGCCGCGCAGGCATCGGCGAGCTCGAGTCCGACCTGGAACACGCCGAGCCCTGGCCGATCGACCAAGACGCCTCGCACCACATCGGCACGACGCGCATGGGAAGGCAGCCGGAGCGCTCCGTCGTCGACCCCGACCTGCGTGTGCACGGAACGGAGAACCTCTACTGCGCCGGCGCCTCGGTCTTCCCGACGAGCGGCTGCGCGAATCCGACCTTCACGATCGTCGCGCTCTCGATCCGGCTCGCGGAACACTTGAAGACGACCCTCGGCGCGGGCGGCGGCGCATGAAGCGGCGCCTCCACATCGTCGGCTCAGGCAAGCGCGTCCTCGAGACCGCGCTGCCCGTGCTGAAGTCTGCAACCGACTGGGAGCTCGCCGGGATCTCCTCGCGCCGCGCGAGGCGCATCACGAACGGTACGGAGGAGTTCGACGTCACCGCGCTCGACATCCTCGACGCCGACACGCTCGCCAACGTCGACCTGGTCTATCTGGTCGTGGCCAAGCCCGCGGTGCCGGACGTGCTGCAACGCCTCGCGCCCCACGTGCCGGCGAAGTGCGAGCTGCTCATCGAGACGCCCGTCATGCTGTTCAAGCACCTCGGGTACCTCGACCGCCTGGAAGCCTTTCGCCGCGTGTGGGTTTCCGAGGACTGCTTCACGCTGCCGTGCTGGGATCCGCTGCGCGCGACGGGTGAGCGCTTCACGAGCGCCCATTTCGACCACAGCGCCTACTCGTACCACGGCGTCGCGATGGCCCGCGCGGTACTCGGCAACGCCCGCGTGCGAGCCGCGCGCAGCGATGCTGTCGGTCGGCGCGTCTCGTTCGATGGCGGCGCGTCGTTCACTACCCGCGAACCCCGCGACTACCGCGTCGGACGATTCTCCGCGGAGGGGTCTGGCCTGCCCGTCGCGGACCACGACCCGGGCCGCGAACATCGGCGTCTCGCGGCGCTCGGAACGACGGACGAGCTCGTGGGCTTCCGACTCGACGACGCGGAACACGAGCTGTCCACGACAGAGCGCGCCGTCGTCGGCGCCCCGGGCGAGGGCGACGGCATGTTCCGCTGGATGGACGGCATGAAGCGCGTCGGCTTCCTGCGCCTGCTCGACGCCCTCGCGCACGGACGCCCGGCGTACGCGCTGGACGACGCGCTCGAGGACGCCGTCGTCGACTACTGGCTGCACCGCGTCGGACGCTACCGGGCCACGGCGCTGACGGATCCGCGGCGTGGAGCCGCACGACTCTGCTACCGTCTGTTGACCAAGGCCGCCGGACTACGGCGCTCGTGATCGAGCCGGCGACCGCGGGCCGAGGACGAAGATGCAACGACTCGAGATCACCGACGAGCTGCGTGGCATGGTCGAGCGCATGCTGGAGGCGGCGGGCGTCCGGAACGGTGACCTGCGCTGCCTCCTCCCGCTGGCGCGCCTCTACTCGCACCCCGACGGCGAGTCGGTCTACGACGGGACGCACGATTCGCCCGGCGCGCGCTTCGTGCTGTCCGGCGAGCTGCTGCTGCTGCACGACGGCGTCGCATTCGCGCAGGTCGGCCCCGGAGGTCTGTTCGACGCGATGAGCGCGATCGCGCCGGCGCGCGAGCCGCTCTTCGAAGCCGTTGCGCAAGGCACCTGCCGCGTCGTCCTCTTCCCGCTCGCCGAGATGCTGGAGCTCGGTGAGCGCGAGCCGGGCGTGGCCCTGCGCTTCGAGCGCATGCTGTCCCAGCACTTCATCCACGAGTTCCGCGCGATCCTCGAGGCGCGGCCACGCGCGCTCGAGGCCCTGCTGTTCCCCGAACCAGACCTGCCGCGCGCCAAGTCGATCACCGTGATGATCGGCGACGTCGCCCGCACGGCGGCGACCGGCGTGACGGCCGGCGCGTTGCTCCCGATCGACGTCGACGGGGCGCTCGTCGTCGCCGCGACGATCGACCGTCACGTCGCGCCGCTCACGACACGCATCAGCTCGAACTGCACGCTCTCGCCGGTGACGACGGCCTCCGTCGAAGGCAGACGCATCTACCGGCGCAGCCTCTGCCTGCTGACGATCGAGGCGGCGCATCGCGCGCGACCGGGCTCGCGGGTCAAGAGCGGTCCGTCCGTGGGCTTCGGGCAACTGCTCTCCGTCGACGGCGTCGACGACCTGGAAGCCTTCGCCGCGCAGGTCTCGCGACGCCTCGACGAGCTCGTCGCCGAGGGCGTGAAGCTGCGCGAAGAGTGGTGGTCCGTTCCCGACGCCCGCAAGTACTTCATCGAGGAGGGCTGGACGCAGGCCGCCAGCCTGCTCGAGCACTACCGCCAGCGCGCCGTGCCGCTCGTCACCTACGGCGAACGCGTCGCGTTCAGCATCGGCGCAATGCTCCCCGACAGTCGGCCCTTCGGCGGCGCGATCCTGCGCGCGCACCACGACGGCTTGCTGCTCCTGCCCCCGCCCATCGGTCGCGAGCCCGTCGAGGAAGGCGGCGCGGCGTACGAGGAAGCGACGTGGCAGTCCCAGGCCCTCGCCATCGCCGACCACGTCGCGCGCATCACCGACGCGCCGCGCAAGTGGATGAAGCCGTTCGGCCTCGCCAGCCTCGCGGACCTGAACCGTCACGGCATCGAGGGCACCATCGGCGAGGTGATCCGCGTCGCCGAAGGTGCGCACGAGAAGCAGATCCTGAACATCGCGTCGCAGATCACGAACGGGTCGCGCCCCGCGCGCGTCATCTGTCTGGCAGGCCCGAGTTCCTCTGGCAAGACCACCTCGAAGTACCGGCTCGAGATCCAGCTGCGCGTCGCCGGGGTGACGCCCGTCGGCATCTCGCTGGACGACTACTTCGTCAACCGCGAAGACACGCCGCGCGACGAGTCCGGCGAACCCGACTTCGAGTCCCTCGCAGCCCTGCGCGTGGACCTCTTCCAGGAACAGATCGGCCAGCTGCTCGAAGGTCGGGAGGTGACGACGGCGTCATTCGACTTCCTGACGGGGCGCAGCGATCCGCACGGCGGCACGCGGCTGAAGCTCGGCGAGAACGACGTCGTGATCCTGGAGGGGCTGCACGCCCTGAACCCGCGGTTGCTCGAATCGCTGCCCGCGTCCGACATCTTCCGCATTTATGTGGCTCCGATGACGTCGCTGCCGATCGACGACCTGACGCACCTCCCCGCCTCGGATCTGCGCCTCCTGCGGCGCATCATCCGCGACCGCGCGCACCGCGGCCTTTCGGCTGCCGAGACCATCGAGCGTTGGCGTTCGGTGCGTCGCGGAGAGCGCCTGCACATCTTCCCCTACCAGGACCTCGCGGACGCGGTCTTCGACACGGCTCTGGTCTACGAACCGTCGGTGCTGAAGGTGCATGCCGAGCGCTGTCTGCTCGAGGTGCCCAAAGAACACGCCTCGTACCCGGCGGCGTACCGACTGTTGCAGCTGCTCGACCTCTACGTCGCCGTGCAGCCCGACGACGTGCCCGCTACCTCGCTGCTGCGCGAGTTCATCGGCGGCGGGCTCGTGCACTGAGCCGCGCGTCGCCGCTCAGTGGTCGAGTCCGAGCTTCTCCAGCTTCGGTGCGATCACGAACCGGCAGTAGCCCTGCGCCTTGTTGCCGCGGTAGTAGTCCTGGTGGTAGTCCTCGGCCGAGTAGAAGGTCGAGGCCGGGCTGACCTCGGTCACGATCGGGCCGGGGTGCTTCAAGGACGCTTCTTCGGCGACGAGCGACGCACGCGCGATGCGTTCCTGCTCGGGGCTGTGGAAGAAGATCACGGAGCGGTACTGCGTGCCGACGTCATTGCCCTGGCGGTTGAGCGTCGTCGGGTCGTGCAGCTTCCAGAACCAGGCCAAGAGGTGCTCGTAGGAGACGACGCTCGGGTCGAATTCGACCTGCGTCACCTCGGCGTGCCCGGTGTCGCCGCCGCAGACCTGCTTGTAGGTCGGATCGTCGACGTGCCCGCCCATGTAGCCGGAGGTCACCGACTTCACTCCTTCGACCTGCTCGAGGACGGCTTCGACGCACCAGAAGCAGCCGGCGCCGAAGGTGGCGAGTTCGAGTTCCTGTGCGGGATCTGCGGGTCCGTTGGTCGCGCGGTCGCTCATCTTCGTCGGAGTGGGGTTCTCGGGGCCGTTGGAGGCGCTGCAGGCGGCCAGCAGCAGGAGGAAGGGGGTCAGGGGTTTCAGCATGGCGGCGTTGGAAGTGGACCGGTCGGTTGTACGGGCATCCGCGTCGCGCCGCTTGCGAAAACCGGTTCGGGGCGTGACGAGGGCTCGGTGAGCGAAGGCTCTGCTCGACGCTTGCCGCGCGAAGGCGGGTCGTCGATCATGGGCTCTCGGGGCGATCGCGTCCCGGATCACCGAAGACATGACGTCCCCGCCATCTCTCCGCCCCTCTCCCGAGCTGCTCCGCGCGCTGCTCGACCAGGCCTCCGAAGCCTTGTTCTGCATCGCCCTACAGCGACCGGTGAATGCGGCATGCTCGACCGAAGAGTTGCTCGAAGAGTGCCTCGGCTCGGGACGCGTGGAGTTCGCGAACCCCGCGGCGCGACGTTGGTTGGGGCTTCCCCCGGGCAGCGACGACACCGAAGAACCGCTTCCGCGGGCGCCCGACTTGGCCGACAGGCTTCGCGACATCCTCGCGCGCGAGGGCGCCGCGCGCCGCGTCGTCCGCGAGGAGCAGATCACCCAACTGATCGTCCGGGCGACGATCGACGACGGTTCGCTGTCCGACGACGAGGCGCAACGACTGCAGACCGCAGGTCTGCTCGTCAGCGGGATCGCGCACGACTTCCACAACTTGCTCACCGTGATGCTCGGCTCCGCCGAGATCGCCATGCAGCAGGCCCGCCACGGCGACCCCACGCCGCACCTCGAAGAGATCCACGCCGCAGCGCGCAGCGCAGCTTCTCTCGGCCAACAACTCGCCGCGCTCTCCTACGAACGCGAGCCGGAGCTGCAGCCGGTCGAGCTGATGCCGCTCGTGCGCCGCTCCGTCGGCATGCTGCGGAGGTTGCTCGACCCCTCGACTCGCCTGACGCTCGAGGTCGACCCGGAGACGCCCCGCGTGAACGCCGACCCGCGGCAGCTCGAGCAGGCACTGATCGGCATGGTCCTCGCCGTCCGCGGCGTGCTGCCGGTCGACGCCCACATCCATGTCGGCGTCGGCGAGGACGCGTCGCTCGGGCTCGTGCGGATCTCCGTGCACGGTGACCATCCGCTCTCGACGGCGGTCGAGCCCGGGGGCCCCGGTCTGGCTGTCGCGCGCAGCGTGATCGAGCGCTCCGGCGGTCGCCTGACGACGCAGGTCGCGGCGGGCCGCTGCACCCTGGAAGCCCTGCTGGACCTCGGTCGCAATGGTCCGCGCTCGCTGTTCCAGGCCCGCGAGGAAGCGCTTGGCCAGGGTGCCGGCCGCGCGGTCCTGCTCGTCGACGACCACGACGTACTGCGACACTTCATGGCTCGACTGCTGCGCTCCTTCGGCTACGAGGTCCACGCGGTCTCGAGCGCGAACGAGGCTCTCGAGATCTCACCCGCAGAGCGCGCGAGCTTCGCTCTGATCATCACCGACGTGCTGATGCCCGACATCAGCGGCCCCGAGTTCGTCAAGCGCTGGCGCGACGAGGGCCTCGCGACGCCGGCCCTGTTCACCTCCGGTGCCTCCGGCAGCCGCGCGGAGCTGAAGCGCCAACTGGGCGACGACTGGACGCTGCTCGAGAAGCCCTTCCGAAACGAGGACCTGCTGGCCGCCCTGCGCAAAGTACGCGGCAGCTGACCTCGCCGTGATCCGGTGCGCCGCGGTCCAGGCGTGCCGACGCCCAGGTGAACCCGCTTCTTCGCGAGCGACGAGTGTCGCCCGGCTCTTGTACGACGAGAACCCCTGCAAGCGCAGGGGTTCTCGTTCCTCTCATCAGAGTGCTTGCGCCCGACTCCGACGAGCGCCCGCCGGAGTCAGGCTCCAGAGGAGCGCTACGGACGCGTGCCGATCACGGAGCCGTCCAGCGCACCGTTGTCGAGCTTGTCCGTGGAGTCGTACAGCGACTGCAGGACGTACTTGTAGTTGTGGATGTCGCCGCAGGGGTCCTGCGCCGCATGGTAGTTGTAGGCCGCACGCAGGAGTTCACGGTCGAAGTCCTTGTAGCCGTTGCTGTAGACGTCTTCGCCGGGCGAGACCATTCCGTCGGCGTTCGTGTCCATGAACCAGTACGGGTAGGAACCAGGCGCGTAGACGATCGGTGAACTCGGAACGAGCGTCCCCGTCGCGTAGGCCTGGATGGCCAAGTAGAGGTTCGCGGAGCTACCGACGATCTCGTCATTGAAGCTCTCTCCGTTGCCGTCGCCGTCGTAGTCCACGTCGGCCATGCCGTCCGGCAGGCCGAGCTCTTCGAACTCCGCGATGCCTTGGTGGCAATCACTGCAATCGTCGACCTGCGGCAGGAAGCTGTGGTCCTTCTGGCCGCGCATGTGGCAGCTGACGCAGGAGTTGTTGCTGTTGCCGTGACCGGCGAATGAGTTGAAGCCCGCATAACTCTGGCCGGCGTACTCGTAGGCTGCCGTCACGTCCGAACCGAACATGATCGCGCCAGCCGCGTAGTAGTGGCGGTTGATGAAGCTGAACGAGTCGTAGTCAGGCGTCTGCACCGTGGAGTTCGGCGTGGCGGAGTCGATCGAGAGTCCGGACGCGCGACCCTGGTGGCACGTCGCACACATGTTGCTGTCGTCGTGGAACGTCCCCGTCGCACCGGAGGGGAAGCTCACCGGTTCCAGCTCGCCGTGCGCGATCAGGTCGTCGTAGCGCGTGCTGGCGTCCGCGAAGAGGTTCGACGAGTTGTGGCAGGCACTGCAGCCGACCGTCTCGTTGAGTCCGACCTCTTCCGCAACCGTGCCGTCGTCGATGTAGTCGGCATAGCCGCTGGACGTGTGGCAGCGCGCGCATGAGTCGGGGACCGCCCCGTCCTCGTCCCAGTGACGGAAGGCCTCGGCCGTCGAGTCACCGTGACCGCTGGTGTGCCACTGCTCGGACTTGTTGGCGGCGGACAGATTGAACCCCGAGCGCCCGGGTGCGGGAACGCTGGGAACCACACCGAGGCTCACCAACGAGTCGTGCAGCAGCTGCCGGATGTACACCCCGTTGTGGATGTACCCGGCGGGGTCCTTCATGGCGACCTGGAAGTTGTAGGAAGCCTTGAGCAGTTCCGCGTCGAACTCTTGGAAGCGGTTCGCGAAGCCGAGCTCGTCCGGGTCGGCGATGCCGTTGCCGTTCAGGTCGTTGAAGAAGTACGGGTAGCTGTGCGCGTCGTACACGAGGGGACTGCCGATGGTGCGCGACGCGTAGGTCTGGATCGTAGACAGGAGCTGAGGGCGCGTGGCCTGGATCGCGACGTAGTTGGCCGAAGGCGATCCGCTCAGCGTTTGGAAGCTTCCTCCCGTGTGACAGCTGTTGCAGTCGGACACGGCGGGGTTCAGTCGGTGATCCTTCATGTCACCGCGCATGTGGCAGCCGACGCACGACTGCTGATCCGCTTCGTGGGAGGGGAAGTTGTTCCGGCCCGCGTACTGCAGCCCCGTGTACTCGTATCCACCGTGCGTCTCGGCGCCGAAGAAGGTCGCGCCGGCCGCGTAGTAGTGGATGTTGACGAAGCTGTAGGGACCCGAGGGGTTCGCGGCGATGTCGTCGTCGACCGAGAGGCCGGACTCGCGCCCCTGGTGGCAGGCGATGCAGATGTTGCTCGGACCCTGCATGGTCACCATCTCGAGCGACGGGAACACGACGTCGCCGATCGCCGGGTAACTGGCGACCGCGTCGTAGAGCGTGATCGGCACCGGAACATGGCAGGTGTCACAGCCGTGGCCGAGCGGCAGAGCGTGAGCCCCGTCGACGACGCCGTTGTCGCCGAAGTCCTTGAGTCCGCCGTCGCCATGGCAGCGAGCACAGGAAGCGGAGACTTGCCCGTCCTCGTCCCAGTGGCGGAAGGCCTCGCCGAGGATGTCTCCGTGTCCGCTCTCCGCCCACTCGGCGGCGTACGGGTTGTCGACGAGGACGTACCCCTGCGTCAGAACGGGGGACTCGGAGGTGTCGGGGTTGATGGCGATGGCCTTCACGATCGTCGTCTCCGAGATCATGAAGGGCGCCGTGTAGACCGGGCTGGACGCCGTGGGCGTCGACAGGTCGGTCGTGTAGTGGAGCACCGGATTGGGGTCCGTCTTGCCCACGACCGCCAGGCTGACCTGCAGGTTCGGTCCTGGGAAGTTCTGTATCGCCGGGCTCGCCGTGACGGCGAAGGCCATCGGTGCCGGGTCGGAGCTGCTGCTGCCGCAGCCACTGAAAGAGCCCAGGGACACGAGTGCAAGAGCCGTTGCGACGGCGATGTTCCGCGTCGAGGGCCGTGCTGAAGAGTTCATGATCGCTTCTCGGTTGGTCCTTGCCGGTCGGTCCGAAGCCGCCCCCGGACAAGGAGTCGCGTGCCTGCGGGGATCGGGCCTCCGGAAGGCCTCCTGGGCACGCGATAAGAGGATTGAGTTTTCCCCTCATGCAAGTTGCGTGCCTCGTCAGAGTGGCGTGCGGGTCGCGCAGGCTCGGTGCATCCGGCCCGCAGCCCCCCCTCAGGCGGGGAAAATTCCCCTAAGCGCGAGATGCTTCGCGGCGGGCCGCGACCTCCCGCCGTCGTGAACTCGCCGGCCGGCGCGCCCTCTCCGCCGAGGCTCAGCGTCGGAGCTCGGAGAACGTCTTGCTGAGCACGAATTGACGCCCACCCCGCAGCACGCGGACGCTCACGATGTCTCCTTCGGAGAGGTCTTGGACGGCGCCCAGGAAGCTCGCATCGAAGTCGGGCTCGCTGAGCGAGAGGCCGAGCGCTTCCAACACGACATCGCCGCCAAGGAGGATGCTCTGCCCCGAAACTTCGATGGGGATCGAACCGCCGTGCAAGCCGAGCCTGTCAGAAGGAGACCCATCGGCGACGCGCTGCACCAGCAGCCCCACGCGACCATCCGGCACGTTCAGCGCGGCCGCCAGGTCTCCGGCGACGACGATCCCGTCCATCCCCGACCAGAACGGATTGCGATTCAACATGAGCTCGCGCGCGACGTTCGAGGTCACTGCGAAGCCGAGGCCCGCGCTGCTGCCGGACTCGGAGACGATGTGGCTGACGATGCCGATCACTTCCCCGCGCAGGTTGAACATGGGGCCTCCGGAGTTGCCGGGGTTGATCGCGGCGTCGGTCTGGAACAGCTCCACGACTTGTCGGCTCCCCGGCGAGAGCGGCACCGCGCGTCGGGCCGAGACGTAGCCGACGGTCAGCGTGTGCGTGATGCCGAGCGGCGCTCCGACCACGAAGACTTCCTCACCGACGCGCACGTCGTTCGAGTCGCCGAGCTTCGCGACGGTCGCGCGCTTCGGGATCGGCTTCTCGAGCTGGATCATCGCCACGTCCGCGGAAGGGATCGACGAGATCACGCGCGCCGGCAGCGCGGTGCCGTCGGGGAACTCGACCTGGACCCTGTCCGCCGTCTGGATGACGTGCGAGGCGGTCAGAATCCGCCCGTCTTCGGAGATCAGCACGCCCGACCCGACCCCGGACGCGGAAGCCAGTCGCCCGTAGGCGTCCGTCTCCATCGATTGGCCGACCGTACGGATCGTGACGACCGAGGCGTGCACCGTCTGGAACACGTTCTCGAGTCGCGGGACATCCCCCCCGGAGTCGACTTGGTAGCGCGTCGTGTTCGCGCAAGCGGCGGCCATTGCCAGCAGGACGGGAGCGATGAGTTTCATGTCGGCGAATCGGGGAATGCGGTACGTTCCAGGGCGTTTCGACCCGTATCGGCCTCGAAGGCGGGCGGACGCCGCCTCAGGCTGTAGCACAGTCGGATCTCGCTCGCAAAGAGCGCGGCGCTTATCGTCGTGGCGCTGCGACTCCCCCGCCCGGGGATCGAACTCGAAAGGATCGAGACATGAACCACACCGCCTTCGCCCTCACGCTCTCGCTCTCTCTCGGAGCTTGGAGCTGCCAGTCACAGAACCAGTCCACCACACAGGACGCCGCTCAGATCGACGTGACGTCGCTCACGTGCATCTGCGGTGAACCCGCCGCCGACCTCTACGGATGCCACTTCGGACCGTGCGCCGAGGGCATCGGCAACCCAGACAACGCGCTGTGCGCGTGCGGAGCCCTCTACGCGACGGGCTCGAAGACGACGTCGGTCAGCTACGGCGGCACCGCCGCTTCGCGCGAGCTCGGCCGTCCACAGAGCATCAGCCTGAAGGACGGCAGCATCGTGCGCGGCGTGTTGCGCGCCGATGACGAGCTGTCGATCACGCTCGAACTCTCGAACGGCGCGAAGCAGACGATCGCCTACGCCGACCTCGCACCGCGCTCGATCTACCGCTTGATGAAGGCGCGCGTCACGAAGGACGACGGTCCCGGCCTGATCGAGCTGGGCAACTACACGCGCGACAACGGGCTCTACGCGTACTCCAAGCGCCACTACCAGGAAGCGCTCGCCGCGGATCCCGAGCTGCGCCCGCAGCTCGAGGACGAAGTCGCGAAGCTGCGTGAGATCGCCGGCGACGACCTGCTGGCCCGCGCGCAAGCCGCGCTGCAGGAAGGCGACGAGAAGGAAGCCGAACGGCAACTCTCGCGCATCCTCAGCGAGCTGCCCAACGAACCCGCCGCCGAGACCGCGCACACGCTGCTCGGCGACCTCGCCGCGCAAGCCGAGTCGCGGCGGATCGCGGACGAGACACGACCCTCGACCGACGCGAACGCCGTCGAGGAGGAACTCGCTCCGGCCCGCGGACGCTACGACCGCGCCGTCGAGGAGAACCGCAAGGGCATGCTCGCGTCCGCCGGCTCGTCGAAGGCAACGAAGCACTACGAGAAGGCGGTCTCGGAGGGCGATCGCGGACGTGAGCTGCTCGAGAAGAGCACGCGGAAGAACGCCGCGCTCGCCGGATTCGAAGAGGCGGCGCGGGGCCTCGACGCGCAGCTCGTGGGGGTGATGGTCTCCGCCAACCTGAACCTCGCGGGGCAGTCGATGGCCAGGAGCTCGTTCAACAAGGCGCTGAACCAGGTCAACCAGGCGCTGCTCCTCGACCCCTCGAGTTCCGAGGCGCGCTCGATGAAGAGCCGCATCGAGAGCGCCGCCGCGGACAGCGGCTGGGGCAACGGCTGGGGAGGCTGGTACCTCGGGACCGGCGGCGGAGCCCGCGCGAGGGCCTTCTAGGGCGCCCAAGAAGCCGGGCCGGGGGGAAGCGCGGGGTCGCCTCAAGACGGCCCCCCTCCGGACTCCGAAGGAGGACTCGGTACCCCACCGCTCCTTCGACCCCCGGGGGGCCTCGGCCCTCCGTCCCGGCATGTCCCACTCCGTCCTCCGCGCGCTCGCGCTCAGCCTGTTCCTCTCCCCGCTCGCGGTCTCGTGGCAACGGACCGAGACGACCGGGGTGAGCGACTCCCGCATCCTCCTCGGGCAGGCCACTTCGCTGAAGGGCGTCGACGACGGCCCGGGGCGCGACATGCGCGACGGCCTGAACTTCTACTTCCGGCAGCAGAACGAGCGCGGTGGCATCCACGGTCGCACGATCGAGCTGCTCACGCGGAACGACGCGGGGATGCCGAAGCGCTGCATCGCGGCGACGCGCTCGCTGATCGACGACGAACAGGTGTTCATGCTGATCGGCCAGGTCGGCACGCCCGTGGCGCGCGTCGCCTTCCCGATCTGCGAGGAAGCCGAGGTACCGTACATCGCGCCCTCGACGGGTGCGGAGTTCCTGCGCAAGCCGCACCGCTCGCAAGTGATCAACCTGCGGGCCAGCTACTTCCAGGAGATGGAGCGGATCGCGCAATACCTGGTCGACGAGCAGGGCTACTCGGCGATCGCCTGCTTCTACCAGAACGACGGCTACGGCCAAGCCGGGCTGGAGGGGATCGAGAAGGCGCTGCACCGCCGCGGGATGAAGCTCGTCTCGCGGGGCACTTACCGGCGCAACACCACAGACTTGCTGCAAGGCCTCGCCGGCGTCGGCGCTGGTTCCCCCGAAGCGGTGGTGCTCGTCGGAGACGCGCGGGCCTGCGCCGGCTTCATCCGGTCGGCCAAGAACTCGATGGAGCTCTCCGACGCGGTCTTCTGCAACATCTCCTCGGTGGACGCGAACAGCCTCCACGCCGCGCTGGGCCGCGACGGTGAGGGCGTGATCGTCTCGCAAGTCGTCCCCTTCCCGTGGGACACGAGCATCCCGGTCGTCGCCGAGTACCAGACCGCGCTGCGAGCGCAGGGCGCCGCGGACCGTCAGGGCTTCATCACGCTCGAGGGCTACCTGGCCGCCAAGTTCTACTGCCAGGTGCTCGAGTGCCTCGAAGGCGTGCCGACGCGAGAGGCCTTCATGAAGGCGGTGGTGGACATCGGCACCTTCGACCTCGGAGGAGTGACTCTGAAGTTCGGACCGGAGGACCACCAAGGCATGGACGAGGTCTTCCTGACGGTCTTCGAAGGCGGCGAGATCAAGCCGCTGCGCTGACGCTCGAAGCCCGATCCGCTAGGATGTTCGCCCTCGTTGTCCGGTCCGGACGACGAGCTCGACATCGGAGGAGCAGGGCGTTGAGGAGATTCCGAGTGCCGGAGGCCGCGGTGGCGGCTTCCTTCGTCAGTGTTCTGATCGTCGGCTGCAGCTCGAACGGCGCTCCCGCGGAACCTCCGCCGGTCGTCGCGCCGGCGCTCGAGTACGGTGCGCGACACTTCGTGGGCAGCGTCCTCTCCGGGCCCTCACCCGAGCTCGCCGTTCCCGAGTCGGTCGACCCCGCGGATGCGCTGCGCGTGCACTGCGTGCTGACGTACCACGAACGACTCCCGCACCTCGAACTCCCCCCGCTCGGAACGCAGGCGCGCATGATCGGCGCCATGCAGGGCGACACGGCGATCCTGCCGACACCGGTCTTCACGACGCGCGTGCAGTACGCGAACGCGGAACTCGCTCCGCAGACCCGCGAGCAACTCGAGGCCGCCTCGGACGACCGCACGCTCGTCCTGCACGACTACGAAGGCGCGCTCTTCCCCGGTTCGTCGGTCGTGTTCGCCGCGCGCTCCGTCGACGCGCTGCAGCTCTCCATCGACACCGAGGCGCAGCGCAGGTTCGCGCTCTCCTTCTCGCGCGGAGCGGACGAAACGGTCGACTTCGGCATCATCATCGACCAGCTCGTGAAGGCGCCCGACGACGAGGTGCAGGACCTGCCGACGGACCGCATCGACCCGGACCTGGATCCCTACCTGACCGAGCGCGACCACCGCGTGCTCCAGCGCGAGTACCTGCTCCTCGAGCACCCACCGACCGTTGCGGGCGGCCCCGTCTTGATGATGGTGCCCTCGCCCTTCCCCGGCGACGAAGGCGCGGGCTTCTCGATGGTGCTCGAGATCTCCTCCGCGCCGACCGGGGAGCCGGACGCATCGCAGCACGCCGAAGTCGTCGCGTCGATGCTGAAGGACTTCGAGCGCGAGCGCGAGCTCGCGCAGGAGTCGGCGCGTCGCCTAGCCAGCTCCGAACTCCAGGAGCGCCAGGTCGCGGAAGCGCTGCGCAACCTCCGGCTCGACCGCCTGCAGCGCAAGACGCTCGTGTTCCTCACCACCACCACCGGCGCGCCGCTCGCCGAGGACCTGGTGCTGATCGTCGCGGACGAGAACCTGAAGCGCTACGCGGAGACCGTCATCGAGGCCACGGAAGCCAGCGACAAGCAGATGGAACCCGACGGCGGACTCGGATGGATCCTCGAGCGCGGCGCCTTCCAGTTCCTGATCACGGCGTTGTCGGAGGAACAGATCACGCCGAGCCACTTCGGCCTGCTGCTCAAGCACGCCGGTGAAGCCGGCAACTTCCCCGCGATCATCGAGGACGCACTCGCGATCTCGAGCAACCGCGACGAGTTCGAGCAGCGGCTCGTCGAAGAGAACCGCATCCTGCTCGAGGACCACAGCGCCTCGGCTCGCGTGCGCGCCTACGACTGGCTCCTGTCCAAGGGCGCGGCTCCCACGGGCTACGACCCGCTCGACGAACCGGACGCGCGCCGCGCAGCGCTCTCGGCGGATCGCGAGCGACGCGAGACCGAAGCAGCCGGACAGACCGCGACCGACCGCCGAGGAGCCCAGTCGTGAGCAAGCCCGACCAAGCCGACGCGGGCGCGCCCCGCCCCGCGCGCCGCAAGTGGCGGCGCCGCTTCCTCTGGCTGCTCGTCGTCGCCATCGTGGCGCGCATCGGACTGACGCTCGGCGCGACTCCCGCGCTGCGCCTCG
The DNA here is from genome assembly GCA_020638835.1 of Planctomycetota bacterium. Lineage (GTDB taxonomy): Bacteria > Planctomycetota > UBA1135 > UBA1135 > JACKHV01. The sequence continues at coordinate 145,665 of JACKHV010000006.1, read as the reverse complement.
TCGCGGGCATGCTGCACCTCGAGTGCGACGTCGACTCGATCGAGTTCGACGTGCTCGCCGGGGAAGCGCGGATCTACGGCCTGCGCATGTGGCACGACGACGCGGACGCCTCCGCTCCGCTCGTCGAGCTCGAGTTCGCGAGCATCGACGTCGCCGTGCACGAACTGCTGCGCGGCAACTTGGTCGTTCGCCGCGTCGAAGCCGACGGGCTCGACCTCTACGTCGCGCGCGACGAGTTCGCGCGCTGGAACGTCGCGCCGGTGATCCAGCCGTTCCTCGCGGAGCAGGCCGCGACCGCCTCCGAGGAGCTCGCCGAGACTCAGCGCGAGCAGACCGGCCCGATCGAGTTCGACCTGCCGTTCACCGTCGAGGCGCTGCGCGGCACGCACGTGCGACTGCACCTCGACGACGCGCTCGCGAGCCCGCCGCTCGACACGACGGTCACCGCGATCGTGCGCCTCACCGACCTCGGGCACCGCGAACGGTCGACGCAACTGTCGGTCTCCGCCGCGGGTCCACAGGTCCTCGACATCTTCGACATGAAGGTCGACGCGGCCGTCTGCGGTGCCGAAGTCGATTCGACGATCGACCTGCGCCTGCGCGGCTTCCACCCGCGGCCGCTCGCCGGCTACCTCGAGCTGATCGGCCTCGCGCCCTCCGCCGACCGCATGGACGCCGACCTGCGCGTCGACCTCGACGCCAGCGCGACGGACGAGGGCGGCAACCAATTCGCGCTGTCGGTCGTCGAAGCGTCGTGGCGCGCCGACGATCGCGAGTCGCTCGCGCTCGAGGGCTTCAACACCGCCTTCCAGATGGAGCCGGGTCCAAGGCTGCACGCCGAGCCCGTGGTCGTCACGGGTGCGCGAGCCTCGGCCGAGCGCGACGCCGAAGGGCGGTTCGCCGCCGCAGGCTTCGTCTTCGTCGGGCTGCCGCCCGACGCGGAAGCGGAAGCGACGCCGCAGGCGGAAGCCGCTGCCGAGGTGAACGCCGCGGCAGGCGCGGACACCGACGCACTCGCCGCGCGCAAGAGCTTGGTCGAGTTGCTGCCCTTCGAGCTGCAGCTGGACGGACTGCAGGTGAAGGACTGCGCAGTGACCTTCACGGACCGCGTGCAGCGCCCGGCGCAGGACTTCCTGCTCTCGCTCGAAGGCTTCGACCTCGCCGCGATCGACTCGTCGACGCCCGAGTCGATGACGTCCTTCTCGGCTCGACTGCACGCCCCGGGCACCTTGGGCTCGATCGCGACGCAGGGCGAACTCGCGCCTTTCGCCGAGAGCCCGTCGATCCGGGCGGAGCTCCGGACCGAAGGTGCCGACCTCGCGAAGCTGGCGCCCTACCTCGACGCTCTCGGCCTCGAGAGTTCGTGGGTCGACGCGCGCATCGCCGCTGACTTCCACGCGCGCGGGACCGCGCTCGACGACGGCAACTGGTCGCTCGACCTCGGTGTGCGGGACGTTCGCCTGGCCGAAGGCGAGTCCGAAGAGCCCTGGTTCGCACTGGGCGACGCGGGGATCCGCGGACTCGTGGTCGACGCGCCGAAGCGGCGCATCACGCTCGCCGAAGGAACGATTTCCGGCGTGCGCAGTGCGGTGGAACGACAGACGAGCGGCGGCTGGTCCGTGTTGGGCATCCGCACGCGCGTCGAGACCGCGGACGTCCTCATCCACGACGACGGTCCTCCCGCGCCCGCGCAGCCTGCCGCTGTTCGCGCGCCCGACGCTCCGCAATACGACGCGCCCGCCGAATCGGCGGCCAACCTCACGCCCTGGCGCATCGAGGTCGGCAAGCTCGCCTTCGAGGACGCGGACCTCGCCTTCACCGACAACGCGATCAGCCCGACCGTCGAGTTCCACTTCGACGACTTCGGCGCGTCGCTCGAGGACCTCGCGCTGGGCGGAGAAGCGCAGCGCGCCGCGGGTCGCGCGCGCGTCCTCGCGTATCTTCGACAGCCCGGACTGGCGGAGTCGCTCGAGCTGAGCGGCGAGCTGATCTCACAGCCCGGCGTGCTCGGCCTGGACTGGACGATGAACGTCAGCGGTTCCGGTCTGGCACCCCTCGCGCTGAAGCCGTACCTCGACGCGGCGAAGATCGAAGTCGTCGACGCGACGTCGGCTCTCGCCGCACAGCTCGACGGTTCGATCAGCCTCGACGACGAGGGGGCACTCGACCTCGACGCGCGCGTCTCCAACTTCGCGCTGGGTCCGGTGGACGCTCCCTTCTTGTCGGCGGAGGAGTTCCGGCTCGGCGGCGTCCGCGTTGCGGACGACCTGGTGCGCGTCGAGGAACTGACGCTCACGCGACCGCTGCTGCGGGCCGCGCGGCGCGCGGACGGCGCGTTGCGCGTCGCGGGACTGCGCATCGGCGGTACGTCCACCGAAGCAGCGGCGGAGCCGGTCGAAGCTCCGACGGATCCCGCCGGCGCGGCCGAAGCGCCCAAGCCGAAGCTCGAGGTCCACGTCACCGACGACGCGCCCCGCGATCCGTTCGCGGCGCTCGACGCGCTGACGCTGCAGTTCGAGCTCGGTCACCTCGGCCTCGAGGAAGCGCGCCTCTTGTGGCACGACGAAGCCGTCGCGCCGGTGCTCGACTCGGTGATCGTCTGTCGCGCGACGGTCGACGGCCTCGCGCTGCGCCCGGGCGCGGCGGGCGCCGACTTCAGCCTCGTCTGCCACGTCGACGGCGAGGACAAGAACACGGGCGTCGAAGGCACGGTCGTCCTCGACCCGCGCGCGATCCGCGTCGACGGTCGCGCCTTCGCCGAACACCTCGACTTCGAGCGGCTCTCCGTCTACTTCCCCCCGACCATCCGCTCGAACTCGACCGACGCGCACTTCGAGACCGGCTTCCACGCCGAGCTCACCGCGCTCGACGCCGGTGGTCGCGCGCTCGTCGCGGAGTGCACCGATCTGCGGCTGACCGACGGTACGGGCCCAGAGCCGGCGTTCGCCATCGGTTCCGCCCGGCTCGACGCGCCGCGCCTCGATGGGCCCGGCGGCGTGTTCGAGGTCGCGGAGGTCACGACCTCGGGCGTCGAGCTTCGCCTGCACCGCGACCTGGAGTCGCGCTGGCACGCGCTGGGCCTCGTCGTCGATCCGTCCGCGAAGTCGCCGGAGGCGGTCGTCGACACCACGGCTCCGCCCGAGCCCGAAGTCCGAAGCGTGTCGCGCAAGCCCGTCGCCGCCGACTCGAACCTCCCGACGATCCGGCTCGGCAAGCTCGACGTCGGAATCGACCGCCTGGTCCTGACGGACGAGTTCCAGGGCGAGGGCGCGGATCCGCTCGTGATCGAGATGCGCGCGTCGACGGCCGAGCCGCAAGTGCTGATGTCGCAGGACCCGGGCGGCCTCCCGGCCTACGCGCTGCGCTTGTCGGCGAGCGTCTCCCCGCTGATCGAACAGCTCGCGGCCGACCTCACCTTCGCACCCTTCGCCCCGCAACCGAGCGTGACGGGCAAGCTCTCGATGCGCGGCCTCGACGGCCAGGGCGTCGTCGCGCTGTTGCCGCAACTCGCCGACGCGGTCGACCCGACCGGGCTCCCCGCCGGCGAGTTCGACGGCAGCTTCGAGCTCGCGCTGACCGCCCGTCGCCGCGGGATGACGCAGTTCGAGTTCAAGCGCGGCTTCGGCGTCGACTTGGTCGCCAGCGACTTGGCCTTCCGCGCCGAACCCGAAGGCGAAGTGCTGCTGGGCCTCGAGTCGCTCGAGGTGAACGCGCCGCGGATCAACGCCGCGCGGCAGGAGATCGTCGTGCAGCGCGTCGAGGTCGTCCAGCCACGCGCCCGCTTCGCGCGCGACGCGCAGGGCATCCACGCGCTCGGACTGGTGATCGACCCCGTGGCCTTGCAAGCCGCGCTGAAGACGGAGGAGGCCGCGAACCCCGGCGCGGAGGAAACCGCCCCCGCTCCTGCCCAACTCGCGGACGCACCGCAGGCCCCGCAGGGCGAACTGCGCGTCGAAGAGCTGCTGGTGTCCGGCATCGACTTCGACTTCATGGACGAGAGCTACGCTCCGCCGCTGCACGTTCCGCTCACCGGCTTGTCCGTCGAGGTCTCGCAGTTCAGCACGCGGGCCTTCGTCGAGAAGCTGCCGGTGCGCTTCAACACCTACGTCGAGGCCGGCGACGTCGACCTGGGTGAAGGCTTCGAGCCGGCTCCCTTCTTCGAGGAGGCGACGCTCAGCGGTCAAGTCAGCTTCTACCCCGCGCTCGAGGGGTGGCTCGACGCCGGGCTCGGCGAGCTGGCGCTGCGCGCGCTGCGCGGACCGGCCGCCGACTCGGGCGTCACGATCAGCGACGGCTCGATGGACGGCAGCGTGCGCGTGAGACTGCGCGGCGAGCGCGGCATGACGATCGACGCGAAGTCGACCTTCCGCGACCTGTCGGTGTCGGAACCCTCCAATGGGCCGATCAGCCGCTACCTCGGCATCACCGTCCCGCTGGAGACGGCGCTGTTCGCGCTGCGCAACACGGACGGAGAGATCGTGATCTCGCCGCCGTCGATCAAGATGAACTCTTCGGGCGTCAGCGCGGCAGAGATCACGCGCGTCGCGACGACGGCCGTCGCGAAGGAGATCACGCTCGCGGTCGCGCGCGCTCCGCTGCGCCTGACGAAGGGCGTCACCGACGCGGCCGGTGCGCTCACCGAGAACATCCCGATCGTCGGCGGCGTGACCGGCGGCATCTTCAGCGGCGTCTCCGGCCTCTTCGGCGGCGGCCCCGAGGAACCGCTTCCTCCCATCGGCAGCGTGGACTTCCTCCCCGGCGACGTGAACGTGCTCAGCGAGCAGCAGCCCAAGCTCGACGAGGCGATCCGTCGCCTGAAGGACGGCAAGAAGCGCGTCATCGTGCTGACGCACGAGTTCACGACGGCCGATCTCGATCGCGCGCTGGTGCTCGCGAACCCGCCCGAAGCCGACTGCCGCGAGCTGGTCGCCGGCCTGCGCCAGAAGAAGGCGGAGCTCTACCGCATCCGCGACGAGGTGACGGCGGAGGCGCGCGCGCGGCTGCTGACCGGTCAGGAGGACCAGGCGCAGCAGTCCATCGACCGCTTGCGCGTCATCGACGCCGAGCTCGGACGGACCGAGGTGTCGATCGACCAGGCGCTCGAGCTCCTGCAGCCGGGTGCCGAGCGGCGCCGCGAGAAGCGCGGTCGCAAGGCGGCGATGGACATCGCGGAGGCGCGCCTCGAGGAGATCGTCGCCGTGCTGCGCGCGGCGGGCATCTCGAAGCTCGACCAGCGTCTCGAGGTCCGACGCCCCCGGCCGCGACCGGTCGAGACGGAGGAGCAGGCGGGCGAAGGCGGCCGCGTGAAGCTGGACGTGCGCTGAGCTCGCGAGCTCCGCCCGCGCGGAGTGTTCGCCACGACCCCTCGTCCCGAGGCGCCTGGCGACCCCGGGACAGGGGGTCGCTCCGTTCCGGAACGGTGTCGGCGCGGAAGCCTCCCGGAGTCCCGCGGCGCCACTCCAGCCCAATTGCCGATCTTCCGATCTGCTTATAGCCTGTAAAGCGATCCGGACCCCGGCCGATCCGCCGCCACCCCTCCCCGCCTTCGCACAATGACCACATCCCCGAAAGCCTCCAGCCAAGCGTGGCGCGATCTGCGCGTGCAGGGCTGGCGCGACAAGACCGGTCGGCTCGTCTCCGGCCTGACGCTGTTCCTGCTCGTCACGGGCCTCTCGATCTACCTGCTCCCCTTCAGCGTCTTCAACCAGCATGCGGTCGTGCTGCACAGCCTGGTCGGCCTCGCCTTCGTGCCGCCCGCGACGAGCTACCTCGTGCGCCACATCCGGGCGTACTGGGACTACCCGCTGACGCACATCAAGTTCTCGGGCTACGCGGCGGCGGTGATGCTGGCGATCTGCTCGGTGTCCGGCGTCGTGCTGACGTGGCAGGGCGTGGCGGGAACGCAGATCACCTACGTCTGGCGCACGACGCACAACCTGACGACCTGGGGAGTGCTGCTGTTCCTCGGCGCGCACTTCGCGTCGCTCTGGGCGCGGGCGCGGGCCACGAAGCGTGAGCTCGACCCGCAGCTGACCGACAGCCTGCTCGGACACAGCGGCTTCATGTCCGTGTCGGCGGCGGTCCTGATGATCGTGACCGGAGCGATGACCTTCGCGCTGCAACCGGTCGAGATGGTCAACGAGTTCCCGGCCGACTACGACCTGGAACCCTACGAGGGCGCCGGCGTGTTCTCGCCGAGCCTGGCGCGCACGGAGTCCGGCGGCGCGCTCGACGCGCGGACGCTCGCCGGTTCCGCGAGCTGCGGCACCTCGCGCTGCCACGAGGAGATCTACCAGGAGTGGCTGCCGAGCGCGCACCGCTACGCCTCGATGGACGTCGGCTTCCAGGCGATCCAAGGCGTCATGGCGAAGCAGAACGGCGCCGTCTCGACGCGCTACTGCGGCGGCTGCCACGACCCGATCTCGCTGTTCTCCGGGACCAAGAACATCGGCGTCGAGAACCTCACGGGACTCGACGGCTACCAAGAGGGCATCTCGTGCCTCGCCTGCCACGCGATCGAGAAGACCGACATCGCCGGCAACGCGAACTACGTGATGTCGCAGCCCGAGCGCTACGTCTGGGAACAGCGCGGCGGCCCGGTCGCGACCTTCCTCGCCGACTACGTGATCCGGACGTACCCCGACCACCACGTCGACTCGCTGTCCCGGCGTATGTTCAAGACGCCGGAGTTCTGCGCGGCCTGTCACAAGCAGTTCATCGACGAGTCCGTGAACCAGGTCGGCTGGGTGCAGCTGCAGAACCAGTTCGACAACTGGCGCGCGAGCCGATGGTTCGACGAGTCGATCCCCGAGCGGACCGTCGAGTGCCGCGAATGCCACATGCCGCTTCAGGCCTCGCACGATCCCGCCGCCGGTGACGAGGCCGACTCGAACCGCACGGCGAGCGACGGCCGCCACCGATCGCACCGTTTCCTCGGCGCGAACCAGTACGTCCCGGCCTTGATGGAGCTCGAAGGCGCCGAGGAGCACGTCGCGCTCGTGCACTCCTGGCTGAAGGGCGAGGTGCCCATCCCCGAGATCGCGAACAAATGGACGAAAGGCCCCGCGGTTCCGATCGAGCTCCAGCTCCCCGAGAGCGTGAACGTCGGCGACGCCTTCAAGCTGCAGGTCCACATCATCAACAACAAGGTCGGCCACGACTTCCCGACCGGCCCGCTCGACATCATCCAGGCCTGGCTGCACGTCGAGGTGACGGACGCGAACGGCGTCGCGGTGTTCCACTCGGGACGCGTCGACGACCGCAACTTCGTCGAGACCGGGACCTTCATGTTCAAGGCGGAACCCGTCGACCGCTACGGCAACCTGATCGACCGGCACAACCTCTGGGAGATGGTGGGCGTGCGCTTCAAGCGCTCGTTGTTCCCCGGCTCCGAGGAGGTGGCGAACTTCGACATCCGTTGCTCGGGCGCGGAGAATCCGGAAGGTGAGGCGCCGCTCGACGAGTCGTTCGAGTTCGCGGTCCCCGCTGACCTCGAAGGGCCGCTGTCCGTCACCGTCGAGCTCAACTACCGCAAGTTCGACCAGTACCTGCTCAACTTCGCCTTCGGTGAAGAGGCGGGACTGACGGCGCCGATCACGACGCTCTCCAGCGCGACGGGGACCGTCTCGTTGGCTCGCGGCGGGAAGCAAGGGCTGTGAGGCTGTTCCGTCGGCGTCGAAAGACGGCGCTCAGCGGGGTCGCCATGGCGATCCTCGCCGTTGCGTTCGCGGTCCAACGCGCGAACCGCAGGGTCGAGGTGTACCAAGCGGGCGAGCAGAGCGAGGGTCTCTTCGACTCACTCGCGCGCGACGTCCCGGAGGATCATCCGCGGGTGCGCTTCACGGACGTAGCCGCACAGAGCGGCCTCTCCTTCCGCCACTTCCCCGCGACGCGCACCAACAAGTTGCCCGAGGACATGGGCAGCGGCGTCGCGCTCGGTGACGTCGACGGCGACGGGTGGTGCGACGTCTTCCTCGGAAACGTCGCGGGGGCCTTCGGGTCCGAACACGGCGATGACGGAGCTTCGCGCCTGTTCCTCGGAGGTTCCGGCGGTTCCTTCCGTGACGTGACGCGCGAGAGCGGCGTCGCGGTGAACGGCCTCGTCAACGGAGTCGCCTTCGCGGACGTCGACTCGGACGGCGACCTCGACCTGTTCGTCGCCGGCTACGACCTGCTGTGCCTGTTCGAGAACGACGGGGCCGCGCATTTCGAAGACGTCTCCTCTGCGGCCGGGCTCGGAGGAAGACCCGGCTTCTGGAGCGGCATCGCGGTCGGCGACTACGACGCCAATGGGACCGTCGACGTCTACGTCTGCGGCTACGTCGTCTACCACGAGGACCTCGGTTCGGGCGAGGCGCCCTCACAGTACGGCCGCGTCATCCCCGCACTGATCAACCCGTCGACCTTCGAGCCCGAGCGGAACCTGATGTTCTCAGGGAACGGCGACGGGACCTTCCGCGAGGTCGCGGAGGAACTCGGCATCGACGATCCGCACGGGCGAGGACTCGGCGCCTTGTTCTGCGACGTCGACGGGGACGGACTCCAGGACCTGTACGTCGCGAACGACGTGTCCGACAACGCGCTGTTCCTCGGGCGCCCGGGTGGCGGCTTCGTCGACCGCACGGCGGAGGCGCAGGTCGGCGACTACCGCGGCGCGATGGGGCTCGCCGCGGGCGACTTCGACGGCGACCACGACCTCGACCTGTTCGTGACGCACTGGGTCTCGCAGGAGAACGCGCTCTACCGGCAGCACCAGGTCGGCGAGCAGAACGGAGGGACCTCCTCGCCGATCTTCTTCGACGACGCGGACCGCCTGGGCCTCGGGCACAAGGCGCTCGACAAGGTCGGCTGGGCGACCGCCTTCTTCGACTACGACAACGACGGGCTGCTCGACCTCTACGTGGTCAACGGCAGCACCATCCCGCTGGACGAAGACCGTGCGCGCATGGAGCCGATGCGCAGCCAGCTGTTCTGGCACTCGAACGACGAGCGCAGCTTCTTCCACGAGGTCGGCGCCGTCAGCGGCGACTTCTTCCGCGAGAAGTACGTCGGTCGCGGCGGCGCGAACTTCGACTACGATCTCGACGGGGACGAGGACTTGGTCGTCGTTCAGCACGGCGGGCCTGCCTTCTTGCTGCGCAACGACGGCGGCAACGACCGACCGAGTGTTCGGGTTCGGCTGCGCCAACCCGAAGGCAACCGCTTCGCGCTCGGAGCGCGCGTCTTCCTGACGGCCGGCGGACGCACGAGGCTCGAGGTGGTCGGCGCGCAGGGCTCCTACCTCTCGCAGCGCGCCGTGGGTGAAGTCGGGTTCGGGCTCGGTGACGCGACCGTCGTCGAGGAGCTGCGTGTCGTCTGGCCCGACGGCGCGGAGGATCTTGCGGGCCCTTTCCTTCCGAACTCCCTCGTCGAGTGGACGCGCGGCGCGCCGCCGCGCACGAAACCGTTCCCGGGGCGCCGTGACCGCGACGCCGCCGGCCCGCGCGACGTATCCGACCAGCGCCGCTTCTACGCTGTGCGCGACCGGGCGCAGGCGAAGCGCGTGTCCGGCGACTTCACGGGCGCGATCGACGAGTACTTCGCCGCTCTCGCGCTCTGGCCCGGACACGAGGACTGCTTGTACTACCTCGCGAACTGCCTGATCGAGACCGGCGACGAGCACGGCGCGCTCGCGGCGCTGGAGCGCATGGTCTTCTTCCAACCGCGGAGCAGCGGCGGGTGGATGCAGATCGGTCGCATCCGGCTCCCCGGAGGAGCGCGAGACCTGGACGACATCGAGATGGCGCGCTTCGCGTTCCAGCAGAGCCACGCGCTGAACAGCGAAGAGTCCGGTCCGCGCCTCATGCTCGCGATCGTCGAGATGCTCGCGGGGGAACTCGAGTCGGCCGCGTCGGGCTTCGCCGAGGCCGCGCGACTGAACCCGCGTTCCGTCGAAGCGCGTTGGTTCGGCGGGCGCGTCGCGTACCTGCGCGGAGACCTGGACGAAGCTCGAGCGTTGCTCGAACGATCGCGTGCCCTCGCGGCGGAGGGCCAGAGCGCGGGTGCGTCCGCGTCGAACGAAGGCGACACGGCGAGCGGCGAGGCGATGGTCTCGCAGCGCGGCATCCCTCTCGATCCGCTACTCCGACGCTGGACGACGACTGCCTCTCGCGCTCTCGACGTCGAAGCGGAGTACGGTCCGGCCGCGCCTCAGTGAATCCGCAGCCCGTTCGCGGCGTCGCGCTTCGCCCGCGCGGCTTCGTCGAGTACTTCGAGCTCGCGCACTGCCGCCTCGCGCGCCTCGAGCGCCGCCTGCCACTCCGCGCGCTCGTCGCCGTCGGTCCACTCGACCAGCAGCTCGAGCAGGTCAGTCGGACGCGCGAACTCGGCCAGGACGCGGGCGCGCTCGAGCGCCGCTTCGCGACCGCGCGCGGAATCCACCCGTCGCAACGCCGCGACGACGCGCCCGAGTCCTAGGCGACCTTCGTCGAGCAGGCGCGCCTCGAGCTCGTCCGCGGCCGCTGAGTCGCCCAGCTCGCGCTGCACGTCCATCAACCACGTGAGCGCGTCGACGTCCTCGCCGGCGTCCGCCGTGAGTCGGTCGAGCAGCTGCCCGGCCGTCTCCGCGTCGCCGATCTCCATCACGCGCACGGCGAGCAACGCGATCAGGCTGCGCTTGCTGTTCGAGGACAACCGGCCGGCGAGGTCCCACTCGAGCACGGCTTGCGACATCGCGCGCATCCAGGCGGCGCGTGCCGTCTCCGGATCCGGATCGGCGTCCTTCCAGGCGCCGGAGTCCATGAACAACTGCCGCAGGTCGTCCGCGCGGAAGCCGCTCGGCTCGAGCGTGTGCGCGAACCACTGCGCGCGGTCCTTGTCGAAGTTCACTTGGCCCTCCTCGAAGCGGCAGAGTGCGTACTCGAGGACTTCCGTCGAACGCTGCGCCTGGCCCGCACGCGCGAGCAGTACGCCGACGGTGCGCGCGAGCGAGCGCTGGATCCCGGACTCGGTGCGCGTCGCGCCTTCGACCGCGCTCTCGGCGAAGCGCAGGGCTTCCGGCGGCGGCAACACGCGGCTCCAGGTCGAGATGACGAGGTCGTCGTAGTTGCCGCGCCCCCAGCCGTAGGGGTCGAAGACCGGTTCCTCGACGGCCAGCACGGCTTGGATGACTTCGATGCGGTCGTCGCCGTCCAAGGTCACGCAGACTTCGTCGAGCAAGCTGCGCGCGTCGATGCGCCCTTCACCGGCGCCGAACGAACCGGAGCCCGCCAGCGTCGCGCACCACAGGTACAGGCGACGCGCGCGTTCGGGGTCGCCGACCGCCAGCGCGACGCGGGCCAGGCGGCGCAGCTGTCCGCCGTCGAGCGGATTCAGCGTGGCGCAGAACTCGTCCAGGAACGCGCGAGCCTCTTCGCCGACTGCGTCCGGATCCTCTTCGAAGAGCGTCAGCAACATCGCGTGGTCGAGCTTCCCCGCTTCTCCACGCGCGGTGCGCTCGAGCAGCTCGCGGATCGCATCTCCGGCGCCGAGCTCGAGCTGTTTCGCGCGCGCGAGTCCGCGCACGAAGCCCGTCGCCCGGTCGAACTGCTGCGGCGACAACGCGCGACGCGCCAGCGCCATCTCCTCGCAGGCCACCGGGTCGTCGGCGAGCGCGACCCACGCGTTCGTCTCGCGCGGTTCCTCTTCGGGCTCCGACGCCTCGGACTCGGACGTCTCCGCCTCCGACGCCTCAGCCCCCGCACCGTCGCCGGCGTCCAGCTCGGCGCGACGCAGCCACGCCACCAAGCCGCCCTGCTCCAGCAGTTCGTCGACGGAAGCCTCCCCGTCCGACTTCTCCTCCGCGACGGCCGGCCAGCCGATCTGGTAGACGGAGCCTTGGTCGCCGCCGTAGATCACGCCGGTGCTGCTGATCACCATCACGCTCATGCCGTCGAATTGACGCTGTCGCGAGCCCCAACCGCGCCACAGGGAGTGCAGCAGGTTCCGAACGCGCTCGTCGTCGCCGGCCTCGTGCGCCGCGACCAGGTCCTCCGCACTGGGGATCGCGTCGCGTGATTCGGCCTGCACGTCGCTCGCGTCGGACTCCGCCGCGTCTCCACCGGGCCGCGACTCGCGCAGGGTGGCGAGTTCCTGGACCGGGTTCTCGAGTGCACCCCACGCGCGACGCACCTGGTTGCGCAGGTCGTCGTCGTCGAGCTTGTCGAGGAAGCGCGCTTCGAGCAGCTGCACGACTTCCGGACGCATGCCGCGCCGGCGCAGTTGCGCGAGGTAACGGTCGCGGAGCGCCTCGACGTCGGGGTGCGCGGTCACCGCTGCCTGCAGCTCGGTGAAGTAGCGCTCGTCGTCCTTCAGCTCGCGCAGCAGGTCGAAGCGCCGCGGCAGGACGTTCTCGGCCGAGCCGCCGGCCTCGAGGACGCGATCGCACGCCGCGAGGAAGTCCTCGGCGCGCTCGGGCAGGTAGGGCGCGGGGAGCTGCTCGATGCTGTTGCGAACCTGCCAGTCGTCCGTGCCGCTGTCGACGAGGTCCTCGAAGACCTCGAGCGCGTACGCGAGGCCTTCCTCCTCGCGTCCGGCGCGTTGCAGCGCGCGGGCGTACGCCTGTCGCAGCTGCGCATCCTTCGGCATCCGTTCCCTGCCGAGCTGCGTGATCCGCAGCACGACGTCGGGGTTCGCGTTCTCGGACTCGGTGAGGTCCGCGACGAGGTAGCCGATGTAGTCGGCCATGTCGGAGTCGGCGAGCGACTCCTTGAACGCGCCGACGAGGTAGTCCTGGAAGTCGGGCTCGACGGGGCGGTCGAGCTCCTGGATGAACTGCACGAGGAACCACGCGCGCTGCGACTCGGCGACCTTGGGCCAGAGCGTGCGCACGCAGCCGAACAGGTCCTCGGGCGCGACGAGCTTGAAGAGCGGCATCACGCCGTAGAACTGCGAGGACGCCTTCTCCTCGATCAACGCGAGCGCGGTCTCGGCGTCGAGCAGCGGGCCGTCGACCCACCCCTCCAGCTCGGGCAAGAGGCGCAACACGGAGTCCGCGTCCTCGGGGTTGGACGTCACGCGGTCGACGAGCTGTCCGATCAGCGAGCGCCGCTGGTCGTCGTCCAGCACGCGGCGGCTGCGGCCGAGCATCGTCTGGATCATCGTCGACCCGCGCCAGCCCTGCGCCTGGTTCAGCGCGAGCACCATCCACTGCCGACCCAGCGCCAGCACGAGCTCGCTGTCGCCGAGGTAGGCCGCGGCGCCGTGCAGCAGCGGCAGCGCTTCGAGGTCTTCGTCGGTCGTACCAGAGAGGTCCACGCTCTGCAGGTGCCGCAGCAGGCCATCCGCGTCGCCGCGCGCGATCCGCGAGAGCACGCCGCGCGTCGCGGTGACGGGATCGATCAGCCCGCGCGACTCTCCCTCGCCGAAGGCGGCGGCCAGCTCACGCTTCTCCGCCTCCGTCCGCTCCGCGGCGTCGATCAGCCCGCGCGCGTCGGCGACGTAGCCCCAGCGCACGCGATCCTCGACGAGCGCGCCGAGGAGCTTCGCGTCGGAGGCGTAGCGTCGCAGCAGTTCCAGGTCGACGTCGCGCGCGAGTTCCAGCTCTCCGGTCGCGAGCGCGACGTGGCGCAGGAAGCCGGCGCGGTCACGGACGCGCGGATTCGCGTCGAGCGGTACGCTCGCTCCGGCTTCGGCCAGGCGCTCGAGGTCGGCCGCGAGCAGCTCCTTCTCGCGCCGCACGCTCTTCTCGAGCAGCTGTTCGTCGGACGCGTTCGCGAGCAGGCTCTGCCGCACGGCGGTGAAGTGCTGATCGTAGGCGTCGACGTTGCGGTTGCCCGACCAGTAGCTGAAGGGATCGTCTTCGTCCGCCTGTTCCTCGGCCTTGCCGTCGCGGAGCGGGCGACGCGCGAGCAGGATCTCGACGCAGCGGTCGTAGAGCTCGACAGCGTTGTCGCGGTGGCCGAGCCGCTCGTGCAGCTCGCCGACCTTCATCATCAGCGACACGTCGGTCGGCGCGCCGAGCAGCGCGCGCTCGTTCACGCGCAGCGCGTGCTCGAAGTAACGTGCCGCCTCGAACTTGTCGCCGACGAGTCGCTGGAACGCGCCGTAGTCAGGAAGGTCCGTGGCGAGGCTGAAGGTGCGCGCCGCGTTCGTGACCTGGCCGCTCTCGAGGAAGGCCTGACCGAGGTCCAGGTAGACTTGCGGCGGAACGAGATCACCGAGTGCGAGCAGCCGGCGCCCGTACGCGAGGTGTTCCGCGCGGCGGCGCCTGCTTCCGGCGAGGTCCATCAGTTCGCGCAGCGTCGAGGACCGCCGCTCGCCGACGATCGAGAGCTGCCCTTCGAGCGCGCGCAGTTGTCCGTCGAGGTCGCCGAGCTCCTCGGACAGGTCGGCGAGCAGCTGGTAGAGGTACGACCGGTCGTGTCGCGCCGTCAGGCGCTCGAGCGTCACGCGCCGCGCCCACTTCAGCACCGCGGGCGGCGCCTCCATGTTCAACAGGCCGTCGATCGCGATCGTGAACAGGTCGTCCGCCTCGGCCGTCGCCGCGAGGTGCTGGAACATGCCGACGGCGAGTTCCGTGCGCCCCAGGTCGCGCAGCACGTTCGCCAGCAGCAGGTAGACGTCGATGCGTTCCGGGTGGCGCGCGATGCCCTTGCGGTACGCGCGCTCCGCGTCGGCGCGCATGCCCGCGAGCGCCAAGACGCCGGCCTCGAACTCCGCGCCGTCGGAAGCCCCGTCGATCAGCTTCAGGCGGTCGAGCGCTTCGTGCGCCTCGTCGTACGCGCCGCGCTCGAGCTGGCTCATTGCGAGCTGACGCAGGTAGTCGGACTCGTTCTCGGGATCGAGTTCGATCAGCTCCGCGACCGTCGCTTCGTAGTTGAAGTAGTCGCGACAAGCGAGGTAGACGCGCGACTTCTCCGCCAGCGCCGCGCGCAGGTCACCGCCGGTGCGACGCATGTACTCGTCGATGATCTCGGCCGCCGAAACGGCGTCGCCGACGCGCGTGTAGAGGCGCACGAGCAAGCCGGCGTCCTTGTCGTCGGCCTCGCCCGCGAGCAGCTTCTCCTCGAGCTCGATCGCGATCTCCGCGAGCACGCCGAGGCGCGCCGCGACGGTCATCATGCGGTCCTCGACGTAGCGACGCCGCGGCACCGAGCCGACCTTCGGCCAGAGCTCGCGCCAGCGTTGCAGCGCGAGTTCTTCCTCGCCAACCTCGGAGTAGAGCCAGGCGAGGCGCATCTCCAAGTCCTCGCCGGAGCGCTCGGGCCCGCGCGCGGCGCGCACGCCTTCCATCACTTCCACGGCGCGCCGCGTGTCCCCCATTCGCTCGTACGACTCGGCGAGCTGCAAGCGGCCCGGCGCATCCGGCGGCACCGCGGCGTCGTGACGCGCGAGCGCGGCTTCCGCGAGCTCCGGGCGCCCGCGGTCGAGGTGCAGGTCGAACAGGAACAGGTAGCCGGCTTCCGCTTCGGGACTCGCGGGGCCGTGTTCGGCGATCGCGCGCTCGACGGCCTCGATCGCCTCGCGGTCCAGGCCGAGCGCGCGCATGCGCTCCGCGCCGTCGAGCAGCAGGTCGAGCGGTGCGTCGGGGATCCACTGTGTCCACAGTACTGCGGCCGCGTCGCGCCGACCGCGCTCGAGTTCGTAGCGCGCGTAGCCCTCGCGCCACTCGAGGATCTCCGGCTCGGTGACGATCAGCTCGCGGTAGGCGTCGACCAGGACGTCCTCGCGTCCGGACTCGCGGCAGATCTCGAGCAGTTCGCGGCGCATCGACGGCGAGAAGCTGCCCTCCGCGGACTCGCGGAAGAGGCGCAGCGCTTCGTCGGTCTCGCCCGTCTCGCGCAGCAAGTCGATCCAGACCTCGCGCGACTCGTCGTCGAGGTCGGGGGTCTGCGCGAAGAGGTCGATCAGGTCGCGTAGGGAGTCGTCCCCGCGGTGCGCCTCGACGAGGACGCCGAGCGCGTAGCGACGGTCGCGCCGCAAGCTCGCCTCGCGAACGGCGAGCCACGCGTGGGTCCGCGCCGACTCGTAGCTCTTCGCGGAGAGCGCCCACTCCGCCAAGCGCACTTCCTGTCGGAAGCGCGCCGTGTCCTCGCCGACCGCGACGTAGAGCTCGGCGGCTTCCGCGAAACGGCCCTGGCTGGCGAGCGCCAGTGCGGACCGCCGGCAGAGCTCGGAGTCCTCCGACTCGCGGGCGTAGGTCGCCAGCGCGCTCGGCGCGCCGTGTTGACGCGAGGAGTTCGCTGAGTCGAGCTCGGTCTCCAGCAGCGCGATGCGCAGGCGAACCGTGTCGGGGTCGACGCCGGCGCGGTCGACGGAGAGCAGTTCGCGGTAGGCGTCGAGCGCTTCGCGCGTCCGACCGCGCGCGTCGAGCAGCTCGGCACGACGCAGGAACGCGAGCCCAGGAGCGTCGTCCGACTCGCAGAGTGCCTCGTAGAAGGGCGCCGCGCGCTCGAGGTCGCCGTGCTTCCACGCGAGTTCCCCGGCCAACCAGCGAACCGACGTCAGGTCGTCCGTCGCGACGCGCATGTCGAGCTCGTCGAACAGCGCTTCGATGCGACCGTCCTTCGCGAGCGCCTCGAAGTAGACGCGCTCGACCTCCTCGGGTCCCGCGAAGACCTCTTCCGACGGCTCGCCGACGACTTCCGCCGCGACGGTCTGCGCCGCACTCGCGGGCAGCGCGGGCGCGACGCCGAAGAGGCACGCGCAGATCAGTCCGGTCGGGAGGTAGGTCATCTGGCGAGGACGCGAGGGCGGCGGCGGTGGACGATGTCGGCGAGGTAGCAGGCGAGCGCGAGCAGCAGGGCGAGCGGCGCGAGGCGCGTGCGTCCGAGCGCTGCGGTGGTCGGGCCGGCGGGCGGGACGAAGGAGGCGACGCCTTCGGGTCGCAGCTCGAGGCCGCCGGTCGCGGCGCTGAGTCGCGTGAGGTCGAGCGCGCGCGCCGGGTCGACGTTCAGCTCGGGCGCGCGGTCGGAGCGCGGCGAGGCGGCGAGGCGGCGCTCGTCACCTTCGCGGCCCGCGAGCACGAACAGCGCTTCGTCCGCGTCGAACGCCCAGGTCGCTTCCTGCAGGCCGTCCGCGCGCTCTTCGAACGAGACTTCGGTGAACTCGTCGTCGCGCAGGAACAGGCCGCGCGGTTGTGCGTCCGTCGGAACGCGACGCGTCGCGGTCAAGCGCGCACGGTGTCCCTCGCGCTCGAGCCGGTACGACCATTCCGCGCGGTTGTCCGCGGCAGTCGACGCGAGGACGTGCGCGAGCAGCGGGCCGTAGCCCGACCATTCGCTCCACGATTCGGTGCCCGCGCCGGTCGGCTCCGTCATGAAGGCCGTCGCGCGGCCGAGGCCGGTGCGCCACGTGGCGAGCATGGGGTGCCCGCCCTCGACGGTACGCATCAGCACCTCGGCTTCGTCGCGCGCCTTCGACTCGACGTAGCCCGCGAGCGGCGGCAGCTGGTCGCGCTCGACGTCGCCCCACCAGCGATCGGGTCCCGACGCTTCGACCGGATGCACGCCGGGCCGGTAGGCCGGCAGCTTCGTCGTGGTCGGTTGCTTGAGGATGATCTCGGGTAGGCTGAAGCGGTCGGGGACCGAGTAGAAGCGGCCCTTGCCCCAGTTCGCGATGTTCACGAGGAACTCCGAGTGCGCGGCGCCGCCGATCAGCACGGTCGAGACGGTGATGCCCTTGTCCGCCATGCGCCGGATCAGGGGTTCGAACGCGCCGCGCTCGACGCCGCCGTCGGTCAGCACGAGCACGTGCTTGTAGCGCGTCTGGACGTTCTGCAGCCCGTAGAAGGCCTCTTCGATCGCCGGCAGGATCACGGTGCCGCCGCCGGCGTCCATGCGGTTGAGCGCGCGCTGCAGCTCGATGCGGTTCGACGCCGGCTGCAGCGGCGCGGCCCAGCGCTTCGCGCCGTAGAACTCGACGATGCCGACCTTGTCGTGCGGCAGCAGGCGGCCGACGGCGAGGCGCGCGACTTCTTTCGCGAGCTGCACGCGTTCGCCGCCCATCGAGCCCGAGGTGTCGATCACGACGACGAGCGACGTCGACGGATCGCGCTTCTCCTCCTTCTGCACCGACTCGACGGGCAGCACGTCGGCCAGCGCGCCGTCGGCGTAGCCGCCGGGACCGAAAGCCGCTTGGCCGCCCGACATGAACAGGCCCGTCGCGCCGCCGAGCACCGCGTCGCGCAGTTCTTCCTGCGTGCCCGTCGGCAGCGACTCCGCCGCGCAGTCGTCGAGCACGACGAGGTCGTAGCTCGCCGCGTCCAGCACGGTGGACTCGGCCGCGGGTCCCTCGAACATGCGGAAGCCGGATCCGACGAGCTGCGCTAGCTGTACGGCGCCGCCGGCCTGACGCCCGCCGAGGTAGAGCACGCGCAGCGGATCCTGGATCGCGAACACGCCGACGAGATTCTCGTTGCCGGGGTGCGCGTCGGCGCCGTCCGCGACTTCGACGCGCAGCAGCATCTCGATGAAGCCCGCTACGGCCGGCTCGAAGGAGAGCTCGAAGCGACCGCGCCCGTCCACGCTCACGCCGTCGAGTCGAGCGAGTTCTCCGTCAGCGCTCTCGAGCACGAGCGCCAGATCGTTCGAGCGTCCGACGACGTCCACGACGAGGCGCGCTTCCTCACCGACGCGCCACTCCCCCACCGGCTCGAGCCGCACGGGGCGCACGTCCTGTTCCAGCGCGTCGAGGCGCACGGTGTGCACCGGGACTCCGCGCGCGGTCAGCGCCTGCGTCGCCCGTCCCCAGTCGCGCGCTCGCGCGAGTCCGTCGGTGACGAGCGTGATCGAGCCGCGAGCGCGCGCCGGGATGCGCGCGGCGGCGAGCTCGAGCGCCTCTCCGCACGTTCCAGCGACGAAGGTCTCGTCGTCGAATGCCTCGACGCCTTCGACGATCGTGTCCGTCGGCGACTCGCCGAAACGCACGAGGCTGGTCCGCGCATCGCCCTCCAAGCCGCGGAGCCACGCGGACAAGGCGCCGTGCACCGATTCGCTCTTCGAACCCGCGGCGCTCGCCGACTCGTCCAGCACGAGGACGTGGTGCGGCGCGCCCTTCGCGTCCCACCAGACGGGCTGCGCGAGCGCGCACGTCAGCGCGATCAGCGCGGCAGTGCGCAGCACGCGATGCAGCAAGTCGCGGCGTCGGCGCACGCCCCACCACACGATCGGGATCGCGAGGAGGCTGAAGAGCCAAGCGGGAGAGAGGAACTCGAGCGCCATGGGATCAGGGCATGCGGCCGCGACGGACCAGGACCCACTCGACGAGCAGTGCGACGAAGGCCAGCAGCGCCAGCCAGTGAACGAGATCGAGCGGGTCGCGTTCGACGACCGCGGACGCGTCCGCGCGGTAGGCGGACTCCGCGTCGAGCGTCGTGGCGCGGTCGGTGAGCGACGCGACGAGCGCGGGTCCGCCGATCGACGCGTAGCGCCCCGCGGCCGGCGGTGCGAAGTCGGCGCCGACGGGATCCAGAGCGTGCCCCGCGTCGTCGGTGCGCGCTGCGTCGTCCAGGGCGGCGCGACCGGCGGCGACCCAGCGCGGTCCTTCGGTCCGGCCGGCCAGCCAACGCGTCGCTTCCGCGACGAACAAGGGGAAGGCCCGCGACCGCGTCCACCCGGCGTCGTCGTCGAGCGCGGCCGTGCCGACGCGCACGGAGCGCACTGAGCCGACCTCGATCGCGACGGGCGCGGCACCGAAGTGCATGGTGTCCAGGCGCTCGAGGAAAGCGGCCAAGCCGGGATCGCCGGCCGGTGCGCCGACCACGACGCCGCTCAGCTCCGCGTCGAAGGTGAATCCCGGTGCCGTCGCGGACCGCGTTCCGCCGAAGACGACTTCGGCGTCGCCCTCGACCAACTCGACGCCCGGGTCGGCGGCCAGCGCGCTCGCGACGCGCGGCGACAGCTCGGGATCCGCTTGCACGCGGACGCGGCGGCGCAGCGGCAGCACGAGCGCGGCCGTGTCGTCCGCAGTCAGCCCGTCCGAGCCGGCGAGGCGCGCCGTGAGCGTGTCGCCGTCCGCGGGGACGTCGCGGAACACGAGCCGAAGGCGTGTTCCGTCGTTCGAGGACTCGGGCGCGCGATGGAGCGGCGCACCGCGGAGCTCGAGAGTCACGTCACGCGACGCGGACCCCGACAGTTCGACGAGCACGTCGACCGCGCTCCAGCGTCCCGAAGCCGCGGGCGTGACGCCGAGCGCGGTGATGCCGCACTCGTCGCCGGCGGTGCGCGGCGCGAGGGAGGTGACGAGCTCGAAGTCCTGCGGCAGCAGGTCGAGCGCCGACGCGTCGAGGTGCGCGTCACCGAACACGACGACGGTCGTCGGTCGATCCGCGCCGGCCGCGGCGAGCGTGAACACGCGGTCCTCGATCGAGGACGGACACGCTTCGGGCGCGAGGCCTGCGACGCGCTCGTCGAACCAGGCGAGCTCTTCGCCGGGCAGCAGCAGCGTGCGATCGGTCGCGCCGCACGCGATCGCGGAGCGCTTGGAGGCGGGCAGACCCTCGAGCATGTCGCGCATGTTCCGCAGCGCGTCGTCGAATCGCGTGCCGCGCGCCATGCCGGCCGAGGCGTCGAGCAGCAGCACGACGCTGCGGTCCGATCCCGCCTCGAAGCGCAGGCCGGCGGCGGCCAGCCACAGCGCCGCGCAGATCGCCAGGATGAACAGGTACGCGAGCGGATGGCGGAAGCGCAGCCGCAGCTCGCGGGCACGCGTCTCTTCGACGGCTTCGCGCCAGAAGAGTGCCGTCACGACCGGCACCTCGCGGTGACGAACGCGCAGACGTTGCAGCCAGAAGAGGCCGCCCGCCAGCGCGGCGATTCCCGCCGCCGTCACCGCCCCCGAGAAGAAGGTCAGGTTCACGCGACGTACCTTCCGCCCTCGAAGACTGCGGCGAGTTGCGGCACGACTTCTTCGTCCGCGTCGAGCTGCAGCAGGCCCGCGCCGCGGCGGCGCGCGAACTTGGTGAGGCCGTCCTGGAAGCGGTCGTAGGCGGCGCGATAGCGCTCGAGCGTCGCCGCCGAGATCGAGACGTCCGCAGCCGCGCCCGACTCGCAGTCGACGAGCCGCAGGTCGCCGGTGAGGTCCGGATCGCGGTCCGTCTTGCGCGTGAGCTGCACGAGCAGCAAGCGATGTCGCAGCGCGCCGAGCGCGGACGTGACCGCGTCGATGCCGCGCGGGTCGAAGAAGTCGGAGACGACCGCCACGAGGCCTTCGCGCAGGCCAAGCGCGCCGAAGCGCGAGAGTGACTTGCCGAAGTCGGTCTCGCCGCCCGGCTCGATCGCCGCGAAGCGCTCCGCGAGCGTCAGCACTCGGCGCTTGCCGGCGGCGGGCCGCACGAGCACGGACAGGTCGTCCGAGAACGGGAAGACGCCGACCGAGTCGTGTTGGTTGAGGCTGATCGCCGACAGCGCGAGTCCGGCGCGCAAGCCGGCGCGCGCCCGCGGCGGCGTCTCGAGGAACGCGCTGCGCGACACGTCCGGCAGCACGTAGAGCGGCAAGTCCTCGAGTTCCTCGTAGAGGCGCACGAAGACGCGCCCGAGGCGGCTGTAGATGTTCCAGTCGATCGCGCGCAGGTCGTCGCCCGGCGCGTACGGCCGGAAGTCACGGAAGTCGAAGCCCGAGCCCAGGTCGCGCGAACGCTGTTCCGCGTGACGTCCCCCGCCCTTCACGCGCGTCGCGATGATGCGCAGGCGCGTGAGCGACTCGAGGAAGTCGGCGTCGTAGAGGTCTCGGGCTTCCAAGGCTCGACTCAGGCGGCGTCGCCGGGCGCCGGGACGTGGGCCAGGACCGCGTTCACGACGTCGTCGGGCGTCAAGCCGTCGGACTGACCCTGGAAGTTCAGGATCACGCGGTGGCGCAGCACGGCGTGCGCGACGGAGCGCACGTCTTCGCACGAGACCGCGAACCGACCCGCGCGCAGCGCCTGCACCTTGCCGGCGAGCAACAGCGCTTGCGCTCCGCGGGGGCTGGACCCGAGCGCGACCGACTCGGTCACGAGGTCGGGCGACCACTCGCCGCCGGGCTGTGTCGCCACCACGAGGCGCACGGCGTGGGTCTTCGTCGTCTCGGGCACCGGGACGGAGCGAACGACTTCGCGCAGGCGCAGGATCTCCGCCGCGTCGGACACCGGTTCGATGCGCACGGTCTCGGAACCCGTCGTGCGGTCGAGGATCTCGTGGTACTCCGCCTCGGCCGGGTAACCGACGACGAGCTTGAAGAGGAAGCGGTCGAGCTGCGCTTCGGGCAGCGGGTAGGTGCCTTCCTGCTCGACCGGATTCTGCGTCGCCATCACGCAGTACGGCTCGGGGAGCTTGCGCGTCTCCTTGCCGACGGTGATCTGCCGTTCCTGCATCGCCTCGAGCAGCGCGGACTGTGTCTTGG
Source organism: Planctomycetota bacterium (assembly GCA_020638835.1). Classification (GTDB taxonomy): domain Bacteria; phylum Planctomycetota; class UBA1135; order UBA1135; genus JACKHV01. The sequence continues at coordinate 123,330 of JACKHV010000006.1, read as the reverse complement.
GCGTCGCGCGGTTGATCTCGTCGGCGAGCACGAGATTCGCGACCAGTGGTCCTTCTTGGAAGCGCAGCTCGTGTCCGCCGCCCTCGGTCTCGACCAGCACCTGCGTGCCGCGGATGTCCGCGGGCATCATGTCGGGCGTGAACTGGATGCGCGAGAAGGCGAGGTGCACGGCGTCGCCGAGCGAGCGCACGAGCATCGTCTTGCCGAGCCCCGGCACGCCTTCGAGCAACACGTGCCCTCCGGCGAACAGCGCGGCGAGGACGCCGTCGATCACGTCCCTCTGCCCCACCATCATGCGGCCGACCTGGTCGCGGATCTTGCCCTCGACCTCGCGGAACTCCTGTGCGGCTCGGCGGGCGTCTTCGGCGGTTCCTTGCATGCTCATTCTGTCGTCTCTTTCGCCGTCTCCGGGCGTTCGAAGTACTTCCGCACCAGCTCGCGCATCCAAGGCGTGAGTTCGTGGCGCTCGATGGTTCCTGCGGAGGTCTCGCGCGCGCGCCGCGACTCCGCCACGGCGGGTGTCGAGTCCTCCGCTTCGGGTTCGACGCGTTCTTGCGTGACCTTGGTGCGACCGGGGTTCGCCCGGCCCTTGATGTGGTCCGGGATCGGCACGCCGAGCACGAGCGACGCGACGCCGCGCGACTTCTTCTGCGGCGACGGTCCGCCGCGTCCGTTCGCGTCGGGATCGGGGCGACCGGAGGCGAAGCCGATCTGCAGGTCGCGGTTCACCGGCGGACGCCGGTCGCGCAGGCTGGGCTGCACGCCGCCGCGCGCTTCGGAGTCCGACTCTTCGTCGTCGACGTCGGCGTCCTCGCCCTGGTCGTCGTCCGGCTGCGCTTCGACGTGGTCCTTGCTGGTCCAGTCGCTGGTCGCCGGGTTCTTCGTCGAGCCCGATCCGGATCCGCGGCCCGCGGTGGCACCGGACGCGTCTTCATCCTGCTTGCGCTCGGATTCAGGCTCTTCGGCCTTGCCTTCCTTCGGGCGCTTGCCCGGCGCCGCCTTCTCCTCGGACTCCGCGCTCTCCTGCGACTGGCTCGACGGCGCACCGCGCGACGCGCCGGATCCGGAGGAAGACTTCGCGGCGGAGGAACGGCCGCCCTTGGTGCGCCCCTTCGAGTCCTTCACGTGGTCGGACGGCGGCGTGCCTTCCGACGCGAGCTCGGCACGTTCGCCGCGCGTCGCGGGCTTGGTCGGTTGATCGGCGCGCGGTTCTTGCGGCGCGGGCGGTTCCGACTCGACGGGCTTCTCGGGGACGTGTTGTTCGGGGTTCGTGGGGAGAGCCGGGACGATCGCGGTGTCCGTGTCGGCGAGTTGGTCGACCGGCGGAACCTCGCCGCGCGTGACGAACCACGCGAGCATCAGCGCCGCGGCGGCGGCGACGAACGAGCGGGCGCGCACGCCGGGCACGTCAGGTCCTGCGGGGAACTGCAAGCCGTTCGCGCGGTCGAGCTGCGTGCGGCCTTCCTCGAGCGCCGCCGCGACGAAGGGTCCTGTGGCGCCCGCGCGCACGAAGTCGTCGGCGGCGAGCAGGCGGCCGTCCGCTTCCAGCAGGCGATCGCACTCGCCCAGCACCTCGGCGCGTTCGACGGGGCGCGAGCGCGCGACGTAGAGGCGCACCGCGACGACTGCGGCCGAGATCGCGGCCATGCCGGCGAGCGCTTGCAGCCAGCCGAAGTCGCGTGGGTTCGGACCGCCGGCGCGCGCGAGCAAGGCCGTTGCGATCAGCCCCAGCGGAAGCACGAGCGAGGCGTAGAGCCCCGCTTCGACGGCTCGTGGCAGCGCGCGACGCGTGATGCGCGCGAGCCGCGCACGCGAGCCGCGGCGGTAGAGCTCGTCGAACCGCGCGCCGAGCTGTCGGCGTTCTTCCGCGTCCGCACTCACTCTGCGTCCTCCCGAGGCGCCTCGACGTAGCGCGCCTGCATGACCTCACCGGTGAAGCTGCGGCGCAGGACCGCGACGACGGAGACCTGGCCGGGGTCGATCGCCGTGGAGACGAGCTCGATCAGCTCCGACTTCTCGGCCTGGCGTTGGAGCAGGTAGGCTTCGTTCGCGCTGCGAACGTCCGCCAGCGAGCGCGAGAAGCTGCGCGTCATCTTGCCGTCGGCGCCGATCGCCAAGGTCTCGCCGCGCACCGAGTCGAGCAGCGCGTCGCGGACGACCATGCGGTGGATCACGACCTTCGACTTGCCGGGGAACAGCACGCCGCGCTCGACGAGCCACAGCTCGAGCTTGATGCCCGCCGCTTCGGGGCCTTCGACGACGACTTCACCGGAGACGACGCCGTCCTTCACGTGGGCGTCGACCTGCAGCTCGTAGTCAGAAGGCCTCCTGAGCTCGGCGATCACGGCGCTGCGCAGTGCGCCGTAGACCTCTTCCTTCTGCCGCGTCCTGGCGCGCCCCGGAACGCGCGCGCGTCCGTTGACGACGAACACCGACTCCTGCGCATCGTGCAACAGGTCGGCGCGGCGCGCGGCGGCGTTGTGCAGCGGGTCCGGCTGGGGCGTCGACATGTGGAAGCTGATCACCGCGACGTTGTCCCTCTCGAAGTGGTCGAGCACGCCTTCCAGCGCCAGCGCCCCGCCGTTCGCGAACTCCTCGTGCGCGTTCGTGAGGTGTTCGATCAGGACCACGCGGTTCGTGTCCGTCTCGGGGGTGAACTCGTACTTCGTGGCCGCGCCGAATCCTTCGACCTTTCCGGCGATCAAGCGCTCGATCAGGTCGATGCTGAGCGCTTCGTCGGGGTTCATCACGGCCTGCAGGCGCACGAGACCTTCCATCGCGCGCGGGCTGCTCTCGGGCTGGATGACGGCTTGCACGTAGCGCGAGAACGCGCGGCGATAGCGGCCTTCTTGCTCGTAGAAGCGCCCGAGCTGCAGGTTCACCATGCCGTCCTCGGGCAGACCGAAGGCTGCCGACAGCAGATGCTTCCACGCTTCGCGGGATTCGCCGGCGTCGAGCAGGATCGTGCCGAGCTGCGCGTGCAGTTGGTGCACGGCGTCGGGGTAGCGATCGTCGCGTCCGCCCTCGACGCCCAGCTCGCCCGCGCGCACGGCGGCGGCGGTGAGCCCGAGCCCCAGCAGTTCCTTCATGCGCTCGAGCGCCGCGGTCGCGCGCAAGTCGGGCTGGCAAGTGCGGTCGATCCAGGTCAGCGCGTCGTCGAGCTGTTCGTCCTCGAAGCCCTCGGCGACGAGTTGGTCGAGCAGGAGGTCCGCCGCTTCGGCGGCGCAGCGCGACTCGGGATAGGCGTCCAGGTACGCGAGCACCTGTTCCGAGTCCTCGCTGACGAGCGCCTCGAAGAAGGCGCGGTCGGCGACGGGTAACTCCGGCTCGGCGACCGGCGTGATCGTCACCCAGCGGTTCGCGCGGTCGACTTCGACGCGCAGCTTCTGCAGCAGACCGCTGCCCAGCACGCCGAGCGCGCCGTCGCGGTGCGTGAACGGGACGGGCGCGGGACGCAGCGCGACGTAGTCGGAGAGGTCGCAGTCGCCGATGCGCGCGGATCCGATGTCGCCGGCGGGGTGCCCGCGCAGCTCGCAGAAGTCCTCGTCGACGATCGTGTCGTAGCGCGACGTCCCGAGCGCCATGGTGCGCGGCACGCCGTCGTCGAGCAGCACGGGCAGCCAGACCATCTCGTTCTTGATGCTGACCGGCACGCTCGCCCCGCCGGACGGAGCGACGACGTGTTCGGCACTGCGCGCGAGCGGCGGGCCGTACTCGATCGCGCCGGCACCCAGGTCGAAGACGAGGTGGTAGTTCGCGAGCACCGCCGCGCCGATGGTGCCGACCACCGCGTTGTCACCGAGCTCGGTCGAGTACCACTTCGTGAACGCCTCGAGCTCGTCCTCGTCGCCCAGCTCGCGCCCGGGAACGAACATCTCGCCGCCCTGGAAGTGGATCGTGATCGTGCGCTGCGAGCCGTCGGGCAGCTCGGTCTTCAGCGGGTCGGCCGCGCGGTTGTGCAGCTCGAGTCCGCAGGGGTTGTCGTACTCGACGAACAGGTTGACCGGGATGCGACGAACCTCCGTCGAGACGTCGCAGCGCGCGACCAGGCGCCCGGCGACGAGCTTGACCGGGATGCGACCCTGTTGCGCGGCCTGCGCGTGGGCGTTCGGCCCGGCGCAGAGCCAGAGCGCGGCGCCGACGAACAGCGCGAGGAGACGAAGAGAGCGCTCGATCACGAGAGCATGCGGTGTGCGGGGGGAGAGTGGTTCGCGGGCGGGGAACCCGGCGGGTACGTGCGGAAGGCCCGCGGAGATAGAGCTCCGGCGGGCCCCCCGATGCTGATTGTGCGGCGCGGCGATCGGCCGCGGACGGTGTCTATTCGGTGCGTAGCGGCGATCCGGTGACTTGCCCGAATCCCCAGTTGTCGACTTCCATGCTGACTTCGATCGCGACTCGATCCGGCACGCTCACGGCGACCGGTACCCAACCGCGGCCTCAGCAACTACCGGGGAAGACGGCGTCGACGAGCACGTCCCCGGTCTGCTTGTCCTTCACCACGAACTTCGGTGACGATCCGCGCGGGTTCCATCCGGTGTAGCGTTCGCCGCCGCGACCGGTGTACCAGACGGCCAGCGGGTCGAAGCGCAGCTGCCCGTCGACGCGGGCGTAGTCGAAGGTCGCCTCGAGCGGTCCGCCCCAGTCGAGCTCGTAGCGCGCGTCCTTCGCGACGTGCATCGCCGGGAGCTTGCCGCGTTGCACTTCCACCGAGCCCTTGCCGAGGACCACGACGGCGTCCTCGAGGCGGTAGTCGGCGGCGGGGACGCGCAGGCCTTCGGTCGCCTTGCCGAGGTCGAAGGAGTAGCGCCCCTTCGTGTCGCGCACGACGACGCGGCCGAGCTTGGCTTCGGTCTTGTAGCCGCCGTGGACGTCGAGCACGCCGACCTCGCCGTCGTAGGGCGAGAAACGCAGTTCCGAGCCGTCGGCGGCCACTTCGAGGCGGAACAGGTCCCCCGCCACGTTGATCGCTTCCGATAGGTAGCACGCGCTCTCGCCGCGCCCGACCACCAGGGCGTCCTCGCCGATGCCGTCGAAGCGCCCGTCGCCGTTCTGGTCGATGACCTTGACGGTCGTACCGTGCCAGCTCGCGGTGACGGCGCCCGCCGGCGCGTAGTGCCAGCCGCCGCGATCGCCGACGCGCACCGCGCGGCGCAAGTCGGAGTCCGCGTCGTGGAAGACCACGAGCGGCGTCTTGCCGTCCTTCGTGTCCTCCGCCGCGATGCGCAGGTCCGTCTCGCCGTCGCCGTCCGTGTCGAGGAGCAGCGCCGTGCCGTCCAGGGCGGCGCGGAAGCTCCCGCTGCCGAAGCCCTCGAAGGCGAGCCCCTCACCGACCGGCGTCCAGCGCTCCTGGGGCAGCGTGAACTCCCAGTTGCGGTAGACCTTGTATCTGCCGGCGACGGCCTCGGGTGTCGGACCGGCGACAGCGGCATCGACGGTGGGCGGAGCGGACTCCGGGGTGCCGGTCGCGATCGACGTACAGACGAGACAGAAAGAGAGGTAGAGCATGGGCGGATCCTCGCAACACCCTGACGGACGACGCCGGAGCCGGCGCCTACCCCATCATGCCTGAGGAGGCGGAATCCTCACAGTCCGGACTCACCGGCGGGGGCGATCGGCGCGCTCGCGGCGCTCTGGGCGCGACTCAGCCGCCCAACTTGCCCGACATGGCCCTGGCGATGGGTTGCGTCGGCTCCAGCTTCTCCAGCATCAGCCGGATGACGGCCGTGATCGGCGTGGCGAGGAGCATCCCGATCGGGCCCCAGATCGTGCCCCAGAAGATCAGCGAGAGCATCACGACCACGGGGTGCAGATCGAGCGAGTCCCCCATGACCTTCGGCTCGATCACGTTGCCGATCAGGAACTGGATCGAGCCGGGCACCGCGAGCGTGAGGATCACGCTGACGATCCCGGACGAGGTGCCGAGGTCGAAGGTGATCAGCGCCATCGGGACCGGCAGCAGGGCCGCGAGGATCGAACCGATGCTCGGGATGAAGTTCAGCAGGAAGGCCAGCAGTCCGAACAGCATCGCGCTGGGCACGCCGATCATGCGCAGGGCGATCGCGGTCAGCACGCCGGTCGCGAGCGAGGCGATGATCTTGGTCAGCAGGTAGCTGCGGACCTGCCGCTCCACGACGCCGAGGGTCGTGCGGTTCTCGCGGATGTCGAAGTTCTGCCGGCCGCCGAGCAGGAACATCAGGAAGATCATCACGAGCACCGACTTCGAGAGCAGGGTCGTGATGCCGTTCAGGACGTTGCCGATCGCCGGGACGACGCGGCGCCCGATGGCCGCGATCAGCGAGGGGCTCCCCTCGAGCTCGGTGCCCCCGGCGTCGGCGTTCTCGTCCGCGACGTCCGGCGTCGTCGAGTCGGCGACGGCGCCAGAGTCGGCCGCCGGGCCCTCGTCGCGCGTCCACTCGGCGATCGAGTCCTGCAGCTCGTCGAGGTGCAGCTTCGATGCGACGCCGTCGAGCAGGTCGACGATCCCTGTCTCGAGGCGGTCGAGGTTCGGCGCCATGTTGCGGATCGAGTTCGTCACCAGGCCGCCGAACAGCATCATCAGCGCAAGGGCCAGGGTGACGGTGACGCCGAGCGCCACGGCGCGCGGGAAGCGTGCGCGTCGGATCAGCACGTCGATCAGCGGAGCGAGCGCGAAGCTCAGGAACACCGCCAGCACGAAGGGGACCATCACGCCCTTCAGCCAGTACAGCGACAGAGCGATCGCGACGCCGCTGAGGATCAGCAAGCAAGTGGTCTGGATGCGTTGATCGCGGTCCAAGGGCGGCATGGGGTTCCTCCGCGCGCATCCTTCACGATCGCGGGGCGGAGTTCACGGACAAAGGCCGCATGAACGCAAAGCGCGGCGCCGGTCAGCCGTCGCCGACCTCGCTCGAGAGCTCGTCGTCCCCCCACACGGCGCCCTCGGCGATCCAGCGCCGCAAGACGTCGATCTGGTCCGGAGTCAGCGGGTCGTCCTCCTCCGGCATGCGGTCGCTGTCGTCCGGCGGGAGCGTGACGAGTTCGTAGAGCAGGCTCTCGTCGGGGGCACCGGGGACGATCACCCACAGGTCGCGGTCGCCCTCGTAGAGCCCGTCCTCTCGGTCGAGCCGCAAGCCGCCCTTCTTCTTCTTCGAACCGTGGCAGCGCACGCAGCTCGCCTCGAAGATCGGACGGACGTCGCGGTCGAAGTCGACGCGCGCCGCGATCTCGAGGCCGCTCGTCAGGTCGGGTTCGGCGGGCGTCGGGAGCGCGGCGTGATCATCGACGCTCGACTCGACCTGCGAAGTCTGCGGCTCGGTCTGTGCGTCGCGCGTCGGCGGCGGCTCGAGTCCTTCGAACAGATGGCCTTCGCCCCACACGAGGTCGCCGCCCTTCTTGCCGGCGAAGGACACGGCCGCGGCGGCGAGGAAGAGCAGCAAGCGATACGCGCGCGCCGCGCGGGCACCCGACTCGCCGTTGCTGAACGATCCGACGAGCAGCGCGAGCACGGCGAGGCTCGCCGCACCCACCGCGGTCCAGCGGTGCCACGCGAGCAGGTCCGCCTGCTTGGCGCTCGGCGGATCGAGGTCCGCCCAGAACCAACCCGACACACCCGCGACGAGCGCACCGAGCGTGCCGAGCACGACGCAGTAGAACGCGATCGGCGAGCGTCCGGGGCGGCCGAGCAGCATGCGACCAAGCTCGGCGAGGGCTCCCGCCAACAAGAGCGCGATCGGGAAGTGGACCAACACCGGGTGCGCCCGAGCGAGCACGTCGAGCGCCTGTTCGCCCGTCATGTTGGTGAGTCGTTCGAAGGATTGGAGAGCAAGTTGCATGGTTACGCCTCGGGTCGGGAACCCGTGCATCATAGCCGACGCCGGCGCGCGGCCTTCCGCGCGAGCGCATTCGACCGTACCTTGCGCGGATGGTCGACCTCCGGCCGCTGCCTCTCGCCGCACTGCTCACGCGCCTCGACCGGGAACTCTCGGAGCGGGGATCGATCTTCGACCTGCCGGTCGCCAAGGTCTTCACCGGTCGTGAACAGCCGGATGTCTCGGTGCGCGTCAACGGACGGCGAGCCTCCACCTCGCTCGGCCCCGCAGCGGGCCCGCACACGCAGATGGCGCAGAACATCGCGCTGTCGTGGCTGGCGGGCGGCCGCATCCTCGAGCTGAAGACCGTGCAGGTCCTCGACGAGCTGGAGATCCCGCGCCCCTGCATCGACATGCAGACGATCGGCTTCAACGTCGAGTGGTCGCAGGAGCTGAAGCTCGCGCAGTCGCGCGACGAGTACGTCAAGGCGTTGATGCTCGTTCGCGCGCTGCGGGAGCGCGACGAGCTGGAGTTCGCCGACGGCGCGTGCGACACCGTCTACGATCTCAGCGTCGGTTACGACCTCGTGGGCATCCGCGGCGAGGCGGTCTCGAGCTTCCTGCGCGACATGCTCGACTGCCGCCGACACGTCGACCGCTTGCGCAAGGAGATCCCGTCCGCGTACGCGGCGCTGCGCGACCTCGACTTCCCGCGCCGCGTCTCGGACACGCTGACGCTCTCGACCTTCCACGGCTGTCCACCGGACGAGATCGAGCGCATCGTCGAGCACTTGCAGGACGAGCACCACTTGCACTGCGTCGTGAAGTTCAACCCGACGCTCCTCGGTCGCGAGCGCCTCGAGTCGATCCTGCACGAGCGGCTCGGCTACACCGAGCTGCACGTCCCCGAGTCCGCCTTCGAGAAGGACACGCGCTGGGACCAGGCGCTCGGCATCGCGCAGCGACTCTCGGCACGCGCCGCGCAGCGCGGCCTGCACTTCGGCGTGAAGTTCACGAACACGCTGATCGTCGAGAACCACCGGCACTTCTTCCGGCGCAGCGAGCGAGAGATGTACCTCTCCGGTCAACCGTTGCACGCGCTGGCGATGGAGCTCGTGCGCGACTTCCGCAGGGCGCTCGGCGCGACGATCCCCATCTCCTTCTCCGCCGGCATCGACCGCAAGAACTACCACCGCGCGGCGGCGCTCGACCTCGTACCGACCACCGTCTGCTCGGACTGGTTGCGTCCCGGCGGCTACGCGCGCGCCAAGGGTTACCTGGACGAGCTCGCGACGCGAATGCGTGCGGTGGGCGGGCGCGACGTGGACGACTGGATCTTCCGCGCGTACGACGGCTTCGACGCGTGCATCGACGAACTCGGTCCCGTCGCCGCCGCGGCGGCGCGCGCGGCCTTCGAGGCGGGCTCCAGCTTGCGCGACGCCTTGGCCCCGGGCGACTACGCGCGCCTGCGCGCGGCCGCGGTGCTGCACAACACCGACGCCTACGTGGACGGACTGGCGCTCGAAGACCGCTACTCGAAGCCGAGCAACGCGAAGCCGCCGAAGAAGATCGGCAGCAAGCTCGAGCTGTTCGACTGCATCAACTGCGACAAGTGCGTCCCGGTCTGTCCGAACGACGCGAACTTCAGCTACCGCCTGGACGCGAGCCCGATCCCGATCCGCAGCGTGCGGTTGGACGCCAAGGGCTTCCACTTCGAGACGCTGGGCGAGCTGCAGCTCGCCGACGCGCACCAGCTGGGCAACTTCGCCGACTTCTGCAACGAGTGCGGGAACTGCGATGTGTTCTGCCCTGAGGACGGCGGGCCGTACGTGCTGAAGCCGCGCGTCTTCGGGCGACTGGCGGACTTCAAGGCCTTCCGCGACCACGACGGCCTGTGCTTCGAGCGCGCCGGCGACTTCGAGACGCTGCACGCGCGCATCAGCGGCGTCGAGCTGAAGTGGATCCAGTCGCCGCACGGCTCGCAGTACGTCGGCCCCGGCTTCGACCTACACTTCGACCCGCGCGATCCCGAGTCCACGGTTCACGGCAAGCTCGTCGGACAGTGCGACTGGACCTGGGTCGAGGTCCTGGCGCGTTGGCACCGCGCGCTCTTCGGTCGCGACGCGATCGACTGGCCCGCCTTCACCGGCGAGCTCTGATCTCCTCGCGGCGCTCGCGACGAACGCAAGGGAGGCGACCCCGAGGGGCCGCCTCCCGTTCGATCAAGTGGGCGAAGTCGCCCGGTCGATCACATCCAGTTCACGCTCAGACCCGACGAGAAGTTCGAGCCCGTTCCGCAGACCGAGATCGCCGGATCGCGGTACCAGAACTGGTAGAAGCGCGTGACGCCCGGTCCGGGGATCGCGCCTTCCGTGACGATGGAGACCGACGTCGAGCCTTCGCCGCTCGAGTTCAGGAACACCACTTCGACACGCTCGGTCGGGTTGCCCATGCAGAGGATGCCGTCCTTGAACGGGAAGCCCGTCAGGACCGAGCCCTGCACCAACATGCTGGGCTGGCTCGGGCGCGCCTGTGCGACGTGGAACACCATGTTGTCGCTCGCCACCACGTTCGATCCCGTGGCGTCGATCGTCGCACCGTGTCCCTGGCTGTTCACACAGCCTTCGCCCGCGCCGACCGTCGAGTTGTTGCCGCAGGGGCAGCCGACGGCGCCGGAACCGGCGTCGAAGGTGCCGTCACCGACACAGGTCGGCGTGGCGATCTGGTTGCCGGTCAGCGTGGCGTTCAGGTCGTAGTTGTTGCAGTCGGAGCTCGAGTTGGCCCAGAGCTCGACGTGCAGGTAGTAGGTGACCGTGGAGCCGGTGTTGTTGGTCCAGAAGATCACTTCGCTGTCGTTGCCGGTCTCGGCGCCGACGACGAAGGACGCGCCGTCGAGGCAGACGCCCGGCGTGTCGTCGTAGAGGTGCACGTCGATGTCGCCGTTCACCGCAACGTGATCGACCGAGATGTCACACGTACCGCCGGGGTTCAGCTGGAAGGTGTAGACGTCGGGGTCCGCCTTCGAGACGAACAGACCGGTGTAGGACTGCGACGAGATCGTCGTAGCCGTCGCGCAGGTGTCGTTGTCCTCGAACGCGTCGTCCGACAGCGGGTTCTGGCAGGGGTCCGGAGCCATCGTCACGGCGAGGTCGTAGTTCGTGCACGAACCGGTGAAGTCGTCGATGTTGCAGGCCAGGTAGACCGTCGCCGGCGCGCCGGTGCTGTTGGCCCAGGTCAGCGAGTTCAGACCCGCTCCCCAGCCGGCACCGTCCTCGTAGGTGGTGCACGACGGGTCGCTGTAGAGATCGAAGTAGAGCTCGACCGCCGGGTTGTAGGTCTGGTCGATCGTCACTTGATCGCCCGCCGCCACCGTGATCGCGTAGTAGTCGAGGTCGGCGGTCGCGATGAACAGACCGGTGTGCGAGCCGGCGGCGAGAGCCACGGCAGTGCCGCACGTGTCATTGTCCTCGAAGGAGTCGTCGAGACCCGGAGCCAAGCAGGGATCGGGCTGAAGCACGACGGAGAGGTCGTAGTTGTTGCAGTCGCCGTCGACCACGTTGCAGCGCAGGAAGAAGTCGACGGTCGCGGCGGTCGAGTTTGCGTAGGAGACCTGGTTCAGACCAGCGCCCCAGGAGGCGGAATCGACGATGTTGGTGCAGGCGGCATCATCGTAGAGCTCCATTCCGAGCTCCGCCTGTGCCGAGGCGTACGTCTGGTCGATCAACACCTGATCACCCGGCGTGACGCTGATCTTGTAGAAGTCCTCGCTGAAGGTCGACACGTACAGGCCGGTCGAAGAACCGGCGCCGAGGGCCGCGCTGGACAGGCAGTCGTCGTTCGGCTCGAAGCTGTCGTCCACGGCGACCTGGCAGGGATCCGGCTGGATCGTGACCGTCAGGTCGTAGTTGCCGCAGTCCTGGTCCACGACGTTCACGCGCAAGAAGAGGTCCTGCGCGGCGCCGGAGACGTTGCTTCCGATGACTTGGTTCGCGCCGCCGCCCCAGCCGTTGCTGTCGAGGAGGTTCGTGCAGGCCGGGTCGTCGTAGAGGTCGAGCTGCAGTTCCACCGTAGCGGAGTTGTAGACCTGGTCGATGACGACCTGGTTCGCGGCCGGGACGTTGATCTTGTAGAAGTCCTCGTCGAAGGCACTCACGAAGAGGCCGGTCTGCGTACCAGCAGCCAGCGAAGCCGCGGCGCCGCAGCTGTCGTTCTCCTCGAAGGAGTCGTCCAGGCCGGCCTGGCAGGGATCGGGAGCGGTGGTGATGACGAGGTCGTAGTCGTCGCAGATGACCTGCGTCGAGCCACCGATCCAAGCGCTCACTTCGATGACGATGTCCACGCTGGCGCCGGTCGTGTTCGCCCAGGCCATGTTCTCGTTGTCGGTCGAGGTGTAACCGCGTGTCAGGTAGGTGAGCTGGTCACCGCAGGTCGGGTTCGTCGAGTCGTAGAGGTACGCGTCGATGTCCTCGGTCGCCGACCAGGTGTGCAACACGTCGACGGTCAAGAGATCGCCGGCGGCCACGGTCACCTTGTAGTAGTCCTGGTCGTCGCCGCCCGGGTCAGCGGGACCCTGGCAGGTCAGACCCGTGTAGGTGCCGGGGGTCAGGGAGACCGCGCTGAGGCAGTCGTCGTTGTCCTCGTACACGTCGGCGGTTCCGCACTGCGCAGCCGCAGAGGCGGTGAGTAGGGCGCAGGCGGCCAAGCCCAGCGCCCAGCGCAGCGGAGTTCGTTCCAGTTTCATATGTGTCTCCTGATGGGTGGTCTTCGGCAGGACGCAGCTTGCGAGTGCGTCTCAGCTTCGGACCTGGTGATGGTAAGGGGTGGACCAGCACGCCGAGGGCGAGCGACCCGGCCCGGCGGTTCGGCCAGCGGGCGATATTCATCCTCGTGGATGATATCCCGATCCGTCCAGTACGAACTTCGGCGGAGTGGTTCTAGAATGCGATTTCTTGCCCAAGACCAACCATTCCAGCGCGAGGACGGCCATTCCAGATTCCGCGAAGGCCCTCGCGGGCCGGTCCGCGCGCTCAGCGGTAGCAGTCCGGGCGCCGATCCCGGGCTAGGTCCCAGCCCGAGTCACCGGCGGTCAGCTGTCCCAACTCGAGGTCCGCGAGCCGCAGCTCGGGCCCTGCATCGATCCCGGGCACGCGCCCGCCCGGCCCGAAGCAGGCCGACTCACCGAAGTACTCGATCCCCCACGGGAGCTCGGCGCCGCGGCGGTTCGACGGGCAGACGAAGACGCGGTGGCGCAGCGCGTCGACCGCTGCCTCGAGCGGCCACATGCGTTGCGACGTCCGACCGAAGGTCACGGACGGCTGCATCACGACCTGCGCGCCGTTGGCCGCGAGCGTCGCGACGCTGCCCGGGAAGTGCCGGTCGTAGCAGATCGCCACCCCGACGCGCCCGACGCTGGTCTCGAAGACCGGGTAGTAGCGATTCGACGAGACGTTCTTCGGGCCGTTCGCCATCCCACCGTTGGATCCCTCGTAGTAGAAGGTCTCGTGGAAGGAGCCCTGCTCGTTCTCCCCCACCGGGATGTGCACCTTGCGGAAGCTGCCGAGCACTTCGCCCGTGTGCTCGATGACGACCGCGGTGTTGAAGCGCTTGCCGCTGCGCGCGTCGAGCTCGAAGAGCGGCGCGACGACGACGACGCCCAGCCGTCGTGCGATCTCCGCGAGGCGACGCACCGTCGGGCCTTCCCTGGCGTCCTCCGCGAGCCCGCGCCAGAAGGCCCGCTTCTCGAGCGCGAAGTAGGGCCCCGTGAACAGCTCCCCGAAGCCGACGAGCTGCGCGCCGGCGTTCGCGGCCTGTTCCGCAAGCTCCACGTGGTGTTCGACGTTCGCGTCGCGGATCGCGTCGAGGCGACCGCTCAGCGACTCGAGCTGGCCGACGCTCGCCGGCATGCCGTCGTAGGCGTTGCGCGTCTCGGTCAACGCGACGCGAATCGTTCGACTCATCGCCGGGCCCCCGTGAAGACGACGAGCGCGCGTTCGTGCGGATCGAGCTTGCCGGCGGCGTGGTCGAGCAACAAACCGGCGAGTCCCGCCGTGCCCGTCGCGCAGACGTCGATGCCCGTCGCCTCGCGCCCGAGCCGGTGCGCCTCGCGCAGCAGGTCCTCGGACACGACCTGCGCGGCGCCGCCGGAAGCGATGCCGAGGCGAGCGAGCTCGAGCCAGTCGTAGGTCTCGTCGTCGAGGATGCCCTCGGCGACGCTGGTGCCGGGGTGTTCGACGGGTCGCATCGCGGCGGCACGGCGCCCCGCGGCCCGGCGCACGGCGGCGTCCAAGTCGCCCTCTTCCGTCCACTTCGCCAGCGCCCTCCACGCCGGCGCGAGCGGCGACACGGCGGCGCTCTGCACGGCGAGGATCCGCGGGAGCTTCGGCCACGCTCCGCGCGCGACGGCGAACTCGGCACCCTGCGCGAAGCCGGAGGCGAAGGCGCCGCCGCCGACCTGCAGTTGCACGCGGTCGAAGCCGCGCGGCTCGGCGACAACGGCGTCCCAGGCGATCGTGCGCGCGCCCTCGACGACGAGTCCGTTCTCGGTGCCCTGGCAGCTGAACGGCAGCGCGCCGTCCGCAAGCGCTTCGTGGAAGCGGTGCACGCACGGGTCTCCCGGCGGATCGTCCTCTTCGCGCGGGCAGACGACGACCTCGGCGTCGAGCCGGCGCAACTCGGCGAGCGTGTCGGCACTCGCCTGTTCCGGCACGAAGACGAGCAGCTCCCGTCCCGCGGCCAGCGCGAGGTTGGCGGCGGCGAGCGCCGCGTTCCCGCAGCTCGCGACCGCCAGCGGATCGCCGCCGTCCGCGAAGCCGAGCGCCTCGGCGACGTCGATCCACAGCGCGACGCCGAACAGGTGCCGCGCCTTGTGCGAGCCCGACGGTTGATTCGTCTCGTCGACGACCCACACGCCGCCGTCCGCCGAGCAGCCCAAGGCGTCCGAGAGCGCGTCGGAGCGCTGCGGCCCGGTGCAGCGCAGCCCGACTCCCGCGACGTCCTCGAGCGCCGCGTCGAGTCGCTGCACCGAGTTCGCGAAGCGACTCGCCGACCAGCCGCGGGACCGCGCTGCGTCGAAGCCCCAGAGCATCGACGCGTAGCGCGCGAAGGGTTGCGCTTCTTCGACTACGGGCGTGAAGGCGACCTCCGACCCCAGCCGCACGTTCAGCAAGTGGTCGCGGTCGTCGCCGGAGCGTGGGCAGCGGAACGGCGGGTGCGCGCGCGGGTCGACGCGCTCGCCGCACGCGGCACAGACCAGCGCGGTCTCCGCGGGCATGTTCAGGCCGTCCCCGCCTCGCGGTTGAACTCCGCGATCCCGGCGTCCCAGGCCTCGACATGGCCGCGCAGATCGCGCCAGAAGTCCTGGTGGCGCCGGCGCTCGAAGTCCTGGAGCGAGACGCCCTGTTGCTCGACCCAGGTGAAGTAACCGAGGTTGAAGATGCGGTCGCGGTCACGCATGCCGCACTCGAGCAGGTGGCCGTCGTGCACGCCGACGAGGTGTTCCTGGAAGACGGCTTCCGCCGTTCCGCGCCCGAAGCCGCCGGGGAAGAGCTTGTGCAGCGCTTTGCGTTCCTCCGTGCGATACAGGCTCGCACCGTCCGTCGCCACGGTCATCACGACCTGGTCGGGGCCGAGTTCCTTGCGCTTCGCGTACTGGATCGCCGCGAGCAGGTTGCAGATGCTCGACAGGCCGAGGTGCTTCAGCGAGTCGACCAGCTCCGGCGACAGGCCGTGCTCGTAGCGCAGCCAGTCGCGGCCGACCTCGGTGTTGAACAGCAGGTTCAGGCTGTCCGTGCTGCGGTCGGAGACCGCGGCCACGACGTCGGTGTTCGTCACGTTGTGGATCAGCGGGATGTGCTTGTCGCCGATGCCCTGGATGTTGTGCTCGCCGAAGCCGTTGTAGAGCATCGTCGGACACTCGAGCGCCTCGACCGCGACGATCCCGGAACCGTGGTGGTCCTTGAGGTAGTCGCCCGCCGCGATCGTGCCCGCGGAACCGGTCGCCGACACGAAGGCCGCCAACTTCAGCTTGTCGTTGCTCCGCGCGAGTTCCTGGTAGACGCGCGAGAACGCCGGCCCGGTGACGCGCCAGTGCACCAGGTGGTTCGCGAACTCACAGAACTGGTTGAACACCAGGTTGCCTTCATCCTTCGCCAGCGCGGCGCAGGCGTCGTAGATCTCCTTGACGTTGCTCTCCGAGCCCGGCGTGCGGATCACGTCGCTGGGATCGTCGACCCAACGGCCGAGCCACTCGAAGCGCTCCTCGCTCATGCCTTCCGGCAGGACCGCCACGCCGCGGCAGCCGAGCGTGCGCGAGATCGCCACGCCGCCGCGGCAGTAGTTGCCCGTCGACGGCCAGATCGCGCGGTGGCGTTCGGGGTCGAAGCGCCCGCTGATCAGGCGCGGCACGAGGCACGCGTAGGCGGCGAGCACCTTGTGCGCCGTGATCATCGGGAAGCGGTCGCCCAGGAGCAGCACGATCGGCGACGGGACGCCGGTCAGCTGCTGGTGGAGCACGAGGTGCCCGGGAACGCCGACGAACCCGCGCCGGTCGGCGGCGTTGTGCCAGTGCACGCGGAACAGGTTGCGCGCGTCGGCGGCGTCCGGGTCGACGTCGCGCAGAGAACCGCGCACGTCGGAGGGGATCGTCTCCGGCGCCGCCAGCTCGGCGAAGGTCGGGAGCCGCCACCCTTCGCGCCGGAATCGGGCGATCGTCCGTTGCCTGACCGCGGCGTCGACGACGCCGGTCTCGAGTCCCAAGTCGCTCATGCTGGAAGCGGGCCTCCTTCAGCCCGTTCGCGATCCTACAGTGCCGCCATCCGCGTCCACAGCCGCTCGGCTTGGACTTCCGCCTCGACGCGGATCGCGTCATAGTCGGCGGTGACGAGGCACCCTTCGTGCACCACCTCGCGGCCGTCGACGATCACCGTGCCCACGCGCACGGTCGCGTCGGGCTTGCGACCGCCGACCGCGAAGCGCTCCGCGAGCAGCTCGCCGCCGCGTTCCATGCGCTCGAGCGACTCTTCGGGATCCGGCTCGTGCTTGCGCGCCTCGGTCAGGAGCACCGCGGCTTCCTCGAGCATGTCCGAAGGGAACCCGTCCGTCCCGAGCGCGACGCGGTCGCCGGCGTGGATCGCCAGCGGGTAGCCGACGTTGTTGTTCAGGTTCGAGCGCGGGTTCTGCACGAACCACAGGTCGTGCTGATTTGCGAGCGCCACTTCGTCCTCCGACAGGTGCACGCCGTGCACCAGGATCGAACCGGGCGGGAGCGCCTCGTTCTCGAGCAGACGCTGCAGCGGGCCGGCGTAGCCGCGAACGCGCGCGTCGGCGACGTCCGCGAGGTCCTCGGCGACGTGCACGTGCACGACCGTCTCGAGGTCGCGTGCGATCTCGCCGAGCTCGAAGAGCGTCTCGTCGCTGACCGTGAAGGACGCGTGAATGCCGAGGACCCCACGCACGAGCGGCCGGTGGTTCGAGGCGATGAAGCGCGCGCACTCCTCGATCCCCCGCCGTGCTTCTTCGCGCCCGCCGTTGCGCTCGGTGACGCCGTAGCAGAGCACCGCGCGCATGCCGAGTTCCTGGCAGACGTCGGCGAGCACGTCGAGGCTGCCTTCGATGCAGCTCGGCGACTCGTGGTGGTCGATCAGGCCGGTGGTGCCCGCGAGCAGCGCGTCCGCGACGGACAAGCGCGCCGCGGCACGCAAGCCGTCTTCGTCGAGCGCGCGGTCGAGCTTCCACCACACGCGCTGCAGGATCTCGACGAAGTTCTTCGGCTGCGGCCGCGGCGCCGGCATGCCGAGGACGCTGAGTCCGCTGTAGAGGTGCGTGTGGGCGTTGACGAGCCCCGTGTCCCAGCCGGTCAACGAGCCGATCCTCCTTCGGCGTTGCGTGGGAGTCGCCCGACGCTGACCGCGCGGCCCGCGGGAGAATCCTTCATCGGCAGCGTGTAGCGCCGGATCCCGTCGAAGCGCTCGAGCGCACCGGCGACGGCGGCGGCGGTCGGCACGAGCCCGATCTCGCCAACGCCCTTGGCGCCGAACGGACCCTCGGGCTCACGATCCTCGACGAGGATCACGGCGACCTCCGGCATGTCGCGCGCGCGCAGCACGCCGATCTCGCGCAGCTTGTAGGTGTCGGGGCGGCCGTCGGTGCAGGACAGGTTCTCGCTGAGCGCGTAGCCGAGCCCCATGTGCACCGAACCCTCGATCTGGCCTTCGCAGAGCGCCGGGTTCACCGCGCGCCCCACGTCGTGCGCGGCGACGAAGCGCTCGACGCGCCCGTTCTCGTCCAGCACGCACATCTGCGTCGCGAAGCCGAAGGAAGTGTGCGTCTTGGGCGGGTCGACAAGTTCGTCCGGCGAGTTCGTGTCGTCGATCTTCACGTCGGCCGCGAAGACCTGTCCGCAGAGTTCGTCGAGCGTCGCGCCGCCGTCGAGCGCCGCGCGCAGCTTCGCCGCGGCGTCCGCGACCGCGCGTCCGCCGAACAAGGTCGCACGCGAACCGGTCGTCTGCCCGCAGCCGAGCGCGAAGGTCGAGTCGACCTTGGGCCGGAACAGCTTCGCCGGGAGGCCGGTGACTTCCACGGCGCACTGCGTGAGCACCGTCAGCAGCCCCTGCCCCATCTCCGTGTAGCCGTTGTAGAGCGAGACCGTGTTGTCGTCCTCGACGACGAGCCGCGCCTTGCCCCACTCGACCGCGCCGTTGCCGATGCCGGTGTTCTTGATGCCGCACGCGATGCCGACCGCGCGGCCGGCGGCGAGGTGCGCTTCGTACTCGTCCTTGACCGCGAGCAGCGTCTGCTTGAGGCCGACCGACTTCTCGAGCACCTGGCCGCTGGAGAAGCGTCCTCCGACGTCGAGCGCGTTGCGCCAGCGCAGTTCCCACGCGTTGACTCCGACCTTCGCGGCGAGCAGGTCCATGCACGCTTCCATCGCGAAGTGCGACTGGTTCGCGCCGAAGCCTCGCATCGCGCCGCAGGGCGGGTTGTTCGTCGTCGCGGCGACCGCTTCGACGTCGACGACGGGCACGTCGTACGGCCCACAGGAGTGACCCGCGGCGCGCTCGAGCACCTTCGCGCCGACCGAGGCGTACGCGCCGGTGTCGCCGACGAGCCGCGCGTGCACGAAGGTCAGCTTGCCGTCCGCGTCGCAGCCGACCTCGTAGTCCATCTCGATCGGGTGGCGCTTCGGGTGCAGCCGGATCGACTGTTCGCGCGTCAGGGTGACGCGCACCGGGCGGCCGAGGCGCTGCGCGAGCAGGGCGGCGTGAGCTTGGATGCTCATGTCCTCCTTGCCGCCGAACGCGCCGCCGTTGGGGACGAGCTCGACCTCGAGCTGCTCCTCCGCGATGCCGAGGAAGGCGGCCACCTGACGGCGGTCGTCGAAGATGCCCTGACCCTGCGTGTAGAGCCGGAGCTTGCCGTCCGCGAGCGGTTCGGCGAGAGCCGACTCGGGCTCGAGGTAGAGGTGTTCGATGCGCTGCGTCGACCAGTGTCCGCTCACGACGTGCGCGCTCGCGGCGCGTGCCGCGGCGAGGTCGCCGCGCTTGATCTCGGTCTTCGAGAGCAGGTTGCCGTGCGTCGGGTTGACTTGCGGCGCGCCCGCGGCGAGCGCGGCGGCGGGCGACGTGACAGGTTCGAGCACTTCGTACTCGACGTCGACGAGCTCGGCAGCGCGGCGCGCGATGCGGTCGTCGTCGGCCGCGATCGCCGCGATCACGTCGCCGACGCAGCGCGCTTCTTCGCCGATGGCGACGAGGCCGGGCCAGTCCTTCAGGATCAGGCCGTACCAGCGCTCGCCGGGGACGTCGGCAGCAGTGAGCACCGCGTGCACGCCGGGCAAGGCGGCCGCGCGCGTCGCGTCGATCGAGACGACGCGCGCTCTCGCGTGGTCGGACAGGCGCACGGCTCCCGCGAGCAGGCCGTCGCGCCGGAGGTCGCAGACGTACGGGCGGTCACCGAGCGCGAGTTCGCGGCCTTGCACGCGCGCGAGACTGACGCCGACGCCGCCGTCCTCGAGCGGCAGCGGATCGCCCTCGCCGCGCTTCGCCTTGGCGTAGAGCTGGATGGCGTCGACGATCTTCGTGTAGCCGGTGCAGCGGCAGAGGTGCACGTCGATCGCCTTCGCGATCTCGGCGCGGTCCGGCGAAGGATTCTTCGCGACGAGGTGTTGCGCGCGCAGCGCGATGCCCGGGATGCAGAACCCGCACTGCAGACCGGCCGCGGCGACGAAGGAGTCGGCCAGCAGCCGGCGGTCACGGTCCGAGACGCCTTCGAGCGTCACGACTTCCTTGCCCGACGCTTTCGCCGCGGGGATCGCGCAGGTCGTCACCGCGCGGCCGTCCACGAGCGCCAGACAGCAGCCGCACTGGCCCTGCGGTTGGCAGCCGTCCTTGAGCGAGAGCGTCCCGCACTGTTCACGCAGCGCGTCGAGCAACGAGATGCCGCCGGACACCTCGAGCTCCCGCGCGACGCCGTTGATCGTCACCGGTACCCGTTCTTCGGTCACGCTTCGCCCCCCTGACATGCGAGCAGCATACGCCGCACGGTGCGCGCGAGCACGAAGCGCCGGTAGTCGGCGGTCGAGCGCACGTCGTCGATCGGCGTGACTTCGCGCGCGGCGGCGAGGCCGGCGGCGGCGGCGAGGTCGGGCGTGAGCGGCTGTCCTTCGACGAGCGCTTCCGCGGCGCGCAGGCGCACCGGGGTCGGGGCGACGGAGCCGGCCGCGATGCGCAGCCCATGCAGCTCGTCGCCGTGCACGCGCGCCGCCAGGGCGACGACGACCTTCGAGATCGCCTGGGCCGCGCGCGTCCCGACCTTGCGGAAGCGTTGTTCGAGCGCTTCGTCCGCGGCGGGCAGGCGCAGGCCGACGATCAGTTCGCCGGGTGCGAGCGCCGTCTCGCGGTACGCCCGGTGCATCTCGTCGTACGGCACGCGGCGGGAGCCCGAGCGTCCGGCGATCTCCACCTCGGCGTCGAGCGCCATCCAGACCGGCAGCGAGTCGCCGGCGGGCGAGGCGTTCGCGATGTTGCCGCCGACCGTCGCGCGGTTCTGGATCTGCAGCGCGCCGATCGTGCCCGCCATCTCGGCGACGATCGGGAATCGCTCGCGCACGAGCTTCGACTCGCGCAACTCCGCGAAGGTCGTCGCCGCGCCGATCCACAAGCCGCCCGAGTCTTCGCGGACGCCGCGCAGTTCCGGCAAGCGCGACAAGTCGACGACGGTCGCGTGTGCTCGCGCCGGGGCGTGGTCGACGACCATCAAATCGGTACAGCCGGCGACGGCGACCGCGCCGTTCGCGCCGAGGGCGTCGAGCGCTTCAGAGAGCGATGTGGGGCGAAGGGCGACCGTCACGCGTCCGCCTCCTCGCTGCCGACCAGCTCCTCCACCGCACGCAGGATGCGCTCGTAGCCCGTGCAGCGGCACAAGTTGCCGGCGATCGACTCGCGCACCGCCGCGCGCGTCGGCCGCGGATCGCGGTCGAGCAGCGCGCGCAGGCTGACGACGATCCCGGGCGTGCACGCGCCGCACTGCACGCCGCCGGCTTCGATCATCACGCGCTGGAGCGGGTCGAGTTCGGTCCCCGCGACGCCTTCGACCGTGCACAGCTCGCGCCCCTCGACCTGGAAGATCGGGACGAGGCACGCGCAGGTCGGCCGACCGTCGAGCAAGACGGTGCACGAGCCGCACTCACCTTCGCCGCAGCCTTCCTTCGAGCCGGTCAAGCCGAGGCTCTCGCGCAGCACGTCGAGCACGCGCGCCATCGGCGGCGCTTCGACCGAGACCTCGCGGCCGTTCACGCGGACGTTCCAGGTCGTCATCGCGCGAGCTCCAGGCCGAAGGGATCGACGGACGAGCCGCCCGGCACGACGTGACCCGCGAGCAGGTCGGCGAGCAGACGCTCGGCGGTGGCGGGCGCGTCGCCGCAGGCGATTCCGGTCGCGTTCTCGATCGCCGCGATCACCGCGGGCGCGCCGCCGTCGGCCGGGAGCTCGCCCACGCCCTTCGCGCCGGCGGGCCCCATCGTGGACGGATGCTCGAGCAGGATCGTCTCCATGTCCGGTGCGTCCTGCGCGGTCGGGATCAAGTAGCTCGTCAAGCGATCCTGCAGATAGCGCCCGTTCTCGAGCCTCATCTCCTCGATCGTGCCTTGGCCGATCGCCTGCAGCGCGCCGCCTTCGAGCTGCCCCGCGCAGAGCACGGGGTGGATCGCGTGACCGACGTCGGCGACGAAGAGCGCGCGTTGCACGGTGGTCGCCAAGCTGTCGGGGCAGACCTCGACCTCGACGACGTCGCAGCCGTAGCCGTACGCGGCGTAGGCCGTGCCCTGGTAGGTCGCTTCGTCGAAGTCGGTGGTCGGATCCGGTTCGTAGTGTGCCTCGACGACAAGCTCATCCTGACCGGCGAGCAGGTCCGCGACGACGCCGCCGGCGCGCGCGAGTTCGTTCGCGAGTAGTTGGCCGGCCTCGAAGAGCGCACTGCCGACGACGCTGACGGTGCGCGACGCGACCGTCGGTCCGGAGTCGGGGACGCGGTCGGTGTCGGGTTCGGCGAAGCGCACGCGCGCGAGCTCGCACCCGAGCGCGTCGGCGACGATCTGCGCGAGCACGACTTCGGTGCCCTGCCCGAAGTCCGTCGCCGCGACGCGGATCTCGACGGCCCCGTCGGCGAGCAGCGCGAGCCGCACGGGCGATCGCATCTTGCGCTCGCCGTTGCCGGTGAATCCGGTGCCGTGCCAGAACAGCGAGAGGCCGATGCCCGGCGCTGGAAGGCCGCGCAGGTGGAAGGCGGCGCGCGCGCGTTCGTGCAGCGTCCAGCGCCGCAGGAAGTCGGCGCGCTCGGCCGCGACGCGCAGACACTCGAGCGCGGAGGTGTCGTCGCCGAGCACCTGACCGGTCGGCGTCACGTCGCCCGGGCGGTACGCGTTGCGCGCGCGGATCGTCAGCGGGTCGAGGCCCAGCGCGCGCGCGGCGCGGTCCATGTGGCGTTCCATGGCGAACTGCGTCTGCGGGGCTCCGAATCCCCGAAAAGCCCCGTTCGGCGCGGTATTCGTCGCGAGCGCGCGCCCTTCGATGGTGACGTTCTCGCAGCGATAGGGACCCGCGGCGTGCAGCACGGCGCGCGAGAGCACGACTGGCGAGAGCGTGATGAACGCGCCGCCGTCCAGCACCGCGTCGATCTCGACCGCGAGCAGGGTGCCGTCGGGCGCGTGACCCGTCCGCACGCGAACGCGGGAGGGGTGGCGCTTCGTGGTCCCGTTGATGTCCTCGCTGCGCTCGTAGACGATCTTGACCGGATGCCCCGAAGCACGCGCGAGCAGCGCGACGTGCGCGCAGAGCATGTCGGGAAACTCCTCCTTGCCGCCGAAGCCGCCGCCGGTGGGCGCCTGGCGCACGCGCACGGAGCCGGGGCCGAAGAGGTGCTCCAACGCGCCGTGCACGTAATAAGGACACTGGATCGAGCCGATGACCTCGAAGTGCCCTTCGCGGTCGGGGATGGCGAGCGCGCCCTGCGGTTCGATGTAGACGTGTTCCTGGTGCCCCGTCGAATAGACGCCTTCGACGACCACCACGGCCGGATTGGCGAGCGCGCCGGACGCATCGCCGCGCGCGGACCGGCAGCTCGCGAGGACGCGGTCGCGGCCCGACGGCAGGGTGGTCGCCGGGTCCGTCGTCTCGAACACCGCGGGTTCCGCGTCGACTTCGACGACGACCGCTGCGGCCGCGCGCCGCGCCAGCTCACGCGTCGGCGCGGCGACGAGCGCGATCGGCTGCGCGACGTGTTCGACGCGCTCCGCCGCGAGCACCGGCCAGTCCTCGGCGATCACCTTCAGCACGTTCGGACCGGGCAGGTCCGCCGCGGTGACCACGACCGCGCCCAGCGCGCGCGCCGCATCGCCGTCGACGCGCCGGATGCGACCGGCCGCGACCTTCGAGCGCACTGTCGCGCCGTACCAGACGCCGGGGACCTCGAGGTCGTCGAGGTAGCGCGTCGCCCCCGTGACCTTCCCCGGTCCGTCGGGACGGGGAGGGCTCTGACCGAGGGGAGAGAGCGGGGAAGAGAGTGCCATGCGTGGGATGGACCAGCCTGCCGATTCGTACCGTGCCGCACAACTTGTTGTCGCCGACCCGCAAGCGAGTGCCGCACAGCGCCGAGACCCGCAACGCGGGTCTCGGCGCTGTGCGGCACTCGCTTGCGGGTCGGCGACAACAAGTTGTGCGGCACGGTACGAATCCCCGCTCGCTATGCTGAAGGCCCCGCTCTCTGGAGACCCCATGCGACTCGACAACTACATCAACGGTCAGTGGACGAAGGCCGAAGCCGCCGCGTCCCTCGACGTCCTGAATCCCGCGACGGAAGAAGTGCTGGCCGAGGTCCCGCTGTGCGGTGACGCGGAGATCGACGCCGCGGCGCGCGCGGGGCAAGTGGCCTTCGACGGCTGGCGTCGGACGCCCGTCGTCGACCGCGTCCAGCCGCTCTACGAGCTGAAGCAGCTGATGGAGCGGCACGCGAAGGAACTCGCGGCGACCGTCACGCGCGAGAACGGCAAGAACCTCGAAGAAGCGATGGGCAGCGTGCGGCGCGGCATCCAGATGGTCGAGGTCGCGATCGGCTCGCCCAGCTTGATGATGGGTCAGGCGCTCGAGGACGTCGCGCGCGGCGTGGACTGCATGTCGCTGCGCCAACCGCTCGGTGTCTTCGCCTGCATCGCGCCGTTCAACTTCCCCGCGATGGTCCCGCTGTGGTTCTTCCCCTTCGCGGTCGCGTGCGGCAACAGCTTCATCGTCAAGCCGTCGGAACAGGTCCCGCTCAGCACGAAGCTGATCTTCGAGCTGATCCAGGACTGCGGCTTCCCGCCCGGCGTGCTGAACATGGTGCACGGCGGTCGCGAAGCGGTAGAAGCGATCGTGACGCACCCGATCATCAAGGGCGTGTCCTTCGTCGGTTCCTCCCCCGTCGCGGAGATCGTCTACCGCAGCTCCGCGCAGCAGGGCAAGCGCGTGCAAGCGCTGGGCGGCGCGAAGAACTTCATCGTCGTGATGCCCGACGCAGACATGGACTACACGCTCGACGCGATCACGGCGTCCGCCTTCGGCTGCTGCGGCGAGCGCTGCCTGGCCGCCAGCGTCGTGCTGACCGTCGGCGACTGCCACGACGAAGTGCGCGACGGCCTGCTGGCACGCATGAAGAAGATCACCGTCGGCGACGGATCGCAGCCCGGCATCGACATGGGGCCGCTGATCTCCGCGGCGCACAAGCAACGCGTGCTCGGCTTGATCCAGAAGGGCGTCGACGAAGGCGCGAAGCTGATCCTCGACGGCCGCGACGGCGACTTGCCCGCGAAAGGCTTCTTCGTCGGCCCCTGCCTGTTCGACGAAGTCACGCCCGAGATGACGATCGCGCGCGAGGAGATCTTCGGCCCCGTGCTGTCGATCTCGCGCGTGAAGGACCTCGACGAAGCGCTGACCGTCGCGAAGCGCCACCCGCTCGCCAACGCGAGCTCGATCTTCACGACCTCCGGCAAGGCGGCCCGCACCTTCCAGTACGAGGTCGACGCGTCGATGGCCGGCGTCAACATCGGCGTCGCGGCGCCGATGGCGTTCTTCGGCTTCGGCGGCGCGAAGGGTTCCTTCTTCGGCGACCTCAAGGCGCACGGACGCGAGGCGTACGACTTCTACACCGACCGCAAGGTCGTCATCTCGCGCTGGTAACGCGCTGAACCCGCGACAACGACAGAGAACGAACGATGACTAGAAACGTCCGCTGCGGCCTGATCCAGTGCTCGAACCCGATCAACGACGAGCAGCGCCCCGTCGCCGAGATCCAGAAGGCGATGCTCGACCGGCACCTCCCGTTCATCGACGAAGCCGGGAAGCGCGGAGTGCAAATTCTCTGCCTGCAGGAGATCTTCAACGGCCCGTACTTCTGCCCGAGCCAGGACCAACGCTGGTACGACGCGGCCGAACCCGTGCCCGGACCGATGACCTCGCTGATGGCGCAGTACGCGAAGAAGTACGAGATGGTCATCGTCGTGCCGGTCTACGAGCGTGAGTCCGCGGGCGTCTACTACAACACCGCGGCCGTGATCGACGCCGACGGCAGCTACCTCGGCAAGTACCGCAAGAACCACATCCCGCACACCTCGGGCTTCTGGGAGAAGTACTTCTTCAAGCCCGGCAACCTCGGCTACCCGGTCTTCGAGACGCGCTACGCGAAGGTCGGCGTGTACATCTGCTACGACCGCCACTTCCCCGAAGGCGCGCGCCTGCTCGGACTGAACGGCGCCGAGATCGTGTTCAACCCGTCGGCGACGGTCGCCGGCCTGTCACAGTACTTGTGGAAGCTCGAGCAGCCCGCGCACGCCGTGGCGAACGGCTACTTCATGGGTTGCTCGAACCGCGTCGGCTCGGAGGGGCCGTGGAACATCGGCAAGTTCTACGGCACGAGCTACTTCGTCGACCCGCGCGGACAGATCCTCGCCGAAGCGAGCGAGGACCGGGACGAGCTGGTCGTGGCCGACCTGAACCTCGACATGATCGAAGAAGTGCGCCGCACCTGGCAGTTCTACCGCGACCGTCGCCCCGAGACCTACGACGACATGTGCGAGCTGCTGCCCTAGCGAGAGGAGAGTCATGGGAACGCTGATCAAGAACGGAACGATCGTCACTGCGCTCGACGAGTACCGAGGCGACGTGCGCCTCGCCGGCGGCAAGATCGTCGAGCTCGGCCCGATGCTCGAGGCGAACGGTGACACGATCGTCGACGCGTCCGGCCAGTACGTCTTCCCCGGCGGGCTCGACCCGCACGTGCACATGGAACTGCCCTTCATGGGCACCGTCAGCGCGGACGACTTCGAGACCGGCACCGCGGCCGGACTCGCCGGCGGCACGACGTCGATCATCGACTTCGTGATCCCCGCGCGGAACGAAGACTTGATGGAGGCGCTCGCCGCCTGGCACGACAAGGCCGCGAAGTCCGCGTCGGACTATGCCTTCCACATGGCGGTCACTTGGTGGGGCGACCAAACGGCCGAGTGGATGCGCCGCTGCGTGCAGGAAGAAGGCATCCCGTCCTTCAAGACCTTCATGGCGTACCGCGGCGCGATCGGCGTCGACGACCCCGAACTGATCCACATCATGAACACGGCGCGCGAGCTCGGCGCGCTGACCACGGTGCACGCGGAGCACGGCGACATGGTCGTCGACTTGCAAGACCGCTTGATGGCCGAGGGCCGGAACACGCCCAAGGACCACGCGCTTTCGCGTCCCGCCCCGCTCGAAGGCGAAGCGACCTCGCGCGCGATCATGCTCGCGCGCATGACGAAGGAACCGCTCTACGTCGTCCACGTCACCTGCCAACAAGCCGCCGCCGCGATCATCGAAGCGCGCTCGCGCGGCCAGAACGTGATGGGCGAGACCTGCCCGCAGTACTTGCTGCTCGACGACTCCGTCTACGACAAGCCGAACTTCGAGGGCGCCGCCTACGTCATGTCGCCGCCGATCCGCCCGCGCGGTCACCAAGAACCGCTGTGGGCCGCGCTCGCGTCCGGCGCGCTGCAAGTCGTCGCGACCGACCACTGCCCCTTCAACCAGGTCGGCCAGAAGGACATGGGCAAGGACGACTTCCGCAAGATCCCGAACGGCGCGGCCGGCATCGAACACCGCTTGGCGCTGATGTACACCTACGGCGTACTCGCGGGGCGCTTGAGCCTGCAACAGTTCGTCGACGTCACCTCGACGCGCGCGGCGAAGATCTTCGGCCTCTACCCGCAGAAGGGCTCGATCACGGTCGGCGCCGACGCGGACCTCGTCGTCTGGGATCCCGCGGCGACCGGTAAGATCTCCGCGTCGACGCACCACCACAAGTGCGACCGCAACATCTTCGAAGGCTTCGAGACGAAGGGCGCTCCGTCGCACGTGTTCTCGAACGGCATGCTCCGCTACTCCGGCGGCAACCTCATGGCCGAGCGTGGAGCCGGCCGTTACCTGAAGCGCAGCCTCTGATGACCCTCGACCACAAGAGTTCCGCCGGCGTCCGCGCCGGACACGCGAAGCACCTGCTGCCCGCCGTCGCCAACTACTACGCCGAGTCCGTCGTGCTCGAGTCGGGCTCCGGCCTGCGCGTGCGCGACCTCGACGGGCGCGAGTACCTCGACTTCTTCGGCGGCATCCTGACCGTCTCGGTCGGACACTGCGAACCGCGCGTCGTCGGCGCGATCCAAGCGCAAGCGGCGCGGCTCGGCCACGTCTCGACGCTCTACCCCACCGTTCCGATCGTCGAGCTCGCCGAGCGCATCGCTCGCATCACGCCGGGCAAGCTCTCGAAGACGATGTTCACCTGCTCGGGCACGGAGGCGGACGAGACTGCCGTGATGCTCGCGCAGGTCTGCACCGGCGCGACGGAGTTGATCGCTCTGCGCCACGGCTACTCGGGCCGCTCGATGCTCGCACAGTCGCTCACGGCGCATTCGCCCTGGCGCGCGGTCCCCAGCCAGATCGCGGGCATCAAGCACGCGATGTCGCCGTACTGCTACCGCTGCCCGCTCGGGCTCGAGTACCCGAGCTGCAAGGTCAAGTGCGCGACCGACCTCGAGGAACTGATCCAGACGACGACGACCGGACGCATCGCCGGCTTCCTCGCCGAGCCGATCCAAGGCGTCGGCGGCTTCATCACGCCGCCGAAGGAGTACTTCCAGATCGCCGTCGACATCGTCCGCAAGCACGGCGGCGTGTTCATCTGCGACGAAGTGCAGACCGGCTTCGGCCGCACGGGCACGAAGATGTTCGGCATCGAGCACTACGGCGTCGAACCCGACATCATGACGATGGCGAAGGGCGTGGCGAACGGTATGCCGCTCGGCGTCACGATCGCGACGGACGAGATCGCCGACTCGCTGAAGAAGCTCACCATCTCGACCTTCGGCGGCAACCCGATCTCCTCCGCCGCCGCGCTCGCCACGCTCGACGTGATCGAGGACGACGACCTGCCGGCGAACTGCGAGGAGCAAGGCGCACGCCTGCGCGCGGGACTCGTCGAACTGCAGAAGCGGCACCCGAAGCTGATCGGCGACGTGCGCGGCATGGGACTCATGCAGGCGCTCGAGCTGGTCGTCGACGAGGCGGCCGGCGACCGCACCCCGAACCCGACCGCGACCGTCGCGCTCTTCGAAGCGACGAAGCAGCGCGGACTGCTCATCGGCAAGGGCGGTTTGTACGGCAACGTCGTGCGCATTTCGCCGCCGATGACCGTCAACGCCGCGGAGATCGACGAAGCGCTCGCCATCCTGGCGGAGAGCTTCGCAGCCATCGATTCCTAGGAGGGCGGGCTCGTCCCGCGCAGCCATGACCGACCTCAGCATCACCGTCGACGGCATCAAGTTCCCGAACCCCTTCGTGCTCGCGTCGGGCCCTCCCGGCACGAACGGCAAGGTGATCCAGCGCTCCTTCGAGCTCGGTTGGGGCGGCATCGTCTGCAAGACGCTGAGCCTCGAGAACGAGAAGGTCACGAACGTCGTGCCGCGCTACGGCAAGCTGACGGCGGACGCCGACTCGAAGCAGGTCATCGGCTTCCAGAACATCGAGCTGATCTCCGACCGCCCCTTCGACGTCTGGCTCGAGGAGCTGCGCCAGTGCAAGGAGGCGTACCCCGACCACGCGCTGATCGCGTCGATCATGGAAGAGTTCTCGAAGGACCGCTGGGTCGAGATCACCGAGCGCGTGCAGGAGACCGGCGTCGACGCCTTCGAGCTCAACCTCTCCTGCCCGCACGGCTTGCCCGAGCGCAAGATGGGCGCCGCGATGGGCCAGGATCCCGAGATCGTCGAGGAAGTGACGAGCTGGGTGAAGTCCGTGTCGAAGGTGCCGGTCTGGGCGAAGATGACGCCGAACATCACCGACATCACCGTGCCTTCGAAGGCCGCCGTGCGCGGCGGCGCGGACGGCATCAGCGCGATCAACACGATCCTCGGCATCATCGGCATCAACCTCGACACGCTGCGGCCGATGCCGACCGTCGAGGGCTACTCCGAACCCGGCGGCTATTCCGGACGCGCCGTGCGTCCGCTCGCGCTGCGCCAAGTGATGGAGATCGCCCGCGCCTGCCCCGGCGTCTCGATCTCCGGCATGGGTGGCGTGATGGACGCCGAGGACGCGATCATGTTCCTCGCCGTCGGCGCGAGCACCGTGCAGGTCTGCACCGGCGCGATGCTGCAGGGCTACGAGATGATCTCGAAGCTCGAGGACGGCCTCGCCGCCTTCATGGGCGAGAAGGGCTTCAACTCCGTCACCGAGCTGGTCGGCGCGAGCCTCCCCTACTTCACGACCCACGCCGACCTCGTCGAGCGTCAACGCGCCGCGAAGCGCGCCAAGGCGGGCCAGGCGAACCGCGACGAGATGTGGAAGGGCGACATCGCGAAGGAGACGGACTCGCTCGTCACGGACTGAGCCGGCGGCTCACCGCCGGGTCCCATCCTCCACGGAAGATCGAGGGATGCCTGCTGCGCGGCCTTCCCGGCCTCAGCGCATCCAGCGCTCGCGATGATCGCGTACGAAGTCGCGCAGGCTGCGCGGTCCTCGGCCGAGCAGCTCGGCGAGCTGCGGCGAGACCGCTTCCGCATCGCCGCGGCGCAAGCCGAGGTGCAGCCCGGTCTGGATCACGGTCTGCATCCATCCCAGGCGGTGGCGCTTGCGCAGGTGGCGCACGTAGCCGAGCGCGCTTGCCCGCTCGTAGCGGACCTCGCGCCCGAGTTCTTGGGTCAAGATCGTCGCAGCCTGCGCGAAGCTCAGCGACTCGGGGCCCGTCAACCAGTACGCCTTCCTGGCGTGCCCTTCCGGCTCCGCCAGAATCTGAGCCGCGAGTTCGCCGACGTCGCGCGTGTCGATGAAGGCCGCGCAACCGTCCGCCGCCGGGACGTAGACGCGGTCATCCTCCACGATGTCGAGGCGGTACGCGTCCGCGAAGTTCTGCGCGAAGAAGCCCGGCCGCAGGATCGTCCAGGGCAGCGAGCCCTCGATCAGGTGACGCTCGACCTTGTGGTGCGGGATGTGCTTCATGCGCTCGGCACCCGCGACGGACGAGAAGACGAAGTGCTGCACTCCCGCGCGCGCGGCCTCGTCGATGAACGCGT
The DNA here is from genome assembly GCA_020638835.1 of Planctomycetota bacterium. Classification (GTDB taxonomy): domain Bacteria; phylum Planctomycetota; class UBA1135; order UBA1135; genus JACKHV01. Next base: position 92,427 of record JACKHV010000006.1, on the reverse strand, counting down.
TCAAGGTCGGCCCCACCTTCGCGATCTTCGGCGGCCGAATCAGGAACACCCCGTCCACGCCTTCGCAGGCCAGCGCGAAGGTCGATGGATCGCAGAGGTCGAGTCGCGCAACTTCCGCGCCGGTGAAGCGTTCGCGCAGCACGTCCACTCTCGTCCCCGCGACACGCACGTCCTGTCCGCGCGCGAGGGCGCGTCGCGCCGCAGCGCCGCCTTGATTACCGGTGGCGCCGGTGATCAGGAGGCGCTTCACGGTGCGCTCGAGACTGGCGCGTCGCGGCGCTGCGCGGGGTTTCCCTCGTGCGACGTGGGTTCGTCAGCGAACTCCGCCGCCACCAAGACCTCGCGCCAGCCCAGCGGCGCTCTGCGGATCCACACGTCGAGCTGACCTACCTGGCAGCCTTCCAGCTCGAGCCCCTCTGGCGTTCCATCGTGCCACAGCGGCAGCCTGTCGCCGCACTCCGCTTCGAGGAGCCGCCGCTCGCGTTCGTCGGCGGCGAGGAGCGCGTCGGCGTGGTGGCGGGTGCGCTCGAGTACCGGAGTCACCTTGTCGCTTCCTCTCTCTCAGCCGGCTGCGGGCCCGAACAGCTCGATCGTGTTCCCGTCGGGGTCACGCACGCAAGCGTGAGCGCGATCATCCTTCCGGACCACCTCCTCTTCGAGCCGACCTCCGAGCTCGAGCACCGATTGCACCGCCTCGTCGACGTCCTGCACGTCGAAACCGAGCTGGTGCAGCGGGAAACCTTCGAAGTCCGACGCGTCGCGCAGCGGCACGAGCTGTAGGACGACGTCGCCGAGTCGGCCCACGAAGCACGGCATGCCGCTCGTCTTGCTCGACTCGAAGCGCATGCCGAACACGGCGGAGTAGAACTCGGCGAGCGACTCGACGTGATGCGCACGCAAGGCGATGCGCCGCAGCCTCGCGGGCGCCGGCCCCCGACTCGTCGCCCAGTAATCGCGCGTCAGTTCGTCCACCCAGCGCGGCTGCGAGACTTCCTCGCGCGGCTGGAACGCGCGCACGGCCGGCTTCAGGTCCAGCACCGGTGTCCCGTCGATGCAGTCGAGATCGACGACGTGCAAGCGCCGCCCCTCGCGCTTCACCAAGCGACACGTCGTGTGCCCGATGCGGTTCGGACGATTCTTGGCGCGCTGGGCGAAGATGCCCGTCAGTGGGAAGCCGGGGTTGCCGCGCGGGTGGCGGGCGCCGCGTACGACCTCGGCGGGGTCGACGCGGTGGAAGCAGAAGGTCACCTCGACGTGCGAGTAGTCCTCGATGCCTTGCAGCGCGGACTCGTCGTAGTCGTCCGTGAGCACGATCGAGGAGGTCTCGCGCGACCAGTCATCGTCGAGTGGTTCCTTGCGCGTCGACTCGACGTAGGCGACGGGTGTTGCTCTGAATTCCATGTCGAGAGGCTCGAGCGCCGAACGAGGAGATGGAGCGCGGCGCAGGCGAGCGGGACCGGCAGAGCGTGGCGCGCCTCGCGCGAAGGCGCAAGTTCAGCGCGCGTTCGAACGCCCCGCGAAGGCCAGCACGTGACCGTCGGGGTCGAGCGAGTAACCGGTGACGTCCCCCCAGTCGCGCGGCTCGACCGCGCTCAGCTCGCGCGCGCCGGCGTCCAGCGCACGCCGGTGGGCGGACTCGGGATCGTCGACGAGCAGGTACAGCTCGGCGCGCGGCACACCCGCGGCGCGCGCGGGGTCGGGCAGCGCGTCGCCGAGCAGGTGCCGGATCCCGGCGGCCGGCATCAGGCCGAGCACGGCGCTTCCCGGCAGCTCGAACTCGGTCATGCCGGGCACGTGCAGCCGCGGTTCGCGTTGCAGGGCCGCCGCGTAGAAGCGCGTGCTCGCGTCCTGGTCGGCGACGTAGAGGATGAAGTGGACGGCATTCATCGGACGGACGATCGGGCTCCGACCGCCGAAGCGGGAGCGATCAGCGCGTGACTTCGACGCCCTTCCAGAACGCGACGCGACCGCGGATCTCCGCCGCGGCCGACTTGGGCTCGGGGTAGTACCAAGCCGCGTCCCTGTTCGTCGCGCCCTCGACGCGCAGCGTGTAGTAGCTCGCCGTCCCCTTCCAGCCGCACACCGTCGTCGTGCTGCTCTTCTCGAGGAACTCGTCCTTGACCGCGTCGCGCGGGAAGTAGTGGTTCCCCTCGACGACCACGGTGTCGTCGGACTCGGCGATCACGGCTCCGTTCCAGATGGCTTTCATGTTCTTCTCCTCTCGCTCGGTCGGTCAGCGTTCTCGGACCGCGACGACCACGTCGGCCTCGGAGACTTCGATCTCGAGGCCCGGATAGTAGAGCAGTATGACCGGCGGTTGACCGCTTCGCTGGTAGTGCGTCGTCTGCATCCCGTAGGTTCCGAACTCCTCCTCGACCTGCTCGCGCGACCAGCCGACGAGGTGCTGGTACTCGGCGGCGTCCCGCGTCGGAGGCGTGCGAAGCTCGCCGACCAGGTAGTGACCGGCGATCACCGCGGCGGGCAGCGAGAGCTGCAGAGCGAAGGCCGCGAAGTAGCCGGAACGGAAGGCCGAGACGAGGGCGACGAGAGCGAGGAGCGCAGAGAAGAGCATCAGCAGGAGCGCGTAGCCGACGTCCATCCCCGGACCACCGTGCAGCGTGACGGGCACGAACGCGATCAACGCCCAGATCATCACTTGCGGCACGACGATCGCGCGCGTGATGCGACGGTGGAACTCGCGGACGTCCTCGACGTCGTCGCTGCTCAATCGTGCCGACCTTCCGACAAGCGCTTCGGCGCCGTGCGGCGCCACGCCGTCTCGACGAGCTTCGACACGTCCGCTTCCTTCGCCTTCGCCAACCAGACGCGCGTGCAACCTTGCTTGCCCCAGGCGCCGGGAAAGGCCTCGAAGACCTTCGGCCGCGCGTCGACGCAGCGCGCTTGCGCCTCGGGCGTCAGCTTCAACATCGCCCACTCGCCGTCCGGCCCGAGGGTGGCGAAGACCTTGCCGCCGACGCGGAAGTCGGGATGGTCGTGGTGCTCGCGCTCTTCGGTCTCGGGGAGCGCGAGGGCGAGGCGGCGGAAGTCGTCGGCGAGCATGGCGGTTCTCCGGGGGCGGGACTCGCGTCGAGTCTAGAGCGAAGCGTCGAGATGCGGGTCGACGGCGCTCGAGATCAGCTCGACGAGCTCGGGGTCCATGAAGCCGTAGTCGTCCGGGATGTCGAGCACGTGGACGGCGCGCCCCTCGAGCTCCGTGCCGAACTCGCGCCGCAAGCGCCGCTGGTGCTCCGCCTCCATCACGAACACGAGGTCGGCCCAGCGCACGTCGGCCGCGGTCAGGCGGCGCGCAGCGTTCGGGCTCAGGCCGCGCGAGCGGGACGCGACGCCGGGCGCCCGCGCGTAGATCCGCTCCGCGGTCGGACTGCGCCAGCGGTTCCGGCTGCAGACGAAGAGCAGGTGCAGCGCGGAGTTCGTCAAGTTCTGACGGCGACCGGCTGCTCGTAGCGGATCTCGATCACTTGCGTCGCCGAAGACCGTTCGACGTGGATCACGCCCTCCCAGACGAGTTCCGATCCGCCCATCAGGCGCGCATCGTGTTCGCCGACCGGCAGCCGGATGTGGAAGGAGTCGCCGACGGGGTTCCCGCGGTAGACGTCGTCGATGTAGATCGAGGGGCCGCCGGGCAGCACGCGCGGTGAGCCGTCGATGTCGAGGTGCACGAGGGTCGTCGGGTGCGAGGTCGGGATGGCGACGCAGCTCGTGAGCGCGAGGACGGGGAGCAGCTTGCAGATCATTCGTCGGCTCGTGTGCGGGGAACGGTGGGTCACGACGCCGGACCGGCGGGCGGCGGGCGGCTCGCGATGAAGTCGCGCGCGTCGTCGATGCGATCCGGAGGGAGCAGCCAGCGCAGCGCTTCGTCGAAGTCGTAGAAGACGGCGACGGCATCGCGGAAGTTGGACGAGATCTCGGTGTAGGCTCGCGCGAGCCCGTACTGCACGGGCGTCCTGACGACGACGGCGAGCTTGCCGCCTTCGACGCGGCTCTGTCCGCGCTCCAGGCCCGCGCTGTCGACGAGGCCCTTGACGCTCACCTTGTCCACGTCTTCGACGTAGCGAGCGTCAGCCAGCTCGAGGATCCCGGTCCGCCCGCGCGCTTCCTGGTTGTACTCGTCGAGCTGCTGACGGACCTGGAAGTCGTCGAGAACGCCCGACAAGCGGACGTACACGAACGGACTGTCTGGCTGGTAGAAGCGCTCGAACATCGGCGACCTCCTGGCGAGGTCGATCAGGAGAGGGTGCGAAGGATCGGTCGACTCCCGCGACGCGACGGCATTCTAGCCCACGCGGGCGGCGCATTCTCGCACTGCACGCGAGGAGAGCTTCCCTGAACCGGACCAGTCTCGAAACGGGACGCCGGACGCTCCGGTCATGCCTTCCACGCCGTCAGGCCGCGTTCCTCGTCGGTGCCGGGGATCGTGTTGTCGAGCACGAAGGCGACGAGCGCGCCGACGGCCATACCCGTCTTGCCGAGCGTGTTCACGATGTCGGCGAGCCAGCTGAGTTCCGCGCCGAGCTGGAAGGGGTGCTGCGTGAAGTAGACGGGCACCGACAGCCCCATGAAGAAGGCGAAGCCGATGATGAACAGGTTGCGCGCCGAGTTCAGGTCGACGAACTGCAGGTTCGAGAGGCCGACGGAGGCGATCATCCCGAACATCGCGCAGTACATGCCTCCGACGATCGGCGCGGGGATCGTCGTGAAGAGCGCGCCGAACTTCCCGAAGGTCGCGAGCACGAGCATGATCACGCCGCCGACCTGCACGACGCGGCGGCTGCCGACGCGCGTCAGGCCGATCGCGCCGATGTTCTCGGAGTAGCTCGTCGTGCCGTTGCCGGTGCCGAAGATGCCGGCGATCACGCAACCGACGCCCTCCATGCCGATGCCGCGACTGACGACGCGCTTGTCGGGGACGGGCGCGCCGGCGAGTCGGGCGCAGGCGTAGTAATCCCCCACCGACTCGACGATCGAGGCGAGGAAGCCCGCCAGCATCCCGATGAAGGCCGCGGCGCCGAACACGGGCATGCCCCACTGGAACGGCAGCGGGACGCGGAACCAGTCCGCCGAGGCGATATCGTCCGTCTTCACCGCGGCGGGGTGGCCCGGCCCGAAGACGCCCATCGTCGTGAGCAACCACGACGTCCCCCACGCGATCAGGATGCCGAGCATCACGGGGAACAGCTCGAAGGCGCGGTGCGTGCGCTTCATGTACTGGCTGAAGAGGATGATCAGCGCGATCGTCAGTCCGCCAATACCCCAGTGCCGACCCGCTTCCGGCGCGCCGAACTGGTACAGCGACAACCCGATCAACGCGATCGTCGGCGCGATCGTGATCGGTCCGACGTACTTCAGCAGCTTCCCGACCAGTCCGGAGTAGCCGATCAACGCCTCGACGACGCCGCCGAGGATCACGGCGCCCTGCACGTGCTGCATCCGCACTTCCCAGCCGGCAGTGCTGAGCCCCGCCATGCCGCAGATCGTGATCGTGGGCGTCAGCAGCGAGAAGGTGCCGCCCTGGATCAGCGGCAAGCGGTTGCCGAAGGTCGTCTGCAGCAGCGTCGTGATGCCGCTGACGAAGAACATCGTGCTGATCAGCATCGCCAGCGCGACCTTGTCGTCGCCGATGCCCAGCGCGTCCTTCAGGATCAACGGGATCGCGACGGTGGACCCGAACATCGTCAGGTAGTGCTGGAATCCGAGCGGCACGACCTCGGCGAGCGGCGGGATGTCGTCGATGCCGTAGATCAGGTTCTTCTTCAAGGAGGCCTCCGGGCGGCTGGGACCGGCGAGAGCGCGCGGCTACCCTGCCGGGATACCGGAGCGGGAGACCTCATGAAAGATCAATTCGACTCCGCGGCGCTCGACGCCGCCGTCGCCGAGGCGAGGCTGGGACTCGAGGAGGGCGGCATCCCGATCGGATCGGTGCTCGTGCTCGACGGCGAGATCGTCGGGCGTGGGCACAACCGGCGCGTACAGCGCGGGAGTCCGATCCACCACGCCGAGATGGACTGCCTCGAGAACGCGGGTCGCCTGCGCGCCGAGGAGTACCGGCGCTGCACGATCTACTCGACGCTCTCGCCGTGCGACATGTGCAGCGGCGCGATCCTCCTGTACGAGATCCCGCGCGTCGTGATCGGCGAGAACGTCAGCTTCCGCGGGCCGGAGGACTACACGCGATCGCGCGGCGTGGAGTTGGTGGTCGTCGACGATCCGCGGTGCCGCGAGCTGATGCGGCGCTTCATGGCCGAGCGTCCCGAGCTGTGGTTCGAGGACATCGGCGTGACGGGCGAAGACTGAAAGCGCGAGACTCGCGAAGTCACTTGCCGACGAGGTCCGAGAGCGGCGTCCAGAGCGCCTCGGTGCCGGCCGTACCCGTCGCGTTCCCGATGAGGAAGTAGAGCGCCTCCTCTTCGTCCTCCGCCACGCCGTGCGCCGCGCGCTTCGCCGCGAAGATCTCGTTCGCCATCGCGTAGGTCGGCTGAAGATCGACGCGCCACTTGCCGCCTTCGCGCGCGAACCCGTAGCGGACTTCGAGGTCTCGCCCGCTCTCCGCGTGTCGTGCTCCGCTCATCGCGTGGTCGCCGTCGATCTCCACGTCGCGCAGCGAGTTGCCGAGGATCATCTGATTGCCGAGCAAGCCGTTGTCGAGCGCGTACTGGATCATGCCGACATCGTCGAGGCTCTCGAGCGTCTCGAAGCCCGCCTTCGCGCGCAGAACGAGGACGGCGAGCTGCACGACCATGCTCTCTCTTCGCAGGGTCTCCTTGTCGGCGTTCAGCGCGAGTCCCTTGATGTACACCCAGTGTGCACGGGTCGCCGCGGCGAACAGTTCGTGCGCTCGTGCGCCGTCGTGCGCGATGCACGCATCCTGCAGCGCGCGGAAGCTGTCGGCGATCGCCTGCTCGTCCGTCACGACCTCGGCGATGGGATGCTCGGCTTCAGGACCCCCGCCGGCCTCCGTCGTGTCGGTGGAGCAGCACGGAAGCACGAGGAGCAGAGCGAGGATGGTACAGCGAATCAACATGGTCTTCGGGGGCTCGGGGCGGTCGGAAGAGGATCAGGCCACAGTTTGCAACGCTTCGACCCACGGGTGACGAAGAGATTCGACCTTCCGCGTCGCGAGGTCCGGTCCGGGTCGGTTCCGGGCGCTACGGACCCCACGCCGGGCCCTCTACGCCGACCGGCCTCCTGCGCCGCGCGGCGCGATGCGGCAGACTCGGGCCGGAGGCAACCCCGATGATCGTCCGCGACCTGATGACCGCTGATCCCGCCGTGATCCGTCCGGAGGCGACGCTCGACGAAGCGCTCGACCTGATGGAGGAACTCGACGTGCGCCACCTGCCCGTGATGAGCGACGGAGCCCTGCTGGGCGTCGTCTCCGACCGCGATCTGCTCGCCACCGCGGGTGCGCTCGCGTTCCGACCCGGCAAGGAGTCGGAGGCCGCGACACTCGCCGATCGACTCGGCGCGGAGCTGACGACCGTCTCGTCCGACGACTCCGTCGTCACGGCCGCCGTCGACCTCGTGCTCGGACGCATCGGATGTCTGCCGGTCGTCGACGACGGGCGCCTGGTCGGCATCTTGACGGAGTTCGACCTGGCGCGCGCCTACAGCGACGCGTGTCGGTGCTCGCCGGAGCTCTCCGACCTCGACCCGCGCGTGGAGGCCGAGATGAGCGCGAATCCGGTGACGATCGCGCCGGACGAGACGCTCGCGACCGCCGCGCAGCGGCTGGAGGAACTCGGCGTGCGGCACCTGCCGGTCGTCGACGACGGCGCGCTCGTCGGCATCCTGTCCGACCGCGACCTGCGCAAGGCCGCGGCCCGCGACCTCGCCGAGACGCGCGCCGTCAGCGCCGCGATGACGAAGCGCCCGCTGACCGTAGACCGCGACCGCAAGCTGTCGGTCGCGACGATCCTGATGCACGAGGCGAAGATCAGCTCCCTCCCCGTCGTCGAGAACGGCCGCCTGGTCGGCATCCTGACCCTGACGGACCTGCTCGACCACTGCATGAACGCCCTGCGCGAACCCGACGCGCCGCGTCGCTGAGCGCACCGGCTCGCGCTTCCCCGGCTTCTCGCTGTCCGCGACCGCCGGGGGAGCTATCCTGCCCGCATGTCGCTCCTCGACCGTCACGGCCGGCCGCTGCGCAATCTGCGCCTCTCGGTGACCGACCGCTGCAACCTGCGCTGCGCGTACTGCATGCCGGAAGAGAGCTACCAGTGGCTGCCGCGGAAGGACTTGTTGTCGTTCGAGGAGCTCGCGGTGCTCGTGCGCGCCTTCGTCGAACTCGGCGTGACGCGCCTGCGCCTGACCGGCGGTGAACCCTTGCTGCGCCGCAACCTGCCCGCGCTCGTTCGTCAGCTCGCGAGTGTTCCACAGCTGGAGGACCTGGCGATCACGACGAACGGCCTGCTGCTCGCGGACCAAGCCCGCACGCTGGTCGAAGCCGGTATGGGTCGCTTCTCGATCAGCCTCGACAGCTTGCGACCCGAGCGCGTCCGCGAACTGACGCGACGCGACGGCCTGGCGGACACGTTGCGCGGCATCGAGACGCTGCAGGCGATCGTGGGCAAGCACGGCGGCACGAAGATCGACACGGTCGTGATGCGCGGGACCAACGACGACGAGCTGGAGGATCTGCTCTCCTACGCGCGCGACGTCGGAGCCGAACTGCGCTTCATCGAGTACATGGACGTCGGCGGCGCGACGCGCTGGTCGATGGACAAGGTCGTGTCGCGAGCCGAGATGCTCGAGCGGCTCGCGCGGAGCTTCGGGGCGGTCGAAGCGGCTCCCGACGCCGACGACCCGCGCGCGCCGGCCGACCGCTACCGCCTGCCGGACGGCACGCTGTTCGGAATCATCTCGTCGACGACGCAACCCTTTTGCGGGGAGTGCGACCGCAGCCGCGTGACGGCGGACGGGATGTGGTTCCTGTGCTTGTACGCGCGCGGGGGACACGACCTGCGTTCGATGTTGCGCGGGGGTGCGACGCACGAAGCGCTGGTCGACTTCCTGCGCGAAGTCTGGACCGGACGCTCTCACCGCGGCGCCGAGGAACGGCTCGCGCAAGAGATGCGCGTCGCGCCGCCGGCGGGCGAAGACCCGCACGTCGAGATGCACACGCGCGGCGGCTGAGAAGTACGGTACCGCGTTCGTTTTTCCAAAATAGCGGCGTCCGGCGCCCCCCCCCGGACGCCGCTATTTTGGAAAAACGAACGCGGTACCGTACTTCTCTGTGAGCAGGCCGAGGGCGAAAAGGATCAACGCCGGCCACAGCTCGGCCGCGGAGGTGACGAGCATCACGGCCGCCAGCCCGAGCACGGCGATCACGAACACGAGCGGCACGAGCGGATAGCCCAGCACCGGAACGCGCTCCGCCCCCTCCCGCGCGCGCAGTCGGACCAGGCCGAGGACCGAGAGCGCCGTGAACAGGCTGAGGATCCAGCCGAGGTTGGTCAGCTGCTCGCGCAAGCCCGAGGCCCACAGGATCGCGACCGACAACGCGACCTGCGTCCAGATCGCCGCGCGCGGAACGTCGCCGCGGAAGGCGAGGAAGGCCGGAAGGCGGCCGTCGTCCGCCATGCGCGCGAGCACGCGAGGGCCGATCATGACCATCGAGGAGACCGAGGTCAGCAGCGCGATCACGAGCACGACGCGGACGAGCGACTCGAGCGGCGCTCCGCCGATCGCGCGCGCCGCGACGGCGGCGACGTCAGCCTCACCAGCGAGCTGCGCGACCGGCGCGGCGCTGACGAAGATCCAGTTGAGCGCGAGGTACAGCACGGTCACGACCCCCGTCGCGCCGAGCATCGAGCGCGGAAGCGTGCTCTCCGGATCGCGCGCTTCTCCGGCGACGTAGACGGCGGCGTTCCAGCCCGAGTAGCTCAGCGAGACCCACATCATCGTGGACGCGAAGGTCGCGAAGTCGAAGTCGCGCGCCGGCGGAGTCGGCTGCGGCTCGAGCTGCGTGGCGCCGATCAGCACGAACACGACGAGCACCGCGAGCTTCAGCCCGACGACGACGTTCTGCAGCCGCGCGCCGCGGTGGACGCCCGACGCGTGCACGATTCCCGCGGCGACGATCGCCGCGCTGCCGACGAGGTCGAGCGGCACGCCGTCGGGGATCCATGGCTCGAGATACGCCTGCGCGGCCTCGGCCGCCAGCGCGACGGCACCGGTGAAGCCCGCCCAGATCGAGACCCAACCGGCGACGAAGCCGAGGCGCGGGTGCAGGGTGCGGGAGAGGAAGAGGTACTCGCCGCCCGACTCCGAGAGCCGCGCGGCCAGCGCGCTGTACGACGCCGCGCCGAGCAGCGCGATGACGCCGCCGAGCACCCACGCCAGCATCACCGGACCGCGCGCGCCGAGGTCGGCGAGCGCGTAGCCGGAGGTCGTGAAGACGCCGGCGCCGATCATGTTCGCGGCAACGATCGCGCCGAGCGAGATGCTGCCGAGTCGCCGCCGGTCGGCGGGGCTCATCGCTTGCGGAAGCGCCCGACCCAGTTCTCCTGCAGCCCGTCGAACTCGAGTTCCTCGACGAGGTCGAAGCCGTAGGAGTCCAGCTCGGCGAAGACCTCCTGCTTTCCGGCGCGCACGTGACCGAGCACCCACTCGCGGCTGACGCCGGGGATGCGCTCGAAGTCCACGATCACGACCTCACCGCCCTCGCGCAGGGCTTCGTGCAGCGAGTGCATCGTGCTGCGCGGGAACTCGAAGTGGTGGTAGACGTCGCAGATGAAGGCGAGGTCGATGCTGTTCGGCGGCAGGTCCACCGAGCGCTCGGAGCAGAGCTGCGCGACGACGTTCAGGTGACCTTCCTCGGTCGCGCGTCGCTCGAGGTGCTCGACGAAGTTCGGCGCGATGTCGAGTGCGTAGACCGTTCCGTCGAGTCCGACGGCCTCGGCGAAGAGGCCCGTGTAGGCGCCGGTGCCCGCGCCGACGTCCGCGACGGTCGAGCCGGGGCGCACGCCGATCGCCTCCACGATCGCGGCGCGGTTCGCGAAGACCTCCCGGCTCTCGCCCTCGAAGCGCTCGACGAACTTGTCGACGTCGAGCTCGGGGTCCAGGAAGTTGTCGTTGATGCCCGGCTTGACGCTCGCCTCTTCCGGTGGAGCCGGCGGGGCGGGCCGAGTGCTCGAGCAGCCGAGCGTGGAACAGGCGACGAGGGCGAGGCCGGCGAGTCCGATCGCGGCACGGCGTGCGGGGGGGACCTTCATGACCACGGAGTCTACGCATCCCGCCGCGGGGCCGGGGAGCGCGAAGGACGCGGGCGGCGCGAACTTGACGTTCACGTGAGCTTTGGCAGGATCCCTGCCCCCCTCCCCGCGAGCCGATCACCCAAGGAGCAGACCCGTGCTGACCGTCGAAGCCGTCCAGGCCATGATCCAAAGAGCCTTTCCCGGCGGGCGGGTCGAAGTGTCCGACATGACGGGCACCTCCGACCACTTCGAGGTCGAGGTCGTCTCCGAGCTGTTCGAGGGCAAGAGCCGCATCGACCAGCACAAGATGATCCACGCCGCGGTCGCAGATCACCTCGGCGGCGCGATCCACGCGCTCAAGATCAAGACCCGCACCCCCTGAAAGAGGCCGTCACGATGTGGAACAGTGAGAAGATCCAGGAAGTCGTCGAGAGCAACAAGATCGTCATCTTCGCCAAGGGCACGAAGCTGATGCCGATGTGCGGCTTCTCGCAGCACGCGATCGCGATCGTCGGGCGCCTCGGCAAGCCGTTCGAGGTGGTCAACATCTTCGACGACCCGAGCATCCGTCCCGCGCTGATCGAGTACAGCAAGTGGCCCACCACGCCGCAGGTCTTCGTCGGCGGCGAGCTGCTCGGCGGCAGCGACATCGTCGAGGAGATGATGAAGGACGGGGAACTGCAGAAGAAGGTCGAGGCGGCCTTCGCGGGCTGAGCCCGACCCCGGCCGTCCGGCGCCACCAGCTTGGATCCCCCGCCGCGGCGCCTCGGCCGCGCGGCGGGGGATCGTCGTGTGAAGGCGCACGCTCGCATCCTCCCACGCGGCACCGCGGTCGAACTTCGTGTGAACGCGCACGTCGTTGCCCCCCGGTCGGGGGAACGCAAACGGTGCGTTCCAAAAAAACCACCTTTCCGCGGGAACAGTCGCAACCGAGCGACGTTTGTCGCGTGACATCCGAGAAGAACCCGCGCGTGGCCGGCGCGCGGACCCCCAGCCTGGAAGGAAGAGGATGACCGCCACATTCGCCGCACGCTTCGTCTGCGCCCTGGCCCTCGTCGGAGGGGCCGCGCTCGCCACCCCCGCCCCCGCCCCCGCCCCCGCCCCCGCCCCCGCCCCCGTCCGCGCCCCGGACTCGATCGACTACGAGCGCGCGGCGAAGAACTTCCTCGAGCGGCACGGCCGGGCGGGAGCCGAGGCTGGCGACCTGACGCTCGACGAACTCGTCGAGACCGAGTTCCTAGCCGCGCCGATCGGCGTCTTCGAGCTCGCCATCCCCCGCCGCAACCTGGCGACGCCTTCGGAACCCGCCCGCTTCCAGGGCCTCTGCCTGAACCTGCTCGACGCGCAAGAGCTGTGGCTCGACTGGGTCCGACCGAACGACAACGACACCAAGCCCGTGCGCGCGGACCTCGCTGCGGTGCGCAAGTGGATCGAGGGCTGGGACACGAAGCAGCTCGCCGCCTCGGCGAGCGACGGCGGCCTCGGCTTCCACGAGCTGGTCGAGTCTACGCCCGAGGAGATCGAGTCGACGGAGCGCCTCAGGAAGAGCGTCTGCGAGGGCGCGCTGATGGGCGGCGAGCGCAAGTGCGAGCCGGTGCGCGTCGCGCTGTTCCCGAGCCGCGCGGACTTCGTCGAGATGCTCTGCGTCGTCGGCTACCTGCGCCCGAACCTGCAGCCTTACTTCTGGGTCTCGGGGCTCGAGACGTGGCACCAGTTCAACATGACCGACATGAACCTCTTCGGCCTCGCGATGTCGTACCCGGCAGAAGGCGTCACCGGGTCGACCTACTCGTCGGGCGAGCGCATGGAGGAGAAGAACAAGAACGCGCTCAACGAACAGATCACGCAACTCGCACTGAACGCGATGGTGATCCGGCTCTACGACGACGACCTGCCGGGGACCGTCGTCCACAGCCTCTCGATCAACATGGTGATCGAGTCCTTCGGCGAGATCGACACGCGAGCCGACGGGCACCTGGAGGGACGCAGCACGCAAGCGCGCGAGGCCTTCGTGCCCGGCGGCCAGTCGCAGGGCGGCATCCTGCCCACGGCCTCCGCGAAGAACCGCTGGCGCTACGACGCAGGTCGCTTCCACTACGTTCGACCGCTGCGCTACGCGCAGAAGGACGGCTCGAAGGAACGCGGCCGCTCGAAGATCAAACACGCCAACTTCGTGCTCCGCAGCGAAGACGGCGTGATCAGCAAGCTGGTCTACGGCCCGTTCCTGGGCTCGCAGGCCGAAGGACTTCCGGAGCCGCCGAAAGGGCTCGCGGAGGACCAAGCGGAGTTCCTGCGCGCGTACCGCGTTGCGTTCATCCACTGGCTGCGCGAAGCGGGTGCCGGGTCGAAGAAGGCCTCGCAGGCGAAGTTCGCCGAGTGGTTGCGCGAGCTGGACTCACGCGCTGCGATCGAGGACTTCGAGGCGAGCTTGGTCACGGTCTACGGCGTGCCGCTCTCGTCCGCGGAGCTCGGCAAGGAGAGCCTCGAAGGTCGGTTCTTGCTCTGGCTCTCGAAGCAGAAGTCGTAGTGACTCGAATCGAGGCGCGCGGTCGCGCGCGCCCGCGCTTCGCTCCGAACGGTGTCGTCCCGTCCCTGCGACCTGCGCCGATTCGAGTGGACAGTCTCGACACGCGCGGCGCCTGCTTGCCGATCAGTCAGGGAACGCGCACGCCGGCGGCGCGCCGACCACGCCGCGCGCGAGAGGGTGAACCCTCCCGCGAGCGAAACGCCGGTTCCGGATCGCGCGAACTCCGAACTCCGGATCTGCCGGCCTGCCTTTCGACGTACGAGATGGTAAGCCAGCGCCTCCTCCCCCCATGAACCTCCCCCCCAAGGCAGCACTGGAGCCGATCCGTAGCCACTCGGAACTGCACTCGGCGATCCAGTCCCTCCGTCACTCCCTGCGTGTGATCGATCGCGGCGTCGAGCCCGACCTCGGTCTGCACCTCGCGGAGATCGCACGCATCGCCGACTTCGGACGACTGCGCATGCCCGGCGCCTTGCCGCTCTACTGCCGCGAGCTCGAGACGCGCCTGTGGGAACTCGCCTGCTGCGACCTTCCGGCGAGCATCGAAGACTACGACGTCTTCCTGCAGCTTCTCGCGCGCATCGAACTGGCCGCGCACGAAGGCGCGGAACTCGGCGCGCCGCTCACGGCCGAACCGCTACCGTCGGAGCGCAAGGCGAAGGCGCCCCGGCGCCGCCTCAGCGCGCGGCCGGAGCGCGGCGGCTTCGCGCTCTGCGTGCCCGACTCGACGAACACGGCCGAGCTGGACCAGCTGCTCGAGGACCTGACGGTGCTCTGGGAGATCACGCCGCGTTCGGCCGTCTGGTCGATCGACTGCAGCCGCTTGCGCCGCGTGCCGCTGGCGCTGCTCGCGCACCTGATCGACCTGCGCCTGCAGGACGGCGCCAAGCCGCGCCGCATGCGGATCTCCGGCCTCGAGCAGTGCGCCCGCTCCAGCGAGCTCACCGCGCTGCTGCGCGAGCACTTCGAGCAGGTCGCCGGCTAGTTCGCCGTTCAGTTCACCGGAACGACCTCGAAGTCGTCGACGCCGAGCGCGCGCACGACGGACTCGACCTGGTCGCGGGGCGCCTGCTGCGCGAAGTCGAGGTAGTGGGTGAAGACGCGGAAGTAGGGCGTCGCGAAGCTCGGTTCGGTGATGCGCAGGTGTTGCCGCGCGAGCAAACGCGTCCCGCCGTCGATCGGCGTCAGCTCGTACTGCCAGGTCGACTCGACGCCGTTGGAGCGGTCGAGCGCCACGCGCTCGAGCCTCGTCGGTGGTTGCATCACGCGCGTCTCCACGACGAGTTGTGCACGCTCCAGGTGTTCTTCCCACGCCGGCCCCGTCTCGGTCGCGGGCAGCTCGACGACGGCTTGGACGCTGCCGCCGGCCAGCGGGTGCGCGTCGTGTCGCATCAACTCGTCCCACACGCGCTGCGGCTCGAAGGCGACGTCGACCTGCACGGCTCCCTCGTAGTCGTCGGGGAGCGTGAAGCCGATGAAGTACGGCACGAGGAACAGGCTCAGCACGAAGCCCAGCGCGAGCCACATGCCGCGCGCGGTGGTGGTCACCTTCGGAGTCGGGTCGGTCATGGCCGACGGATGTTATCGAGGCGCGGCCGTGCACGAGCCGTCCGGCGAGAATTCCGCACCGGGAGCGATCACGCGCGTCGGCGCACGAGCGGCGCGCGTGACGAGTTCGCCCGCGTCCGCCGCGCTCCCCGTAAGCGTCGGAAGTAGCGCTCGCGCCGGCGCGCGACGGCCTCCGCGCCGTACAGGCGCCGCGACAGGTCGTGCAGCCCGCGGCGCAACGCTTCCGGCGTCATGTCCGTCGGCAGGAAGTTCACGTCGAACAGCGTGCAGACCTCCCAGCGCTCCGGATCGATGACGCGCCCTTCCGACATGAGACGGCCGTAGAGCGGCGTGCCCGGGAAAGGCGTCTGCACGGTGATCTGCACCTCGTAGAGCCCGCTCCTCTCGACGAAGTCCGCCACCTGGTCGAAGCACTCGGGGCCCTGTCCGTCGAGTCCGAGCACGAAGCAGCCGTTGACCGTGATTCCGCGCGCTTGGATGCGCCGGATCGCGTCGATCTGATCGGAGACGCGCCGCGCCTTGAAGTCGCCGTTGCGCTCGACCCCGCCGAGGACCGCCGCGTCCGTCGCCTCGAGCCCGATCAGCACCTGTCGACAGCCGGAACGCGCCATCGCGTCGAGCAGCGCGGGGTGGTCCGCGATCGAGAGGTCGGTCTCCGTGAACCAGTGCAGGCCCTCGGGCCGCAGTGCGTCGCACAGCTCGCGGCCCCAGCTCGGGTCGACGAAAGTGTTGTCGTCGGCGAACTCGAGGAAGGGCTCACGGCGCACCGCCCGCAGCGCGCGGAGGTCGCGCATGACCTGTGCGACGGGCCGCTTGCGGTACGGCTCGCCGAGCATCACGGTCGACGCGCAGAACTCGCAGCGCCACGGACAACCGCGCGTCGTCTGCAGCGTGAAGCGGTTGTACGCGCGATCTTCGAGCAAGTCGTAGCGCGGGACCGGCAGCTCGGCGATCCGGACGGGCTCAAAGTCGCTCGCGCGCAGCAGTCCGCCGCGCTCACCCAGCGCGACGCGCCGGACGAGTTCGGGCCAGACGTTCTCGCCTTCGCCCACGACGACCCAATCGGCGTGCTCGAGCGCTTCCTCGGGGAGCGCGGAGACGTGCAGGCCCCCCATCGCGACCTGCACGCCCGCCGCGCGGAGACGGTCCGCGATGCGATAGGCCTCGCGCACCTGCGCCGTGAAAGTACTGATCGCCACCAGGTCGCATGCTTCGAGCCAAGCAGGTTCGACGCCTTCGCGGTCGGCTTCCGCGTACCGCAGCTCGTGGCCTGCGGGGGTCGCACCGGCCAACAGCAGCAGGCCGAGGCTGGGCAGGGAGGCGACTTGTTTGCTGCGCTCGACGAAGCCGGGCAGCGTGAGTCCGAGCTCGAGCAGCTCGGCGTCACAAGCACGCACGCCGCTCATCGCGAGGAATCCGATCTTCATTGCAGCAGTCCGTTCACGGCGCCCAGCAACACGCCGAGCACGGGGAGGAAGAACAAGTGGCGGAAGCGCGACCGCCAGGCGCTCAGCGCGCAGACGGTCGGCATCAGCACCCCGCCGAGCGCCCAGGCGCAACCGCCCCACGCCACGGCGGAGGCGTCGAGCGTCAGCGTCGACCAGAAGACGTTGAAGGCGCCGAGCGCGACGCACGCGACGTGGCCGAGGCGCAGCAGGCGCCGACGGAAGCTCGGGTAGCCGCCGAGGTAGTCCTCGTCGTGGAAGCCGAGCCCGAGCACGGCGCCCCAGACGAAGCCCGCGATCACCAGGCTCCAGCCGAGCGTCGCGTTCCAGTCCGCCTGCCAGGCGAGGTCGAGGATGGCGAGGTTCATGTTCTCGAAGCGTGAGTGCACGCCGCGATCTCGAAGGCTACCGGCGCATGCCCGAGCGCGGCGCGCAGTCGCACTACGCCGATCGATTCGCCCGACTGATCGACATCGGCGCTCCGCCCCGCGCGCCGCGCGTCACGCCGGTCGGCGCACTAGGCAAGCGCACCGCGGATCGGCATGCTCGCCGGCGGAGGAACCCGTGGAAGAACGCATCTGGCATCGTCACTACCCGGCCGGCACGCCGACCTCGATCGACTACGAGGAGCGGGCGCTCCCCGAGTTCCTTCGCGACACCGCCCGGCGCACTCCGGACGCGCCGGCTCTGGCGTTCTTCAACCGCGAGCTCAGCTACCGCGAGCTCGACGACCACGTTTCGCGCTTCGGTCGCGCGCTCGCGGACCTCGGCGTCGGTCCGGGGCGACGCGTCGCGATCCACTTGCCGAACCTCCCGCAGACGGTGATCGCATACCAGGCCGCGCTCGCCATCCGCGCGCAGGTCGTGCTGACGAACCCGCTCTACACGTCGCACGAGCTCGAGCACCAGTGGAACGACGCCGAGATCGACGTCGCGGTGACCGCCGACTTCCTCTACGAGCAGACGATCGCGGCCGACCGCTCCAAGCTCTCGCCACGGCACTACGTCGTCGCGTCGATCCCGGACTACATGCGCTTCCCGCTGAGCTGGCTCGCGCCGCTCAAGCTCCGGCGCTCGAACCCGCCGACGATCGCGAAGGTCGAGTTCGGCGACGGCGTGCACTCGTTCATGCAGCTCGTCGAGTCGAGCTCACCCGACGCGCCGCGCCCCGAGATCGACCTGAACGAGATCGCGGTGCTGCAGTACACGGGCGGGACGACGGGACGCTCGAAGGGCGCCGAACTCACGCACCGGAACCTCTCGGTCAACGTGCAACAGTGCGAGCAGGTGCTGATCGGCGCAGCCGGCAGCGGCCCCGAGGTGATGATGTCCTGCCTGCCGCTGTTCCACGTCTTCGGCATGACGGTCTGCATGAATCTGTCTCTGCGCATCGGCGCGAAGATCGTGCTCCAGCCGAACCCGCGGGACATCAAGGAGCTGGTGAACAACCTCGAGAGTCACCACGTGACGATCTTCCCGGGGGTCCCCGCGCTGTTCAACTCGATCAACCACTTCCCGCGCATCGACCAGCGCGACCTGTCGAAGTTGCGCGTCTGCGTGTCTGGTTCGGCGCCGATCGCGGACGACGTGTTGCGCCGCTTCGAGCAGCTGACGAGCTCGCGCATCCTCGAGGGCTTCGGCCTGTCGGAGACGTCGCCGGTGACGCACGTCAACCCGCTCTCCGGTCTGCGCAAGGTCGGTTCGATCGGCATCCCGGTCCCCGACACGGACGCGCGCGTCGTCGACCCCGACGACGGCGTGAAGGAACTGCCGACCGGCGAGGTCGGCGAGCTGTTGCTGAAGGGACCCCAGGTGATGCGCGGCTACTGGAAGCAGCCCGATCAGACGGCCGACGCCCTGCGCGACGGTTGGTTCCACACCGGCGACCTCGCCTCGATCGACGAAGACGGCTTCTTCAAGATCGAGGGCCGCATGAAGGACATGATCAACTGCAACGGCCTGAAGGTCTATCCGGACGAGGTCGACGGCGTGCTCATGTCGCACCCGCTGATCCTCGAGGCCGCGACGATCGGCGTCCCCCATCCGCGACGCATCGAGACGGTGAAGTCGTTCGTCGTGCTGCAACCCGGCGCGAAGCTCGGGGTGGAGGAGATCCGCGAGTTCTGCGCGAAGGAGCTCGCCAAGTACAAGGTGCCGGACGAGATCGAGTTCTTGGACGAGTTGCCGAAGAGCAACGTGCTGAAGGTCCTGCGCCGCGAGCTGCGCGACCGCGAGCTCGTGCGCCGCGGCCTCGCCTGAGTCGCCGCGCTCGCCCTGGTGGATGCTCTTGCGCCGGCGCAACGTCGTCCTGACGGTCCCCGTCGTGCTGATCCTGCTCGTGTGGAGCGGCTTGATCGGGCTCGTCGCTCTGCTCGCGCCCGGGCTGATCCGTCCGCGCCTCGGCGCGATCGTGCGACCGTGGGGTCGCTTCGCACTGCGCGCGCTCGGCGTCTCGGTCGAGCTCGAGGGTCGCGAGTTCCTGTTCAGCGACGAGCCGCGCATCATCGTGTTCAACCACGTCAGCCTGCTCGACATCCCGTTGCTCGCCGCGCACGCTCCGGATCGCCCGCTCGTGCTCTACAAGCGCGAGCTCGGGCGCGTTCCGCTGATCGGCTGGGCGTTCCGCGCCACGCGCATGATTCCGGTCGAGCGTGAGCACCTCGAGCGCGCGATCGCCTCGCTGCAGGAAGCCGGTCGGCGCATTCGCGCGGAACGCGCCGCCGTGGTCATCTCGCCGGAAGGAACGCGTTCGCGTGACGGACGCCTCGGCGAGTTCAAGCTGGGCACCTTCCACCTCGCCCGCACGACCGGCGTGCCGATCGTCCCACTGGTGATGCACGGGATCCCGAAGGTGCTCCCGCACGGCGCGTGGATCGCGCGGCCCGGCACGGTGCGCCTCGTCGCGCATCCTCCGATCCCGACCGAGGGATGGAGCGCCGAGCGCGTCCGCGAATACGCGCGGGAGTTGCGTGCGCTTTACCTCGCCGAGCTGGGCGAGGACTGAGAGCACGGGGGCCGACCGCGTCGCTTCAGCTGTTTGCTTGCTAGAGTGCCCGCATGGACGACTCGAAGCGCTTGGCGGTCTTGGGGCTCGGCACGATGGGCCGCACCTTGGTGCGCGGACTGCTCGAGGCGGGGCACGACCCGCGCAAGATCGTCGGGACGGCGCGGCGCAAGGAAGCGGCGGAGTCGGCCGCCGAGGAGCTCGGCATCGAGGTGTCGCTCGACAGCGCATCCGCCGCGGCGAGCGCCGAAGTGATCCTGCTCTGCGTAAAGCCGAAGCAGCTCGGCGAGCTGCTCACCGAGCTGGCCGACGAGGACGCGCTCACCCACGACCCACTGCTCGTCTCGATCGCCGCGGGAGTCTCGACCGATTCGATCGAGAAGGCGGCGCAGCGCGCGCTGCCGATCGTGCGCGCCATGCCGAACACGCCGTGCCGCATCCGCGAAGGCATGACGGTGCTCAGCGCCGGTCGCGACGCGGGTGACGAACACCTCGCGTACGCCGAGCGCCTGTTCACGCCGCTCGGTCGCGTGATGCGCCTCGACGAAGAACACATGGACGCCGTCACGGGGCTCTCGGCCTCGGGTCCCGCCTTCGTCTACGTGATCATCGAAGCGCTGAGCGAAGGCGGCGTAATGGTCGGCCTGCCGCGCGCCGCGGCAACGACGCTCGCGGCGCAGATGGTGCAAGGCGCTGCGCGCATGGTGCTGGGTAGCGGCAAGCACCCGGCCGCGCTGAAGGACGAAGTCACCACGCCGGCGGGCTGCACGATCTCGGCACTGCTCTCCCTCGAGGACGGCAAGCTGCGCAGCGTGCTCGCCCGCGGCGTCCAGGAAGCGACGATCGCTTCGGCCGGCCTCGGTCAGAAGTCGGCGGGACAGTACCGACAGCCGCCGCGATCGACGCGCTGACGACGGGCTGCGAGCGATCGGCGCAACGCTTCGTGCCGCGCGCGATGCTAGGATCTTGCCCCCAGCCGTGACGCGGCGCCCGCAACACAGACAACGACGATGAAGATCGCCTGCATCGGAGGAGGCCCCGGCGGCCTCTACTTCTCCATCCTGGTCAAGAAGGCCTTCCCGCAGGCCGAGGTGGACGTCTACGAGCGCAACCGCGCCGACGACACCTTCGGCTGGGGCGTCGTGTTCTCCGACGAGACGCTCGGCAACTTCGAGCGCGCCGACGCGGAGTCGTACCGCGAGATCACGAAGCGCTTCATCTACTGGAAGGACATGGACACCTACTACGGCGACACTTGCGTGCGCACGACGGGCCATGGCTTCTGCGGCTTCCCGCGCAAGGTGCTGTTGATGGTGCTGCAAGACCGCGCGAAGGAGCTCGGCGTGCGGCTGCACTTCTCGACCGAGATCGAGGACCTGTCCGCCTTCGAAGGCTACGACTTGATCGTCGCGTCCGACGGGATCAACTCCGGGGTCCGCGAGCGCTTCGCGGATCACTTCCGCCCGCACCTCGACTGGCGCAAGTGCAAGTTCAGCTGGCTCGGCACGACGAAGCCGCTCGACGCCTTCACCTTCGTGTTCAAGGAGACCGAGCACGGCCTGTTCCAGGTGCACGCCTATCCCTTCGCGGACGGGCTCTCGACGTGGATCGTCGAGTGCCGCGAGGAGACCTGGAAGAAGGCGGGCCTCGACAAGGCGACGGAGGAGGAGACCGCGCAGTTCACGCGCGAGCTGTTCGCAGAGTACCTCGACGGTCACGACGTTCTGATCAACCGGTCGGTCTGGCGCACCTTCCCCACCGTCAGCAACGAGTGCTGGCACTACCGGAACATCGTGCTGATCGGCGACGCCGCCCACACGGCGCACTTCTCGATCGGTTCGGGCACGAAGCTCGCGATGGAGGACGCGATCGCGCTCGCCGAGTCGTTCAAGACGCGCGGCTGGTCGGACGTCCCCGCGACGCTCGCCGGATACCAGGAGGATCGCTACGTCGACGCGATCAAGGTGCAGCGCGCCGCGCAACCCAGCCTCGAGTGGTTCGAGAACTCGTACCGCTACATGGGGCAGCACCCGCTGATCTTCCAGTTCAACCTGATGTCGCGCTCGAAGCGCATCACCTGGGACAACCTCTCGATGCGCGACCCCGCGCTGATGGAGCGCGTCGCCGAGCAGTTCCGCGTCGAGTGCGGCGCGCCGCTCACCTCGGACGGCAAGGTGCCCCCGCCGGCCTTCACGCCTTTCCGCGTCGGTGAGCTCGAGCTCGTCAACCGCATCGTCGTCTCGCCGATGTGCCAGTACTCCGCCGAGGACGGCACCGTGAACGACTGGCACCTGACGCACCTCGGCAGCCGCGCGGTCGGCGGCGCCGGCCTCGTCATGACCGAGATGACGGACGTGCTGCCCGAAGGTCGCATCACGCACGGCTGCGCCGGCATGTACGCGCCCGAACACGTCGCCGCCTGGAAGCGCGTCGTCGACTTCGTGCACGAGCACTCCGTGTCGAAGATCGGCATCCAGCTCGCGCACGCCGGGCGCAAGGCGTCGACACACTTGCCGTGGTCCGCGGCGGGCGACGCGCCGCTCGGCCCGAACGAAAGAGCGTGGCAGGCGGAAGGCCCTTCGCCGATCCCCTTCGACGCCGGTTGGCCCGCGCCGCGCGAGCTGGACCGTGCGGGGCTCGACCGCGTGCGCGACGCCTTCGTGCTCGCCGCGCGTCGCTCCGAGGAAGCCGGCTTCGACCTGATCGAGCTGCACATGGCGCACGGTTACCTGCTCTCGAGCTTCCTCTCCCCGCTCTCCAACCAGCGGAAGGACGAGTACGGCGGCAGCCTGGAGAACCGCGCGCGCTTCCCGCTCGAGGTCTACGACGCAGTGCGCGCCGTGTGGCCCGCGCACAAGCCGCTGATCGTGCGCATCTCCGCGACGGACTGGATGGACGACGAGGGCGAGGGCTTCACGCTCGACGAGGCGGTCGAGTTCGGGAAGTGGCTCGAGCAACGCGGCTGCCCGCTGATCGATGTCTCGAGCGCCGGCAACTCGCCCGCCTCGAAGCCGATCTACGGCCGCATGTACCAGGTGCCCTTCGCGGAGCGCATCCGCTACGAAGCGAAGATCCCGGTCATGTCCGTCGGAGCGATCCGCGGCGCCGACCACGCGAACACGGTGATCGCGGCGGGACGCGCCGACTTGGCCGCGATGGCGCGGCCGCACCTGGCGGACGCCTACCTCACGCTGCACGCGGCGGAGGAGTACGGCTACCGCGACCAGCACTGGCCGAACCAGTACTTGGCGGCCAAGCCGCGCTGAGTCCGGTCGGAGGGGGAGCCGGGGCAGCTGCCGCGCGTCGAGCGGGAGCTGCCCCGGCTCCGTTCCGGCCGCGGCAGGACCCCGGCGCATTGTGGATCGTCCGGTATACTCGGGTCGTTCCCTTCAACTCGAGATCCTCTGCGGATCAGAAAGCGCCGTGTCCGATGGCCTCACGCACACGCCTCCTGTCGCTCCTCGCCCCGCTCGTGTTGGCTCCCGCGCTCGCCGCCGTCCCCCTGGGGTCGCCGTGTCCGGAAGTCGGGCCGATCCAGCACTGGACCGGCGGCGGCGCCACCTCCTGCGCTTGCTTCGTGCCCGGTGAAGAGCTCGGCGCGATCTTCGAGGTTCCCGCGAACGAGTATCCGATCGAGATCCTGCGCGTCGGCTTCGGCTGGGGATCGCAGTTCGGCGGCGCGCCGCAGAGCTTGGAGCAGGCGATCCACCTGTACGACGGCGCGCTGCCGAACCCCGGCGTGCCGATCTTCAGCCTGCCCGGCCCCGTGTTGTCCGACGGCTTCATCAACGAGTTCGACATCTCGATCGTCCCGGGCAACAAGATCATCAACAGCGGGCCGTTCACCGTGACGCTCGAGCTGGCCAACGCGTCGGGGATCTTCAACGCGAATCCGGTGCACGACGGTAACGGCTGCCAGCCGGGCAAGAACGTGGTCTACGCGAACCCCGGCGGCTGGTTCGACGCGTGCGCCCTCGGCGTGTCCGGCGACTGGCAGGTCCACGTCGTCTACCGCTCCGTGAACTGCGGCGGGCCGCAACCGGTCGGAACGCCGGTCTGCTTCGGTGACGGAAGCCTGAGCTTCTGCCCCTGCGCGAACGACGCCGCTGCCGGCTCGGGGTCCGGCTGTCTGAACTCGACCGGTCTCGGCGCGATCCTCTCCGGAACCGGCTCCGACGCCGTCGCGAACGACGACCTGGTGTTGGGCGCGGTGCAGGCTCGCGCGAGCGTCCCGGGCCTCTTCCTGCAGGGCACGACGACGATCTCGACGCCTTTCAAGGACGGCATCCTATGCGTCGGCAACCCGACGGAGCGCCTGCAGGTCGTGTTCACCGACGCGAGCGGCAACGCGGCTTCGACGGCCTCGATCGTCACCGAGGGCAACGTCGTCGCCGGTCAGATCCGCACCTACCAGTTCTGGTACCGCGATCCGGGCGGCGTCAGCCCGTGCGGAACGGGCTCGAACTTCTCCAACGCTCTGCGCGTGATCTGGCAGTAGAGAAGTACGGTACCGGGTTCGTTTTTCTCAGCGCAGGCGGGGTGCCCGCCTCTGGCGAGAAAACGAACCCGGTACCGTACTTCTCACGCGGGGCGAGAAAATGACGACGTAGGGCAACCCGCGGTTCGCGTCCGAGGATGCGCGTACTATGTTCGCCCCATGTCGGTGATCACGGAGAGCGCGCCCAAGGCGCCCAAGCGCGAGCGCAAGGCCTCCAAGGCCGGTCGCTGGCGCGCCCTCGCGCTGCTGGCCGTCCACGTGGCGATCGCGCTGCACGTCGCGCACTGGTGGGCGACGGGCTCCACGGTCTCGCCGCTCGAGCCGTCGGAGGGCATGGAGTTCTCGAAGCGCGGCGTCGTGAACGCCGGCCTGATCTTCTTCCTCGTGATGATCGTCACGACGGCGATCACCGGCCGCTTCTTCTGCGGCTGGGCCTGTCACCTGATCGCCGTCCAGGACGCCTGCACTTGGCTGCTCAAGAAGCTGCGCATCCGGCCCAAGCCCTTCCGCTCGAAGGCGCTGATGGCGGTCCCGATGATCGCCTTCGTGTACATGTTTCTGTACCCGGTCTTCGCGCGCCTCGTCCTACTCGGCGAACACCAGCACGTCGAGGCCTGGCAGCTCAGCCAAGAGCTGACCACCGAAGGCTTCTGGGACACCTTCCCGGCCTGGCCGATCGCCGTCCTGACGCTGCTGATCGGCGGCTTCGGCATCGTCTACTTCCTGGGCAACAAGGGCTTCTGCACCTACATGTGCCCCTACGGTGCGATCTTCGGCGTGGTCGACCGCCTCGCACCCTTCCGCATCCGCGTGTCGAACGCGTGCGAGGGTTGCGGACACTGCACCGCCGCCTGCACCTCGAACGTGATGGTGCACGCCGAGGTGCGCGACTACGGCACGGTCGTCGACGCAGGCTGCATGCGCTGCCTGGACTGCGTCAGCGTCTGCCCGAACGACGCCCTCTCGCTGTCGTTCGGTGCGCCGGCGCTGTGGCCGAAGCTACGCACGGATCGGCGCGCCGACGCGCCCAAGACGCCCATCAAGCGCTGGCGACCGCTGCGCTACAGTGACTACTCGCTCGGCGAAGAGGCCCTGATCACCGCCTTCTACGTCGCCTTCTTCCTGACCTTCCGCGGCCTCTACACGCAGATCCCCTTCCTCTTCGCGCTCGCGATCGCCGGCATCATGGCGTTCCTGGCGATCGAGACCGTGCGACTCTTCCGGCGCTCGACGCACTCGCTGCAGTCGATCTCCTTGAAGCGCGGCGGGAAGCTGACGGGGCGCGGCAAGGCCTACGTCGCCACGATGGGGTTGCTCCTCGCCTTCACCGCGCACTCCGCGGTCGTGCGCTGGAACGAGCGGACGCGCGACGACGCGTGGAACGCGACGGGACAAGTGCGCTACGAGTTCGGACAGGGCGCCGTGCGCGAGTTGACGCCGGAAGAGCGGCGCACCGCGGAGGACCTGCGCGACTCGGCCGGCCGCGTCGACCACATCGCGCTCGTCTCGAACTGGCGTAACTCCGAGCGCCTCGCCTGGGGCGCGCTGCTGCTCGGCGACAGCGCCCGCTACGAGCAGGAGATGCGCCTCGCGCTGAAGCAGTCGGGCGGCCGGGCGAGCGTCCACGCGGACTACGGCCAGTGGCTCGCCGCGCAGGGTCGCGCGCGCGAGGCCGAAGCGCACTTGCGGCTGGCGCTCGAGGACCAGCCCGGCGACGAGCTCGCGAGCCGCGTGCTCGGCCTCGAGCTGGCGCGCGCGGATCGACTCGCCGAGGCCGAAGGCGTCTTCAGCGACGCGCTCGGGCACCACCCGGACGTCGCGCTCCTGTGGTACGGCCTGGCGAGCATCCGGAACCTCGCCGGGCGCCCCGCCGACGCCGTTCCGGCCTTCGAAGCCGCCGTCCAGCTCTCGCCGGGCTACACGGAAGCCTGGGTGGACCTGGCGCAGACGCGCTACAACCTTGGACAGACGGACCGCAGCCTGGCCGACTTCCGGGTGGCGGCGGACCAGGTGCCGGAGCATGTGGAGCTGCGCATCCGGGTCGCTTGGGCCGCCCTGCAGGCCGGCCGGGCCCCCGAGGCGCGGGCTTTCTTCGAGGAAGCGAGCGCTCTCGCTCCCTCCCGGCCGGAGCTGGCGGACGAGCTGCAGCGCCTCGAAGCGGCCCTCTTGGCCCTCGAGGCCGCCCGCTGAGGCTCGGAGTGGCCTACGGGCCCCCAGCGGGCGCGTCGACCCTGCCCCCGTCGGGGGCCCCCAGCGTGCGGAGAGCGCACACCCTTCGGATTGCGGAACGTTCGATATAGCTGACTCGTGCGCCCGCGCACGCTTTCGTTACCGAAGTTCCATTCTGAGGGTAGGCTTCCCTACTGATCCGTTTACGGATCCGCCCGGATCGATTCAGATGGAGCCTTCGTGCAGCCCTGCATCCCCTGTCGGCCGCACCGGAGACCCCCCCGCCCCCAACATCAGGAGCAACTTCATGCGCAAGCATGCCCTCACAACCCTCGCGGTTGCAGGCCTCTTCAGTGGCCTCGCCTCCGCCCAAGGTCCCGACGTGGTGACCTTCCTCGTCGGCGAGACCCTCGGCGGTTCCGACGACATGAGCCACTACAGCAGCGTCGCCGGGGAGGAGGCCTACTCCTTCTGCACGGTGTCCTGCAACATCGGGACCGCGACGCTCGCTTGGTACTCGAGCAGCCACAACCACCCGGTCATCGCCCAGAACATGTTCCGTCTGAAGGACGGACGCTTCGAGCAGCTGGGCCAGAGCTTCCTGAAGCACGGCTTCTGCGCGCTCAGCCAGGGCGGCTGCGGATCCTGCATCGCGACGAACTGCGACACGCTGGGTCTCGGTTGCGCCGACACCTACGGCTCCGGCCTGAACGACGGTGATTCCGGCGGACGCAAGTCGGACATCAGCCCGACGGACGGTGTCCACACGATCAAGACGGGCGCGATCGGCGGAACGAACCGCGGACGCCTCGTCGTGCCGACCCCCGACATGGACCCGGCCCTCAACCCCGGCGCCGCCTACTTCATCGAGGCGCAGTACATCGCGGCGGACGACCACGCCTCCGGCAACGCGGCGAACAACGCCTCGTGGCGTCGCGTGCAGGTCAACGCCAGCATGAGCCTGACCGGCCTGACCCCGACGGCCATCGACCCGGTGGTCTACGGCTGGCAGGCCGTCGACCCGGCGGTGACGATCACCGAAGTCCTCAACACGAACGAGGGCGGCTCCGGCGTGCACGGCTACTTCTACGTGGCCCAGCGCATCACCGACAACGGCAACGGCACCTACGACTACAGCTACGCGGTTCAGAACCTGAACTCGGAAGCGTCGGGCGCCTCCTTCAGCGTGCCGGTCGACTCCACGGCGAACATCGGCAACGTCTGGTTCAACGACGTGGACTACCACTCGGGTGAGCCCTACGACAACACCGACTGGGCGTTCACGAACACCGGCGGCGTCGCCGAGTGGCGTTCGACGACCACCGAAGGCACCAACGCGAACGGCAACGCGCTGCGTTGGGGCACGGTCTACAGCTTCGGCTTCACCTCCGACGGCGGCCCGGTCGCCGGCACCGCCTACATCGACAAGTACCACGGCGGCGGCACGCTCAGCACCCCGATCATGGGCTCCGGCCCCGGGGGCAGCGGCGGTCCCATCGACGATGCCTACGAGCCGAACGACGATTGTGCGTCGGCCGTTCTGATGTCGCCCGGCACCTACAGCAGCTTGCTCGTCCAGCAATCCAGCGAAGACCACTACGAGATCGTGCTCGCCCCCGGCGACACCCTCGACGTGCACCTCGGCTTCCTGACCGCGAACGGCGACATCGACTGCTACCTCTACGACAACAACGGCGCCACCTGCGGTGACAAGGCCAGCTACCTCGTCCGCGGCTACACCGGCACCGACGACGAGGACATCCAGTGGGTCAACAACACCGGCGCCACGCAGTCCTACTTCCTCCAGGTGAACCTCTTCACCGGTTCGGCTGCGACGGAGAACAACTACGACATGGACATCGTGGTCACGTCGGTGCCGCCCCCGAGCGACGACATCTACGAGGACAACGACAACTGTGCGCAAGCCGCGCCCTTGACCGAAGGCAGCTACCCCGGCCTGATCGTCAAGGACACGGACGAGGACTTCTTCACGATCGTCGTCCCGAACGGCGGCACGCTCGACGTCGACTGCTACTTCTCGACGTCGATCGCCGACATCGACACCTACCTGTACGACTCGAGCTCGCCGAACTGCGGCGGTGAGGCCGGCGGCGACTGGCTCGACCGCGGCTACACCGGCAGCAACGACGAGCACATGCAGTGGACGAACAACACCGGTTCGGCCCAGACCTACTGGATCCGTATCCACATCTGGAACAACTCGGGTCCGCAGAACACGTACGACCTCGACCTCACCATCACGGGTGGCGACATCGCGACGGCGTTCTGCTTCGGTGACGGCTCGACGGTTCCCTGCCCCTGCGGCAACGAGTCGACGGTCGGCGCGGGCGAGGGCTGCAAGAGCACCCTCGGCTACGGTTCGATCCTCACCGCGAACGGCTCGAACAGCTTCGCGGCGGACGACCTCACCTTCACCGTGAGCCAAGCGCGTCCGAGCCAGCCCAGCATGCTGCTGCAAGGCTCGACGTCGATCGCGACGCCCTTCAAGGACGGCGTGCTCTGCATGGGCAACCCGACGGAGCGCATCGAAGTCGTCTTCACCGACGCCCTGGGCGGCGGCACGTCGACGGCCTCGATCGTGACCGAGGGCAACATCCCCGGACCGGGCGTCACGCGCTTCTACCAGCAGTGGTCGCGCGACCCGGGCGGCTCGCCCTGCGCCACCGGCTCGAACTTCAGCAACGGCCTCGAGGTCACCTTCCAGTAGACCTCTCCGTTCGCTCTGAAGAGCACAGAGGCGGCGCCGTCCCTCGCGGGCGGCGCCGCCTTCTTTCGTGTCGCCGGGCGCGCGCGATCCGACCGCTCCGCGAATGCCGTGATAGGCTTGGATTCCGAGTTGCGTTCGCGTTCCCGGCGAACGCCGCCGCGCAGCCTTCGGCGTCCCCATGCAGCACAACCTGATCCCCAGCCTCGTCCTCGCCGTGCTGTTCAGCGCGGCGGCTTCCGCCCAGAACATCGGTCCCGACGTCGTCACCGCGCGCGTCGGGTCGCTGATCGACGGTACCGACGACATGACCCACTACGGGCTCGTCGCCGGCGAGGAGGCGTACTCCTTCGCGACCGTCTCCTGCAACATCGGCGACGACTTCCTCGACTGGTACTCGAGCAACCACAACCATCCCGTCATCGCCAAGAACATGTTCAGGCTGAAGGACGGTCGCTTCGAGCAGCTCGGACAGAGCTTCCTCAAGCACGGCTTCTGCGCGCTGAGTCAGTCCGTCGGCGACTGCGGGACGTGCAACCCGAACCTCTCCGGCTGTGACGAGCTGACGCCCTTCTGCGCGGACACCTACCTCGCCACGACGAACGACGGCTTCTCGGGCGGACGCAAGTCGGAGATCAGCCCGACCAGTGGCGTGCACACCACGAAGACGGGCCCCGTCGGCGCGGGCAACCGTGGACGCCTGATCGTCCCGACCTCCGAAGTCGACCAGGCGATCCCCGGCAACGCCGCGGCGAGCTACTTCATCGAAGGTCAGTACATCGCCGCCGACGACCACCAGTGGGGCAACGCCGCGAACAACGCGTCGTGGCGCAAGGTCGGCGTGTACGCATCCGGCAATCCGCAGAACGAACCGACGCACTCGCTGTACGGCATCTCGCCCACCGTGATCGACCCGGCGATCTACGCGTGGAAGAGCGAGGACCCCGCCGTCGTCGTCGACGAGGTCGTGAACTACGACGAGGCCGGCACCGGCGTGCACGGTTACTTCTTCGTCGCGCACCGCGTCACCGACAATGGCGACGGCACCTTCGACTACTGCTACGCGGTGCAGAACCTGAACAGCGCGGCCGCCGGCGCGTCCTTCCGCGTGCCGGTCGACGCGACGGCTTCGGTCAGCAGCGTCTGGTACAACGACGTCGACTACCACTCGGGTGAGCCGTACGACAACACCGACTGGGCCTTCGCGCAGGGCGCGGGCTTCGTCGAGTGGCGCTCGACGACCACCGAAGCGCTCGATCCAGACGGCAACGCGCTCCGCTGGGGAACGATGTACAGCTTCGGCTTCACCAGCGACGGCGGGCCGGTCGCGGGGTCGAGCACGATCGACCTCTACCACGGCGGCGGCAGCTTGAGCGCCCAAGTCGTCGGTCCCGGACCGGCGGGCGCCTCGGGTCCGTTCGACGACGCGTACGAACCGAACGACTCGTGCGCGGCGGCCGTGACGCTCGCGCCGGGGACCTACGGCAAGCTGCTCGTGCAGGACTCGAGCCAGGACTTCTTCGAGGTCGTCCTCGAGGACGGTGACACGCTCGACGTGCACCTCGACTTCGCGCACGCGAGCGGCGACATCGACGTCTTCCTCTACGACGCGGCCGGCGCGGCGTGCGGGGACGAGACCAGCGACGTGGCCCGCTCGGAGAGCGGCACGGACGACGAAGACCTCAGCTGGACCAACGACACGGGTTCGACGCGGTCCTACTACCTGCAGATACTGCTGTTCGCCGGCTCGCCGGCCACCGAGAACCGCTACGACCTCGACCTCGCGGTCACGCCCCACACGCCGCCGACCGACGACGTCTTCGAGGAGAACGACGACTGCGCAGGCGCCGCGCAACTCGGCACCGGCCTCTTCACCAACTTGATCGTGAAGGACGACGACGAGGACTACTTCACGCTGCTCGTCCCCGCCGGGGGCACGCTGAACGTGCACGTGGACTTCGTCGACCTCTTCGCCGACATCGACGCGTACCTCTACAGCGCGACTTCGCCCTTCTGCGGCGGGACGTCCTTCGGGGACTACCTCGTGCGCGGCGCGACGAGCTCGGACGACGAAGACCTCGTCTGGACGAACAACACGGGAACGACGCAGACGTACTGGCTGCGCGTCTACATCTGGAACGCTTCCGGTCCGGAGAACGTCTACGACCTCGACGTCTCGATCACCGGCGTCGCGACCTCGACTCCGTTCTGCTTCGGCGACGGCAGCGCGGGTGCGTGTCCGTGCGGCAACGAGTCGACCGTCGGCGCGGGCGAGGGTTGTTCCTCGACGCTCGGGCACGGCGCGATCCTCACCGCGAACGGATCGAACAGCTTCGCGATGGACGACCTCTCCTTCACGGTCACGCAGGCTCGCCCGAACCAGCCGAGCATGCTGCTGCAGGGCGCGGCTCCGATCGCGACGCCCTTCAAGGACGGCGTGCTCTGCATGGGCAACCCGACCGAGCGCCTCGAGGTCGTGTTCCTCGACGCGTCGGGCTCCGGCACCTCCAGCGTGTCGATCGTGACGGAGGGCAACGTCCCCGGACCCGGCAGCACGCGCTACTACCAGCAGTGGTTCCGCGACCCCGGCGGTTCGCCCTGCGCGACGGGTTCGAACTTCAGCAACGGCGTCGCCGTCAGCTTCTGGTAGCCGTCACCCGCGATGCGGCGGCAGCGGTTAGGCTGTTCGGAGCGCTTCCCCCCGGCACCCTCCGCACGAGAGCCCCGCATGCTGCCTCCGCGACTCCTCGGTACCTTGCTCGCCGTCGCCATCCCGGGCGCCGCCTTCGCGCAGAGCGGCCCGGACGTCGTCGTCTTCCGCGTCGGCGAGACGATCGGCGGCGCGAACTCTTTCGCGCACTACACCGCCGTCGCGGGTGAGGACGCCTACGCCTTCGGCGTCACCGCCTGCAACCTCGGCACCACGACGATCGACTGGTCCACGTCGACGCACGACCACCCGGTCATGGCGCAGAACATGTATCGCCTGCGCGACGGTCGCTTCGAACAACTCGGCGCGAGCTTCGTGAAGCACAGCTTCTGCGCGTTGAGCAGCTCGGGCTGCGGCACGTGCCAGCCGACGAGCTGCAACACGCTCGGCATCGGCTGCTCGGACACGAGCTCCGCTTCGCTCAGCGACGGCAGCCTCGGCGGTCGACGGTCCGAGATCAGCGCCACGACCGGCGTGCACACCACGTCCACGTCGCCCGTCGGCGGCGGCAACGCCGGACGCCTGACCGTCGCCAGCGCGGATGTCGACCCCTCTTCGCCGGCGAACGCGGGCGCGCGCTACTTCGTCGAGGCGCAGTTCGTCGCCGCGGACGACCACGCCGCCGGCCACGCCGCGAACAACGCGTCGTGGCGCGAGGTCTCGATCACGCCGACGCGCGGCTTGTCCGGCGTCACGTCGACGGCGATCGGTCCTGCGCTCGAGGCGTGGCAGGCCGTCGACCCCGCGGTGCAGCTCGACGAGCTGCTGAACGTGGACGAGGGCGGACCCGGCGTGCACGGCTACTACTACGTCGCCCGGCGCGTCACCGACAACGGCGACGGGACCTGGACCTACAGCTACGCCGTGCAGAACCTGAACTCGGCGCAGGCCGCCGCCTCCTGGCGGGTTCCGGCGAGCGCCTCGGCGACGCTGACGGACGTCTGGTTCACGGACGTCGATCCGCACTCGGGCGAACCCTACGACCCGACGGACTGGACGTTCACGCACGGCGGCGGCTTCGCCGAGTGGCGCTCGACGACCACTTCGACCACCGATCCGGATGGGAACGCGCTGCGCTGGGGCTCGGTCTACTCCTTCGGGTTCACGGCGGACGGCCCGCCCGCCGGCGGGGTCGCGAGCCTCGATCTCTACCACCCCGGGGTCGGCAGCACGCTGAGCCTCCCGGCCGAGGGTCCGGGCCCGGGGGTCGGGATCGGCCAGAGCCTGTGCTTCGGCGACGGATCCTCCGGCGCCTGCCCCTGCGGCAACCTCTCGGCTGCCGGAGCGGGCGAGGGCTGCCTGAGCTCGGTCGGGACCGGTGCCCAGCTGATCGCCCAGGGCTCGGCCTCCGTGGCGGCCGACGACCTGCAGTTCACGGTGACCCAGGCGCGCCCGAACCAGCCCAGCATGCTCCTGCAGGGGACCAGCCCGATCGCCCTGCCCTTCAAGGACGGCATCCTCTGCCTGGGGAACCCCACCGAGCGCCTCGAGGTGGTCTTCCTGGACGCCGCGGGCGCGGGCAGCTCCAGCGTTTCGATCGTCGCCGCCGGCCAGATCCCCGGCCCGGGCGTCAGCCGGCTCTACCAGCAGTGGTTCCGCGACCCCGGCGGGTCGCCTTGTGGAACCGGATCGAACCTCTCCCAGGCCGTCCGGATCCAGTTCTTCTGAGCCGAAACGGCCTTCCCGGTACGCCAGGGCGGCCGTGCACGGTATGGAGCGCCGCGAAGCCGGCTCTCCGGGGAACCCGCGGAGTGGCGGCATCGTCCTACGCTGCGGAATGAGGCTTCTCGGCCCTTTCCGGCAGGTTTTACGGTATCCGGAACGCAGGTTCGTCCTAGTCTCGGAGCCTCCCCGACTCGAATTCGGCGTGCGTGCTACTCTTCAGCCGGACGTCCGCTGACCCCCCCTACCCCCGACCCGTTCCGCTCACCCAAGGGAAGGTCCCTATTCACATGCAGAAGACTCTTCACTCGACTCTCTTCGCCGCTGCGCTGCTGGCCGGCGTTTCCAGTGCCCAGGTCGGCCCCGACGTGGTCACCTTCCGCGTCGGCGAGACCATCGGCGGCGCTGACGCGACCTCGCACTACACCGGCGTCGCCGGCGAGGATGCCTACTCCTTCGCCACGGTGTCCTGCAACATCGGAAACCAGACGCTGGACTGGTACTCGAGCAGCCATAACCACCCGGTGATCGCCCAAAACATGTTCCGCCTGCGGGACGGTCGCTTCGAGCAGCTGGGCCAGAGCTTCCTGAAGCACGGCTTCTGCGCGCTGAGCCAGTCCGGCTGCGGTGCTTGCCAGGCCACGAACTGTGACACCCTCGGTCTCGGCTGCGCCGACACCTACAGCTCGGGTCTGAACGACGGTCGCGGCGGCGGACGCAAGTCGGAGATCAACTCGACGAGCGGCGTCCACAACACCGAGACCGGCCCGACCGGCGGCACGAACCGCGGTCGCCTCGTGGTGCCGACTTCGGAGCTGGACCAGAGCAACCCGGCCAACGCCGCGGCTTCCTACTTCATCGAGTCCGAGTACATCGCGGCCGATGACCACGCCGCCGGCAACGCCGCGAACAACGCGTCGTACCGCAAGGTGAACGTGTCGGCCTCGCGCAACCTTTCCGGCATCGGCTCGACCGTCGTCGGCGACCCCGCCATCAAGGCGTGGCAGGCCGAGGACGCCGGCGTGGTGATCACCGAGGTGACCAACATCGACGAAGCGGGCCCCGGCGTGCACGGCTACTTCTGGGTCGCGTACCGCGTCACGGACAACGGCAACGGCACCTGGACCTACAGCTACGCGGTCCAGAACCACAACTCCGAGGACGCCGGCTACTCGTTCGCCGTCCCGGCCGACGCCGGCGCCACGCTGACCGACGTCTGGTTCACGGACGTGAACTACCACTCGGGTGAGCCCTACGACAACACCGACTGGTCGTTCAGCCAGGCCGGCGGCAAGGCCAAGTGGGCTTCGACCACGACGCCGAACCAGAACGCCAACGGCAACGCGCTCCGCTGGGGCACGATGTACAGCTTCGGCTTCACCGCCAACGGCGCGCCGCAAGCCGGAACCGGCGAGCTGACGCTCTACACCTCCGGCCTCGGCGACGTCCTGACCGCTCCGGTCGAAGGCCCCGGCGCTGGCGGCCCCACGCAAATCGGTACGGGCATGTGCTACTGCCACAGCCTGATCGCCCCCTGCGGCAACATCGACAACACCGCGGGTTGCGCCAACTCGACCGGCGCCGGCGCGCTGATCACGGCCTACGGAACGACCAGCATCGCCAACGACGACGTCGTCCTGAGTGTCTCCGGCGCCCCGGCCAACAAGGTCGGCATGTGGCTCTCCGGCACCGCCGGTCAGCAGGTGCCCTTCAAGGACGGCAACCTCTGCGTTGCCGGAAACACGGAGCGCATGGAACTCACCACGACGAACGGCGTCGGTGAGGCGAGTTCGACGGTCTCGATCGTCACGGAAGCGAACGTGCTGGTCCCCAGCACTCGCCACTTCCAGATCTGGTTCCGCGACCTGGCCAGCCCCTGCGGCAGCGGTTCGAACCTCTCGAACAGCGTCCGGATCGACTTCCAGCTCTAAGCGCTGACCGCGGAAGCTCGGCCCACGCCGAGCGGACGAGAAAACAGGAGCGCCGCCCGAGGGGGCGGCGCTCCTGCGCTTTGGTCTCGGGGCGTCGCCGCGCTCAGCCGAGCTTCCTGACCGGGCCCGGCTGACCGAACTTCGGCGACTGCACCTCGGCGTGGCCCGCGGCGTAACGCATGTTGTGCTGCAGGCGCAGCGACTCGCGCAGCTGCGGCCAGGTCAGCGCACCGATCTGGACGAGCGCCTCGCCCATGCGGATGCCGGTTGCGCGGTGCACGCGCAGCGCTTCCTCGACTTTCTCCGCCGCGGTGAAGCCGAGGTGCACGACGACCTCGCCCAGCAGGTTCGGGAGCTCGCGGTGCGCTCTGGGGTGCGCCTGCTTCGACTCCTCCACCTTCTCGCTACCCGACTCCTCGGGGTTGAGCATGCGCTGGAAGCGCAGCACGTTCTCGATGACGTCCCAGCTGGTCAGGTTGAGGTCGATCAGGGCCTGGCCCAGGCGTCCGCCCTTGGCGGCCTGGTGGTCGAGCCCGTCGTTGAGCTGTTCGCGCGTGATGTGGCCGAGCTGGATCATCAACTCGCCGAAGACCATGTCGTTCAGCAGCGGCGCCGCGCCTCCCGGCTGGTCGGTGTCGGCGACCGCCCGGCGGGGCAGGGTCGGCTTCTCGGGAGCCGGCTTGGCGGCGTTCGAGGCCAGTGTGGTCGGTCGCTGCTCCCCCCGGCCCCTTTCCGCCATGCCGCCGGTCAGGGTCAGGTGGCTGCCGGAGGCACGCTTCATGTCGAGCGTCGGAGGTGTGGCCGGCGCGTGCGCGGTTGTGGTCGTCGCCGGCGCGGTCGTTCGCGGCTCCGCCGCCGGGCTGGTCTGGTTCCCGCTCGGAACGGCCAGGCAGAGACCGGAGTCCCCCATCGCCTTGACCTTCTGCACGTGCGGGCTCTCGTAACCGAAGGCCGAGTCGACGGCCTCCACGAGCTTCGCAACCACGTCCATCAGACCCGGATTCTGCGGGCCGGACGCCTCCATGGTCATGTGGATCAAGGTCGTCGCGGCCTCGAGGCAACAGACGAGCTCGGTGCAGCCCGCGCGGGCCAGGAGGGTGCGGAGTTCGTCGATGCGAGCCAGGCTCGCGGTGCGGACGCGCACGTCGTGGGGGTCGGCCTGCTTGAGGCCGCGCGCCAGGGCGCTGATTTGCTGAATGGACATGCTGGGTGGGGACGAGGGCCTAGGGGGTCCTGCGAATGATCGGTCGCCGTCGCGCTCCGACCTGAGTCCCATTCCGGACAGCTGCACCCGGGGAGCCGGGGGCCCGCCCGCTCACGGCTCCGACCCCTCGTGAGAGCGAGAAGAAGGGCCGAGGGGGGCGACGATGCCCCGCCTCGGCCCTCTCACACGAGCCTCACCTAGATCAGAGCGTGCGACCCTGGGCGGCCACGATCGGCCGCAGCGCGTGGATCAGCTCCTCGAGATCCCCGCGGGTCAGCGCCTGGTCCTTGTCGCAGAGCGCCTCTTCGGGGCGCGGGTGTGCCTCGACGATCAGGCCGTCCGCCCCCGCCGCGGTGGCGGCGAGAGCCAGCGGGATGACCAGGTCGCGCACCCCCGCGGCGTGCGAGGGGTCGACGATCACCGGCAGGTGCGACCGCGACTTCAGCACCGGGATCGCGGAGACGTCGAGCGTCGCGCGCGTCGCCGTCTCGAAGGTGCGGATGCCGCGCTCGCAGAGGACGACCTGGTTGTTGCCGGCGTCCATGATGTACTCGGCGGCCATCAGCACCTCCTCGATGGTGGCGCTCATGCCGCGCTTCAGCAGGATTGGTCGGTCGAGCCGCCCGAGCTCGCGCAGCAGCGCGAAGTTCTGCATGTTCCGCGCGCCGACTTGCAGCATGTCCGCCTTCTCGGCGATGCGGCCGGCGTCCTCGATCCGCAAGACCTCCGTCACGACGGGCATCTCGTACGCGCGACCCGCTTCGCGCAGCATGTCGAGTCCCTCGAAGCCGAGCCCTTGGAAGGAGTACGGCGACGAGCGCGGCTTGAACGCGCCACCGCGCATGATGCGCGCGCCGCAGGCCTTCACCATCGCGGCCGACTCGAGCACTTGCTCGCGGCTCTCGATGGCGCAGGGTCCGGAGATCACGACGAACTGCGAGCCGCCGATCTCCACGCCGCCGATGCGCACGCGCGTCCGGCTCTTGTCCTCGCGCGAACCGGCGAGGCGCAGTGCGCCGTTCTTCTTCGGCGCGGCGGGGATCTTCGGCATCGAGACGCCGTCCTTCACCTTGCCGTTGCGCTTCGCGGGGGCCTGCGGAGCCGCGACTTGCACGCCTTCCGTCTCCGAGACGCAGCGCGGGTAGCTTCCGAGCACCTTCAGTCGGTTCGTGTGCACGCGCAGTTCCTCGAGCGCCGCCGCGACACCCGGATCGTCGATGCGACCCTCGATGTCGAGGTAGAAGAGGTACTCCCACGGCGTCTCGGCGAGCGGCCGGCTCTCCAGCTTGGTGAGGTTCACGCCCTGGGTCGCGAACGCCTGCAAACAGGCGAGTAGAGCCCCTTGGCGGTGGTTCACGGAGATCACGAGCGAGCTCTTGCTGGGCCAACGCTTGTCGAAGGCCTCCGGCTCGCGCGCGATCAGGAGGAAGCGCGTCATGTTCTCGCGCTGGTCGTGCACCTTGCGCGCCAGCACCTGCAGGCCGTAGTGCGCCGCCGACTCCTCGGACGCGATCGCGGCCACGTCGACGGCCTTCTCGACGGCGATCGAGCGCGCCGCGCCGGCCGTGTCGTGGTAGCTCTCGGCGACGGTGCCGACGAGGTTGTCCAGGAACTCGCGGCACTGTTGCAGCGCGACGGGGTGCGAGCGCACGACGCGCACGTCCTCGAGCTTCGTGCCGGGCAGCGCGACCAGGCAGTGCTCGACGTCGATGATTTCCTCGCCGACGATCGTCACGTTGCGACGTGCCAGCAGGTCGTAGACGTCGTTGATGCTGCCGGCGATCGTGTTCTCGATCGGGAGCAGCGCGTAGTCGATCTCTCCGGCTTCCAGCGCGTCGATCGCGGCACCGAAGGAGCGGAAGCCTTGGCGCGCCAGACCCTTGTGGTCGCGCGTCGAGAACAGCTTGGTGATGGCCAAGTCCGAGTAGCAGGCCGGCACGCCCTGGTAGCCGACGCGGACCGCACCGGTGCTCGTCTCTTCGCTCTTCGGGCGCAGCTGGCGCTCCTGTTCGCGCCGCGACCAGTTCAGGATCTCGCGCAGCACGCGGCCGGCGAAGTAGCCGGAGAGGTCGTGCCCGACCGCTTCGCGCGACCAGACCTCGAAGAGCTCCCGCTCGCGACCGTCGTCGCGCAGCGGCGCGTCCGGGTTCTGGCGCTTGGCGTCCGCGATGCCCTGGACGGCTTTCATGCGCTCCGCGAGCAGGCGCACGAGTTCCTTGTCGAGCTGGTCGATGGCCTTTCGACCCTGCTGAAGGCCGTCGGCCTTCGGCTTGCTGTTTCGTTTCATGTGTTCAGGCTGGTTCGGAGTCCGGACCGCCCCCCCGTCCCCACGGCGCGGATTCGCCGTGGACGGAACGGTCCAGCTAACACTACCCCCTCCTCGCGGGTCCGGTCGGAGGTAGCCGAGCAAGTGGGGCTCACATCGATCTATTCGACACCGGATGCAGCGCTTCGAACCGGGATCCGCGACTTCTCCGCGCGACCCCGCTCTCAGGCGAGCTGCTCGGGGTAGAGCCCGAGGCCCAGGCCGCCCGAGACCGGCAGGACGGCGCCGGTGATGAAGGCGGCGCGCGGAGAGGCGAGGAAGCGGA
Organism: Planctomycetota bacterium; assembly: GCA_020638835.1. Classification (GTDB taxonomy): domain Bacteria; phylum Planctomycetota; class UBA1135; order UBA1135; genus JACKHV01. The sequence goes on along the minus strand of JACKHV010000006.1, from coordinate 53,176 downwards.
CCGCGAAGGCGACTTCCTCCGGGGTGCCGGGTCGCCCGACCGGGGTGTTGCGCACGAGGGCGTCGCGGATCGCCGGGTCGATCGCGGCGGAGGTCCGCTCGGTGGTCACGAGGCCCAGCTCGAGCAGGTTCGACGTCACGCCGCGGCGTGCGCACTCGACCGCGACGCTCACGGTCAGCCCCAGGAGGCCCGCCTTGGCCGTCGAGTAGGCCACCTGACCCGCGCCCCCCAGACTCCCCGCGACGGATCCGACGTGCAGAATTCGGCCGAAGCCGCGCTCCTTCATGCCGGGCAGGACGTGTCGGACCAGCTTCATGGCGGCGAGCAGGTCGACCTCCATCACGCGCGCGATCTCCTCCGCCGCGACGTCCTCGACGGGACCGTAGGTCGCGAAGCAGGCGGCGTTGTTCACGAGCACGTCGACCTTCGGCGCGACGCGGTCGAGTTCGTCGAGCAGCGCGGGTTCGGTCAGATCGGCGACGTGCGCGACGGCGGTGCCGCCCGCGGCTTCGACCTCGGCGCGCACGGATTCCAGCGCGTCGGCCGTGCGCGCGAGCAGCACGAGGTGCGCGCCGGCGCTCGCGAGTTCCAGCGCCACGGCGCGACCGATGCCGCGCGCCGCGCCGGTGACCAGGGCGGTCTTGCCGGAGAGCTCCCGCATGTCAGCGCACCGGCGTCAGCCAGCCGGAGCGATCCTCGACGCGCCCGTACACGCGGTCGAAGTAGTTGCGCTGCAGCAGCGCGGTGATCGGCCCGCGCTTGCCGCTGCCTACACGACGACGGTCGACGCTGCGCACGGGGGTGACCTCCGCGGCCGTCCCCGTGAAGAACAGCTCGTCGCAGGTGTAGAGCATCTCACGCGCGATGCGTTGTTCCACCACCTCGATGCCGGCGTCGCGCGCGAGTTCCAGCACGTAGCCGCGCGTCACTCCGGCGAGGATGGAGCCGCCGCAGGGAGGCGTGAGCACGCGGTCGTCACGCACGACGAAGATGTTCTCGCCGCTGCCTTCGGCCACGTAGCCGTCGACGTCGAGCACGATGCCTTCGGCGAAGCCGTTCGCCTTCGCCTCCATCACGACGAGCTGCGAGTTGAGGTAGTTGCCGGAAGCCTTCGCCATCGCCGGGTGCGTCGAGGGAGCCATGCGCCGCCAGCTCGACACCGCCACGTCGACGCCCTGCTCCAGAGCCTCCGTGCCCATCAGCGCGCCCCATGGGAAGGTCGCGATCATCATCTCCACGGGGCTGGTCGTCGGGTCGACGCCGAGCTCGCCGTAGCCGCGGAAGGCGAACGGGCGGATGTAGCACGTCTCGTGCTTGTTCGCACGCACCGTGTCGACGACGGCCTGCTCGATCAGCGACGGTTCGTAGTCGAGCGGCAAGCCGATGATGCGGCACGACTCGAACAGGCGCCGCACGTGTTCCGTCAGACCGAGGATGTTCGGACCGCCGTCGCCGGGGTAGGCGCGGATGCCTTCGAAGACGCCGCTGCCGTAGTGCACGACGTGTGACAAGGCGTGGATCGTCGCGTCGGCCCACGGAATCAGCTCGCCGTTCCGCCAGATGAAGTCGGAGGGGATCAGCTTCATGCGCGCATCATACGGGCTGGAGTGAAGTACGGTACCGCGTTCGATTCTTCGGGAACGTACCGTGCTTCTCTAGCGCACTTCCCAGGTCTCGCCGGCGTAGATGAGGTCCTTGATCTGACCCTCGCCCTTCTGCTGCACGGCCTGCGCGATCTGCGCGGACATGTCGGCGTCGAAGGTCGTCGTCTCGACGGACCGGAAGATGCCGATCGGACTGGGCATCTTGGGGTCTTGGTCGAGGGCGGACATGGTGAAGGCGGCCGCCGAGGACTCGCGGGTCGGATCCCAGACGTCCGCGTCGGCGGCGGAGACGATTTGCGGGTCGAAGCCGCGCATGGCGATGCCCTTGTCGTGCTCCTTGCCGTAGACGAGCTTCTCACCGGCGCGCAGGTCGATGGTCTTGTCGTCGCGCACCGACTTCTCGGAGATGTCGTCGAAGGCGCCATCGTTGAAGATCACACAATTCTGGTAGATCTCGACGAAGGACGTGCCCTTGTGCGCCGCGGCCGCTTCGAGCACGTCGGTCATGTGCTTGATGTGCGTGTCGATCGTGCGCGCGACGAAGGTCGCGTTGCAGCCGAGGGCGAAGCTGACCGGGTTGAAGGGGCGGTCGACGGAACCCATCGGCGACGTCTTCGTGCGCCGTCCGCGCGGCGAGGTCGGCGAGTACTGACCCTTGGTCAGACCGTAGATCTCGTTGTTGAACAGCAGCACGTTGATGTCGACGTTTCGACGCAGGACGTGGGCGAGGTGGTTGCCGCCGATCGACAGGCCGTCGCCGTCACCGGTGACGAGCCACACGGTCAGGTCCGGGTTCGACGCCTTGATGCCCGTGGCGAACGCCGGCGCACGACCGTGGATCGTGTGGAAGCCGTACGTGTCCATGTAGTACGGGAAGCGGCTCGAACAGCCGATCCCGGACACGAACACGACGTTCTCCTTCGACGTGCCGATGTTCGCGCACGCGGCCTGCACGGCGTTCAGGATCGCGTAGTCCCCGCAGCCCGGGCACCACTTGACGTCCTGATCCGGCTTGAAGTCCTTCTTGGTGAGGGTCTTGGCTTCACTCATGACTAGTTCTCCAGAACGCTGATGGCCTTCTCGGCGAGCTCGCTCGAGTGGAAGGGCTGACCTTGCACCTTCGAGTAAGAAAGGAAGTTCTGCGAGGGGTACTCGGAGCGCAGGATGCGCGCGAGTTGCCCCATGTTCATCTCGGGAATCAGGACGGCCTTGTAGCGCGAGAAGATCTCGTCGAGGCCCTTCGGCAGCGGCCACACGTGGCGCAGGTGCATTCGGGCGACCTTGTGGCCCTTGCCGCGGATCATCTCGCACGCGTCGGCGATCGGTCCGTAGGTCGAACCCCAACCGAGCATCAGCAGCTCGGCGTCCTTGTCGCCGTGAACCTCCGGCGTCTTGATCGTCTCGCGCACGTTCATGACCTTCTCCTGGCGAGCGTGGATCATGAACTCGTGGTTCTCCGCGTCGTAGCAGACGTCACCGGTGAGGTGCGCCTTCTCGAGACCGCCGATGCGATGCTGCATGCCGGGCGTGCCGGGCTTCACCCACGGACGCGCGCCCTTGTCGTCGCGCGAGTACGGCAGGAAGCCTTCGGGTTCCGTGCGGAAGTTGACCTTCAGGTCCGGCAGGTCCTCGAGCTTCGGCAAGCGCCACGGTTCCGAACCGTTGGCGATGTAGCCGTCGGTCAGGAGCAGCACGGGAGTCATGTACTGCGTCGCGATGCGGCAAGCCTCGATCGCGCAGTCGAAGGCGTCGGCGACGGTCGAAACGGCGATCACGGGGATCGGCGCTTCGCCGTTGCGGCCGAACACGGCCTGCAGGAGGTCGGCTTGTTCGGTCTTGGTCGGAAGGCCCGTCGACGGACCGCCGCGCTGCACGTCGACGATGACGAGCGGCAGCTCGGTCATCACCGCGAGGCCCATCGCCTCGGTCTTCAGCGCGAGACCCGGACCCGACGTCGTCGTGATGCCGAGGCGTCCGGCGAAACTGGCGCCGATCGCGGAGCAGATCGCGGCGATCTCGTCCTCCGCCTGGAACGTCATCACGTCGTGGTGCTTCTGCGCAGCCATCGCCTCGAGGATCGTCGAGGCGGGCGTGATCGGGTACGAGCCGAGGAACGGCTTCACGCCGCAGAGCTTCGCGCCGACCGTCAGGCCCAGCGCGACGGCCTCGTTGCCCATGATGTTCCGGTAGGTACCGGCAGGCAGCTCGGTGCACTTCGCGACCTGGTAGCGCGCCTGGAACATCTGGTGGATGTCACCTGCGTTGAAGCCCGCACGCATCGCCTTGATGTTCGCTTCCGCGAGCTCCGGCTTCTTGGCGAACTTCTTGTTGAGGAACTCCTCGGTCGGCTGCATCGGACGGCTGTACAGCCAGTACATCAGGCCGAGCGTGTAGAAGTTCTTGCAGCGCTGCACGTCCTTCGGCTTGAGGGGCGAGCCCTCGAGCGCCTCGGCGACGCGCTTGTTGATGTCGACTTCGATCAGGCGGTAGCCCTCGAAGGTCCCGTCGGTGTACGGGTCCGCCATCTTCGCCTTCTTGTACTCCTTGTCATTGAAGGCGCCCGTGTTGATGACGAGGATGCCGCCGGGCTTCAAGTCCTTGATGTTCACCACCAGCGCGGCGGGGTTCATCGCGACGAGCGCGTCGGGGCGGTCACCAGGAGTGTGGATGTCCTTCGAGCTGAAGCACAGCTGGAAGCCGGACACCCCGGCACGCGTGCCCGCGGGCGCGCGGATCTCCGCGGGGAAGTCGGGCAAAGTCGCGAGGTCGTTGCCGACCGCGGCGCTCGTGCTCGTGAACTGGCCGCCGGTGATCTGCATACCGTCGCCCGAGTCGCCGGCGAATCGTACGACGACGCTGTCCTGCTGCTGGAGAGGGAGTTCGGCTCCCGGTTCCTGGGTCTTCGTCATGGTCTCTGGCTTGGCCCTTGGGGCCGGTGACTTCGAGGGTCTCCCGAAGCGAAGCGAACGCGCGAGGTGGCTCGTGGAGGAGGCCGCGCAGCGCCTGCGAGGGTCGGGCGGAAAGTCCCCGCGAGAGGGGCTCTCTGCTCGAATTTTGGCGAAAAGTCTACCTTCCGGCGGCATGGTTGACACCGCCGAAGGGAGGATTCGACGCGAAGCGGACTGGAGCCGAAGGCCTCGGAGTCCGAAACTCGCACGCTCTCCTCCCTAGCCCCGGATTCGGGATCCCGTAGCCGTCGCCATGTCCGAACTTCGTTTCGCCTCCGCCCTCTCCGTCCTGCCCGAGACGCCCGCCGCCGAGGTGGAGGCCGTCGCGGCGCTGGAGCAGTCCTTGGGCGGGGCGACCCCGGAGCTGCTCGTGCTGTTCATCACGCACCACCACGGCGGAGCGCTCGACGGCCTCGGACGGCGGCTGATGCAGGCGACCGGCGCCAAGCGCTTGCTCGGCTGCACGGGCGAAACGGTGATCGGCGGCTCGCGCGAGGTCGAGGAAGGCCCCGCGCTCGCGCTCTGGGCGCTGGCGGGCGACGGCGTGTGGATCGAGCCCTTCCGCGTCGGTGCGCGCGCGGACGAGGAGGGCGAGGTCCAGTTCTCGGGTCTGCCGCCGGCGGAGTTCGCCGAAGAGGGCACCCTGCTGATGCTGGGCGACCCCTTCTCCTTCCCGATGGGGCAGTACCTCGAGCAGCTGAACGAGCACTACCCCGGACGGCCGGTGATCGGGGGCATGGCCTCCGGCGGGCGCGGGCCGGGGCAGAACCTGCTCTTCCAGGACGGCGAGACGCTCGCCTGGGGGGCGGTCGGCCTCTGGCTGGGAGGCTCGGTCGAGGTCGTCCCGGTGGTCAGCCAGGGCTGCCGCCCGATCCACGAGCCCTACGTGATCACGAAGATCCAGGACCACGTTATTAGGAAATTGGGCGGCAAAACGGCAGCGCATGTACTCCAGAAGGCCTTCCAGTCGCTGGAGTCCCGCGACGCGGCGCTGCTCCAGCGCGCCCCCTTCCTGGGGGTCGCCGTGGACGCGACCAAGTCCACCTTCCAGCGCGGCGACTTCCTCGTGCGCGGGATCATGGGTATCGAGAAGCGCGAGGGCGGCATCGCGATCGCCGACAACTCGCTGCGCGCGGGCCAGACGGTGCAGTTCATGGTCCGCGACGCGCAGAGCGCCAGCGAGGACCTGGACCAGCTGCTCGCCGCGCAGGCGAGCGAGGGCGAGGTCGGCGTTCTGCTGTTCTCCTGCAACGGCCGCGGCACACGGATGTTCCCCGTCGCCGACCACGACGCCTCGCGGGTGCAGGCGCGCTACGGCCGCGAGGTGCCCGCGGCCGGCTTCTTCGCGATGGGCGAGATCGGACCGGTCGGCGGGCGCAACTTCCTGCACGGCTTCACGGCCTCGCTGGCGATCGTGCGCGCGAAGCGCGACTGAGAAGTACGGTACCGCGTTCGATTCTTCGGGTCGGCACGTCAGCCAGCGTCCTGAGGGCGCTGGCTGACGTGCCGACCCGAAGAATCGAACGCGGTACCGTACTTCCGCGCGGCTCCCCTACCGCGCACGTGAGGGTTAGACTCGGCGCCATGGATACCGTCGCGCTCGTCATCGCCGTCCTGGCCCTGCTCGTCGCCCTCGTCGCCTTCGCGCGCTCGAGCTCGTCCGGTCGCGACGCCGAGGACGTCCGTGCCGACGTGCGCCGGCAGCTCTCCAACCAGGCCGACGAGCTCGCGACGGCGCTCGGCGCCCTGCGCGAGCTGCTCGCCCGACAAGCCGCCGGCGAGACGCTCGATCCCGACCAAGTCCGCGAAGGCCGCCTCTGGCGCGACGTGCGCGAGGGCGCGGCGCGCGCGAAGGTCGAGGCGGGCGAGTACCGCGTGCTCGACGTGCGCAGCCACCAAGAGACGGCGGGCGGCGTGATCGAGGGCGCGCTGCTGATCCCGATCGACGAGCTCGAGGCGCGCCACCACGAGCTGAAGCGGGACCCGCGGCCGACGCTGGTCGTCTGCGCGATGGGCGCGCGTTCCGCCGCCGCGTGCGAGTTCCTGTCGGGTGAAGGGCACTTCTCGCTCTTCAACCTCGAGGGCGGCATGTCCGCCTGGCGCGGCGCGACGAAGCGGCCTTCCTGAGCGCAACCGGCGGAGCGCGCCTCAGCGCGACTTCACCGCGGCCTGCAGGCGGCGCTTCAAGTCGGCGGGCAGCTTCGCCCAGTGCACGTCGAGCAGCGCGCCTTCCAGCGCGTAGAGCAGGTTCAGGCTGACCTTCGGCTGCTGCGAACGCACGCGCAGGAAGGCGCCGACCGAACCGAGCTGCTCGAGCTGCGCGGGAGTTTCCACGCCTGCGTCGCGAAGCCACTCGACGCTCTTCGGACCGAGGCCGCGCATGCCGCGCAGCGTGCGCGGACGACTCGACTTCTGCTTCGGCTTCTTCGCCGCCGCGCGCTCGGCGACGAGAACCGCGCGACGCGCCCACTCGAGCAAGTCGCGGTCGCGCTCGAGCACGGTCGCGGGAACCTCGTAGTAGCCGAGCTGCGTCGGCTTCAGCTCTTCCTTCGAGCGGCCGTAGGTGAAGGGTTCCGCACCCGCGCGTTCGTAGTCCGCGCGGGTCTCGTCGTCGACCTTGAAGTAGGGCGTGCCCTGCGCGACGAGCCCGAACATGCGGCCATCCAGGAAGAGCCCCTGGCCTCCGAACATGCGACGCACGGCGACGGCGCCCAGCGCGTCGAGTCGTTCCGCGAGCTCTCCACCGACGTCCATGCGGCGGATTCTAGCCCGAAAGAACCAGTGCGGCCTCGACGAGCGGTGCGCGGTCCCCGATCATCGGGCGCCATGAGCGATCTACACCTGCAGCCCGAGCTCGACTTCGCCCTCGCGGGCGCGCTCGACGCGGGACGACGAGTGCTGGGGCTGCGCGACAGCGGACGCTGGGAAGGCCGCATGCTCGCTGACATCGGCGACCAGGCCGCCGACGGTTACCTGCGCGGGCTGCTCGAGGGTCGCTACGCCGACGATGGCGTGCTGTCGGAGGAGACGAAGGACACGGCGGACCGCTTGTCGCGCTCACGCGCGTGGATCATCGACCCGCTCGACGGGACGCGCGAGTTCAGCCAGCTACGCGACGACTGGGCCGTCCACGTCGCGCTGACCATCGACCACGAGTGCGCGATGGCGGTCGTCGGACTTCCGGCGAAGGGACGCACGATCTGGGGCGTGGCGACGCCCGGACACCGATGCGCGGGATTGATCGGATCCGGCGAGCTGCTCTCGGGCGACTCGGAAGGACCCGCGGCGCCCCGCATCGCGTGCAGCCGCAGTCACACACCCGAGTGGATGGACGCCTTCCACGGCCGGCTGGGCGGCGGCGAGCTGGTTCCCGCGGGTTCGGCGGGCAACAAGGTCGCCATGCTGTTGCTCGGCGAGGCCGACATCTACGTGCACAAGAAGGGCCTCAAGGAGTGGGACACCTGCGCGCCGGAGACCATCGCGCGCGCGCTCGGTTGGTCCGTCTGCAAGCTGCGCGGCGAGGAGCACCGCTACAACCAGGCGGATCCCGTCAACCACGAGCTGGTCGTCTGTCGGCCCGCGTGGAAGGACCGCGTGATCGCGGCGCTATTGTGGAAAAACGAACGCGGTACCGTACTTCTCTACTTCGGCTCCTCGATCCACGGCAGGTCGCGCACGAACTGCTTCCACGCTTCGTCGAGCGCCTCGACGTCGACGTCCTTGAAGGTCTTCTCGCACGCCTCGCGGCGGACCTTCACCTCGGCCTCGTACTTGGCCTGCGGAATCTCGTCGGAACCATCGAGCTTCAGCTTCGCGAGCTCGACCGCCCAGAGCTCCTTCAGCGTCTCGAAGTAGTTCGTCAGCAAGTTCCGCCACTCAGGGTTGCGCTGCACGTCCTTCGAGGTGTTGAGGAAGTAGATCATCGACCAGCCCTGCGCGTAGCAGACGCCCGGGTTGCGGTAGTAGTCGCGCTGCTCGAAGTAGAGGATGTCCTTCCACGGCACGCTCTTCCGCGCCTCGACGACCTTCTTGATGTAGTCGTTGCGCCACGGGTTGGCGCCGATCCGCTTCACCTTGGAGCCGGAGACCTGCGAGCCCGAGAAGAAGTCGCCGTAGCCCTCGTTGAACCACGAGTGCGGCGCGAGCTGGCCGGCCGAGTAGTGGATGTATTGGTGGAACGCCTCGTGGTAGAGCACGATGAAGGTGTTCGACTTGTCGGTCTTCTGCCCCTTCTCGCGCACGGTCGCGTCGTAGAGCACGAGCTCTTCGGTGTACCAGTTCCAGTATCCGGCGGAACCGGCCATGCCGCCGTAGAGCATGTACTCGTCGCGGTCGGCGCAGACGCGCACCGTCGAGACGGCGGTCACGGGCGCGGCGGAGGGGAAGAGCTTCTCGTACTCCGCTCGCATCGCCTCGATGTCCTTCAGGATGCGTCGCACCAGCGGCTGGTCGGGCGTGTTGTAGACGACGATGTAGTTGTCCGTGTCCTCCGCCTCCCAGCTGCCGCCGAGGCGCTCGCGCACGCGGATGCGGAACTCGGGGTCGAGCAGCTTCTTGCGGGCGTAGGTGCGCTCCCACTTCGTGCGGATCTTGGACGCATCGCTCGCGACCGGATCGCTGAACTGCATCTTGGTCGCGACTTCCCACCAGATCTTCTTCTCCTCGTCGAGGTCGGCACTCGAGCAACGTCCGAAGACGACGTAGGTGCGCTCACGATCCTTGCGCCAGACGTACGCCCACCCGACCGCGTCACCGCGGAAGTTCTCGGGAGGCGTCATGACGTACTCGGTCGCCGTGTAGCCGTTGCGCTCGCGACCTTCCTTCGAGCTGCTGATCTTCCAGCCGCCGGAGCGCTGATCGAACCAACGCAAGGCCGAGTTGATCGGCGGCGGAGGAGGCGGTGCCGCGTCGCTCTCTCCCTCCTCGCCGGATTCCTCGTCCGACTCCTTTTTCGGCTTCTCGGCATCGCCGCCAGTCGTCGTGCGACCGTCGCCCTGCACCTCGACGTCGGGTACCCAGTCGATGCGTACGACGACGAACTGCGGGACGTAGCCGCGCACGAGGTCGTCTTCGCCGTCGCCCTTCTTCTTCGTGTACTTCAGCACCACCCAGTCTTCGCTGGGTTGAACGGGCAGCCAGTCGTAGCTGCGCGGTTCGAGGTACTGCAGTCCGTGAACCGGCAAGCGCTTCGTGTCGAAGCCGCGCTGCGCGTCGGCGCGCGGCGCACCGAGGATCAGCGCGCAGCAAGTGAGGAGCAGGAGCGAGAGGCGCGCGGTGGTCGTCATGGACACGGTTCTAAGCGGACCGGGCGCCCGCGGCAAGCTCAGCGCTCGAGGTCGGCCATCACGGCGCGCAGGGGCTCGCTCAGCGCGAGCGGCGCGCGTTCGCAAAGCGCATCGACCAGCGCGCGCGAGGCGGCGAGCGTTCGTTCGCGGCCGCCCTTGAAGTGCTTCCAGACCTCGGCGGGGTCGGCGGCTTCCGCCAGGGTGGCGTGCAGGCTGCTCATGTTCTGCAGCTTGTCCGCAGCCTTCACCGCGACGGCGCCGGCGCTCATCGTGGGCACGTGATCGACGGCCCACTGCTTGCGCTCGTCCCACGTCAGCGACTTGTCTTCCGTCAAGTCTTCGACGATCTGTGCCACTTCGGCGCCGAACTCGAGCTCGACGCGTTCGACCGTCCAGTCTTCGCAGTCCTCGACGATGTCGTGGAGCACTCCCGCAACGACTGCGGACTCTTCGCATCCGGCGCGCGCGAGATACAGCGCGACTTGGAGCGGGTGGACGATGTAGGGAACCGAGTCCCCGTTCTTACGATACTGTCCATCGTGTGCCGCTATGGCGGCGTGGATGGCGCGCTCCAAGTTGTAGCTGTAGATCAAGACCTAGATTTTCACTCCAAGAGGTTTGAGAGCCGCGAAGCCGAAGGCCATCGAGGCGAGGACGAAGGTGATCAGCACGCCGAGCGGACCGCCGGGCAACCAGCCCAGGTCACGCTCGGGATAGCCGACCACGATGCGTTGGAAGGGAGAGTCCGCGGCGAGCATGTCCTCCGCGGGCCAGAGCATGGCGGAGAAGGTGCCGCGCACGCGCTCGGGCTGCATCGAGCGCCGCGGTTCACCGCCGGCGCTGATCGTCTTCGTCGCCGAGGTGCCGTCGGGCAGCTCGAACTTCAGCTGGTGGTCGCCGGGCGCCGTGGCGAGCAGCTCGACGAACGCGAGGCCGGCGCCGCTCGAGACGACGAGCGGCGAGCGCTGCACGACGCCTTCGGGCAACACGAGCCGCAGCTCGTCGGCACCGGGCGTGTTCGGATCGAACCACAGCTTCACCTGCGTCCCCTGGCCGGCGAGGTACACGCCGTTCGGGTCCTTCACCGGCACCGGGTCGAAGCCGTAGCGCGTGACCAGCTGCGCCGCGACGAACACGAACGGGATCGCCAGCGGGATGAACGGCCCGAAGTTCAGCGCCAGGTACTGGAAGTTGCGCCCGAGCACCTTCAGCACGCTGCTCCCCACCACCGCGAGGTCGTCCTGGTAGAGACGGATCGCGATCATGTGCCCCTTGATCTTGTCCTTCGTCGCGCCGATGCCCTTCTGCCAGCTGATGTACTTGAACAGCCAGAGCGCGAAGACGCCGAACACGCCGCTGACCAGGATCAACGACGCGTGGATGCCGAGCGCCTCGAGGGGCGTCAGCACGACGTCGAAGATGCGGGTGAAGGCGTTGTTGAGGGCGTTCATGGACGCGGGGTCAGAGCGTGGACGAGGGTCGGGAGCAGGTGCGCGCGGTCAGCTGATGTAGCCGAGGCCGCGCAGCTTCTCGGTGATCTCGTCGTCGGAGGCGCCGTCCTCGAAGTTGGCGAGCTCCTTCTCGATGATGTGCGTGATGAACTCCTCGTGAGAGGCGTAGCCGGCGACTTCCGCCACCTTCTTCGCGCGCTCGATGAGGTCCTTGTCCAACTTGATCTTGTTTCCGCCGCCGAACATGGTCGGTCTCCTGTCGTTCTATCCGGTTCACTCGAGCACCGGTTCGCCGTCCATGCCGGAAGGCGGATCGATGCCGTACTGCTTGAGAATCTCGACGGTCAGGTCCTCGAGGTCGTGATCGCCCTCGCGCACCCGGCCGTTGGTGATGAGCGTCCCCGCGACGACGCGCGGTGACATGAGGTGGTTGCCGTTGAAGGTGCCGCCGTCGTTGTCGTCGAGCACGGCGTTCGGGATGCGTCCCGTCGACGAGGCGTCCGAGTTGCCGTAGCCGGCGTTGTACCCCACCAGGATGTCCGGTGCCTCGGCGATGCGTTCACCGTGATAGATGGCGGAGGCGAGGTCCGCGCTGAGCACGACCTGCGCGCCGTTCTTTGGGTCGCGGATGGCCTCGAGCTTCACCTTCAGCTCGGCGAGCAGCGCGTCGGCTTCGACGCCCGGTTCCACGATGCCCGACTCGTCGACGTCCGGCGTAGCAGGGTCGTCGAGCTCGCGGCCGGCGAGGTTCAGGTAGAGCCCGTTGAAGCCCATGGCGTAGGCCCGGGTGCGCGTCCAGTCGACGGCGGAACCGTCACCCGTGAAGGCGAAGACGTTCGGGCCGCCGGGTTGTTCCTTGTCGCGCCCTTCCTTCAGCACGAGGTAGCCTTCTTCGAGCAACCAGGTGTTGAGCGAGAACTTGCGGTGCCAGGGCGCGAAGCCGTGGTCCGACATCACGATCAGAAGGTCGTCGGGCGCGAGCCGGCTCCGCATGCGGCCGAGGACCGGGTCCATCAGCATGTAGAGATCAGCGATCGTCTCGCGCCACTGGCTCTCGTCGCGGTGAGTCCAGTCCGTCGAGCTCTCGTCCGCGAGCGCTGCGACGTGCGGGTGGTGCGGATGTTCCTCGTCGCCGACGTGCCACATCATGTGACAGCACAGGTCGATCGTCGAGTAGTAGAAGAAGAATAGACCGCCCTCGTCGTCGGAGAGGTAGAGGTCCAGCGCATGTTCCATCATGCGTACCCGTTGGTCGTAGACGAGCCGCGACTGATGCATGAACTCGCGCTCGGTGATCGCCTCGTCTTTGAGCGCGTTCACTTCCTCCGCCATGCCCTGCGTGTAGTACCAACCGATCGCGTCCTTGAGGTCCGCTGACGCGCTGGTCGGTTCGGAGACGGGCGCGACGGGGTCCGTCGGGTCGATGTTGACGGGCGAGCAGTAGAGCTCGAACGGATCCAGGCTGCGCAGGTAGAAGCGCACGATGCCGGAGACGGAGCTGATGCCCATCGGCAGCATCTCGAAGCTCGCTTGCACGAAGTCCGACCACTCGCCGGGGGCGAGCACGACGTATTGGTCGCCGATCTCGACGACCGCGCCGCCGCGCTCCGCATCGACGTAGATCGTCAGCGGGACCGAGGCTTGCGGGTCGTGCTGCTTGAAGGAGTTCGGCGGACCGAGCAAGCGCGTGCGGATCACGCCTTGCCGGTCGACCGAGACCGGCTGGAAGCGACCGCCGGAGCGCTGCGTGTTCACCGGCGGGTCGGTCGAGTAGACCGTGTACGTGCCGTACGCGCTGTCGAGCGCCGGCGTCATCATCCCGGGGAAGGAGAGACCCAGCGACGACTCGACGGGGAAGTTCGCCGGCATGCGCCAGACGTCGGCGGGCACGCCGTGGTCGCGGAGGATCTGCCAGAAGCTCTTGCCCGAGCGGTTCGACGGCGTGTCGCCACCGATCGGGAACTTCCAGTCGCCCCACAGGTCGACCTGGCTGCCGTGGACTTCCTTGACCGAGCCGGGCACCGGCGTGCGCGTCACCGGGTTGCGGTGGATGAAGTCGTAGATGCCGTGGCCGCCGGGATTGCGCCCGGTGATGAAGTTGGACCAGGCGACCGGGCTCTGCGGCGGGTACGAAGTACCGAGCGAGGCGAGTTCACCCTCTTCGATCAGCGCCGCGAAGTTGCGCATGCGGTCGGGGTAGCGCGCGATCACGTCCTGCAGGATCTCGGGGTCGAGTCCGTCGATGCCGAGGACGACGACGCGCTTGTGCTTCGGTGCGGGAGTCGGCGTCGGTGCCGCACCGCGCGCGGCGAGGGCGGCTCCGCTTGCTTCGGGTTCCACCGGGCGCGGCAAGGCGCCGACGGCGAACACGGCGAGCGTCGCCAGGGCGGGGTAGACGGTCCAGCGCGGCAGCCTCATGAGCGCTCTCCCTCGGCGACGGCGGCCTTCGCGCTGCCCCCATCCGTCCGGGCGGGCCGGCCCGCGTTCTCCGCGAAGAGCGGCGTGCCGGTCATGTACTTCGGGATCGGGACGCCGAACAGGTCGAGCACGGTCGGCGCCATGTCGATCAACTCGGGCGCCTCCTTGGCGACGGGGCGGTTGCACCAGAAGACGCCGGGCACGAGGCGCGGGTCGACGCAGTGGTCACCGGACCACGACTTGGTGTTGTCCGTGAAGATCTCGGCCGAGACCGAGCCCGTCGCGCAGTCCCACGAGTGCCGGTACGTGCGGTGGTACCCGATCAACAGGTCGGGTGCCGCGTCGGCGTAGGGACCGGAGTGCAGTTCCTTCGTCACGAAGGCTTCGTTGACGACGAGCGAGCCGTCCTTCGGATCGCGCAGCTTCTCGAGCTTCGCCTTGATCTCGTGCGCGAGCGGCGCGACTTCGTCCTTCTTGACGATGCCCTTCCCCTCGCGACCTTCGCGGTTCAGGAAGATGCCGGTCAGACCGAGCGTGAACGCGCGCGTCTTCTCCCAGTCGACGGCCTGGAAGTAGTCGGGCGAGGTCTCGTGGCCTTCCTTGAGGACCAGGTAGCCCTCTTGCTTCAGCCACGTGTTCAGGTTCACCCCGCGCGTGAAGTTCGTGAAGCCGTGGTCGGAGATGACCATCAGCAAGGTCTCGGGGTCGTCGCCGACCTTGCGCTCGACATCGGCGAGGAAGTCGTCCATCTTCGCGTAGAGGTCGGGGATGACGTTCTTGAAGCGCTCGGTGTCCTTGCCCTCGTTCGCCGGGTGCGTCGGGTCGAGGTAGCGGTAGAACATGTGGCTTACGCGGTCCGTCGTGTCGAAGACCACGGTGGTGAAGCCGCGCTTCGTCTTCTTCAGGACGTCCCAGAGCATCTGCTTGCGCTCCTCGAAGATCAGCCACGACTGCTTCAAGAAGGCTTCTTCGTCCACCACGCGCTCGTTCAGCGCCCAGGTGTCTTCTGCGAGGCCGAGCGTCGCGTACGGGCCCTGCAGCTTCGCGAGGTAGATCGCGTAGACGAAGGGGTGCGAGATCGGCATGGCCGGCGAGTCGGGGTCGATGTTGATCGGCGTCGCGTAGATCTCGACGTCGTGCTCGTCCCAGGTCTGCAGGTAGAGGCGCACGATGCCGCCGACGCCGTCGAACGGCACGCGCATCCAGGGCGTGTACTCCTTCGGACCGACGACGACCGTCTCGTCGCCGACCGTGATCTTCGCCTTGCGCTTCGTGTCGTCGAGTTCGACCTTGAAGTCGGACTTCATCCGGTTGCCGTCCTTCCCGGGCGGACCGGTCAGCTTCGACTCGATCACGTTGCCGCGCCGACGCACGGTGTACTGTTGCCCGCCGATGTGCGCGCCCTTGGGCCGCTCCTTCGTCGAGTAGAACGAGAACGAACCCTGCGTGCCCTGCAGGTCGGGGACGCACATGCCCGACAGCAGCGTGCCGTTCTTGAACGGCTGCGGCGGGAAGGTGATCGGCACGCGCACGATCGACGACCAGACGCGGTTGTCGCCGAGCAGCTTCCAGAAGGGTTGCGACTTCTGCATGAAGCGGAACACGGCCTTCGTCCCCCACGGGATCTCGAGGCCGCCGATCTTCAAGGTGCGCGGAGCGGTGCCGATGTCCGAGGACGACAGCACCGGCAGGTAGGAGCAGGGATCGCGCGTCAGGAAGTCGTAGATGTTGTGGCGCGAGGCGTCGACGCCGGTCGCGTAGCTCGACCACGCCACCGGCGAGATCGAGGGGCACGAGGTGGCGAGCGGGCTGAAGTGCCCGCGCTCGGCCAGCCGCTTGAAGTTGGGCATGCGCCCCTCGTCCATGTACTTCCGCGCGAGGCCCGGGTCGAAGCCGTCGAGGCCGACGACGACGACGCGCTTGACGCGCGCGGGCGCCTTCTTCGGCTTCGTCAGGGCGCGGAAGACGAACTTCAGCGGCCAGATCAGGACGATGCCGAAGGCGAGGAAGAAGGTGCCCGCGAGCACCAGCACCGAGCCCGCCGCCGCGAAGCCGGCCCCGGGACCGATGTACGCCAGGGCGGGCTGCGCCGTCGCCACCAGGCTGAGGGCACAGAGCAGCGCCAGGCGGAGGGATCGCGGGGAAAGTTTCATGCGGGGGGGAATGCGTCGCGGGAGCCGCGGCCCTGCGGCGACGGCTCCGATGACCTCTTCGGCCGTCCCCGGGGGGCTCTGGAGCCCCAACTCCTTGCCGAGCGGGAGCTTCCCCGCATCCGGAGTCCGCCGGACGGCCGGCGAGCCGAGCAGTATACGCCCGCCCCGGCGATGCCGGGAGACTGCGAGTGCCCGAGAAGTACGGTACCGCGTTCGATTCTTCGGGCTCGAGCCGACCGGCGCCCCGCGGTGCCGGTCGGCTCGAGCCCGAAGAATCGAACGCGGTACCGTACTTCTCAGCCGAGCAGGCCTTGGCTCTCGAGGTAGTTCACCACCTTCTGGGCGGACTCCTCGATGCTCTCGGTGCCGGTGTGGACCGTCACCTCGGCGCTCGCGGGCGCCTCGTAGGGATCGCTGATGCCGGTGAAGTTCTTGATCTCGCCGGCGCGGGCTTTCTTGTAGAGGCCCTTGGTGTCGCGTTCCTCGACGACTTCGAGGGGCGCCTCGACGTAGACCTCGACGAAGGCGGCGGCGGTCTTCGCGCGGATCTCGTCGCGCACCGAGCTGTAGGGCGAGATCGCCGCGGTGATCGCGACGCAGCCGTTGCGCGAGAGCAGGTTCGCGACGTAGCCGATGCGGCGGATGTTCGTGTCGCGGTCTTCCTTCGAGAAGCCGAGGCCCTTCGAGAGGTTCTCGCGGATCTCGTCGCCGTCGAGCACCTCGACCTTCTTGCCGCGCTCCTTGAGGATCGGGGTCAGGTACTGCGCGAGGGTGCTCTTGCCGGAGCCGGAGAGGCCCGTGAACCAGAGGGTGAAGCCTTTGTCGTTCATTTCTATCAGGGGATCTTGGTTGGGGGTGTTGGTTCCGGACGAGCTCAGCGAATCTTGCCCTCGAGGTACGGCACCTCGAAGCACTTGTCGTGCATGATCGGCCCGTGGCCGAAGTAGCCCGCTTCGCCGAAGAGCTCGCCGTGGTCGGCGGTGACGATGATGTGCGTGTTCTTCGGCACCATGTCGTAGAGCTCCTCGAACACGCCGTCGAGGTAGCGAACGGTGTCGACCTGGCGCTCGCGCAGCTGGTCCATCTTGTCCTGGTCGAAGAACTGGAAGTCCTCCTTGAAGTCAGGATGGTCCTTGTCGATCTGCTCGTTCATCTTGCGGAAGACGCCGTTCACCCCGCTGATGCGCGGCCACATCGAGGAGTCCTCGTCAGGCTTGGCGTAGGGGTAGTGCGTCTCGCCGACGTTGAGCATGTAGAACTCGGGACGCTCGTCGCCGAAGGTCATCGTCGGGAACATGGACCGCATGTCGTTGTGCGAGTCCATCAGCTGGAACGAGTCGAAGTCGCGGTTGATGCCCGTCTTCGGGTTCAGCACGGGAAGCGACACGCGCGCATGCGTCTTGTACCCCAGCGTGTTGCGCAAGAGGCCCGGGAACCACAGCCCCGGCACCATCTTGGCGAACTCGATGCCCTTGGCGCCGAGCCGCTGGTTGTAGTTGTAGAAGTCTTCCTTGTAGTACTCCGACGCGTACACGTTCGTCGGCGACGTGTGCGGCAGCAGACCCGTCAGCAGGTTGTAGTGCGACGGCGCCGTCCACGACGCGTAGGTGTAGCGCTTCTCGACCTTGCCGAGCTTGGTGATCACCTTCGGCTCCGCGGCCATGAAGGAGTCCCAGCGGCACGAGTCGAGGATCACGATGATGAAGTGGTTGTCCGCCTGCGGATCGGGCTGCACCTTCATTCCGGGGCGCAGCAGCGGGCGAACCGGAGGCTTCGGAGCCTCCTTCTTCTTGAACATGTCGAACAAGCCCATGTCGCTTCTTCTCTCTCGGGACGCGGTTGCGCGACGGCTTACGCCTGCGAGGCGTAGTAGTCGACCAGGATCTTCGCGGTCGACGGACGCATGATGCGTTCGTCGGGAAGCTCGCCATTGCCGAGGATCTCGCGCACCTTGGTTCCGGAGATGAACACGGACGTGTTGCCCTTGTTCTCCTCCATCAGGCCGACGCGGCCGATCTCTTCGAAGTAGGCGGCGAAGCCCACGTTGACGGTCTTGATCGACAGCGAGCCTTCGAGCTTGTCGAAGATCTCCTGCGCGTCGAAGTCACCCCAGATCGCCGTGCCGTCGGCGTAGGGCGCGTCGGCGTGCTTGCGTCCGATGATGAAGTGCGTGAAGCCGAGGTTCTGGCGGTAGATCGCGTGCATCACGGCTTCGCGCGGTCCGCCGTAGTACATGCGCATGTCGAGGCCGATCAGGTGCAGTTGGTCGTTCAGATCCTGCCCTTTCGACTTCCACAGTTGCTCGTCCATGTCGCCCTGGCCGAGGAAGCGGCCTTCGACGAGCTTCTCGTAGGTCTCCATGCGCGTCGCGGCGGGCACGTCGTCGCCCTTCAGCTGGCCGACGAGCGGGTTCAGGATCACGCCCGTCTTCTTGCCGGTGTCGCGCAGGATCACTTCGGCGCCGTAGACCAGCGCGTACTCGTGAGCGCGGTGCAGCGGGTTGCGCGTTTGGAAGGCGACGGTCTGCTCGTAGCCCTTGTCGGCGATCAGTTCGCGCGTCGCACGCGGGCTCATCACGCGGCCCGCGAAGGTGCGGCCGTCCTGGAAGGGAGCGAGCTTGATCTCACCGCCGACCAGCTTCGTGCGCGCGTCGCCGAGCCACAGCTTCGCGCCGGGGTGGTCGGTGCGCTCGGTGCCGTAGCACGCCTGGATGAACGCGGCCTTGTCCCAGTCGTAGCAGTCCTCGACCGTCAGCACGCCGAAGACCTTGCCGCCGTGCGTCAGCGCGACCTGCGTGCCGGGCTTGCACTGCGCGGCTTCCGCGTCGGTGACGGGCAGCACGGTCGGGATGCCCCACGCCCACAGGCGTCCGCCGCGCTCGATCGCCGCGCGGTCCAGCGTCGACCGGTAGTCGGCCTGGTTCATCGGACCGTGCAGCGGGCTGAGCGTGCCGTCGGCGATGCGGTAGAGCGTCGTGCGGTCGGTCTCGTCGACCTCGACGGCCGGCAGACTCGACCAGCTCGGGTCCACGGCGGAGACGAGGCGGTCGACGGGTTCGGTGAGGCCGCCGTGGACGGGCGAGATGTGAGCAGTGGTCGCGGGGGTCATGGATCGCTTCTCGAGGTTCTGGAGATCGGGGGGCGTGCGATGAACGGGTGCCGGTGCGCGCGCGCTAGAGGTATCCGAGGTTCTTGAGCTTGCGCTTCACCTCGTCGAGCTCGTCCTGGCTGAACTCGTGCTGCGCGGGGCTCTCCGCCTCACCCATCAGGTCCCGGAGGACGTAGACGATGAAGTCGGTGGGCGAGTTGAAGCCCGAGTCCTCCACCACCTGCTGGATCTTGCGGTAGAGCGGACGGGGGATCTTGACGGTGACCTTGGACTCGCGCACGGGCTGGATCGGGAGGTGGCCGCGGGGGCCGGGGGGCATGGCGAAAGCCCCCGACGCGTCGGCCGGAGGCTCTCATGAGGCTCCGATCGTACTCTGATCGGAGTGCAGCGGGGAAAAAATGAGGCCGGAGAGTGCTTTCCGTGTCGATCCCCCCTCGAGCGACCCCCGAGAGGGCCCCGCGGGCTAGGCTTGCCCCGGGCGCGGCCTGTTAGAGTGTCCGGCCGCTTCGCCCCCCACCGACGCCTCACCCCTTCGACCGCCATGCGCCGACTGCTCCCGACCTTGCTGCTCGCCTCCCTCGCCGCCTGCGGAGGCGGAGACCCCGCCCAAGCCGGCTACGACGCCCTCGGCAGCGGCGACTACGAGGCCGCGGCGACCGCCTTCACCAAGGCGCTCTCCGGGACGCAAGGTGCGCAGCGCACCGACCTGACGCTGCAGCTCTGCCAGGCGCTCGCTCACAGCGACGCCGCCGCCTGCGTGGCGAAGATGAAGGAACTCGACGCGGCCACCGAGCTGCGCGTACAGGACTACAACGTGGTGGTGAGCGAGCTGAAGAGCGCCCGCGCGTACGTGCCGGCGACGGACGTGCTGAAGCTCGCGACCGCGGCCTTCCCGGGCGATGAGAAGCTGGTCGCGCTGATCCAGGTGGTCGGCGACGCGGCGAAGAACGCGGGTGACGACGACGCCTTGAACGCGCTCAAGGGCCTGGGCTACGTCGGCAACGACTGAGAAGTACGGTACGCTGCGCGGCGGAGAACCACTCATGCGCAAGTATCACTACCTCGCCCTCCTCTTCCTGCTCGTCTCCACCTCGTGCCACTCGACGCGCAAGGAGAACCCGACCACGGCGGAAGCGTTGCGCGTCTTCGGCGACCAGCAGATGTCGTGGAACGCCGGCAACCTCGACGAGTTCGTCTCGAAGGGCTACTGGAACGACGCAGCGCTGACGCTCTTCTCGAACGGCGAGATCGTCAAGGGCTACGACCAGGTCCTCGCGCGCTACCGGGAACGCTTCGGCGAGTCGGAGCTCGGCAAGCTGACCTTCACCGGCTTCGAGACGGTCGGCGTGACGGACACGCTGATCGTCGTGCGCGGCCGCTGGCGCATCGACTACAGCGCGCAGGACGACCGCGAGGGGTTGTTCACGCTGGTGCTGCGCAAGATCGACGGCGAGTGGCGGATCATCCACGACCACAACTCGATCTCGGCGTAGGTACCGAACCAGGTCAAGAACCTCACACCGAGCGACGCAGCGGCGGCAACAGGCCGCCGCTGCGTCGATCGGGGGGGTGAGGTTCTTGACCTGGTTCGGTACCTACTTCAGTTTCTCCCAGAACTCCTCGGGCATGTCGTGCGCGATCTTCAGCGCGCCGTCCGCGCCGCCGTAGATCGGTTCCTCGATGCGCACGACCTTGCCGCCGCCGAGGCGCTCCTTCATCTCGTGCTCGATCGCGGTGTCGAGCGCCTTGATCTGACTGCCGCCGCCGGCGAGCAGGACGCGGTTCTTCAGCCGCTCCTGGAACTCGGGGTCGAAGGTCGCGACGAGCTTGCCGAGCCCTTCGACGATCGGCGGGACGATCGACTGACACGCGCCGCGGATCTCGTCGGTCAGGTCGAAGCTGGTCGGCTTGCCGTTCACCGGCAGGTCGACGTGGATGCGGCCGAGGACCTCGGCGATCGTCGCGTGACGTTCCTTGATGGTCTTCACCATCTGCGTCGTGAACTGCGCCTCGGGGTGGCTGGCCTTGATGCGCTTCGTCAGCTCCGCGTCGACGTGGTCGCCCGCGGTGGTCAGCGTGATCTGGTCGGCGTCCTCGGGCATCGTGCCGTGCATCCGGCACAGGTCGACGGTGCCCGCGCCGATGTCGATGACGAGCACGTCCTCGAGCATGTCCTGTCCGTAGGCGACGGCGAAGGGTTCCGAGCAGAGCATCACGGAGTCGACCGCTTCGCGCGCGATCTCGACGATCGCGTTCTTCGACTGGATGCTGGCCTGCGCCGGCGCGCCGATCACGGCGTAGACGAGCTCGTCCTTGCGCGGCTGGGCGCGGCGCACGATCTCGAGCAGCAGGTCGCGCGCGGCGCGCATGTTCGGTTGGTCGCCGGCGCCGTCGGAGCTGCCTTTCAACACACCGTGTTCCAGCGGGCGGTAGAAGTCGAGCGAGAGGCGCTTCTCGATCGCCTCGTCGCCGTAGAGCACGTCCTTCTTCAACAGCTTGCGACTGACGACGTCCTTCGGATATCCGACGAACGACGGCACGGTCGCGCGCACGCCGTTGCTGCCCGCCACGGACGTCCGCGACGTTCCCAGGTCGATCCCCAGGTACAGCACGCCGTGGCCCTTCTCGCCCTCTTCGCCCTTGTTCGCTTTCGTCATCTCTGCACTCCGTCCACTGCGGTCCTAAGAGTCCCTCTTCTGGAGCTCGAGGTTCGCCTCGAAGATCTTGCTCATCATCTCGCGCTTGAGCTCCGCGTCCTCCTCGGCCGCCGAGAGCCCTTGAACGGTGCGATAGATCGACGCCACGCCGGGGTCGATGTTCTTGCGCGCCATCGTCGCGCGCAGCTCCGCCTCCGTCATCTCGAGGTTGCCCGCGAGCTTCGCCAGACGACGCTCGAGCAAGTCGTACTGACGCTTGTGGTCTTCCACCAACTGCGCGCGCTCTTCGTTCATGCGGCTGACCGCGAGCTCGAGCACTTCGCGCTCGTGTCCGTGGAAGTCCGGAACCTCGCGCCCCATCGAGTGGAAGATCTCGGCGACCTTCTCCGACAGCATGCGCTCGAGTTCCTTGCCGATCGCCTCGAGTCCGCCGGGGATGGCGGCCGGCGGCGCAGGCGGCGGCGGGACGTAGACGGCGAAGCGGTCGCCGCCCGTTTCCTGCGCCTTCTTGAGCGCGCTCTGCGCGTGCTCGATCAGCACGTCGAAGTCGTAGTCCGCCTGGTCCTGGGTGGCGCTGGCGATGCCGACCGACAAGGTCACCGCGACCGAAGCCGCGCCCTCGTCGAAGACGAGCCGCCGCGTGCGCTCGAGCAAGCGCCTCGCGATGCGCGGACCTTCCGCGCGCGGCGTGTGCGGGTAGAAGCTGAGGAACGACCCGGCCAGCTTGCAGCCGAACATGTCGCTCGCGCGCGTGACGGCGCGCATCAGCTCCGCCACCTCGCGCTGGATCGTCGCGCGCGACTCCGCGCCGTAGAGGTCCCCGAGCTGGTCGAGTCGGTCGACGCCGACCAACAACACGACGATCGGATAACCGTAGCGCTTCGCCCGCGCGCACTCCGCCCGCATCAGGCGCTGGATCTCCTCGGAGGAGAACAGCCCCTGATTCGTCTCGCTGAAGTTGACGGTTGGGAACTCGGGCATGACTGGGGCTCGGGGCGCTCGCCGGACGAGATCAGCCCTCGACGTGTCCGTTCCCGCCGTTCAAGAAGTGCTTCTTGAACTGCGTCGTCAGGAACTCGAAGGCTTCGTCGACCGAGTCCGTGCGGAAGAACAGGTTGACGTCTTCCGGACTGATCGTGCCGAACTTGACCATCGGCTCGAAGTTGATGATCTCGTCCCAGTACTCCGTGCCGAACAGCACGATCGGGAGCTTCTTCTTGATCTTCAGCGTCTGCACCAGCGTGACGACTTCCATGAACTCGTCGAAGGTGCCGAAGCCGCCGGGCATCACGACCATCGCCTTGGCGAGGTAGCTGAACCAGAACTTCCGCATGAAGAAGTAGTGGAACTCGAAGGCGAGGCGTCGCGTGGTGTACGGGTTGTCGATCTGCTCGAAGGGCAGCGAGATGTTCAGGCCGATGTTCTCGCCCGCCGCCTCGGACGCGCCGCGGTTCGCGGCCTCCATGATCCCGGGACCGCCGCCCGAGCAGACGACGAAGCGGCGCTCGGTCCCCTCGAGGCTCTTCGACCAGGTCGTCAGCCGCGCCGCCAATTCGCGCGTCTCCTCGTAGTAGCGGGACATGTGCAGCCGCATCTCGGCGCGCTCGAGGTCCCCGTCGCCGGCCCGCGCGGCCTCGACCTCCGCCGCCGCGACCTCGCGGGACGGGATGCGGGCCGAGCCGAAGAACACGATCGTGTCGCGGACCTTGAACTCCTTGAAGCGCGACGCCGGCTCGAGGTACTCGGACAGGATGCGCAGCGCCCGCGCGTCGGGGCTGTTGAGGAACTTCTCGTTCTTGTAGGCCTTGATGGCCCGATAGCGACTGTCGGTCATGGATGCTTGGGTCGAAGGGGCAGTGGTTCTATCCCACCGCCTGGTCGACGGCAAAGGACTCCCCTGGCACCATCGACAGGGCGCCTCCAGAGCTGATGAACACACCCACGACACGCCGCATCGAGGTCCCGATCTCGGGCATGCGCTGCGCGAGCTGCGCCTCGAAGGTCGCAGCCGTGCTCGAGCGGCAGCCCGGGATCGCCCGCGCCACGGTGCAATTCGCCTCGGGAACCGCCCGTTTCGAGGCCGGTTCCGAGGTGGACGAGGCCGCCCTCGCGCGGGACCTCGCCGCGGCGGGCTTCGGCCTCCCGGAGGGCTCGCTCGACGGCCGCGGGCTGGCCGAGAGCGTCGCGGTCTCCGAAGAGGAGGCGCTCCGCGAGCGCCGCGACGCCGGCCGGCGCGCCCTCCTCGCGCTGCCCTTCTCGATCCTGGCCTTCTTCTCCCACTCTCTGGGCCTGCCCCATGGCAGCGAACTGATCCCCGCGGGGATCGTGGTCTTCGTCGCAGCGGGCCCGATGCTCTGGCGCGGCTTCCGGAACCTCGCGCGCCGCGCGCCGGACATGGACAGCCTGGTGGGGCTCGGGAGTGCCACCGCCTGGTTCGCCGGGCTCGCTGGACTGCTCGCTCCCCGCTGGGTCGGGGACGCCGCTTCCCACGCCCACGCGGCGGTGCTGATCCCGCTCTTCGTGCTCTTCGGACGCTGGCTGGAAGCGCGCGCCCGGCACGGCACGGGCGACGCCCTGCGCTCGCTGCTGTCCCTCACCCCCGCCACGGCGCGGGTGCTGCGGCTCGGCGAGGAGCGCGAGGTGCCGCTCGCGGAGGTCCGTCCGGGCCAGCTGGTGCGCGTGCGCCCGGGAGAGCGGATTCCGGTCGACGGACAGGTCTTCGAGGGCGGTTCAGCCGTCGATGAGGCCCATTTGACTGGCGAAAGCATCCCTCGCGAGGTCGCCGCCGGGGACCTGGTGCACGCCGGGGCGCTGAACGGCAGCGGCTCGCTCGCGCTCAAGGCCACCGGCATCGGTGCGGACAGCGCCCTGGGTCGCATCGGCCGGGCATTGCGCGAGGCCCAGGGCTCGACGCCGCCCGCCCAGCGCCTCGCCGACCGCGTCGCGGGCATCTTCGTCCCCGTCGTGCTGGTCATCGCCGCGGCGACGGCCGCCGGCTGGTTGCTCGCCGGCGACAGCGTCGCGGCCATCTCGCACGCGGTCACCGTGCTCGTGATCGCCTGTCCCTGCGCGCTCGGTCTCGCCACCCCCACCGCGATCGTCGTCGCCGCCGGCCGCGGCGCGCGCGAGGGCGTGCTGGTGCGGGACGCGGCGGCGCTCGAGACCTTGGCGCAGGTCGACGTCGTCGCCTTCGACAAGACGGGCACGCTGACCGCCGGGCGGCCGACGGTGCGGCGCATCGAGCCGATCGCGGGCGGGTCGACCGAGGACGAGCTGCTGGCACTCGCCGCCGCGGTCGAGGTGCACTCCGAACAACCCCTGGGACGCGGCATCGTGGAAGCGGCACGCGAGCGGGGCCTGCAGGTCGCGCCGTCGGCGAACTTCCAGGCCGAGACCGGCACGGGCGCGCGCGCGGACGTCGACGGAGTCGCCGTGTGGATCGGCAGCCCGCGCGGCGCGGCGGCGCGCGGACACGCCGTCGAGGGGGTCGACGCGCTCGTTACGCGCGCCGCGCAGGGCGGCAACTCGCCGGTGCTCGTGGAACGCGACGGGAAGCTCACGGGATCCCTGGGGCTCTTCGACCCGGCGCGCGAAGGCGTCCGCCACGCGCTGGACGACTTGGTCGCGCCGGGGCTGCACCTGCGCCTCTGGTCCGGAGACGCGCAGGAGGCGGTGCGAGCGCTCGCCGCGGAGCTCGGCATCGAGCAGTCCGAAGGTCGGCTGCGCCCAGAGGAGAAGCTGGAGCGTCTGCACGCCGCGCAGGCACAGGGACACGTCGTCGCGATGGTCGGTGACGGGGTGAACGACGCGCCCGCGCTGGCCGCCGCGGACGTCGGGATCGCGATGGGCGGCGGCGCCGACGTGGCGCTCGAAGCCGCGGGCTGCGCCCTGCTGCGGGACGACCCCCGCCTGCTCCCGCGCTTGTTCCGGCTCGCGTGGCGCACGCGCACGACGATCCGCGTCAATCTGGCGTGGGCGTTCGGCTACAACCTGTTCCTGCTGCCGATCGCGACCGGCGCCCTCGAAGGAGTGCTGCCGCTGCGCATCCCGCCGACCGTCGCGGCGGGCATCATGGCGCTGTCGAGCGTGCTCGTCGTGACGAACAGCCTGCGCCTTCGCTGGGCGAAGCTCGACTGAGCGCGAACGAACGCGGCGCGTGCGGTCACTCGCCCTTGTCGCGCAGCTTCTTGTTCGCCTTGTCGAACAGGTCGTCGAGGCGCGACTCCTTCGCGCGCTCGTCCTCCAGCGCCTGGTTCAGCTTCGAGGTGGCTTCGTCGACGCGTCCGGAGGTGCGCTGGATCGCTTGGTCCCAACGCCCCTCGTCGAGCTTCGCCCTACCGGTCTCGTCCAGCTGGGTGCGCGGTGCGTGCTTCAACACCGTGCGCGTCCGCACGTCGATCACGAGGCGCGTGTCGCAACACGGGCAGTCGACCTCGATTTCTTTCGTTTCCATCTTCCACCTCCTGCGTGTCCGGTGCGTACGGCTCGGCTCGTAGATCTAGTGTATTCGCCGGCGCCGCCGGTGGAATGCCGGTAACCGACTCGGGGGAGCCCGCTAATCACCGCTCCCGAAGGGAACCACGTTGAAGGAGCACACGGATGTCAGAACGGACGAACGCCGCGGCCATGAACGCGATGCTGGGAACCAGTCGTTTCCTGCCCGACGGCGTCCGGAACCGGCGCGCTTCGGTCGAGGTCTTGATCGGACGGATCCTGTGGGGTGCCCTGTTCCTGGTCGTGATCTTCGTGGGAACGAACTGAGCGCGCGGGAAGACGAAGACACGGTCACGACCCTGCCTTGAACTCGCGGAGGCGCCGAACGGCCCGGTGACCATGCAGCAAGCCGCAGTCAGGGACTGCGGCTTGTTTCACGTCGCCTGGGAACGGCGCGCGTCGGCGGCGCTCAGCTCGCGACCGGACCGTTCCGCACGACGTGCTTCAACACGTCGGTCTGCGTCAGGATGCCGACCAGCTTGCTGCCGTCGACGACCGGGAGCGCGCTGAAGTGGTGCGCGAGCATCACGTCGATCGCCTGCGTCAAGGTGCAGCGCGAGTCGACCGAGACGACGTCGACCGCCATCAGGGCCGAGAGCGGCGTGCGCGAGATCTCGAGGCGACCCGTCTCCTGCGCGCTCATGTCGGAGATCATCTCCTGACCCATGCCGAAGCGCAGGTCGCGGTCGGAGATCATGCCCAGCACGCGCCCCTTCTCGACGATCGGGACGTGGCGGTAACCCTTCTCCACGATCAGCTCGAGCGCGTCGTCGAGGAACTGGTCGGGGTCGAGCGTGTCGACGTCCGTCGTCATCATCTCGGAGACGGTGATCGCGTGGTCCCCGGCGAGGTCGGTCGCCAGCTTCTCTTCACGGAAGGCCTCGAGCAGGTTCGTCTCGGTGACGATGCCCGCCAGCTTCTTGCCGTTCATGATCGGGACCGCGCCGATGCGCTTGCCGACGATCATGGCCGCGACGTCTTCGGGAGTATCCAGTGTCGAGAGCGACAGCACGGGGCTGCGCATGATCTCGCGCACGGCCTGGGGGCCGTCCGAGTCCTCGGTCCGGCGGTAGTCGGCGAGCACCCAACCGGTCGCCAGGGAGAGGTCGCGGTCGGAGACCATTCCGATCAACGCGCCGTCTTCGACCACGGGGAGGTGACGGAATCCACACTGCTCGAACAGGTGGATGGCGTCGTCCAGAGGGCAGTCCGGCCCCACGACGATGGGGTCCGGCGTCATGATCTCAGCGATGTGCATCGAATACTCCTTGGGTGACGAGGGGACGAGCCCGACGTCGTTCGGTTCAGTCTAATCAGCCTTGCTCGGCGGAGCGCCACGTTCCTGATCGTACGGCACTCCGCATTGGTGCGTATCCGGGCGAGAGCCGCGGTGTTGCTCGCCGAACAGCCTACAGCCGCTTGATCCGCAAGTTGCGGTACCAGACGGGATCGCCGTGGTCCTGCAGCGCGATGTGGCCGGCGCGGGCCTTGGCGAAGTGCGGCATCGACGAGAACTTGCTCGCCTGGACGCGCGCGTTCCAGTCGTCGGACCACAAGTCGTACTCGCACAGCTTCACGTCGTTCAACCAGTGCGTGACGTGACCGTGGTCGACGCGCAGCCGCACACGGTTCCATTCGCCCACCGGGGCCGCGGCCGACGCGCTCGGCGGGTAGAGCGCGTAGCACGCTCCCGCCGAGTGTTCCGGCTCGATGTCCGGGTATCCGGCGTCGTCGAGCACCTGCATCTCGGGTCCGCTCTGGTAGGTCGCCTGCACGTCGTCGGACTCGATCACGTGCCACATGATCCCGGAGTTGCCGCCCGGCGAGATCTTCCACTCGAGGCGCAGCTCGAAGGAGTCGTACTCGTCGCGCGTGATGATGTCGCCGCCGGACGCGACGCGCGCCAGGGCGTCACCCTCGACGACCCAACCCTCGGGGAAGCCGTCCTTCTTGAAGCCGCGCCAGCGGTCGGTCGAGCTGCCGTCGAAGAGCAGTTGGAAGCCGTCGTTGGCTTCCGCGCGCGTCAGCGTGTTCGGCACCTCGGCGGTGTCGGTGTTGGTCTGCGTGCCGGCGCAGGCGGCGAGCAGGGTGAGCGAGAGCGCGGTGAGGGATCGCAGCATGGTGGATTCGGTCGGGGTCAGGCGGTGACGGCGCGCGGCTCGCGGCGGCCGCCGGGGTAGATGATCGCGAGCACGGCGAGCACGACGAGCGCCGCGTACATCGGGATGCTGAAGAGCTTGCGGTAGTCGATCACGCCGTCCACCTTCGCCCACTCGGCGACGGAGCCGGCGATCATCGAACCGACGATGATGCCGATGCCGATGATCACGAGGTTGAACAGGTTCTGCGCGCTGGCGCGCACGTCCGCCGTGGTCTCCTCGTCGACGATCATGAAGGCGACGAAGATGAAGCAGCCGAAGCACAGGCCGTGCAGCGAGATGCCGAGGAGCAGCGTCGTCATCGTCGGCAGCGGGATGGAGTCGACGTAGGCGAAGAGCGCCATGCGGGCCGCGTAGGCGAGCAGGCCGACCGTCAGCAGTGACTTGCGCGAGAAGCGCTTCGCGAAGAACGGAATCAACGCGATCACGATCACTTCCGACATCTGACCGACGGTCATCAGTCCCCCGCCGCCGACGCCGAAGATGCTCGTGGACCAGGCGGGCGCAGCGAGCTGTCGGGCGCCCAAGAACGACTCGGTGTGCACGAAGTAGAACTGGTGGATGCACGACAGCGGCACGGCGAGCAGGAAGAGCTGCCAGAGCGGCGAGCGCTTGATCTCGCCGATCGCCTCGAAGGTCGCGTTCGACTGCTTGCCCTTCGCCGGAGGCGTGTGCGGGAGCGTGAAGCAGTAGACGCCCATCACGACGCCGAGCAGCGCGGAGAGTCGGAAGGCGTCGGCCTTGCCGGCGACTTGCGCGGCGGCGAGCGCGTCGGCGCTCAATCCGCTCGGCGAGTGTTGCGACGCGAGCCACTGCCCCATCGCCAAGCCGACCGCGATCCAACCCAGCGTGCCCCACAAGCGCACGCGCCCGAAGTCGCGGTCGCGGTCGGGCAGGTGGTGGAAGGCGAGGCTGTTCGTCAGCGAGAGCGTCGGCGCGTAGACGAAGCCGTAGACCGCGGAGACGACGAGGAAGCCCGAGTAGCTCTCGATCGACGCGAGCTGCCAGACGAGTGCCGCGCCGATCAGGTGCGAGATGCCGAGGAAGCGCTCCGTCGCGAACCAACGGTCGGCGACTTGTCCGGCGAGGAAGGGTCCGACGATCGCACCGAGCGCTCCGGCGGCGAACATGGTCCCGATCTGATCGCCCGTCATCCCGCGGTGCCCCGCGAGGAACGACCACAAGAACGGCAGCCACGCGCCCCAGATCGCGTACTGCAGGAACATCATCAGCGACAGCCGAGCGTTCAGCGACGTGGAGAGCGGAGCGGCGGTGCCGCCGTGGGCCGGTGTGGTCATGAGCGTCGTGTGTGAGGGGAACGGGACGCGGTCATTCGCCGAAGGCGGCGTCGAAGGCACGATCCGAGGGCGGGAAGTCGATGCGGCGTACGAAGGCGGCGGCCTCGGCGGCGCCGTGCTCGCGGTCCATGCCGGGGTCCTCCCACTCGACCGACAGCGGTCCCGCGTAACCGACGCGGTTCAGCTCGCGGACGATCGCCTCGAAGTCGATGCGGCCGCGGCCCGGCGAGCGGAAGTCCCACGCGCGCTCGGGGTCGCCGAAGTCCGCGTGACCACCAAAGACGCCGACGGCGGTCGGTTCGTCCGACCACCACGCGTCCTTGACGTGCACGTTGAAGACGCGCGCGCCGAACTCGCGCAGGAAGCCGACGACGCTGACGTTCTGGTAGGCGAGGTGCGAAGGGTCGAAGTTGAAGCCGAAGCGCGGGTGGTCCCCCACCGCGGCGAGCGCGCGGCGCGTTGTCGCGATGTCGAAGGCGATCTCGGTCGGGTGCACCTCGAGCGCGAAGCACACGTCCTGCTCGGCGAAGGCGTCGAGGATCGGCTTCCAGCGCCGCCCGAAGTCGGCGTAGCCCTCCTCGATCATCGCCGGCGTGACCGGCGGGAAGGAGTAGAGCAGGTGCCAGATCGACGAGCCGGTGAAGCCGTTCACCACCGTGCGCCCCGTCTTCGCGAGCACCGACTTCACGTCGTCGGGCGCCGCGTCGAAGAACTTCCGCGCGGCGCGCGCCGTGCGGACCATCTCGTCCGCGGCGCGGCGTCGCACGCCTTCGGGATCGCCGTCGCCCCAGATCGCCTCGGGCAGGATCGTGCGATGCCGTTCGTCGATCCGGTCGCAGACCGCTTGCCCGACGAGGTGGTTCGAGATCGCGAAGGAGCGCACGCCGCAGTCGGCGAGCAGTTCCCAGTGCCGCTTGCAGTAGTCCGCTTCTTCGAGCGCGCGATCGACCTCGAAGTGGTCTCCCCAGCAAGCGAGCTCCAGGCCGTCGTAGCCGAACTCGCGCGCCTTGCGCGCCAGCGTCTCGAGCGAGAGGTCGGCCCACTGGCCGGTGAACAAGGAGACGGGACGTGTCATGAGGAGGTCCGGGGGTCGAGCGAAGAGCGCCAAGCCTAGCCGACGCCCGCCGCCGAGGCAGCTGTTAGTCGACCAGCCGCAGCCCGCGAGCGCCGTCGACGGCGGGAGGCGGTCCGCTCCCGCGCCACTCGACGCTCCGCAGCGCCGCGCCGCCGAGCGCGCCGAGGTCGATCGCGAAGGCCGCGTCACCCGCGCCGGCCGGGATCGCGACTCGCAGCGGCGGGAGCGCGTCGTCGGCGGGCGTGACGACGAGCTCCGTCGCCGCGTCGACCCCGCCCCCGTGGTCCATCACGAGCGCCGCGAAGCGCCGCGTCGGCAGCGGATCCGCGAAGTCCACGCGACGCGTCCAGCCGTCGCCTTCCGCGACCGCTGCGCCGAGCTCGAGCGCTCTCGTACGACCGCCCGGCGAGTCTAGCACCACCTCGAGCCCGTCGACGCGCACCCGCGCGCCCGCGTCGCCGTGCGCGAAGAGCTGCACACGCTGCGCCGCCGCGCGCGTGAAGATCAGCGGCAGCACGACCTCGGTCGCGCCCGCGGGCCAGATCGCTCGCATGCGGACGTCGCCGACCTGCACCTCGAGCATCGCGCGCTTGCCTTCCGCCGCGCCGCGCACGCGGAGCGCCGCGATGCCGTCGCCGGTGTGGAACAGGGCGCCGGCGGCCAGCACGGCGACCCGCAGCGGTTCGTGTCCGCCGACGTCGACGAACTCGCCCGCGCGGAACCCGCGCTCGACGTCGAAGTCCGCCGCGAGCTCGAGAAGCTCGACGTGCGTCGGCGGCAGCTCGGCGAGCAGCAGCCCCAGGCTGTCGGGCAGCCGGATCGCGCCGTCGTCGCCGACGCCGAAGAACAGCTGGTGCACGGGGAACTCGAACAGCACGAGCTCGAGCTCCGGGAACTCCGCGCGGCGCTGCAGGAGCTCACGCAGCTGTCCCGCGAAGTTCGCCGCGGACATCGCGCCGTTCAGGATCGGCTGCTGCGCGTAGTGCGCGAGGTAGGTCGAGAAGAGCTTGCCGTCGGAGAAGCTCGTTCCGCTGATCGCGATGCGACCCGCGCGGCGGCTGGCGTCGAGCTCGGGCGGGATGCGGTCGGGCGGACCCTCACGCATCTCGACCGTGTAGTTGTGCAGCCCTTGCCGCCGCAGCTGGGCGAGCCGCGCGCCACCGAGGCGCACGTCCATGTACTTGAGCAGGTCGAGGCGCCCGGGCGGCGTCACCGCATCGCCCTCGACGACGACCGTGCGCCGCTCCGCTTCCGGCGCAAGTCGGCCCGCGGTGCGCATGATCTCTTCCGCGGCGAGCAGCTGCGACGCGGCGGACCAGTGGCTGTCGCACGGGTAGTAGATGCCCTCGACGGCGCGCTCCTGGAACGCGCGCAACAGGTCGACGGTCTTCACGCCGCGCGCGACCAGCGCGTCGATGATCACGCGGTCGAGTCCGACGCGCGAGTCGATCCCGCGCGGCAGGCGGTCGGCGTGCAGCACCGACTTGCGCGGGATCGGCACGACGACGAGCGGAACGCCCGCGCCCTCGACGCGTCGGTCGAGCGCCGCGACGGCGGCCGAGCCGAGCCCCGCCAGGTCCGCGTCGGACCGCGCGGGCGGCACGGTGCGCTCGCGCATGAACAACCAGTCGCCTTCGCCGCGGATGACGATCGCGGAGGGCTCGTGCAGGTACTCGTAGAGGAAGGTCGAGTACGGCTCCGCCAGCTCGCGCCGCACGCGCGAAGTCAGGCGCTGCTCGTACTCGAACAAGCGCGCGGCGGACCCGTCCATCACGTGCGCGCGTTCCTTGCGCGCCTCGTAGTCGAGTTCCTGGTGCAGCGCCATGCGCGGACGCGGCGCCGGGAAGAAGGTGTCGGTCAGACCGGTGCCGGCGGAGACGACGACGAACAGCAACAACACGAACCAACGCACGAACGGACTCGTGCGCACCGCGGCCTCGTCGGGCAGAGCGATGAGCCCCTCCCGGTCCGAGCCGAGCTCAGAACTGGAAGTAGAGGAAGGGGACTTGGTCTTCATGGTGGAGGTGGATCAGCGCGAGGAGGAAAAGCAGCTGCAACGGAATCACCCAGGCGAGGCGCGCGCGCTGGACGAGGCTCTGCGTCGTCGGGAAGCCGTAGACGACGATCGCCGCGATGCCCATCGTCAGCAAGTGGACGGGCCGCACGGTGATCCCGGCCGCGGCGCCGTCGACGACGCCGAACATCGACCCGACGAGCCTGCCGGCGTGCGAGAGGTCCTGCGCGCGGAAGCAGGTGAAGCCGAGCGTGATCAGGCAGAGCGTCAGGGCGGTCTGCACGAAGGCCGGCGCACGGCTGTAGAGCGGGCGCTTGCCGGCGAGGCGCTCGAGCGCGAGCAGCGAGCCGTGCCAGATGCCCCACACGACGTACGTCCACGCGGCGCCGTGCCAGAGGCCGCCGATCACCATCGTCAGCCACAGGTTGACGTAGGTGCGCGTCGGTCCGCGCTTGTTGCCGCCGAGCGGGATGTAGAGGTAGTCCCGCAGGAAGGAGGAGAGCGAGATGTGCCAGCGCCGCCACAGCTCGGTGATGCTCTTCGAGATCAGCGGTCGGTCGAAGTTCACGGGCAGGCGGAAGCCCATCATCAGGCCGAGGCCGATCGCCATGTCCGAGTAGCCGGAGAAGTCGAAGTACAGCTGGAAGGTGTACGCGACGCTCGCGAACCACGAGTCCCCCACGCCGAGCACGCGGCCGTCGAAGGCTTGCGCGACCAGTCCGCCGAGCACGTCCGCGAGCAGGACCTTCTTCGCCAGCCCCGACTGGAAGCACAGCACGCCGCGGTAGAACATGTCGACGCTGTGCTTCCGCTCGTGCAGCTGGTCGGCGATCGTGTTGTAGCGCACGATCGGACCGGCGACGAGCTGCGGGAACATCGCCACGTAGCACATGAAGTCGGCGAACGACCTCACCGGCTTCGCCGAGCCGCGGTAGACGTCGACCGTGTAGCTCAGCGTCTGGAAGGTGTAGAACGAGATGCCGACCGGCAGCACGACGCGCGCAACGTCCATGGGAACCCAGCCGTAGGGCTCCAGCACGTAGTTCAGCGTGTCGACGCCGAAGTTGAAGTACTTGAAGTAGCCGAGCAGGCCGAGGTTCACGGCGAGCGAGAGGCCGACCCAGCGCTTGCCGCGCAGCCCGTGTTCACGCCCGCGCTCGATGCGCTGCCCGCAGACGTAGTCGACGACGGTCGACACCCACATCAGCAGCACGAAGTCCGGCCGCCACCAGCCGTAGAAGACGTAGCTCGCGACCGCGATCGTGAACGACTTCCACTTCCTCGGCGTCAGGAAGTACGCCGCCAGGAAGATCGGCAGGAAGAAGTAGAGGAAGACGCCGCTCGCGAAGACCATGGATGGTGGATCGAGGCGTCTTGGGTTCGAGCGGGTCCCGGCGCCCTCAGCCGACGTCGGCGAGGTTCACGGCGCAGCCCTCGCGCGCCGAGATCAGGGCGGCTTCCAGCACGCGCTGCGTCTCGTACGCGTCCGCGAAGTCGGCGAGCGGTTGCAGCGGCCGTTCTCCGGCGAGCACGCGCAGCACGTCGGCCACCTGGTTCGTGAAGGTGTGTTCGTAGCCGATGATGTGGCCGTCGGGCCACCACGCGTCGACGTAGGGATGGTGTTCGGGGCTCGTCGCGAGCACGCGCCGCCAACCCGCCTCGCGCGGCGCGTCGGCGCCGTCGAAGAACCACAGCACGTTCATGTCCTCGAGCTCGAAGCGCACCGAACCGCGCTCGCCGTTCAGCTCGATCACGTTGCCGTTGTGGTGGCCCGTCGCGAGGCGCGTCGCCTCGAAGCTGGCCGTGGCGCCGCCCTCGAAGGACGCGAGGAACAGCACGCAGTCGTCGACGGTGCTCTCGCCCAGCTTCCCGGTCGCCGGGTCCTTGCGCTGCTTGACGAAGGTCTCCGCCACCGCGCCGTGCACGCGCGTCACTTCCTCACCCGTCAGGAAGCGGGCGAGGTCGACGAGGTGCGCGTTCAAGTCGCCGTGCGCGCCCGAGCCGGCGCGGTCGCGGTCGAAGCGCCACAGCAGCGGCGTCTCCGGCCCGCCCCAGCTCTGCAGGTAGCGCGCGCGGACGTGGCGGATCGCACCGAGCCGTCCCTCGCGCAC
This sequence comes from Planctomycetota bacterium, assembly GCA_020638835.1. GTDB lineage: Bacteria > Planctomycetota > UBA1135 > UBA1135 > JACKHV01. The sequence goes on along the minus strand of JACKHV010000006.1, from coordinate 18,401 downwards.
GAGCGTCCGCGCGAGCGCGATCGCCGGACAGCGGCGGTAGTTGAACCAGACGAAGGTCTTCGCGTCCGACTTCGCCGCCGCGTCGCGCATCGCCCGCGCGTCCTCGAGCGTGCCGGCGAGCGGCTTCTCGCAGAGCACGTGCTTGCCGGCCTCGAGCATCGTCACCGACATCTCGCGGTGCAGGTCGTTCGGCGTGGCGACGTCGACGAGCTCGATCTCCGGGTCCCGCGCGACCTCGCGCCAGTCGGCCGTCCAGCCCTCGAAGCCGTAGCGCGCGGCGAAGGCGGCGAGGGCCTTCGCGTCGCGCCCCGCGACCGTCTTGAGCCGCAGCCCGCGGGTCGGGGCGAAGGCCGGTCCGACCTGCCGGAAGGCGTTCGAGTGGGCTCGGCCCATGAAGGCCTGACCGAGCATGGCGAGGGGCAGCGGCGCGGGGGGCATGGCGCGAGGGTAGCGGCCGGAGGCCCCGGGCGGAACGCGGGCCTTCTCACCCGATTTCGAGAAAGCGACCTCCCAGGCCCTCCAGCGGCCGCTCCGCAGGCCCGAAAGGCCTGGTAATATACTTGATCGTATAATACCGGCCCGTATACCCTCCCCCGCATGTTCATCGGACGACAGGACGAATGGGGCGTGCTCACCGAGCTCGCCGACTCCCGCGACCCGGAGTTCTTCGTGCTCTATGGCCGGCGCCGCGTCGGCAAGACGGAGCTGCTCCAGCGCTTCTGCGAGGAACGCCGCGCTGTCTACTTCCAGGCGGCGCAGGTGCGCGAGAAGGACAACCTGCGCGCCTTCCGCGACGCGCTCGCCGACGGACTGAACGACCAGCTGGCGGCCTCGGTCGAGTTCCCCGACTGGCAGGCCGCGCTCGAGTTCGCCGCGGAGCGCGCGGGCGGCGAGCGCCTCGTGATCGTGCTCGACGAGTTCCCCTACCTCTGCGAGGCGAACAAGGGCCTGCCCTCGATCCTCCAGCGCTTCTGGGACACGCGCGGCAAGAAGAGCCGCTTGATGCTCGTGCTCTGCGGCAGCCAGGTCTCCTTCATGGAGAAGGAAGTGCTCGCCGAGCGCTCGCCGCTCTTCGGGCGCCGCACCGGTCAGCGCAAGCTGCAGCCGCTGCAGCCGAGCCAGACGATCCGCTTCTTCGACGACTGGTCGGTCGAGGACCGCATGCTCGCCTACTCCGTCGTCGGCGGCATGCCCGCGTACCTGCGGCGCTTCCAGGACAGCCGCCCGCTGCACGAGAACATCGTCAAGGAGATCCTGCGCCCCGAGGGCTACCTCTTCGACGAGGTGCAGTTCCTGCTGCGCAACGAGCTCTCCAACCCGGCGACGTACAACTCGATCCTCTCCGCCGTCGCGCGCGGCGAGGAGAAGGTCGGCGACATCGCGCTGATGGTCGGGATCGACTCGACGACGGCGAACAAGTACCTGTCCGTGCTGCGTGAGCTGGGCTTCGTCGAGCGCGAGATCCCGATCACCGATCCCGATCCGTTGCGCTCGCGGCGCGGTACCTGGCGCATCGCCGACCGCTTCCTGACCTTCCACTTCCGTCACGTGCAGCCGAACGTGAGCCTGATCAACGCCGGGCGCGGCGCCCGCGTGATGGAGGAGTTCGTGCTGCCCGACCTGCCGCGCCTGTTCGACGAGGCGCGCCTCGAGTTCGTCCTCGAGCACCTGCAGCGCGAAGCGGCCGAGCTGTGCGGCGACGAGATCGTCGAGTGCGGACGCTTCGGCGGCAACTGGGTGCGCGCGGTCGGTCGCACGGCGGGCGGCGAGACGGTCGCCGCGATCGTGACCGGCGAGCGCCGGCCGGTGCTCTCCGAGCTCGAGGCCGAGGTCGACGAGCTGCGCACCGCCTTCGGCAAGGACCCCCTGCGCATGGCCTACGGCGTCACCGACCGCCCCGACCGCGTGCTCGAGGCCGAGCTGGTGCCCCCGGGCGAAGCGCTCTAGCTCGAAAACACCCCTGCGGAACCGCGCGACCACCTAGACTCCGCCGTCACATGGCGCTCGACGAGCACTTCCAACGCTACTTCGAAGCCCTCGACCGCTCGCGCGGCGAGGATCGCTGCTACCTCTGCCGACGCACGCCGGCCGACGTGAAGTCCTTCTTCGGCTTCGACGAGGACGGCACGCCGATCGCCGCGGAGGAGCACGAGATCGAGGACGTCGTGCTCGAGGACCTCGACGTGATGAGCTACCACGGTCTGCGCCCGGTCTGCGCCGTCTGTCAGCTGAACTACGACGCGATCTTCCTGCTGGGGGAGCAGGAGATCCTGCGCCGCGTGCTGAGCGAAGTCGAAGAGCAACGCGAACGACTCTGGCCGCCGAAGCGACACGATCACTGATTCGCGTTGCTATCCTGCGGCCCCATGCGCCGCCAGATCCCCAGACTCGTCGCCAGCGTCAACGCGCTGATGCGATTCTTCGATCTGGGGAGCGTCTCGCGCTGGGTGCTCTTCGCCGCGCTGATCGGCATCGCCGCGGGCCTGGCCGGCGTCGGCTTCGAGTGGATGATCCACGAAGCCAAGGACTGGATGATGCACCGGCCGACGGGCCTCCAGACCGAAGGTCTCGACGCTTGGGACTCGCGCGTCTGGCTGGTGCTCGCGATCCCGACGGCGGGCGGCCTCTTGTGCGGTTTCCTGACGCAGACCTTCGCGCCCGAGGCGGAAGGGCACGGCACCGACAACGTCGTGAAGGCGTTCCACCGGCTGCGCGGCCATGTCCGCGCGCGCGTGATCTTCCTCAAGGCGCTGACGGCGGCGATCACGATCGGCAGCGGCGGATCGGCCGGTAAGGAAGGTCCCGTCGCGCAGGTCGGCGCCGGCGTCGGCAGCACGCTCGCCGACGGTCTGAAGCTCTCGCACCGCGACCGGCGCATCTTCTTGCTGTCCGGCGCCAGCGCCGGCATCGGCGCGATGTTCTGCGCACCGCTCGGTGGCGCGTTGTTCATGCCGGAAGTGCTCTACCGCAAGGCCGAGTTCGAGGGCGAGGCGATCATCCCGTGCATCATCGCGTCGATCTTCGCCTACACGACCTACACCAAGCTCACCGGCGTCGAGAAGAGCATCCCGATCGACGCGGAGACGCTCGGCAGCCTCTCGTTCCAGCCGCAGCACATCCTGCTGTACCTGTTCCTCGCGGGCGTCTGCACGCTCTTCGGTTGGTTGTGGGTGCGCAGCTTCTACGGCATCCGCGACGCCTTCAAGGCGCAGCGCGTCGTGCCGCCGATGCTGCGTCCCGCGCTGGGCGGTCTCTTGCTGGGCTTGCTCGCGGTCGTGATCACGCCGCTCGCCGGCGCGGACGGCATCTTCCACGGCGGCTACGGCCTGATCAGCTCGGCGATCGGCGGCTCGCTCGCGATCGACGTGCTGCTCGTGCTCGCGGTGGCGAAGATCCTCGCGACCTCCTTCAGCATCTCGTCGGGCGGATCCGGCGGCGTCTTCGCGCCTTCGCTGGCGATCGGCGCGCTGCTCGGCGCCTTCGTCGGTCAATCCGCGCACGCGCTCTTCCCGGGCCTCGACGTGAACCCCGCGAGCTTCGCGCTCGTCGGCATGGGCGGCTTCTTCGCCGGCGTCGCCAAGGTCCCGATCGCCGCCGTGATCATGGTCTGCGAGATGACCGGCAGCTACGCGCTGCTCGCGCCGCTGATGCTCGTCTCGGTGATCCACATGATGCTCTCGAAGCACTGGTCGCTGTACGAAGCGCAGGTCCCCGGCCTGGTGAACTCGCCCGCGCACGCCGGCGACTTCGTGGTCGACGTGCTCGCCGACATCAAGGTCGCCGACCTCTTGCCCGAGACGCGCGAACCGCACTGCGTGCACCACTTCATGACGCTACGGCGCGTGCTCGACTACGTCGCCGACGCGAAGGAGTCGTACTTCCCCGTGGTGAACGACGACGACTACCTGGTCGGGATCTTCTCGCTCACCGACCTGCGCCGCATCTACCGCGAGCACGTGGTCGAGGACATGGTCATCGTGCGCGACTTCATGATCGAGCACGTGATCACCGCGAAGATGGACGACGACCTGCACGTCGTCCTGCGCCGCCTCTCGAAGAACAACATCAACACGATCCCGATCGTCGAGGGCGAGGGGTCGGAGCGCCGCGTGCTGGCGCTCCTCGAGCGCAACGAGATCGGGCGCGCCTACGACCGGCGGCTCGAGGAGCTGCGCAACGCGGACTCGGCCTGAGCGGGCCGCGGCCCGTTCCTGGGACGCGGACCCGGCTCCCGCGGCCCCGGCAGGGGCTGTCGCAGGGCGGGGACAGGAACTCTCGAGCGCGCTCCGGCGGCCCCTCAAGTGTCTTCACGGATCGGCCCGATTCTCGATCTGAGGCTCTTCCCGGCCTTGGTCCCCAATGAGACATCGGAACCCCATCCGCGCCGGCGCGGGCGGCGCGGCCCACCTCGGCCTCGTCGCCGGCTCGCTCGTCGCGCCCATCGCCCTCGCTGCCGACACCACGGCCGGTCTGCTCGCCCTCGCCGGCGGCGCGGGACTCTGCTGGTACGGCCTGCGTCGCGCACGCCGAGCGGAGCGCACCTGCGCCGAGCTCGAGCGCGCCCTCGCGGACTTCTCGACCGACTCCGCCTTCGGGCTCGCGCCCGACACGACGGGCTTGCCCCTCTCGATCGCCGAGTCGCTCGACCACGTCCATCAACGGATCCGGCGCTCCTCCGACGACGTCTCGCGCGCCAAGCGCGAGGTCGAGGACGCGCGCATCGCCGCCGCGAACGCCGGCCGCGCCCGCAGCGAGTTCCTCGCGACGATGAGCCACGAGCTGCGCACGCCGCTCAATGGTTCCTTGGGCATGCTCGCGCTGCTGCTCGACGGCGACCTGACGCGCGACCAGCGCGAGTTCGCCATGACGGCGAAGCACTCCTGCCAGAACCTGCTCGAGATGATCGACGAGGTCCTCGACTTCGCCACGCTCGAGAACGACTGCCTGGCGCTCGAGCGCAAGCCGTTCAAGCTGGCAAAGACGATCTGGGACGCGGTCGTGGAACACTCCGCGCGCGCGGCGCACCGCGGCATCGGACTCTCGTTCCGCGAGATCGACGAACTGCCGCAGTTCGTGCTCGGCGACGAAGCGCGCTTCCGTCAGGTGCTCGACCACCTGCTCGAGAACGCCGTCAAGTTCACGCACGAAGGCGAGATCGCGCTACTCGCGCGCGTCGTGCGACGCGACGCACAGAGCGTGCGCGTCGCCTTCGAGCTCTCCGACACCGGTGTCGGCATCCCCGAAGGCAACCGCGAGTCGATCTTCGAGGCCTTCTCGCAGGTCGACCAGTCCAGCACGCGCCGCTACGAGGGCGCCGGTCTGGGACTCGTCATCGTGAAGCGCCTGCTCGAGCGCATGGACGGCACGATCGACTGCGAGAGCGAAGTCGACCACGGCACGACCTTCCGCTTCGACGCCGCCTTCGCACTGCACGGATCCGCGACCAAGGAGCGCCGCGACGAGCGCCTCGTCGTCCCCGGCACGCGCGCGCTGCTCTGCACGATGCACCCGTCCTTCGCCGAGGCCTTCGAGTCGCAGCTGAAGCTGCTCGGCTTCGAGGTCGAAGTCGTGATGGACCCGGACATCGCCTTGAAGCGGAGACGCGAGGATCCGCCGCACGTCTTCTTCGTCGACGACAACCTCCCCGACATCGAGCTGCACCAGCTGCGCTGCGCGCTCGACGAGGAAGCCGCGCCCGCCGGCTGCGTGCACGCATTGCTGCACGGACCCGAGGACACGCAGCCGCACGAGGGCTTCCAAGGACACGTCGACCGCCCCACGCGTCCGTCGGTCCTGCGGCCGTTCTTGATGCGGCTCTGCGAACACACGCTCGCCGCGCCGCTGCCCGGCAGCGAGGAAACGCCGACGCCGCAACGCGCCCGCACCACGCCGGACCGCGCGCGCTACGAGGGCCGCGTGCTCGTGGTCGAGGACAACGCGGTGAACCGCCGCGTCGTCACCGCACAGCTCGAGAAGCGCGGCATCGAGGTCGAGACCGCCACGAACGGCTTCGAAGCCTTGTCGATGCTGCGCCTCGTCTGCTGCGACCTCGTCCTGATGGACGTGCAGATGCCCGAGATGGACGGCATCGAAGCGACGCGCCGCATCCGCGCCGGAGAAGCAGGCCCCTGCCTCGACATCCCGATCGTGGCGCTCACCGCCGGCGACCAGCCGGAGGACCGCAGCCGCTGCTACGAAGCCGGGATGGAGGACTACATCCGCAAGCCGCTGACCGAGCGCGAGCTCGACACCGTGCTCAGCAAGTGGCTGCGCGCGGTGACGCCGGCGGAGGACTAGGTGCCTGGCTCACTTCCGCACACTTCGGCCCGGAGCTCACACGACGCCTGCGGCTCGACCGAAGTGTGCGGAAGTGTGCCTGGCACCGTATTGCCGTGGCACCGTATTGCCGAGGCACCGTATCGCGGTCCCAGCGGGAGTGGCGCGGTGCCTTCTGGTTCCGCCACTCCCGCGGTGAGCGCCGCAGTTCACCACGACTCCTCCGAGCCGAAGGAGCACTGGACGCTCCCGGGGGAGTCGTGGTGAACTGCGTCGCTCACCGCGGGAGTGGCGGAACTGGTAGACGCGCGAGATTTAGGTTCTCGTAGGGCGACCTGTGGGGGTTCGAGTCCCCCCTCCCGCACCACGGCGGCTTGCGCGCGCCCGCTCCACACTCGACGATGGAGCGATGCGCCAGCTCCTGCTCCTCGCCGTCGTCGCTTCGCTCGCCTGCTCCTGTCAGTCCACGCTCGCGACGGAGGAAGTGCACCACTTCCCCGGACCGGTCGACACGCTGCACCTGCAGCAACGCGCGGGTGACGTCACGGTCACGATGACGCCGCGCACGGACGTCCGCGTGTTGTCGCGCAGCCACCACGTCGCGTCGGAGGCGCCGTCGATCCTGCTCGACGTGCGCGACGGGACGCTCGAGGTCGGCTACACGCGCGAGCCCGGCATCGGCAGCTCGTACGTCGACTTCGACATCGAGCTCCCGAGCGGCGCCACCGAAGTCGTCGCGCGCTCGGACAGCGGCGACCTCGAGCTCGTCGACCTGTTCGGCGACCTCGACGCGCACCTCGGCAGCGGAGACCTCACGGCGACCGGCTTGTTCGCGCGCTCGGTGGACGTCGAGGCCGGCTCCGGCGACGTCGAGCTCTCCTTCGCCGCGCCGCCCGAGTGGGTGTCGATCACCACCGGATCCGGCGACGTGGAGATCGCGCTGCCCGGCGCGGGATGGACGCTGCTGCTGAAGACCGGCAATGGCGACATCGACGTCGACCCCGGCATGCAGGGCGACTCCGGCGAGCGTCGCGTGCGCATCACGACCGGCAGCGGCGACATCCGCGTGCGCAGCCGCTGAGCGGCGCGGCTCAGCGCGCGGACGCGAACTGCTGGTCGGGATCGGGCACCGAGTGCCCGCGCTCGTCCCAGTAGTGCCAGGAGCCGACGCGCATGCCTTCGCGGTAGCGCCCTTGGCTGGCGAGCTGGCCACTCTCGTGCCACGTCCGGTGCAGGCCCACCGGCTTGCCCTCCGAGTAGTCGCCCTCGGAGCGCTTCTGCCCGTTCTCGTACCAGAAGGTGCGGCGGCCGCGCTGTTCGCCCGCGGTGTAGACGAACTCCCACTGCGGTTCACCGTTCGAGCCGTAAGCCGTCAGCGGGCCTTGCTGCACGCCGTTCGCGTAGGTCGCGCGCTGGCGCAACGTTCCGTCCGGGTAGTACGCGCGCCACTCGCCGTGCTCACGGCCTTGCGCGTAGCTGCGCTCCCACTCGAGGCGGCCCGACTCGTCCCAGCTCTTCCACTCGCCGGTGCGACGGCCGGCGTCGAAGCGGCCTTCCTCGCGCAGCGTTCCGTTCGCGTCGTACGTCTTGTGCGCGCCGACCTCGAGGCCCGCGCGGTAGTGACCCTCGAAGCGCAGCGTCCCGGACGCGTCCCACTCCGCGTGTTGGCCGTGCCGCTTGCCCGCGACGTAGTTCGTGCGCGACTGCAGCACGCCGTTCGGGTGGTAGCGCTCGTGCTCCCCCTCCTCGCGGCCGTCGACGAAGCTGCCCGAAGCGCGCAGCTCGCCATCGGTGTGGCGGTAGGTCCACTCGCCGTGCTTCTTGCCCCCGCGGTAGCTGCCCTCCGCGATGACGACGCCGCTGTCGCTCCAGAAGGTCCAGAGACCTTCGCGGCCGACGCGCGGCACGGGCAGGCCGGAGTCACCGCCGGCGTCCGTGGGCAGCGCGCCCGCGCGGTACCGGCCGCGCGCCTGCGGGCCGCCCGCGGGGTAGTAGAAGTTCCACTCGCCCTCCGCGAGCCGCACGCCGCTCTCGAGCGTCCGGACCTCGCCCTCGCACAGCAGCCGCCCGGTGTGGGCGTCGTGCGTGCGGTGTTTCGTCGTGTCGGCCGCGCAGGCGGCGAGGAGCAGGCAGCAGAGCAGGATGTGTCGCATGATGGGGAGCTTCCACAGGGTCGCCCTTCCCCATCGGCCATCCCGGCCCCCCGTCTGAACGCGGGTACGGGGTCAATTCAGCTCGGTCAGCATGACCTGCAGCGTGACCACCTCGGACCCGCGCAGGACCTTGACCTCGACCTTCTCCATCGGCGCCCGCATCCGCAGGGCCTCCCCGAGGTCGAAGGCGTCCCGGATGCGGTGGCCGGCGACCTCGACGATCACGTCCATGTCGAAGGTGCCGTCGTCGTTCTTGGTGAGCGGCCGCAGGCCCGCCAGGTCGGCGCCCGAGCCCGGCCAGACCTCCTCGATCACCGCGCCGTCCACGCCGTGGGCGCTGCTGAAGGCCTCCGACATGACGGAGAGCCCCAGCGCCGGCCGCCGCTCGCTCGGCGCCGCGCGCCCGGCGCGGATCAGGAAGGGCACGACCTCGTTCACGACCTGCACGGGCACGGCGAGGCCGATCCCGGAGCCCCCGAAGCGCTCGCTGACGATCGCCGTGTTGATGCCGATCAGGCGCCCCGAGCTGTCCAGCAGCGGCCCGCCCGAGTTGCCCGGATTGATCGCCGCGTCGGTCTGGATCACGTTGTGCAGCTCCGCACCCGCGTCCGTCGTCACGCGCCGCCCGAGCCCGCTGATCACGCCGGTCGTGAGCGTGCGGTCGAGCCCGAAGGGGTTGCCGATCGCGAGCACGCGCTGCCCGACCTGCAAGTCGTGCGAGGACCCGACGGGGATCGGCTTCAGCGCGCTGGCGGGCGCCTCGATCTTCAGCACGGCGAGGTCGAAGTCGCGGTAGACGCCGACGAGGCGCGCCGGGAAGGAAGTGTAGTCCGCCAGCGTCACCTGCCAGCTGTCGCCGCGCGCGACGAGGTGGTGGTTCGTGACGATGTAGCCGTCGTCGCTCCACACGAAGCCGCTGCCGGCGCCGGAGGAGACGTCGACCGGGTTCATGCTGAACGGTCGCTGCAGGTCGCGCGCGGCGATGTTCACCACCGAGGAGGAGACCTCGCGGAAGATCGCGATCGTGCGTTCTTCTTCCGTGAGCAGCTCCCCGCGCTCGACCACCTCGCGCGGCTCCTCCTCCGGCGAGTAGAGCGGGTCGGGGCGGCGCAGCTCGCGCCAGAGCAGGAAGGCGCCGAGCAGGATCAGCAGCGCCAGGGTGACCGGGACGCGCGGATCGCCGCCGGCCTCCGGTCGGTGGGTGGTGGACATCGGAGGGCGGAAGCTACCCCGCGGCGCAGGGCGGGACCACCTTCCGCACCCCGCGCGGGGCGCCTCCTATTTTGTCCAGTTCTCACTCTCGACAAGCGCGCAGGCTCTCTAGAATCCGCGCTCCCGGCCCCGCCCCCTACCCATGCGCCCCCTCCTCGCCCTCGGCCTGCTGGCCGCCCCGCTCCCCGCCCAAGAGGCAGTCCTCTGGTCCCTCGGCGAGAGCCCCGGTGACCGGCTCGGCGCGTGCGTCGCGGCTTGCGGCGACGTCGACGGCGACGGCTTCCCCGACTGGATCGTCGGCGTGCCGAAGGCGGACGCGAACGGACCGAACTCGGGCAGCGCGCTCGTCTACTCGGGGCTCTCCGGCGGCTTGCTGTTCCGCTTCGACGGCGCGGCCTCGGGCGTCGAGCTCGGCAGCGCGGTCGGCGGCGCGGGCGACGTGAACGGCGACGGCCACGACGACCTGATCGTCGGCGCGCCCCGGCGTAGCGTCGGCTTCCTCTCGAACGGCGAAGCGCTCGTCTTCAGCGGCGCCGACGGATCCGTGCTGCACACGATCACCGGGACGCACCAGTTCGGCTTCACCGGCTCCGCCGTCGCGGGCGCGGGCGACGTCGACGGCGACGGCAAGTCCGACTTCCTCGTCGCGACGCCCTACGCCGACACGAACGGCATCGACTCCGGTGAAGTCGAAGTGTACTCGGGCCAGAGCGGCGCGCTGATCCGCGCGCACTCCGGCGACACGCCCGGTGCGCATTACGGCTCCGCGCTGGCGGGCGGCCGCGACGTGAACGGCGACGGCCGCTGCGACTACCTCGTCGGCGCGCCGGCGGACGGAACGAACGGGACCGACGCCGGCATCGCGAAGCTCTACTCGGGGCTCGACGGCAGCGCGCTCGGCTACCAGCTCGGCACGACGGGCGATCGCCTCGGCGCGTGCGTCGCCTTCCTCGGCGATCTCGATCAGAACGGCCGCGACGAGTACGGCTTCGGCGCCCCCGGCTTCGGCGGCGGCGCGGGTGCGGTGTACGTGCGCGACGATGCGGGAGCGCCGCTGTTCAGCGCCTTCGGCACGAGCACGGAAGGCTTGGGCAGCTCGCTCGCCGCCGCCGGTCAGCCGCTGGGCGACGGAACGCACTGCGTGCTCGTCGGCGCGCCGCTCGCCGGCGGCGGCGGACGCGCGTTGCTGCTCACCGCGTCGGGCGCGGTCGCCGGCGACCTGCCGCGTCCAAGCCAGGCGGCGAGCTTCGGCGCGAGCGTCGCGGGCGGCTTCGACGCGAACGGCGACGGCCGCGACGAGCTGCTCGTCGGCGACCCGACCGACGACGAAGCGGGCAACGACAGCGGCCGCGCGACGCTCTACTCGAGCGCACCGCTCGCGGGCCAGACGCTCTGCGACGGCGCGACAGGCCCGTGTCCCTGCGCCAACCAGTCCGCCGCCGGCGAAGGTTGCACGAACTCAACGGGACAGGGCGCGACGCTCGTGACCACCGGCACCGCGAGCGTCGCGCTCGACGGCTTGCAGTTCCACGCGGCCGGACTGCCGTCCTCCAAGCCCGCGGTGCTGTTCAGCGGCGTGAACGCGGTCGACGGCGGCGTCGGCCAGCCGTTCAAGGACGGCCTGCTCTGCACCACGGGTCAGTCACTGCGCCTCGGCGTGCGCTTCGCGAGTACGGCGGGAACCGCGAGCTGGGGTCCGGGCATCGCCGCCGAAGGCGACTTCGCCGCGGGCACGGCGCGCTTCTTCCAGGTCTGGTACCGCGACCCCGGGCTCAGCGTGTGCGGCTTCGGCTCGAACACGAGCGCGGCGTTGCGCGTCGACTTCAGCGAGTGAGCTCGGCGAGCCAGCGCCGCAGCTCCTCGAGCTCGCCGAGGTAGTCGACGCCCTTCAGCGGACGTCGCACGCCGCGCGCGCCGCGGCCGCCGACCGCGAGGCGCATCGCGGGATCGAGTCGACCGCGCAGCTCGCCGAGCCGACGGTCCGTCTCGACGCCGCCGGTCGCGAGCGAGATGCTGACGACCACCGCGGCGACCTGCAGCTCGACAGCGGCGGCGGCGATCTCCTCGAGCGGGAGTTCCGTGCCGAACACGTGCGTGCGGACGCCGGCGAGCGCACAGCTCAACGCGACGACGCGCAGGCCGAGGCCGTGGCGTTCGCCGGCGAGCGTCGCGAGCAACAGCGCCGGCGCGTCCTCGCGCGTCGGTGTCGCCGAGCGCCAGGTGCGCAGCAGGTCCGAGACGACTTCGCTGACGAGGCGCTCGTGCCGCACCTCGAGGTCCCCGTCGGCCCAGCCGCGACCGACGCGCGCGAGGAAGGGCGCGAGCAGGTCGGCGAGGAAGTCCTGCGGGCCGAGCTCGGTCCAGAGCTGCTGCAGGCGCGCGCAGAGCTGGTCGGGCTGCACCTCGCGCGCGAGCTCGTACAGCTCGTCGACGGCCGCGGGCTCGATCGGCTCGACCTCGACGCGCGCGAGCAGGGCGTCGAGTTCCGCCTCCGAAGCGCGCACGACTTCGCCGGCGCGGTGGCCGAGCGACATCGCCTCCGCGACGCGCCGCAGCCAGACCAGGTGATCCTCCGTGTAGCGCCGGTGACCGGACGGCAGGCGCACGGGTTGCGGCTTGCCGTAGCGGCGTTCCCAGATGCGCACGGTGTCGACGGTGATCCCCGTGCGTTCCGCGATCTCGCCGATCGAGAAGTGCTTGTCGGAGCTCAACGCGCCGCGGCTCCTTCGACGTCCTGAGTGCGCGCGCCCGTCGCCTCGAGCAGCTCGCGGTACCAGCGCGCCGCTTGCGCCGCGCGACCAGGGTGCGCGTTCGTGCCCCAAACGATCGACAGCGTCCGCCGCGTCCCGGCGTGCGTCTTCGTGCGCTGCGAGTCCTTCACCGCGTTCGCGCACGCGCCCTGCGCGTCGAAGAGCGCGACCAAGCCGTCGATGCGGATCTCCTGGCCGCTCGCGTTGAACACGTAGCTCGTGCCTTCGGGCGCGATGCGCACGGCGAGCGGCGCCTGCGCGAGGTCGAGGTCCACGACGCTGATCGGCAGACCGCTGTGCAGGCTGACGGCGTTGCACGCGTCGACGGCCAGGTTGATCGAGCCCAGCGTGCCCTCCTCCGCGGCGCGCACGAGGTACTCCGACGCCGGCTTGCCGCGCCCCGTCGGCTTGTATCCGCCGTGTCGCAAGAGGTCGCGCACCGCCGCCCGCACTTCCTCGCTGCGCTGCAGCGGTGCGGTCGCGTCGAGGCGGAACAGGTCCGTGAGCGACGCCGGCGAAGCCTGCTCGCCGAGCGGCCCGTCGAACTCCGTGACGAAGGCGGCGGCGTCGAGCAGCGGATGAGGTTCGAAGCTGAGCATCGGCGGTACGGTACCAGGTCTCTTTCCACCGATACGGTACCAGGTCTCTTTCCACACACCGCGGCCGACGTCGTTCGGTCCTGTGAGGTCTCGGACCGCGGTGTGTGGAAAGAGACCTGGTACCGTATCGCCGGGTACCGTATCGCCCCATGTTCGACGTCCTGCTCCGCAATCCCGGTTTCCGCCGGCTCTGGGCCGCTCAGGTCGTCAGTCAACTCGGCGACTGGGTCGGGCGGGTCGCGATCGTCACACGCATCGCCGAGCTCTCGGGCGTCGAAGCACGCAGCGCGCTCGGCTTCCTCTTCGCGCTCGACATCAGCCTGCGCATGCTGCCGGCCGTGGTGCTCGGCCCGCTCGCGGGACCGCTCGCCGACCGCCTGCCGCGCCGCGCGCTGATGGTCGCGGCGGACCTCGCGCGCTGCGCCTGCGTCCTCGGGCTGGTGCTCGTCGACACGCCCGGCGAGCTGCCGCTGCTCTACGCGCTGCTCTTCGCGCAGATGGGCCTCTCGACCTTCTTCGAGGCCGCGAAGTCCGCCGCGATCCCGAGCACCTTGACGAAGGGCGACCTGCAGACGGGTTACGCGCTGTCCGCGGCGACGTGGAGCACGATGCTCGCGCTCGGTTCCTACCTCGGCGGCGTGCTCGTCGATCCGCTCGGCGTCGACCGCGTGCTGCAGATCGACGCGGCGACCTACTTGATCAGCGCCGTCTGTCTGTCCGGCCTCGCGCTGCCGCCGGTCCCGATCCACCCGCAACGCTTCAGCTGGCGCGACGTGTTCACGCTGACCGAGCTGCGCCGCGCGCACCAACACGCGCGCGAGCTGCACCTGCTCCCCGCGGTCTACGCCAAGGTCTTCTGGGGCGGAGCCGGCGGCTTCCTCGTGCTGCTCAACCTCGCCGCCACGGCGCGCTTCGGAGTCGGCGAGGACGGCGAGCTCGACCCCGCGCGCGTCGCCTGGGCGACGGGCATGCTGTTCCTCGCGCGCGGCATCGGAACCGGCTTCGGCCCCGCGCTCTCGCGCGCGCTCTTCCCCGGCACCTCGCGCTCGCTGCGCCGCCAGATCGGCGCGGGCTTCCTCGTCGCCATCCTCGGCTACGCGCCCTTCCCCTTCGCGCCGACCTTCGCGCTCGCCTTCGCCTGCGTCGTCTTCGCGCACCTCGGCGGCAGCGCGATCTGGGTCTCCTCGACGGTGCTCTGGCAACGCGGCGCCCACGACGCCTTCCGCGGCCGCCTCTCCGCCCTCGAGCGCTCGACCTTCACGCTGGCCCTGACCCTCGGCGCCTTCCTCGCCGGATTCGTCTTCGACGGGACGCACTCGCTCGAGATCACCACCTGGGCGGTCTGCGGACTCGTCGTGGTCGGCGGCTCGAGCTGGGCGATCTGGAGCAGCGTTTCGCCGCACGGCAGCGACGAGTAGAGAAGTACGGTACCGCGTTCGATTTTCTCAAATAGGCGGTCGACCGGCGCAGAGCGCCGATCGACCGCCTATTTGAGAAAATCGAACGCGGTACCGTACTTCTCTACGCAGCGGCAGTAGCCCGGGCTACCGATGCCGCCCGCTGCGGAAGATCGACCAGAGCAATCCCGCGCTCGTCGCCGCCGAGGTCAGGAAACCGAACAAGCCGATCGCGGGCATGCCCCAGAGCTTCGGGCCGGCGTCGATCGTCATCGCGATCGCAGTCCCGATGATCATCGAGGCGAGGATCATGCCGACGGTCACGCGATTCGCGCTGCGGTCGAGCTGGTGTCCGAAGCTGTCGAGGCGTTGCAGGTCGAGCTCGATCTTGAAGTTTCCGCGGCGGATGCGGTCGAGCGTCACGCGCACGTCGTGCGGCAGGCCGGCGAGGATGCGCGCGACGTCGCGGGTGCCGCGGCGGATCACGGCGCGCGGCGACCCCATGCGTCGCACGAGTTCCTTCGCGAGCGGCTCGAGGTGCGCGGAGAGGTCGAACTGCGGGTGCAGCGCGCGGCCGAGGCCTTCGAGGGTCACGAAGACCTTGATCAGCATCGAGACGTCGGCCGGGAAGGCGAGGTCGTTCTCGCGCATGATGCTCGCGAGGTCGAGCAGCAGGGCGGCGACGTCGAGGTCCTGGAGCTGCACGCCAGAGTAGCGGTCGAGGAACGCCTCGCAGTCCTGTTGCAGGAGCTCGAAGTCGACCGTGCCGCTGTCGGCCCAGCTCAGCAACACTTCGGCGACGGACGTCACATCGCGCTCCGCGACGCCTTTCAGCAGCTCGGCGAACTCGCGCCGACGGTTCTCGGTCAAGCGCCCTACCATGCCGAAGTCGAGCAGCCCGACGCGACGCCCGCCGGGCAGCACGATGTTCCCCGGGTGCGGGTCGGCGTGGTAGACGCCGTCGATGAACACCATGCGCAGGATCGCGTCGGCGCCGATCGCCGCGATCGCCGCGGTGTCGTAGTCGCCGTCGCGCTTGCCGCGCAGCCAGTCGGCGGCGGAGATGCCGGCGAGGCGCGTCTGGACGAGCAAGCGCTCGCAGCTGTAGTCCCAGACCATCTCCGGCGTCTCGAGCTCGCTGTCCGCCGGCAGGTTCTGCTGGATCGCGCGCAAGTTCTTCGCCTCGACGACGAAGTTCAGCTCCGCCTTGATCGAGCGCGCGAACTGGCGCTGCACGCGCACGGGCCGATAGCGACGCAGCTCGGAGACTTCCGACTCCAGCAGCTCGGCGATGTGCCGCAGCAGGCGCAAGTCGGCTTCGATCTTCGACTGGATGCCCGGGCGTCGGATCTTGACGATCACCTCGCGTCCGTCGTGCAGCACGGCGCGGTGCACTTGCCCGATCGATCCCGCGGCGAGCGGTTCGCGGTCGAAGGACGCGAAGGCCTCGTCGACGGGCTGGCCGAGGTCTTCCTCGAGCTGGTCCTGCAGGTCCGCGAAGGGCAGCGCCTTCACGCGCGCGTGCAGGTTCGAGAACTCGTCGGTCCACTCGGGCGGCAGCAGGTCGGTGCGACTCGCGAGCACTTGGCCGAGCTTCACGAAGGTCGGACCGAGTTCCTCGAGCATGCGCCGCGCGCGCTCCGGCGCCGCGACTTCCCGCATCTCCGCCGCCGCAGTCCAGTTCAGCGCGGCGCCCGTGCGCTTCAGCAGGCTGAGCACGCCGGTCTTCGTGATGACCTGGCCGAAGCCGTGCCGGATCACGACTCCGGCGATCTCGTTCAGACGCCCGAGGTCGCCGGCGGCGACGATCGCTTCGTAGAGCATGGCGCGAGTCTAACGAGGCCGCGCCCCCGCGGCACTCACGCGCGCAGCGGGCGCGGCGGGATCACGTCGAAGCCGATCAGCTCGACGTCCCGCGAGAGGTAGTGGTCCTGCGGCTCCTCGACGCCGCACAGGTCGGTGGAGAGGTACTTCTTGTTGCTGTCCGCGAAGACCGTCGCGACGACCGCGTCCGGCCCCTGCGCGTCGGAGACCTGGATCGCGCCGAGCAGGTTCGCGCCGGACGAGATGCCCACGGCCAGGCCGAGCTCGCGCGCCAGCATCTGCGCCATCAGGATCGCGTCGCCGTCCCACGCGTCGACGATCGGATCGAGGAACTCGAGGTCGACGATCGACGGGATGAACTCGTCGCTGATGCCCTGGATGCGGTGCTTGCCGACCTTGTTCCCCGTGCGCAGCGTCGGCGAGTTCGCGGGCTCGAGCGGGTGCACGGCGACCTTTCCGACGCGCTGCTTCAGGTAACGTCCCACGCCCATCACCGTCCCACCCGTGCCGACTCCCGCGACGAAGCCGGTCAGGCGCTTGCCGATCAAGCGCAGCTGTTCGTGGATCTCGGGCCCGGTCGTCTTCTCGTGCGCGCTGCAGTTCGCCTGGTTGTCGAACTGCAACGGCTGGAACACGCCGTCCTTCGACGCCGCGTACGACGCCGCCAGCTCCAAGCTGCCCTTGAAGCCGCCTTCGGCGTGGCTGACGGGGACGATCGTCGCGCCGAGGCTCTGGATGACGAGCACTCGCTCGCGGCTCATCCAGTCGGGCATGTAGATGCGCACCTGGTGGCCGAGCGCGCGACCCAGCGCGGCGAAGGAGATGCCGGTGTTGCCGCTCGTCGCCTCGGTGATCTCCATCCCCGGCTGCAGCGCTCCCGAGAGCACCGCGTCCTCGAGGATGTGCAGCGCCATGCGGTCCTTGATCGAGCCGGTGAAGTTGAGCGACTCCTGCTTCGCGTAGACCGTCTGCTCGCGGCCGCGGAAGCGCAGGCGGATCGCGAGCAGCGGCGTGTTGCCGACGAGGTAGCGCAGGGACTCGAGTCGATCGCGGGCGTCCATGCCGGCGATTCTATTCGGACCCGAGCCTCCTCAGAGCCGAAAAGCCGCCGGAAGCACGCCGGGAACGGCCTTCTGTGTGCACTCGCGAGCGCTCGCCGGCCGATGGAAGGAACCGCCCGCGCCGCCCCGCTTGCTAGGATTCCCGGCCCCTCGGCCCGAGCTCCCCCCACGATGTCCTCAACCACCGAAGAAGCCCCCACGATCTGTCCCGGCTGCGGAGCCAAGATCCCGCGCCGCGGACTCTCGATGTGCCCCTACTGCATCACGCCTCTCCCGGGCGGTGCGCAGGGCGACACGAGCCCGGTCGCCGAGCGGCTCTCGCGCATGGAGGAGAAGCCCGGCTTCGAGGAGGCGCTGGCGCGCGTCCCGGAGGAAGGCGTCGAGTGGCAGCGCGGCGCGAGCGAGCGCATCGTCGGCCAGCTGCTGATCTTCGTCGGCATCGGATTCCTCGCGCTCTACGGCGTCTTCGGCGGCCCCGACTACGACGTGCTGTCGTTCAGCCTGCTGACCGGCGCGGTTCTGCTGCTCGCCGGCCTGCTGCGCTTCTTCCGCGGCAAGTCGCGCATGGCGAAGGCCGTCTCGAAGCCGATGCTGAAGCGCGCCGCGATCCTGCACGAGCGCCGCAGCGAGACCGAGCTGCGCGGCGGCGACGGCGAGACCGTCTACTACTACGACGTCGAGTTCGGCGATGGCGTGCGCGGCGAGTTCCGCTACCCCGGCCGCGGCGCCGCGGAAGAACCGTGGCCGAACGGCGCGACGGGCGTTGCGTACACGCGCGGCGACGAGCTGATCGACTTCGAGCGCGTGCGCGTCTAGTCCGCGGCCAGCCGGCTGCGCGCCTGCTCGACCTCGTACTGGTGCACGAAGCCCGCGCGGTACGCGGAGTCGGGCCAGTAGTGCGCGCCGTGGATCGGGGGCTCGGCGTCGACGCAGCGGCGGTACATGCGGCGCGCGAGGGCCTGGTCGCCCTCGTCGTCCGACGCGGCGAGCAACTCGGCGACGCTGAAGAAGTCCGGGATCAGCTCGGTCTGCGCCTGGACGACGAGTGGTCCGTTCGCGGCCTCGAACTCGTCGAGGTACTCGACGAAGGCGCGTGAGGTCTCGAGCGGCGTGCCTGCCTCGCGCGCGA
>JACKHV010000005.1 GCA_020638835.1 Planctomycetota bacterium | reverse complement strand
GATCGACGGCATCGAGCGCTTCGAGTACTCGATGAACCCCGTCTCCTACGAAGGCTTCGCCGGCGACCTCGACGGCAACGGCCTCCGCAACCTTGACGGCGCGGAGTACGAGCAGAACGCCCAAGAGATCCTGGTCCCCCGTTTCATGGGTCAGGGTGGTTCCTACCGCAGTGAGCTGATCTTCATCGGCCTCACCGGTGGTGCCGCGTTCTCGACGACCGTCGACTTCCTCATCTACAACGACAACGAAGAAGTGTTCTCGAGCGAGTACACCTTCCGCTGCTGGGACCGCGTGCGTCTGACGCACATCTCCGGTATCTTCAACAACTCCTTCCTCCGTGACTTCACGGACCACGCCTCGAACGAGATCCTCGGCGCTTCGAGCCGCGAGTCCGGTTGGATGCGCATGGAAGGTCACCACGCGTCGAGCACCTCGACGACCCTGTCGGATCCCGCGATCTACGCCGTGCTCCTCGAGCGCATCGGCGAGCGCGGCGCGGCTGACCTGCCCTTCGAGAACGGTCAGAACGCGAACGGCAAGCTCCTCGCCCGTAGCCTCGACGGCAGCCTCTAATTCGAACGGGGTTTCGGCCCCGCCCCGAATGAGCGGGTAATCTTGGGGGTCGGACGGTTCCAACCGTCCGGCCCCCTCGCTCGTAGAGACGCGCCTCACGAACTCCGTTTCACCGGACCGATCACCTCGCTCCTCGACACCCGCACCATGAAGCACACCGCGTTCACCCTGTCCCTTCTCGCCGTCGGCGCTCTCAGCCTGCTCAACGCCTGTTCGAAGGAGATCGACGCCGCGCCGGCAAGCTCCGGCAAGGCCTCGAAGGCCGCCGTGGAGTCGGATGCAGCTCGCGAGCCGCAGCTCGCCGGCCTCGTCGGGCGCGCCCGCGAACGCTGGCAGCTCATCGAGAACGACGACTGGATCCAGTCCTACTCCTTCCTCACCAAGCAGCGCCGCGAGATGCAGGACCTCGGCTCGTACCTCAGCGGGTCCACGGTGCACAAGTACGTCGTGAAGCAGGATCCCGTACTCGTCGCGCAAGACGGTTCCACGGCCTACGTGCAGGTCCTGGTCGAGTGGACCCCGACGCACCCCGAGCTGAAGAACGCGGCGAACGCCGACGCCGGAAGCCTGACCTCCGACATCGACATGACCGAGACCTGGGTCTGGGAGAGCGGCGACTGGTTCTTCATGAACGGCGACCGCACCCGGGACTTCAACAAGGAGCACCCGAGCCTCTTCCGACGCAAGTCGGAGAAGGCGTCGGACGAGCCCGAGACGGCGGCCCTCGAGGAGGGCCAGCCGAAGTAGGTCCCAGCGCCCGAGCGAGACTCGACCCAGAGCGAGCGGCCCCCGCCACCGGAAGGTGTCGGGGGCCGCTCCCGTGTGATCCGATCCCGAATTCGAGAGGCGGCTTCCCAAGAGCGAAGAACTCGCCGTCCGCCGCGGGATCACGGTTGATTTCCGGACTTCGCAGTGGCCTCATCATGGGGGCGACGCCGCGCGTCGCCATCCAGGCCGGCCCCCGTCGGCCGTGGGGGAAGGGGGACTCCCCGCATGCCTCGCGGCGGACCAAGCCGGATCCGGGCCGTAGCCAAGGTGGGCCGGCTGTCCGGAAGGCATCGCCCACCGTGGAAGGAACATCATGATCATCAACCGGAGCCTCGTCTCCACCGCCGTCCTCGGCTGCATCGCCGCCTTCGGCCTGGTGGGAGACGCCAACGCCCTCGACGGGCGCAACGCGGGCAGCCTGCTCGTCTACCCCGAGTTCGACAACCGCTCGGCCATCGTCACGCTCCTGACCGTGACGAACGTGAACCTCGACGAGGACGAAGGCACGACGGACGTCGAGTTCCGCTACATCGGCAAGTACGGCACGAACGGTGCGGTGCTGCCGTGCGCGGAGTCGAACTACACCGAGACCCTGACGGCTGGTGACACGCTGACGCTGATCACCAACTTCCACAACCCGGACCACGAGCAGGGCTACGTCTACGTCTATGCGAAGAACGCCGACGACGAGCCGACCGTGCACAACTGGCTCACCGGCAACGTGATGACCATCAACGGTCTCAATCGCTTCGAGTACTCGATCAACCCGATCTCCTACACCGGCTACGGAGACGGTGTGCTCACCGACCTCGACGGTGACGAGCACCTCGACATGAACGGTTGCGAGTACGGCACGAACCCGGACGAGATCCTGATCCCGCGCTTCCTCGGTCAAGGCGGTCAGTACCAGTCGGAGCTGATCTTCATCGGCATGTCCGGCGGCACCGCCTTCACGACCACCGTCGACTTCCTGATCTACAACGACAACGAAGAGGTCTTCTCTTCCGAGTACTCGTTCCAGTGCTGGGATCGCGTGCGCATCTCGTCGATCTCCGGCATCTTCAACACCAGCTTCCTGCGCGACTGGACGAACCACGACCCGGCCGAGATCGTCGGCTCGCCGGGCTACGAGTCGGGCTGGATGCGCATCCACGGCCACGTGGCGAACTCGCTGAACAAATCGATCCCGAACCCCTCGGTCTGGGCCGTGCTCGTCGAGAAAGTCGGCGACAAGGGAGCGGCGGACCTGCCCTTCGAGCGCGGCGAGCGCACCAACGGTGAGCTCCTGCCCCGCACGAACGCCGGCGACGAGATCGACGTCGTCTGCCCGTGATCGGAGCGCGGCTCGGCTGAGCCGACCTGACGCTCGGCGTTTCTTCCAAGCAGCCCCCCCCGGATGACCGGGGGGGGCTGCTTCCGTTCCAGCGCCGTGCACTACGAGCCGGGTTTTTTGCGTCTCACCAGGTCTCGCGAGCTGCCAGAGGGTGGCCGGAAGTGGCTGGAATGACGGGCTTTTCGGGAAGTTCCCTTTCGGGGATCGGTGGGAAGTCGTATTCTGGGGACTGCCCCTGATCCGGACCAACCAATCGGTCGGAACCAGGGGGGGTCCGGGCTCCCACCCGGGCTCACGAGGAGGAGATCTTGAACCTGCTGCGCGAAGAAGGCCGCGGCGGACTCGGCGAAGGGTCGGACTCGCACCGGCTCCTGCCGCCGCCGCTTCCCGGGGGACCGAACGGTCTCCGCGGGCGGTCCCTGCGTGCGCGTCCGGCGCTGCTCGAGGGCATCGCGGAGGTTCGGACCCGACTCGTTCCGAATCCCACGACCGCCTTCGCATCCGCTCGCTGACGGAGCACGCATCGAGATGAACACCATCCGCATCGCCACCATCCTTCTCGCCGGTCTTCCGGCCGTCGCCCAGGCGCAGAGCCAGCAGTGTCACCAGGACACGGTCCCGCTCTCGACGACCAACTGGCAGCAACAAGTGACCGTCCCGCAGTTCGACCCGAGCCTCGGGACCTTGATCAGCGTCGACATCACCCTCTCGGGCGCGATCTCCGGCTCGGCGAGCGCGGAGAACACCTCGCCGAGCCCGGGCATGCTCGACTTCCTCTACCAGGCCGAGATCGAGCTCCTCACCGGCGGCGGCTCGCTGATCATCACGACCCCGCAACTCGCCATCCAGGACAACGTGACCGGCTTCGACGGCACCATCGACTTCGGTGGGACCTCGGGCGTCACGCACGGTGGACTCTCCGTCGCGGACTCGGAGTCTGCCAACGCGCCGACCGACATCGCGCTCGGCGGCTTCATCGGCGTCGGCAACCTCTCGTTCGACGTGGAAGCCCGCGGCATCTCGACGGCCGCCGGTCCCGGCAACGTCGTGAGTCAGTTCCTGACGAGCGCCGAGGCCACCGTGGACGTCTGCTACAACTACGCGCCCGCGACTCCCGACCCCGACCCGAACGACTGCACGTCGCTCGATCGTCGTCGCCCCGGCAGCCTCCTGCTGTTCACCGAGTTCGACAACCGCGAAGGCAAGGCCTCGCTGCTGACGATCACGAACGTCGGCGGCCCCGAGGTGGACGTCGAGTTCATGTACATCGACGGCGACAACTGCCAGGAGTTCAACCGCACGGCGCGCTTGACCCCGAACGACACGCTGTCGCTGCTCACGCCCTTCCACAACCCGAACCAGGAACGCGGTTACGTCTACGTCTTCGCCAAGGACCCGCAGACGGGTGAAGCCATCGTGCACAACCACCTGACGGGCCAGATGATGAACTTCGACGCCGAGACGCGCGGTGCGTACTCGGTGAACGCCGTCGCCTTCAAGGGCATCGGCGAGGACGGTGACCCGACCGACCACGACGCCGACGACGTCCGTGACCTCGATGGTGTCGAGTACGACCAGGCGCCGGACCAGATCCTGA
Source organism: Planctomycetota bacterium (assembly GCA_020638835.1). GTDB lineage: Bacteria > Planctomycetota > UBA1135 > UBA1135 > JACKHV01. The sequence goes on along the minus strand of JACKHV010000005.1, from coordinate 321,668 downwards.
TCCCGCGCTTCATCGCGCAGTCGGACCTGAGCCGCACGGACCTCGTGCTGATCGGCCTCTCCGGCGGCCAGGACTTCACGACGACCGTCGACTTCCTGATCTACAACGACAACGAGGAAGTGTTCTCGAACGAATACACCTTCCACTGCTGGGAACGCGTCCGGCTGAACCAGATCTCGAACCTCTTCAGCCAGTCGTTCCTCAGCACCACCGACAACGCCGCGCTCGAGATCCTGGGTGCGGCCGGTCGCGAGGCCGGTTGGATGCGCATCGACGGCGCGATCGCGCAGTCGGCGACGACCGTCGTCCAGGACCCGGCGATCTACGCGATGTTGATCGAGTACGTGAACCCGATGCAGGCCGCCGCCGACCTGCCTTTCGAGTGGTGCGTGCAGGACAACGGCGCGCTGCTGCCCCGCGGGCTGCAGGGCGACATCGACGCCGAGTAGACCGAGGATCCGACTCGCGCGGGGCTGCTCGCGCGACGAGGCACACGGCGACCGCCTCGATCGACACGATCGGGGCGGTCGCCTTTCGTCCGGCTCTCCGCTAGCCTCGGCGCCGCGTGGAGGACGAGATGGGTGAAGGAGGAGGGCAGCGGGAGTACCAGCGCGTGCAGCTCGAGGCGAACGAGCTCCGCGTAGCGCTCCTCGAGCACTTCGGCTTCGCGGACTTCCGCGGGCCGCAGGAGCCCGTCGTGCAGGCGGTGCTCGCGGGCCGCGACGCGCTGCTGACCATGCCCACCGGCGGGGGCAAGTCACTCTGCTACCAGCTGCCGGCGTTGATCCTGCCCGGCATGACGCTCGTAGTCAGTCCGTTGATCGCGCTGATGAAGGACCAGGTCGACGCGCTCCGCCGGCGCGGCGTACGCGCCGGCGCGCTGCACTCGAACCTCTCCGGCGCGGAGCGCGAGGAGCAGCTGCAGCTCGCCCTGTCCGGCGACCTGGACCTGCTGTTCGTCACGCCGGAGCGCTTCCGCTCCGAGCGCTTCCGCGAGGTCGAGGCGCGCCTCCCGATCCAGCGATTGGCCGTCGACGAGGCGCACTGCATCAGCCACTGGGGCCACGACTTCCGGCCCGACTACCACCGGCTGGGGGATGTGCGCGAGCGCCTCGGGAACCCGCCCGTGCTCGCCCTGACCGCCACCGCGACGCCGGCCGTGGCGGACGACATCGTCGAATCCCTGCGGCTCGTCGACCCCCTGGTGATCCGCACCGGCATCGAGCGCGAGAACCTCTTCTTCGCCTGCACGACGGTCGAGAGCGAGGAGGAGAAGATCGAACGCATCGCCGATCGGGTCGCGGGCTCGGACGGGGCTGGCGTCGTCTACTCGGCCTTGATCAAGGACCTCGAGCACTTGCACGGCGAGCTCCGGCGCCGCGGACTCGAGAGCCTCGTCTACCACGGGAAGCTGTCCGCCGAGGAACGGCGGTCCATGCAGGACCGCTTCATGCGCAGCGAGCGCGACGTCGTGCTCGCGACGAACGCCTTCGGGATGGGTGTGGACAAGGCGGACATCCGCTTCGTGATCCACGCACAGATCCCACGCACGCTGGAGAGCTGGGCGCAGGAGATCGGACGCGCCGGGCGGGACGGAGCGCCTGCTTGGTGCGAACTCTTCTACTTCCCCGAAGACATCGCGATCCAGCAGAACTTCATCGAGTGGGCGAACCCCACGCTCGAGTACCTGCTCGGCGTCTACGAGACGCTGCGTGGGTGGGGGGAGCGCATCCAGTCCAAGGACCTCGACGACCTGCGCGACGAGCTGCTCATCAAGAACCGCGGCGACAACCGCGTCCAGCTCTGCCTGAAGTGGCTGGAGGTGCTGGGTGTGACCAGCGGCGCGTTCGAGACGCACGACCTGCGCCTCGTGCGCGAGCTGTCGCCCGGTGAGCTGCCGGACTTCGTCGGGAGTGAGGAGAAGCGCAAGCAGGACCTCGGAGCCCTGCTCACGATGGTGCGCTTCGCGACGAAGGCGGAAGAGTGCCGGCGCGTGCAGCTCGCGCGTCACTTCGGCTTGCCCGAACCGAGCGGTGCGTGCGGCACGTGTGACGCCTGCGTCGACGGCGCGGCGTGGCACGCCGCTCACTTCGCGCCACGACGGTCCGGCGCAGCGGTCGCGGCAGAGGATCCGTCGGCCGGCTTCCGTCGCGGCGACTGGGTACGACTGGGGCGCGGCGAGCTCGCGCAGGTCGTGCGTGTCGAGGGTAGCGGCAAGCGCGTTCGGATCGTCGTCGAGGACGCCCACCGGCTGGAACGCCGCACGGTGGATCCGCGCAAGTCGCGCGTGGAGAAGCTCTGATCGACGCAAGTCGCATTGCGACTTCGAAGCCTGGGAGGGCGTGCGGGGCCATGGCTCCGAACGGCGCGAGAGACTCGCGCGGGCTCCCATTGCGATTCCCTTGCAAACGCCAATAAACTGCGGCAGGCGACGCCCAATTGGGGGTTGGCGGGGCCTCGGCTCCTGACCCCTCGGAACTCGCCGCAACACACGCCGCCACGCGCCTCCGCGCCGCGCGCCGGTCGAGTCCGCGCTCGATCGCCCGCGATGCCGCGCGCCTCGGCAACCACCACCATCCCGCGCGGATTCCCTCACCGCGCAAGCCACCTGGAGCCGAACGCACGCCGATTCCGCCGCGCGTCGTTCGCTGCCGCGCCATGATCATCACCGCACCGATCGCTCGCCTCGCTACCGGCCTCTGCTTGCTCGCCGCCCTCCCCACGGCGCTCGCCGACGAACTCGTCGTGCCCACGCAGGCGGTCACCCTCGACACCTTGCCCGCGCTCGAACCGCTGGTCGTCCCGCGCTTCGATCCCGCGCTCGGCGTGCTGCAGTGCGTCGAAGTCGCCGTCGTGGGGGACGTCAACGGCGGCTACGGGTTCGAGAACCTCTCCAACTTCCCGTGCACCGTCGGCAGCAACCTGACCGTGCACCTGAGCCTGCTCCCGCGCAACGAGTTCGTCTACCTGACGGAGTGCGAGATCAGCAACGGACCGCGCAGCGCGAACCTCAGCGGCTTCGACGGCGCGGACGACTGCAGCGGTTCGTCGGGCGTGAACTACGCCGTGAACTTCGACGGCAGCTGCAACGGCTTGCAGATCTGCGGCGTCGACATGCAGCGCTTCGTTGGAACGCCCGGCAACTCGGGAGTCGTCAACCTGCGTGCCTTCGGCACCATGGACTTCTCGCAGAACTCGCAGTGCATCCCGAACACCTGCGACAGCATCTCTGCGGACATGCAGATCACGGTGACCTACCGCTACACGGCGGGCACGCCCGACGCGGCGGTCACCGACGAGGACCAGTGCGTGCAGATCGACGTGCTCGCGAACGACTGCCTGAGCGGCTCCGGCGCGTGCAGTGACTGCGCGTGCAACCTCGACGCGAGCACCGTCGCGATCCTCACGGGCGCCGCGCACGGCCAAGCGCACCACCTCGGCGACGGCATCGTCGAGTACTGCCCGAACGACGACTACTGCGGCACGGACCAGTTCACGTATCGCGTCGCGGACGGGGCCGGCAACTACACGCCGCCGATCACCGTCGACGTGACCGTGAATCCCTTGAACGACTGCCCTGTGGCGGTCGACGATGCGGAGAGCGTGTTGGAGGACTCCACGGTCCTCGTGCTCGTGCTCGCGAACGATACGGACGCGGACGGCGCGAGTTGCGGCAGCGCCCTCGATCCGACCAGCGTCACGATCATGGTGCCGCCGACCCATGGCACCGCCGTTCCCGACGCGCAGGGTCGCGTACTCTACACGCCGAACCCGGGCTTCTGCGGAGCGGACAGCTTCCGCTACCGGCTCGACGACGGGACCTGCGAGTCCGACCTCGCCCTCGTGTCGATCGATGTGACGCCGCTCAACGACGATCCCGTCGCCCAGGACGACGCGGCCGGCGTGTCCGAAGGCTCCACCGTGCTGATCGCGATCCTCGCGAACGACTTCGACCCCGACGAGCTCGGAGGCTGCGGTGCGCTGCTCGACCACTCGAGCGTCGAGGTCCTGACCCAGCCGACGCTCGGCGGCTTCCAGGTCCTGGAGAACGGCAAGCTGCGCTACGGCTCCACCAAGGGCCTGTGCGGCGTCGACAGCTTCACCTACCGCGTGTTCGACCTCGCCGGCAGCCCTTCGCAGCCCGCGACGGTCACCGTGACCGTCAACGCGGTGAACGAACCGCCCCTGGCGATGCCCGACAACGCCACGCTCTCCGAAGGCGGGAGCCTGCTGATCCCCGTCACCGCGAACGACAGCGACGCGGACGACGGCAGCGGTTGCGGCGGCGCGCTGGTTCCCGGCTCGGTGCTCGTCACGACGCCGGCGGCGAACGGCGTCGCGGTTCCCAACGGCTCCGGCGGCGTCAACTACACGCCCGACGCCGGCTTCTGCGGTATCGACCAGTTCCAGTACACGGTCGCGGACGAGGACGGCGCGGTCTCCTCGCCGGCGGTCGTCCAGGTCGATGTGCTGGCGGTCAACGAGTGTCCGATCACCGTCGACGACGTCGCGACGACGCCCGAGGGGACGGCCATCGGGATCGTCGTGCTCGCCAACGACTTCGACCCCGACCAGGGGACGAACTGCGGAGCCGTGATCCTCCCGGCCTCCGTCTCCGTCGTGGCGCAGCCGGCGCACGGCACCACGCAGGTCAACGCGGGCGGCAAGGTGATCTACACGCCCGCGGAAGGCTACTGCGGTCCCGACGGCTTCACCTACCTGATCAGTGACTCGGACGGCTGCATCTCCGAGACGGCTTCCGTCGCGATCGAAGTCACTCCCGTGAACGTCTGCCCGATCGCGGCAGCGGACGCGGCCGAGCTGGGCGAAGGGCTCTCGATCACGATCCCGGTCGCGGCGAACGACAGTGACGCGGACGACGCGACGGATTGCGGCGGGGGACTGGTGCCCGCGAGCGTGCAGGTCGAGTCCGGGCCGGCGAACGGCACCGCGACGCCCGACGGCGCCGGGGGCGTGACCTACACGCCGAACTTCGGCTTCTGCGGCGCCGACGGCTTCACCTACACGATCGCGGACGAGGACGGGTGTCGCTCCGAGGCGGCTGCCGTCTCGATCACGGTCGCGCCGATCAACGAAGCGCCCGTCGCCTCGGCCGACCACGCGACCACCACCGAGGACGTCGCGATCCTGATCGCCGTGCTCGTGAACGATGTCGACGCGGACGACCTCAGCGGCTGCGGCGCCGGAATCGCGCCGGAGACGGTGGAGATCGTCTCGGCACCCGCCCACGGCACGGCCATCCCCGACGGACTGGGCGGCGTGACCTACACGCCGGAAGGCGACTTCTGCGGGATCGACGAGTTCTACTACCGCGTCGCCGACGCGGAAGGTGAGTTCTCGGGGCCGACGAGCGTCGGGGTCAAGGTGGTCGGCGACAACGACTGTCCGATCGCCGGTCCGGATCACGCCAACACCCTGGAGGACACCCCGGTCCTGATCGACGTGCTGCAGAACGACGGCGATGTCGATACGGGTACCGAGTGCGGCGCCGGACTCGAGAGCGCGACGATCGTGTTCACCGCGCTGCCGCGCCACGGGACGATCACGGTCGACCCGTCCGGCGGCGTCCTGTACGACCCGGACGCCGACTTCTGCGGACGTGACGTGTTCCGCTACTCCGTCGCGGACGGCGCCGGCTGCGTCTCCGCGCCGGTCAGCGTGGTCGTCCAAGTCGCGCCCGACGAGGACTGCCCCGTCGCGCTCGACGACAGCTACGAGGTGAACGAGCTCTCCGTGGTCTACTTCGAAGTGCTCGCGAACGACTACGACCCCGACGGCGCCGGCAGCTGCGGCGGCGTGATCGATCCCTCGACCGTGACGATCGTCAGCTCGCCCAGCCGCGCCAGCGTCTCCGTCGAACCGGACGGCCGCGTGCGCTACGAAGGCCTGCCGCAGGAGTGCGGCGGCGACTCCTTCCGCTACACCGTGACGGACGAGTCGGGGTGCGTCTCGAACGAGGCGACCGTCGTCGTGCACATCGCCGCGGTCAACTCGCAGCCCGTCGCGCTCGACGACTTCGTCGAGAGCGAAGAGGGTCAGGCGGTCGAGTTCGACGTGCTCAAGTCCGGCTTGCCGGAAGAAGACTACGATCCCGATGGAACCTCCGTCTGCGGAGCGCCGCTCGATCCTTGCAGCGTGCAGATGGTCAAGCCGATCCAGGGCGAGCTGACGCTCGGCACGATCCAGGAACTCGGCTGCGGACTCTTCATCTACACGCCCTTCGAGGAACCCGGTGCCGGTCAGACGCTGGTCGACCACTTCCGCTACACGGTGAAGGACACGGACCTGCTCGAGTCCGAGCCGGCTCGCGTGACGATCCAGCTGCTGGGCGCCGAGCCCGAGCCGCCCGTGGCCAACGATGACTACGCGACGACGAACTGGCCAGCGCCGGTCGAGATCGACGTGCTCGCGAACGACACGGATCCGAACGGCGACATCCTGCCCGGCAGCGTGGTCGTCCTCCAGCAACCGGACTGCGGCACCGCCGAAGTGCTCGCGAACGGCGTGATCCTGTTCACGCCGGGCACCGACGCCTGCGGAGAGTGCAGCTTCACGTACGGCGTGCAAGACGTCACGAGCTTGGAAGCCACCGCGACGGTAACCGTCGACATCCTCTGCGAGTGCGCCAGCGGTCCGCGAGACCGTCGTCGTCCCGGCAGCCTGCTGCTGTACCCGCAGTACGACAGCCGTCCGGGCTCGCTCTCCTACATCACGGTGACGAACACGAGCGCGACGCAGGGCGTCAAGGTCAAGTACCAGTACGTCAACGGGGAGGACTGCCAGCGCTTCAACCGCACCGAGACCCTGACTCCGAACGACACGCTCACGGTGATCGCGGAGAACCACGTCCCGGACACCGAGCAGGGGTACCTGTACCTCTACGCGCAGAGCCTCGACACGAACCAGCCGATCGTGCACAACGCGCTGATCGGACAGGTGCTGATCCTCGACGGCGTCGCGATGTTCGGGATCGAGTGCAACGCGGTCTCGTTCCGCGGCGTCGGGGCGAACGGCATCCCGACGGACTTCGACTCGGACGGCATCCGCGACCTGAACGGCATCGAGTACGAGGAAGCGCCGGGCGAGATCCTGATCCCGCGCTTCTTCGGGCAGATCGAAGGCCAGGTGCGCAGCGAACTGATCCTCGTCGCGCTGACCGGCGGCACGTCCTTCTCGACGGGGCTCTACTTCGAGATCTACAACGACAACGAAGTGACTTTCAGTCGTGAGTACGAGTTCAGTTGCTGGGACCGCGTTGCGCTGCTCGACCTCGCGGGAGCGACGTCGAACCAGTTCCTGTCGCTGCTCGGCGACGACGATCCGAGCGAAGTGGTCGGTGCCTCCGGTGCCATCCAGGCCGGCTGGATCCGAATTCGCGGCGAGTACGCGCAGTCGAACTCGACCGTGATCCCGGAACCCGCCTTCTACGCCATGCTCGTCGAGAGCACCTCGATCGACATGGCGTCGTCCGACCTGCCTTTCGAGTTCTGCTCGAAGGACAACGGCGACCTGCTGCCCCACGGACTGCTGGGCGACCAGGACTGATCGTCCCGGCCCCGACGCGCGACGGCGCCGCGCTCGTTCGAGAGGACGAGCACGGCGCCGTCGCCGTTCAGCGGGCCGCGATCAGATGTGGTGGACCGGTCCGGCCTGGTCCACGGCGGCGCGCAGCGTGCGTCGCGCGTAGACCGGCACCATCGCGCGGCGGTAGTCGTGGTCGCCGGGGATGTTCGGCATCGGCTTGCACTGCTTCGCCGCCTGCGTGCAGGCCGCTTCGACCGCCGCGTCGAAGTTCGCGCGACCTGGTTCCGTTCCGGTGAGGATCTCGGCGACTTGCTTGATGCGGACAGGGCGGGCCTGCAGCGCGGTGACGACGAGGTCGGCGTCCGCGACTTTCCCCGACGCGTCGAGGTCGACGCGCGCCGCCATGCCGAGCAGCGGGAAGTCGATCGAGCCGCGGTCGCGCAGCTTCCCGTAGGCGCCGCGGTGCCCGGCGGCGGTGCGCGGCAGGCGGACGGCGACGAGCAGCTCGCCGGGCTCGACGCGCTTGTTCGCGATTCCGTCGGCCTTCCAGAAGTCGTCGACGGAGACGACGCGTTCGCCGGTCGAGCAGCGCAGCACGAGGCTCGCGCCGAGCGTCATCAGCGCCGGCACGCTGTCGTTCGACGCGGCGGCTACGCACTTGGATCCGCCCTTGACGACGTGGCAGGTGTCGCCGTCCTTCTTCAGGCAGAAGCCGAGCGACTTTCGCCAGAAGTAGGTCTGGTTGTACCACTGGCAGCGCGTGTCGAGCATCACGTTGCCGCCCAGCGTGCCCATGTTGCGCAGTTGCGGGCCGGCGACGAGCGAGACGGCTTGCGCCAGCGCGGGGTAGTTCGCGATCAGTTGCTCGTCGCGGGCGAGGGCGGCCAGCGTGGACATCGCGCCGATCTCGATCCCGTCCGGCGTCTCGCGCACGCCGCGCAGTTCGTCGACGCCGGCGAGCGACACGAGCAGCTCGGGCTCGAACAGCCGGTGCTTCATGTTCGGCACCAGGTCCGTCCCTCCGGCGATCAGCATCGCGGCATCGCCGTGCTCGGCGAGCAGCGCGAGCGCCTGGTCGACCGTGCGCGGGTTCGCGACTTCACATGCGGGCAGGCGCAGCATCAGCGGGTTCCTTCTTCGCTGCCGACGGCCTCGGCTTCGCGCTTCGCGGCCAGTGCGGCGATCACCTTGCCGGGGGTGAACGGGAGGTGCGTCAGGCGGATGCCGACCGCGTCGAAGACGGCGTTCGAGATCGCCGGGATCGACGGGTGCAGCGGGCCTTCGCCGGCTTCCTTCGCGCCGTACGGACCTTCGGGGTCGATGCTCTCGACGATCAGCGCGTGCAGCTCGGGCGTGTCGACGGAGGTCGGCAGGCGGTAGTCGAGCAAGCTGGGGCCTTGGTGCAGGCCGAAGCGGTTCACGTCGTGGTGCTCGAGGACCGCTTCCGCGGCGCCCATGTAGGCCGAACCTTCCATCTGCCCGGCGACGAGCATCGGGTTCAGCGCGCGGCCGCAGTCGTGCGCGATCCAGACCTTGTCGACGGTGATGCGCCCCGTCTCCTCGTCGACTTCCACCTCCGCGACGTGCGCCGTGAACGAGTAGGCCGGCGAAGCACCGATCGTGCCGCCGCGGTAGTCGCCGCCGAGCGTCGGCGTGTTGTAGGAACCGGTCGAGCCGAGCGTGTCGAAGCGTTCCTCGGCGAGGTGGAAGGCCTCGCGCGAGGGCAGCGAGCGGTCGGCGTCCTCGAGGTCGATCACGCGGCCTTCGATCAAGCGCACGCGGCGCGGATCGCAGTCCCACTCCGCCGCGACGGCTTCGACGATCTGCGCACGGAGCTTGCGCGCCGCGTCGATCGCGGCGTTGCCGACCATGAAGGTCACGCGGGACGAGTAGGCGCCGAGGTCGACCGGGCAGAGGTCCGTGTCCGCCGCGACGACGCGCACGTGTTCGACGTGGATGCCGAGTTCTTCCGCCACGAGGTACGCGACGACCGAGTTGGAACCTTGCCCGATGTCGTTGCCGCCGGTGAAGACGGTGACGAGCCCGGAGCGGTCGACCTTAAGCTGGATGCCCGCCTGCGGCATCTTGTTCGGGTACACGGGGTAGTTCGTGCCCGAGATGTACATCGAGCCCGCGACGCCCAGTCCGCGGCCGTGCGGCAGCTTGCCGTGGCGGTCCTTCCAGCCCGAGCGCCGCTCGACCTCGTCGAGGCACAGCTCGAAGCCGTTCGAGGTGATGCGCTGGCCGTTCACGGTCTTCGTGTCCGAGCCCTGGAAGTTGATGCGCCGGATCTCGATCGGGTCGAGCCCGAGCTTCTCGGCGAGCTGGTCGAGCTGCACCTCGAAGGCGAAGCGCGGTTGCACCGAGCCGTGCCCGCGCTTCGGTCCGCACGGCGGCTTGTTGGTGAAGACGCGCGTCGAGTCGAAGCGGTAGGCGGGGAAGTCGTACGGCCCCGTCAGCAGCTGGCCCGAGTAGTAGGTCGTGACCAGTCCGAAGGACGAGTACGAACCGCCGTCGATCAGGATCTTCGCGTCGACACCGGTCACACGTCCGTCGCGGCGCGCGGCCGTGCGGTAGTGCATGTGCATCGGGTGGCGACCGCGGTGCGCGTAGAAGGCCTCTTCGCGCGTCCAGAGCATCTTGACCGGACGCCCGGTCTTCATCGCGAGCTTCGCCGTGACGAACTCGAGCGCGAAGGGGTCGGACTTGCCGCCGAAGGCGCCGCCGAGCACCGGCTGGATCACGCGGATGCGCGCCGGATCGAGCTCGAGCACGCGCGCCAACGCGCGGTGCACGTAGTGCGTGATCTGCGTCGCGGACCACAGCGTCAGGTGCCCGTCGGGCGTGTACTGCGCGACGGCGCAGTGCGTCTCGATCGGCGCGTGCGCGGTGCCGTGGAAGAAGTAGTCGCCTTCGACCGTGACCTCGGCCTCCTCGAAGGCCTGGTCGACCTCGCCGAACTCCAGCTCGACGTGCTTCGAGACGTTGTTCTGCTTCTTCGACTCGTGGATCGTCGGATCGCTGCGCTCGAGCGACTCGAAGGGGTCGAGGTAGGCGTGCAACACCTCGTACTCGACGTCGATCAGGTCGAGCGCGGCGTTCGCCGAGTCCTCGTCGACGGCCGCGACGGCGGCGACCTCGTCACCGATGAAGCGCACCTTGTCGACCGCGAGCGCGTTCTCGTCCTGCGTCCACGGGATCACGCCGTACTTGATCGGCAGCTCGGAACCGACGAGTACGCCGTGCACTCCTTCCAGCGCTTCCGCGCGCGAGGTGTCGATCGACACGATGCGAGCGTGGGGGTGCGGGCTGCGCAGGATCTTCGCGTGCAGCATCCCCGGCAGCTGGATGTCGTCGGTGTAGACCGCCGCGCCGGTCGCCTTGGCCAGACCGTCCACCTTGCGGTTCGGCTTGCCGATGACGCGAAAGTCGCCCCACGGCGCGCCCGTCCCGTGATTGTCGCGCGCGGCCATCAGTCGCCGCCCTCCTCGCGCGCCCAGCTCGTCTTCGGCGGAGCGAAGCCCGCGCCTTCGCAGGCGACCTTCTCGATCGCCTGGTAGATCTGCGTGTAGCCGGTGCAGCGACACAGGTTGCCGGCGAGCGCGTCCTGCATCTCGCGGCGGTCGGGGAAGGGCGTGCGGTCGAGCAGAGCGCGCGCCGACAAGATCATGCCCGGCTGGCAGAAGCCGCACTGCAGCGCACCGCACGAGTCGAAGGCCTCTTGGACGGGGTCGGCACCCTCGCCGCCACGCGCGCGGTGTGCCGGCGCGAGGCCCTCGATGGTGGTGATCTCGCGGCCCTCGCAGGTCGCCGCGAGCTGCAAGCAGGACATCACGGGTTCGCCGTCGAGCAGCACGGTGCACGCGCCGCAGTCACCCTTGTCGCAGCCCTGCTTCGAGCCGGTCAGTCCGAGCTGGTAGCGCAGGACTTCGAGCAGCGTCCAGTGCGCGGGCGCGGCGGTGCGGTGCAGGTCTCCGTTGATTCGTAGGCTCAGGACACGCATCCGGGCATTGTCTCCACCATGGCGCGGCGGGACAACCCGCGCGGGCCGCCGAATGGCGCGATCCGGCCGAAAAGGAGAGTCGGGAGTCGGGATCCGGGCGGGTCAGTACCCGTAGCCGCCGTAGGGGTCGTCCGCCTGGGCCGCGTAGTCCGCGTAGCAACGCAGCGCGGCAATCACGAGCGGGATCAGCACCAGCGCGAGGCGCAGAACCGTGCCGCGCGCGCCCGACCAGCGGCGCAACGGTAGGAACTCGGCGAGCAGCGCGACGAAGGGGGCCGACGCGAGCAGCAACGCGTCCTGTGTGTCGAGCTGCGCGTAGTAGTGTGCCGCCAAGCCGATCGCGAACAGCAACGCGAAGGCGAGCCCGGCTCCGCCGCCGGCGAACCACGTGCCCGGCCTGATCCAGGCGAGCACGACGGCGGCGCCGAGCGCGGCCGCGACGGTGCCGGCGAGCTGTGCGTAGAGTCCGGAGCTGCTCCACAGGCTGCAGAGCGCGAGGCCCGCGGCCATGGCCCACAGGGAGAGGGGCGACGCGGCGCCCGGCGAGCGCTTCGCAACGCGTTCGACGGCGGCCCATCCGGCGAGGCCCAGCGCGAAGCAGAGCGCCACGTCGGGGAAGGGACTGCCGCCCGCCTCCTCCGACCAGTGGTTCTCGTACTGCCTCGCGAGCACGAGCCACAGCAGCGTGCCGAGGAACGAGAGGCGCACGACGAACACCGCGCGCTTCTCGATCGACTCGAGCGGGGAGATCAGCGCGCCGCCGGCCGCGATCCAGAAGAGCCAATCGCGCGCGCCGACCGGCTCCAGCGGGACCGCGCCGAGCAGGCCGTAGTAGCCGATCAGGAAGGCGGCCGCGACGGCGAGAGAAGAGACGGAGCGCGCGTCCCGCTTGAACCACGCTCCGCCGAGGAAAGCCCACGTGCACCCGGCCGCGAGGGCCGGGTACACAATGCCCCAGAGGAGGTCTCGGATGGCGGGCACGGCGCCGAGGACCTACTCGCGGATGCCTTCGAGGCTGATCTCGAGGAGGACGTCGTCGGCGACGCCGCCGTTCTCGATGCCGTAGTTGATGCCGAAGTCGCTGCGCTGGATCGTGAAGCCGGCGTGCAGTCCGGCGAGATAGCTGTCACGGGGACCGGCGCCCTCGCCGACCTTGATCGCTTCGAAGCGGATCTCCTTCGACTTGCCGCGCAGCTCGAGGTCACCGGTCACGGCGTACTTGCCGTCGCCCTTGTCCTCGATCTTGGTGGACTTGAACTTGGCGCGCGGGAACTGGCCGGAGTCGAAGAAGTCGGGGCCCGCGAGGTGCCCATCGCGCTTCTCGGACTGCGTGTCGACGCTGGAGGTATCGATCGTGAGCTGGATCGAGGGGCTCTCGCCGAGCGTGAACTTGCCCTCGAAGGCGTTGAAGCGTCCGTGTGCGTAGGAGACGCCCATGTGCTTCGTGCGGAAGAGGACGTGCGAGTGGACGGGATCGACACGGAAGGAGACCGCGGCCGTCGGGGGGGCGGCGGGTGACGAGAGCGCGGCGTCGCGGGGGACGAAGGCGAAGCCGAGTCCGGTCAGGAGCGGCATGGCGGCGAAGGCGGCGACGAGAGTGCGGGTGCGCATGGGGTTCTCCGTGAAGGCTGAAGGGAAGGCGCGGGCCGCGGCCCGCGAGAGGCGCGGCGCCACGGTGGCGCGTGTCGCGTGTGATCGCAAGATTGCGCCGATTCGACCCCGTTCCGGAGGTCCTACGAAGCCGTCTGCGATCCGGATGCAGCGGCGTGCTCCGCGATCGACTCGAGGAAGACCGGGCCGAGGTCCGCGGCCTTCTTGTCGCCGACGCCCTTGATGTTCCTCAGGGCCGCCTCGTCGGTCGGGCGCTCCGCCGCGAAGAGCGCCAGCGTCCGGTCGTTGAAGATCAGGTAGGGCGGCACGCCACGTTCGCGGGCCAGGCTGCGGCGCAGGTCCTTCAGGCGCTTGTAGAGCGCCTCGTCGACCACTGCGCCGGTCTCGGCGGCCGCGGCCTCGAGGGCGGACTCCGAGCCGCGCTTGCTGCCGGAGCGCTTGCCTCGCGGCGCTTCCTGCAGCGCGAAGAGCACCGGTTCCTCCTCGCCGCGCAGGCACTGCACGCCGGTCTGAGAGAGGTGCAGCGTCGGGTAGTTGCCGCCCGTCGACGCGAGGTACCCCGAAGCCAGCAGCTGTTCCATCCAGTGTCGGATCTCGCGCGCGGAGCGACCCGCGAGGATGCCGTGCGTGGACAGCCGGTCGTGACCGCACTGGCGGATGCGCGCCGTGTCCGCGCCGCGCAAGACGTCCGTGATGTGTCCGGCGCCGTAGCGTTGGTCGCAGCGCACGATGCACGAGAGGATCTTCTGCGCGATGACCAAGGAATCGTCGACGCGCGCGAGTTCGCCGAGGCACACGTCGCACGCGCCGCAGCCGTCCGCTTGCGCCTCGAACTCCTGTCCGAAGTACTCGACGAGGAAGCGGTGTCGGCAGACCGCGCCGGTCGCCATGCCCCACAGGTGTCCGAGCCGCTCGAGGCTCGCGCCGAGTTCGTCGTCCGCGCCCGACAGGCCGTTCTCCGCCGCCTCGCGCGCGGAGCGCTCCATCAGGTTCTTCCAGTTGTGGTAGTCGGAGCCCGAGTAGAACATCACGCACTCCGCGGGCAGCCCGTCGCGCCCCGCGCGGCCCGTCTCCTGGCTGAACTGCTCGACGCCCTTCGGCAGGCTGCCGTGGATCACGAAGCGCACGTCGGTGCGGTCGATGCCCATGCCGAAGGCGACCGTCGCGACGACCACGTCGAGCTCTTCGCGCTGGAAGCGGTCCTGCGTGCGTTCGCGATCCGCCGCGCTTATGCCGGCGTGGTAGTAGTCGCAGCTGACGCCCTTCGCGGCGAGCTCGCGCGCGGTGCGTTCGACGTCCTTGCGCGAGAGGCAGTAGACGATGCCCGCCTCGCCCGAGTGTCGACGCAGAACGCCCATGATCTGATCGACCAGGTTCTGGCGCGGCTGCACGCGGTACGTCAGGTTCGGCCGGTCGAAGGAGCCGACCAGGATCTCGGGATCGCGCAGGCCGAGCTGCGCGACGATGTCGTCGCGCACTTCCGGAGTGGCGGTCGCGGTGTAGGCCTGGATCGGCAGGTCGGGGCGGCGGCGGCGCAGCTCACCGATCTGCCGGTACTCGGGGCGGAAGTCGTGGCCCCAGTGGCTGATGCAGTGCGCCTCGTCGACGGCGAGGCTCTCGATGCCCGCGGCTTCGAGGCGCTCGAGGAAACCCGGAGTCGCGAGTCGTTCGGGCGAGACGAACAAGAGCCGCAGCTCGCGCGCGCCGATCGCCGACTGCACGGCGTGGCGTTCCGACGCGTCTTGCGCGGAAGAGAGCAGTTCCGCCGCCACGCCGTTGGAGCGCAGGCCGTCGACCTGGTCCTTCATCAACGAGATCAGCGGACTGACGACGACCGTCAGTCCCTCGCGGATCAGCGCCGGTGCTTGGTAGCAGAGGCTCTTGCCGCCGCCGGTCGGCATCACGACGAGCGCGTCGCGTCGGTCGAGCGAGGCGCGGATCGCCTGTTCCTGCAGCGGCCGCAGGCTCTCGAAGCCGAAGCTGCGGCGCACTTCCGCCAGCACGCGATCCATCCCGTCGCCGGATCCGTCCGCCGCGGCGTCCCGAGGCATGGGGCGCACAGGGGCGAACAGGGAACCGCGCGCGGCGGCGGGGGGGCGGGGGATCTCGTCGCGGTTCACGTGTCGGGCTTTCCCCTTCGGGAGACCGATTGGAGCATCTCCGGGTTCGCGATCCAACCGGACGCCGGCGCCTTTCGCGCGTCGTCACGGCGCTTTCGTTCCCATCAACGGAGCGAGGGCGACCCCGCGGGGCCGCCCTCGTCGTGTTCCGTGAGGTCGCTTCGGATTCAGCGCTTCTTCGGGAGCACCGTGTCCTTGAGCCAGCCGCCGAGTTCGGTGCCGAGGCGCTTGTCCGAGAGCACTTCGCTCGTCTCGTTGCGCATCGCCTTGACCACGACGTACTCGAGGTCGCCGTTCGCCGAGTGCGCGGCGAGCTGCATGCGTTCCGCGAGGTTGCGGCCGTCCTTCGAGGCGAGGATCAGCGTCGGCATGCCGCCGAGCTCGTTCAGGTCCTCGGACAGGTCGAAGCCGAGTTCGGTGGCCTGCGGCGCGATCAGGACCAGCGCGCGCACGTTTTCGTCGGTCTTCGCGTAGCGCGCGGCGATCGCCGAGCCCGAACGCACACCGACGATCGAGAGGTTGGAGGTGTGGACGTCGTCGCGGCTGCGCAGGTAGGCCGCGCCGGCGGCAATGTCGCGCAGGGCGTAGGCCCAGGTGCGCTCGCGGTCCTCTTCCGACATCTTCGACCAGTCGCACTCCTCGGAAACGCTGTCGCCGTGGCCGCGCAGGTCGATCGAGAGGACGGCGAAGCCGCGCTTCTGCAGCGTGGTGCCGATCTTCTCGAGCTCCGCGCGGTTCTCGCCGGCGCCGTGCACGAGCAGCGCGGCGGGAGCGCGGTAGCCCTTCTTCTTCGGGGCGTACATGCTGCCCTTCAGCGTCAGGTTGTCGCGCGTCTTGATCTCGACCGCTTCACCCTCGGAGACGATCGGCGCGGGACCGCCCGCCGAGGCCGAGCCGGCGGTGCTGGGCGCCGCCTGCGAGGGGGCGGCGGGGCTGAGCGCGGCGGCTGCGAGCAAGGCGAGGGGCAATGCGGCAGCAGTCTTGAGGGCTCGAAGCATGGGCAGGGAAGGATGGGGGGGTCCGCACGAGTCGCAGCCGACGTCCTCGCGATACGAGGGCACCGGAGCTCCGGTCGATCGGAGTGGAGGGGGTTGTCAGAGGGAAGGCGTGCCGGTGGGGGGCTTTGCGGTCCGCGGCCGAGGGGCCCCGAGGCGCTCGTGAGCCTCCGAAGAGGCCCCGGAGGGCGCGCGAGGGGTGGATTCGGGCTGCGGGCGCGCGGCGCGCCAGCGGAGCGGGTCGTGGGAGCGACGCGCCTCGCGACAGCCAGTGTAGCCATCGCTTCGACGGTCGCAACCACGAGTAGAGGGTCGGACGTCCCTGGATACGAAAAAAGCGGCTTTGAAGGGAACCGTGAAATCTCGCCGGGACCAACTTCGGGTCAGCCGAGCTCCAGCTGACGTCGGGCGTCGACCTCGTCGCGGTTCATGGCCAGGCGGGCCTCGCCGAGGCGTTCGTAGAGGTCCCAGTCCTTGTCGATGGCCCGCCGGACCTGCCGCATGAGCTGCAGGGCCATGCGCAGGGCCCGGCAGAGGTCGCCCGGGCCGACCTCGGCCTCGTCGAGCGCTTCCTCGAACTCGGCGCCCTTCATCCAGGCGAGCACTGCGGTGGTGAGGCCCCAGTCCGGCCGCTTCGGAACGTCCGGCAGCTGCCACTGGTAGGCGCGTCCGGCGAGCTCGCGGCAGGTAGCGTCGACGCGGTGCCGCAGGTCGCCGAAGTACTTCTGTGGGATGCGGACCGGTTCCCCGCGCGTGCGTTGCTCGTGGATCAGGCCGACGAAGACCACGGCGAGCGCGGTCGGAGAGAGTTCCTCGAGCACGCCTTGGAACAGGAGCTCGGTGATCTGCAGCTCGTAGCCGTTGATGCGCTGCGCCATCCGGCCGCGCGCGGTGAGTTCCTCGCCGCGCAGGTAGCCGAGGTCCTCGAGGAAGTCGAGCCGCGCCTCGATCTGCTTGTGCTGCCGGCGCTTGTTCTTGCTCTGCTGCTTGTCGGACTCGCTGCGGTGCTGGAACTGGTTGAACGACTTCTCCCAGGCGATGTGCAGCTTCTCGCGCCCGAGGCGGTCGACGAGGTGCAGGATGCTCGAGTACGAGAGTCGGAAGCGCGAGTCGACGGCTTCCGAGGCGCCGCTCAGGAGCCGCGCGAGGGGTGCCTCGAACAGGTCCTTGGGCGAGAGCAAAGAGTAGACGAGTCCCTCGTCGTCGAGCCCTTGTCGCCCGGCGCGCCCCGCCATCTGCAGGAAGTCGCGCGTGCGCATGTAGTCGAAGCTGACGCCGTCGAACTTCTTCAGCGAGTGGAAGACCACGACGCGCGCGGGCATGTTGATGCCGAGCGCGAAGGTCTCCGTCGTGAACAGCAATCGGAGCAGGCCGGAGGTGAACATGCGCTCGACGATCTCCTTGTCGGCGGGCAGCATGCCGGCGTGGTGGTAGCCGACGCCGCCGCGCGCGAGCGCGAAGATCTCCGCGTGCACCGCGTTCTCGGAGAGCTGGTAGAGCTCGATCAGCTCCGCTTGCAGTCTCTCCATCTGCCGGCGCTCGTCGCCGTCGAGCAGGTTGCGGTGTTGATTGCGGCGCGCGAGGCGCTCGCAGTCCTTGCGGCTGAAGCAGAACACCAGCACCGGCCGCAGACCCTGGTCCTGCAGCTCGTCGAAGAGCGGACCCGGATCCGGCGGCATGCCCGGCTGGTCGACGCTCCAGCGCGCGCGTGAACCGGTCTTGCGGCGGGGGCCTTGCTTCTTCGAGCGCAGCTGGTGCTTCTCGCTCTTGCGCACCCGCTCGAGTGCCTTGGGATCGAAGCCGCCCGAGCGCTCCGTGAAGAACTTGAAGTGCAGCGGGACCGGGCGGTGCTCGGACCGCACGATCTCGATGCCGTGCGGGCGGATCTCTCCGATCCACTCGCCGACCTCGTCGAGGTTCGAGATCGTCGCGGAGAGACAGATGAAGCGCACCCCGGGCGGCGCGAAGATGATCGACTCCTCCCAGACCGTTCCGCGCTCGACGTCGTCCATGAAGTGGACCTCGTCGAAGATCACGAAGGCCACGTCGGCGAGCCCGCCCGGGTCCTCGAAGATCGCGTTGCGCAGGATCTCCGTGGTCATGATCAGGACTTGCGCGGAGGGGTGGATCGTGACGTCGCCCGTCATCAGGCCGACGTCGATCTGCGGGTCGTCGCGGAAGTCGCGGTACTTCTGGTTCGAGAGCGCCTTGATCGGCGCGGTGTAGATCACGCGCTGGCCGGCCTGCACCGCGTCGTGGATCGCGTACTCGGCGACCAGCGTCTTGCCCGCGCCGGTCGGTGCGCTGACGAGCACGTTGCGACCGCGCCGGATCGCCTCGACGGCCTGGACCTGGAAGGGGGAGAGCGTGAAGCCCTTCCAGACCCGCATCCGGGGATCCTCCGAGGCGGGGAGCGCGTGCTCCACCGGCAAGCTGCGCGTGGAAGCGGCCGGCGCGTCGGTCGGGGCGGGGGCGTCCGAGGACGAAGCGCGCGCTGCGCGCACCTCCCCCGAACGCTTGCGGCGAGGACGCCGGTTCCCCCGGCGGGAGGCGTCACTCATGCCGTGGTCCGCAGGTTCCTGCGCGCAGCGCTTGAGACGAGCCTCTCATGTCTGTATCTAAGCAACTGCACTCGAAGGAGGAAAGCGGCGGCGCGTCCGAGGCTCGAATCCCCGAGAGTCGACCGACAACGAGGGCCGCGCGTCCTCGGGGTCCGAAGAAGCCTCCCCGGCTCCGCGCGAGCCTGGCGGACTTCACCAGGTCCCGCCGACTCGAGCCGCACTGGAAGGCGAGCCGAGACGCTCCCCGCCGCACCGATCACGATCCGAGCCGCCATGGAATCCAACCAGACCCGCGCGAACGGCGCCCTGCAGCGTCACCTCTCGAACCTCAAGCTCGTCTCGCGCCTGCTCGGACACGAGCTGCACACGCAGTCGAGCGCCAAGTCGATCACGCTCAGCCGCGACGAAGTGCTCGAGATCCAGACCACCCTCGATCTCTTCATCGAGGAAGCGACGCGTCGCCAGTCCGGCGTGGCCGGAGCCCCGGCCGGCGGCGGCGAGACGCGCCTCGTCCACGCCCGGAACTGAGCGGCCGATGAGGGCGGCGCCGGAGCGGCGGGTGGGGCAGGAACGCCGCGCCCGGTTCGGTCGTGCGCCGCGGGCGAGTCGCTCCGGCCGCGTGCCGACGGCGCTGTTGCTCGGCCTGCTCCTGCTCGGCTTCGCCTGGTTCGTCGGCCGCATCGACAGCGCCGTCCGCGCAGCGGGCCACCACGACGTGGACACGCGGCGCGTGCGCATCGCCGGCCGCGACTGGGTGCCGCGCGACTGGGAAGAACGCATCGCGGCGCGCTTGACGGCGCTCGGTCCGATCGAGGCGCGCGAGCGTGAGGCGCTCGAGCGCGCGGCGGCCGAGATCGCCGCCATGCCCTTCGTCGCGCACGTCGGCGACGTCTCGACCGTCTGGCCGGACGGGCTGTGCGTGGACGTCGTCCTGCGTCGGCCCCGCGCGTGCGTGCGCGTCGGCGAACTCTACTTGTGCGTCGCGGAGGACGGCGTGGTGCTCCCCGGCGCGTGGCCGCTGCCGCCGGACACCGGGAGCGGTCGACTGCCCGTGCTCGGCCCCTTCGACTGGCCGACCGACGAGCTGCTGCCGGGCGACCGGCTCGACAGCGCGGAGGTGGAGGACGGGCTCGCGATCGCGACCTCGCTCTTCGAGCACCTCGGGCCCGACGTCCAGGACCGCCTCGGCATCGTGCTGATCGACGCACGCGAAGCGCGCGCGGCCTCCGTCGACAACCCCGGAGCGCAGCTCTTCCTCGAAGGGCGCCGCGTCGTGCTCTTCGGCCGCGCGCCGAACGCCGACGCGCCGGGTGAGTTGCCCGTCGCGCAGAAGTGGCGACACCTCGAAGCAGCGCTCGAGTTGCTCGACGGACCCGCGGGGGAGGACTGGGACCTGCTCGACGCGCGCTGGGACCAAGCGGTCCTGCGCCCGCGCATCTCCCCCGAACAGGCGGATGCGTGGGAGACTCGCTGACCTGGTGCGCCGCGGCGCTCGCGTTGCTTCCCGCGGTACTGGGCGGTGACGCGCTCGCCTCGCTCGACGACCGCTCGCGGCTCGCGTTCGCGCTGGTGCCGTGGCTGCTGCTCGCGGGCTTGCCGCGGCGCGCGCCGCTGAACGCCGGCTTCGCGCTCGGCTTGGCGCTGCCGACGCTCGCGCTCGCGGCGTGGCTCGACGCGCGCGGCGGCTTCGCGTGGTCGCAGCTCGCGCCGCGCGCGGGCTGGGCGCTCGTCTGCGCGGCGGTCGTGAACGCGGCGTCGAGGCGCGCGGCTGGTTCGACGCGCTACGGATCCGCCTGGTTGCTCGCTTGGATCGTGGTGCCGGCCTTCGCGGGCCTCGTCGCGATGCTCGCGGGGGGCGGCGGTCCGGCGTGGGCGGACTGGGGCGGCGCGCTGAGCGGACCGGCTCGCGCGCTGACGGTGACCGCGGATCCGGGCCTCGCGCCGCTCGACGCCCTCGCGCTCGCGACGGCGTGCGCGCTGGTGTGGATCGCCTCGGCGCGGCCGCGTCGTGCGGACTGAGGAGTTCGACCGTTCCCCGCTGCGTCGCCCGGAGCGGGAGCAAGGGCGTCGCGAATCTTACCGAGCGTTCCGGATGCGCCCTTGTGCTCCTCGGAAGGCCCCCGGAGGATGGGGCCTCGGCGAGCCGACCGCGGTTCGCGCACGTCGCTGAGTCCGCCGCCACCCAGGAGGTCCGGTCATGTCGCTCGCGCCCGCTCTGCTCCGCCTGTCCGTCGGCTGCGTCGCCTTGGCGCTCTGCGCCGGCTTCGCCTCCGCGGACTGCCCCGACGACGACCCCTTCGTCGCGAACGACGACTGCTTCGCGCCCGAACCGCTGCCGAGCTTCTTGTCGGGCTGGTTCACGATCTACGGTCAGGCGCACGCCGGCGGGCTCGACGAGGACTACTGGGTCGTAGAGGACGTCTTCCCCGGTGAGTCGGTGCAGCTCGACGTGTTCTACCTGGTGGCCGGGGGCGACGTGGACGTCGAGCTCTACGCGGACCTCGGATGCTCCAACCTGCTCGACGTGAGCAACGGCGGCACGGGGAACGAGTCGGTCTCGGCGACGAACGCGGGGCCGGGGCTGACGAACTTCTACGTCCACATTGTCGCCGCCGACCCGGCGCTCGACTGCAACAACTACTCGATGTCGATCACGCGCATCGCGGCGCCGTGTGCGAGCCCGCCGAACGACGCGTTGGAGCCGAACGACTCGTGCGCGGCGGCGCCCGTGATCGGCGTGGGCACGACGCCCGTGCTGAACTTGTCGGGGACCAGCGGCGATCCGCGCGACCACTACGCGATCGACGTGCCCGCGGGAGAGCTGCTCACGATCGACATGCTCTACGCGCAGGGCGGCGCGAGTCCCGACCTGACGCTGTACGTCACTTCGGCCTGCGACAGCGCGGAGGCGGTCGCCTTCGGGATCAACGGCTCCGCGCAGCTCGAGTGGGCGAACGGGTCGGGCGCGACGCAGCGCGTGTACTTGCGCGTCTGGTACTTCGTGGGCGGAGCTGCCGGGTGCGGCGAATACGTGCTGAACGTGGCGAGCGTCCCCGCACCTTGCCTCGCCACGGACGACGCCTTCGAGGACAACGACGACTGCGCGGCGGCGGTACCGCTCCAGCCCGGAACGACGGCGAACCTGCACGTCTCGGCCGACGTCGACTACTACTCGATCCTCGTCCCCGCGGGGAACGCGCTGACCGTCGAGGTGGAGTACGTCGCGGCGGTCGTCGAGGACGAGGTGTACCTCTACCTCTACGACTCGACCGACTGTGCCAACCAGGTCGACACGACCTGGATCGGCGGCGGACCGGACTTCGTCGACTGGATCAACGACACCGGCGCGGACCGGACGGTCGTGTTGCGCGTCGACATCGACAGCGCGCACTGCAACGACTACGACCTGCACGTGTTCTCCGCGCTCGACCCGTGCCTCGCGGGACTCCCCGAGGATCCCTTCGAGGACAACGACGATTGCCTCTCCGCGGCGGTCCTACTGCCCGGCTTCCAAGCGGGCTTGACGCTGCGCCAGAGCGACGAGGACTACTACGCGATCGACGTCCCCGGTGGTCAGTCGCTGCACGTCCTCGCCCTGTTCGCGGCGCCGAGCGCGGGGATCGAGTTGTTCCTGTACGACTCCGTCGTGCTCTGCGGCGACACGTCGCTCGGCCCGGTCGCGCGCGGCAACGCGTACGAGCTCGGACAGTTCCTGACGTGGCTGAACTCCTCGAGCACGAACGCGACGGTCTACTTGCAGGTGCAGATCCGTCCGTTGCCGCAGATCTATCCCGAGTGCGGCGCGTACGACCTCGACGTCTCGCTCGGCGGCGACCCCGGCACGAGCTTCTGCGCGGGCGACGGTTCCGACGGCGCCTGCCCGTGCGGCAACGAGTCCGCACTCGGCGCGGGTGAGGGGTGCGCGGGCAGCCAAGGACACGGCGCGGTGCTCTCCGCGACCGGGAGCGCGTCGATCGCGAACGACGATCTCGCGTTCGGCGTGACGGGCGCTCGTCCCGGTCAACCGAGCTTGCTCGTGCGCGGCAGCCAGCCGATCGCGCTGCCCTTCAAGGACGGTCTGTTCTGCATGGGAGGTCCGACCTTGCGCGTGGGGGTGATCGCGCTCGACGCCTCCGGTGCCGGGACCTCGTCCTTCTCGGTGGTCCACGCCGGGCCGGTGACGCCGCTCCCCGGGCAGACGGACTTCTTCCAGCAGTGGTATCGCGACCCCGCCGTCTCGCCCTGCGGCAGCGGCTCGAACTTCAGCCAAGGCGTGATCGTGGTCTGGCAGTAGGCGGCTCGGGCGGCGCGGTGGGTGAGGGCGGCGGGTCTCCACGGAGGCCCGCCGCTCGCCTTTCCGGGTCGTCGGGTGGGCTGGAAATGCAATTTCCATTTTTTCGGCCCCGCCGGTGAGGGGTCGTACACTTTCGATACTCGGGTCCGAAGCGGTCGGACCCGCCCATCCGCCCCCCCTGGAGCCCTCCGGCTGGCATCCGCGCCGCAGGAGGCCCCCTTCGGACGCGCCTCGTCCGCCATCAGGAGCCTTTCCGATCATGCGATTCCATTCCGCCCTCCGCCCCTCCGCCGTCGTCCTGGCCGCCCTCCTCGGCTCGACGACCGCCTTCGCGCAGTGTCCCCTCGACGACAGCTTCGAGGACAACGACGACTGCGCCTCCGCCAGCATCGCGCCGACCGGTCTGACGACGGGCCTGCTCCTGCACGGCGCCGCGAACGCCGGCGGCCTCGACGAGGACTACTGGCTGATCCAAGGCGTTCCCGCCGGTCAGATCCTGACGGTCGACCTCCTGTTCGTCGACGCGACGGGGGACATCGACCTCCGGCTCTTCTCCGATCCGGGGACCTGCGCCACGCAGATCGCTTACAGCGGCAGCATCTCCGACAACGAACAGGTCTCCGTCGCGAACGGGACCGGCGCCGCCGCCGACTACGCGATCCGCGTGCAGGCGTTCGGCTCCTCCTTCGACTGCAACAACTACGACCTGCAGGTCACGATCGCCCCCGATCCCTGCGCGACCGCCGTCGACGACAGCCTCGAGGAGAACGACGACTGTGCGTCCGCCGTGGCGCTCGCCTCCGGTTCGCACCTCGGGCTCTTCGTGTCGGAGACCGATGCGGACTACTACAGCGTCGTCGTGCCCGCGGGCGACGTGTTGACCGTCGACGTCAGCTACGCGTCGGGTGTCAACGGCGATGTAGACCTGTTCCTGTACGACGACGCGGCCTGCCTCAATCAAGTCGACTCCAACTTCAGCTTCGGCGGCACCGGCCAGGTGAGCTGGTCGAACGTCTCGGGCGTGCCCGTCAACGTCCAGCTCAAGGCGGAAGTCGCCGTCGGAGCGGGTTGCAACAACTACGACCTGAACGTCGCGACGGCGCCCGATCCGTGCCTCAACCCGTTGTCGGACGACTCTCTCGAGGACAACGACGACTGCTCCTCGGCGGTCTCGATGAACGACGGCTTGTCCACGGGCTTGTTCGTCAGCAAGGCGGACGAGGACTTCTACTCGGTGAGCGTCGCCGACGGCGACTCGCTGACCGTGGACCTCTTCTTCTCCACGGCGACGGCCGACATCGACGTCTACCTGTACGACGACCTCGTGGGTTGCGGCGATCTCACGAGCTACCTCGTGCGTGGCTTCACCGGCTCGGACGACGAGTCGATCACGTGGACGAACTCGACGGGTAGCGTGCAGAGCTACTACATCCAGGTCGTCGTGTGGGCCAGCTCCGCTGGAGAGTGCAACAACTACGACATGCAGATCACCGGCTCCGGCGGCGTGCTCGCGACCGCGTTCTGCTTCGGAGACGGCACCGCGAACGTCGGTGGGGGACTGGTCGGATGCCCCTGCTCCAACGAGTCGGCACTCGGCGCGGGCGAAGGCTGCAAGAGCTCGCTCGGATACGGCGCGATCCTGACGGCCTCGGGTACCTCCATCGTCGCGAACGACGACCTCGTGTTCACGGTCTCGCAGGCGCGCGCGAACCAGCCCAGCATGCTCGTGCAGGGCTCGACGCTCGTCGCCTTCCCGTTCAAGGACGGCATCCTGTGCATGGGCAACCCGACCGAGCGCGTCGAAGTCGTCTTCACGGACGCCACCGGTTCGGGCTCGACGGTGAGCTCGATCGTCACGAACGGCAACGTGCTCCCGGGCAACCTGCGCTACTACCAGCAGTGGTACCGCGACCCGGGCGGCGTGAGCCCCTGCGGCAACGGCTCCAACTTCTCGAACGGCCTCGAGATCCTCTGGAACTGATCTTCCTGACGGGCGGGCACCGAGCTTCGCCCGAGCGCCGAGCCGCGGCCTCGCTCCTCACGGGAGCGGGGCCGCGCTCACTTTCGGAGGCGCGTGTATCGTGAAGGGGGCGCCCATGCGCGTGCTCCACTGGCGATTTTTTACCCCCTTCACACGACGAGTTCCGAGCGCATACTGAATCCGACCCTGGGAGTCTCCCGGGACCCCCCCTCGCCTCCCCGCTTCGTTCCGGCCTATGCGTCCCGTCGCAGTCGTGCGACTGACGCGGAAGTCGCGACGGAAGGGGATCTTCACAATCAGGAGACGATTCAGACATGCGTCACTTCGACACACTCAGACTCACCATCTCGACCGTGGCCGCGGTCGCGTTCCTCGTCGGCAGGGCGCCGGCGCAGTGTCCCGCGGACGACAGCTTCGAAGACAACGACGCGTGCGGTGTCTTCTCGATCGCGCCCGCGGGCCTGACCACCGGCCTCGTCTTGCACGGTGCAGCGAACGCCGGAGGCATCGACGACGACTTCTGGGTCATCCAGAACGTGCCGACGGGACAGCTGCTGACGGTCGATGCGCTCTTCACGCACGCGCTGGGGGACATCGACATCACGCTCTACGACGACGCGGCCTGCTCCGTCTACCTCTCGGGCAGCGCCTCGGTCACTGACAACGAGCAAGTGGCCGGCGCGAACGGCACGGGCGCGACGAAGGATTACTACCTCCAGGTCCACGCCTACGGCGGTTCCTTCGACTGCAACGACTACAGCCTGCAGATCACGCTCGCGCCCGATCCCTGCCAGCAGGTCGGCCTCGACGACAGCCTCGAGGAAAACGACACGTGCGGAGCCGCGGTCGTGCTCGCGGCCGGCACGCAGACCGGTCTCTTCGTCAGCACCGCTGACGAGGACTACTACAAGGTCACCGTCGCGCCCGGCGACCAGGTGATCGTCGACCAGGTGTACGCCGCTGCGACGGCCGAGCTCGGGATCGACCTGTTCGACGATCCCGCGTGCACGAACCTGGTGGACAGCGCCTCTTGGGGCGGCGGTTCGAACCAGGTCGTCTACGGGAACGCAGGTGCCGCCGCCGCGGACTTCTACCTGCGCGCCTATGTCGTGGACGGCAGCTGCGACAACTACGACCTGACGGTCACGCTGCAACCGGATCCCTGCCTCGCGGGCCTCGACGACAGCTTCGAAGACAACGACGACTGCGCGTCGACCGTTGCCCTCCCGATCGCGACGCATACGGGCCTCTTCGTGG
The DNA here is from genome assembly GCA_020638835.1 of Planctomycetota bacterium. GTDB lineage: Bacteria > Planctomycetota > UBA1135 > UBA1135 > JACKHV01. Next base: position 295,301 of record JACKHV010000005.1, on the reverse strand, counting down.
CGACCGTGGACGAGGACTTCTTCACGATCACCGTCTCGCCCGGGGATCAGCTCACGGTCGACCAGACGTACAACTCTGGGATCGCGGAGCTGAACATGGACCTCTACGACGACCCGGCGTGCACCAACTTCGTCACCTCGGCGGGCTGGGGAGCGGGCTTCAACTCGCTCAGCGTCACCAATGGCGGCGCGGTGCCGGCGAACTACTACCTGCGCGTCAGCGTCGTGAACGGCGACTGCAACAACTACGACCTCGCTCTCACGGCAGCGCCCGATCCGTGCCTGGCGCCGGGTCTCGACGACGGCTTCGAGGACAACGATTTCTGCGGTTCCGGTGTCGCACTGCCCGCCGGCTCGCACACCGGGCTCTTCGTCGCCTCGGCCGACCTCGACTACTACGAGATCACCGTCGCGGCGGGGGACATGGTCACGATCGACCAGACGTACGTCGTCGGCGCGGAGCTCTACATGGACCTCTACTCGGATCCGTCGTGCACGACCTACGAGACGGGCGCTGGCTGGGGCCTCGGCTTCAACACCTTGACCTGGGCCAACTCGACCGGCGCCCCGGCGACCGTCTACCTGGCTTGCCAGATCGACACCGTCACTGGTAACTGCAACAACTACGACCTGAACGTCAGCTTCGCTCCCGATCCCTGCCAGGACCCCCTGGCCGACGACGGACTCGAGGACAACGACACTTGCTTGACGGCGGTGTCGATGTCGGACGGCGTCTCCGCCGGTCTGTTCGTCAGCAAGGCGGACGAGGACTTCTACCAGGTCAACGTCGCCGACGCTGACACGCTGTTCGTCGACCTGACGTTCAGCCACGCGATCGCCGACGTGGACGTCTACATCTACGACGACCAGATCGTGTGCGGTGACCTGAACAGCTACCTCGTGCGCGGCTTCAGCGCCTCCGACAACGAGAACATCTCGTGGACGAACACGTCCGGCTCGCTGCAGACCTACTACGTCCAGGTGGTCGTGTATGCGAGCTCGCAGGGCGACTGCAACAACTACGACATGCAGCTCACCGGAGCCGGCGGCGTGCTCGCGACTCCGTTCTGCTTCGGCGACGGCACGGCCGACGTCGGCGGCGGCGCGGTAGGATGCCCCTGCGCCAACGAATCGGCGCCGGGTGCCGGTGAAGGCTGCAAGAGCTCGCTCGGCTACGGCGCGATCCTGACGGCCTCCGGCACGACGCTCGTCGCGAACGACGACCTCGTGTTCACGGTCTCGCAGGCACGCGCGAACCAGCCCAGCATGCTGGTGCAAGGTTCGACGCTCGTCGCGCTGCCCTTCAAGGACGGCATCCTCTGCATGGGTAACCCGACCGAGCGCGTCGAAGTGGTGTTCACCAACTCGAGCGGCGAAGGCTCGACGGTGGGTTCGATCGTCACGAACGGCAACGTCTCGCCGGGCGACACCCGCTACTACCAGCAGTGGTACCGCGATCCCGGCGGCGTGAGCCCCTGCGGCTTCGGTTCGAACTTCACCCAGGGCCTCTCGCTGACCTGGATGTAGTTCCGACCGCGCGCCCGCGCGCACCGAGTCGACGGCGGCCCCGCCACCCGAGAGGGTGGTGGGGCCGCCCATTTTCGGGAGAGGAACCCACCCTCAGCGGCCCTGAGCTGCCACGGCCCGTCCGACGCGGGTTCGTGGAGACAGAACTCCTACAAGTCTGCAACAGAATCGGCATACTGGCCTGCAACCCGGCGCGTCGCGCTCCGGGCCCCCCCCGCTCCCTCCCGCAGGCGCCCGCTGACGTGGTCGCGGTGTGTCTGCTCGGTGAAGGGCGGAGGCATCAGGAGTCTTTTCAAACCTCAGGAGACATCACAAATGCGTCTTTTCGACACATTCGGCAAGCCCGTCATGGCCGTGGCCGCGGCCCTCGCGCTCGTCGGCAACGGCTGGGCCCAGTGCCCGGCTGCCGACAGCTACGAGCCGAACGACGACTGCGTCACCGCTCCCCCGCTCGCCAACGGCACCTACACGGGCCTCACGGTCGAAGGCACCGGCGGCACCTACAACGACGACTTCTTCGCGGTCAGCGTGCCGCCCGGCGAGATCCTGACCGTCGATTGTTTGTTCATCGACGCGATCGCCGACGTGGACCTCTACCTCTACGACCCGGCCACCAGCCCGAACTGCGGTGGTGAGGCCGCCGGCGACTACCTCGTGCGCGGCTTCTCCGTCACCGACAACGAACAAGTCGTGTGGCCGAACACGGGTGCCGTGGCGCTGCCTCTGATCGTGCGCGTCGAAATGTTCTCCGCCGCGACCTGCAACGACTACGACCTCGTGATCAGCACGGCTCCCGATCCGTGCGCGTCGCCCGTCGACGACGCCTTCGAGGAGAACGACACCTGCGGCGCCGGTGTGGCGCTCGGTGCCGGCACCACCACCGGGCTGTTCGTCTCCGACGTCGACCCCGACTTCTACCTGATCACGGTTCCCGCCAACGACATGCTCACCGTCGACGTGAGCTACGGCGGCGGCACCGGCGACGTGGACCTGCGCCTCTACAGCGACCTCGCGTGCACCACGCAGATCGACTCCGTGTTCCCCACGGCCGGCACTGGTCAAGTCAGCTACGCCAACGCCACGGGCGCCGCGGCGACGTGGGTGCTGACGGCGGAAGTGGTGGCCGGTCAGGGCTGCAACAACTACGACCTGACCGTCACGACGGCTCCGGACCCCTGCCTCGCGATCGGCGACGACAGCTTCGAGGACAACGACGACTGCGCCTCGGCCTCGCTCGTCCCGACGGGACTCACCTCGGGCTTGCGCATGTTCGGTCAGGCGACTGCCGACGACAACGACTACTACCTGATCCAGGGCGTCCCCACGGGACAGATCCTGACCTGCGACGTGCTCTTCATCGACGCGAACGGCGACATCGACGTCACCTTGTTCAGCGACCCGGCGTGCACGGTGCAGGTCGACGGCAGCTTCTCCACCTCGGACAACGAGCAAGTCTCCGTCGCCAACGGAACCGGCGCGAACGCCGACTACTACCTGCGCGTCTACGCCTTCGGCACGACCTTCACCTGCAACGACTACGACTTGCAGATCACGGTCGCTCCCGATCCGTGCGCGACTGCGGCCGACGACGGATTCGAAGACAACGACGACTGCGTCTCCGCCGTCGCGCTGGCCTCCGGTGTCCAAACCGGCCTGTTCGTCTCCGAGACGGACCACGACTACTACGCGGTCACCGTCCCCGCCAATGAGATCCTCACCGTCGACGTCTCGTACGTCTCGGGCGCCAACGGCGACGTCGACCTCTACCTGTTCGACGATCCGGCCTGCGCGAACCAGGTGGACGTCGACTTCGGCTTCGGCGGTACCGGTCAGGTCTCCTGGTCGAACGGCACCGGCGCGGCCGCGACGGCCTACTTGTCGGCGCGTGTCGCCGTGGGTGAGGGTTGCAACAACTACGACCTGAACGTCGCCACGGCCCCCGATCCCTGCCTCAACCCGCTCTCCGACGACAGCTTCGAAGACAACGACGATTGCTCGAACGCGGTCTCGATGAACGACGGCTTGTTCCCGGGTCTGTTCGTCAGCAAGGCGGACGAGGACTTCTACGAGGTCTCCGTCGCGGACACCGACGTCCTGACGGTGAACCTGTTCTTCTCGACGGCCACGGCCGACATCGACATCTACCTGTACGACGACCTCGTCGGTTGCGGCGATCTCGCCAGCTACCTCGTGCGCGGCTTCACCGGCAGCGACGACGAGACGATCACGTGGACGAACTCCACGGGCAGCGTGCAGACCTACTACGTCCAAGTGGTGGTCTGGGCCAACTCCGGCGGAGAGTGCAACAACTACGACATGGAGATCCTCGGCTCCGGCGGCGTGCTGGCGACTCCGTTCTGCTTCGGCGACGGCACGGCTGACGTCGGCGGCGGCGTGGTGGGATGCCCCTGTGCCAACGAGTCGGCGCTGGGTGCCGGTGAGGGCTGCAAGAGCTCGCTCGGCTTCGGCGCGATCCTGACGGCCTCGGGCACCTCGATCGTCGCGAACGACGACCTCGTGTTCACGGTCTCGCAGGCGCGTGCGAACCAGCCCAGCATGCTGGTGCAGGGCTCGACGCTCGTCTCCTTCCCGTTCAAGGACGGCATCCTCTGCATGGGCAACCCGACCGAGCGTGTCGAAGTCGTCTTCACAGACGGCACCGGCTCCGGCTCGACCGTGAGCTCTATCGTCACGAACGGCAACATCACTCCCGGCGTCACGCGCTACTACCAACAGTGGTACCGCGACCCCGGCGGTGTGAGCCCCTGCGGCACCGGCTCGAACTTCACCCAGGGTCTCACGATCAACTGGATCTAGTTCGACCTGCGGGGGCGTGATCGCGCCTCCGGCAATGCTCGACGAGGGCGGTCCCGACGGGGCCGCCCTCTTTCGTTAGCGGGCGGGTGGGCGCGGCTGGAAGGAGCATTGCGGGTCGTGACTCCGTAGACTCCGCTTCCGCGCAGATCACGAACGATGAATCCGAACGAGCCTGATCCGGTCGAACGCTCTCGATCCCGTCCGCGTCCGGACGCGACTTCCGCGCAGCTGGTGACGCGCGAGCTGGCGGCCGTGAGTCGCGGTGACGACAGCGCGCCCGAGCGTCTGCTTCCGCTGGTCTACGACGAGCTGCGCAAGCTCGCCGGTCGTTACCTGAGTCGGGAGGCCGTCGGCCACAGCCTGCAACCGACCGAGCTGGTCCACGAGGCGTTCATGCGCCTGGCGCAAGGCGCCGAGCTCGACGTGAACGGCAGGACGCACTTCTTCGCGATCGGAGCGCGGGCGATGCGCCGCATCCTGGTGGACCACGCGCGGTCGAAGCGGCGCGAGAAGCGCGGTGGCGATCGGCGCAAGCTCAGCCTCGAGGAAGGCCTGACGCTCACCGCGAACTCCGACGACGACGTGCTGTTCGTCGATGAGCTGCTCGGAGAGCTGCGCGAACAGGACCCCCGGCTGGCGCAGATCGTCGAGCTGCGTTTCTTCGGCAACATGACCGTCCCCGAGGTCGCCGTGGTCCTCGGCATGAGCACGCGCTGGGTCGAGAAGCAGTGGACGCTGATCAAGGCCTGGGTGCGCAGTCAGCTCGACGAGGACGAGACGGCGTGAAGATCGACCTGAGCGGGCGGGTCGGAGAGCTGTTCTCGGAGGCGCTCGAGCGACCCGAGTCGCAACGCGAGGCGTACCTCGCGGAAGCCTGCGCCGGAGACGACGTCCTGCTCGCGCAGGTGCGTCGCTTGCTCGCGAACCACCACGAGGAGGACCTCGTCGCCGCGACTCCGCCTTCGTCGCTGCCCGCCGCCGCTCCGGCACGCGGTGCCCTCGGCGAACACACGGACGCCGGCGCGCTCGCCTCCCGGCTCTTCGAGTCCGGGAGCACGCGGACTTGGGTGTTGATCGCGATCGTCGTCGTGGTCGCGTGCCTCGGACTCTGGGCGCGTCACGCGATCCTCGAGCGTTGGGACGACCAGCTCCGACAGAACCTCGTTCGACGGCTCGATCTCGAGCGCGCGTACGTCGAGGAGTGGGTGAGGGGGCAGCTGCTCGACGTGCAGTCCGCCTGCAACGATCCGGACCTGACCGAGCTCAGCCGACGCCTCGCCGGCCGCGGGACGGATCTCAACGCGACGCTCGAACAACGACACGCCGACTTGACGGCAGACGGTCTGCAGGACACCGTGGCTCGCACGCTCGAGCACCTCCTGCAACGCGACGACTTCGAGGGCTACGCGCTGATCCACCGCTCCGGCGTTCTGCTCGCGGCGATGAACCGACGCTTCGTGGGTGAGCAGCTCCTCCTCAAGCAAACCACACTCGCGACAGCCCGATTCACGCTGCCGTCCAATCCCGAGTCCTGGGACAGCGCCAGGCCGCAGCTGCCGGGCGACCTCCGCGACCTCGAAGCGATGGCGTGGGTCGAGGCACCAGTGCTGTTCGGCGAGAAGAAGGCGGACGGTCGACGCCCCGTGCTCGTGAGCCTGGTCGTCGGATCGCCCGCGAAGTCGTTCTCGGACATCCTGAGCACCGCGAACGGCGGCGCCCAGAGCACCAGCGAGACGTACGCCGTCGACCGCGACGGCTTCGTGCGCAGCGAGAACCGCTTCGGGCGCTCCTACGTGCAAGCGCTCCGCGCGCGCGGCATCGAGCCGGTGTGGCTCGGCGATCGGCCGGTCGACGACGAGAACGGCACGCGCGTGATGAACTTCGCGCTGATCGACCCCGGCGGTCCCGTGGATCGCCTCCCGAGGGACACCGCCCTGCAGGGCAACCGGCGGACGAAGATCTACGACGACGTCACGGACTGCGTGCGCCTGGGCGATCGCGCCACCGCCGCGTCCGGCGTGCGGATGGAACCGTACCGTGACTACCGCGGCGTGCCGGTCATCGGCGCGTGGGCCTGGTTGGGAGCCTACGACTTCGCGCTCATCACGGAGATCGACGCCGAGGAGGCCTTCGCGGCGCGCCGGTACGTCGACCTCATCCTGCTCCTGATGCTGGCGCTGCTCGGCGCGATCCTCGTCTTCGGACTCTCCTCGTCCTTCGCGGTCGTGCAGCTCAGGAAGCGCGTCGAAGCCGGAACGCAGCTCGGACCCTACACGCTGGTGAAGCGCATCGGCGAAGGCGGCTTGGGCGAGGTCTACCTTGCGCGCCACGCCCTCTTGCGCCGGCCGACGGCCGTCAAGCTGCTGAAGCGCGAGGTTGTCGACGCGGAGTCGCTCGCGCGCTTCGAGCGCGAGGTGCAGCTCGCCAGCCAGCTGACGTGTCCGAACACGATCGCGGTCTACGACTTCGGACGCACGCTCGAGGGCACCTTCTACTGCGCCATGGAGTACCTCGACGGCATGAACCTGTCGGAGGTCGTGCGCGCGAGCGGCGACTTCGACCCGGCACGCGTCGTGCACGTCATGCGCGTCGCTCGGCGAAGCGCACGAGCGCGGGCTCGTGCACCGCGACGTGAAGCCGATGAACCTGATGCTCTGCGTGCAGGGCGGGCGCCACGACGTAGTCAAGCTGCTCGACTTCGGATTGGTGAAGGAGATCGGCGGAGGACACGAGGAGCAGCTGACCCAGCCGACGAAGATCAGCGGCACCTTGCTCTACCTCGCTCCCGAGCGCCTGCGAGCGCCCGACCGCGTCGACGCGCGCACCGACATCTACTCGCTCGGCGCGGTCGCGTTCTACTTGCTCACCGGCAAGCACCACTTGTCGGGAGGGACGGACGCGGACCTGCTGGACCGCATCCTGCGGCAAGAACCGGTGGCACCGTCGAAGCGGACGGACCAGCCGATCCCGCCGGAGCTGGACGAACTCGTCCGCGCCTGCCTCTCGAAGGAGATGGACGAGCGCCCCGCGGACACCGCGGCCGTCCTCGCGGTGCTCGACTCGATCAAGAGTCTGGAGCCGTGGACCGAGGAGCGCGCCGCGAGCTGGTGGCGCGCGCATCGCGGCTGAGGTCCCGGCGGGCCGCTCAGCTCGCGAGCACACCGCGCAGCCGTTCCAGCAGCTCGTGCGACTGGAACGGCTTGTGCACGACGTCGTAACCCGACTCGCGCGGCAGGTTCTCGGGGCTGTGGCCCGTGCAGTACAGCACCTTCAAGCCGGGGTGAGTCTCGCGCAGGCGGCGCGCGAGTTCCGGGCCGCCCATGCGCGGCATGATCACGTCCGTCAACAGCACGTCGAACTCGAGGCCGCCGCGCGCGAGCTCGAGCGCCTCCTGCCCGTCGCGCGCGACGATCACGGAGTAGCCGTGGCTGCGTAGCGTGCGCTCGACGACGAAGGCCACGCTGGCGTCGTCCTCGACGCAGAGGATCCGCTCCGCGCCCGCGCGCGTCGGCGCGTGCTCGGAGTGCGGAGGAGCCGGCGGCTCGACGGGGGGGGGCGCGACGCGCGGGAACTTCGCGCAGATCTTGGAGCCTTCGCCGGGCGTCGACTCGATCGAGAACTCACCGCCGGCTTGGGTGACGATGCCGTACACCGTCGACAACCCGAGCCCCGTGCCCTTGCCGACTTCCTTGGTCGTGAAGAAGGGCTCCGGCGCGCGCGCAATCAGGTCGGACGTCATGCCCGCGCCGTCGTCGATCACGCACAGCAGGACGTGGTCCGGCTCCACGATGGTCGTGCGGATCACGAGCGTGCCGCCGTGCGGCATCGCGTCGCGCGCGTTCGTGCACAGGTTCAGGATGACCTGCTCGACCTGCACGGCGTCGGCGCGGATGCAGGGCGCCGTCTCGTCGAGTTCGGTGACGAGTGTGATGTGTTCGCCGATCAAGCGCTCGATCAGGCGCGAGACGCTGCGCACGCACTGATTGAGGTCAAGGATCGCGGGCTCATTGACTTGCTTGCGGCTGAAGGCGAGCAGTTGGCTCGTCAGGCTCGCGGCGCGCTCGCCGGCGCGCTGAATCTCGCGCAGCGGGTCCAGCAGCTCGGATTCCTCGGGGAGCAGCTCGACCGCGTACTCCGCGTTGCCGAGGATAGCGACCAGAAGGTTGTTGAAGTCGTGCGCTATACCGCCCGCCAGGCTACCTACGGCTTCCATTTTCTGCGACTGTCGCAGCTCGCCCTCGAGGCGTTTGCGCTCCCGAATGTCGATCATGCTGCCGCGGATCTGCGGCGACTCACCTGGGAGGCGCACGAGTCTCACTTCGCAGGGGATCGCAGAACCCTCACTGTCCACGTGCATCCACTCGAAGACCTGGGGGCCCTCCTCGAGCGCCCGTCGAACGCGTTCCGAGGCGGCCTCGTGCGAGTCGGAACCGTCGAGTTGCGTCGGGGGGCTCAGCGTGCCCGGCGTGGCGCGCAGCAGCTCATGGCGCTCGAGCTTGAACATCTCGCAGGCCTGTTGATTGGCGTCCACGATGTGACCTTCGGCGACGTCGAAGACGACGAGGGCTTCCGGCGCGTTCTCCACGAGCGTGCGGTAGCGAGCCTCCGTCGCGCGGCGGTGCTCGTCGGAAATGAGCAGCGTCAGGATGTCGACGAAGCGCTTGGCGATCGTCTCGAGCAGGCGGCGGTCGCGCCGAGTCCACTCGCGCGTCGAGCGGCAGTGGTTCAGGATCAGAAGCCACGGATCACCGAACAGCGGGCGCACCGCGACGACAAGCGCCGAGTGCACGCCGAACAGACGCTCGACGTCCTCGGGCAGCGGCAGCTCGCCGGCGTACGAAGAGAGCGCACCGTTGCTCGCCAGAATACCCGCCACGGTCGCGTGTAGCTCCGGACCGACCGGAAGCTCGACGCCCTTCGCGAGCGTTCCGGGGAAGCCGGGACGGTGGCTCTCGTAGTCCGCGATCACCACCTTTTGACCCGGTTGGACCGCGCGCACCAGCGAGACGATGTCGCAGTCGAACAGCTCCAGCATCAGGTCGAGCACGGCGTTCATCGCCTCGCGCATGTCCTGGGCGGCTAGGATCGTGCGGCTGATTTCGTCCAGCGTGGAGATCTGCTCGAGTCGGCTGACTCCATCGGACTCGTCGTCACGGGCAGCCACGATCGCCTCGAGCTCCGCGATCCGTGCGCGAAGGGATTCGAGGCTCTCGTCTTGGCTCGCGTCGGTGTCTTTCATCGATCGATCCCACCGCCAAGGTATCATCCTCGGACGCCGGTGCAGTCATCCGGCGCGCAGCGGCAAGCAACGAGGTAGACATGAGCAGGATCGAAGGCATCGGCGGCGTGTTCCTCTTCTCCGAGGATCCGGGACGCCTCTCCGATTGGTACGCCGAGCACCTCGGCCTGGAGTTCGAGTTCCGGATGGACAGCGGAACCAGCGGGCTGACCTTCCAAGCGGTCGACCCCGACGGTTCCGGGACGCCGTTCCCGACCGTCTTCAGCATCATGAAGGCGAACGTGCCCATGCCGCGGCGCGACGGCGATCCGAAGCCGGAGTCTCCGTACGGCGACGCGCGCGTGATGATCAACCTGCGGACGCGCGACCTCGACGGGGTGCTCGCGCGGCTCGCGGAGCGCGGCGTGAAGCCGACGGGGCGCGAGGACGGCGAGTACGGTTCGTTCTCCTGGATCTACGACGGCGACGGCAACCGCGTCGAGCTCTGGCAGCCGGCGGACGAGCTGCCCGAGGTCTGAGCGCGTGGGACGCGCGGCCGCATGACGATCACGGGGCACAGCGCGCGGCGACGAGTCGCGCGACGAGCCATGACACGCACGCTGCTCGGTGCACTGTGTCTTGCGCTCGGCAGCGCGCTGCCGTGCAACGCGCAGAGCGCGTGCTTCGACGTACCGGTCGAGCTGCGCGGGCCGCTGCAATCGGTGCGCCTCGAGGCGCTCGGCGTGCAGAGCGAGCTTCGCATCGGCTTGGCGACGGGGGAGGTGCGCACCGTGTCGTTGCCCTTCGGCGGTGGGAGCCTCGCCGAGCTGGATCCCCCCGCCGCGGCCTCCGCGCTTCGCGTGACCACGACACCCGCCGAGGGATCGGCGAAGGTCCTCGCCGATGACGCGCGCGGACCCGGCAAGGCACCGCGCGCGATCGGCCGCCGCGGACATCCGCCGGTCCTGCCCGCACGGCCACGCCCCGATCGCGCGCGCTGGTTGCTCCTGTTCGGAGGGACCGTCCTGCTCGTCGGTCTGCGCAAGCGGCCCCGCGCCGCGGTGGGGGCCGGAGCGCTCACAGGGGCGCTGATCGTGGCGCTCCCAGGCGCTCCCGCGGCCGGTCGCGAGCTGCGCGGCGTCGACGGAGACTTCGCGCGGGACCAGTGGCTCGAAGTGCGCTCGGCGCACGAACGCCTCGAGTTCACGGTCGGGGGCGCGACGTGGTTCGACGTGCGCGGGGGCGAGCCGGCGCGCTTCGTCGTCGAGCCGACCGGGCGCGCGACGCTGGGTGCGGAGGGGGGAGAAGTGCACCTCCTGCGCCGCCTCGAGGCCGCGCCGCTCGACCCGGGCACGGGCCGGCCGGTCCACGCGCTGCGCGAAGTCTGGCGTCGCAGCGCCGACGGCGTCTGGACGGCGCTCGCGGACTGGGACCCCGGTGCGGCCTTCCCGCCGCCGGCTCGTCCGGTCGCGGAGGGAGCCGGGCCGCCGGGCTGGCTGGCCGCGGGACTGCCTCAGGGCGTGAGCGTGCTGGTCGCCGCGCCGCGCGGAGCGGGGGCCCCGGACTGGCTCCGGATCACCGGCTTCCCGGCCTCCGAATCGCCCGAAAGGCATTGATGAACGTCCCGGGCCCGGATAGGCTCTTCGCCCTTCGACGGTGGATCGCCCCTCCGGGCACCCCTCCAACGGGGTGTCGACGCGGGGTGCGTCTCCGTCGGAACGCCCTCTCCTTCTTCTTGGCGCGGCCCGCTCGGCCGCCAATCCACCAAAGCCCGGGCCCACCGGCCCTCCCCCCAGACGAGACCGATCCGATGCGGACCACCCACGTCAAAGCCACCGATGTCGAGGACCGTTGGCTCCTCTTCGACGCCTCCCAGCACAACCTGGGTCGCATGGCGGCGCGCATTGCGACCAGCCTGATGGGCAAGGATCGCCCCACCTACACGCCCAGCGAGCACGGCGGCACGCACGTCGTCGTGATCAACTCGGCCCACAGCGTGATGTCGGGCAAGAAGAACGAGGGCAAGGAGTACCAGCACTACACGGGTTACCCGAGTGGTCGCAAGGTGCTCAGCACGACCGAGGTTCGCGAGCGTCGTCCCAACGACATCGTGACGCTCGCCGTGCGCCGCATGCTCCCGAAGAACAAGCTCGGCAGAACCATGCTGTCGAACCTCAAGGTCTACCCCGGCGCGGAACACCCGCACGCCGCCCAGTCGCCCACGACGATCGAAACGCTCTAATCCAATGGCCGTCAAGAACCCGTACACCTGGGGCCTCGGTCGTCGCAAGTCGGCGATCGCCCGCGTCCGCATCAAGAGCGGCGCCGGTGCCTTCATCGTCAACGGCAAGAACGTCAACGAGTTCTTCCCGACCCTCCAGTGCCAGCAGCGCGCGAAGGCGCCGCTGGTCGCGACCGAGACCACCGGCAACTACGACGTGTTCTGCCAGGTTGACGGCGGCGGCGTCACCGGTCAGGCCGACGCGGTGCTGATGGGCATCGCCCGCGCGCTGAAGAACGTGAACCCCGGCTTCGAGGAAGTGCTGCGGGACAACGGCCTGCTCACGCGCGACAGCCGCATGAAGGAACGCAAGAAGTACGGTCGTCGCGGTGCACGTCGCGGCTTCCAGTTCTCGAAGCGCTAATCGTTCGAATCGTCCGTCGGTGGCTCGGCCCGCCGGCGGGAACAGGCACCGCGGCGCCTCCTTGCTGCCCCGAAGTTCGGGGTGGTCGTCTCCCTCGCGGGGGGCGCGGAGTTCTCCGCGGTGCCTGTCGTAGAAGCACCGTCAGTACACCCACTCTCCGCGCTGCAAGCGCCCTCGCGACATGGCCGGTCACTCACACTCAGCGAACATCAAGCACCGCAAGAACGCGGTGGACGCCAAGAAGGGCAAGCTCTTCAGCAAGCTCGCGCGCGCGATCATCTCCGCGGCGCGCCAGGGCGGCGGCGATCCGGAGGCGAACCCGCGCCTGCGCCTCGCGGTCGAGAAGGGCCGTGCCGCCAACATGCCCAAGGACAAGATCGAGGCCGCGATCAAGAAGGGCACCGGCGAGGACGCGGACGGCAAGGAGTTCGAGGAACTGGTCTACGAGGGCTACGCCGTCGCCGGCGTCGCGGTGATGGTCAGCTGCCTGACCGACAACCGCAACCGCACCAGCCCGGACATCAAGCACATCTTCGACAAGCACGGCGGCAACCTCGGCGCGACCGGCTCCGTCGGCTTCCAGTTCGACTTCCGCTCCGTGTTCGTCGTCGAGACGGAAGGACGCTCGGAGGACGACCTGATGGAGATCGTGCTCGAGGCGGGGGCGGACGACCTCGAGATGGACGGCGAGTACGCCACCATCTACGCCGCGCCCTCGGACTTCGTCGCCGTCAAGCAAGCGCTCGAAGAATCGGGCTTGAAGGTCGAACAGGCCGAGACCTCGCACGTGCCGCAGAACATGGTCGTCGTCGACGACGAGGACGACGCGAAGCGGATCATGCGCCTGATCGACGCCCTGGAGGACAACGACGACGTCCAGACCGTCTCGGCGAACTACGACATCCGGGACGAGTGGATCACCTGAGTACGCGCCGCCCCAGGGCCGCTCAGATGACGCTCCGGCGGTAGGTGGTGCGCGCGAGGACCTCGACCGATCGGCGCGACGAGTTCGCGCGACTTAGCGATTGGAGCCGCCACTGTGAATACCGACCTCGCCCGGAAACTGAGCGATGCAGAGTTCGATGAGCTGGCCGGCTTCTTGGACCGCAGCCCGGGTTCCATCGTCTACGCCGGCGTCGAAGGCCTGCTGACGGCGGTCGCTTCGGCTCCATCGACGATCCTGCCAAGCGTCTGGCATCCGGTCGTCTTCCCCGAGCAGGTCTGGGACTCGGTCGAGCAGTACCAGGCCATCCATGTGTTGCTCATGCGACACTACAATACGATCGTCGGCGGCTTGATGCGGGGAGAGCTGTTCTCCTGGACGGACTTCGACGACGACGTGGAGTTCAGCGACTGGTGCACCGGATACCTCGCTGCTGTCGAGCTCGATCCGAAATGGCTGGACGACCGGGAGTCCGACGCCCCCTCGTTGGATGCTCTCCGCGTCGTCGCGGGGGAGCTTCCGCCCCTCGCTGACGCGGCGGAGGAACTCGAGCACTTGAGGAAGATCGTCCCGTCGCTCGCTCTCCAGGTCCACGAGTACTGGCTGGAACGGAGAGAGGGGGGAGCGCCGACCGTGCGGCAGCCGGCCGTCTCCATGCGCTTCGGCCGCAATGACCCGTGCCCTTGTGGCAGCGGCAAGAAGTTCAAGCGCTGTTGCGGGAGTTGAGCCTCGGATCCGAGGCCCGCGGTGCGGTTCGGGATGTACCGCGCAGCGCGATTCGACCCCCGGGCTGTTGCAGATGGGACACCCAGGAGTCGGGACGACGAATTCTGAGTACCCGCCCTGGCAAGCGACGCGGCGGCTTTGCACCCTGCGCCCTGGGCGGATTTCCGCCGCCGATCCCCCGACGCAGCCGCAAGGAGTGAGAGCGATGGCCGACGGCCTGAGAACGATCCACATTCTGACGACCGACGAGACCCTGCTGGCCCAAGGTCGGGCCGCCGCGAGCGCGCTCGAGGGCTGGGAGATCAGCGGAGTCGAGACCGTCGAAGGCCTGCTCGCGCGTCCGCCCGTGGCCGGCGACGTGATCCTGATCGACAAGTGGCTGCGGGGCGCGAACGTCTACGAGATCTGCCGCAAGCTCACCGGCCGCGCACGCTGCCGCACCTTCGTCCTCGCGGAACACGGCAACCAGTCCGGCGAAGCGATCGCGCACTTCTGCGGCGCCTCCGGCCTGATGACGCGGCCGATCACGGCCAGCCAGCTGCGCGAAGCGCTCGCCGACCACGCGGGTCCGCGTCCGCCGCTGCCGCAGGACGCACGCTCGAAGGACTCCGGTCGCCCCGAGCTGCCCGAGGACCTGCTCAAGGACATTGCCACCGAGCGGCCGAACTCGAGCCTCGTGTCCGCGCTGACGGACCCCGAGACCAGCCTCTTCAACTACGCCTTCCTCAACTACAAGCTCGACGAGGAGTTCAAGCGCGCGCAGCGCTTCGGCGAACCGCTGTCGTGCGTGATGCTCGGCTTCGAGGGGCAGGCGGACTCCAGCGTGCTCAGCCAGCTCGCGGGGATCATCCTGGGTGCCTCGCGCGACACCGACGTGCTCGGGCGCTTCGACGAGTCGTCCTTCCTGTTCCTGCTGCCGCGCACCGGCCCCGACGGCGCGCGCGTGATGGCGGAACGCGTGCGCAGCTCGGCCGAGGAGTCGGGCCTGCGTGACCTCGTCGGGGACGCGCTGCAGATCTCGGTCGGCATCTCCTGCGCGCCGCACCCCGACGTGCGCCGTCGCGAAGACCTCTACGCCCAAGCGCGCGAGCGCTTCTTCGCCGCCCGCCAGTCCGGCGGCGGCGTCGTCACGGGGGTCTGATCCGCCTCGGCGGGGGCGCATCCGCGCGGCGCCTCCCGCTCGAAATGACCGGGGGCCGGCCGCGCAGAGGGGGCCCCACGCCGACCCGCTCCATGTCGCCCTCCCTGCCGTCCTTCCTGCGCCGCCGCCTCCTGCTCCACGAGGCGCGGCGCGCCTTGTTGGGCGGTGAACCGGAGGCGGCGCTCGAACGACTCGCCGATCCGTGCCTCGCGCTCTCCGACGAGGCGCTGCGGTTGCGCGAGCGCGTCGTCGACGTCGTCTGTCGCGAAGCGGCGCGTGCCGCGGCGGAGGGTCGCCAAGAGGAAGCGGAACGCCTGCTCGCGCGCGCCGAGCGCGAGGACCCCGAACGCGCGCGACAGTGGCGTCGTCGGCTCGACGGCGAGAGCGGTCCGGCATCGGAGGACGAGCGCTCGCGCAGCGATGTGCGCAGCAGCGCGCGGCTCGCGATGGGGGAACTGCTCGCGCAGATGCGGCGCGAGAGCGCGGACGCTCCGCCGTCCGCTCCTGCCCCGCTGCCCGCAGCCGCGCCGGCCAACGCAGTCCTGCCCGGACCGACTCCCGGCCGCCGACCGCTGCGCTTCCACCTCGCCGTCGACGACGCGGGCGACTACATCGCGATCGGCGGCGACGAAGTCGTGATCGGTCATCGCTCGGCGGAGCGCGCCGACCTTCCGATCCTCGGCGACATCGATGCCGTGCACGCGCGCATCCTGCGCTCGGAGTCCTTCCACGGCGGGCCGGCTTGGATGATCCAGCCGGCGCAGGAACACGTCGTGCGCGTCGAGGGCGCCGAGGTGTCCGAGGGCGGCGCGGCGCTCATCGACGGCGCGTTGGTCGAACTCTCTCCGCAAGTCTCGCTGCGCTTCCGCCTGCCCGATCCCGGCTCGTGCTCCGCCCTGCTCGAGTTCCAGGGCGGCGTCGAGTGCGAGGGAGCGAACCGCGTCCTCTTGTTCGCGCAGGGTCCCGCCGGACGCGTGCGCACCGGGCGACGGACCGACCGACACATGGTCGTGCGCAGCGAGGCGAGCGAGCTGCACCTCGAGCTGAACGGCGACCGCCTGCGCTGCGTCTCGCCCGCCGGTCTGCGGCGCAGCGGCTCGGACGCGCCCGCTCCCGAGGTCGAGGTCGAGCTCCCGCCGGTCGCGCCGCTCAGCATCACCGTCGGCGAGCGCGTCGCCGGCCGCCCGCCCTTCGGCATCACGCTGCGCGCCGCCACCGTGCGCGGATCGGGGGAGTGGCGGTGAAGCGTCGAACCACGAGCTCGAGCGCCTGCGTCTTGGGCGCGGGCGTGCGGGGGACGCGCAATGCCCGTACCATGTCCGGCCCGAAGCGCCGATCGCGCCTCCGATGATGGATTGGGAAGTCTTCTACAACCGCTTCCGTGAGCCGGACTTCGTGCCCGGCTACGAGATCCAGAACCGCCTGGGGGGAGGCGCGTTCGGCGAGGTGTACAAGGCGCGCAAGCACTCGATCGGCAAGGCGTACGCGATCAAGTTCCTCAAGATCGACGACGAGGCGCAGCGCGCGGCGATCGAGCGCGAGCTCGAACAAGTGCGCCACTTCGCGGTGATCGACCACCCCAACCTGGTTTCGATCGAGGACCTCGGCTCGGTGCTCGGCGTGCCGTACGTCGTCATGGGCTACGCGGGGGAGGACACGCTCGCGCGGCGGCTGCGCGAGTCGCGCATGACGCGCGAACAGGCGCTCGCGATCTTCGTGCAGACCTGTCGCGGCGTGCTCGCGCTGCACGACCGTCGGCTCGTGCACTTCGACCTGAAGCCCAGCAACGTGTTCTTGAAGGGCGACGTCGCGCGCGTGGGGGACTACGGCCTCGCGAAGCTGATGACCGAAGGGCGCCAGACGCTCAGCTTCGGCCGCGGGACGCCGCACTACATGGCGCCCGAGATCCTGCGCAGTCGCGCCGACCACCGCGCGGACATCTACTCGCTCGGCGTGATGTTCTACGAGTCGCTCGCCGGCGAGCCGCCCTTCCATCCCACGGGGCCCGGAGGGCTCGTCGTGCGCGAAGGCGATGCGCCGCCCGACTTCCCGGCGGACTTCCCGGCGGACTTGCGTCGCGTCGTCGAGCGCTGCGTGCGCCTCGGTCCGGCGGACCGCTACCAGACCGTCGAGGAGCTGCTCGAGGACCTCGGTCAGAGCGCGCGCCAGGGCGACTCGATCCGCTTCGAGTTCGAGGACGGCGTGGCCGATTCTCCCGTTCCGCGGCCGCGTGCGTCGGAGACCGTGACGCCGCAGTCCGGCGAGCTGCGCGAGACGGCGGCCGTCCTGACGCGCGGCGCGGTCGACGTCGCGAAGGGCGTCTGGGACGGGCTCAGCTCCAAGCCGGCGAAACGCACACCCGCCGCGTCCCGCGCGCCGTCTCCGGCCGCGTCCGCCGCGCCGGCCGCCGGAACGATCCCCGTGCCTCCGCGCGCGTCCGGCGGAATGTTCGGCTCGATCCTCGCGACCTTCGTGTTGGGTTTCGAAGTGCTGGTCTCGCTGCTGCGCGGGATGACCGGCTTCGCGCAAGCCGGCCTGAAGCGGACCAAGGGCAACGGGGAACGCGGCATCGTGAAGGAGTCGATGCACCTCTTGCTGTTCATGATCTTCTTGGCCGTCCTCGGCGCGGCCGCGATGTCCGTGCTCGTGCTGCTGTTCAGCAAGCCGTGAGAACCTCCCCATGAGCGATTGGACCCCCGACATCGGCAAGCTGCAGGCCTTCGACGACGAAGAGTGGTTGCGCGTGGAGCGCAACTACTGCGGACGCTTGCTGGCGTACGTCGCGCGGCGCATCCCCGACGTCGGCGCGCGCGAAGACATCGTGCAAGAGACCTTCCTGGGCTCGGTGCGCGGCATCCCGAATTTCGACCGCGTCTACACCTTCGAGCAGTACCTGTTCGGCATCTGCCGCAACCGCACGATCGACTACCTGCGCCGTCGGCGGACGATCGGGCAGGGCGAGCCCGCGGACTCCTCGGAGAGCCTGCCGGGCATGGACGAACTCGCCACCGCCGAGGAGACGCCCAGTCAGATCGTGCACGGCACCGACCTCGCCTCGCAGGGCAAGGAACTGCTCGTCGACGTGCTGCGCGACTGGGTCCAGGAGACCTGGCAGCAGGGCGAGTTCGTGCGCTTGATGGTGGTCGAGGCCCTGTTCAGCGGGGGGTGGCGCAACCGCGACACGTGGAAGCGCTTCAACCTGCGCGACGAGACCTCGGTGGCCGGGATCAAGTTCCGGGCGCTGAAGCGGCTGCGCGAATTGGCGCTCCGCCGGGACCCCTCCGGCGAGCTGCTGCCGGCGCTCTCGGAGTCGACCGCAGAAGGCACGAGCCACCTCGACTTCAACGTGGCGGGCATCTGGCGCGCGGGCCGAGTCAGCTGTCCGGCGCGGTACTGGCTGGCGCGGCGGCTTTCCGGAAATCTCCCCGAAGGCCCTGCGCAGTTCGTGGAATTCCACCTGGACGAGATGGACTGCGAATGGTGCCGGGCGAACCTGGACGACCTCGCCGATCCCTCCGGTGCACAGCTCGAGCCCTTCCTCGAGCGCATGCAGGCCTCGACCGTCCAGTTCTTGCGCTCCCGGACCACCTGATCCGCCGAGTACCTCGTCCGAAGACGGACCGTGCACGGCCCGTTCCCAAGCTCCCACTCGAGATGATCCGTACCCTCACCGGCATCGCCCTCGCGGGCGGTCTGTTCTGTCTCGTCCCCGCGCTCTCTCCCGCTCAGGAGGGCGCCGTCGTGGCCGTGGTCGAGTCGACGACGGTCGACACTGCGCCCGCGCTGGTCCGCGCGCTCCAGGAGGTGCAGCCCGAACGCATCTCGGCGGACCTGCACTTCATCGCCTCGGACGCCATGGCGGGGCGCAACACGCCCTCCAAGGAGCTCGAGGTCGCGGCGCACTTCCTGCGCGCGCGACTGCAGCAGCTCGGCTTCGCGCCGGGCGCCGGCGAGAGCTACTTCTACGAGTATCCGCTGGTCTCGTCGGCGCTCGACGCGGACGCCTGCTGGGCGGGCTGGACGAGCAAGGCGGGGGAACAGAAGCTCGAGCTCGCGAAAGACTACTACTTCGGCACCTGGCGCGTCGACGAGTCCGCGACGGTCAGCGGTCCGGTCGTCTCGATCGGCTCGGGGTCGGACGACGAGCTGGAAGGACTCGACCTGACCGGCAGCTGGGCCATGGTTCTCGATCGGGACCAGATGAAAACGCGCGGCGTCCTGCGCGCGATCAGCAAGCTCGGCGGAGCGGGACTGCTGGTGGTGCAGAGCTCCGACTATTCGGGCGAGCCGCTCGTCGACCGCTTCGGCGGCGAACGCTTCGACAGTCTCGTCAAGGGGGACGTCCGCTTCCCGCGCGGGGAAGGCGAGCGCCAATCCCGCGCGAGCACGCCCACCGTCTACCTGGATCGACCCGCCACCGTCCGCCTGCTCGCCGCGTGCACCGGTTCGACGGGCGCTGCCGACTGGTTCCCGAAGGCCGGCACGAACACCGGATTGACCTTCACCGAAGAACGCGTGATGCAGGCCGAGGACGGACACCTGATGGTGAAGAACGTCTGCGGACTGTGGCCGGGCGGCGACCCCGAGCTCAGCAAGGAAGTGATCCTGGTCTCCGCGCACTACGACCACGTCGGCGTGCAGGGCGGCGAGATCTTCAACGGCGCGGACGACAACGGATCCGGCACGTCCGGCGTGCTCGCCGTCGCCGACGCCTTGAAGGCCTACGGTCCGATGAAGCGCACGGTCATGCTGATGTGGGTCTCCGGCGAGGAGAAGGGGCTGTGGGGCTCGAAGGCGTGGTCGAACAACCCGCTGCTGCCCGAGGGGCACCGCGTCGTCGCCGACCTCAACATCGACATGATCGGCCGCAACGATCCGCACGAGCTGTTCATCACGCCGACGCGCGAGCACAAGCAGTACAACGCCATCGCGGAAGCAGCGATGCGCCTCGCGCCGCTCGAGGGCTTCCCGAAGTTGGACAGCGCCGACGACTACTACCACCGCTCCGACCAGGCGGAGTTCGCGCGCCTGGGCATCCCGGTCGCCTTCCTCTTCGCGGGGATCCACGAGGACTACCACCGCCCGTCGGACACGCCCGACAAGATCGACTACGAGAAGCTGAGCCGCGTCGTGCGACTCGTCGTGCGCCTGCTCGACGAGCTGCAGACGATGCCGCTCGGCAAGTGAGCGGGATAGCGTTCGATTCTTCGGGCGAGGGAGAGAGCGGGCGCTGGAAGCGCCGGCTCTCTCCCTCGCCCGAAGAATCGAACGCTATCCCGTACTTCTCCGTAGAGGCGCGGCGAGCGGGGAGCGTTACCATCCGGGACGCTCCCCGCAGCCATCGGATCCCTCATGCAAGCCGCCAGCCTCGACCGTCTGTTCCGCCCCAAGTCCATCGCCGTCGTCGGCGCGTCCCGCAGGAAGGGCAGCCTCGGCTGGCAGATCCTGCACAACCTGATCCTGTTCGAGTTCCAGGGGAAGCTCTTCCCGGTGAACCCGGGCGCGGACGTGATCCACTCGATGAAGTGCTATCCGTCCGTCAGCGCGATCGACGACGTCGTCGACCTGGCGATCCTCGTCGTGCCGTCCAAGTTCGTCATCGCGGCGGCGCGGGAGTGCGGCGAGAAGGGCGTCGGCGGCCTCGTCGTGATCTCGGCGGGCTTCAACGAGATCGGCGGGGACGGCGTGGCGCGCGAGAAGGAACTGCTCGCCGTGGTTCAAGAGTACGGCATGCGCATGGTCGGCCCGAACTGCATGGGCATCCTGAACACGGCGCCCGACGTGCGGATGGACGCGGTGTTCGCCGAGCGTTTGCCGCTGCACGGCAACGTCGCCTTCCTCTCGCAGTCCGGTGCGATCGGCGCGGCGCTGATCGAGCACGCCGCCTCGCTGGGGCTCGGCTTCTCGCAGTTCGCCAGCATCGGCAACAAGGCCGACATCTCCGGCAACGACTTGATCGAGTACTGGGGACGCGACCCGGGCACGGACTTGATCCTGATGTACCTCGAGAGCTTCGGTAACCCGCGCAACTTCACGAAGCTCGCGCGCCGCGTCACGCGCGAGAAGCCGATGCTCGTCGTCAAGGCGGGTCGCACCGCACTCGGCGCGCGCGCGGCCAGCAGCCACACCGGGGCGCTCGCGGGCGCGGACGTCGCTGTCGACGCGCTGCTCGACCAGTGCGGCGTGCAGCGCGTCAACTCGGTGGAGGAGCTCTTCGACGTCGCGCGCGCCTTCGCGAACCAACCGATCCCGCGCGGCCGTCGCGTCGGGATCGTCACGAACGCGGGCGGCCCGGGCATCCTCGCGGCGGACGCACTCGTCGCGCGCGGGCTCGAGCTTCCCGAGACGAGGCCCGAGCTGCGCGCGGAGCTGGCCGCGATCCTGCCCGAGGAAGCGACGCTCACCAACCCCGTCGATCTGATCGGAAGTGCGACGACGGGGCACTACCGCGCCGCGATCGAGGCGCTGGCGAAGACCGGCGACTACGACGCTCTGATCGTGATCTGCGTCCCGACGGTGATGCACGATCCGACGGACGTCTACCTGGCCGCCGCGGACGCTGCGGAGCAGGCGGGCCTGCCGTGCCTCGGCGTGTTCATGGGCGCTGACGACGTGCGCGAGCGGGCGCGGGAGCGAACGGGTCGCGAACGCTTCCCCGCGTACCACTTCCCCGAGAGTGCCGTCGGCGCCCTGGGCATGATGGTCGAGTACGCGGAACGCCGGTCGCGCGTGCCCGGCAAGGTGATCGAGTTCGAGGACGACAGTGACTTGGCGAAGCGCCTGATCGCCGACGTGCGTGCGAGCGGGCGCACGGAGCTGGACCTCGACGAGTCGCGTCGCTTGCTCGCGTGCTACGGCGTGCCCTTCGCGCGCTCGGGCGTGGCGCGCGACGCCGACGCCGCCGCGCAGCTCGCCGGTGAGATCGCCGGACCCGTCGTTCTGAAGGCGATGGGCGCGGGACTCTCGCACAAGTCCGACCTCGGCGGCGTGCTCGTCGGGCTGGACGGCGAAGAAGGCGTGCGCGAGGGCTACCGCGAGCTCGAGGACCGCATGGCCTCCGTCCCGAACGCGCGCCTCGAAGGCGTGCTCGTGCAGGAGATGGTCACCGACGCGCGCGAAGTGATCATCGGCATGTCGCACGACCCCGCCTTCGGTCCGCTGTTGATGTTCGGCCTCGGCGGCATCTACGTCGAGGTGCTCAAGGACGTCGCCTTTCGCGTTCTGCCGTTCACCGACCGCGACGCCCACGAGATGGTGCGCTCGGTGAGGGCGCTGCCGATCCTCGAGGGCGTGCGGGGAAACGCTCCGGTCTGCTTCGAGAAGCTCGAGGAAGTCCTCCTGCGCGTCGCGCAGCTCGTGCGCGACTTCCCCGAGATCGCGGAGCTCGACATCAACCCGCTGATGGCGTCCCCTGATCCGACGCGTTGTCTGGCGGTCGACGCGCGCGTGCGCCTGTCGGCGCTGTAGAGAAGTACGGGATAGCGTTCGCCTCTCCAAAGTGGCGCGGGTCGGCGACATGCGCCGGCCCGCGCCATTTTGGAAAGGCGAACGCTATCCCGTACTTCCCTACAGCGCGGCGCGCAGTGCCGCCTGCGCGGCGGCGAGCCGCGCGATCGGGACGCGGTACGGCGAGCAGGACACGTAGCGCAGTCCGACCCGGTGGCAGAACGCGATCGAGTCCGGGTCGCCTCCGTGCTCGCCGCAGATGCCGAGCTTCAGGTCCGGGCGCGTCGCGCGTCCGTCCATCGCGGCGATCTCGATCAGGCGTCCTACGCCGCGCTTGTCCAGCGTGCCGAAGGGATCGGCGCGGAAGATCTCGCGCTCGATGTAGATCGGGATGAACTTGCCCGCGTCGTCGCGACTGATGCCGTAGGTCGTCTGCGTCAGGTCGTTCGTTCCGAAGGAGAAGAACTCCGCCTCCTCCGCGATCTCGCCGGCGACGAGCGCGGCGCGCGGCAACTCGATCATCGTGCCGAGCAGGCAGGGGATGCGCGTCTTCTCGCGCCGGAAGACTTCTTCGGCGACCTCGCGGATCACTTCCGCCTGCAAGGAGAGTTCCTCGCGCGAGGCGATCAGCGGGATCATGATCTCGGGCTGCGGGCGGACGCCGGTCTTCTTGTGGACGCGGCACGCCGCCTCGAAGATCGCGCGCGCTTGCATGCGCGTGATCTCGGGGTACGTGATGCCGAGTCGACAGCCACGGTGTCCGAGCATCGGGTTCAGCTCGGTGAGCTGTTCCACCTTCGCACGGATCACGGCCGGGCTCAGACCCATCTGCTTCGCGAGCGCCTTGATCTCCGCGTCGCCGTGGGGGAGGAACTCGTGCAGCGGCGGATCGAGCGTGCGAATCGTGACGGGCAGGCGGCCCATCTCCTTGAAGATGCCTTCGAAGTCCTTGCGCTGCAGCGGCAGCAAGCGCGCGAGGGCGGTCTCGCGCGCTTCGGGACCGTCGGCGAGGATCATCTCGCGCATCGCCTCGATCTTGTCCTCGCCGAAGAACATGTGTTCGGTCCGACAGAGTCCGACGCCCTCCGCGCCGAGCGCGACGGCCGTGCGGCACTGGTCGGGTTGGTCCGCGTTCGTGCGCACGCGCAAGGTGCGCACCTCGTCGGCCCAGGTCAGCAGCTTCTCGTAGGCCGCCACGATCGGCGCCTTGGCCGAGGGCTTGCGCTTGCCGCGCTTCGGCTGGACGCTGCGCGCGACCTCGGAGTCCTGCGTCCGCAGCTGTCCCTGGAAGATCTCGCCGGTGGTGCCGTCGATCGAGACCCAGTCGCCCTGCGCGACGACGGCGTCGCCCACGCGCATGCGCCCCTTCTTGTGGTCGATCTCGAGCTCGCCCGCGCCGGCGACGCAGACCTTGCCCATCTGCCGCGCGACGAGCGCCGCGTGGCTGGTCATGCCGCCGCGCGCGGTCAGGATGCCGACGCTGGCCTGCATGCCCTTGATGTCTTCCGGCGAGGTCTCGGTGCGGATCAGCACCACGGGGCCGGACGCGGCCATCTCGACGGCCGAGCGCGAGTCGAAGACCGCGCGACCCGAGGCGGCGCCGGGACCGGCATTGAGTCCGCGCGTCAGCAGCCGTCCGTCGCGGATGGCCTGCTTGCGTTCCTTGTCGTCGAAGACGGGCTGCAGGATCTGGTCGAGCGCGGACGGCTGCACGCGCAGCAGGGCCTCGACCTTGGAGATCATGCGCTCCTTGACCATGTCGACCGCGATGCGCACGGCGGCCGTGCCGGTGCGCTTGCCGTTGCGGCACTGCAGCAGGAACAGGCGACCGCGCTCGATGGTGAACTCGATGTCCTGCATGTCGCGGTAGTGGCGCTCGAGCAGCTTCTCGATCTTCAGCAGCTCCTTCCACGCTTTCGGGGAGTGCTTCTCGAGCCCCGAGATCGGCTCCGGCGTGCGTAGACCGGCGACGACGTCCTCGCCCTGCGCGTTCATCAGGAACTCGCCGTAGAAGCGCTTCTCGCCGGTGGAGGGATCGCGAGTGAACGCGACGCCCGTGCCGGAGTCCTGACCGAGGTTGCCGAAAACCATCGCCACGACGTTCACCGCCGTTCCCCAGTCGCCCGGGATGTCGTGCATCGCGCGGTAGGTGATCGCGCGCTCGTTGTTCCAGGAGCCGAAGACCGCGCCGATCGCGCCGTCCAGCTGCGCGATGGGGTCTTCAGGGAACTTGCGACCCGTCGAGACCTCGACGATGTGCTTGTAGATCGCGACCAGCTCGCGCCAGTCCTTCGCGGTGAGCTGCGTGTCGTTCTTGACACCGCGGTCCTCCTTGAGCTCGTCGAGCGCTTCGGCGAAGGGACTCGGCCCGCCTTCCTCGCGCGCCTTCACGCCGAGCACGACGTCGGCGTACATCTGCACGAAGCGGCGGTAGGCGTCCCACGCGAAGCGTTCGTCGCCCGAGACGCGCGCCAGGCCCTCGACCGTCTCGTCGTTCAGACCGAGGTTCAGGACCGTGTCCATCATGCCCGGCATCGACACGCGCGCCCCCGAGCGCACCGACACGAGCAGCGGATCGTTCGGATCGCCGAAGCGCTTGCCCATCGCGCGCTCGACGTCAGCAAGCGCATTTTCGACCTCGAGCTGCAGCCCCTCGGGGTAGCTGAGTCCGTGCGCGTAGTAGTAGCGACAGACTTCCGTCGAGATCGTGAAGCCGGGAGGCACCGGCAGTCCGAGGTTGCACATCTCGGCGAGGTTCGCGCCCTTCCCGCCCAGCAGGTCGCGCATCTCGCGGTTGCCCTCGGCGCGCTCGCCGCTGAAGCGGAAGACCCAGCGTCCCTGTGCCGGCTGACCGCGGTCCGAGGAGAGGAGGGGTTGCTTCGTTCGTGCAGTGGGGCGGGGCATGTTCGATCCTCGGAAGCGGGAGTGGGGGGAATCAGCTCTCCAGGGGGCGGGGCGGGCCGCTCGATTCGCGGACGTCGTCGATCTTCCACTCGGAGCCGACGCGCAGCTCCGTCACCGGCGCGTCGCCCGTGCCGACCGGCAGGGTCGCGTCCGCGAAGACCTCGCGACCGCCGTCCTCGCGGTCCTCGGTGCCGAGCCGGAGCGAGAGCCGCTCGATCAACTCGTCGTGCAGCAGGCGCTCTCCGCTGTAGGCCTGCACGAAGTCTTCGCGCACCAGGACCAGTTCGAAGCGCTGACCGTAACTCGAGAGGTAGAGGCGCACGGCGCCCGGCGCCAGGTCCTCGCGCCGGACGAGTTCCGCCTCGGCCACGCCCTTGCGCAGCCACGGATTCTCTTCCATCCAGCGGTCCCGGAACTCGCGGTAGGCGAGCTGGGAGAGGCCCTCACGTGCGCGGAAGGCGCTGGAGAGGCACGCGTACTCGAGGCGGGGGAGATCGCCCCGCATCCCGGTCTGGAACGTGAGCAGCGTCTGTTCCGGCGAGCGGAAACCGAGGTCGAGGATCACGTCCGCGGCGGGCGGATTCAGGCAACAGCCGGCTCCCGGGAGGGCCAGGGCGAGGGCCACGAGCGTCCCGGAGCCGATCGAGCGGCGGCGGCGAGCGCGGAGGAATGAGGGCGACACGCGAGAAATTCTAGGGTCGGCAGCGGGTGATCTCGACGCTCAGCCGATCCGTCTCGTATGCTTCTCCCCCGCCGGTCCGGCCTCGCACCGCCCCGAGGTCTTCCGGCAGCCCGCCGCCGGGCCGTGGGAGAAAAAACTCCCACCCCCGCGCTCGCCGAGCCGGTCTCGGGGTCGTAACGAGCCCCGACGGACTTCCGCCCCCCGGCCCCCGGCCGACCGTACACCCCGACCGTACCCAGTGCGATGACTCGATTCCTCTCCTCGAACAGCCTTCTCTTCGCCGCCCTCGCTCCCGCCGCGCTGCTGTTCTCCGTCAGCTGCGGCGGCTCCGATCAGGCCGCGACCACCGACGGTCAGGCCGCCTCCACGCACGCCGACCGCGGTCACGCGGACGACCTCGCCGCGGCGAACCACGCCGAGACGTCGGGTCACGACGACCACGCCCACGACGATCACGCTCACGACGGAGAGGCCGAGCAAGAAGTCGACATGAAGGCGAAGGCGGCGGAGATGAACGCCGCGCGCGAAGCGCTGAACGATGCGCACGCCGGCCACGACCACGGACCGGGAGAACACGGTGTCGCCGGCCCTCCGCCGATCGTCGTCAACGAGGAGATGATCGCGAGCGGCGACGGTCCGCGCGTCACCTACGAGATCGGCCGCGACTCGGTCGACTTCGGTCGCGTCACGCAGGGCGCCGTGCTGCACCACACCTACGACCTGCAGTCGGCCGGCAACCAGGACCTGATCATCACGCAGATCAAGCCGACCTGCGGCTGCACCGTCGCGAAGCTGCTCGTCGAGAACGAAGCGGGCGAGATGGTCGAGTACGTCTACGGCGACCCGATCAAACCCGGCAGCAAGATGGAGCTGCCGGCGAAGATGCACACCAAGAACAAGCGCGGCAACCAGACCGTGCGCATCAACGTCTTCTCGAACGACCCGCGCGCCACGATGCAGCTCGGCATGACGGCGTCGATCGACCCCTTCTTCAACATCAACCCGGGCTTCCTGACCTTCGGCAAGATCTCGGTGGGTGAGGAGGTCATCAAGACCGCCTCCATCTCGACCGCCAAGGGGCAGCCGATGATGCTCACGATCCTCGAGCACACGCAACCCGCCGGCGCGCGCGTCACGCTCGAGCCGAAGAACCCCGACGCGGACGGCCGCTCGCGCTCCTGGGAACTGACGGTCGCCCTCGGACCCGACCTGCCGGAAGGCAACCTCGCGCGTCAACTGCAGCTCGTCAGCGACATCGAGATCGAAGGACAGGAACTCCGGGAAGGCGACGTGTCCGAGAAGTACCAGGCGAGCGTCACCGTCTCCGCCGAAGTCGTCGGTCCGTTCACCTACACGCCCGCCTACCTGTCGATGGGCCTCGTGCGCCCCGGCGAACTGCGCACGCGCTCGGTCCGCATCGACGGTCACGACGCGAACTACTTGCTCTCCGAGCACACGCCCAGCCTGCGCATCGTCGGACTCCCCGTGCCGAACGAGCCGGGCGCCTACGAGGACTGGGACCTCGCCGAGTTCTTCGTCGCCGAGGTCAAGCCCGTCGAGGGCCAGAACGCGATCGACGTCGAGCTGCGCCTCGAGGGCCTGCCGGAAGACAAGCGCGGATCCTTCGGCGGCATGCTGGTCGTCGACATGGACCACCCGACCAAGAAGGAGATCCCGCTCCGCATCACCGGCGTCTGCCGCGGCGGGGCCAAGTGACATCTTCGGTTCCATCGCCACGCCAACGAGCGGGGTCGTCGGTCGAGACCGGCGACCCCGCTCGGCGTTCGGGCGCCGCGCCGCTCGTGCATCGAAACCGCGGCGCCCGGGAGGGTTAGTCCCCGCGCCGGCGCTTTGCCGAGGCTCTCCCGAGAGACTATCCTCCGCACCCCCGCGCCTCCCTCCCGCCTCCCGTCCCCTCCGCATCCCTTGACACGAGCCCTCGGTGAAATCCTGGTCGCAGCCGACGTCATCACCGAGGCCCAGCTGACCGAGGCTCTGGCGTACCAGCGCAACGGCGGGATGCGCCTCGGCGAGGCGCTGGTGAAGCTCGGATTCGCGGAGGAGACCCCGATCGCACGGGCGCTCGCGAAGCAGCAGGGCATGCCCTTCGTCGACCTCGAGAAGGGACGCATCGGGGAAGCCGTGCTGGCCAAGGTGCCGGCCGAGCTCGCGCAGGAGCAGGGCTTGCTCCCGCTCACCGAGAAGGGCGGCAAGCTGGTCGTCGCGATCGACGATCCCTTCAAGCGCATCCTCGCTGATCAGCTCTCGTTCCTGATCGGCGGTGAGGTGACCTGCGCGATCGCCGCGCCGACCGCGCTGAAGCGGGCCATCGAGCGCTACTACGGCGCCGGCAGCGAGGACACCATCGCCGCGTCGATGGGCAGCAAGGCGGGGGACGAGGACGGCGACGCGCCGATCGTCCGGCTCGTGACGCGCACCTTCAAGGACGCGCTGACGCAGCGCGCGAGTGACATCCACATCGAGCCCGGACACGGGCGTGTGCGCATCCGCTTCCGCGTGGACGGCATGTTGCGCGACATCGCGGAGCACCCCGAACACCTCCACAGCGCGCTCGTCTCGCGCCTCAAGATCATGGCCTCGATGGACATCGCCGAGAAGCGGCGTCCGCAGGATGGCCGGATCGCGCTGCGCCTCGAAGGGCGCGAGGTCGACGTGCGCGTCTCCATCCTGCCCTCGAACCACGGCGAGACGATCGTGATGCGCTTGCTCGACAAGAGCGCCAACCTGATCGGCCTCGCCGAGCTGGGCTTCGATCCCGAGGACTACGCGTGGTTCAAGCGCGTCATCCGGCGCCCGCACGGCATCGTGCTCGTGACCGGCCCGACGGGCTCCGGCAAGACCACGACGCTCTACGCCGCGCTCGCCGAGCTGAACCGTCCGGACGTCAAGATCATCACCGCGGAGGACCCGGTCGAGTACCACATCGGCGGGATCAACCAGGTGCAGGTCAGCCAACGCGTGGGCCTGAGCTTCTCGCGCATCCTCAAGGCGATGCTGCGCTGCGCGCCGAACGTCATCCTGGTCGGCGAGATCCGCGACCTCGAGACGGCGGAGATCGCGATCCAGGCCTCGCTGACCGGTCACCTCGTGTTCTCGACGGTGCACACGAACGACGCGCCGAGCGCGCTCACGCGCTTGCAGGATCTCGGCGTCAAGCCGTTCCTCGTCTCGGCCTCGGTCCACGCGATCGTCGCGCAGCGCCTCGTGCGTCGCTTGTGCATGGAGTGCGCCGAGGAGTACGAACCGCACGCCGAAGAAGTGCGCGCGCTCGACCTCGACCCGACGCACCTCTCCGGCCAACGCTTCAAGCGGCCGCGCGGCTGCCGGCGCTGCGAAGGCAGCGGATACCGTGGCCGCGTCGCGCTCTACGAGCTGCTCGAGATGAGCGCGGAGCTGCGCCAGATGGCCTTCCAGGGCGACAGCGTCGACAAGATCCGCGCGACGGCAATCTCGATGGGGCGCCTCCGCCCGCTCAAGCGCGACGGCGCTCGCAAGGTCGTGGCCGGCGTGACGAGCGCGACCGAAGTGATGCGCGTCGCGGGCGTCGACAGCACCGTCGCGGCCTCCTTGTGATCCTGGCCCGAACCCCGAAGCTCCACGATGACCGGCGTCCAAGAACTCCTCGACAAGACCATCTCCAGCGACGCGTCCGACCTGCACCTGAACCCGGGTCGGCCGCCGGTCGGACGCGTGAAGGGGCACCTGGTCGCGCTCGCTCCCGAGACGCTCGACGATGCCGCCACCGAAGCGCTGTGCCGTGAGCTGTGCGACGAGAAGCACTGGCAGGAGATCCAGACGGTCGGCTCGACCGACTTCGGCATCGCGCACCAGAGCGGCGACCGCTTCCGCGCCAGCGTCTTCCGGCAGCGGGGCCGTTACTCCGCGGTCCTGCGTCTGATCCCGTCGCGCCTCTTGACCTTCGAGGAGATCGGCCTGCCCGAGGCCGTGCAGGAACTGCTGCGCCGCCCGCGCGGCCTGGTCCTCGTCACCGGTCCCACCGGTTCGGGCAAGACGACGACGCTCGCGACGATGCTCGACTGGATCAACCAGAACCAGGATCGACACATCATCACGATCGAGGACCCGATCGAGTACTTCCACTCGCACGGCAAGGGCTTGGTCACGCAGCGCGAGGTCGGGACCGACGTTCCCGACTTCCCCGAGGCCATGCGACGCGCGCTGCGCCAGGACCCCGACGTGATCCTGCTCGGCGAGATGCGCGACCTCGAGACGATCTCGGCCGCGATCACGGCCGCGGAGACCGGTCACCTCGTGTTCGGCACGCTGCACACGACGGGCAGCGCGCGCACCGTGAACCGCATCATCGACGCCTTCCCCGCGAACCAGCAGGAACAGATCCGCGCGCAGCTGTCCGTGTCGTTGATCGGCGTGATCTCGCAGGCGCTGCTGCCGCGCAAGGACGGCACCGGACGCATCGCCGCCTTCGAGGTCATGCTGATGACGCCGGCCATCGGCAACCTGATCCGCAAGAACGAGACGAACAAGATCCAGTCGACGATCCAGACGTCGCGGCGCCTCGGCATGGTCACGCTCGACGACTACCTGCTCGACCTCGTGCGCCGCGACCTGATCACGGCGGATGTCGCGTTCGACGCCGCTCAAGATCCGAAGGACCTGGAGGCGCGCCTGTGAGCG
Source organism: Planctomycetota bacterium (assembly GCA_020638835.1). Classification (GTDB taxonomy): domain Bacteria; phylum Planctomycetota; class UBA1135; order UBA1135; genus JACKHV01. Next base: position 264,576 of record JACKHV010000005.1, on the reverse strand, counting down.
AGGGGCGTCGACTCCTCGGACAGATCCTCAAGGACCGCGGCGTGGTCCGCGAGGGGCACGTCCAGGAAGCGCTCGGCGTGCAGCGCGCCGACGGCGGCTTGATCGGGCAGTGCCTGGTCGAGTTGGGCCACTGCACGCAGGCCGACGTGGTGTCGGCTCTCGGCGAGCAGGCCGGCATGGAGTCGATCGACCTCGACGGACTCCAGCCGACCGACGAAGCGCTCGCCAAGATCGACTCGAGCACGGCGCGCGCGTACGGCGTGCTGCCGCTGCGCCTCGAGGGCGGGACGCTTGTCGTGGCGATCGGCGATCCGCTCAACACCGCGCTGCTCGAAGACCTCTCGTTCACCACGGGTTGCGAAGTGCGCGGCGCCCTCGCCGACGCGGAACGCCTGCGCGAGCTGGTGGGGGAGCTGTACGGCGAGGAAGACTTGGCGAGCGCTATGAGCGACGCGGCGGCCGCCGTGCGCGGCGTCGACCTCGAGTCGGCCGCGGCCAGCCAGCCGGTCGCGCGCCTGCTCAACTCGATCCTCTTCCGCGCGGTGCGCGACCGCGCCAGCGACGTGCACTTCGAGGTCTTCGGCGACGAATTCCGCATCCGCTACCGCGTCGACGGTTCGCTCTACGAGATCGAAGGACCGCCGAAGCACCTCGCGATCCCGCTCGTCTCGCGCATCAAGGTCATGTCGAACCTCGACATCACCGAGAACCGCCTGCCGCAGGACGGCCGCATCGAGCTCGTCATCGACGGCCGCGCGGTCGACCTGCGTGTCGCGACGCTCCCCGGCATCTCGGGCGAAGGCTGCGTGATGCGCGTGCTCGACCGCTCGACGGTGAACCTCGAGCTCGCCGCGCTCGGCCTGATCGCCGAGGAGGAGAGCGCCCTGCGCGCGCTGACCCAACTGCCGCACGGCATCGTGCTCGTCACGGGCCCGACGGGTTCGGGCAAGACGACGACGCTCTACGCGATGCTGCAGGAAGCCAAGGACGAGACGATCAAGATCATCACGGTCGAGGATCCGGTCGAGTACGACATGCAGGGCATCGTGCAGGTCCCGATCAACGACGACATCGGCGTGAGCTACGCGCAAGTCCTGCGCACGGTGCTGCGCCAGGACCCGGACAAGATCCTGGTCGGCGAGATCCGCGACGAGGAGACCGCGACGACGGCCGTCGAAGCCAGCTTGACCGGCCACACCGTATTCTCGACGATCCACACGAACGACGCGCCCAGCACCGTCACGCGCCTCGTCGACATGGGCGTGCAGCCGTTCCTGATCTCGGCGACGCTGGAAGCGATCATCGCGCAGCGCCTCGTGCGCACCATCTGCCCCGACTGCAAGCTGTCGTACACGCCCGACGAGGAAGTGCTGATCGAACTCGGCCCCGACGGCGAGTCGCTGCGCGGCGCGACCTTGCACTACGGCAAGGGCTGCGAGGTCTGCCACCACACCGGCTACAAGGGGCGCATGGGCATCTACGAGATCATGCGCATCGACGAGGAGATCCGTCGCGCGATCCTCGAAGGCGCCGGCGCTCAGGACCTGCGCGACGCCGCGACGCGATCCGGCATGCGCTCTCTGCGCCAGAGCGGCCTGCGCGCCGTGACCGAGGGGCGCACTACGATCGAAGAAGTCCTGCGCGAAACCACGCTCTGATCCCCGCCGCCAGTCACCCAGCTCTCACCGAAGATGGCCAAGAAGATCCGCCGCACAGCTCAGACCGCCACGGGCGCGGGATCCGCCGGACCCACCGCCGCCGCGGCTCCCAAGCGCCGCCGCGGCGGGCGCGTCCCCGCGCAGCTCGTCACGGACTTCACGGTCCAGCTCTCGACGCTGTCGGAGGCCGGCATCCCCGTCGTGAAGGCGCTGACCATCCTGGAAGGACAGACGCGCCCAGGTCCGTTCAAGGACGTGCTCGCCGAGGTCACGGAAGACGTCGCCGGCGGCCTCCCGCTGTCGGAGGCGATGGGCAAGCACCCGCGCTGTTTCGACTCGCTCTTCTCCAGCATGGTGCGCGCCGGCGAGGCGGGTGGTGTGCTCGACCGCGTGCTGCGGCGGCTCGCCGACTTCCGCGAGAAGGCGGCGGCGATCAAGTCGACCGTCCGCGGCGCGCTGATCTATCCGTCGGTGATCCTCGTCGTCGCGCTCGGCGTGGTCTCCGCGGTGATCGTCTTCGTGATCCCGAAGTTCCAGGAGATCTTCCGGTCGTTCAACGTCTCGCTGCCGCCGATCACGCAGATCCTGCTCGACGTCAGCGACTTCGTCGTCTCGTACTGGTACCTCGTCTTCGGCCTGCCCGTGCTGCTGTTCATGATGCACGGCGCCGCCATGCGCAAGGGCGGCGGGTACCGCTACGGCGTGCACCGCTTGCTGCTCAAGCTGCCGATCATGGGCAACGTGCTGAGCACGGCGTTGATCGCGGCCTTCTCGCGCACCTTCGGCACGCTCGTGCAAGCGGGCGTTCCGCACCTCGAAGCGCTCGAGATCGTGCGCGACACGACCGGCAACGAGGTCCTGAAGGGTGCGGTCGAGGACATCCGCCGCACGGTTCGCGAAGGCGAAGGCCTCGCGCGCCCGATGGGCGAGTCGGGCGTCTTCGACGACATGGTCGTCAACATGGTGGACGTCGGCGAGGAGACCGGTGAACTCGACAACATGCTGATCAAGGTCGCCGACGCGTACGAGACGCAGGTCGACCGCAAGATCGACGCGATGTTCAAGCTGATCGAGCCGCTGATGCTCGTCGTCATCGCCGTGCTCGTGGGCTTCATCGTCGTCGCGCTGTTCATGCCGCTGCTCACGATCATGAGCACGCTCGGCGGCACCTGATCGACGCGGATGAACGACCCAGATCCCAGGGGAACCAGCTGGATCGCGGCGAGGCACGCCGCGGGGCGGGGGATCGCATGAGGCTCTCCCTGAGGCAACGCGTGTTCGTCGCCGTGCTGGTGGTGAACCTGCTGATCTTCGGCGCGGTCTTCGCGTACGTCACCGGACGCGTCGCGGACGACCGCGCGCGTAGCGTGGACCGCGCGGGCGAAGTGCTCAACTCCGCGCTCGCCTCGTCCATCGGCCCCGACGGCCGGGCGCGCATCGGCGAGATCCTGGAGCTCGGCTACTGGCAGCTCTTCGAGGACGCCGTCGTCGTGCGCGCGAACCTCGACTTCGGGCCGCGCGGTGAGCTCGGTGACCGCGCCGTGGTGCTCTTCCCGCTCGGCAGCGTGCAGCGCGAGTCGACCTTCGAGGTCGCGACGATCTACCGCTCGCTCGCGGACGCGATCTCGGTCGGTTCGGCGCTCGAAGGCCCGCACGGCGGCGTTTCCTTGCCGATCGTCGATCGTCTCGGTCGTGTCTGGGGCGGTTGCTGGTACCAGCTGCCGGACCGCACCGGCGCGCGCGAGCTCCTGTCGCTGCTGCTGCCGTGGTTCGCGGCGACGACGCTCCTGCTGTCGCTGGGCAGCTTCGCGGTGCTGCGCCGTTCGGTGCTCGATCCGCTCGAGCGTCTGGCCGAAGGCTCGCAACGCCTCGCCGCCGGCGAATTCGGCGTGCACCTCGAGGTCCCGAGCGAGTCCGGCGAGATCACCGACCTGGTGCGCAGCTTCAACCAGATGGCGGCGGAGGTGCGCGGATACCACGAGCACCTCGAGGAAGAGGTCGCGCGCGCGACCGCGCAAGCGCGCGAGGCGGAAGCGGCGGTGCTGCGCGAACGGCGCCTCGCCGCGATGGGCGAGCTCGCCGCGGGCATCGCGCACGAGATCAACAACCCACTCGGCGGGATGCTGAACGCCGTCGACGTCCTGCGGCGCGACCAAATCGAGCCCGAGAAGCGTCGCCGCTACCACGACCTCTTGCAGGGCGGCCTCGAACGCATCCGCGAGACCGTCTCCAAGCTGCTGCGCCTCACGCCGCGCGCGGCGGACGACACGCCCTTCGCGCTCGCCGAACCGACGCGCGACGCCGTCGCGCTGGTGGCACACCGCGCCGCCGGGCTCGGCGTGACGATCCTGCTGCACGAGTCCGGCGGCCCCGCGCTCGTCGTCGGCTCCAGCAGCGAAGTCGGACAAGCGGTGCTGAACCTACTGGTGAACGCGCTCGATGCGCTGGAGGAACGCGGCAAGGGTGGCCGCGTCGACGTCGAGGTGCGCCGCGAGGCCGACGAGAGCGTGATCGTCGTCTCGGACGACGGACCGGGCGTGCCGGCGGCCCAGCTGGAGCGCGTCTCGGACCTCTTCTACACGACCAAGGAAGTCGGCAAGGGCACCGGGCTCGGCCTCGCGCTCGTGCACAACATCGCGCGCGCGCACGGTGGGTCCGTGCGCCTCTCCAGTACGCCCGGCGACGGATTCCGCGTCGAGCTGCACTTCCCGAGCGGCGGCGGTCCGTCCTGATGGGAGATCAAGCGCACCTTTGGTTGCTGCTCGCCGTGCTCGCGGCCTGCTCCGCCGCCTTCAGCGCGTCGGAGACGGCGATGTTCAGCTTGAGCCGCGCGAATCTCGACCACGCGGGGCACCGCGTGCGTCGCCTGCTCGCCGCGCCGCGCGACCTGCTCGTCACTGTGTTGCTCGGCAACATGCTCGTGAACGTGCTGTTCTTCGCCGTCGCCTCGCGCCTGCGCTACGGCGACGGTCCGCGGGCCGTGGTGATCACGGGCTTCGTCGCCCTGGTCGCGCTGCTTCTCCTGGGCGAGATCCTGCCGAAGAGCATCGCCTACCGCGCGCCCGTCGGTATCTCGCGCGCGCTCGCCGTTCCGATCGGCGTGCTGGTGAGCATCCTTGCACCAGTGCGCGCCACGGTGACGTGGAGCCTCGAGCTGCTCTTCAAGGCGCTCGACACGCACGTTCCGGAGGCCGTCGGGATCAGCTCCGAGATGCTCGAGCAAGTCCTCGCGAAGTCGGCGAAGGACGGCCTGCTCGAGCGCGACGAGGCGGCGATGCTCGGCGAGATCATCGAACTCGAGGAGATCCGTGTACGCGAGATCATGACGCCGCGCGTCGACTGCCTGCTGCTCGACGTGCAGGCGGAGCTGGGCGACCTCGTCGAACAGGCGCTGCAGCGGCACATGAGCTGGCTGCCCGTCGTCGACGGCGACGTGGACCAGGTCCTCGGCTGCGTGCGCCTGCGCGATCTCTTGCTGAACCCCGAGAAACCGATCTCGCAGCTCGTCATGCCCGTCAAGTTCGTGCCCGAGGTGGCGCGCGTGCTCGACCTGCTGCACGAGTTCCGCGCCGACCGCGCGACGGAAGCCGTCGTAGTCGACGAGTGGGGCGGGACCGCGGGCGTCGTGACGATCGAGGACGTCTTCGAGGAGATCGTGGGCGACCTGCGCGTCGAAGGCGAAGAACGCGACCGACCCGTCGTGCCGCTCGGCGAAGGTCGCTACCGCGTCTCCGGCGCGCTCTCCGTGCGCGATTGGAACGAGGAATTCGGCACGCGCATCGTGCCGACCGAGTTCGAGACCGTCGGCGGCTTCGTCACCGCCGAACTCGGCCACATCCCCCGCGTCGGCGAGACGCTCGAGATCGGCCCCCTGCGCTTCGAGGTCCAGGAACTGCGCGGCCGCCGCATCGTGCAGCTCGACATCTCGGCGACGTCGGGGGGGAGCGTCCGATGACTTCCATCGTCGCCCTGCTGCTCGCCGCGCTCTTCGTCGTGATGGAGGGCTTCTACTCCGGCTGCGAGACCGGGCTGTACAGCCTCTCGCGCGCGCGCCTCGAGGTGGAGGCGCGGCACGGCGGCCGCAGCGCGCGCATCCTGCTGGCGCTCGTGCGCCGCGACGCGTGGGTGCTGATCACGATGTTGATCGGCACGACGCTCGGACTCGAGCTCGCCACCTGGGTCCTCGACCACCAGCTCGAGCAGTGGGGCTTCGGTCCGGGAGGACGCCAGACGATCCTGGCGCTCGGCCTGACTCCCTTCGCCTTCTACTTCGGCGAGGCGCTCCCGAAGGAACTCTACAGACGGCACCCGCACCGCTTGATGGGCACCTGCGGTCCCGGCGTGCTCGCGAGCCTGGTGATCTTCTCGCCGCTGGTTCTGTTGCTGCGCGGCATGACGCACCTCGTCGAGCGGATCAGCGGCATCGTGGGGGAGCGCGCCGTCGACGGTCCCCAGCGCGCGGCCCTGCTCTCGGTGCTCGACGAGGGCGCCGGGTCCGGCGAGATCACGCCCCACGCCGTCGAGCTGGCGCGCAACGCCCTGTCCCTGCAGTCGATCCCGGTGCGCCGCGCGATGGTACCCTGGAAAGACGTGCGCTTCCTCGACGCCGACGCCTCGGACGACGACCAACGCCGTGCGGTCGAGGTCACGAGCCACACGCGCCTGCCGGTTTGCTCCGCGGGGGCGGTCACCGGTTACCTGCATCAGCTCGACGTGTTGGCGGAGCGGTCCGCGGGTCCCGTCCTCGCGCATCGCCGGGCGGTGCCGCACCTCGACCCCGAGCTCTCCGTGCACCGCGCGCTGCTGCGCCTGCGCATCTCCGGCGGACGCCTGGCGGTCGTGGGCCCGCCCGAGGCGCCCCTCGGGCTGGTCACGCTGAAGGACCTGCTCGAGGAGATCTCGGGCGACCTCGGGGACTGGTAGGGCAGGAAATCGGTGCTTGGTGGCAACCGGACCCTGCCGCTAGGATATCGCCCCTCCGTCGGGCCCGCGCGGCCCGCCCCTCGACGATGACATCGACCCTCCACCGGAAGCAAGGCTGGCTGCTCGCCGCCGGCAGTGCGCTCGCCCTGATCGGCCTCGCGATCGAACCCTCCGCCAAGCAGGGCGGGGGCACGACGACGCCGCCGCAGACCCAGACGCAGACCCAGCCGATGGGGCTCGCGGGCTACGCCACGGCCGACTCGAACAACCGCATGATCGCGGTGACGGGCATCGACATCACCGGTGCGTCGATCCTCTACCTGATCGACACGGTCAACCCGCACCTCGCGGTCTACCAGGCCTCCGGCGGATCCGGCAGCAGCCAAGGCGTGCGCCTCGTCGGCGCGCGCAACATCGCGCTCGACCTGCAGCTCGACGGTCTGAACGACAAGTCCGAGTACAAGTACAAGGACCTCGAGGAACAGTTCGCCGACTTGCCGCCCGCGAACCCGCCCCGCTGATCCGACCGGCGCTCGGATCCCTCCCCGCACACCACGCCCGAGACCCCCTTCGGACGCGGCCCACCCCTCAACCCCACCCCCGAACACATCCCACTCAAGGAGCACCCGACGTGGCTGACGAGTACTACAGCTTCGATGAGGCCCTGGACGAACTGCGGCTCAAGGAAGAAGAGCTGAAGCGCCTGGTCTCCGAAGGCGAGATCCGCGCCTTCCGCGAAGGCGACACGATGAAGCTGCGCCAGTCCGACGTGAAGGCGCTGCGCGACGAGCTGTCCGGCGGCGAAGTCGTCGACCTGGGAGGCGTCGAGGAAGAGCTCGTCTTCGAGGACGAGGACCTCGGTGAAGCCGGCATGGCGACGGAGGAGATCTCGACCGCCGACACGATCATCGACGACGATGTGGAAGACGTCGGCGAGATCGACCTGGACGACGAGGAAGAAGTGATCACGGCCGCTCCCACACGCCGCTCGGGGGCCCGCGCCGCCGCCGTCGTGGAGGAGGAAGAGGTCGAGGGCATGGGCATCCGCTTCGCCCTGATCGCGACCTCCCTGCTGCTGGTCGTCGTGCTCCCGGTCGCCTACTCGATCGCGACGGGCACGATGGGCGAACTCGCCCGCCCGCTGGCCAGCATGTTCGAGAACAAGGGCTAGCCCTTGCCCGCGACGCACCCGTCGCTCACCCCGCTCGAGGACGAGGCCGCCGGCACCCGCCGGCGGCCTCGTCCCGTTCCCGCGTACGGTGCCAGGCACGCTTCCGCACGATTCGATCGGGAGCGACACCCCACGGCCGACGATCCGGGTCGAATCCTGCAGAAGCGAGCCAGGGGTACGGTGCCAGGCACGCTTCCGCACGATTCGATTGGTAGCGACACCCCACGGCCAACGATCCGGGTCGAATCCTGCAGAAGCGAGCCAGGCACCGATTGGATCCGCACTTTCGCAGAGCTAGACTCGGCCTCGTTGCGGCATGCGGGGCTCCCGCATCGAGCCGGATCGATCTACCCGAGGGGATACAGCCACTGCACCGCCGCGCGCGCCGCGACGGAGCGGCGAAGAGGCCCGTTTCCGCGCGCGTCGCGGAGGATGGACGGCGCCGGGCGGCCCCCTCGGACCTACCACCAACGTGCGCCATGACCCGAATGAGCCGATCCACCACCCTGGCCCTCGCCCTGGGCCTCACGCTCCTCAGCTCCTGCGTCAGCCAGGAGGAACACGACAAGGCACTCGAGCAAGCCGACTACTACCAGACCCAGATGCACGAGCTGCAGCGGGCCAACGGTCGTCTCGCCCGAGAGAACCAGCAGCTCCGCGAGTCGGGCAGCGGCACGCCGACCGAAGCCTCGTACATCGACGAGTACGACGCGAAGCTCGCCGACCTGCGCAGCCAGCTCGCGAAGCTCTCCTCGCTGCCGGAAGGCACGCAGCGCATCGAGCTCGGCGGCGGTGACTACGTGCTCGTCGTCCCCGACAGCATCGTCTTCGACTCCGGCTCCGCCGACCTCTCCGCCGACGGTCAGGACGAGATCCTGCGCCTCGCCGCCGAGATCAACTCGGCTCCGCACGGTCGCATCTGGGTCCGCGGCCACACCGACAGCGACAAGGTCGTCAAGCCGGCGACGAAGCAGCGCTTCCCGCACGGCAACCTGCAACTCTCGACCGCTCGCGCCGTCGAAGTCGCCGCCTTCCTGATCGAAGACGGCAAGGTCGCCGAGGACAAGGTCGCCGTGATCGGCTTCGGTCCCTACGAGCCGCTGCGCGCGAACGACAGCGCCGAGAACAAGCGCATGAACCGCCGCGTCGAGATCTACGTGGCGGCGGACTGATCGCGCTCCACCGCGCGACCCATTCCATGCCGCGCCGGTTCGCGGGATCGCTCGCGCTTCGACTCGCGCCGATCTGCGTGCTCGGCACGCTGCTCTTCGCCTCTGCCTGCCACGGCGGGGGCGAGGAGAGCGAGCCGCTGCTCGCACGGCTCGAGCGACTCGCCTTCCTGCCCGCCGGGAACTGCTTGCTGCCGCTCGCGCAGGGCAGCGGCCTCGACTGTTCGACCACCACTCCGCTGCTGGTCGACCGCTTCGAAGTGACGCGCGATGAGTGGGACGCCTTCCGACGCGACCAACGCGTCGATCCTCTGCCCGGTCGCCTCGATCCGCGCGCGACGCCGCGCTGGCCGGCGGTCTGGATGGATCTCGCCGAAGCGCGGCGGTTCGCCGATGCGCAAGGCATGCGCATTCCGACCGCGCGTGAGTGGCTGCGCGTCGCCGCGGGCACGCGTGCACAGCGCTGGCCGTGGAGCTCGCAGGACGCCGAGAGCGTCACGAACACGCTCGACCTCGGCTTGCACCGCCCGACCGACGCGGGCAGCTTCCCGCTCGGCGCGACCTCGAGCGGCGTGCACGACCTGCTCGGCAACGTGCGCGAGTGGACCGAAGGCGAGCTCGGCGCGCTGCAGGAAGGCGCGAGCGGGAACTGGGTGATGGGGGGCAGCTTCCTCGAGTACAAGCGACCGATCTACCAGAGCGGCCGCGTGCAAGGTCCTGTCGTCTGCGGCGAGCTGGTCGAAGCGGAGCGGCGTTCGATGGACACGGGCGTGCGGCTCGTCGCCGACGCGAGTCCCTTCCTCCAGCGGCGACTCGCCGGTTGGCGGCCGAATCCCTCGCAGCGCGCGCGGCTCGTCGCGGTGGGGCGATCCTGGGGACCGGCTTCGCGCTCGTTGCTCTCCGAGCTGGCGGAACGACCGGACGCTTCGCCGGCGCTCGACGCCTTGCTCGAAGGAGCGCGACAGTGACGGCTCGGCCGAACTGGACGAAGGTGCGCGCGCGCCTCTCCGCGATCGGCTTCCGGCCCTCGCGTCGACTCGGGCAGAACTTCCTGCTCGACGAGAACATGGTGAACGCGCTGGTGCGCGACGCGGGCGTCGGACCGGACTCCCGCGTGCTCGAGGTCGGCGTCGGCTGCGGCTTCCTCACGCTGCCGCTCGCCGAGACCGGCGCCGAGGTGATCGCGGCGGAGATCGACGAGCGCGTGCTCGGCGTCGCTCGCGAGATCGTGGGGGAGCGCGACAACGTGCGCTACTTCCTCGGCGACGCACTCGCGGGCAAGCACCGCCTGAACCCCGAGCTCGAGTCGATGCTGTGGCGTGACGAGCCGTGGATGCTCGTCGCGAACCTGCCGTACTCGGTCAGCGCGCCGTTGATGGCGGTGCTCGCCGAACTCGACAACCCGCCGACCGCGATGCACGCTCTCGTCCAGCTCGAGGTCGCCGAGCGCGTCGCCGCGCCGCACGGCACCTCGGACTGGGGACCGCTCTCCGTCCGCCTGCAAGCCTCCTACGCGGCGCGCGTCGGACGCGAGGTACCGCCCGGGCTGTTCTGGCCCCGGCCGCAGGTCTCGAGCGCGGTGGTCGTGCTCGAACGGCGCCCCGATCCGCCGCCGCGAGCCGAGCGCGACGAGCTGGCGGCCCTCGCCGCGGCGCTGTTCCAGCGCCGGCGCCAGAACGTCGGCCGCGTGCTGGGTGACCTCCTGGGAGACAAGGCGGCCGCGCGCGAGCTGCTCGCGGGCCAGGGGATCGAGCCCTCCGAGCGGGCCGAGAAGCTCCCGCTGGAGGCCTTCCTGGCCCTCTCCCGCACGCCCGCCTGGCGCGGTCGCGGGGCCTGAGGCCGACCCCTCCGGCGGGCGAGTCGGACGCCGGCTCGGGCGTGGCCCGCCGCCGGATCGCGTGCTAGAATTGGGCGCAGCAGACGAGCGAAGAGGGACCGGGGAGTCCGACGGAGTCAAGCGCGCAGAGTGCGACCCTCCTCCCGCCCTTTCGTGATCGGTGCCGCACTCCTTCTCGTACGAAAGCGGTGTGCCCCCGGAACGTCACGACGGCGTCGTGCGTCCTGGAACGGGACTCCCTCCTCGCCGACAGCTCGCCCACTCTCCTCTCGCTCCCACACACTCTGCGTCGAACGCCGATCGTCCCCGTCGAGCGCCCGCCCGTGCCTCGTCCGATCCCGTTCTCGCTCGACTTCCCGCCACGGCGGTCCCGCCGGGGGGCGTTCGCCTCCGCGTCCCGCAAGACCGACCACTGACTTGTCCGACCTTCGCCGAGCCATCGAGGACATCAAGCTTCGCGCACCCATCGAGGATGTGGTGCGCGAACGCGTGCATGACCTGAAGCGTGCCGGGCGCCTGTGGGTGGCCTGTTGCCCGTTCCACGAGGAGCGCACGCCGTCGTTCAAGGTCGACCCCACGCGGGGCACTTGGCGCTGCTACGGGGCGTGCGCCGAGGGAGGCGACCAGATCAGCTTCGTGGAGCGCCACGACGGGCTCGAGTTCTGGGACGCGCTGCAGCTGCTCGCCGACCGCACGGGCGTCGAACTCCCGCGGCGCGGCGGACCGCGCACGGACCAGCGCGAGGAAGCGCGCCCCGGCTACGAGCTGCTCGAGCGCGTGGCCAAGCTCTACGCGGAAGCCCTGCGTTCCCGGGAGGGGGAGGCCGCGCGGCGCTATCTCCAGGAACGTGGCCTGAACGAGCGCTCCATCGCGGAGTTCCAGCTCGGCTGGGCGCCGGCGGCCGGAAGCGCGGTCGTCGACCTCGCTCGAGCCCAGGGCATCCCCTTCGAGGACTGCGAGGCGACGGGTCTCGCGCGCAAGAACGACCGCGGCCGCACCTACGACTTCTTCCGCGGCCGGCTGATGATCCCCATCCGTGACCTCGAAGGCCGCGTCGTCGGATTCGGCGGCCGCAAGCTGGACGACGGGAACGACGGACCGAAGTACGTGAACACGCCGGATACCGACTTCTTCCACAAGGGACGCCTGGTGTACGGGCTGGACCGCGCGTTGCGCGAGGTCCGGCGCGCGCGGCACCTCGTGCTCGTGGAGGGCTACACGGACGTGATCGCGGCGCACCAAGCGGGTCTGCCGATCGTCGGGGCCGTGCTCGGCACCTCGACCACGGAGGACCACGCCGGCCTCGTGCGGCGCACCGGCGCGCGGCGCATCAGCCTCGTGTTCGATGGCGACGACGCCGGCAGCAAAGCCGCGGCGCGCGCGCTGCGCGGGCTCCTGCCGCTGGACGTGACGATCGACGTCGTCGTGCTCCCCCAGGGCACCGATCCGTGCGACCTGCTCGTGCGGCAGGGGGCCCCCGCCTTCCTCTCGCACCTGGAACACGCGCGCGACTGGTTCGACTTCCTCTGCGACGGCTTGCAGGGGCTGCACGGCGCCGAGCTCTCGCGTGCCGTCGACGGCGTCCTCGAGCTGCTCGCCCTGATCAAGCGCCCGGTCCACCGCGCCGACCTGTTCAAGAGCTTCGCCGCACGCGTTGGGCTGCCCGAGGAGGTGCTTCGAGCCCAATGGCGAGAGTCTCCCGCGATGCGCCGCGAGGCCGAGCGCGCCCGCCAGCGCGCCCGCGACGAGCGCGAGGCGGCCCGCGAAGCCGCCGGAGCTCTCGAGGAAGCCGCTGGAACGATCGTGCCGCGCGATCCTGTGCTGGAGAAGTCCTTCGCCGGCCTCGCAGGGGCTATCCTTATGGATGACAGCCTGGTCCCGTTGGTCCGTCCTCACGTCGAGGACTGCCCGGATCAGGAGCTGAAACGGATTCTTGAAGTAGTCCTCGAGCTGTACGAGGACAGCGAGGCCCTGATCGACCCCAACACGGTCATGACGGCCCTCGGCGCGCACCCCGCCAGACGGCGGGTCGTTCCTTTGTTCGAACACGCCGGTACGGCGGAAAGTCCCCGGATCCTCTTGGAGGGCGAGTTGAGGTTCCTGCGCGAGCGCAAGGCGGAGCGACGCAAGAACTTCCTCCTCGAGCGGATCGCCGAACTCGAGGGACTGATTCGTACCGGTACGGAAACTGAGCTGGTCGAGGCGGCGGAGCAAGAGATCGGGGAACTCTTGCGTGAGGTCAGCGGGTTGATGAGCCCGCCGGCCCGAGCCTCCGTCTAGGCAACGACGACCGAAACGCTACCCACGAGAGCGGCACTACTACATGTCTGAAAAGATCGAAGACACCATCAAGAACCTGGTCGACGAAGGCCGTCGCAAGGGCTTCCTGACCTTCGCGGAGATGAACAAGCTGATGGAGGATCAGTTCATCCCGCCGGACCGCATGGACCAGGTGTTCATCACCCTGGAGGACCATGGGGTCGAGGTCGTGGACGACGAATCCAGCATGACGTCCGTCGCGCTGGCCAGCGACGACGATCCCGCGGACAGCACGAAGAGCCCCGACGACGCGCCCGAGCCGCCCGCCGCGAGCGCGCCCCCGAGTCGCTCGGTGCTCGCCGAGAAGATCGACGACCCGGTGCGGATGTACCTGACGCAGATGGGTGAGATCCCGCTGCTCACGCGCGAGGAGGAGATCTACCTCGCGAAGACGATCGAGATCACACGCAAGCGCTTCCGCAAGAAGTGCATCGGCTCGGGGCTCGGCATGCAGTGGTCGATCGACACGATCGAACAGGTACAGCGCGGCGAACTCGCCTTCGACCGCACGCTGAAGGTCAACCCCAACCCGAAGCCGGACGACGACCCCAAGATCGTCGAGACGCTCGGCAAGCAGTTCCTGGCGATGCGCCTGCCGGTGAACATCGTCACGATCCAGTCGCTGATGGCGCGCATCCGTGAGGAGTACAGCCCGCTGGTCGAGGACAAGCTGACCAAGGCGCAGCGCTCCGAACAGCTCGCCAAGGTGCAGAACCTTCGCCGCAAGCTCGTGATCCTGATCGAGGAGTGCCACCTCCAGGTGAAGAAGGTCCGCCCGTACATGGAGGACCTCGAGGAGCACTACCGCGAGATGCGCTCCATCGAGCGCAAGATCGCCGCGCTCTCGCCCTCGAAGAAGAACGCCGACCAGATCAAGGAACTGCAACAGCGCCTCTCCGAGCTCGAGATGGAAGCGCTCGAGCCGACGGCCCGCCTGAAGCGTCGCGTCGACCAGGTGCGCCTGCACTTCATGGAGTACGAGGAAGCGAAGCGGAAGCTGTCCAGCGGAAACCTGCGCCTCGTCGTCTCGATCGCCAAGAAGTACCGCAACCGCGGCCTCTCCTTCCTGGACCTGATCCAGGAAGGTAACACCGGCCTGATGAAGGCGGTGGAGAAGTACGAGTACCGCCGCGGCTACAAGTTCTCGACCTACGCTACGTGGTGGATCCGCCAGGCGATCACCCGCTCGATCGCCGACCAGGCGCGCACGATCCGCATCCCCGTGCACATGATCGAGACGATGTCGAAGCTGCGCAACGTCTCCAAGAAGCTCCTGCAGGCCAAGGGCCGCGAGCCGTCGGTGGAAGAAGTGGCGGAAGCCACGGGCATCACCGTGGAAGAGGCGAAGCGGGTGATGAAGATCTCGAAGCACCCGATCAGCCTCGACCGCCCGATCGGCGACTCCGACGACTCCTACTTCGGTGACTTCATCGAGGACGAGTCGGCCGAGAGCCCGATGCAGGCCGCCGGCCACGAGATGCTCAAGGAGCGCATCGACGAGGTGCTCGGCACGCTGACCTTCCGCGAGCGCGAGATCATCAAGCTGCGCTATGGCATCGGCGACGGCTACACCTACACGCTCGAGGAAGTTGGCCGCATCTTCCGCGTGACGCGCGAGCGCGTGCGTCAGATCGAAGCCAAGGCCGTGCGCAAGCTGCGTCATCCGGTGCGGGCCCGCCAGCTCGCCAGCTTCCTGGACGGCATCCAGGTGCCCGACGACGCCGACGAGAGCGCGTTCCTGTAGGGCCGCGGCCCTCTCCACTCCAGCGCGCCCCGCTGCCGGACCCGGCAGCGGGGCGCGCTGCGTTCCGGTGAACCGGGGCGCGGCTTGAGGGGGAGTCGACCGGGCCGGTCGGACGCCTTGCCCGCGCCGCGCGCGGAGCTACACTGTTCGCCCGATTTTCCGCCGCCCCCCGCGCCCCGACCACCACTGATGCTCAACGTCGTGAAAGCCCTCCGCTCCCTCCAGGAGATCGACCGCGATCTCTACCGCGTCCGCGACGAACTCCGCCGACTTCCGGCCGAGCGCGACCGACGCCAGGCCGAACTCGACGCGCACCGGGCGCGCATCGACGCGGAGAAGGAAGCGGTCGACCAGCTCCACGTGCGCGCGAAGGAACTCGAGGACACCGCGACGATCCAACGCCAGCGCATCCGCAAGCTCGAGAAGGAGTCGATGGAACAGCGCGACGTCTCCGTGATCGAGGCCTGCCGCTACGAGGCGCGTTCGCTGAAGCGCCAGGTCGAGGAGAGCGAGCGCGCGACGCTCGAGATGATGGAGCGCATGGAGGCGATGCGCGCGGAGATCGCGGAGAAGGAAACGAAGCTGGCGGAGGAGCGGACCGTTTTCGAGGAGTTCTGCCAGAACGTCGAGACCGAACTCGGTGACGCGCAGGGGCGACACGACGCGCTCGCGGGACGCCGCGAAGAACAACTCAGCGGCGACCTGCCGCGCGAGACGCTCGCCCTCTACGACCGCCTGATCGAGGCGCGCGGTGGCGAGGCGATGGCGATGCTCGACGGCGGCGTCTGCCAAGGCTGCTACATGTCCGTGCCGCCGAACCTCGTCGTGCGTCTGACGCGCGGACGAGAGGTCACGCAGTGCCCGAGCTGCGACCGCATCCTGTACCTCGGCTGAGACTCCTTCACCCGAGCAGCGAAGTCGGCGCGAACTCTCGCGCTCGTGCAATGGTCCCCCCGAGGCGGGCGGGGGCTGTGGATGGTGCGGCGCGCGCTCAGACGCCGTGCGCGCTGCCTTGACGGGTGCCGCGCCGCTCCAGCTCAGCCGCGAGCAGGTCGCGCACCGCGTTCTTGTGCACGTCCCAGCGCGGCGCCAGGCGCTCCTCGACGGGCGCATCGCCCGTGATGCGGTGCAGCACCTGCCGCGGGTCCAAGCGCTCGACGAAGTCCGCGAGCCAGTCGACGTAGGTCGCCGCGTCGAGCACCTCGAGCTCGCCGGCCTTCCAGCTCTTCTCCATCTGCGTCCGCCGCAGCACCATCAGGTTGTGCACCTTCACGCCGATCACGCCCGTCTCGGCGAGCACCTCCGCCGTGCGGCGCGCGCCTTCGCGGCCGTCGCCGGGTAGGCCCAGGATCGCGTGGCCGATCACCTGCAGTCCGGCCTCGTGGCAGCGCTCGACCGCCCAGCGGAAGTCGTCGACGGTGTGGAAGCGTCGGATGTCGTCCAGCACGCGGTCGTTCGCCGCTTCGAGCCCGAGCTCGACCCAAACCTCGGTGCGCTCGGCGAGGCGCGCCAGCTCGGCGAGCGCCTCTGGCGGCAGCGTGTCGGGGCGCGTGGCGATGCTGACGGCGACGACCGGCTTGCCGTCGAGGTAGGGGTCGACCACGCCGAGCACCGCGCGCAGGCGCTCGCGCTCGACGTAGGTGTTCGAGTACGACTGGAAGTACGCGATCACGCCACCACCGGCGTCGCGCCGCGCGACGCGCGCGATGCCAGCGGCGAGCTGCGCCTCGAGCTCCGCGCCCGACTTGAGCGCGCCCGTCCCCGAGCCCTCCACGTCGCAGTAGGTGCATCCTCCGAAGCCCTTCGAGCCGTCGCGGTTCGGGCAGGTCGAGCCGGCGTCGAGGGCGACGCGGTGCACGGGCCGGCCGAAGCGTTCCGTCAGCCAGGGTCGCAGCACGCGGAAGGGGAGGGTGTCGGGCATGAGGCGCAAGAGGATAGCGCCCCGCGCGCTCAGCGGGTCGCTTTCGACCCCTCTCACCCGAACAGCGGTCGGTGATCGTCGCCGGCGGCTGGTATCCTCTCGCGCCCCATGGAGATCCAGCCCATCGTCATCGGCACCGCCGGCCACATCGACCACGGCAAGTCGAGCCTGGTCCAGGCGCTCTCGGGCATCGACCCGGACCGCCTCAAGGAGGAGAAGGCGCGGGGCCTGACGATCGACCTGGGTTTCGCGCCGCTGCGCCTCGACGACGGCCGCGTGGTCGGCATGGTCGACGTGCCCGGGCACGAGCGCTTCATCAAGAACATGGTCGCGGGCGCGTCCGGCATCGACCTCGTCGTGCTGGTCGTCGCGGCGGACGACGGCGTGATGCCGCAGACGCGCGAACACCTCGCGATCATGGGGCTGCTCGGCGTGCAGCGCGGCTTGATCGCGCTGACGAAGATCGACATCGTCGACCCCGAGCTCGTCGAGCTCGCCGCGGAGGACGTGCGCGAGACCGTCGCGGGGACCTTCCTCGAGGACGCGCCGATCTTCCCGCTGTCCTCGAAAACCGGCACGGGACTCGACGAGTTCAAGCGCGCGCTGTTCACGCTGGCGGCCGAGACGACGCCGCGCTCGAGCGAGGGCGTCTTCCGCATGCCCGTGCAGCGCGTCTTCAGCGCGAAGGGCTTCGGCACGATCGTGACCGGCATCCCCGTTGCGGGTCGCGCGCGCATCGGCGACGTGCTCGAGGTCCTGCCCAAGGGCCAGAAGGGCAAGCTGCGCGGGATCCAGGCCTACAAGGAAACCGTCGACGAAGGCCGCGCGGGACACTCGACGGCGCTCAACATCGCCGACGTCGCGCACCACGAGGTCGAGCGCGGCATGGTCGTCGCCACGCCCGGTTTCTTCCGCGCCGCGCGCATGGTCGGCGCACGGCTCACCGTGCTGCGCGACCTCGACCGCCCGGTCACGGACCGCATGCGCGTGCGCCTGCACACCGGCACCGCGGAAGTGGTCGGCGAACTCGTGCTGCTCGACTCCGAACAGCTCGATCCGGGCGAGAGTGGCCTGGTCCAGCTGCGACTCGACGAACCTGTCGTCTGCGCGCCCGGCGATCCGTTCATCGTGCGTCTCGCGTCGCCGCTGATCACGCTCGGCGGCGGCAGCATCCTCGAGGAGAGCCGCTACCGCCTGAAGCGCTTCAAGGACTTCGTGCTCGACGAGCTCGCGAAGCAGGAGCAGAGCCTGCGCTCGGTCCGCGACCTGCTCGACGTCGGGCTGCTGCGCGCCGGCGTCGCGCTGGTCACCACGGAAGACCTCGCCCGGCTCGTGAAGCGTCCGCGCACCGAGGTAGAGGCCGAGCTCGCGGAACTCGTCACCGCGGGCCTCGTCGTGCAGCCCGAGGTCGGCAAGTGGATGCACCGCTCGGCGCTCGACGAGGCGGTCGACCGCGTGCGCGGCACCGCCGTGCAGTGGTTCGGCGCGAACCCGCACCGCGCGCGCATGGACGTGCGCGACCTGCGCAGCGCGACCAAGCTGGAGGGCAAGCTCTTCGACCTCGTGCTCGAGCAATGCGCCGCGCGCGGCGAGCTGCGCACCGAGGTCGGCGGCAAGGTCGAGCTGGTCGGCCACGAACCCGCGCTCGACGAAGGCCGCGCCGAGTTGCTCGAGGCACTGCGACGGACTTACCGCGAGGCCGGCTTCCAGCCCCCCGAGCGCTCCGAGCTGCCCGGCGGCGTCGAGGCCGAGTCTCTGCTCGAGCTGCTGATCGACCGGGGCGAGCTCGTGCACGTCGGCGGGGGCCTCGTGTTCGACTCCGGCGCCCTGGAGCGGGCCCGGGCGCAGGTCGTGGCGAACTGCGAGCGGAACGACCAGCTCGACATCCCGCAGCTCCGGGACGCCCTGGGGACGACCCGCAAGTTCCTGATTCCGCTGCTCGAGCACTTCGACGCCGTGGGCCTGACGGCCCGCCAGGGCAGCCACCGGGTGCTCCGGAAGCGCTGAGGCCCGCTTTCGGGCCGGATCCCTGCGAATCGGAAAGAGCCTCTCAGTGGGAGGGGCATCTCGTCGATAGGGGGGAGGACTCCCCGGTGCCGTCCGGAAGGCCCCGGGAGACGCCTCTAGCCCCCTTCGAGGGGCCCCAATCCTAGCGCGCACTTCCAATGCCCGAGTTCAGCGATCAGCAGTTCCCCGACGAGGATCTCCACGGGGACGGCCAAGAACCGACCGGCGGGTCCTCCGCGATGGGCGGTCAGGTGGGGAATCGTCCCGCCGGCGGAGCGCCCGTGATGCGCCCCGACGAGATGGCGGCCGACGAGTGGGAGACCCAGGGCAACGCCCAGGACTTCTTGGGCCTCGACG
Organism: Planctomycetota bacterium; assembly: GCA_020638835.1. GTDB lineage: Bacteria > Planctomycetota > UBA1135 > UBA1135 > JACKHV01. Next base: position 245,470 of record JACKHV010000005.1, on the reverse strand, counting down.
GCACGCCGAACCATCGGCCCGACGCCCAGGACGGAACGGAGTACCAGTCAGACCCCTTCCGCGAGACGGGCTCTGCGCTCGCCGACGCGCCCGAGCTCGAAGAGGGTGAGTTCGAGAATTGGCTGACGGACGACAGCGAGGACAGCGCGAGCTGGCTGATGGAGCTCGAGGACCAGCCCGACGAGGACGTCTTCGACCCCGAGCGCCTGGAGACCGAGTTCGGCATCCAGCAGAGCGCGACCGCCTCGTCGCGCGGCGGATGGATCCTGCGCGTGACGCTGGTCGCGGCGGGACTCGCCGCCGGCTTCGTCGGTGCGCGCTGGTACGGCGACCAACAGCTCAAGCAGGGCGGCGAGACGAACGTCGCGCGGGTGCAGCGCACGACGCCGGTGACGACGAAGACTACGAACACATCGACGAACGGAAACACCGCGAACGGCACGCCGACCGCGGACGGCAAACCGCAGACGAACGCGGCCAAGAACGGCAAGAACGGCAAGCCCGAGCAGAACGGTTCCACGACGGAGACCGCGCCGATCACCGAGACGAACACGGATGTCGTCGCGACCGCGCCGATGGGCACGCGGCCCACGACCGAAGTCAACACGACGACCGAGCCGACGGTGGACGTCACGACGACCACGACCGGCGACACCGAGCTGACCCCCGATCCGTTCTTCCCGGAACTCGAGGGTACGGAGACGGTCGCGTCGGAGACCGAGACCACCACGACGCCGGACTCCGGCACTCGCAACCCGAACGGCAAGACCTTCACGATGCCCGTCGAGGACATGGTCGTCGTCCCGCGCGTCGAGAGCTCGCTGCGCTACGCGAGTGAGAAAGACCTCGCCGCGGTCTGGCACGAGCGTGAGATCCCGCTCGACCGGATCGCCGGCACCGAGCGCCTGTTGACGCCGCAGGTCGGACGCGTCCGACTCGTCATCCATGGCGGTGAGATCTTCGAGGGCCGCCTGTACGCCGTCGGCGAGAACAAGGTCTGGCTGGACACCGGTACGGGCAAGATGGCCCTGCTCGGCTGGCAGGTCGACCGGATCGAGCACATCGCCGACAAGGTTTCGGCGACGCTCGGTGAGAAGGGGTCCGAGGACCTGACGGGTCTGCAGCGCGTCCGCGTGCGCACGCCCGGCGGCGTGTTCTACGGCAAGCTGCTCGACCAGGACGAGAACAACGTGACGCTGATCACCGAGGACGGCGGCCGCATCCGCCTCGCCAACGCGCGCGTCGAGCCCGCCGGCAAGAGCCGCACGCGGATCGTCGACCCGGGCGGCGCGAAGGCGCAAGAGGCGGCCTCCAAGCCCGAGTGAAGTACGGGATAGCGTTCGCGCTTCCAAAATAGCGGGGCCCGCGCCGACAGCGCGGGCCCCGCTATTTTGGAAAAACGAACGCGGTACCTCCGACGCGACGCGCGCCCGGTAGCAGGGGACGCGCAGCGGGGTAGAGGCTATCCTGGTCGCTCGCTCCCCCCGCCCGAGGCCCTCATGAACGGAACCCTGCGCCGTCTGCTCCTGCTCCTGGCGATCGTCGCGCTGCCTGCGCTCGGCATGGCGGACGACGAGATCGTCAAGGAGTTCAAGAAGTACTTCAAGAAGTTCAAGGACACGCCCTCGCGCGTCGAGGCGATCCTCTCGCTCGAAGGCACCGAGACGGTCTCGGTCGTCGACGTGCTGATCCCGGTCCTGAACGACAAGGAGCTCGAGGTCCGCGAGGCGGCGATCCGGGTGCTCGGGCACTTCAAGGAACCCGCGCCGATCGCCGAGATCTTCGTCCAGCTCGAGGAATCGAAGAAGGACACCGAGCGCCTCGGCCTGCTTCAGGCGATCGCGATCGGCTCGTACCAGGGGCCCAGCGAGTCGCTCATCGCGTGCCTCGACGACAAGTCCTGGGACGTGCGTCGCCGGGCCGTGCAGGCGCTTTCGTCGCGACAGGAGAAGTCCTCGATCCCGAAGTTCGTCGAGCTGACGACGGACCGCGAGTCGGCCGTGCGCTGCGCCGCGCTCGAAGGCCTCACGGCGCTCTCCGCGCGTGAGGTGATCGACCCGGCGCTGGTCTGCTTGCAGGACGAAGTCTGGCAAGTGCGCTCGAGCGCGATCCAGGCGCTCTCGGTGATGCGGGACAAGAAGTCCATCGAGCCGCTGATGGCGCGCATGGAGCTCGAGGAGGGCCGCTTGCAGGCCGACATCGGTGAGGCGCTCTCCGAGGTCACTGGCAAGAACTACGGCCAGAGCATCGAGAACTGGAAGACCTGGTGGGAGCGCACGAAGGACCGCTTCGTGATCCCGACCGACGAGGAGCTGGCGACGGCCCGCGCCGCGCGTGCGGAGGCTCGCGAGCGTTACAAGCCGTCCGGACAAACGACCTTCCACGGCATCGAGACGCCCAGCCGCTCGATCCTGTTCATCATCGACGTCTCCGGCTCGATGGAGGCCGAGGTCGTCGAGCGCGAGCGCTTCGAGGACGGCGACTACCCGTCGTTCCGACGCATCGACATCGTGAAGACGGAACTCGCGCGCACTGTCGAAGGCCTCGAGTCGTACGTCAACTTCAACATCCTCTCCTTCGCCACCGACATCGACCAGTGGAAGAAGAAGCTCGTGCCGGCGAACGTGCTCAACAAGAAGAGCGCGATCGACTACGCGAACAAGCTCGAGGCGATCGGCGGCTCGTCGAAGGAAGGGCTCGCGGGCGTCGGCCTGACCGGCAGCGCGAACCTCGAGAAGGGCAAGACGAACACCTACGGCGCGCTGATGACGGGACTCGACATCGCGGCGCCCGGCGAGCAGGACAAGGGCTACGAGGTCGAGGTCGACACGATCTTCTTCCTCTCCGACGGACGCCCGACGCACGGCGAGCTCGTCGACGTCGACGACATCCTGAAGAAGGTCAAGGAGGCGAACGAGCTGCGCAAGGTCGTGATCCACACGATCGCGATCGGCGAGTTCCAGAAGAGCTTCATGGAGCGCCTCGCCAAGGAGAACGGCGGGGTCTTCGTCGACCTCGGACGCTGAGCCCCACGGCCCGCGCTCGCGCCGGATCCGGCCCCCCAGAGACTCCGAACCGCCCTTGACGGCGGGGGGGCGGGGCCCTACTCTTCCCCGCCTCGATCGATCGGGGTGTGGCTCAGCTTGGTAGAGCGCTGCGTTCGGGACGCAGAGGTCGGAGGTTCAAATCCTCTCACCCCGACCACCTTTCGACTCGCCGGAACGTCGCGGCGCGACGCCGCTCCGGGCTCCCGGCGGAGGGCGGGGGAAAGCAGCCCCAAAAGGGGGTGACTCGTCCCTTTCCAGGCCTTAGAGTGAGCGTACCTGGAGTCCCAGGACCTCCCGAGTCGATAGACCTTCCAGGAGCCGACCGCGCGAGCGGCCGAGCTCGATCGACCGGGACGGCGTCCAGATCAGGACGCCCGGACTGCGCGGAGACCGCCTCCGCCCCCTCGCTCGACGATCTGGGATCGCAGCTGCGCATCCCGCCGCGTGCTCCGCTTCCTTCCGAGGCGCACCACGCCACCGTTCCACCACCGGCTCGACGCCGGTACTCACCCGGCCTCCGGAATCCCTCCGGAACCGACCGCCGAGGTCCTCCGTACCTCGGCTTCCCCCGACGCCATCCGGAGGACCCGCTTGGCATCCGACGACTCGAAGAAGACCGAGACCGCATCCCTGCCGTTCGGCGCGATGGAGCGCCCCGATGAGTCCGCGACCGGCGCCTCGGCCAAGACCGGACGCCGTCGCCGCCGCGGCGGACGACGCTCGAGCGGAGAGCACTCGAACGAGCCGCGCGAACGCGACGAGACCTCGCGCAACGGCGCGCGCGACGATGCCTCGCCGCGCGGCGAAGGCGGCGGCGACAAGCCGGCGAACCACGCGGGACAGGCGAACCAGGGCGACGGCGAACCGCGCAAGAGTCGACGTCGTCGCGGCGGCCGGCGTCGCCGCAAGAACCGCGGCGAGGGTCAAGAGGGCGAAGGCGGCGGCGACGGACAGCGCGCCCAACAACAGCAGCGCCAACAGCGCAGCGGCGGCCAGGGAGAGCGCTCGCAGTCCGATCAGGAAGGCAAGGTCAAGCTTCCCGGCGAAGGCATGTTCGTCGCGGAGAAGGGCGGCTACGGCACGCTGCGCAGCCGCGAGAGCAACTACGCCTCGACCAAGCAGGACATCTTCGTCCCGCAGCGCCTGATCCAGAAGTACCGCCTGAGCGACGGCGCGATCGTCAGCGGACCGCTCGGCAAGGGCAAGAAGCACAAGTTCCAGCTGAACGACGTCGTGACGGTCGACGGCAAGTCGCCGCGCGAGCTGGCGAACCTCGTCGCCTTCAAGAACCTCACGACGATCGACCCGGACTTCCACTACGCGCTGGGCGACGCGACCGGCGACGTCACGATGCGCGTGCTCGACATCATCGCACCGATCGGCCGCGGTCAGCGCGCGTTGATCGTCGCGCCGCCGCGCACCGGCAAGACGACGATCCTGCGCCAGTTCGCGAAGGGTATCGAGGAGACCTACCCCGACGTGCACCTCGTCGTGCTGCTCGTCGACGAGCGCCCCGAGGAAGCCACCGACTGGCAACGCAGCGTGAAGGGCGACGTCTTCGTCTCGACCTCGGACGAGATGCCGAAGCGCCACGTGCAGCTCGCGGAAGCGGTCTGGAAGCGCTGCCAACGCCTCGTCGAGCTCGGCGAGGAAGTCGTGCTGCTGCTCGACTCGATCACGCGCCTCGCGCGGGCCTACAACAACTTCTCGGCCGGCACCGGACGCACGATGTCCGGCGGCCTCGACTCGCGCGCCATGGAGCGCCCGCGCCAGATCTTCGGCAGCGCGCGCAACACGGAGAAGGCCGGCAGCCTGACGATCCTCGGCACGACGCTGGTCGACACCGGCTCGCGCATGGACCAGCTGATCTTCGAAGAGTTCAAGGGCACCGGTAACTCGGAGATCGTCCTGAACCGCAAGCTGGCCGACCGGCGCATCTTCCCGGCGATCGACATCGAGCGCTCGGGCACGCGCAAGGAAGAGAAGCTGCTCGGCAAGACCAAGCTGCGCCGCATCAACACGATGCGTCGCGTGCTCCTGAAGATGAACTTCATGGAGGCGATGGAGCTTCTGATCACGAAGCTCGAGGACGTCGAGAAGAACGACGACTTCCTGCAGCGCTTCGATGTCGACCCCGAAGCCTGAAGCCGCGCCGGGGAGCGCGCGACGCACCGGGCGCCTCGCGGCGCTCGTCGTGCTCTTCCTGCTGCCGCTCGCGCTGCGAGCGCTGCCGATCGAACACGGCTTCCCGCGCAACTACGTGCCGGACGCGCACGTCGTGCGCTCGGCGCTCGGCATGGCGAAGGAGAAGAACCCCGTTCCGCCCTCGGGGAAGTACTCCTCCTACCCGTACCTCGTCCCGTACATGTTGCTGCCCGCCTACGCGACGCAGTTCGTCGCGGGGAAGCTGACCGGTGAGTGGGAGGGAGCGGATGGCTACGCCGACTTCCTCTACGAACACCCCGAGTCGCCGCACCGCATCGCGCGCTGGCTCGTCGCGATCCTCGGCGCGCTCACGCCCTGGGTCGTCTTCCGCGCCGCGCGCGCCGCCGGGCTCGAGCGCGGCGCGTGGGTCGCCGCGTGGCTCGTCGGCACGAGCTTGTTGCACCTGCACTTCTCGGTGCAGGAGCGACCGTGGGTGCCGATGCTGCTGTTCACGGCGCTCGCGCTGTGGCCGGCGGCGCGCTACGTGCGGCACGGCGGCACGCGTCGACTCGTGCTCTCGGGCATGGCCGGCGGGCTCGCCTTCGCCTGCCACCAGTCCGGTCTGCCGGTGCTCGGGATCGCCGGGCTCGCGTGGGCGATCGGCCCGCCCGGCTGGCGCAGCGGCAAGGACCTCGCGAGACGCGTCGGCGTCGGCGCGGCGGCGGTCGCGGCCTTCGGCGTCGTGGCGCTGCTGCTCGGACACCCGTACATCCTGATCTACGGCAACCAGACGACCGACGCGGCGATGGAGTCGGAGACGGCGCTGCGAGTGGGGGGACAAGGCATCAACCTCGGCTTCCGGCTCGCGTCCTTCCCGCACCTCGCGAAGGCGTTCTTCGGCTACGACCCCGTGCTCGTGGTGCTCGGTGTCGGTGGCCTGTTCCTGCTGCGCGGCCGCCGCGCGCTGTGGCCGGCGGGGATCTTCTGCGCGTTCTGGGGTCTGTTCTTCATGACGCAGTTCAACGACCACGTGCGCTACGTGCTGCCGTTGACCGCGCTGCTCGCACTGCCGGCGGGGCTCGCGGCCGAGCGCTTTTTGGATCGCGCGCCGCGCGCAGCTTGGGCGACGCCGCTGCTCGTCGCGTTGCTGGCGATCCCGCTCGTGCAAGCGCTGCGCTTCGACTGGTTGCTCGCGCAACCCGACACGCGCGTCGACGCCGAGCGCCTCGTGCACGAGCTGTTGCCCCCGGACGCACTCCTCGCGCTCGACCGCTACGCGCCGCCGATCGAACCGAACCTGGCGAGTCTCGAGCGCACCGCCGCGCTGCGCGAGGCGGCGGGGGGCACGCTCTACGGCCGCGAGCAGTACCGGCTCGAGCAACTGCTCGCCGGAACCGCCGCGGATCCGGGCATCGACCGCGTCGCCGTCGAGGACTACCTCGCGATCGACGAACGCGACGACCGCGTCGAGATCCGCGAGAACCTGCGCGGGCTCTACGGCGACGACCCGACGCGGCTGCTCACCGAACTCGGCGCGACGCACCTGCTCTTCGTGAACCGCATCGCCGACGGCGCGCAGGGCCACACGGCGCCCGAGTGGATCGCCGGCCGCGAGCCGCTGTTCGTGGTGAATCCCTGCGGCGAGGGAGCGACGGTGGACGAGGCGCGCCTGCCGATGGAGATGGAGTTCGCCTTCACCGCCATCTGGCGGATGCAGCGGCCGGGTCCCTGGATCGCGCTGTACGACCTGCGCTGAGGTTACGGAACCAGCTTCCTCTCCACACAGCGGGGCCCGACGCGCCGTGCTGTTCGCGCGTCGGGCCCCGCTGTGCGGAGAGGAACCTGGTTCCGTACTCTCAGCGCTGCACCGGCGCCGGCAGCTTCCAGCTGCCGGCGAGGATCTCGGCGCGCGGTTGGTAGAGGCGCACGACGTAGCCCCAGCCCGGCGAGATCGGGATGCAGTTCGGTGTCGAGCCGTCGCAGTCGCCGAAGTGGATCGTGTACGAGCCGTCCGCGGATCGCTTCGCGGTCACGTTGTTGAGCGAGTACACGCCGAGGTCGTTCGGCTCGAAGAAGCCGTCCTGGTTGTAGACGCTGACCGACCAGAAGCCGTCGACGGGGACGTCGCGAAGGGTGAGCTCGTAGGTCGTCTTGCCGTCGTTGTGTTCGGGCACGACGCCTTCGTAGGTCGCGTCTTCGCGCGGCAGGCCGCCCCAGCCCGTCGCGGTGCCGAGCAGGTGCTGCACGGGGTCGACCGCGCCGCGCGGTCCGAACATGCGCCGCGAGTCGATGCCGCCGTTCGCCTCGGCGAGCGCGTTCAAGGCGCCGCGTAGCTGGGCAGCCTTGTCCGTGTCCCACTGCGGCACGTCGAACTCACCGGTCGCCGACTGCTCGACGGCGAGGCGATCCTGCAGGGCGTGCACCTCGACCAAGTCGTGCGGGTCGTTCGGATCGACGAAGGTCCGCACGAGGAAGAGCACGTAGCGCGTCCCGACCCCGTCCATCGTGAACTCGTGCCGCCCGGGCTCGTAGATCACGGTGGGCATGTAGTGGTCCTCGTCGATGACGTGCAGCGAGAGGTACCGGTCGCCGGCGTCGGGGATCACGACGGTCGCAGGAGACGCCGCGAGGTCGACGATGGCCGCCGAGTACAGGGTGTCGCGATTCATGCGGATCACGTCCTGGTGCTTCACATCGGCGGGCTGTCGCGCGTGGACGAACTTGCCGAGGCCGGACTGTGCAACGTACTTGCCGAAGTACAGGTCGGACTCGACGCGCTTGAAGTTGTCGACGTTCACGACGGACGGGTCCGTGGTGTTCATCGCGGCGTCGGGATGCGCGTGCGTGCCTGCCGTGGACTGGCACGCCGCGAGCAAGATACTGATCGCGAGAAGGTGCTTCGTCATGTCGATCTCCGGGAGGGAAGCGTGGAAGGAAGGAGCCCGGGGAACGATCCGGGCCGGTCAGAATCCGAGCGCGACGCCTAGCAGCGCGCCTGAGAGACGGATGTCGCTGCGCGTGCCGTGACCGTCGTCGAAGTCCCAGCCCAGCACTCGATAGCCGGTCGTGAGCCTCCAGTCGTCGGCGAACTCCCAGGCGAACAGACCGAGCATCTGGTAGGTCGACTTCGAAGCGAGGCCGAAGCCTCCGATGTCGCCGCGCAGGCGGAAGGCGAACTCGTCGCCGAGCGGCCAAGTCCCTTGCGCGCCGATCACGGGGTCGAGTTGCGTGACTTCGGTGTGTCCGTTGGGAAGCAGCGGGAAGCGCAGGTCCGCGGTGCTGTCGAGCAGGCGCAGTCCGACCAGGAAGCGCAGCGAGGAGTCCTCGATCGGCTCATAGGTCAGGTCGAGCTCCGCGGCGATCGTGTCCTCGTCGACCACGATCTCGCCGGTGTTCGTCGAGGATCGATCCTCGGTGCTCATCAACGAGAGGTCGACGATGAAGCCCCAGCGGTCGTGTTCGCCTTCGGCGTAGAGGAACGCACCGGCGGACTCGTCCGGGTCGTCGAGCGGAATACCGAGGCCGCCGGCGTCGACGACGCCGCGCTTGCGCGCGAGCCAGACGTAGGTGGACGCCGCGAACTTCCAACCCTCGTCCTCCGACGTCGCCGGTGTTCCCTCAACGGTCGTCCCGGACGCCGTCGAGGGCCACGGCGTCTCGCGCGGGTTGGGCGCGGAGCGCGAACCGGTGTTGATGCAACTCACCGCGAGCCACGCGACCGCGAGGGCGCCGACTCGATGGGTGCGTGAAGTCGCGTCGGGGGTCATCGTGCACGCTCCGGTGCAATGGGGCATGGCGTCGACATGGACGCGCCCGAGGGGGAGTGTCCACTCCGCTCGAGAAGACGAGCAGTGAGAAGTTGTACGTATCGAGCGGCTGTGCCTCGATCCCCGACCGTCGAATCGGAGATCACAGCTCGCCCGCCGCACGCTTGCGGAGCACGTAGGCTAGCGGAAGAGCAGTGAACGCGTCCACGATCGCACCGCCGTCGAGCAGCCTTTCCGCCTCGGCGAGCGGCATTCTCGCGAGGCGCAGTCGTTCGCAGGGATCGAGCTCGGGCTCGCTCCTGCGCTCGCAGTCCAGCGCGCAGAAGGCGTGCGCGTAGTGCGCGCTGATGCCGCCGGTGGGGTGGAAGCCGGGCAGCGGGACGAGGCGGCCCGCCTCGTAGCCGGTCTCTTCGCGCAGTTCGCGGCGCGCGGCGTCCGCCGGATCCTCGCCGGCGTGGATGCGCCCGGCGGGAGTCTCCCAGCCCGTCGTGCCCGCCGGGTGTCGATAGTGCGCGAGCATCAACAGCTCGCCGTCCTTCGTCAGCGGGACGACGGCGACCGCGTTCGCGATCTCGAAGACGTGGTACTCCTGCAGGCTCCCGTCCTCGAGCCGCAGTTGGTCGCAGCGCAGGCCGCACCAGTAGGAGTCGTAGATCCGTTCCGACGAGTCGACGACGTACGGCTCGAAGGGCTCGGGGAGCCGCGCGCCCTCGGGGGTCCGGGGGCGCGCCGGATCGTTCACGTCGGTCACGTGCGGCCTACGCCTCGTTCGCGGGCCAGAGTTCGCGCCAGTCGCGCACTTGTCGCTCGCGGCCGGCGAGGCGTTCGAGCAGCGCGGGGGACACGCGCAGGTCCTCGAGCGCGGTCTCGGAGAGCACCTGACCGCACGCCTGGATGATCGCGTCGGCGTCGATCGACTGGTAGCCGAAGATCTGGTCGGGGCGGCCGCACTTCGAGAAGCGTCGCACCGCGAGCGTGCGTTGCTTGACGCCGACGATCGATCCGATGTTGTCGACGAGTCCTGCTTCGCCGTCGCAGACCGCGACGATCGGAACGCGGCGACCGGCGACGCTGATCAACCCGGCTTCGCTCTCGCCGGCGCCCGCCACGGCGCACAGGTCGCCGTGCACGCCGAGGCCTTCGCGCAGGTGACGGTAGTCGTTCTGTTCGCCGAGGATGCCGAGCAGCAGCTCGGGCGAGGAGATCACGATCACGTCGGCGAAGATGCCGCGTTGCATCAGTTCCTCGGAGGCGGTGATCGCTTCCGTGCCGACGGATCCCATGGCGAAGATCTTGACGACGTTCTCGCCCGGCTCGTAGCCGGCGTAGCCCGACCAATCGATCAGGCGGTACGCGCCTTCGAGGCAGTCGTCGCGCAACTTCGCGAGCAGGTCGCTGTCGGAGCGCAACGGCAGGGTCGACTCGTCTACCGCGCCGTCGAGCTGCTCGCCCGCGAGGCACAGCGGCGCATTCACGCTGCCCGCCTGCTTCGACGCGGCTTGGCGCCGCACGAGCGTCATGAGCAGCTTCTGCTCGACGCCGCGCGTCACCGCGCGCACCAGCACGCCGCGACGACCCGCGTTGTCGTGTTCCATCTGACGGCGCACGGCGTCGGAGAGGATCCAGTCGACCTCGATCGCGAAGAGCGGTTCCCAGGTGATCAGGTTGGGGATCTGGATGTCGGACTTCCAGGAGTGCTGCGCGCCTTCCGCGGACAGCGTGACGCCCGACGGCGTGCCCAGGATCACGAACTCCGAGTTCCAGTAGAGGTTGTAGTAGAGCTGGTCGAGCGCGCGCTTGATGAAGAAGTCATAGACGGTCATCACCGGGAAGAACGGCAGGCCGACGTAGTGCGACATCATGCCGAAGGCGCCGACCGCGCTCATGCAGTTCGCCTCGGCGATCTCGAAGCGGATGTGGCGCGTCCACGCCTGGTCGGTGGCGACGAGCTCGGGGTGCTTGACCTTGATGTCGAGCTCGCTCGCGAGTCCCTCGCTGTCCGGTCCGTAGATGCGGTTGTCCATCGCCGGCGAGATGTTCGTCGTCGTTCCGACGTCCGGCGACAGCGTCAGCATGAACTCGGCGGCGCTCTTCCAACGCTTCTCGGTCTCCGAGAGCTCCTTGAGGTCGAAGTTCTCCGCCGCGGCCTGGTCAGGACGCGTGCCGATGCGCACGAGCTTCGCTGCGAGCTGGCCCCACATCCACTGCGTGTGCGCGACGGGGAAGAGCGACATGTCGACGCCGATCGTCTCGGGCAGGCCGCCGTCCGCCTCGACCGCCGCCTTGACCGCGGCGCGGTTCTTGGCGCGGGAGCGCAGGTGTTCCTCGAGGCAGTCGCGGTACTCCTTGCCGCGGCGCTCGAGGAAGGCGGCTTCGTCCGTGTCGTTCGCGAAGTGCGCGAAGGGGTCTTCGAGCGATAGGCCGTGCGACGCGAGCAGCGCCTCGACTTCCTGCTTGCCGGGCAGGATGCCGTGGTTCGCCGGGTCGGCTTCGCACTCGAGCCCGCGACCCTTGATCGTGTGCGCGATGACGAGCGTCGGCACGTCGGGGTCCTGTCGGCAGTACTCGTAGGTCTCGAGCAAGCGCTGGATGCTGTGGCCGCCGAGGTCGCGGAAGGCGTGCAACACGTCTTCGTCGGACAGCGAGTCGAGCAGCTTGCCGACTTCCGGCAGCTCCTTCTTCGCGTGGCGGCGGATCTCGCCGGCATCGCGCTTGAGCAGGAGCATCTGGTACTCGTAGTCGCTGAGCACTTCTTCGAACAACTTGCGCAGCGCGTCGCCGCCGTCGCGCGCGAAGAGTTCCTCGCGGAACGCGCCGTGGCGCAGGTGCACCACGTCCCAGCCGTTCGCGCGCGCCGTCTGCTCGATGCGGTCGCAGTCGCGGCCCACGACGCCCTTCGAGTTCGGGATGCGCGTGCCGTCCAGGTTCTGGCGGTTGTAGTCGATGATCCAAGTCACGTTGCCGAGCTGGCGCTCCGCGGCGTCGGGCAGCGCTTCGAGCAGCGAGCCTTCGCGGAACTCCGAGTCGCCGATCAGCGACCAGAAGTGCGCCTTCGGCGGAACGTCCCAACCGTGGTCGCGCGCGTAGCGGTGCGCGAGCGCGAGGTAGATCGAAACGACCGGCGGGATGCCGACCGAGCCCGAGGGCAGGATGTGGAAGGAGTCCGGGTCCGCTTCGGCGTGGTACGACTGGAAGACGTACGGCGTCTCCGCGTCCTTGAACTTGCGCAAGGCTTTCATCGCGCCCTTCGCCTCGTCGTCCGACAGCCAGCGGCCATCAGCCGAGTCTCGGAACACGCGCAGCAAGTGGTGGATCGCGTGGTCGAGCGGTGCCGCGTGGGGCTTCGCGCAGTAGAAGTCGTGCGCGTTGCGGGCGACGAGGTGCAGCACGCCGAGGATGTGCAGCGAGCTGGCGCAGGAGGCGGGGTGACCGCCGACCTTCGGGTCGCCCCGGCGCTTGTCCTTGCGCGAGTTCGCGGCGTAGATCATCGCGATGGTCTGCGCGAAGGCGCGATCGCAGATGCTCTGGAGCAGGTCGACGGGGACGGTGTGCTGGGCGCTCATTCGAGTCCGATGGGAGGCTGGGGATCCGGGGGCGTGGGCACGGGCCCACTTCGGGCCGAACAGTATGGCTCAGCCGCCGGACTCCTGGAACCCGAGTCCGACGTGTTCCGCGCGAGCGGGCGGGGGGAGGCCCGCGGAGCGACTCAGCTCGCCGGCGAGGCTGCGGCGCGCCACAGCGTCGTGTGCGCCTCGAGCATCGCGCCGAAGTCGTAGCGGTCCTCGACGCGCGCGCGGTTCGCGGCGCCGAGGTCGCGCCTCAGATCGGCGTCGTCGGCGAGCGCCGCGAGGCTCTTCGAGAGCGCGTACACGACGTCGTTCGAGAGCGGGTGGCACAGCGGCCCTTGCGCCTCGGGCAAGATGCGGCGCACGTCGCCGACGTCCGTGGCGACGACCGGCAGCGCGGAGGCCATCGCCTCGAGCAAGGCGACCGGCATCTGCTCGGAGTCCGAGACCAGCGCGAAGGCGTCCATCGCGGCGTAGTAGGGCCGCGGATCGTCGCGGTGTCCGACGAGGTGCACGCGACCGGCGAGCGGCCCCGTCGCCGCGCGGCGAACCAGTTCGTCGCGCTCCTCACCGGAGCCCAGGATCAGCAGGTGGACGTCGCGCTCCGCGCAGAGGGGCGCGCAGGCTTCGAGCAGGCGCTCGGGGCGCTTCACCGGGCGCAGGTGTCCGACGAAGCCGACGACGAAGGCGTCCGGCGCGATGCCGAGCTCGGCGCGCAGCGCCGCGTTGCCGTCGCGGACCGAGAAGCGGTCGCAGCGGATGCCGTTCGGGATCAGCGCGAGCTTCTTCGGCGCGAGGTGCCAGCGCTCGCGCGCGACGAATTCCAGTCCGCTCGACGGAACGATCACGCGCTGCACGCCGGGCAGGAAGGCACGGCGCAGCCACTCGCGCCGGCGCTTGAAGTGCTGTGCCTCGTCGGCGTTGAAGCCGTCCTCGTGGTGCAGCACGCGCACGCCCGCGAGGCGCGCCGCGATCACGGCGTCGAGGGCGCCGAAGTTGTAGCTGAGCACCGCGTCGGGTCGCAGCTCGCGCAGCAGCCCGTGCAGGCGCCGGACCGTCGCTGGCGTGCCGGCGCGCGGAAGGGGATCGAGCACGCGCGCGTCGAGCTCGCCGTCGAGCAGGCTCGCTGCGTCGACGCGCCCGTCGATCGAGAGGATCGAGTGGCGGAACGCGGCGCCCGCGGCGTTCGCGAGCCGCACGAAGCGCAGCTCGGGCCCCGCGGGCACGAAGGTGGAGAAGACGTGCAGGAGGTGCGGGACCTCCGCGGTCACTCCGCAGCCTCCGCCCTTCGCGGCGCGTAGATGCGGACGCAGGCGTCGAGGAACGCTTCGCGCTCCTCCACCGGCTGCCAGCCGAGCACTTCGCGTGCGAGGTTCGAGCGGAAGCGCGGAGCGAGCGCGCGCGCCTTCAGGTCGCGGTAGCTCGGGAACTCGACGCGGCGACCTCCGGCGCGCTTCACCATCCACTTGCCGATCTCCATCAGCTGGGACAGCTCGAGCGAGCGCGGATGGAAGTGCAGGTCGCGGCCGGTGGCGGCGCGCAGTTCGTCGACGACTTGCTTCGCGGAGAGTCCGGGGTTCGCGCAGAGGTTCAGCGCGCGCCCGTCGAGCTCGGAGCCCCGGTGCAGCGCGGCGCGCACCAGCGCTTCCGCGACGTCCTCGACCCACACGAGCGGCAGCGCATGATCACCGGGGCCCCATCCGACGCAGTGGTTGTCGCGCGCCCAGAGCCCGAGGCCAGAGTGTTGCATCGGCGTTCCGGCGCCCATCACGACGCCGGGGCGCAGCACGACGAGTTCCATCGACTGGCGGGCGGCGAACTCGAAGAGCGCGCGTTCCGCCGCCGCCTTGCCGCGCGCGTAGACGGCGCGGACGTCCGGCTTCGGGTCGGTGGCGGGGCTGTCGGCGAGCTCGTACTCGCCGTCGGGGCCGGTGTAGAGCGCGGCGACGGAGGAGACGTAGCAGAGGCGCTTCACGCCGGCTTTCGCCGCGAGCTTCGCGAAGTCGAGGCTGTTCTCGACCATCGACTTGCGCACGGTGTCCCAGTCGTCGCCGCCGCCGGTCGCGAGGTGGATCACGGTCGTCGCGCCGGCGACTGCCGCGCGCAGCGCATCCGCGTCGCCGAGCGAGCCGTCGAGCAGCCGCAGGCGTCCGTCGCGCGCCGCGTCCGCGATCGCGCCGGGCAGCGAGTGACGGCGTCGCACGACGCAGGTGGTCGGAACGCCGCGCTCGAGCAAGCGCTCGATCACGCGCTTGCCGATGAAGCCCGTGCCGCCCAGCACGACGACTTCACCCGGGCGCACGTCGCGCGGCGCGGGGAGCTCGAGCGGCTTGGCGCTCTCCGCCGAGGCGACTTCGGCGACGGCGTCGCACCAGTCCATCACCTCCGCGGCGCGCGCGGCGTCGGTCGGCGGCGTCAGGCCGCGCGCGATCGCCTCGTGGAAGGCTGTCGTCGACTCGCGCATGCCGACGAAGTACGCGTCGCGGCGCTCGCGGAAGCCGAGCGTGAACGCGAGGTAGTTCCACAGCACGCGCCGCGACTCGGCGAGCAGTTCCTTCGCGCGGCGGCGCACGACGGTGTACGAGTTGTAGAACTCGAGCCACGGCGTCTTGCGGTCGCCGCAGAGCGTGTCGTTCTGGAAGTCGGCTTCGAGGTCGCCGTCCGTTCCGATCACGCGCAGCGTGTTGCGGCTGAAGTCCTGGCCGAAGGCGAGGTAGACCTCGGCGGTGCCGCGTTCGCCGCGCGCGGCGACCATCCAGCGGTCGTGGAAGACCTGGCCGGGCAACAGCTCGCGCGTCGAGAGGATCGTCGTCCGCGCGTCCACCAGGCGGCCGACCAGCGCGTGCACTTGGCTGAACGGGTGGGGACCTTGTTCATAGACGATGTTGCGCGGAGCACGGAACATCCAATGCGCGTACTGCTCGGCGTCGAGCTGCATCAGCGGGACGTTCCAGCACACTTGCACGTGCTCCACGCGCCCGATCTCGCCGGCCTGCACGCGTTGCAGCAGGCGCTGGAAGGCCGGCTGGCAGACGTGGTTGTGGTTCACGCCGAAGGGCAGCCCACGCTCGGCGGCGAGCGCGCCCAGACGGCGCACGTCGGCGGCGCAGAGCGCGGCGGGCTTCTCGAGGAACACGCCGATGCCGAGCTCGAGCAGGCGGCGCGCGACGTCGACGTGTGTGGCCGGCGGCGTCAGGACGTGCGCGACGTCGACCCCCAGGGCGGGCAGTTCCTCGACCGTCGCGACGGCCTCCGCGACCCCTTTCGCCGCGGCGAGCGACTCGGCCCGCGAGAGCAGCGGGTCGCAGATCGCCACCGCCTCGGCGACCTCGAGCTCCGCGAGGACGTCCAAGTGGAAGTCGGCGATGAAGCCGGCCCCGACCATGGCGACGCGGGTCGGCCGGTGAGCGGGGACGGAGGGACTGGTTTCGGCCGTCAAGGCGGAGGCGGCGCTCTCGCGAGCGGCCTGGGCGGTGGGGGTCACGTGAGTCGTGGGGCGGCGGGGCCGGACATCCTAGTCAGCGCGTCAGGGAGGGGCGAGGACGCCCTCCCGGCCCCGGAATCATCGGCCATGCGGCCCCCCCCGGTGAACCCCGCGGCCCGGAAGCCTGCCGGGGGAAGTCCGTCGATCGAGCTGGAACGCTCGGCCGCCTTCGAAGAATCGTGAGAAGGACTCAGGGTCCGGGGGGGCTCAGTCGAAAAGGAGGTCATCTCCTCCTTCTTGGGGCCCGCTTCGTCACCTCGTGTGGCGGAGTCGGGCCCTTTTCCGTTCCCGAGGTGTCCTTCCTGCCGCGCGCCCGCGGATCGACGGCGCGCGGGCTTGGACCGGAGAAGCCGGCGCGTTAGGATCGACCTTTTCCCCAGCGGCCGAGAGAAGCTCAGCGGACCCCCCCGGGCCGCCGAAGCGCGCAGCGGAGATCCCGCCGCGACGAGGTCGTTGATCCAAGGAAGACGGCGCCAGGGGTGCATCCGCGCGGCCCCAGAAGGACACCGGTCCATGAGCCTCGAGCTGAGAGAAGGTCTCACCTTCGACGACGTGCTGCTCGTTCCGCAGCACTCCGATCTCGTGCCCACCGAGGTCGATCTCGCCACGCGCTTCTCGCGCAACGTGTCGCTGAACGTCCCGCTGGCCTCGGCCGCGATGGACACCGTCACGGAGTGGGGGCTCGCGGTCGCGCTCGCGCGCGAGGGCGGCATCGGCGTCATCCACCGCAACTTCTCGGTCGAGGGCCAGATCCAAGAGGTCGACAAGGTCAAGCGCTCCGCGAACGGCGTGATCATCGACCCCGTGACCCTGCCGCCGACGGCGACCGTCGGCGAAGCGCGCTCGCTGATGGCGACGCACCACATCTCGGGTGTTCCGATCGTCGAGGGCGAGGTCGTGGTCGGCATCCTCACCTCGCGCGACTGCCGCTTCCAGACGGGCGACTCGACGCCCGTGGGCGAGATCATGACGCGCGAGAACCTCGTGACCGCTCCGCCCGGAACGGGCCTGGAGCAGGCTCGCGAGCTGCTCTACCGCCACAAGGTCGAGAAGCTGATCATCGTCGACGACGCGCGCCGCCTGCGCGGTCTGATCACGATGAAGGACATCAAGATGCTCGAGCAGTTCCCCAAGGCGGCGACCGACGATCGCGGTCGCCTGCGCGTGGGAGCGGCGATCGGCGTGCGTGACTTCGAGCGCGCCGAAGGGCTCGTGGAAGCCGGCGTCGACGTGCTCGTCGTCGACACCGCGCACGGCCACAGCACGAACGTGATGGACACTGTCCGCGAGCTGAAGCGCAAGCTCGACGTCGACGTGGTCGCCGGCAACATCGCGACGGCGGAAGCGGCGCGCGCGCTCGTGGACGCGGGCGTCGACGCGGTCAAGGTCGGCATCGGACCGGGTTCCATCTGCACCACGCGCGTCGTGGCGGGCGTCGGCGTTCCCCAGCTGACGGCGGTGATGGACGTCGTCGAGGCGATCAAGTCGTCCGGCGTGCCGGTCATCGCGGACGGCGGCATTCGGTTCTCGGGCGACATCGCGAAGGCGATCGCGGCGGGCGCGTCGTGCGTGATGCTCGGCAGCCTCTTCGCGGGCCTCGAGGAGAGCCCGGGCGAGACCTTCCTCTACAAGGGCCGTTCCTTCAAGGCCGTGCGCGGCATGGGCTCGCTCGGCGCGATGCAGAAGGGCTCGAAGGAACGCTACCGCCAGGGCGACGTGCAGGAAGCGCACAAGCTCGTGCCGGAAGGCATCGAGGGCATGGTTCCGTACAAGGGCCGACTCTCGCACTTCGTCCACCAGCTGGTCGGCGGCGTCCGGTCGGGCATGGGCTACACCGGTGCGCGCGACATCCCATCGTTCTGGGAGCGCGCCGTCTTCTGCCGCATCACCGCGGCAGGGATCAAGGAGAGCCACCCGCACGACGTCAGCATCACCAAGGAATCCCCCAACTACTTCCATTCCGAATGAGTCAGGCTCCCCGCGGTGTCCTCATCGTCGACCTGGGCACCCAGTACACGCAACTCATCGCCCGACGCCTGCGCGAAGCGGGGACTTGGTGCGAGATCACCATCCCCGAACGTGCGCTGGAGACGGCGCGCCGCATGGACCTCGGCGGCGTGATCCTGTCGGGCGGCCCGAACTCCGTCTACGACGAGGGCTCGCCGCGTCCGCCGCGCGAGCTGCTCGACCTCGGCGTGCCGGTGCTCGGCATCTGCTACGGAATGCAGTGGATGTGTCAGGAACTCGGCGGCAAGGTCGTCGCGTCCGACTCGCGCGAGTACGGACGCACCTCGATCCGCATCCTCGAGTCCGAAGGCCTCTTCGACGGCATCGGCGGTCACACGGTCGTCTGGATGAGCCACGGTGACTCCGTCGTCGCCGTGCCGGACGGCTTCAACACCTACGCCAGCTCGGACAACTGCGAGTTCGCCGCCGTCGCGGATCCCGCGCGCAAGCTGTGGGGCGTGCAGTACCACCCGGAAGTCACGCACTCGGTCCGCGGACGCGAGATGATCGACAACTTCCTCGTCAAGGTCTGCGCGCTGCCGGGCGACTGGAAGCCCGACTCGATCGTCGACCGCGAGGTGGCGAAGGTGCAAGAGATCGTCGGCGAGACCGGCGAAGTCGTGCTCGGCCTGTCCGGCGGCGTCGACTCCTCCGTCGCCGCACTGATCATCCACAAGGCGATCGGCGCGCGTCAGCACTGCATCTTCGTCGACAACGGTTTGCTGCGGAAGGGCGAGCGCGAGGCCGTCGAGGCGGAGTTTCGCGAGCACCTCGGCATGGACCTCACGACGGTCGACGCGGCGGACCGCTTCCTCTCGAAGCTCGCCGGCGTGACCGACCCCGAGCGCAAGCGGAAGATCATCGGCCACGAGTTCGTCGAGGTCTTCCGCGAGGAGGCGAAGCGCTTCCAGAACTCGAAGTTCCTCGGCCAGGGCACGCTGTACCCCGACGTGATCGAGTCCGTCGCGGCGCACGGCGGCAGCACGGCCGTGATCAAGAGTCACCACAACGTCGGCGGCCTGCCCGAAGACCTCGACATGGCGCTCGTCGAACCGCTGCGCGAGCTGTTCAAGGACGAGGTGCGCGCGATCGGCCGCTTCATGGGGCTCGACGAACGCATCGTCGGCCGCCAACCCTTCCCCGGCCCGGGCCTCGCGGTCCGCATCGTCGGCGAAGTCACCCCCGAGCGGGTCCGCTTGCTGCAGGACGCCGACCACATCGTCACGACCGAGATCGAGGCCGCCGGCGAGCACCGGAGCCTGTGGCAGTACTTCGCCGTGCTGCTGCCGGTGAAGTCCGTCGGCGTGATGGGGGACGCGCGCACCTACGAGAGCGCCTGCGCCCTGCGCGTGGTCGAGTCCACGGACGGCATGACCGCCGATTGGGGCCACCTCTCGCACGAGCTCCTCGCCCGGATCTCGAACCGGATCATCAACGAGGTGCGCGGGATCAACCGCGTGGTCCTCGACATCAGCTCGAAGCCGCCCGCCACGATCGAGTGGGAGTAGCCTCGAGCCGGCCCTCGCGGCCCGCCCCCGGCCATCGGCGCGGACTTCCCCGAAACGGGAGCGAATGCCGCGCGTAGGAGGGCGAAATCGACGACTCGGCGGCCGCCGCGACGACCCTTCGGTCTCGAATTCTCGGGCGGCCCGCTATCATGCGGCGCGGAAGCCCGCGACGATCCGCAGCGGAATCCCGCGACCCACCTCACTCAGAAGACCCCAGCTCACTCCGACGATGATTCGCCAACGCACCAAGTACGCCGCCTCCGCCCTCGCCCTGCCCCTCCTCGTGGCCTTCGGTGCACGCGGGGAGAAGCTCGCCTTCGCGCCCGCGGACGGCAGCACGCTCGACCGGGAACTCTCGATGGAGGTCAGCCTGTACGTCGAGGACCTCAGCATGATCGTCGACGGCCAGGACATGGGCGGGATGATGATGGGCGAGCTCGACGAGGCGCTGACGATGAGTGCCGTGATCAAGGTCACGGACGAATTCGTCAAGACGGCCGGTGGCAAGCACGTCGAGCTGCTGCGCACCTACAACGAACTCTCGGCCGAGGGCGGCACCGAGTCGGATCGCGAAGCGGCCGACGGCTTCGACGCGCTCGAGGACTCGACGATCCAGTTCAAGTGGGACGAGGAAGAGGGCGTCTACAAGAAGTCCTACCACGAGTCCGAGGGCGACGAGGACCTGCTCGAGAACCTCGAAGTCGACATGGACTTCACCGCACTGCTCCCCGACGGCGAGGTCTCCGAGGGCGACACCTGGGAGATGGACGGTTCCGAAGCGCTCAGCCTCTTCGCGCCCGGCGGCTTCCCGCAAGGCGGCGGTGAGCAGGACGACGAAGTGATGGAACTCGTCAGCCAGGAACTCGAGTCGCAGTTCGACGAGGCCTTCGAGGACTTCACGATCGAGTGCACCTACAAGGGCCTGCGCGAGGATGGCGACGCGAGCTTCGGCGAGATCGCCTTCGAGTTCGAGGGTGAAGGCGCGATCGACCTCTCCGAGCTGCTGATGTCGATGATCGACCTGCAGGCCGAGGGCGCCGAAGTCGAGATCGACGCGGACATCACCGCCGGCCTCGACCTCAGCTTCAAGGGCACGGGCACGCTGCTCTGGGATCCGGCCACCGGGCACCTGCACAGTTACGAGATGTCCTGCGAGATGACGCTGCTCGCCGACGTCGACGCCTCGATCGACGTGATGGGCCAGTCGCAGCAGTTCGAGGCGAGCGCGGAGCTCTCCGGCACCGGCGCCTGGACGATGACGACCGGCTCGGGCGAGTAGTCCGCGGACCGAATCAACGAGACGCCCCTCGCTGTCCAGGCAGCGGGGGGCGTCGTCGTTCGTGAGTACCGTGCCGTAGTCGTTTGCGCCGCGATCGGCCGAGGGCGCCGGCACGGTCAGCGGCGCGGGCCGATCGCGGCGCAAACGACTACGGCACGGTACTCACGGGCCGAGGGCGCCGGCACGGTCAGCGGCGCGGGCCGATCGCGGCGCAAACGACTACGGCACGGTACTCACGAACGACGCAGCAGCGCCCTGCTGATCAGCGGCCCGACGAGGCCGCCGACGAGCAGCACGGCGGCCGCCGCGGCGGCGAAGCGCAGGAAGCCCGCCCAGCCGCGCGGCAGCACGCTCTGGAAGAAGAACAGCGCCGCGGCGCCGAAGAGCAGCATGCCGATCACGAGGATCCAACCCTCGCGGAACAGGAGGCGCACGTCGCGGTGCGCGGTGCGGTTGTTGTCGTCGAGCGCCCAGCCGCGCGGTAACGCCTCACGCAGCTCGCGCGGCGTGGGGGGGCGCGTTCCAGGGCCGACGGCGTCGACGTCGATCAGCTCCTCGATCGGAACGTGTTCGGTCGCCACCGGCGTCAGCTCTCCAGGATCAGGCGCTTCAGGATCTCGCGCACCTTCTGCGGGTTCGCCTTGCCGCCGGAAGCCTGCATGACGGGACCGATCAGCGCGCCGAGGGCCTTTTCCTTGCCGTCCTTCACGTCCGCGACGATCGCGTCCTTGCCCTCGAGCGCGGCGCGGCACCAGTCCTCGAGCTGGCTCTCGTCCTCGACTTGCTCCAGGCCGAGCCTCTCGACGACCTCCGCGGCCGCGGTGCCCGACTCGAGCATCTCGCGGATCACCGTACGACCCGCGGCGGTGTGGATCGTGCCTTTCGCGACGAGCTCGATCAGCTCGGCGAGGTCGTGCGGCTTGACCGGCAGGTCGTCGATCGTCGACGCGCCCGTCTGGGCGTCGCCGAGCGCGCGCAGCACCTCGTTCGAGATCCAGTTGGCGGCTTCCTTGGGACGACCGGAGATGCGCGCGGCGGCCTCGAAGAAGTCCGCCACGGCGCGGTCCGCGACCAAAACGTCCGCGTCGTAGGCGGAGAGTCCGAGCTCGCGCACGTAGCGCGTTCGACGCGCGGCGGGCAGCTCCGGAAGCATGCCGCGCTGGCGCTCGAGGAAGGACGGCGACACGGTGACCGGCGGAAGGTCGGGCTCCGTGAAGTAGCGGTAGTCGTCCGCCGCTTCCTTCGAGCGCATGGAGCGCGTGACGAGCTTGTCCGCGTCCCACAGCCGCGTCTCTTGGACCGGATAGCGCGACTCGTCGCCGCTCTCGTAGGCCTGGATCTGGCGCAGGATCTCGTGCTCGAGCGCGGCGGCGACGTTGCGGAAGGAGTTGAGGTTCTTGACCTCGACCTTCGTGCGCCAACCCTCGCCGGCGGGGTGCACGGACACGTTCACATCGCAGCGCAGCTCGCCCTTCTCCATGTCCGCGTTGCTCGCGCCGACGTAGATCAGGATCTCCTTGAGCGCCGTCAGGTAGTCGAAGGCGTCTTCGGGCGAGGTGACGTCCGCTTCCGTCACCGACTCGATCAACGGCGTGCCGGCGCGGTTCAAGTCGACGAGCGTCGTCGTTCCGCGGTCGTGGATCGCCTTGCCGGCGTCCTCTTCCAGGTGGATGCGGTGCAGCCGGATGCGCCTGCCGCTCGGCAGGTCGATTCCGCCGCCCGTGCAGTACGGGCGGTCGAACTGCGAGATCTGGTAGTTCTTCGGGATGTCGCAGTAGAAGTAGTTCTTGCGGTCGAACTTCGACCACGGCGCGACGTCCGCGCCGATCGCCAACGCGGCGCGCACGGCGAGCGCGAGCGCTTCTTCGTTCAGCACCGGCAAGCTGCCGGGTTGGCCCGTGCAGACCGGACACGTGCGGCTGTTCGGAGGGTCGCCGAAGCTGGTCTCGCAGCCGCAGAACAGCTTCGTGCGCGTGCGCAGTTGCGCGTGCACTTCGAGGCCGCAGACGACGTGCCAGCGCGTTCCCGTGCGGCTCGAGACCCAGACGTCTCCGTCGCGTTCGATCGTGGCGCTCATGCCTGCGCTCCTAGCAGCATGGGCGGCAGCGCCCGGTGATGGTCGGTGGCGAGCTCGAACGCCTGCGCGGCGCGCAACAGGCGGCCGTCCTCCTGCGCGGGTGCAACGAGTTGCAGGCCGACGGGCAAGCCGGCGCTGGTGCCGCACGGCACGCTGATCGCCGGGAGTCCGGCGAGGCTGGCGGGCACCGTCAGCAAGTCGGTCTGGTACATCGCGATCGGGTCGGCGGTCTTCTCGCCGAGGCGGAAGGCCGTGCACGGACTCGTCGGACCCGCGACCAGGTCGACCTCCTCGAAGGCCTGGAGGTAGTCGCCGAGGATCTTCGTGCGCGCGTGCTGCGCTCGTCCGTACCACTCGTCCTGGTAGCCGGCGGAGAGCACGTAGGTGCCGAGCAGGATGCGGCGCTTGACCTCTTCGCCGAAGCCCGCTTCGCGCGTCGCGGCGAACATCTCCTGCAGACCGAGTTCCGATCCGGCGCGCACGCCGAAGCCGACGCCGTCGTAGCGCGCCAGGTTGCTCGACGCCTCGGCCGTCGCGACGACGTAGTAGGTCGGGATCGCGAGCTCGGCGTGGGGGAGTTCGATCGGGACGAGCTCGCAGCCGATGCGCTCGAGCTGCTGCAGCGCGGACTCGACGCACGCGCGCACGCCGGCGTCGAGCTCGGCGGGGAAGCACTGCTTCGGCACGCCGACGCGGAACCCCGCGAGCCGGCTCGGATCGGCGGGCTGCGGCGCTTCGAAGGGCGGCAACGGCAGGCAGGTCGAGTCGCGGTCGCACGCGCCCGAGATGACCTCGAGCACGCGCGCGACGTCGCGGATCGTGCGCGCGAAGGGGCTGACCGCGTCCAGGCTCGAGCCGAAGGCGATCAAGCCGTAGCGCGAGACGCGCCCGTAGGTCGGCTTCAGCCCGTGCACGCCGCAGAGCGCGGCGGGTTGACGCACGGAGCCGCCGGTGTCGGATCCGAGCGCGATCGGCACCATGCCGCCGGCGACGGCGACCGCGCTGCCGCCGGACGAACCGCCGGGCGTCCGCTCCGTGTCCCACGGGTTGCTCGTCGGTCCGTGCGCGGAGTTCTCGGTCGACGAGCCCATCGCGAACTCGTCCATGTTCGTGGTCCCGACGATCACCGCGTCGGCGTCGAGCAGCCGGCGCACGACGGTCGCGTCGTAGGGCGGCGCGTAGTTCGCGAGCAGCTTGCTCGAGCAGTCCGCGATACCGCCCTTCCAGCAGAGGTTCGCCTTGAGCGCGACCGGTACGCCGAAGAGGGCGCCGAGCGCCGCGCCGGAAGCGCGCTTCGCGTCGAGCTCGGCGGCGCGCGCGCGGGCGCATTCCGCTTCGACCCGCGTGAACGCGTGCAGTTCCCCGTCGCGCTCCGCGATGCGCGCGAGGCACTCCTCGACGACGTCCTTCACCGTCCCCGTGCCGGCGTCGAGCGCGTTCCGCAGGGCGACCGCGTCGACCTGCCCCCCGAAGCGGACCGTCACGCGTCACCCCCGATGGTCTTGGGGACGCTGTAGAAGTCCTCGATCCGCTCGGGAGCGTTCGCCAGCGCTTCGTCCTGCGTGAGGCTCGCGCGCGGCTCGTCGGCCCGCAGCACGTCGCGCAGCCCGAAAGCGCCCGTCGTCGGCTCGACGCCCTCGAGGTCGACATCCGAGAGCGTCTTGAAGTGTTCCAGGATGCGCGCGAACTGCGGGGCGAGGTGTGCGGCTTCGGCGGGTGTGATCGACAGCCTTGCGAGCTCTGCGGTGCGGCGCACCAGCTCCTCGTCGGATGATGCCATGAGGTCTCCAGGGGGATCGCGAGCGGGGATTCTACGGGCTGCGCGCGGCGGAAGGAACGCGCCTGCCCGGGGACCGGGCGGCCGTGTGCGAGGATGTCGGAATCACCCGGGACCGCGCCTCTTGCTCCGCTTCGGACGGCCGTCTAGGGTGAGCCGCGATGCTCAAGCCCGCGCTCCTCTCCGCCCCCGAAGGCGGCTTCGCGAACCCGGACTGGTCGGCGATCGGTCTCGTGCTGGCGATCGTCGGTTCGTTCCTGCTCGCGAACTCGATCTTGTTCCGGCACCCGCGCCAGCTCGTCAGCGAACGGCTCGGCATCAAGCGCGAAGGACTGCGCACGATCCGCGAGTACATCTTCCACCGCGTGCAGGTGAACCTCGGCTTCGGCTTCCTGCTCGCGGGCTTCGGCCTGCAACTCTACGGGCACGCTTTCCCGCTGCCCGCGGACGCCGAGCGCAGCTTCCCGATCGTCTGGATCGGCGTGGTCGTGGTGCTCGCGGTCGTGCTGCTCTCCGTCAGTTGGTGGTGGTCGCTGTTCGCGTTCCGCCGCTACATGCGCGACCACTTCCGGACGCATCCGGTCGACTTCGAAGCGAACCTGAAGCTCGCGCGCGAGGTGGGCGAACTCTTCGGTCTGGCGTCCCTCGAGGACGACACCGTCCAGGCGTACCTCGTCCGCCTGCGCCGCGAGATCGGCAACACGGCCTTGCCCCACGGCGCCGCCGCTCCCGATCCCGTCGACGCCGAAGACCTCGAAGAGGGCCTGGCCTAACCGTCCGGTTCCTCGTTCACGGGCGAGGCTCCCGCGACCGCTCGAGAGTGCGCCCGACGCTTGTCGCCTGCGACGAGCGCTCGAACTCCATCTGCCGAGACCCTTCGCCTCGACACGCGGCCGCAGGCCGCGCAACCGTCGAATGGTCAGCTGCCTCCGGCGCGCCAAGCCGGCCATCCTAGGATCTCTTCTATCGGCTCGAACTCGCCTGCGCGTGGTTCGTCCTTCTTCCTTTCCTTCGTGAACTTCGTGGGAGGTTCTCTGACCGCGCCTGCGGCTCGAACTTCCTCGTTGCGGCTCTTGCGCAAGCGCGCTTCCAGCAGCGGAGAGCTCCCGGCGCGGTCCGTTGGCCTCCCACGAAGAACACGAAGGAAAGGAAGAAGAACGAACCACGGTTCGGCGCGGCCGACGGATCAGAGGGAGGAGTCGACCGCTAGCCTTGGCTTTCAGCCTAGGGGCGGCCTTCGGACGGGGGAACGGGAACGCCCGCTTCGCGGAGGGTTGGTGGATGAGCGGTCTCATGGAATCGGAGAGCCGACGGGGATTCGGCGCGAACCTTCGGGGTGGGGAGTGGTCTCTCTCGGTGTGGATGCTGAACTCGTCGAGGCGCTGTTGGACGCCCTGTATCCGCCGCGGTGTGCGTTGTGTGGGGGGGCGGATTGCGCTGTGCACGAGTTGGATCGTGTGGATCCGCATCCGCGGTGCGTGCGTTGTGCGGCGCGGTTGGCTGCGGTGTTGCCGGATGGGGCGGTTTGTTCGGTGTGTCGGTTGCGTCCGCCGGGGTTTTCCGGGGCGGTGTGTCTCGGGGACTATGGCGATCCGGCGCTGCGTGCTTGGGTGCTCGCGCTGAAGCACGGGGGCCGGCGGGATCTCGCGGATCCGCTGGGGCGTGCGCTCGGGGAGCGGTTGCTCGCGCGTGGGGTCGGGGCGGGTACGCCAGTCGTGCCGGTTCCGCTCGCCTGGCTGCGACGGCACGAGCGCGGGCACGATCAAGCGTTGGGGATCGCGCGCGGTGTTGCGGAGTCGATCGGGGCTCCGGTCGTGCGCGCGCTGCGAAGGCGGCGCTGGACCCCGCCGCAGGGGTCGGCCGTGGCTGCTTCGCGCGCTGCGAACGTGGCGGGTGCGTTCGTCGCGCGCCGGGTCGTTCGGCGGCTGAGCGGGCTCGAGGTGTTGCTCGTCGACGACGTAGTGACGAGCGGCGCGACTTTGGCGGAGTGCGCCCGCGTGTTGCGCCGCGCCGGGGTGCGTCGCGTGCGGCCCGCTTTCGTCGCGCGCGCCGCGCGGATCCCCGCCGACTGAGCGCGGATCAGAGCACCGGGTCGCCGGCCGTGTCGGTCATCGCACGGTACATTTGCGACAACTGCTTCGTCACCGGGCCCGGCGCGCCGTCGCCGATCGTGCGGCCGTCGATGCGCGTCACCGACGCGAGCTCGCCCATCGTGCCCGAGCAGAAGACCTCGTCCGCGCGGTAGAAGTCGTAGAGCGTCAGGTCGAGCTCCCGGCACGGGATCTCGTGGTCCTCGCACAGCTCCAGCACCGTGGCGCGCGTGATCCCCTCGGGGCAGGCGATCGCGCGCGGCGTCTGCACTTCGCCGCGGTGCACGCAGAACACGTGCGTCGCGTTCGTCTCTGCGACGAAGCCGCGCGCGTCGAGCATCAGCGCGTCGTCCGCCCCTGAGGCGTTCGCCTCGATCTTCGCCATGATCGACGGCAGCAGGTTGTTGTGGTGGATGCGCGGGTCGAGGCTGTCCGGCGTGAAGCGTCGCACGGAACTCGTGATCAGCGTCAGGCCGCTGCGGTCGTACACCGGCGGTTTGTGCTCCGCGAGCACGATCAAGGTCGGACCGGCCTGGTTCAGGCGCGGGTCCATGCCCGAGGTGATCTTCGTCCCGCGGCTCAGCGTCAGGCGGATGTGCACGCCGTCCGTCATGCGGTTCGCGACGAGCGTCTTCTTGATCTCCGCGATCAGCTCCTCGACGGGTGGCACGCTCTGGAAAGCGAGCGCGAGCGCGGAGTGGCGCAGGCGTTCCAAGTGCTCGCGCAGGCGGAAGATCGTGCCGCGGTAGAGCCGCAGTCCTTCCCAGACTCCGTCGCCGCCCTGCACGAGCGAGTCGAACGGACTGACGCCCGCCTCGTCGCGGTGGACCAACTCGCCGTTGATGTTCACCAGCAGGTCGGCGTTGCGTTCGTCAAAGGTCTGCAGCATGGGCTCGGATGCGGTGGGGGAAGAGCCTCGAGTGGAGGGCTTCGCACGCTTCCGCGAGCGGCTCGAGGCTGCGCGGGAGTTTCGTTCGCGAGGTGCGTGGTGGTCCGAAGCCGGTGCTTCGTTCGACGTCCGCGTACCAGTGCGCGGCCCAGACGCCGTCACTCTCGCGCTTGCCGGCCGGCCACTCCAGCATCGAGTCCTCGAACTCGAGTCCGACGCGCGCGCAGAGCATTCCGAGGACCGCGTGCGGATCGGAGAGCAGTTCCGTCGAGTCGACGACCGGCGGCGCTTCGCCCGTCGCGCTCCATGTGCGTTCGAAGAGCTCGACCTGCTGGGGCAGTCCGGTGTCGGCGAGGCCGGGGTTCGGCCACTTCGCGTGCAGCGAGGCGAGCACGGCGCGCGGGTCGCGGATCAGGAAGACGTGCGTCAGCGCGTCGAGCCAGGCGCGTTCGACGTGCGGGAGGAGGTGGTGCGCCATGTGCTTCTGGTAGAAGCAGCGGACGCCGGGCGCGAGCGGACCCGTGAGCCGCTCCGAGACACGCCGCCAGTCGCGCTCGCCGGCGGCGATCACCTCGGCGCGCATGGGGTGGTCGCGGCCGGTCTCGGCCAGGTAGTGCGCGTAGAGCGGCTCGTCCACGACGATCGTGTCGGAGCGGTTCTCGAAGGAGCGCATCAGCGCCGTCGAGAGGTTGCGCGGGCCAGACCAGACGGCGAGGCGCAGCGGTGCGGCGGCGTGGGGGGACATGCGGCGGAGCCTAGCATCCCGGGGCGCGCGCCTCTCCGGCCGGGCGGGCCCTCCGGCGCCTCGGAGATCCTTCTGAAACCCTTCTGGCCCCTCCGCGTACACTGGCGCAACGACTCCGCGGTCCCCAGTCCTCACAATGAATCGTCTCCTGCTCATCGCGCTCGGCCTCGCCGCGTGCGCCCTGCTCGTGGTCGGTCTCTGGTTCGCCGGCCAGGGTAACTCCGCTTCCGCCGCTGACGACGTGGTCCTGCTCGGGCCCGGTGCCGCGGACCAGCCGAAGGACGACGCAGTCGGTCGGCTCGACGCGCCGCGCCTCGCGCCGCGTGACACGCCGACGCACTCGGACTCCCGCGACGAGGTCGAGGCCGACGACGACGACGGACCGGAGGAAGTCGACCCGCGCAGCGCGGTGCCCTCCGACGTGATCTGGGTCGAGGGTCGCGTGGTCGAGCCCGACGGCCTGCCCGCCGGCGACCAGCTCTACGTCTCGGCCAAAGGTAAGACCTTCGACAAGCGGACGCGGCGCAAGACGCATGAGGTCAAGGTCGAGCCCGACGGGACCTTCCGCGTGGCGATGGCCAAAGGCACGCGCCTCGGCTGGCTCAACGTCCGCTCGCGCTTCGCGTATTTGGAAGAGAGTTACAAGGTCAAGCCGCGCAACCTCGACGAGGAGATCGTGCTCGAGCCGGTGCTCGGCGGCGTGCTGCACGGCGACGTCGTCGCTCCCGCACAGCTCGCGTGGGCCGACGACCCCCTGCGCGGCGCGCGCGCGGAGCTGATGCTCTGGGGTCAAGGACGCAACACTTCGCAGTACGAGGACTTGAAGGGCGGGAGCAGCTTCGAGTTCTTCGCGCTGCCCCCCGGCGACTTCGACGGCAATTTCCTTTCCGTCCGCAGCGACTACCTCCAGCGCGGCACGCCCGGGAAGACGGTCGAGATCAAGGCCGGCGAGGTCACGACGATCACGATCGAGATGAAGGCCGGCGCGCGCATCACCGGAACCTTGTTGGACGACAAGGGCAAGGTCGTCCCGGACGGGAAGATCGAGCTGTCGGTCACGTTCGACGGCAACGAGTGGGGCGGGTGGATGGACCGGCAGAAGGTCACGGCGGACCAGATCGACCTCGAGGGCAACTTCGCGTTCTACGGCGTGCGACCCGGCAAGATCACCTTGACCGCCTCGGCCACGGGCTACCGCGAGACGAAGCTCGAGCTCGGTGAGCTGGTGGACGGCGAGCAGCGCACGAACGTCCAGCTGGTGATCGACCAGGGCCGCTCGATCTCCGGGCTGGTGCGCTGGCCGGACGGCAAGCCGGCGGTCGGCGCGCTGGTGAAGCTCGAGCAGGAAGCCGACGACGACTCGTGGGCCATGTGGGAGGCGATCCCCTCGGTCAAGACCGACGACGCGGGGCGCTTCGAGATCACCGGGCTGTTGGTGGACGGTAGCTGTCGCGTCGTGGCGTCCTTGCGTCCCGAGGGCGACCTGCGCCCGGAGAACGACGATATCGAGACGGACGACGGTCCGACGGCCCGCCGCAGGCCCCGGCCGCACGCGTGGCGCGCGCGCCGCGACGGCGTGCAGCCGGGCAACGCGGACCTGATCCTGACGCTCGACTCGGGCGCTTCGGTGACCGGACGTGTCGTGGACGACGTCGGCGAGCCGGTGACGCGTTTCCACGTGACGGCGACGCCGATGGACCGCGGCATGTCGCGCATCGACTGGGAGACGCGCGCGGGAACGACCGTGCTCACGGGCGACGGCAGCTTCAAGCTCGAGGGCATCCAGGAAGGCAAGTGGAACCTGGTAGCGGCCTCGGACGGACACGTGCGCTCGGAAGAGATGCCGTTCGAGATCCCGCACGACGGCAGCGAGCTCGTCGTGGTCTGCCCGCGCTCCGCGGAGATCCACGGCGTCGTACGGGATCCCTCCGGCGAGCTCGTGGTCGGCGCTACGGTGCAGGCGAGGCGCATCGTGCACAGTCACGGCGGAGAGATCTCCGACACGCAGTGGGCGGGCAATGACCAGACGAACTCGAGGGGCGAGTTCAAGCTCGAGAACCTCCAGAACGGCATGATTCAGCTCACGACGCAGTCCGATGGCTACGCGTCGAACGAGCCGCTCGAGGTCCAACTCGACGCGGGACAGATCCTGGAAGGAGTCTCTCTGCGGCTGCGCGTCGGCGCGCGCCTGCGCATCGACCTGCACCCCGCTCTCGGTGAGATCGAGGGCCGTGAGATCACGGTCAACGAGATCAGCGGAGACTACTGGAAACAGCACAAGACCGACTCCTCCGGTTCGGTCGTCATCGAGGGCCTGAACGCGGGCGAGTACTCGGTGAGCTTGGACTCCGCCGACCTCTCCTCGGACGATCCGTGGGAGCTGCGCAGCGCGAACCAGTACACGGAGATGGTGACGCTGACCTCCTCGGGTACCGCCCGCGTGCTCCTCGGCGTCCCGCCGGAGAACCCGGTGCTCGTCAGCGGGCGCGTGACGCGCGGCGGCGTCGCGGCTGGTCGCGTGATCGTCGCGTGCAGCCTGCGCTCGAACTCCGGAGGTCGCAACCACGCCGTCCAGACGAGCGAGTCCGGCGAGTACCAGCTCAGCGTCGACGTCGCGGGTGACTACACCTTCTCCGTCGGCACGGGCGACGGCGGCACGATCGACTTCCAGCGTACTGTTCCCGAGGGCGAAGCGGCGCGCTTCGACTTCGACCTGCCGACGATGTCGATCTCCGGCGTGATCACGGAACCAGGCGGCACGCCCGCCTCCGGAGTGCGCGTCGCGCTCGAGCGCACGCACTCCGAGAACGACGAGGAAGGCACGGTCTACCGCACTGTGTACGAGGAGACGGACGACGACGGTCACTACGAGTTCGGGACGCTGCAGGCCGGCACCTACCACCTCCGCGCGGGCTCCGAGTCCAGCTGGCGTCGCCGCAACCGACCGCGCTTCGCGCAAGGCGTGGTCCCGAACATCGTCGTCGAGGACGGCAAGTCTGTCAGCGGCGTGAACCTGCAGCTCGAAGAACCCGGCACGATCACCGGGATCGTCTACGGGTCCGACGGCGCACCCGTGGAGGGCGCATGGATCCAGGCCCTCGACGAATCCGGCGTGTCGCTCGAGAACTCGGGCATGAACAGCTCGGACGAGAACGGCCGCTTCCGCCTGACGGGCATGCCGCCCGGCGCGGTGAAGCTGGTCGCGCACGAGAGCATGTACTCGAGCGAGCCGACGGAGGTGAAGGTCTACTCCGACCAGACCTCGGAGGCGGAGCTGAGACTGCGCAAACGCTGAGCGCATGCGGCGCATTCGCGCGCGAGGCGGTATCCTCCGCGCTTCATGGCCAGCCTTCTGATCCAGCCCTTCGGCGGCATGGCGGGGGATATGTTCCTCGCCGCGCTGCTCGACCTCGGTGATCCGCGCTTCACGCTCGAGCACCTGCGCGAGTTCTGTCAGCACCTGCTCCCCGGGGAGTTCGAGCTCTCCGCCGAGCGCACGCAGCGCGGTTCGATCGGCGCGACGCGCGTGATCGTCGAGACGCCCGAGACGGCGCATCCTCCACATCGGCACCTCTCCGACCTGCTGGCGCTGGCGAACGGCGCGCGGCTGTCCGAGCGCGGCGTGTGTCGCGTGGAGCTCGCGCTGCGCGCGATCGGCGAAGCCGAGGCCCGCGTGCACGGCGTCCCGGTCGAGTCCGTGCACTTCCACGAAGTCGGCGCCGTCGACACGATCATCGACGTCTGCGGCGCGGCCTACGCGCTCGACCGGCTCGAGGTCGACGAACTCTGGTCCACGGCGCCTTTCGTCGGCGGCGGTACGGTCGACTGCGCGCACGGCACGATGCCCGTTCCGGTGCCGGCGGTCGTCGAGATCATGGGGGCGCGGCCCATGCTGCGCGCGGCGGCAGGGGGCGAGCGCCTGACGCCGACCGGCGCCGCGATCCTCGCGGCCTGGACGGAAGAGGCTCCGGACGAGCACGCCTTCCGGGCCGCGGCGACGGGCTACGGCGCCGGCACGAAGGACCCCCGCGATGGGCGACCGAACCTGACCTCCGTCGCGCTCTCGAACGAGTCGGCCGCGCAGAGCGCGCCCTTGCTCGAGTTCGCCGTGAACCTCGACGACACGACGGGTGAAGAACTCGGCTTGCTGCTCGAGGGTCTGCGCGATGCCGGCGCGCTCGACGTTTGGTGCACGTCGATCCAGATGAAGAAGGGCCGGCCCGGACACCTCGTCGGCATGCTCGCGCCGGCGTCGTGCGAGCGCGCGTTGGCGCGCGTCGTCTTCGGTCGCTCCCCGAGCCTCGGCTTGCGTTCGTACCCCGTGCGCCGCGTCGAGTGCGCGCGCGAAGTCTTCTCCGTCGAGCTGCTCGGACGCAGCGTGCGCGTCAAGCGGCGCATCCGCCCCGACGACGCGCCCGAGGGCGCCGGCTTCGACCTCTCACCCGAGTTCGACGACCTCGCTGCGATCGCGCGCGAGACCGGCAAGAGCCTGCGCGAGCTCGAAGCCGCGGCGCTGGCGGCGGCGCGCGAACAGGGTCACGCGTAGAAGCTCGCCACGCGGTCCATGCGGGCCGCGAAGGAACACTCGGACTCGATGCGCGCCCGCGCGTTGCGAGCGAGGCGCGTGCGCAGGTCCGGATCGTCGCAGAGGCGCGCGAGGCCGTGCTCGAGCTCGTCCACCGATCCCGGGTCGCAGAGCAAGGCGTCCTCCCCGTCGCGCGCGAACTCCTGCATGCCGCCCGAGCGCGTCGCGAGCACCGGGACCTCCATCGCCATCGCCTCGAGCACCACGTTCGGCAAGCCTTCGCGCAGGCTCGAGAGGCAGAAGACGTCGAAGCCCTCGAACAACTCGACCGTGTCGGCGCGGAAGCCGAGCAGCTCGATGCGGTCCGCGCAGGGGGAGTCCGCCACGCGTCGCTCGAGGTGCGCGCGCAGGTCGCCCTCACCGGCGATCGCGAGTTCCAGGTCGCGGCCCGACGCGACGAGCCGTTCGACGGCTTCGATCAGCAATTCGAAGCCCTTCTCCTCGGACAGGCGTCCGACGGCGCCGACGCGCAGCCGTCCTGTGCCGGAGCGCGCCGCGCGACGTCGGAAGCTGTCCGTGTCGATCGCGTTCTCGACGAGCACCAGCCGTTCGCGGCGCACGCCGAGCTCGAGGCAGCGGCGCTCGAGGTCCGCGGAGACGGCGAGCACGCGTTCGTAGCGCTTCAAGCACCAACGATCGACCGCGTAGTACAGCGGCGTGCGCGAGGTGTGCTTGACCCAACCGTGAACGGTGGTGACGAGCTGCATGCGGTGCAGCTTCGCCAGCAACACGCCGTACAGGTTCGACTTGTAGTCGTGGCCGTGCCAGACCGTGACGCCGCGCTCCCTGCAGATGCGCAGCAAGCGCCGCAGCGCGCGCGGGTCGACCGGCAGGCTCTCGGGGATCCCGATCAGCTCCGCGTCGGCGGCGCGCGCGCGTTCCTCGATCACGGCGAATCCCGGATCGCCGGGCGGGTGCAGGTAGACGACGACCGACTCGAAGCCGAGCCTCCGCAAGTGTCGCGGCGAGTTCAGGATGGTCTTCTCGGGCCCGCCGCCGGTGCCGGTGACGATGCGCGCGTGCAGGACGCAGCGGCGCGACGTCACGGCCGTACCCCCGTGTGCCTCGCGACGAAGTCCTCGAAGAGCTTCGCCTTGGCGTCCCAGGTCTCGTTGGCGAGCGCCTTCCGCGCGGCCGCTTGTTCCACCGGGAGCGGCGCGCGCGCGCGTTCTTCCGCGAGCTGCGCGAAGCGCGCGGGGTCGAACGTCAGGTCGAGCGCGTCCTTCCACTCGCGGTTCGCCGGCAGGTCGGAGCAGACGACGGGCAGCCCGGTCGCGAGGTACTCCTTCAGCTTCAGCGGTTGCATCGCGCGCGTCACGGGCAGGTCGGCGTAGGGCATGACGAGCACGTCGGCCAGCGCGGCGCGCCCCGAGAGTTCCGCGTAGGGCAGCGGGCCTTCGAGCGTGATCGCGGGGTGCTGCACGACGCGCGGATCCGGATCGTCGGCGGGACCGACGAAGGACAGGTCGCAGCGTTCAGCGAGCGCGAGGCACAGCTCCGTGTCGAGCCGACGGTCGGCGACGCCCCAGAACAGCGCTTGCGGCCTGACCGGCGCGACCGGCGGCGTGCGCCGCACGACGCCCGCCCAGCGCTGCAGTTCGATGCCGTGCGTCAGAAGCTCCGCGTCCTGCCCGAACTCGGCCATGCGCGCGACGAGGTGTTCGCTGACCGCGATCACGCCGCGCACGTGCCGCAGGAACTCCGCTTCCAGCCGCGCGAGCGCTGGGCCGTCGAGCCCCGGCCACTGCGAGAGGTCGTCGACGCAGTAGTAGAGCCAGACGAGGTCCGGGCGTGCCGCGGCGAGGTCGGCCGGGATCGGCGCCGTCGCGATCACCGCCACGGGCGGGTTCGCGGGATCGAGCACTTCACGCAGTCCGCGCGCGAGCAGCGCGGCGTTCGCGCGGCGCTCGAGCTGCAGGCCGAAGCCCGGCCAGTGGATCGGCGAGTGCACGGTGAGCCCCGTCGGCGGCGGTGTCGCGGCGCTCGCGGGTGCGTCGCCGCTTCCGAACCAGTCGCGGAGCTTGCCGGCCGCGCGCGCGAGGTCGCGCGCCGAAAGGCTCGGCCGCCGCGTGCCGATCGTGTTGACCCAATCGACGCGCCAGCGCGGCACGAGGCAGCGCGCGATGTGTTGCGCGCTGGACGGGTGCCTGCCGAAGTCGTCGGAGAAGACGACGAGGCGCGGAGCCGTGTCCGCCGCGGCGGGAGTTCGGTCCGCCGCTCCCGCGCTCAACGTCCGCCTCCGGAGCAGTAGTCGGCGATGCCGCGCTCGAGTCGCGCGAGTCCTTCGCGCAGGCTCTCGGCCGGCAGTCCGCAGCCGACGCGCAAGTGCCCCGGCGCTCCGAAGAACTCGCCGGGTACGACGTCGAC
This sequence comes from Planctomycetota bacterium, assembly GCA_020638835.1. Classification (GTDB taxonomy): domain Bacteria; phylum Planctomycetota; class UBA1135; order UBA1135; genus JACKHV01. The sequence goes on along the minus strand of JACKHV010000005.1, from coordinate 210,137 downwards.
GCCGTGCTTCGCCTGCAAGTGCGCGACGAGCGCGCGCGTGTCGTCGACGCCCTTCACGCGCGGGAAGGCGATCAAGCCGTGGCGCGGGACGTAGCTCTCGACGGCGTCGCAGTCCGTCAGCCAGCGTTCCCACAGCGGACGGCTCTCATGCTCGATGCGCCGCAGGGGTTGCAGCAAGCGCGGCAACTCGTCGAGCGCGCGCCGTCCCGCGCGCAAGCAGGGCGTCGCCGGGTCGACGGTGAGCAGGAACAGCGAGTCGAGCACGGAGTCCACGCGCTCGGCGAGCGCATCGCCGAGCAGGATCCAGCCGATGCGCAGCGCGCCGAGCCCGTAGCCCTTCGTCAGGCTGCCGATCGAGACCGCGTTCGGCGCCAGCGCGAAGGCGTGCACGCGCTCGTCGGGCGGCAGGAACTCCTGGTAGACCTCGTCGGAGATCAGCACGCCGCCGGCGCGCTCCGCTTCCGCCGCGAGGGCGACGATGTCTTCCGCGGACTGCGCGAGCCCCGAGGGGTTGTGCGGGTTCGAGAGGAAGAGGTGTCCCGTGCGCGCGCCGTCGAGCGCGGCGCGCACGCGCGTGGGGGAGAGCTTCCAGCCCTCGTCCGCGCGTCGTTCGACGGCGACCGCTTCCGCGCCGAAGCGCGGTGCCAGCGTGCGGAGCGGGTCGTAGCAGGGCAGCTCGTGCGCGACGCGCGCGCCGGGCGTGAACCAGCGCGTCGCGCAGACCGCCATCGCGGTGCTCGTCCCGGCTGTGACGACGACGCGGGCCGGGTCGGTTCCGAAGAGTTCCGCAAGGCGCGCGCGCAGGGCGGGGAGCGCGTCCGCCTGCTGGGGAGCGAGGTCCCAGCTGAGCCCTTCCAGGAAGGCCGGATCGGGCGACGGCATGCCCGACTGCGAGAGGCAGTAGGGCGAGCGGAACGACTCCCGCTGGGCCCAGAACATGTAGGGGAAGTGCAGTGCGTCGGACATCGTGCGGGGGGCGCGGAAGGCGCGCGATTGTGTCGGTCCGGGCAGTGGAATGCACCCCCGAGAGTTCATAGGATCGCGCCGGAAGGGGTCGGAGTCCCGCGCGGATCGCCGACTTCCGCTTCCGAACGACAAGAACCGTCGCGTGCCGCGGGCGCGCGGGGACCACACGGCGCCGCCGGCGCCGATCCGGACAGTAGACCAGCGCGCCGCCGGCGCCGAATTCAGGGGCGCCGCACGCGCCTTCGAGAGGGAATCGAACATGACCCTGGAAGTCCGTTTCCAACGCACCTCCGCCGCGCTCCTCGGACTGTGCTTCGCCGTCTGCACGGGGAACGCACTCGCCGCTCCCGCGGTCGAACCCACGGCGGCCATCGCGACCGCGCAGGAGGCCATCCGCTACGTGCAGGCCGCCCCGAAGGGCGCGAAGGTCCGCAACGTGCCCGATCCCGCCGGCCTGCTCGTCGCCGACGTCCCCTCGGGCACGCCGCTCGCGGTCTACGAGGAGAAGACGGGTTACCTGCACGTCGCCGCGCCGGGCGGCTACCGCGTCTGGGTCTACGGCAGTCTGCTCGCGGAGAGCGGCCGTCCCGGATGGCTCGAGCTGACCGGCAACCAGGTGAACATGCGTCCGGAACCGCGCACGCAGAACTCCTTCCCGATCGGCCAGCTGCACAAGGGGGATCGCGTGCGCCTGATCCGTCGCGCCGACGCCTCGCTGCCGATGGCCGAGGACTGGTGCGAGGTCTGGTCGCCGTCCACCGCGCGCGCCTGGGTCGCGAAGTCCGAGACGGCCGCGCTTCCCGCTGACGCGGACGGTGCCGCGCTCTTCGGCATGGCTGCGACAGCCGCGGCGCAGGGCCGTGGAACGACGCAGCCCGTGATCGACACGCAGGCTCCGTCGACGACGGCCGGTCAGGCGACCGGCGCGGGAGGTTCCGCCACGAAGACGGAGCTGTACGCGCAGCTCGCGACCGCGCAGGGCCTGATGCGCGAGGCGATCGCCTCCGACTCGCCCGACTTCAAGGCCGTGCGCGCGGCGTACGCCGAGGTCTACTTGATGAACCCGGACGCGAACACGCGACGCATCGTCGAGCGCGACCTCGACCAGATCAAGTTGCACGAAGAGCTGCTCGCGGAACGCGCGAAGCTGGACGAACAGCGCAAGGCGCTGGACGCCGAGCGCGACCGCCAGGAACAGATCCGCCGCGAAGCGGAGCTGCGCAAGGATCCGCTCTGGGGTCGCTTCGAGAGCCGCGGCTGGCTGACTGCGGAGCCGGTGAAGGGCGGCGGCACGCGCTACGTGGTGACCTACGCCGGTGATCGCAAGCAAGTGATCGAGTGCTCCTCCGGCCGCTACGACCTCGCGCTCTTCGTCGGCTACGAGATCGGCGTCGAGGGTCTTCTCTCCGGACGCAACGCCCAGGCCGAGCTGCCGACCGTCGACGCGCGCTCGATCGAGGTCATCTCCGGGCGCTTCCGCCGCTAGCTTCGAGGCGCGCCGCGTTCGACCCAGCGGACGAGCGCGGCGCCGCGAGCCGCGATCCCCGATGCGCTTCTTCCAGTCCATCGCGCTCTTCTTCCGCCGCCTCTTCGCGCTCGACGGCGGAGACTTCCTGTGCGACCGCTGCAAGTACAACCACCCGTCGACTTGCAGCCGACCGGAGCGTCCGAACGCTCGCACGTGCCCGGACTACAAGGGCAAGTGAGCGGTACCGCGTTCGTTTTTCCGAAATAGCGGTCCGCCGGCGCCCAGCGCCGGCGGACCGCTATTTTGGAAAAACGAACGCGGTACCGTACTTCTCAGTCCTCGGGCGTGAGTCGGCGTGAGCTCGCCTCGACGACCTCGTCGCGCAGCGCCAGCAGTCTGCCGGCCGGGATCGCCTCGCGGATGCGCTGCATCAAGCGGTGGAAGAAGCGCAGGTTGTGCAGCGTCAGTAACATGCCGCCCAGCATCTCCTGCGTCACGCTGAGGTGCCGCAAGGTCCCGCGCGAGTACTGCGTACAACACGGACAGTCGCAGTTCGGGTCCAGCGGGCGCGGGTCCTCCGCGTAGCCCTGGTTGCGCAGGTTGCGGATGCCCTCCGTCGTGAACGCCATGTGGTTGCGCGCGTGGCGCGTCGGCGTGACGCAGTCGAAGAGGTCGATGCCGCGCTCGATCGCGTCGAAGAAGTCGCGCGGGGTTCCGACGCCCATCAAGTAGCGCGGGCGATCCTCGGGCAGGCGCGGCGCGGCGGCCGAGACGGCGAGCCGCATCGCTTCGCGGTCCTCGCCGACGCTGACGCCGCCGATCGCGTAGCCGATCAAGTCGTGCGAGCAGACCGCGTCGACGGACGCCGCACGCAAGTCCTCGAAGGCGCCGCCCTGCACGATGCCGAACAGCGCCTGGCCGCGGTCCTCGCCGCCGGTCGCGCGGTGGTGGCGCACGCCGCGCTCGAGCCAGCGGTGCGTGCGGTCGGTCGCCTCGCTGACGAGTTTCCTGTCCGTCGGGTCGGAAGGGCAGTGGTCGAACGCCATCTGCACGTCGGCCGCGAGCGCTTGTTGGATGTCGACGGCGCGCTCGGGCGTGAGGTCGATCATCGAACCGTCGACGATCGACTTGAAGCGCACGCCTTGTTCCGTGACGCGGTTGATGTCGCCCATCGAGAACACCTGGTAACCGCCCGAGTCCGTCAGGATCGGACCGTCCCACGCCATCATCCCGTGCAGCCCGCCGAGCTTGCGCACGACTTCCTCTCCGGGGCGCAGGTGCAGGTGGTAGGTGTTCGCGAGCAGCATTTGGCTGCCGATCTCGCGCAGGTCGCGCGGCATCGCACCCTTCACCGTGGCGCGCGTGCCGACCGGCATGAAGGCCGGCGTCGAGACCGGGCCGTGCGGCGTGTCGAAGGTCGCTTGCCGCGCCGCGGTCTCCGGGCAGCGGGCGTGGACGGTGAAGGCGAAGCCGTGGCGGTTCATGCGCGTGGAAGGGGAGGCGAGGTCGGTGCGCGGCGTCGCGTCACTCGACGGGCTCGCGGCCGGAGGGCGACAGGCTGTCGAGCTGTGCCAGCGGATAGTAGTGCGCGAGGATCTGACTCGCGCTGCTGCCGTCGACGGCGAGCGCGTGCGCTCCGATCTGGCAGAGCCCGACGCCGTGTCCGCGACCGACGCCTTCGATCGTCAGCCCGTCGGTGATCGGCGCACCGGCGGCGGGGCTCGTGACGTGGACGACGCCGCTCTTCAGGACGCCCGCGTCGAGCAGGCGTCGCAGCTCGTTCCACTCGATCGTGCGCGAGCTCGCGTCTCCGCGACACTCGACCGCGATCCAGCGACCGTGCGCGTCCATGCGCGAGACGCGCAAGGACTGCAGTCGGTCGCCGATGCGCAGCTCGCGCGCGAGGCGGTCGAGTCGAGCGTTGTCGAAGTGCGCGCGCCAGGCGACCTTGCCGCGATCCTCTCCGCGGCTGCGCTCGAGTGCGCCGATCGCGCGGCAGGGCGCACAGGGCACGGAGCCGTCGAAGATCACGCTCTCCGCCGGGAACACGTCGCCCAGCGTCGCCGTGTGTCCGCCGCACGAGGCGTGGAAGCGCGAGTCATAGAGCGCGCCCGCGCGCCGCAGCACCATGCCTTCCGTCGCTTCGATGGCGCGCGCCAGCTTCAGCGCGACCTTCACCTCGCCGTCGTTCGACGGCAGGAAGATGCCGCGATACGCCTGGTCGCGCGTGTCGTCCCACAGGAAGGGGGCGAGCGGGCGACGCGTGAGACTCTCGAGCGCATAGGTACGGGCCGCGATGGCCTGCGCCTCGAGCTCGGCCGGTTCCGCCGACCAGAGCACGACTTCGCCGGCGACGACGCCCTCGACGTAGGCCTCGAGCGGGACGTGGTTCGTGACGCGTAGGCCGCCGGCGTCGCGCGCTTCGATCCTCAACTCGCCGCGGTAGCTGCGATCACCGAGGCGCAGTCCGCGCAGCGCGTTCTCGGGCTCGACGGTGAACGAATTCGCGCGCTCGCCGCTCGAGGAGCGCACGAACGAGCCCTCTGCCTCGAACCAGCGCTTGCCGCCCTTCGCGTTCTCGACGAGCACGCCCGGCTTGCCTTCGACGGCCGAGAGCCGCACCGGCAGCACGTCGGTCCGCACGAAGTTCGCGGGGCGTGGTTCGACCGCCACCGCGGAGGGCATCGGCGGGATCTCGGGCGGCAGCCGGCACGCGCCGAAGGCCGCCGTCACGCCGAGCGCGAGCGCGAGGACGAGCCTACGAGAAGAGCGTGTCGTTCGATCCACCGACTTGATCCGGGTCGAGGTCCACGGCGACGCAACCCGCGCGCGTGATGCGACGACCGCGCGCGGTCTTCTGCAGGAACCCGCAGCGCAGGAGGTGCGGCTCGAAGACCTCTTCGATCGTGTCCTCGGTCTCGCCGATCGCGGCGGCGATCGTCTTCAGACCCACGGGTTCACCGCCGGCCTGCGCGAGGCAGCGCAGCACGTTGCGGTCCATCTCCTCGAGGCCGTGTTCGTCGATGCCCATGCGCTCGAGCGCGTCGATCGCGAGGCGTTCGTCGATCGCGGACTGCCCGCGGACCTGCGCGAGGTCGCGCGCGCGGCGCAGGAAGCGGTTCGCGATACGCGGCGTGCCTCGGCAACGACCGGCGAGTCGTTCCGAGGCGGGCCGTTCGAGTCCGATGTTCAAGAGGCCCGCCGAGCGCTCGAGGATCCGCACGAGGTCCTCGGTGGGGTAGGGGCTGAGTCGTTCGAAGAGTCCGAAGCGGCTGCGGAAGGGTGCGGACAGGAGCCCTTCGCGCGTCGTTGCGCCCACCAGGCAGAAGGGTTCGAGCTTGAGGGGCAGGATGCGTGCGTGCGGTCCTTGGTCGAGCGTGATGTCGACCTGGTAGTCCTCCATCGCCGTGTAGAGGTACTCCTCGACGGAGGCCGGCACGCGGTGGATCTCGTCGATGAAGAACACGTCGCCGGACTTGAGCTGCGTCAACAGGCCGACGAGATCGCGCGGCCGCTCGAGCCCCGGGCCGGTCGCCGTGTGCAGCGTGGTGCCGAGCTCGCGCGCGAGGATCCGCGCCAGGCTCGTCTTCCCGAGTCCGGGCGGGCCCGAGAGCAGCGTGTGGTCGAGGCACTCGCCGCGCGCGGCGGCGGCGCGGATCGCGATCGAGAGGTTCTCGACGGCGCGCTGCTGGCCGACGAAGTCCCCCAAGGACTCCGGGCGCAGCGAGTTCTCGAGTTCGCGTTCGGGCGCGCCGCCCTCCTCGGGAGCGCCGGCGAGGGCGGTGGGGTCGAAGACGTGATCGTGGGCGCTCATGAGATTCCGTGAGCATAGTGCCGGATCGCTCGGGACCAAGCGTGCGCGCGGATGCCGTCGCCGCGCAGGCCTGGAATCGTGCAAGGCTGCCCGCAAGCCCACCCGGCGCGGGCGTGCGGGAGCGCACGCTCGCGGGCCGCGGCCCGCTGCAGATCGCTCTCGACGGCCGTTCGGGGCCCGTAAAACGGGGCTCCCCGCTTCGTCGAGCGCTTCCAAGTGCTTGTCGGAAAGGAGCTTGCACTGGCCGTGCGGCTGGGCTGCGCGGAACGGCACGGCGCTTGGTGAGAGCGGGCGTTCGCCCTGCGGACACGTCGACATGATGCCCTCGGCCCGACCCCAGATTCCCTCTTCGACAGCATGTGCTGTCGACCGTTCTCCGCGTCTTCCGGGGGGGAGCCGCGCGGAGTCCGGTTGCGGGGCCACACAGCCCGGCGCGGCGCCCCAAGGAGCCGTCCGGACGAGCCGCGGCCGAGGGCATCGGTCGACGGCCTCGCGCGCGGTGCGCCGCGCGACGAGGTCTTCTCGCGTTACAGAAGCGCTCCGAGGGTCTAGGAGCGGGCGTCACGGAGGCACTCCGTGCGACGCGCGCCGACCCCGTCCCGCAGCCGCTCTCGGGCCCCGACCCGAGAGGAATTCAGCCGCCCTCGCTTCCCATCGAGGACCGCTCCCGGCATCCTGCGGGGGACCCCCAGCGTCGATCCCAGCCCTCCCCCCGGGCGACCGACTCCCCTCTGCACCGACCTCCGGAACCCCTCACGGAGTGCGTCGGTGAACTTTGACACGAATCGCACGCATACCATGAACAGACTCCCTCTGGCGTCCGGGCTCCTCGTCGTCGCCCTCGCCACCGTCGTCTCCTGTGGCGGATCGAGCAGTTCCAAGTCGGGTTCCGGCGCCAGCGCCGGCACTCAAATGCGTCTGACCGAAGTCTCGAACGGCTTCGGGCGCATGTTGCCGCACACGGCGCTGCGTGCGGGTTCCTCGACGGAGATCATCGATCTGAACACGATCGACGACATCCTCGCGAACGTCACCTCGACCAACCCGATCCTGCCGTCGCCGACCTTCGAGACCTCGGCGATCCTCCCCAGCGGTGATCCGGGCAACCACTTCATCACGGCGCGCTTCACGCGGCCGATCGACCCGCTCTCGGTGCTCGACCCGAACCCTTCGGGCGGGGGATCGAACGGCCTGGTCGGCGCGATCACGGTCGTCGCGACCGACCCGCTCAGCGGGCAAGCCGTCGCGGTGCCCGGACGCGCGTTCATCGACGGCATGACCTTCGCCGGTCCGCTGGTGAACGGCCAGTTCGAGCTGCAGCACTGGGTCGCCGCGGACGAGGACGGCAACCTCGTCGCGAACACCGCGATCGACAACGACCTCAACGGTGTCGCGGACGGCCTTGGATTCCCGGGAACCGTCGACGCCTTCTCCGGAGCCGCCCGCCTCGTGGGCTCGTCGGTGTTCACCTTCGTTGTCGACTCCGACGACAACCTCGCGACCTACGAGACCTTCCCCGCGGGCATGCAGATCCGCATCGACATCAACGAGGGCGTGCTCGCCGTCGGCGGACGTCGCCTCGTCGACCGCGGTCTCGCCTGCACGACCGTCGGGCCCGACACGATCGCGCCGCAACCGCGCCGCACGCCGCCCCCGCAGAGCCGTTTCATCACCAGCCCCGCCGGCGGCTCGAGCGGCATCGACCCGATGACGCCGATCGTCGTCGAGTTCACCGAGCCGATCCAACCGACCACCGTCGGCGAGCTGCCGCTCGGTCGTCCCCCGCAGCTCAGCGCGGCGCTCTCGGTGGCCTTCGGTCCCAGCACGAGCCGCGTCGACGTGCCCTTCAACGTCCTGCCGGTCAGCCCCTTCGACCTGTCGCGCTACGAACTCCAGCTCGCCTTCGACCTGCCCGGCGACGGTCCGGACGACGCGCCCTGCGGCGTGTTCAACTTGGTCGACATCACCGCTTCCGCGGGACAGTTCCAGGACTTGAACGGCAACCTGAACACGTTGAACGGAACGGCGAGCTACTCGACCGGAGAGGGCCCCGGACTGGTCAACGCTCCGGTCACGCCCGACACGGTCTACGTCGCGCGCACCGGCGCGGAACCCGGCATCTCGGTCATCGACTTGAACGGCTTCGGCGGCGGCACCGGCAACCCGGTCTACGACCCGACCTTCCAGACCTTCCAGCGCGGCTGGACGTACTTCCCGCTGAACCCGAACGTGCTGCTGCAGGGCGCGACGGTGTTCCCGCCGCTCGGTCCCGGATCGTGCACCGTGAACGGGGGGTCCGCCGGCGTCTTCACGCTCTCGAAGGACTCCTCGCTGAACGACAAGCTCGTGCGCAGCCCGCTGATCCTTTCGATCGGCGACATGGCGCTCGGTCAGTCGCTCGACACGACCTTCAACAACGGACCCGCGCCCTTCGGCTGTCAGTCCGGAACGGGCAACCTCTGCGCGCAGGACGGCTTCAAGAACATCGTCATCATCCTCGGTGGACCGACGACGATCATCCCGCAGCCGTTGATCCCGAACAACGCGCCGATCCAGAACGTGACGGGCACGGCGAACATCGCCTCGTGGGCTCCCAGCCCGAACCCGCCCCCGCTGCTCTTCCCGCCGCTCTGCGCCTCGCCCTTCATCGCAGGACAGGAACCGACTTCGATCGAGTCGTTCAACAACGCGGCGGTGCAGAACCAGCTGGCGCCCGGCGATGCCTTCGGCAACCCGCTGCAGGGCGTTCCGCCCTCGGGTCTTTTGACTTCGGAACAGAACTCCTTCTGGTTCGGTCCCTCGCGTCCGTCGCAGACGCCCGCCGGCTGCGCGACGTACATGCTGCGCCAACAGGTCGGACAGTACCTCTACATGATCGACCGCGGCGCTCGTGAGGTCGTGGTGTTCAACTCGAACCGCATGTCGGTCGTCGACCGCATCCAGCTCCCCGATCCGACGGAGCTGGCGATGGGTACGAACCTCGACTTCCTCGCGGTGACGAACCAGTCGGTCGACACGGTGTCCTTCATCGACGTCGACCCCGGCTCGTCGACCTTCCACCAGGTGATCGTCGAGACGGTCGTGGGGGACGCGCCGCGTGGCATCGCGTGGGACAGCGCGAACGAGGACATCCTCGTCTGCAACGAGGGCGGCAACAGCATGTCGATCATCTCGGCGAACACGCTTCAGGTGCGCAAGACGGTCAGCTCGCAGCTGAACCAGCCCTTCGCGATCGCCATGACGCCGCGCCAGATCGGCTTCGGCTTCCAGCGCTTCGTCTACTTCGCCTACGTCCTGAACCGCAACGGGAAGGTCGCCGTCTTCGAGTCGGGACCGAACAGCGTGAACGGATGGGGTTATGACGACGTGATCGGCATCATGCCGTTCACCTTCCAGAACCCGCAGACGATCCAGCCCGACCACCGCAGTCTGAACTCCGGTCTGTGGATCGCGCACGAAGGCGCACTCGACTCGATCACGAATCAACCGGGCGCAGCGGGCACGCCGGCGCTCACGCAGCTCGAGATCACGTCCGGCGTCGTCGGACCGATCGCGCTCGGTGCGCAGTCGCTGCTGATCCCGAACTTCCGCGACATGGCGTACAGCGTGCGCGTGTCGCTGGGCTCCGAGACGCTCTCCGGAATCCCCGTCGACATCGCCTTCGACAACCTCCGGAACTTCTCGGGACTCACGAACTACTACACCAACGACTTCAGCGCGGGCTTCCCGCAAGTCGTGAACGGCAAGTCGCTCGCGCGCACCGTCGGCAACGCCGTCCGGGCCAGCAACACGCCGACCTTCATCTTCGTGGCCGTGCCGAACCCGCAGCAGGGTTCCGAGGGCCTGGTGCACGTGATCGACGCCAGCGGTTACAGCCTGGTCGATACGAACCCGTTCTCGCCCGGCACCCAGTCGATCGAGGTCACTGGCGCGACCGTCCTGATGGACTACTTCCGACAGTAGTCCCGCGCAGCCGAACGAAGGCGCGCGCACGTCGCGCGCCTTCCGGACGACGTTCCCCTCACAGCTCTCTCCAAGTAGCGAACCATGGCTGATCTCCGCCTACCCCTCATCGCTCTCGGCCTCTCCGCAGGCTTCATCGCAAGCTGCGGCGGCGGGGGATCGTCGACCTCGGGCAGCGGCTCGAGCGCGGGCAACAACCTGAACCTCGTCTCCGTCTCGAACGGCTTCGGGGAACTGCTGCCCTTCCGCAGCCTGCGCATGGTCGACGGGGCTCCGACCACGGAAGTCGTCGCGCTGCGCTCGATGGACGACATCCTCGCGAACGTGACGGCTGCGAACCCGATCCTGCCGCCGGTGCGCTTCGAGTCGTCCGCGATCGTCCCGGGCGGCAACTCCGGCAACCACTACTTCGTCGCGCGCTTCGACCGCGCGCTCAGCCTCGACTCGATCCTCTCCGACCTGCCCTCGGACGACGGCATGCGCGGCACGATCTCGGTCGTCGCCCTCGACCCGGCGACCGGCAACGCCGTGCAGGTCGCGGGACGCGCGTTCATCAACGGCAAGACCTACGCGGGCACGCCCACCGGCACCCCGCAGCGCGTTCCGCTGCAGCAGTGGGTGGCGCGCGACGCCGGCGCGACGGTCGTGAACACCTCGATCGACAACGACCTCGACGGCATCCCGGACGGCCAGGGCTTCCCCGGCACGGACGGTGAGTTCGGCGGAGCGTCCTCGCTGCTCGGTGAGAACGTCTTCGTCTTCGTCGCAGACTCCGACGGCAAGCTCTCGACGCACGAGACCTTCCCCGCCGGCCGCGAGCTGCGACTCGTCATCTCCACGGAGGTCTACGCGGCGTCCGGACAACAGCTCGCCCAGCAGGCGAAGGCGTGCAGCACCGTCGGCCCCGACGTCGTCACGCCCGAGGCCAGCTTCTCGCCGCCCCCGCAAGCGCTGCTGCGCGCCTTCCCGCGCACGGTCGACCAGTCGGGCAAGGCGGACCCCGAGACGGAGATCGAGATCCAGTTCACCGAACCGGTGCAACCGTGGACCTTCGGCAGCCTGCCGTCGCGCACCATTCCGACGCCCTCCGCCGCCTTCTCGGTCCAGTTCGGACCCCAGGCCGCGCGCACGGAGGTGCCGTGCACCGTGCGTCCGATCAGCCCGTTCGACCTCACGACCTTCATCATGACGCCGAGCTTCACCTTCCCCGGCGAAGGTCCCGAGTTCAGCGAGTGCGGCGTGTTCAACCAGGTCGACCTGACGATCTTCGGCAACCAGTTCCTCGACCTCTCGAGCAACCAGAACACGCGCGCCGGAGCGACGACCTTCTTCGTCGGAGAAGGTCCCGGCATCGTCAACGCGCCCGTCACTCCCGACGCGATCTTCATCGGTCGCGGCGGCAGTGAGCCGGGCATCTCCGTGATCGACATGAACGGTTTCGGCGGCGGCACGGGCAACCCCGCGTTCGACACCTTCAATCCGATCATCGAAGGCAACTCGAACTACCCGAACAACCCCAACGTTCGCTTCCAGGGCGGCGCGCTCTCGCCGCCGCTGGCTCCGGGATCGTGCACGATCAATGGCGGCTCCGCCGGCGTGTTCACGCTGACCAAGGACAGCTCGCTCAACGACAAGATCGCGCGTAGCCCGATCCTGCAGAACACGAGCGACATGATGCTCGGGTGGTCGCTCGACACGACCTACAACAACGGTCCCTCGCCCTTCGGCTGTCAGGGCGGAGGCGGCAACCTCTGCGCGAACACCGGTCTCAAGCAGGTCGCGATCACGATCGACGGCTCCGCGATCAACCCGGCCACCGGCGGCGTCGCGGGCGGAAACCAGGTGCTGATCGACGGCGGCCCGAACCTGGTGTCGTGGTCTCCGCACCCCAACCCGCCGCCGCTCGCCTTCCCGCCGCTGTGCGTCTCGCCGTACCTCGGCGGCCAGGAACCGACCGCGGTGGACGCCGGTGCGCAGAACCTGCTCGTCGGCGGTGACGCCTTCGGCAACCCGGAGACGGGGACGCCGCCGAGCGGTCTGATCTCGTCGCAGGGCGTGACCTTCTTCCAAGGTCCGTCGCGCGCCGGCACCACGCCTTGCGCGACCTATGGCCTGCGCCAGCAAGTCGGGCACTTCCTGTACGTCGTCGACCGCAGTCGTCGCGAGCTGGTCGTGCTCAACTCCAACCGCATGACGGTCATCGACCGCATCCTGCTGCCCGACCCGACCTCGCTCGCCGTCGGTCCGAACCTCGACGTGCTCGCGGTCACGAACCAGACCAGCGACCTCGTGTCGATGATCGACATCGACCCGAACTCCGCCAGCTTCCACACGGTCATCAAGAACGTGCTCGTCGAAGCCGGCCCGCGCGGCGTCGCCTGGGACCCGGGCAACGAAGACCTGATGGTCGCCTGCGAGGAAGCGAACGCGGTCGCGGTCATCTCGGCCTGGTCGCTCGAAGTGCGCAAGACCGTCAGCGCGAACCTGACGCAGCCCTTCGACATCGCGATCACGCCGCGCCAGTCGAACTTCGGCTTCCGCCGCAACGTCTACTTCGCCTACATCCTGAACCGCACGGGTGACGTCTCGATCTACGAGTCCGGCCCGAACACGGTGAATGGCTGGGGCTACGACGACGTGATCGGCGTCGCCAACCAGCGCTTCCTGAACCCGAAGGGGATCCAGCCCGACATCCTCGAGCTGCGCTCCGGTGTCTGGGTGCTGCACGAAGGTCCGCTCAACCCCACGACCGGCCAGCTCGACGGACTCGTCTCCGAGGGTGCCGCGACGAACCTCGTCGTGACCAGCGGCGTCGTCGGCGCGATCCCGCTCTCCGTGCAGGCCTTCTCGATCCCGAACTTCCGGGACATGAACATCGCGATCAAGATCTCGATGGGCGAGGACCGCCTCTCCGGCGTTCCCGTCGACATGGCCTTCGACAACATGTTGAACCTCGGAGCGGTGATCAACTTCTCCACGCAGTTCAGCGCGGGCTCGCCCATTCCGCTGAACGGCAAGGCGCTCGTGCGCTCGACGGTCAACACGAACAGCGCCGCGCCGGTCTCCGTGCCGCGCTTCGCCTTCTTCGCGGTCCCGAACCCGCAACAAGGCACCGGCGTCGTCGACGTGATCCTGATGGACGGCCCCTTCCTGCGCTTCGACACGAACGCCTTCCAGGACGGCATCCAGTCGATCCCGGCGGAGGACTGTCAGGTGCTGATGGACTACTTCCGGCAGTAGTTCGAAGAACGAGCTGCGACTCGCTCGCCGCGCTCTCTCCACGCCGCAGCGCTCGACCCCGGTCGGGCGCTGCTTCCGTTCGGGAGGGGCGTTCCGCGGGGAGCGCGCTGGGGCTCGCCTGGCCGCCGCGCTATCCTCTCCGGCCGCCATGCCCGAACCGACGCAGGTCCGCTCCATGTTCTCCCGCATCGCCGGGAGCTACGACCTCCTGAACCGGAGTCTGTCGATGGGCATCGACCAGCGCTGGAGGCGGCGTGCGGCCCTCTTGGCGGAACCGGTCGCGGGGCGCGACGTCGTCGACGTCTGCTGCGGCACGGGCGACCTGGCGGCGCTCTTCGCGGAGCGGGGAGCGCGCGTCGTCGGCGTCGACTTCACGCCCGAGATGCTCGAGCGCGCGGTGCCGAAGGGGCGCAAGGCCGGCCGCGCGGTCTTCGTGCACGGCGACGCGCTGCGCCTGCCCTTGCCGGACGCGAGCGCCGACGTCGCGACGGTCGCCTTCGGCATCCGCAACGTGGCGGACCGCGTCGAGGGTCTCCGCGAGATGAAGCGCGTGTTGCGGCCGGGCGGCAAGCTGATCGTGCTCGAGTTCACCCAGCCGCCGGGTCGCGTCTTCGGCGGTCTGTACCGCTTCTACTTCACGCAGGTGCTGCCCAAGCTCGGCGGCGTGGTCTCGGGCGACAGCGACGCGTACTCGTACCTGCCGCGCACCGTGCTCGCCTGGCCGGATCCCGCGGCCTTCCAGCGCGAGTTCGAGGACGTCGGCCTCGAGGACTGCGGCTACGAGCTGCTCACGCGCGGCATCGCCTGCTTGCACTTTGGGCGCGTCCCCGAGCGCACCTGATGTCGGCCCGCGATCGAGACTGGGACGTGGAGTGGGAGGAGTCGGATCCGACCGGCCACGACGGCTTCCACACGGACCACGAGCGGCGCAGCGGACTCGCCGTCGGCTTCCTCGCGATGTTGCCGCTGTGCGCCGCCTACGAGTACGCGCAACACGCGAACGTCGGCACGCGCAACGCCGCGGAGATGGTGCTCCTGCGCGTGCTCGAGCCGCTCGATCCCGGGCTCGCGTACGCGCGGCCGATCGTGCTGGTCCTCTGCGCGCTGGTCGCGCTCGTCACCTGCTACCGGCGCCGCGTCGCGCTGGCTCCCTCGCTCTTCCGCGTGACCGTGGAGGGCGTCGTTCTCGCCGTCTCGCTCGGACCCCTGCTCGTCGTCGGGACGCGACTCAGCGGCACGGAGGCCTCCGTCTTGCGGCGCCTCACCAGCGCCGGCGACGGTGTCCCCGAGCTGGCCGGCATGGCGCAGGTCTTCGGCGGCTCCGCCTATGAAGAACTGCTCTTCCGCGTGCTCGGCTACGCGCTGTGCTTCCTCGTCGCGCGCACCGTCTTCCGCGCCGCTCGCGCACCCGTCGGCGTCGCGCGCTGGTCGGCGGAAGCGCTCGGTGCGGTCGGCTCCTCGCTGCTCTTCGCTTGCTTCCACCTGGCGTCCTGGACGGGCTGGCTGGGCATCGGCGGAGAGGCCTTCGACGCGGCGGCCTTCACCTGGCGCTTCCTCGCAGGCCTCGCCCTGGCGATCACCTTCCGCTGGCGCGGACCGGGCGTGGCGGCCTGGGGGCATGGTTTGTTCAACGCGTGGTTGTTGATGGGAGCGGACCCGGCGACACTCCTGTGACCGTGCGGTACTTCGTCGGAATCACCGGTGCCAGCGGGCACGCCTACGCCGAGCGCCTGATCCGCGCGCTCGTCGGACGCGGTCAAGGCGTCGACCTCTCGATCACGGAAGCCGGCTGCAAGGTCCTGCGTCACGAGCTCGGCGTCGACGCGGGTGAGCGCGGCGAACGCCTTCCCGACGTGCTCGCCGATTGGCTGGGCGCGGACGTCGCGAAGGAAGTGCGCAGCTTCATCACCGGCGCCGTCGAAGCGCCGCCGTCCTCGGGCACCTCGCTCGGCGGGGGAGCGATCCTGATCCCGTGCTCGATGGGCACGCTCGCGCGCGTCTCGGTCGGCTTCAGCTCGAACCTCGTCGAGCGTGTCGCGGACGTCTGCCTCAAGGAAGGTCGTCCGCTGGTGATCGTGCCGCGCGAGACGCCGCTCTCCGAAGTGCACCTCGAGAACCTGCTGCGGCTCAAGCGGCTCGGCGCGATCGTGCTCCCCGCGATGCCGGGCTTCTACCATCGTCCGCGCACGATCGACGACCTGCTCGACCACGTCGTCGGCAAGGTGCTCGACCGCCTCGGCGTTCAGAACGACGTCGGCGCGCGCTGGAAGGGCCTCGACGAACCGCAGGCGGAACCGGGCATCGGGAGGGATCGGCCGTGATCCGCCGATACCTCTCGCTGGTCAAGTTCAGCCACTCGGTCTTCGCGCTGCCCTTCGCGCTGCAAGGCGCGTGGATGGCGAGCGGCGGCGTCCCGGAACTCTCGGCGCTCGCGTGGGTCGTGTTCTGCGCCGTGACGGCGCGCACGGCGGCGATGGGCTTCAACCGCCTGCTCGACCGACGCATCGACGCGGAGAACCCGCGCACCGCTTCGCGTGAGCTGCCGTCGGGACAGGTGAGCGTCGCGGGCGCCGTCGCGCTCGTCGCGATCAGCGCCGCGCTGTTCGTCGCCGGCGCCTTCCAACTCAACGCCTTGTGCGGCTACCTCGCGCTGCCCGTGCTCGGTGTGCTGTTCAGCTACTCGGCCTTCAAGCGCTTCAGCAGCCTCGCGCACCTCGTGCTCGGCCTCTCGCTCGCCATCGCGCCGCTCGGCGCCTGGCTCGCGATCCGCGGCGACCTGCACGGCGACTTGCGACCGGTGCTCGCGCTCGCGCTCGGCGTGCTGCTGTGGGTCGCCGGATTCGACCTGATCTACGCCTGCCAAGACGTCGACTTCGACCGCGAGCGCGGGCTGCACTCGATCCCCGCGCGCCTCGGGCTGAAGAACGCGTTGCAGCTCGCCAAGACCTTCCACCTGCTCGCCTTCGGCGCTTTCCTCGCGCAGGGCCTGCTGCTCTCCGCCGGTCCTCCGTTCTGGGTCGGGCTCGCCGCCGCGGGCGCGCTGCTCGTCTGGGAACACCGCCTCGTGCGTCCGGGCGACCTGTCGAAGGTGGACGCCGCCTTCTTCACCGCGAACGGTTGGGTCGGCATCGGGCTGTTCGTCGGCCTCGCGGTCGACCTCTCCTTCGGAGGAACGGTCTGATGGCGGCGCGCCGTCCCGTCGCGGACTCCGCCGCGCAAGTGGCGCAGCTGCGCGCCGAGCTCGAGTCGAACGACTTGAAGCGCGGCTACGTGCTGAAGGGCGACGAGACCTGGTTCGTCGACCAGGCGCTCGACGCGATCTCCGCCGCGGCGGAGCGCGCGGGGCTCGAGTACTGCCGCCACGACGAACAGGACCCGGACTTCGACCTGTCGAAGCTGCTCGACGACCTCGGCGCGCTCCCGATGTTCGCGACCGGACGCTGCGTCGTCGCGCGCAACCCGGTGGACTCGCTCAAGAAGGTCGCGACGAAGGACTCGCCGTTCACGCGCGCGGCGCTCGCCGAGCTCGCCGACGCCTCGCGCAAGGGCTGCCTCGTCATCGCCGGCGCGGGAATCCGCGCGGACCACGCGGTGGCGAAGGCGATCGTCAAGGCGGGCGGCAAGGCCGTCGACTGCTCGAAGCTGAAGGACCTCGCGCGCGAGTACCACAACCCGCAGCGCGGTCAGCTCGTGCGCTGGATCGAGTCGCGCGCGCGCGAGCTCGGCGTGAAGCTCTCGAACGACGACGCCTACTACCTGGCGTGTGCGACGGGCAACGACCTCGCCGCGCTCGACAGCGAGCTGAAGGGTCTGCAGGTCTCCGGCAGCGCCGACATCCGCGAGAAGATCGCCTGGGAACACGGCGGCACGCCCTGGCAGGCGGCGGACGACTTGTTGTCCGGACAGCCCGCGCGCGGGCTCGCCGCGATCGAGGCGCTGTTCCGAGGCGGTTTCACGCAGAAAGACGGTCGCTCGGAGAAGTCCGCGGGCGCGCTCGCTCCGATGATCCTCGGCACGCTGCGCACGAAAGCCCGGCAAGGCTTCACGATCGCACAGGGCATGGCGAACGGCATGTCGCTGGGCGCGGCCGCGGAGCAGGTCGGCGTCAGCGGGCGCTGGCAGCTGGAACAGATCGAACCTCTGCTGCACGGCCGCAGCGCGCGCGACTGGGCGCGCATCCTGGAGGACGTGGGGGAACTCGAGCGCGCGATCCGCGGCGCGGCCGGCGTGGACGTGAACGACTTCGCCCGGCTGGCGCTGCGCTGGCGGCGCGCTCCCGAGAACCGGCAGGCGCGCGGCGGCGCGGGTGCTCGGCGTCGCTGAGAGCGGACATGAAAGGCGCGAGGGACCGCTCCCGGCGCTGTTATCATCGCGCCATGCAAGGTGGTCAGGAGTCGGTCGAGACGGGCGTGATCCGTGAGCTCCCGGAGCTCGTCAAGAACCAGATCGCCGCCGGCGAGGTGATCGAGCGCCCCGCCTCGGTGGTCAAGGAACTGATCGAGAACTCGCTCGACGCGGGCGCGCGTCACATCGAGATCGAGCTGGAAGAGGGCGGCGCGAAGCGCATCCGCATCACCGACGACGGCTGCGGCATGAACGCGGCGGACCTCTGCATGGCCTTCGTGCCGCACGCGACCAGCAAGCTGCGCGAGGTCGAGGACCTCGACCACATCGCGAGCTTGGGCTTCCGCGGCGAAGCGCTCGCCTCGATCGGTTCGGTCTCGCGCGCGTCGATCTACTCGCGCCCCGCGGACCGCTCCACCGGACTGCGCATCGTGAACGAAGGCGGACGGATCGAAGGACCCGTCGACGCGGGAGGCCCCGCCGGCACTTCGCTCGACGTGCGCGACCTGTTCTTCAACACGCCCGCGCGCCGCCGCTTCCTGAAGCGCACCTCGACCGAGCTGTCGCGCTGCCTCGACGTCGTGCAGCGCACGGCGCTCGCGCAACCCGGCGTCGGCTTCGTCGTCGTGCACAACGGCAAGCGCGTCTATGACGTCGAGGCCGCGATGGACCTGCGCGGGCGCATCCGGCGCACCTTCGGCGCGGAACTCGAGAAGGACCTCGTCGCCATCGACGCCGACGACGGTCGGCACCGGCTGCAAGGCTTCGTCGCGCCACCGCGCTTCGCGCGTCGTGACGCGTCGCGCCAGCTGTGGTTCCTGAACGGCCGCCCCGTCCGAGACCGCGTGCTGATCCGGACCGTCAAGGAGGGCTACCGCGGCTTTCTCGTCGAAGGCAAGCAGGCGGTCGTCTTCCTGCACCTCTCCATGGATCCGTCGCTGGTCGACGTGAACGTGCACCCGGCGAAGTCGGAAGTGCGCTTCCGCGAGGACCGTCGGATGTTCGGCTTCCTCGTCAACTCGATGCGCGAGGCCGTCGCGACGACGGACATGTCGACGCCCGGCGAAGCGATGCTCAAGTCGGCGTGGCGGCGCGAGGGTCGCGAGGACACGCCCGGGCAAGCGCACCTCGGCGATCCCGGTGTGCTGCGTCCCGCCGCGCCTCCGCTCGTCGTGCGCGAAGTGCCCGGCAAGCCGTTCGACGCGCGCGTCGTGTCGACGTCGGCGCCGTCCGCGCCCGTCGGTCGCCCGCTGCCCGCCGGCGCCGCGTCCGACTCGCGCGCGATCGCCTCGGCCGCGGAGGATCGACTCGCCGGTCCGTTCCTGCAAGTCGCGAAGACCTACCTCGTGCGCGCGCTACCCGACGGCTTCGAGATCGTCGACCAGCACGCGCTGCACGAACGCATCACCTACGAACGCCTGCTCTCCGAGCTGCGCGGCGGGGGCATCGAGGTGCAAGGCTTCCTGGTGCCCGAGCTGGTCGAACTCTCGCGCGCCGAGACGGAACTCGTCAGCGGTCACGCCGAGGAACTCGCGCAAGTCGGCATCCAGCTCGGCCAACTCGGCGAGTCGACGGTCGCCGTGCACGGCGTCCCCGCGCGCCTCAAGAGCCCCGACGTCGAAGGTCTCGTGCGCGACGTCGCCGAGATCCTCGCGCGCACCGGCAAGGCGCCGGCGCCGGAAGAGATCATCGAAGAGGTGTTGCACCGCGCGGCGTGTCGCTCGTCCGTGATGGCGGGGGACACGCTGTCCGAGGACGAGATCCGCACGCTGCTGGAACGCGGCCGCGCGCTCGAGTCGGACCAGACCTGCCCGCACGCGCGGCCGACGCGCGTGAAGTTCACGCTCGCCGACCTCGAGAAGGCCTTCCACCGCCGCTGATCAGCGCGCGGGGGGCAGGAAGTCGTCGGGCTTCAGGTCGGCGCGGAAGGTTCCGGGACGCTTCGCGTCGAGCACCAGCTCCGAACCCGGGCGCTTGCGGAACTTGCCGGTCGCGGGGTCGACGACGTCGAAGATGCCGATCCAGCGCGGGACGCGCACCTCGTCGACGGCGCGGCGTTCGTGCCGACCGAGCACGACCACGAGCGTCCCGGGATCGTTGCGGTCGACGCTGCGCCGCGGCTCACCGTCGACGTCGGCCTGGATCACGGCGAGTTCGACGTCCAGCGTGTCCGGCGCGTAGCCGATCAAGCACGAGCGCACGGCGGACTTGCCCGCGCCGTTCGCGCTCTCCAGCTCGAAGTCGGGGCTGCGCAGGCTGAGCCACTTCAGGCCTGCGCCGATCTCCGCGACGTTCTTCTCGGGGTGGCCCCAGTAGTCGCGCGACTCGATGTCGGCCGGCAGGTTCGCCGGCGGCGCGTCGAGCTCGACGAGCTGCAGGATGCGCAGCTTGGTAGGGTCGACGAGGCCGACGAAGTTGCGTGCGAGCGCCGCGGTGCGGTCGATCTGCTTCTTGTCCTCCGCACCCTCGCGCCCGATCAGGTGGATCACTTCCTTGCCGTCGATCAGGTAGTCGCCTTCCGGACCGCGCAGGTGACTGCGACCGCTGCCGAGCTCGGCGAAGACGTAGCCGGGGCGCAGGAAGCGCAGGTGCGCGCTCATCTGGTTGTCGAGCTCTTCCTGACGCAGGATCAGGTTGAAGTAGAGGTCGAAGGACTGCACCGCGCCCTTGAAGCCGGTCGCGGCGGCGATGTTGCGCCAGGCGTTCGCGGCGGATTCCGTCGTCCCGGCGGGGATCACGCCGGGGCGGATCGGTTCGCCGTTCGCGTCCTTCCACTGGCTCTCCTCGAGGGCGCGCGCGTGCGCCTCTTCCGCGGCGGCGCGGCGTTCACGACGTGAGCCGCGCTTCGCGCGCGCGGCCGGACCGTCCTCTTCCTGCGGCGTCTCGACGGGCGGCGTCCCCTGCGCCGGAGAACTCGCGGGAAGAGCGCGCGGGGCGAGGAACAGCGGCGCGTGGATCAGGAGCGTGACAAGCATGGGCTTCGTGGCGGGGAGCGGTGGGCGGCCGGCGACTCTACGCAGCACGCTCGTGGAACGCGAGCTACGACCGCACCGGAGTTCGCGGCCCCTCCCGCGGCGCTACACTGGGCCCACCTTGACCGCTTCCGAACACGAGCGCGACGCCGAAGAGGCGATCCTCGACCGCACGCACTTCCGCTGCCTGGTCGGCCCGACGGCTTCGGGGAAGACGGAGCTCTCGCTGCGGCTGGCCGAGCGGCTTGGCGCCGAGCTCGTCTCGCTCGACTCGATGCAGGTCTACCGCGGCATGGACGTCGGCACCGCGAAGGCGAGCGCCGCAGAGCGTCGCCGCGTTCCGCACCACATGCTCGACCTGGTGGACGCTTCCGAGCGCTACGACGTGCAAGCCTTCCAGCGCGACCTGGTCGGCGTGCTGGAAGATCTCGAGGCGCGCGGCGTGACGCCGCTCTTCGTCGGTGGGACGGCCTTCTACTTGAAGGTGCTGACCGAGGGCATCTTCGACGGTCCGCCGGTCGACGAAGCCGTGCGCGCCAAGCTCGAGGTGGAGTACGCCGCGGTCGGCGGCGCGGTCCTGCACCGTCGGCTCGCCGAGCTCGACCCGCCCTCCGCGGAGCGCATCCACGCGAACGACCGCAAGCGCTTGATCCGCGCGCTCGAGGTTCACGCGCAGACCGGGCGCGGCTTGTCCGAGTGGCAGCGCGAGTGGGGGTGGCACGGCGTGTCGCGCGCGCCGCGGCGACGCACGCTCGTCGGGCTCGAGGTGCCGCGCGACGCGCTGGCCGAACGGATCGCGGCGCGCATCGAGTCGATGCTGGACGAAGGTTGGTGCGACGAAGCGCGGGCCGTGCGTGAGTCGTGCGGCTTCGGACCGACGGCGATCCAGGCGCTCGGTTATCCCGAGGCGCTGCAGCTCGCGGACGGCGAGCTCACGCGTGGCGAGTTCGTCGAGCGCGTCTCGGCGAAGACGCGACAGTTCGCGCGCAAGCAACGCACGTGGTACCGCAAGTTCGACGACCTCGCCTGGATCGCCCCCGACGACGATCGCCTCGCGTCCGCGCTCGACCGCTTCCGCGCCGGCGAAGCGTGAGTCGCGCGGGGCACGAAGAAGGCGGACCCCGCTCGCGCGAGGTCCGCCCTTGTTTCGAGCTCGATCCCGAGGATCAGCTGCCGGCCGGGTGGCTCCAGCCGGTCATCATCGCGTCCGACTCGTAGCTCTCGCCGGGCAGCACGGTGAGCAGCAGGATGCCCGCCGGTTCCGCGGTCTCTTGGATGCCGAGCACGAACTCTTCGCCGCCGCCGGGGCTGAAGGTCGCGATCAGCGAGTCGACCGGGATCGGGATGAAGGTGCCCATCGCCGCGTACATCAGGCCGCCGTAGACGAGCGACTCGACGTGGAAGTAGGTGAAGGGGTTCGGCAGGGGGCTGTGGTTCGGCCGCTGCGTCGACGGGGTGTCCGCCGACATCGTGAACGGGTTCTCGGGGTTGTCGTTCAGGAGGTGGCGGCTGATCGTGTAGTTGATCGACTGCTTCTGCTTCCACTGGTAGTCGACGTACTCGCCGTCGACGTCCGACTGGTATCCCAGGAAGGCGCGGCTCATGCGCGGGCCCACGGAATGCGCGGACCAGTGATCTTTGGCGCGGCTGGGGCCGGCGGAGCAGCCCGCGAGGATGAGCGCGGCGCCCGCGGCGACGACGAGGGGGATCGACTTCATGGGAGGGGTGAGTGGGTGTGGGTGGGGAGCGACCGCCGGGACGCGATGAGGGGAGATCCGGCGACGCACTCCGACGTCCGCGGCCCGGACGAGGGCCCCGGCAGACGAAGATTGCGCGTCAGTCTAGTGACCGCTACCTAGGGGGTCAACGCCGCCCCGAGCGGGGATCGGCGGTCCGAGCGATGCGGACGGAGCAAGCAGACAAGGGGTCGCGCGGGGTGGGTTCCCGGCGCGGGACGCCCCCCTCTACCCGACTCCGGCGGCGAGTAACCGCCCGGGGGCGCTGGGGGCGCCGATGACCGCCGCGCCGCGCTGGGGCCTCTTCGGGGGCTCCTTCGACCCCGTCCACACGGGGCACCTGCACGCCGCGCGGGCCGCGCGGGCCGCGCTGGGGCTCGAGCGCGTGCTGTTCGTCCCGGCCCGGCAGTCGCCCCACAAGCTCGATCGGCGGCTGGCGCCGGGACCGCGACGCGTGGAGCTCCTCGAGCTGGCGCTCGCGGGTGAGCCCGACTTCGTCGTCGACGCCCGCGAGCTGGAGCGCGCCGGACCGTCCTACACGCTCGACACGGTGCGCGAGCTGACCGCCGAGCGCCCGGGCGCGCCGCCGGCGATGATCATCGGCAGCGACAACCTGCGCGGCCTCCCGCGCTGGCGAGGCGTCCACGAGCTGCTGGACCTCGTCGTTCCGGTCGTCGTGCACCGCAGCGAGCACCCCGAGGAACTGCTGGTCGGCCTGGAGGGGCAGCTCGAGCCGCGCGAGCTCGACGCGCTGCGCGCCGGCTTCTTGCGGCTGCCGCCGGTCGACTGCTCCAGTTCGGAGGTCCGCGGGCGGTTGGCGCGCGGTGAAGCGCTCGACGACGCTCTGCCGCCCGGCGTCGAGGCGCGCATCCGCGAGCTCGATCTGTACCGCGAGGTGGATCGCTAGTGTGGCCGCTGCTCGCCGGCGCGCTCGTCGCCTTCGTCGCGACGGGCGTCTACGCGGCACTCGCGGAACGCGTCGGCTTCGGCGATCGCGGCGTGGGGGAGGAAGCCGCGCGCAAGCTGCAGGCGCGCGCCGTGCCGCCCGTCGGAGGCCTCGCCGTCGCGACGAGCTACTGGATCGTCGGCGCGCCCGGCGCGTCCGCGCACGCGCTGCCCGCGTGGTTCGCGAGCCCGAGCTCGATCGCGTGGGCGCTCTTCGCCGCGCTACTGCTCGGCGTGCTCGACGACCTGTTGCCGCGCGGGCTCACGCCGGCGTGGAAGCTCGGCGGGCAGCTCTTCGCCGGCGTCGTGCTCGCCGCGCCGACCTGGGGGCAGCTCGAGCCGCTCCCGGCGCTCGGCTGGACGGTCGCGGGAGCCCTCGGCGCCGCGCTCTCCTGCAACCTCTGGAACACCTTCGACAACGCGGACGGCGCCGCCGGGGGGCTCTGTGGGACGGGTCTCTGCGTGCTCGGCCTACCCGCGGGAGCGGCCGTGCTGGGCTTCCTGCCCTGGAACCTCGTGCTGCGCCGCAGCGGCGAGGTGCGGGCGTACCTCGGAGACGGCGGCAGCCACCTGCTCGGCATGACGGTGCTCGTCGAACCAGCCGCCTGGCCGCTCGCCGTGCTGCCGGCGCTCGACCTCGCACGCGTCTCCATCCTGCGCTTCGCCGCCGGTCAGCCGCCTTGGGTCGGAGACCGCCGCCACCTCGCGCACGCGCTGCAGCGCCGAGGCCTCGGCCCGCTCGCCGTGTGCGGCGTGCTCGTCGCGCTGGGGCTGCTGCCGCTGCTGCCCGCGTTGCTCCGCGGCTGACGAATCGGGGCGCCGGGGCCACGGAGCGGCATCCGCGCTTGCCGTCGGCGGAGGGGGCTTGGATAATCCTCCGCCCCCAAATCCCACCGAGCCCCTGCTTTGTCCTACCCCCTGACCGCGATCATCTCCGACCTCCACGGCAACGTCCCTGCCCTGGAAGTCGCCCTGGCCGACGCACGTGCCCGCGGGGCGCGTCGCTACGTCTGCCTGGGGGACGTGGTCGGGTATGGGGCCCAGCCGCGCGAGTGCTTGGACCTCGTCATGCGGCTCTGTGCGGAGTCCGGGGCGACCGACCCGGCGGACGGCAGCGCCCTCGAGGACGGGCTCTGCCTGCGGGGCAACCACGAGCACGCGCTGCTCAACTCGGCCGAGGACTTCAACCCGAAGGCGCGCGCCGCCATCGAGTGGACCCGCGAGGAACTCTCGCGCGGGGAGCGCGACAAGAGCTTCGCGTACTGGGACTACCTCGACGTGATCCAACCGAAGGCGTGCGACGAGCGCGCGATGTTCGCGCACGGCGGGCCGCGTGAACCCGTGCGCGAGTACTTGCTTCCGCGCGACGTCCGCGACCAGCAGAAGATGGACGCGAACTTCGCCGCGATGGAGCGCGACGTCTGCTTCGTCGGGCACAGCCACGTGCCGGCCGTCTACTACCAGGACGGCCGGTTGTTCCGCCCGAATGGTACAGACGGTCCGTACGCGCTCGGCGCGAGCCGCGACCTGCGCGCGATCGTCAACGTCGGCTCGGTGGGGCAGCCGCGCGACGGGGACCACCGCCTCTGCTACGTCCTCTACGACGGCGAGAGCGTGCACTTCGTGCGCCTCGAGTACGACCATCTCGAAGCCGCCGCGCGCATCCGCGCCGTGACCGATCTACCCGACTACCTCGCGGACCGACTGCTGGTCGGCCGCTAGAAGAAAGAGAGCCGCGAGGTTCACCGCACGTGGAGAAACGACTCCCCTTCGTCCTGTTGTTGACGGCGCTCGCCATCGTCTCGATCCAGCTCCTGCGCAAGGACGACGCGGCGGCGAAGGGTGACGCGGGTTCCGCCGGACCCTCCGCGCCGGCCGTCGTGCAAGAGACCTTCGCCGCGCCCAAGGACGGCGCCGAGCGTCGCGTCGCCGACGCGGAAGAGCGCTTCGTCCTGAACATCGGCACGCCCGGCGAGCACGGCTCGTACCGCGCCGAGTTCACCAACCGCGGCGCGCAGCTGCTCGACCTGCTGGCCGCCGACTACTACGACGCGGTCGACCGCAGCGACAACGAGAAGCACGACCCGACGCACTGGGTCACGATCGTGCGCTCGGTGAACACGCACCTCGGCCCGACGGGCTCGCTCGTCTGGACCGGCCGTGAGTCGGCCCGCCCGCTCTTGACCGAGGACATGGGCGACGCGCTCTGGAAGCACGAGGTGCTGAAGGACGCGAGCGGCGGCGACGTCGGCGTGCGCTTCGAGTACGCGCCCGGCAGCGGCGTCGTGTTCACGAAGACGCTCCGCGCGGTCCCCGGCACGCACACCTTCGACCTCGAGCTCGGCATCGAGAACGTCTCCGCGGAAGGCCTCGCGCCCGCGGCGCAGTTCCGCCTCGTCACCGCGGACAGCGTGCCCGCGAGTGACGCGGCGTGGTACCGCGGCCCGAGCGCGTGCGTCGGCTGGCGCGCGGACGACGGCAAGGTGGTCGTCGGCCAGCACGTGCGCAAGGAGAAGCCCGGCAACGACCGCTCGGGCGACTTGAGCGGCGCGGGATCGATGAGCTTCATCGGCGCGCACGACAAGTACTTCTCGTTCTTCCTGTTCCCCGCGGAAGGCCAGGATCCTCGCGCCCTGCACGGCGCGAGCTGGCGCGCGGTCTACGACGAGGACTGGAGCTCGCAGCCCGAGCACGATCCGACCAAGGGCTGGCGCACGGTTGCCGCCGACCTCGACCTGAAGCTCGTGGTCCCGCCGGTCGGGCAGCGCAGCGTGACGAAGCTCGTCGTCTACGCCGGCCCGAAGAGCCACTCCGAGATGGTCGCGGCGAATCCCGACCTGCAGGAACTGATCGACACCGAGCTCGGAATGTTCGCGCTGATCGCCCACGCGATCCTCGGCATCCTCGGCTTCTTCCACGGCCTCGTCGGCAACTGGGGCTGGGCGATCATCCTGATGACGCTCACCGTCCGCGGTCTGCTGTTCCCGATCAACCGTCGCTCGCAGACGGCCATGGCGCGCTTCCAGACGAAGATGAAGCGCATTCAGCCGAAGATCGACGAGATCAAGGAACGCTACAAGAACGACCCGCAGCAGCAGCGTCAGGAACAGACGCGCATCATGCAGGAGGAGGGCGCCTTCCCTCCGCTCGGCGGTTGCTTGCCGATCTTCCTGCAGTTCCCGGTCTTCATCGGTCTGTTCGCGGCGCTGCGACTCTCGTTCGACCTGCGCCAACAGCCCTTCATGGGATGGATCCACGACCTGTCGGAGCCGGACCGCTTGATGCGGATCGACTTCAACACGCACCTGCCCTTCATCGGCACGATCGAGTACCTGAACGTGCTCCCGCTGCTGATGGTCGTGCTGTGGATCTGGCAACAGCGCGCCATGCCGACGCCGACCGACGAGCAGCAGGCGCGCATGCAGAAGATGATGATGTGGATGCCGATCGCCTTCGGCTTCATGCTCTACAACTACGCCGCGGGCTTGTCGCTCTACATGATCACGAGCTCGGCGTGGGGCATCATCGAGATCCGCGTGATCAAGAAGATCTGGCCGCTCGACGACACGGAGAAGCCCAAGAAGCAGAACGGCTTCATGGCGAAGCTCGCCGAAGCGCAGCGGCAGAAGATCAAGGAACTCGAGGCGAGCCAAGCGCGCAAGGCGGCCGCGGCGCGCGGCGGCAAGCGGCGCTAGAGGCGCCCCTGCGACGACGATGTCGAGCGGGTCCACGGTCGCCGCGGTCGCTTCTCCGCCGGGGAAGGGCGCGCGCGCCGTGCTGCGCGTCTCGGGTCCCGAGACGTCGCGCCTGCTCGCGGCGGTCTGGGCGGGAGACGATCCCGTGCCGGCCGCGCGCGGCATGTACCCGGGCCGCTTCGACGACGGACGCGGCACGCAGCCGCTGCTCCTGTTGCTGATGCCCGGCCCGCGCTCCTACACGCGGGAGGACGTCGCCGAGTTCCACCTGCCCGGCTCGCCGCCGCTCGTCGCCGCGGCGCTCGAGCGCTTGATCGAGCTGGGCGCGCAACCGGCTCCACCCGGCGAGTTCACGCGCCGCGCGTTCTTGAACGGACGCCTCGACCTGACGCGCGCGGAAGGCGTGCTCTCGCTCGTCACCGCGCGCTCGGAGGGCGAGCGTCGCGCGGCGACGCTGTTGCTCGGCGGCGGACTCCTGGACCGCATCGGTGCGCTGCGCGCGCAGCTCGACGTGCTGCGTGCGCTGTGCGAAGCGAGCCTCGACTTCGACGAGACCGACACGGGACACGTCCCCGAGGACGAGCTGACGGAGCGCGCCGAAGCGGTGTCGCGCGGCTTGAACGAAGCCCTCGCCTGGGAACGCGCGCGCGAACCCGAGCGCGGCCTGCCGCAAGTCGTGTTGGTCGGCGTGCCGAACGCGGGGAAGAGCCTGCTCTTCAACCGGCTGACGCACGGCGAGGCGCTCGTCTCGCTCGAAGCGGGCACGACGCGCGACGCGCTGCGCGGAACCTGGACCGTGGGGGACAGCGAGGTCGAGCTGTGGGACACCGCCGGCGTCGAGTCGGCCGACGGAGACGTCGAGCGCGCGGCGCAGGGCATCGGGCTCGCGCTGCGCGAAGGCGCCGACCTGCGGCTGTGGGTCGTCGACGGCGGACGCCCGCCAGCGGAGCTCGCGGCGGAGCGCGAGGCCCTCGGCACCGGCGCGGGCCGCTTCCTCGTCTGGAACCAGGTCGACCGCCCCGGCGTGCCCGCGGAGCCGCCCGAGGACCTGCGCCGCGGCCTGGCCGGCTGGGCGGCGATCTCGGCGGCGGGCGGCGGCGGCGTCCCCGAGCTCGAGCGCCGCGTCGAGGCCTGCCTGGGGCTCTCCGGCGGCGCCGGCGGCGAGGCCCGCGAGCTCTCCGCCCGCCACCGCGACGCCCTCGCGGCCGCGATCCGCACCCTCGAGTCCGGCCTGGCCGCTTTTCGGGCCGGCGCCCCGCTCGAGCTCTTCGCCGAGAACCTGCGCGCGGCCACCGCCGAGCTGGACCGGATCAGCGGCCGGACCACGCCGGAGGACCTCCTGGACCGCATTTTCGGGCAGTTCTGCATCGGCAAGTGAGCCGCCCGGACGCGCCGGCCGCCGGTCCTGCGCCGGGGGTCTCGTCCTGCACCCGGGGCGCCTCGGCAGGATGGGGTTCCCCTTCATTGACACACAACATGTAGCGTGCTTTCCTGCTCCCTCGGCCGCCCGACGTCCATGAGATGCCCTCGCTGCAAGCACGACAATGACCGCGTGGTCGACTCCCGGACGTCCGCGGAGGGCACGGTCATCCGTCGCCGCCGCGAGTGCCTGTCCTGCTTCCTGCGCTACACCACCTACGAGCGCATCGAGGACACCCCGCTCCGGGTGATCAAGAAGTCGGGTGAGCGCGTGCGCTTCGACCGGGACCGTATCCTGGCCGGGATGGTGCTCGCCTGTGAGAAGCTCCCGATCTCGACCGAAGACCTCGAGGCCGCGACGCGCTCCATCGAACAGAAGATCCAAGAGGACTACGACCGCGAGGTCCCCTCGACCGTGATCGGAACGCTCGTCATGGAGGCGCTGAAGGACCTCGACCCGGTCGCCTACGTGCGCTTCGCCAGCGTCTACCGCGAGTACAAGGACATCCGCGAGTTCCTGGAGGAGCTCAAGCCGATGCTCGACGAGGGGCGCACCCGATGAGCATCCGCCGCGTGCGGAAGCGCGACGGGCGGGAGGTGCCCTTCGACAAGCAGAAGGTGGCGAGCGCGGTGCTCGCCGCGCAGGCCGCCGTGGGCGAAGGCGACGACGGGCTCGCCGGCGAGGTCGCGGACCTCGTCGAGCTGACGCTCGCGCGCTACTACTCCGGACAACGCGGAGGCGTCGCCGACGAGGGCTTCTTCAGCGAGGAGGTCGAAGGCGGCGTGCGCGCCGAAGCGATCCCCGACATCGAGGAGATCCAGGACCTCGTCGAGAAGGCGCTGATCGAGATGGGCCGCGCTGCGGTCAGCAAGGCGTACATCCTGTACCGCGACCGTCGTGCGCGCGCGCGCGAGGCGTTGACGGTGCATCAGACGGCAGGGCAGGAGACCGCGCTGCGTGCGCTGCGCGTGCGCGAATCCGGCGGCAGCTTCCCGTGGTCGAAGGCGCGCATCGTCGCGGCGCTCGTCGAAGAAGCGGAACTCGGGCGCGAACTCGCCGAGGAAGTCGCGAGCCGCGTCGAGGAACGCGTGCTGAAGAGCGGCACGAAGCGACTCTCGACGACCTTGGTGCGCGAACTCGTCGACAACGAACTCGTCGCGATGGGGCTCGAGTCAGCGCTCGCGCGGCACGAACCCGTCGCGCTGCCGCGGCACGACCTGCGCCTCCTGCTCGAACACGGCCCCGCGGCGCTGCCGCAGTCCGGAGGTCCGCCGCGCGTCCCCGCCGGGGAACGCATCGCCGACGCCGGCGTCGAGGGCGTGATCGCCGGCGAGATCCTGTCGCGCTTCGCGCTCGACGACCTGCTCGGCGACGCGGCGGCGGAACGGCACCTGGCGGGGGACTTCGAGGTCTGCGACCTCGCGCGTCCGCACCTGCACCTCGTCCAAGCGATCCCCGCGGACCTCTTCCTGCGCGGGCAACCGGGCGCGCGCGCGGCCTACGAGCTGCTCGACCAGCTCGCGGCGCTGTGCGCCTCGGTGTCGCGCGGGCTCGTGCTCGAAGCGCCGGCCGGACTGCTCGCGCCGCTCGCCAAGGGGGCGCGCGCCGACTCCTTCTCCGCGCTCGGCGGCTGGCTCGCCGCGCTGCGCGCCGTCGCGCATTCGGCCGGACGACGCATCGACCTCGCCTCGCCGATCGGACGCAGCCCCGGCGTGCTGCTGCGCACGCTCGAAGCGCTCGTGGAGCTCGACGACGCCGGTCCGGGCGGACCGCTGCCGCGCGTGTTCCTCGACCGCGTGGAACTGCGCGCGCTGCTCGTCTCCGACCCCGCCGCGCGCGGCGTCGTGGAACGGCTGATGTCGATCGGCGCGCTGATCGTCACCTGGAGCCGCGACGAAGAACGCTTCGCCGCGCCCGGATGCCGGCGGCGCGGACGTGAACAGGGCGCGCTCGCGTGCGGTGGCACGGTCGCGCTGAACCTCGCGCGTGTCGCGCGCCGCGCCGGACCGTGGCGCGAGGATCTCGCGCTCGAACACCTCGCGCTGCTCGTCGAAGAGTCCGTCGAGACGCTGGCCGGGCTCGCGCGCTTCCAACGTGATCACCGCGCGGCGCGCTCCGGCGAGGCGCGCGGACGCGTGGCCTACGCGCTCACGCCGGTCGGCCTGCGCGAAGCCTTGCGCACGCTCGGCGACGGCGAACTGCGGCCGCAACAAGGCGCGCGCTTGCTCGGATTCCTGTCCGAAGCCGCGCGGCGCTTCTCGGCGGACCGCGGACTGTCGGTGACGCTCACGCCCTTCTTCGGCGAACGCGCCGCGCGCCGCTTCGCGCGCCTCGACCAGCGCGGCAACGCGCCGAGTCAACAGCTGCTGTTCGGCGAGATTCGCGCGCGCGACGCCGAGTCGAGCGAAGCCTACTCGCACGGGTTCACGCTCGGCGGCGTCGAACATGCGTCCGGTCGCGCCGCGGCCGAGCTGCTCGCGACCGTCCCCGTCGGATGCTGGACGTCCGGCGAAGACCGCGCGGGCCAGCTCCGCGACACCGAACATCCGCTGCTCGTCGCCTGGGAACGCTTCGATTCCCTGCGCGTGCAGCGCCGCGAAGGCACTTCGTCCGCGCCGGGTCTCGGCGAAGCCTCCGCCACGCTCTTCCAGTAGTCCCCTGCCGCTCCCTCTGTTCCCCGCCACTCGCTCATGCGTCTGAAACGCCTCGAACTCCTGGGCTTCAAGTCCTTCGCCGACCGCACCGTATTCGAGTTCGGCGCGGACACGCTGACGGGCGTGGTCGGTCCGAACGGCTGCGGCAAGTCGAACGTCGTCGACGCGGCGCGCTGGATCCTCGGCGAACAACGTCCGACCTCGATGCGCGGCAAGGAGATGACGGACGTCATCTTCAAGGGCTGCCAGAGCCGTTCGTCGATGTCGGTCGCGGAAGGCACGCTGGTGCTCGACAACTCGTGCGGCACGATCGACGACCGTGGCGCGGAGATCTCGATCACGCGTCGCGTGTTCAAGAGCGGCGAGGGCGAGTACCTGCTCGACGGCCAGCGCACGCGCCTCAAGGACGTGCGCGACATGCTCTTCGACACGGGCCTCGGCAGCCGCGGCTACTCCGTGCTCGAGCAGGGACGCATCGACGCCGTGCTCAGCGCGAACGCGATCGAGCGCCGCCGGATCTTCGAGGAAGCCGCCGGCATCAGCCGCTACCGCCAGCGCAAGCACGAGACCGAGCTGCGCCTCTCGCGCGTCGAGCAGGACCTCGCGCGCCTCGAAGACGTCGTCGGCGAGCTGCGTTCGCGCGTGCGCTCGCTGAAGATCCAGGCCGGCAAGGCCGAACGCTACGTCGCCGCGCGCGACGAGTGGGAGGTCCAGAAGACGCGCCTCGTGAAGCATCAGCTCCACAGCCTGGGCGGGGCGCTCGACACGTGCATCGCGGGCATCGAGGAACTCGAGGGCAAGCTCGCCGGGCTGCGCAACGACCGCGAGGGAACGGACTCCGACCTCGCCGTGCTCGAGGAGGAACGCGCGGGCCTCGCGTCGAACCTCGACCGCCTCGTCGCGGAAGCCGGCCGGCTCGCGGGCGAGTGCCGCGCGCTGGACGAGCGCAAGAACCAGCTCGCCGTGCGCGTGACGTCCTGGGAAGGCACCGCGAAGGACGAAGAACAGCGCGCGATCGAACTCGCCGCGCAGCTCGCCGAGCGGACCGCGCGCCTCGATGACGACCGCGCGCGCCGTGCCGAGCTCGAGGAACAGATGATCAACGCGCGCGGCGCGGCGGAACGCAAGGCCGCCGAGCGCGTCGAGGCGAACCGTGCGTACCG
Source organism: Planctomycetota bacterium (assembly GCA_020638835.1). GTDB lineage: Bacteria > Planctomycetota > UBA1135 > UBA1135 > JACKHV01. Next base: position 177,757 of record JACKHV010000005.1, on the reverse strand, counting down.
CGAACTGCGCGCCGACACCGAGAGCCAGAACGAGGTCGTCCTCGAGCTGCTGCACAAGAAGACCGAGGCGGCGAACACGATCCGTCACCTCGAACAGGCCGCGGGCCCCGCCGAGGAACGCTACCAGCGCGTCGCGGCGCGGCTCGAGGACTCGCGCGCGCAGCTCGCCGAGGTGCAGAAGGAGGCGGATCGTTCCCGCGCATCGATCGAGGCCGCCGAAGCCACCGTGCTGTCGGCCGACGAAGAACACCGCGGCCTCGAAGCGTCCGCCGGGCGCCTCGACGCGGCGATCACCGAGCTCGAAGGCGAGCGCAACAAGGTCGAGCTCGAGATCACGGCGCGCGAGAGCGCGATCCAGTCGTTGCTCGACCGCGAGCGCGAACTGGCCGACCTCGACGCTGGTTCCAAGGCCCTGCTCGAAGCCGTCGAGGCCGGGCGCGGACCGTGCGGCGCCGATCGCCTGCGCGGACTGCTCGCGGACCACCTGTCGACCGACACGCGCAGCGCGCGCGCGCTCGACGCCGTGCTCGGCGAACGCTCGCGCGCGCTCGTCGTCGACGGGCCCGAAGGCGCGGCGTTGCTCGCCGAGTGGATGCACGACGGCATCGAGGGCCAAGCGGCGCTCGCCGTCGAAGGCGGGCTCGGGCGCTCGAACGCTCCCGCGGCTCCCGAAGCGCTCGCCGAGCTCGGCGACCGCGTCCACGGTCGCCTGCGCGACGCCGTGCGCTGCGCGGACGCCTTCAGCGCCGTCGCGGACGCGCTGTGCAACGACGTCCTGCTCGTTGCCGACGTCGAGACCGCCGCTCAAGTCGTGCGCGTCGCGGCCGGTTGGCGCGCCGTGACGCCCGAGGGCGAGCTGGTCGACGCGGTCGGCATCGTCGGCGGTTCGCGGACGCTCGCGCAGGGCGCGATCGGACGACGCTCGAGCGCGGCCGAGAAGCGCGAGGAACTGGCGCGGCTCGAGCAGGACGCCGCGCGCGTCGAAGCGGACCTCGCGCGCCTGCGCGGCGAACGCGAAGAACTGCGCGGCGAACAGGCCGCGGCGCAGCGCGCGCTCGAGGCAGCGCGCCAGGCGCTCGTCAACGCGCGCTCCAGCAGCGTGACGGCCGAGGCTCGCGTCAAGGACCTGCGCGTCGCGCTTGACAACCTGGAACACGAGAGCGCCGGCGTGATCGAAGAACGCCGCCGCATGCAGGAACAGGCGGAACGCGCACGCGCGACCCTCGCGGAAGTCGAGACGGACTTCGCGCGCGAGAACGCCGCGCTGAACCAGCTGACGGAACGCCGCCGCCACGTCGAGGAAGAGCGCGACGCGCGCATCCGCGAAGAGGGGGAGGCCCGCGTCGAGGAGACGCGCGTCGAACAACTGCTCGCCGCGGCGAACCGCCGCATCGAGGACCTGGAGCGCATCATCCAGGAAGGCACCGCCGAGCTGGAACGCGCCCGTCGCCTCTCGACCGAGTCCGCCGACAGCGCGCGGGCCGGCAGCGAGGAGAGCGAAGAACTCGCGCGTCACAGCGCCGAAGTGCTCGGAGAACGCGCGCGCGTCGAGGAACAGGTGCGCGAGCTGCGCGAACACGCGGCGCGCGAGACGCAGGCGCTGGACGAGCTGCGCCGGCGGCGCGACGTCGTCACGCGCCAGCTGGAGGCGGCCGGCGCCGACCTCTCGGACCGCCGTCTCGAAGAACAACGCATCGCGCTCTCGCGCGAGGAAGTGCTGCGCCGCGCCGACGAAGAACTCGGCCTCGAGTGCGAGGGCCTGCTCGAAGGCTTCGAGCCGGAGGACGAGCTGCGCGCCGACGCGAACCTGAAGGCCCTCGACCGCGCCGTGCGCGAGATGAAGAGCCAGCTCGACCGCATGGGCCCCGTCAACATGGAGGCCCTCGGCGAGCTCGACGAGGTCAGCGGCCGCCTCGAGTTCCTCGAGACGCAGATCGCCGACCTGCAGAAGGCGAAGCGCACGCTGCACGAGACGATCAAGCGCATCGAGGAGGAGAGCGAACGCCTCTTCCTGCGCACCTTCCAGGAAGTGCGCGGCAACTTCCAACGCATCTTCCGCCAGCTGTTCGGCGGCGGAAAGGCGGACGTCGTGCTCGCCGAGGGCGAGCCGATCCTGGAGGCCGGCGTCGAGATCTCCGCGCGCCCGCCGGGCCGCGAGATGCTGCCGATCGGCCTGCTCTCCGGCGGTCAACGCACGATGACGGCGCTCGCGCTGCTGTTCGCCGTCTTCGAGGCGCGACCGAGCCCGTTCTGCATCCTCGACGAGGTGGACGCGGCGCTCGACGACGCGAACATCCAGCGCTTCCTCGCGATGCTCGAGGGCTTCCGCAAGGACACGCAGTTCGTCGTCGTGACGCACAACAAGGGCACGATGGGCGCGTGCGACAGCCTGTACGGCGTCACGATGCAGACGAAGGGCGTCTCGCGTCACGTCGCGGTGCAGCTCGCGGACGTCGACGAGTTCGTGCCCGAGGCGACCGGCAACGCGAGCAACGCCTCGCCCGCGCTGCTCCCGGAACCCGACACTTCCTCGTACAACCGCCGCGCGCCGCTCGAGGACGACGACCCTGAGTTCCTCGAACACCTCGACGAGGAAGTCGTCGCGGCGGTCGAGGCGGAAGAGGAGATCGCTCAGGTCCTCGACGAGGAGAGCGGGGAGCCCGTGGTCGAGCTCTACCCCGCGCACGTCGAACCCGGCGGGGCGGTGCAGGGCGGCGACGCGCAACGACCGCGCGAGTCCGCGACGCGAGCCGAGCTCGACGACGAGGACGACGACGAAGTGGAGTCTGCGACGGGCATCCCGCTCGAATCCTCCGCGCGCGAGAAGCAGGTGGACTGACCGGCTTCGCGGGTCGTCCTACCGGCGACCCGCGACCCGCGCACCATGCTCGAGCTCGCTTGCAGCGTCCTCGCGAGCTGGCTCGCCGGCTCGACCCCCGCGCCGTTCTCCGGACCGGAACTGCCAGTGCCGCCCGAAGACTCGAGCGCGCGCTTCCTCGAACACTTCTCCACCCGCGACCCCTTCTACTTCGTGATGGGGACGCGCGGCGGATCGAGCGCGCGCATCCAGCTCAGCCTCCAGTACGACCTCTTCGTGCCGCCGCCCGAGTCGGAAGAGCGCTTCTGGCACGGCTTCGCGATCGCGTACACGCAGCAGTCGTTCTGGGAGGTCGACAAGGGCTCGAGTCAATCCTTCGAGACGGTCTACCGACCGAGCCTGATGTGGCATCGCGACGCCGTGCTCGGCTCGGCAGACGGTTCGCGCTGGGACTTCGAGTTCGGCTACGAACACGAGTCGAACGGTCGCAGCGGCCCGCTCTCACGCTCCGTCGACACGCTCTACGTGCGCCCGACCTTCCGCCTGCCGCTCGACGAGCGCTGGGAGTTCCGCACCACGCCGCGCGTCTTCGCGTACATCGGTGACCTGTCCGACAACCCCGATATCGCCGACTACCGCGGTTGGTTCGACTGGCGCCTGCAGCTGCTCGACGCCCGCGGCCTCGGTCTCTCGACGAACCTGCGCAAGGGCGGCGTGTCGAGCTTCGGCAGCGTGCAGATCGACCTGACCTATCCGCTGAACCGCCTGTTCGGCGAGGGCTTCGACCTCTACGCGCACTTGCAGTACTTCAACGGCTGGGGCGAGTCCTTGCTCCTGTACGACGAGAAGCCGCCGGCGCAGCTGCGCCTCGGGATCGCGTTCGTGAGGTGATGGTGGACTTCTGCGCCCGGCCGCGGACTGCGGCCCGAATTGCCAAGAACTGACTCATCCTGAGTCGGGGGCGTCCGAGAACGCTCAGCATGTGCGGCATCCTCGGCTTGCTCGCGCTCCATGGGCGATCTCCGTCCCTGGGCGACGAGGCAGTGATTCGTCTGCGTGACACGATGGTGTCGCGCGGTCCCGACGCAGCCGGTCTGTGGCGCTCGGAGAGCGTCGTGTTGGCGCATCGCAGGCTCACCGTCGTCGACCGCTCGCACTCCGCGGACCAGCCGATGAGCACGCCCGACGGGCGCTTCGTGATCGTCTACAACGGCGAGCTCTACAACGACGCCGAGCTGCGGCGCGAGCTCGAGGACCTCGGGCTGCCGCAGGGCGGCTGGCGCACTCACTGCGACACGGAGACGGTGCTGACGGCTTTCGAGGCCTGGGGCGATCGGGCGTTCGAGCGCCTCCGCGGGATGTTCGCGGTCGCCGTCTACGACAGCTTGCGCCGGCGCGTCGTGCTGGCGCGCGACCCGCTCGGCATGAAGCCGCTGTACTTCTGGTTCGACTCCCACGAGCTGGTGTTCGCGAGCCGGCTGCCCACGATCCTCGGTCATCCGAGCGTGCCCAAGACGCCGAACCTGCGGATGATCAGCGCCTACCTGTCGACGATCCGCACCGCGCTCGGCATCGACACGATGTTCGAGGGCGTCTACGCGCTCGAGCCCGGCCGCGCGCTCTCGTGCGACCTGCGCGCGAAGGTGATCGAGCCGGAGATCCGCACCTACGCGGAGTCGACGCCCGTGCGCGACGGCGAGCTGCGCCTCGAAGAAGCGGCGGAGGAACTCGGCGCGGCGCTGAAGGACTCGGTCGAGCGGCACCTGCACGCCGACGTCCCGGTCTGCACGCTGCTCTCCGGCGGCCTAGACAGCGCGGTGATCGCCGCGCTCGCGCGTGAACACTCGGGCGAACTGCGCAGCTACTGCGCCGGTGCCGAGGGCGACGAGGGCGAGTCGGCGGAGACCGACCTCGGCTTCGGCGCGCGCACGGCCGCGGCGCTCGAACTCCCGCACACCCAGGCGCGCGTCGGGCGCCGCGACTTCCTCGACGACTGGGCTTGGATGGTCGACGAGCTGGGCGTTCCGCTCTCGACGCCGAACGAGGTCGCGATCCATCGCGTCGCGGCGCGCTTGCGCGAGGACGACTGCATCGTGACGCTCTCGGGCGAAGGCGCGGACGAGCTGCTCGCCGGCTACGAAGGTCCGATGGACGCGCTCTACCGACTCTGCGCCGACCGACCGACCGACTCGCGCGGCGGCGAGTTCCAGCTCGCCACGACCTCGTGGGTCTCGCCGATGGACAAGGGCGGGCTCTTCAGCGCGTTCGCCTGGGATGCGCTCGAAGGCGACCGCTTCCTGTTGACGGAATACGCGCGCATCTTCGAGCAGTGCGTCGAAGAGGCAGGTCCGCACGCGACCGCGATCGACGCGCACGCGCGCTTCCTGCGCCGCATGAACCTCTCGGGGCTGCTGCAGCGCCTCGACACGGCGACCATGCTCGCTTCGGTCGAGGGCCGCACGCCCTTCGCCGACGTCGAGTTGATGCGCGTCGCCGAGAGCTTCCCCATGTCGGTCAAGTACGAGCCGGCGGCGAGCCTGGTCGCGGTGGGGGGCGGCGGCACCGCCGTCGTCCGCGAGCCGCGCACGAAGCGCTGCCTGCGGGAGGTCGCCCGCGGCCTGGTCCCCGACCTGCGCGCAAGGTAATCGAGCCGGGAGAAGCACGATCCTGCATCACGGCGATACCTGACGGCGCTGCGCCCCAAGCGGCGAGGCTCGCGCTGGGATCAGTCACCCACGCCGACGTCCCGTCTGCGCTGCTCTCGGCGGACTCGACAGCGCGGTATCGCGCTCGCGCGAACACTGGGCAGCTGCGCGCTACTGCGCGGCGCCGAGGCGACGACGAGCAGGCGGCGACTGACCCGCTGGCAGCGCCGGCAGCTCAGCTCCACACCCAGGCGCGCGGGCGTCGGACTTCTTCGACGATCGCTTGTAGAGCTGGGCGTTCCGCCTTCGACGCCGAACGAGGTCGCCATCCACCGCGTCGCGACGCGGCTGCGCGAGGACGACTGCATCGTGACGCTCTCGGGCGAAGGCGCGGACGAGTTGCTCGCCGGCTACGAAGGTCCGATGGACGCGCTCTACCGCCTGTGCGCGGACCGTCCGACCGACTCGCGCGGCGGCGAGTTCCAGCTCGCCACGACTTCGTGGGTCTCGCCGATGGACAAGGGCGGGCTCTTCAGCGCGTTCGTCTGGGACGCACTCGAGGGCGACCGCTTCCTGCTGAGCGAGTACGCGCGCATCTTCGAAGAGTGCGTCGAAGAGGCCGGCCCGCACGCGACCGCGATCGACGCGCACGCGCGCTTCCTGCGCCGCATGAACCTCTCGGGGCTGCTACAGCGCCTCGACACGGCGACCATGCTCGCTTCGGTCGAAGGCCGCACGCCCTTCGCCGACGTCGAGCTGATGCGCGTCGCCGAGAGCTTCCCCATGTCGGTCAAGTACGAGCCGGCGGCGAGCCTGGTCGCGGTGGGGGGCGGGGGCACCGCCGTCGTCCGCGAGCCGCGCACGAAGCGCTGCCTGCGCGAGGTCGCGCGCGGTCTCGTGCCGGAAGAGGTCCGCACGCGGCCGAAGGCCTCCTTCCCGCTGCCCTTCCAGGCGTGGCTCGCGGAGGAAGGCGGGCGTCTCGTCGAGTCGCCCTTCGCCCGGACGCTCTTCCAGCGCCCCGCGTTGGAGGCCGTCGCGTTTGACCCGGCGCGGCACTGGAACTACGCCTGGCCGATGCTGAACCTGGCCCGCTGGGGCGACCGCTGGTTCGGTTGATTCGCCGCGCCTTGCGGGGCGTGAATCCGGGCTGAGGAGACCCCCTCCGCGGGGCCTCCAGGGGCGTTTTTGGGGGCGTCCGCGGCATGGACGCGGCCCGAGGCCTGTTGCGAGGGGATTCGGGCGCCCATCTTCCGCCCGCGGGCCGTACTCTACGCGGCTGAGCGGTCCGCGGCAGCCTGGTTCGGGGCACCCCCCGTTGCTAGGCTTCCCGGCCGGAACGTGCTTCCGGAGACCCGGCCGATCTGGACTCAACCCCCCCGCGCGAGACGTCGACAGCACTGGCGGAGACCCGTTTCTTCGCGCCGAGCTCGATCATGAATTCGAAACCCCTGGACTGGACGAACGTCCTCTTCATCGGCACCGCCCACCTCCTCGCCATCGCGGGCGTGGTGTGGCTCATCGCCATGGACTTCCACTGGCAGACCCTGGTCCTCGCGATCGTCTGGCTGGTGTTCTCCTCGATCTCGATCACGGGCGGCTACCACCGCCTGTTCTCGCATCCGACCTACAAGGCGAGCTGGCCCCTGCGGCTCTTCTACCTGTGCTTCGGCGCGGCCGGCGTGCAGAACTCGGCCCTCAAGTGGTCGTCCGACCACCGCGTGCACCACGCGAAGACGGACACCGTCGAGGACCCGTACAACATCAACCAGGGCTTCTGGTGGGCGCACATCGCGTGGATCCTGCACCGCGACGACCGCCAGATCGAGCCGGCCAAGGTCAAGGACCTGATGAACGACCGCCTGGTCGTCTTCCAGCACAAGTACTACCTGCCGCTCGCGATCGTGTTCGGCGCGGTGCTGCCCTTCAGCCTGGGCCTCCTGTGGGGCGACCCGTGGGGCGCGCTGCTCGTCGCCGGCTTCCTGCGCCTCGTGCTGCAGTGGCACGCGACCTTCTCGGTGAACTCGTTCACCCACATGATCGGGAGCCAACCCTACTCGACCCGCGGAACCGCGCGCGATTCCTTCCTCGCGGCGTTGATCACGATGGGTGAGGGCTACCACAACTTCCACCACAAGTTCCAAGCCGACTACCGCAACGGCATTCGCTGGTACCACTTCGACCCGACCAAGTGGTGGGTCTACTGCCTCTCGAAGGTAGGCGTCACCCGCGACCTGCGCCGCACTCCGAAGGAGCGCATCGAGAGCGCGCGTCGCGCCGTCGCCGCCGGCAACGGCTGAGCGTCGAGGCGGATCACACGAGACGGCCCCCCGCGTCACTCTGGCGCGGGGGGCCGTCTTGCTCGGGTCGCGGCGTGGATCGCGCGTCAGCGGCCGTAGCGCGCTTCGAGCTCGGGGAGCGTGAGCAGCACGAGCCGGCCGGTGGCCTCGAGGCTCTCCTTGGAGCACTTGTCGAGCGAGTCTTCCTTCGTGTGCCAGTACTTGTTCCGCGGCCCGTACTCGAAGTCGATCAGGTCGATGACGGGGATCGAGAGGCCTTCGCTGAACGAGATGTGGTCGTCCAGGATCGGCATGCGCTTCGCCCACAGGTGCTTGCCGAGTCCGCCGGCCTTGCCCGCCTTCTCGAAGAGGCGCACGACTTCCGTGGTCGAGTACTCGTCCTGCGTGAACTTCAGGTCCTTGTCGCCGACCATGTCGAGCAGCACGCAGAGCTTGACGCGCTGGCCCACGCTCGTGTTCTTCAGCTGCTCGACGTGGTGCCTCGAGCCGTAGCGGTTGTCGGGGTCGCGCCAGCTGTGGTTCACGGCTTCCTCGCCGTCGAGGAACAGGAAGCGGTAGGTGACGGGGCGCCGATCCGCGGTGGCCATCACGCGCGCGAGCTCGAGCAGCACGGCCGTGCTGGAGCCGCCGTCGTTCGCGCCGACGAAGTCGGGTCCGAGCCGCTTCGTGTCGAAGTGCGAGGCGATCACGAAGATCGCTTGTTCGTCTCCGCCCGTGCCGACGAGGTCGGCGTAGACGTTCGCGAAGTCGATCGGGCCGATGGGCGTCTGCGACTGGAAGCTCTCGCGCACGGGGCGCAAGCCGGCGGCGGTGAGCGCTTCCTCGATGTGCTTGCGCGTCTTCTCGGCGCCCTCGCTGCCGGACTCGCGGGGGCCGATGGCGACCTGTGCCGCGAGGTGGTCCCAGGCGCGCTTCGCGTCGAAGGTCCTGTCGAGCGCGGGAGGGGACTCGTCTTTCGGCGACTGGGCTTCGCCGTTGGTGCAGGCGACGGCGAGGACGGCGAGCAGGCAGAAGAGGCGGTGCATCCCGGCAGGATAGCGAACGCGGAAAGTCGCCGGGGCGCGGAACTTTCCGGACGCTGGGAAGGGCCGCGCCGAGGGCGTCGCACGCCGCGGAAAGGGCGCTACGGCGGGGGGAAAGCGCTTCCGGGTGCTGAGTGCGCCGCGAAGTGGGTCCATGAGAAGGGCGCTGCTCCTCCCATCCACGGACCACTCCCAGGGGCGACCGCAGCGAGGGCTCATGCCGCGGAGTGGGCTGGTCGAAGGAGGACCAGCACTTCCTCCGACCGCCCGTTCCGCGCCCGTGCGCGGCCTCAGAACGTGAATCCCATGACCGACGGCAGAGAGCTCTTCGACCTCGTCCAAACCGATCGCGAACAATCCCGCTTCCAGACGCTCAACTGGGAGGGGACCTTCCAGGACTACCTGGCGATCCTGGAGGAGAACCCGCTCGTGGCGCGCAACGCGTGGCAGCGGCTCTACGACATGATCCTGTCGCACGGGCACGCGGAGCCGGCGAAGCGCGGCGGCGTGAAGCGCTGGAACCTGTTCAACGATCCGCACGGCGGCGGACACGACGCCGTGTTCGGCCTCGACAACCCGCTCAGCCGCCTCGTGCAGACGGTCCGCGCCGGCGCGTGCGGCTTCGGTCCCGAGCGTCGCGTCGTGTTGTTGCACGGTCCCGTCGGTTCGTCGAAGTCGACGATCGCGCGCCTCCTGAAGGTCGGGTTGGAGGAGTACTCGAAGACGGACGAGGGCGCGCTCTACACCTTCCGCTGGGAAGTCGACGGCGAGTCGATCCCGTCGCCGATGAACCAGGACCCGCTGCTGCTGGTCCCCGAGGAGTCGCGCGAGAAGGTCGCCAAGAAGCTCAACGAAGGCCTGCGCCGCGAGTACCGCCTGAAAATCGCCGGCGAGCTCGATCCGGTCAGCCGGTACTACTACCAGCTCCTGATGGAGCGCTACGCGGGTGACTGGTCGAAGGTCGTCGAACACGTCAAGGTGCGACGCATGGTGCTCTGCGAAGAGGACCGCATCGGCATCGGCACCTTCCAGCCGAAGGACGAGAAGAACCAGGACTCGACCGAGCTGACAGGCGACCTGAACTATCGCAAGATCGCCGAGTACGGCTCCGATTCCGATCCGCGCGCGTTCAACTTCGACGGCGAGTTCAACGTCGCGAACCGCGGCCTGCTCGAGTTCGTCGAAGTGCTGAAGCTCGACGTCGCGTTCCTCTACGACCTGCTGGGCGCGACGCAAGAACACTCGATCAAGCCCCGCAAGTTCGCGCAGTGCAGCATCGACGAAGTGATCATCGGGCACACCAACGAGCCCGAGTACAAGAAGCTGCAGTCGAACGACTTGATGGAGGCGTTCCGCGACCGCACGATCAAGATCGACGTCCCGTACAACCTGTCCTTCGAGGACGAGGCGCGGATCTACCAGCGCCAGTTCCGTCGCCGCGACGGCCTGGTGCGCTCGATCGCGCCGCACACGCTCGAGATGGCGGCGCTCTGGGCCGTCCTGACGCGCCTCGACGAGCCGACGCATCCGAACCTGACGCTGCTGCAGAAGGCGCGGCTCTACGCCGGCGAGGACGTCGGCGGATTCACCCGCGAGCAAGTGCGCGAGATGAAGCACGAGTCGCCGCGTGAGGGCATGGTCGGCATCAGCCCGCGCTACGTGCAGGACTCGATCGCGACCTGCTTGGTCTCGGACCGCCACACCGTCGGTCCGATGGACGTGCTCGACGCGCTCGAGTACGGCCTGCTGCACCACTCGCTGATCTCCAACGAGGAGACGCGCAAGCGCTACACGCAGCTGATCTCGGTCGCGCGCGAGGAGTACGAGGAGGTCATCAAGCGCGAGGTCCAGACGGCGATCTCCGCCGACCGCGAGGCGATCGACCGCCTGTGCGGCAAGTACATCGACAACGTCAAGGCGTACGTGACGCACGAGATGGTCGTCGACGGCACTGGCCGCGAGCGCGATCCCGACGAGCGCCTGATGCGCTCGATCGAGGAGAAGATCGAGATCCCCGAGGCGCGCAAGGACGACTTCCGCCACGAGCTGATGAACTACATCGCGGCGGTGCACCTCGAGGGCCAGACCTTCGACTACCGCCAGAACGACCGCCTGCGTCGTGCGCTCGAGCTGAAGATGTTCGAGGACCGCCGCGACTCGATCCAGCTGACCAGCTTGGTCTCGACGGTCGTGGACCCGGACACGCAGGAGAAGATCGCGGTGATCCGCGACCGCCTGATGCGCGAGTTCGGCTACGACGAGCTGTCCGCCGACGAGGTCCTGCACCGCGTCGCAGGCATGTTCTCGCGCTCGTCGAGCGACTCCGACGGCGAAGCCGACGCTGCCTGAACATGTACCGCATCGAACGAGACCGCTCGCGCTTCCGCGAGATCGTCCGCGGACGCATCCGCGAGGATCTGCGCAAGTACCTCTCGTCGACCGAACTGCTCGGTCGGCGCGGGGACAAGACGGTCTCGATCCCGGTGCCGCAGATCGAGCTGCCGCGTTTCCGCTTCGGCGACAACAAGAAGCAGGGCGTCGGCCAGGGCCCCGGCAAGAAGGGACAACCCGTCGACGGCGACGCGCAGGACGGCGACGGCGCCGGCGGTGCGGGGGAGAACCCCGGGCAGCACATCCTCGAGGTCGACGTCGAGCTCGACGAGCTGGCGGAGATGCTCGGCCAGGAGCTCGAGCTGCCGAACATCGAGCCGCGCGGCGACAGGCTGCTCTCCGCCGACGGCGGGCGCTACACCGGCATCCGTTCGACCGGTCCGAAGTCGCTGCGCCACTTCCGCCGCACCTACAAGAACGCGCTGCGCCGCACGATCGCCAGCGGTGACTGGGATCCGCTCGCGCCGAAGGTCGTGCCCGTCCGCGAGGACGAGCGCATGCGCTGGCGCAAGGAGAACCCGCGGCCGGAGTCGTCCGCAGTGATCTTCCACATCATGGACGTGTCCGGTTCGATGGGTCGCGAGCAGAAGGACATCGTGCGCATCAAGGCCTTCTGGATCGACACCTGGCTGCGCAGCCAGTACGACAACCTCGAGGTCGTCTACATCGTGCACGACGCCGTGGCGAAGGTCGTGGACCAAGAGACCTTCTTCCACCTGCGCGAGTCGGGCGGGACGAAGATCAGCTCGGCGTACGACCTGTGCCTCGCGCAGATCCAGGAACGCTTCCGGCCCGAGGACTGGAACATCTACCCCTTCCACTACTCGGACGGTGACAACTGGTCCGCACGCGACACCGAGCGCTGCGTGGGCTTGCTGCGAGACGAGATCCTGCCGCGCGTGAACCAATTCTGTTACGGACAGGTGAAGAGCGCTTACGGTTCCGGTCAGTTCAAGAAGGATCTCGACAGCAGCCTGCAGGACTCCGAGCGTCTCGTCACGGCGAACGTCGACGACCGCGAGGGCATCGCCGAGGCGATCCGCATCTTCCTGGGCAAGGGGCGCTGACGATGGTGCACGTCAAGAACCTGCCTTCCGCGCTGAAGCCGATCGCCCTGCAGATCGAGGCGATCGCGCGCGACGCCGGGCTCGACTTCTTCGAGGTCGTCTTCCAGGGTTACGACGCGCGCGACGTCAACGCACTCGCGGCCTACAGCGGCTTCCCGGTGCGCTACGCCTCGTGGCGCTTCGGCATGGAGTACGAGCGCCTCGAGAAGGGCTACTCGTGGGGTCTCTCGAAGATCTACGAGCTCGTGATCAACAACGACCCGACCTACGCCTACCTGGTGCGGTCGAACTCCCTGCTCGAGCAGAAGCTCGTCATCGCGCACGTCTTCGGGCACGCGGACTTCTTCAAGCACAACGTCTGGTTCTCGGCGACCGAGCGCAAGATGGTCGACTTGATGGAGTCGCACGCGATGCGCGTGCGCCGGTACATCGAGGCCGTCGGGCAGGAGGAGGTCGAGCGCTTCCTCGACATCGCCATGGCGCTCGACAACCTGACCGATCCCTTCCTGCCGCTGCGCGAGCTGCGCGCCGGCAAGCCGAAGCGGACGGGCGGCAACCAGTCCGAGCGCGCGCGCGCGGCCTTCGAGGCGGTCTCCGGCGGAGCGGTCCGACGCGCGACGGAGCCGAAGAAGTACGACGGCCCGTCGAAGCCGCCGACCTTCGACATCCTCGGCTTCCTCGCCGAAGCCGCCGACCTCGAGCCCTGGCAGCGCGACATCGTGCGCATCGTGCGCGCCGAGGCGTACTACTTCATGCCGCAACGCATGACGAAGATCATGAACGAGGGCTGGGCCTCCTTCTGGCACAGTCGCATCATGACGCGCGCCGTTGCGGGCCCCGACGAGATCATCGACTTCGCCGACTGTCACTCCGGCGCGACGATGGCCAGCCCCGGGCAGCTGAACCCGTACAAGATGGGCATCGAGCTGTTCCGCCACGCGGAGCGCTCCGGCAAGGATCTCTTCCACATGCGCGCGGTGCACAACGACACGAGCTTCATCGACGCCGTGATCGACGAGGAGTTCGCCGAACGGCACGGACTCTACGTCTACGGCAAGAACCAGCGCACAGGCCGCGTCGAGGTCGTCGACCGCGACTGGACGAAGGTGAAGAGCCAGCTCTTGACCAACCTGACCTGGGGCGGGCTGCCGCAGATCGAGCTGGTCGATGCCGACCACGAGGGTCGCGGTGAGCTCTACCTGCGTCACCGGCACGACGGTCGCGATCTGCAGCTCGACGCCGCGGCGAAGACGCTCGAGCAGGTCCGCGAACTCTGGAAGCGCCCGGTCAACCTGCTGACGCAGGAAGAGGGGCAGGGGCGGCTGCTGTGCGCGGACGAAGACGGCGTGCAGGTCTACGAGACCGACGAGGACGGCTCGGTCCCCGCGCGGGACGAAGACGACGACGACGCCCGCCGCGCTTCGTGAGCGGATGACTCGCGCGACGTGAAGCCGTAGGCTGACCGCATGGCCATCGTCCACGAGCTCTCCTGGTCCGTCTCGCGTGCCGGCACCTTCCGCGCGTGCCGGCGCAAGTACTACATCGACTACTACCTCTCCTGGCGCGGCTGGGAGCGGACTGCGCCGGAAGAGCGCAAGCGCGCCTACCTGCTGAAGAAGATGACGCGCCTGCCGATGCTCGCGGGCGACTGCCTGCACACGGCGCTGGAGGGCTGGTTCAAGGCGAAGGCCGAGGGGCGCGCGCTCGGTCCCGAAGAGGTGACGCAGGCTGCGGTGACGCGCATGCGCGAAGGCTACAAGACCTCGCGCGACGGCCTCTGGCGCTCACAGCCCAGCAAGCTGACGCACCTCGCGGAGCACCACTACGGCGAGGACCGCATCGACGAGGCGTCGGGCGCCGCCGGCGAGTACGGCACGCGCTATCGCAAGCGCATCGAGGAAGGCGTGCAGGCCTTCTTCGAGATGCCCGAGCTCGCGGAGGTGCGCGACGCCGATCCGAAGGACTACCTCGCGCTCGAAGAGATGGGCACGATCGAACTCTTCGGCACGAAGGCCTTCGCGATCCCCGACTTCGCCTTCCGCCGCGCGCGGAACGGCGAGCGCGAGATCATGATCTACGACTGGAAGACCGGCAACCCGCGCGAACAGGACCGCTTCCAGCTCGCCGTCTACGTCTTCTACGCCGGTGAGAAGTGGGGGGCGAAGCCCGACGAGTGCTTCTGCGTCGACGCCTACCTGCCGACGCGCCAGCTCGAGCGCATGCAGTTCAGTGAGGCGGACATGGAACCCGTGATGGACCGCGTCGAGACGACGCTCGCGGAGATGCGCGCCGTGCACTTCGACGCCGACCAGGGCATGGGCGACGCCGAGGAGTTCCCGATGGTCGAGGAAGGCTCGCGCGAGTGCAGTTCGTGCAACTACCGCGAGCTCTGCGGCCGCTGAGAAGTACGGTACCGCGTTCGTTTTTCCAATATAAGCGCGCCCGCGCCTTCGGCGCGGGCGCTTATTGGAAAACGAAACCGTACTTCTCAGGACCTCACGCGGCGCTGCACCGAGTTGTAGTAGAGCAGCGCGCCCACGCCGACGATGCCGATCAGCGCCGTCCAGTGCGGCACGCCGTGGAGGAGTTCCAAGCTCTCCTCCTGGAAGCCGCCGAGGATCATCACGCCCAGGATCAGCTCGAGCAGCGCTGATCCCGTGATCAGGCCGGCCGCGGTCAGGATCGACTCGTTCGTCTGCTTCTCCGCGCCGCGCTCGCCGAGCCAGCGGAAGAGCCCGCCGATCAGGATGCCGATGCCGAGCACCGCGGGCAGGTAGATGCCCACCGCGAGCGCCATGGCGGGCAACATCATGCCGCGCTTGGTTGCGACGATCTCCATCACTACCGCGAGCACGCCGAGCCCGAGTCCGAAGTAGATCGGGACGATCGGCAGGTTGCTGTCGAGTAGAAGGCCCTCGATCAGCGTCGAGAACATCTTGCCCTGCGGCGCGGGAAGGGCGTCGCTTCCGAGCACGTACGCGTTGTGCGCGACGTACAGCACGATCGGAACGATGACGCAGCCGACGACCAGTCCGAGCAGCTGTGCCAGGAAGCCGTCCTGCACGCGCACGCCGCACAGCTGGATGGTCTTGTAGTCCTGGCTCGAGTCGTTCGCCGTGCAGACGGCCACGCACGCGCCGACGACGAGCGGAGTCAGGAGCTGGACGTCCTCGATGCCGATGTCGGCGCGCGTCGCGAGCGTCACCAGGCAGAGCACGAGCGTCGTCACGAAAATCGTGCCCGAGACCGGCGAAGCCGACGAGCCGATCTGCAGCGAGAGGATCGCGCCGAGCGTGACCATCAGCATCGCCATGATCAGGATCGTGACGGACATGCTGACCGAGAAGAGGTCGATGCCGCCTTCCTTCCAGAACAGCCACCCGAGCAGCAGGAAGACGCCGATGACGATCGTCGCCCGCAGTCTGGTCCGCATGACGGCGTCGACCTCGAGGATCGACGTGTCGCCGACCTCGACCTGCTGCGTCTTCGCGCGCGGCCCCATGAACTTGAACAGCGAGTAGATCACCGCCACGAGCATCGTCGCGCCGCCGGCCCAGCGCATCGTCGGGTCCGTATTGCCGTGCGTGGCGCCGAGGAAGGACTGGTAGAGGTCGGTGCCGGGCTCCAAGCCCACGAGCCAGCCCTCGCCGAGCATGCGCACCATCGCGCCGCCGAAGACGAGCAGCGCGGTCGGCAGCGTCAACAGTCCTCCGATGCCGATCAACATCGCGTCGAGCGGCAGGCGCGCGGCGAAGTTCTGGTCGCCGCGCTGCTTCTCGAAGACCGTGAAGGCCCCCGCGAGCGCGCCCATCTTGACCGCCAGCGTAGCCCCGAGGCCCGCAGCGAGGGACGCGAAGAGCGAGCGACCCATGCGCGGCCGCTTGTCGCGCTCGGCGACCGCGGACCCGATCATCGTCTCGCAAGCGCGCGCTTCGGGCGCCGGCAGCGAGGGGTCGGACAGGAACTTCTTGGTCGCCAATCCGACGAAGCCGTAGCCGATCAGCGCGCCCGCGAGGCTCAGCACGATCAGCGTGACGACGTCGACCTCGGGCACGCTCGTCGGCGCGCCGGGACCGCCGGCCTCCATTCGCTCGCGGTAGAGGATCTGGATGATCGGCGCGGTGAAGATCACGCCCGCCGTCACGGCCATGCCCGCCGAGCCGGCGACCTGCGTCAGGTTCAGGAAGCGCGAGCCTTCCTTGCCCTTGAGCCGCGCCGAGAAGAGGCCCCACGCGCAGAGGATGACCAGCGGACTGACCCCGGGCGTGATCCCCGCCTTGAGGCCCGCGATGACGAACGTCCCGGACAGGACGGCGGTGATGGCGACGCCGAAGGCGATGGGGAGGAAGTCTCGTTGCATGCGCTCGTGGGCTGGGGGACGGAGCCGGCCGGGCGGCCGTGGTGCGCTGAGCGTAGAGACCACATAGGGCTTTCGCAAAGACGGCCCGGAGGTCGATCGGGGCTTATACTTTGCGGCTCCGGCCCCGCCGGCCGCGCCATGCCGAGCCCCCGCCTTTCGATCGTCCTGCCGACCTGGAACGGCGCCCGGGACCTCGCTCGACTCCTGCCCGCGCTCGCGGAGCAGGTGGACTGCGGGGAGGTCGAGATCGTGGCCGTCGACTCTTCGTCGACGGACGAGACGCGCGTCTTACTGGAAGCCGCCGGAGCGAGCGTCGAGGTCATTCCGCAGTCCGATTTCCGCCACGGCGCAACGCGCAACCGCGCGGCGGACCGCGCGCGCGGCGAGCTGCTCGTGTTCCTGAGCCAGGACGTCGTGCCCTCCGGACCGGACTTCCTCGCGCGCTTGACGCAGGTCTTCGAGGACCCCGCGGTCGCCGGCGCGACGGCGCGCGTGTTGCCGCACCCGAGCGACGATCCGCTGACCGCGCGCACCGTGCTCGACTCGCCGGAAGCGGGCCAGGTCGCGCACGCGCGGCGCCTCGACCGCAATGGACGCATGTGGGACCTGCCGGCACGCGAGCGCGTCGAATTGCTGCGCTTCAACAACGTCGCGTCCGCCATCCGTGCCTCGGTCTTCCGCGAGATTCCGTTCCCCGACGTCCCGTTCGGCGAAGACTTCGCCTGGGCTGCTCGCGCGCTGACCGCGGGGCACACCTTGCGCTTCGTACCTGACGCCGTCGCGTTCCACGCGCACGACTACACGCCTCGGCAGGCCTTCGAGCGCTACCGCATCGACGCGGCCTTCCACCGCGAGATCCACGGCCACCGCCTGCGTCCGACGGTCTTCTCGGTCGCGCGCGGCATCGGCTTCGAGGTGCGCGAAGACTGGCGTTACCTGAACCGCACGCACACGCCGGCGAAGCTGCGGCACCTGCTGCGCTCCGTCGGACTGCGCGGCGCGCAAGTGCTCGGCCAGTTCTGGGGCAGTCGCGGATGGGGCCCGGCCTTCTGGCCGGACTCGGCGCAGGACGCGGGCTGATCGCGGGCTGAACCGGCGCCCTCCCGTCGCTACACTCTGCCCTCCGTCGCCCCCTCCGACCCCGATCCATGCGTCCCATCCGATCCGTCTCCGTCCTCATGCCCACGTGGCAAGGGATGGAGTTCCTCGACCGCGTGTTGAACGCGCTGGCGAGTCAACGCCTCGACATCCCTTGGGACTTCCGCGTGATCGACTCGGGGTCGACGGATGGAACCTGGGAGTTCCTCGGCGAACGCGCGGCGAGCTTCCCCGTGCCCTTCGAGCGCGAGCGCATCCACCAGGTCGAGTTCGACCACGGCGACACGCGCAACCTGCTCGCGGCGCGCTCGCGCGGTGACTTGCTCGTCTTCCTGACGCAGGACGCGATCCCCGTCGGAACCGACTGGCTCGCGAAGCTGGTCCGGAACTTCGACGACGACGCCGTGGGGGCGGCCTACTGCCGCAACCTGCCGCGCCCGGACGCCGACCTGCTCACCAGGGTGTTCAGCGAGGAAGACCCCGGCTACACCGCAGGCCGCCGTGAGACGCGCCTGCCCGATGCGGCGACCTACGCCGCGATGAACGCGCACGAACGGCGCGTCTTCTACAACTTCAACGACGTCGCGTCGGCGATCCGGCGCGAGCTGTGGGAACGGCATCCCTTCCCGCGCACGAATTTCGGTGAAGACGTGCTGATGGCGCGCGCGCTCCTGGAAGCCGGCTTCACGGTCGTCTACGACGACGAAGCGGTCGTCGAGCACAGCCACGACTACGACGCCGAGGAGTGCTTCGCGCGCGGCAAGATCGACGGCGCGTTCAACGCCGAGTGGCTGGACCGCGTGTGCGTCGGTTCGCGCTCGGACGCTCTGGTGCTGACCGGACGCCAGCTGGAACGCGACCGCGCGGCGCTCGAGGCCGCCGGACTCACGAAGGCGGACGTCGAGCGCGAGCTGAAGCGCGTGCGCGCGCAGCGCGAAGCGACCTTCCTCGGGCTCTGGGAAGGCGGCCACGAGAAGCGCCGCAAGCCGACGACCACGATTCGCGAAGGCACGAAGCTCTCCGTACTCTACGTCGTGCACGGCTTCCCGCCCGACACCTGGGCCGGTACCGAGATCTACACCTACAACCTCGCGAAGGAGATGGCGCGGCGCGGTCACCGCGTCACCGTTCTCGCCCGCGTCCCCGCCGACGACCGCGACCTGCCGGACTTCCACGTCGAGGACACCGAGTTCCAGGGCTTGCGCGTGCTGCGCATGACGCACCGGCTCGCGCACGCGAACCTGCGCGAGAGCTACGCGCAACCCAAGGCCGAGGCCGCTTTCCGCACGATCCTCGCGCGCGAGGCGCCGGACCTGGTGCACTTCCAGCACCTGATCCACACCTCGGCGGGGCTCGTGCAGGTCGCCAAGCGCGCGGGACTCGCGACGGTCATCACCTGCCACGACTACTGGGCGATCTGCGCACGCGTGCAGCTGATCCGCCCCGACGGCGAGATCTGCCCCGAGAACATGGGCAGCGGCTGCTACCTGTGCGTGAAGGAGCGCGGAATGGGGCTGATTCCTCGCATGAAGCGGCTCGACCGCGCCGCGCGGCCGCTGATCGCCGCGCTGTCGAAGGGCTTGCGCAAGGGCGTGGAACTGACCGGCGCAGACGCCGGACGCTGGGAGGGCTTCGACGACATGCTCGACCGCCAGAACTACGTCGTCGGCGCGTACGCGGCCGCCGATCTGCGCATCAGCCCGTCGCGCTTCTTGCGCCAGAAGCTCGTCGACACCGCGGGCTTCGAGCCGCGCAGCTTCCTGTTCTCCGACAACGGGATGCGCACCGACCACGTGCAGGCGCTCGAGAAGCGCCCCGATCCCGAAGGCCGCGTGCGCTTCGGCTTCGTCGGATCGCTCGTCTGGTACAAGGGCGGCGAGACGATGATCCGCGCCATGCGCGAGCTCGCCGGCGAGCGCGTCGTGCTGAACGTCTACGGCGGCTTCGACCCGTCGAGCGATCCGCACCACGCGGAACTCGAACGACTCGCCGAAGGCGCGCCCGTCGTGTTCAAGGGCCGCTTCGACAACGCGCGCCTCAGCGATGTCTACGCCGAGATCGACGTGCTCGTCGTGCCGAGCATCTGGTACGAGAACTCGCCGATCACGATCCACGAGGCGTACTTGACGGAGACGCCCGTCCTCGCCTCGAACCTCGGAGGCATGGCGGAGTTCGTGCGCGACGGCGTCGACGGCCTGCTGTTCGAGGTCGGCGATCCGGTCGACCTCGCTGCCAAGATGCTGCGCTTCGTGCGCGAACCGGGGCTCGCCGCCGAGCTCAGCCGCGACTTCATGCCGATCAAGACCATCGAACAGAACGGCGAGGAGACGGAGTTCCGCTACCGCGCGCTCTGCTGCATCAACCGCGACACGGCGCCGCGCGGGCCGCGCCGTTTCTGCGACTACGCCGGCATCCACGCCGTCGAGCGCCACGGTCCGGTGGAACCGCAAGGCGCGGACATGCTGTTGCTGCGACCCGGAGGCGCTGCGGTCGAGTACGACATCTCCGGTGCGGGCGGCGGGAAGCGCCGCATCGAGCTCGGCGTGCTCGCGCTCGGCGCGGAACCGGGCGTCGAGATGGGCGGGCGCGTGCTGGTCGACGGAGCGGAGGTAGGGCGGCTCGAGCTGTTCCGCCCGCAGGGCGACGACTGCTTGAAGCGCTATGTGATCACGACGGACGTCGCGGAGGAAGCCCTGCGCCTGCGCGTCGAGACCGCGCTCGAGGCAGGCGGCCCCGAGGCCTTCCTGCGCATCCAACACGTCCGCGTCGACGAGGTGACTGCGTGAGATCCAAGCGCAAGCGCGGCGGGAAGTCGTCCAAGGCTGCCGCGAAGCCGAAGGCGCAAGCTGCAAAGTCGAACTCGAAGAGCTCGGTGCCCAAGACCGCGTCGAAGGACCCGCGCGACCCGCTCGGGCTGCGCGTGACCTTCGGGGAACGCGTCGCGGACGCGGACCTGCCGCGCTGCGCGATCGTGATCCTCAACCTGAACGGCCGCCACCACCTGAAGCCGTGCTTCGAGACGCTCGCGGCGCTCGACTACCCGCGCGACAAGGTCGAAGTGATCCTGGTCGACAACGCGTCGACCGACGGTTCGGTCGAGGAGATGCGACGCGACCACGCCTGGGTCAAGCTCTTCGTCAACGAGCGCAACGTCGGCTTCGCGCCCGGCTGCAACCAGGGCGTCGAGCTCGCCGACGAGCCCGACGTCGTCGTCTTCCTGAACAACGACATGCGCGTCGAGAAGGAATGGCTGCGCACGCTCGTCGAACCGATCGCGCGCGGCGAGCACGCGGCGACCACTTCGAAGATGCTGTCGTGGGACGGCAAGCTGATGAACAGCGCCGGCGGAGGCATGAACTTCCACGGTATCGGCATCCAGCGCGGTTACCTCGAGGAGATCACCGACGACTTCGCCTGGCCGCGCTTGACGCTGTTCGCCTGCGGCGGCGCGATGGCGATGGACGCGCGGGCCTTCCGCGAGGTGGGGGGCTTCGACGAGGAATTCTTCGCCTACTACGAGGACGTCGACCTCGGCTGGCGCACTTGGGTCGCGGGGCACTCGATCGCCTACGTGCCCGAGTCGATCGCGTACCACCACCACTCGAGCACCAGCCGCCGCCTGCCGATCGAGATGATCCGCCTGCTGCAGGTGCGCAACCCGCTGTACGCCTGCGTCAAGAACTACGACGACGACAACCTGCGCCGCATCCTGCCCGCGATCCTCGGACTCGCGACGCGGCGCATGCTGATGGTCAGCGGGCTCGAGGACGACACGCCCTTCCGCATCGAGAAGGCGAACCCCGCGGCGATGAGCACCGTGCGGCGCTTCTTCGAGAAAGCGCGCGCCGGCAAGGGCGGCGACACGATCCCGCTCAAGCGCGTCGCGGCCGCCGACTTGATCGGGATCAACGACCTGCTCGGTCGCTGGAAGCACTGGATGGCGAAGCGCGAGGCGGTCCAGTCGACGCGCAAGACGCCCGACTCCGAAATCCTGCGCCTGTTCTTGAAGCCGCACTGGTGCATCGAGGGCGAGCAGGGCTACATGGACCTCCACGAAGGCATGACGGCCTTCTTCAGGCTCGACGAGCTGTTCGAAGGCTGTACGGACCGCGGCCACGAACCACACAAGTAGGGAGAGACACTTCATGCACCACTCGAACGACACGACGGTCCTCGCGCACTACTACGTCCAGCGCGGCAAGGAAGCGGAGTTCGACGCCGTCCTGCGCGAACACCGCGCGGGGCTCGAGGAGTCGGGCTTGATCAACAAGGCCGTGCCGACGCAGATCTACCGCATCACGGAAGAGGCGGGCACCTCGCTCTACGTCGAGATCTTCGACTGGGCGTCCGCCGACGCGCCGCGCATCGCGCACACACACCCGATCATCGGCCCGCTGTGGAACAAGATCGCCGAGCTGTGCGAAGGGCGCGGACCGAACGGCCACCCCTTCCACTTCCCGCACGCGAAGCGCCTGCAGTGAAGTACGGTACCGCGTTCGATTTTCCACAATAAGGCGCGGATCCGGCCTGCGGGCCGGATCCGCGCCTTATTGTGGAAAATCGAACGCGGTACCGTACTTCACTGCAGGCGTGCGCCCTTCGACGCGTAGAAGGCCGGCACCGACTCGCGCAGGCGCGTCGTGATCTTGCGCAGCAGGCCGCCCGTCCAGGTGCGTCCGGGGTTGCCGCGTTCGGCGTAGTAGCGCGCGGCGCGATCGTCGTGCTCCGCGATCCAGTCGCGCATCTCGTCGTCCGTGGGGTAACGGCCCTCGAACCACAGCGCTCGCGGATCGAGCCGTGGACGCTTCGCCGGCGTCTCGTCAGGGATGCCGACGCACAGCCCGAAGAGCGGGTAGACACCCTCCGGCAGCTCGAGCAGCCGGTCGACCGCCTCGAGGTCGTTGCGCAGGCCGCCGATGTAGCACGTCCCGTAGCCCTCGGACTCGAAGGCGAGCACGAGGTTCTGCGCGAACAGCGTCGCGTCGATCACGGCGACGAGGAAGCTCTCGAAGTTGCGGCCCGTCTGCTTCCCTTCGGCCTCCGCGATCAGAGCGTGCCGGTGTTCTTCGGCGCAGACGGCGAAGAAGGCACCGGCTTCCTCGACCTGCTGCTGGTCGCCTGTCAGCTCGCGCAGCCGCGCACGTTCGTGGCCGTCGGTGACCTGCACGAGGCAGTATGCCTGCACGTTGCTCGAGCTGGCCGCCTGGCGCGCGGCGCGCACGCACTTCTCGATCGTCTCGGTGGGCACGGGGTCGGCGCGGAAGGCGCGGATCGTGCAGTGCTTCGACATGACTCGCTGGATCTCGTTCATGGTGGGGGATCAGACGCGGAGGTTCGGACCGACTTCGTCCTGCGAGGCGACGTGGACCTCTACGTGGCCGAGGCCCAGGCGGTCGAGCGTGCGACGCGCGGTCTCCTCGGCGCGTTCGGCGGTGTTCGTCTTCTTGGAGAGGTGCGCGAGCACGAGCGTGTGCAGCTCCGGTCCCGCGAGCCACTCGAGCATCCGCGCGGCCTGTTCGTTCGAGAGGTGACCGCGGTCGCCGCCGATGCGGTTCTGCAGCACCGGCGGGTACGGGCCGTTCGCGAGGCCTTCGACGTCGTGGTTGAACTCGAGCACGAGCACGTGCGCGCCGGACAGCGCGTCGGCGACCTCGCGGCGCGGGTGTCCCATGTCCGTCAACACGACGGCGACGCGGTCCTCGTGCTCGAGCCGGAAGGCGACCGTCGGGTCGCAGTCGTGGGGGAGCAGCACCGAGCGCAGCAGCACGGGCGCGCCGCGCCGTTCTGGGTGCGCGAGTTCCACGTCGCGGCCGATGCGCAGCACGTTCTTGCTGGGCGCGCGCGCCACGGACTTGTGCAGCATGATCCGCTCGGCGCAGTGCAGTTCCGCGGACTGCCGCTTCGCGACGGAGCCCGCCGAGCGCGCGTGGTCGAGGTGGCCGTGCGTGACGAGCACGTGGTCGATCGTCTTCAGCCCGAGGCCCGCGACCTGGAAGCGCCCCGAGAGCTTGCGGATGCCGAGGCCGGCGTCGAGGAGCAGCGTCTGTTCTCCGGCGCGCACGAGCGTCGCGTTGCCCTCGCTGCCGCTGCTGAGCGTCTGCAAGTGCATCAGGCAACACCTGGGCGCGGACGCAGCCAGCTCGCGAGCGCGACGAGCAGCGAGAGCGCGCTGATCCACAGGCCGCGCCGGAAGGAGACGGGTCGGTAGACGAACTCGACCTCGACGTCTCCGCCGGGGACGCGCACGGCGCGGAAGGCGTGGTCGACGCGCAGCACTTCCGCCGGCTCTCCGCTGACCGTGGCGCGCCAGCCGGGGTACCACGCCTCGCGCACCACGAGCCACCCGCCGCCCGAGCCCTGGATCGACACGTCGAAGCGGTCCGCGCTCGGCCGCGCCCACTGCAGCGTTCCCTTGCGATGCCGCAACGGGTCGAGCGCCGGCGCCTCTCCCGGCGCGGCGCCGCCGGGCCCGTCCGGGACCACCGTGGCCGTCTCGTTCGGATCGAGCGCGTGCGTCGCGAGCAGCTCGAGCGCCGTGGAGTCGTTCGAGCAGTACTCGAGCGTCGGCACGACGCGCGCGATCGGCAGGCTGCCGTGTCGGCGGTAGAGCCTCCAACCCTCCGCCGAGTCGTAGAGCTTGAGCTCGGGTCGGTCCAAGTCGTGCTGCGAGAGCACCGCGTTCACGCCCAACCGGTCGAGCAGCTGGTGGTCGAGCAGCTCCGCGTCGGAGATGCGGCTCGCACCGGTCAGGTACGGGCTGCGCGGATCGACGAGCGCCATCAGCTCGACCTGCCAGCGCGGCGTGAAGACCTGGTACGTCGACAGGTCGGCGGCGTCGTAGAGCTGCGGCAGGTTGGGACGCGCGAGGTTCAGCACTTCGTCGAGCCCGGACTCGCTCGAGTCGTACCGCAGCAGGCGTCCGTCGTCGGTGACGCGCTGCAGCGCGGCCATGCGTTCCGACGGAGGGACGAAGTCGACGCCGCCGAGGTCGAGTGGCGCGAGGTGGGTGTGCGCGAGCGATGCGGCTTCCGCACAGAGCAACGCGCCGGCGATCCACGCGACGCGCGGCTTGCGCAGCATCCACGCGGCCGCGCCGCCCGCGAGGGCGAACAGCAGCAGCTCGAAGCCTTGGTCGCGCACGCGGGCCGCGTCGTCGGCGAGGGCTTCGCGCGGAAGGTAGAGCTCGACCATGTCGCGCTCGACGTCGAGGCGCGCGGGGAGCTCGGTGTACAGCCGCTCGGCGAGCTCCTCACCGTCGGTGGCGAGCCACCAGTTCGCACCGCAGGCGACGCACACGGCGACGCCTGCGAGCAGCGCGCGACGTGGCGCCTTCGCGCCGCCGCGCAGGGCGTCGACGCCGAGCGCTGCGAGCCACGGCCAGAGCACCCACAGGATCGCCGCGGCGCGCGTCGGTGCGCCGAGGTCGAAGCCGGGCAAGCCGTAGAGCCACGACGCAGGTGCCTGTCCGCAGACGAAGGTCAGCACCGCGAGTGCGAGCAGTCCGGGGAAGATCGCGCGGCGACCGCCGCCGGCGAGGCCCGTCGCGGCGAGCAGCGCGATCAGCACGCCGGCTGCCAAGTTCCACTCGAGCAGCACGGCCCGCTGCGCGAGCTCCGCGTCGTCCGCTTCCGTGAAGTCCCAGACCGTGCCGAGTCCCGGCGCGAAGCGGTTCTCGGTGGGCACGCCGTAGAGCTTCGGCGCGACGAGCGTGAGCAATGCGGCGCTCGGCACGCTGCCTTGTGCGATCACTTCGGCGCCGGTGGGGCGGCGCAGCGAGTTCTCGCTGGCCTCGAGCGTGGGGATCGTCTGCAGCGCGGAGAGACCGACGCCCAGCACCAGGCAGACTGCGCCGAGCAGCCCGGCGCGCCACGCGTGCGTCGACAGGCTGCGCAGGAACAGGTACGCGGCCGCCGTCAGCGCGACGAAGATCGCGATCGGCACGAAGCCGGCGAGGAAGGAGCACGCGATCGCGAAAGCGAGCGCGAAGGGCGCGCCGCGGCGTCCGGCGAAGAGGCCTTCGACCGCCCACAGCGCCCAGGGCAGCCAGAGCGCCGCGTCGTACTTCATCGCGAGGTGCAGGTTCGCGACGCCGAAGCCGCTGCCCTGCAGCGCGAGCGCGCCGAGCAGCGCGGCGGTCGTCGACGCACCACGGCGCTCGAGGAACAGCTGCATGCCGAGTCCCGCGAGGAACACGGCGAGCAGCGCGTGCCAGCCCGTCGCGAGGTCGGGCGGCAACCACGTCCACAACCAGCGCGGCGGATACCAGACACCCGCGATGCTGCCCGCCGCGAGCGGCGCGCCGAGGCCGGCGAGCGGCGTCCACAGCGGCAAGTGACCGGACTCGACCGCCGCGCGCACGGCGACTTCGTCCGTGAGCGCTGGGAAC
The DNA here is from genome assembly GCA_020638835.1 of Planctomycetota bacterium. GTDB lineage: Bacteria > Planctomycetota > UBA1135 > UBA1135 > JACKHV01. The sequence continues at coordinate 151,673 of JACKHV010000005.1, read as the reverse complement.
AGCGCGTCGGCCGTCCAGTGGTTCGCGTCCTCCCAGGCGGCGCGCGCGGCGTCCGGGTGTTCGGCGGCGAGCGGCTCGAAGCAGACGGGCGCGACGGGCAGGAAGCGCTTGCCCGGGAGCAGGGACGGGCCGACCAGCATCAGCGGGAGGACCAACAGCAGCACGCGGCGCCAGCGCGGGCGTTCGGTGTGCGTCGTCGCGGGATCGACGTCCATTCTCATCGCGCAGCACCGTCCTGCGCGAGCAGAGCGTCGGCGAGACAACTCGCGATCAGGCGGTGACCGTAGGGCGTCGGGTGCCAGTGGTCGGCTTCTTCGCCGGAGCCGAGGAAGAGCTCGTCCGGCGCCAGCGTCTCCTCCGCGGCGCGGAAGGCGCGGTGCGCGTCGCACAGCGCCAAGCCGTGTTCGGCGGCGTAATCGCGCGTCGCTCGCGTGTACTCGAGCAAGATCGGTCGCTCGTGTTCGACGCCGGGCCGCCGCGGCATTGCGACGAGCGCGAGGCGCGCGCCGTCGGCTTCGACCGCGCGGCGCAGCGCGTCGAGTCCCTCGAGGTACTCCGCCACGTCGACGCGGCGCCGACCTTCCCAGTCGACCTCACCGGCGCGGTCGGCGATCTCGGCCTGCGCTTCCTTCGGGCGCACGTAGCGTTCGTGCCGCGCGCGCATGCCGCCGTCGGCCTTCAGCTGCAGGTAGGCGACGTAGTGCGCGATGCGCAGCTGCTTGCGCACGTGCTTCCAGAAGCGGTACCAGCCGGTCGACTGCGCGTGCTGCCAGGCGAGCTTGTCGGCGTCGTTCGAGTCCTCGACCGGCCAGTGTTCGTTCACCGCGCCGAAGGCCGCGACGACCACGTCGGCGTGGAAGTGTCGCGCGCGTTCGCGGTAGCGCTCGACGCCCTGCAGCACGGTGAAGCCGATCACGCCGAAGTCGAGAACCTCCGCCGCGCGGCCTCGTGCCTCCAGCTCGGACTCGAGCTGCGCGCTGTAGGTGTCCGCGTACTCGACGCCGAGGCCGAAGGTGGACGAGTCGCCGAGCGTCACGACGCGCAGCGCGCCGGCCGGGTGTTCCGCGGGACGCAGCGGTCCGCGGTAGCCCTCGACGTTGACGCGCTCGTTCGACTGCGACCAGTAGACCTTGCCGCCCGGCCGCGGCGCCCAGAGCGTGCGCGCGTCGCGGGCGTGCAGGTCGTCGGCGCCGGCGAGCGCGGCGTCCTGCGCGGGGTTCCACAGGATCAGCTGCGCGTACTGCACCGGCGGGTACTCGAAGCCTGCGAGGCGCAGCCCCAGCTCGGCCGCGACGGCGAGCGCGAGGGGGACGCCGAGGGCGAGCCCCAGCTTCTTCGTGAGCGTGGCGCGGATCATGGGGGCGCCCATCCTATCCGGCTTCACTCGCCGGTCGAGGGCCGTAGGATGTGCGCCATGAGATCCACGCGTCACGCTTCCGTACTGCCTGCCCTGATCCTCCTCCTGCCGGCCCTCGGCGCTTGCATCAGCAGCGAGCCGGAGCTGACGCGCAAGAAGCTCCTCGAGCGCGTCCCGAAGAGCGCGCTGGCGCTCGACTCCGACGTCGCGTGGCTCTCGGACGACGCGCGTGAAGGACGCCGCGCGGGGATGCAGGGCGAGCGCGACACGGCGGCGTGGCTCGCGCGCCAGCTCGGCGCGATCGGGCTCGAGCCTGCCGGCGAGGACGGCTACTTCCAACGCTTCCCGGTGCCGCTCGCCGCGCGCGTCGGCGACGCGCCGAGCGTCAGCAAGGAGGTCCGGCTGGCTTCGGGTCAGCGCGCGACCGTGCGCCAGCGCGGCGCGATGGAACCGCTCTTCTGCTCGACCTCAGGCGAGGTGACCGGATCGCTCGTGTTCCGCGGCTACGGCATCGTCGACGAGGAACGCGGACACGACGACTACGCGAGCGGACGCGTCGACGGCGCGATCGTGCTGCTGCGTCGCGGGACGCCCGCGGACGACGACGCGTCGTGGGGCTTCGGCGGCTCGGTGCTGCACAAGGTGATGACGGCGAAGCGCAACGGCGCCGCGGCCGTGATCATCACGCAGGACGCGGCGGACGGCGAACCGTTGCGCTTCTCCGACGGCCACGAGGCGAACGCCGGCATCCCGTGCGCGTACGTGGATCCCGAGCTGGCCGCGTGGCTGTTCTCGAGCGACCATGAAGAAGCGACCGCCGCGGAGCGCGCGCAGTTCCGCGGCGTGCTTGCCGGCGCGGCGCCGCTCGAGGGGCCGGGCGAAGTCACGCTCGACGTCGACGTGCGGCGCGAAGACGGCGTGGCGACGAACGTGCTCGGCGTGCTGCGCGGACGCGGCGAGGCCAAGACGATCGTCGTCGGCGCGCACTACGACCACCTGGGCCTCGGCGGAACGGGTTCGCTCGCGCCCGAGACCGTCGGTCAGATCCACAACGGCGCGGACGACAACGCGTCGGGGACCGCGGCCGTGCTCGAGATCGCGCGCATCCTCGCCGCGAACGAACCGCCGCCCGGCGACGTCGTCTTCGCGCTGTGGTCGGGCGAGGAGCTCGGACTGCTCGGCAGCCGCCACTGGTGCGAGCACCCGACGGTGCCGCTCGATCGGATCAGCATGAACGTGAACCTCGACATGGTCGGCCGCGCCGAGTCGAACGGTCTGGAGGTGATGGGCGTCGGAACGTCGCCGCCCTTCGCCGACTGGGCGCACGAGTCGGCCGCCGCGGCCGGTCTCGACGCTGAGCTGACCGTCTCCGGATTCGGTGTCGGCGGCAGCGATCACCAGAGCTTCCTCGAGGTCGGCATCCCGGCGATCCACCTGTTCACCGGACTGCACGACGACTACCACAAGCCGTCCGACGACCTGATCCGCTTCGAGGAGCGCGGGGCCGCGCAGATCGTCGCCTTGTGCGTCGATTTCATCGGGCGCGCGCAGCGCGGCGGCGAGCTTGCCTTCATCGAGCCGCCGAAGGACCCGAACGCCCAGGGCGGGCGGCGCGGCTTCGACGTGCGCTTCGGTTCGCGTCCGGCGGACTACTCCGAGACCGGCGGTTTGACCCTCGCGGGCGTCTCACCGGGTACGCCTGCGGAGCGCGCCGGTCTGATGGCGGGGGACACGCTGCTCGAAGTCGGCGGCGTGCGCATCGACGGCATCCAGGACTTCGTCTACGTGCTGCGCACGCACAAGCCCGGGGACGTCCTGAAGACGGTCTATCGTCGCGACGGCAAGGAAGAGTCCGTGCTGATCACGCTCGACTCGAACGTCGTCGAGTGAGCGCGTCGCGCGGACCGTTCACTTCCACTCGGCGATGAACAGGTTCGTCTCGCCCTTCGCGCCGCCGCGGTTCGAGCCGAAGACGAGGTACTTGCCGTCCGGGCTGAACATCGGGAAGGCGTCGAAGTTGCTGCCCGCGCCCTGGTCGTAGGTCGTGATGCGCTCGAGGTTCTCGCCGTCGACGTCGATCGCCCACAGGTCGAAGTTGATCGGTCCCTCGCCGGACCAGTCGTGGTTCGACGAGAAGATGATGCGCTTGTCGTTCGGGAAGAAGTAGGGCGCCCAGTTCGCTTCGCCGAGATTCGTCACGCGGCGTCGCTCGCTGCCGTCGACGCGGCAGACCATCACTTCCATCGCGCCGGGACGCACGAGCCCCATGTCGCGCAGGCGCTCGAAGTCGGCGATCTCCTCCGCTTCCTTGCCTGGCGTGAAGGCCGTCGTGCGGAACACGAGCCACTCGCCGTCGTGGCTGAAGAACGCGCCCCCGTCGTAGCCGGGCTCGTGCGTGACCTGGCGCAGGTCACCGCCTTCGATGTCACACGTCCACAGCTCGATGTCGCCGGAGCGCGTCGAGGTGAAGACGATCCGATCACCCTTCGGCGAGACCGTCGCTTCCGCGTCGTAGCCCGGGCCGCCGATCAGCAGGCGCTCTTCGCCGGTCGAGAGTTCCTGCACGTAGATCTCGTAGGCGGAGTGGATCGGCCAGGTGTAACCCTGGCTCATGTCCGGCCGCGGCGGGCAGTCGTCCTGCTCCGACTGCGTCGAGGCGTAGAGCACGTGCTTGCCGTCGGGCATGAAGTAGGAGCAGGTCGTCACGCCCTTGCCGTTCGAGACCGAGCGATAACCGCCGCCGGGCTCGGTGACGTAGATCTCGTCGCAGCCCGACTCCTCGGTCGTGCGCTGGAAGGAGAGCCGGTCGCCCGCCGGGTTGAAGTAACCCTCGGCGTTCTCGCCGCCGGAGGTCAGCTTCCAGAGGTGCTTGAAGTGCTTCTCGCCCGGCTGGATCAGGTGGTCCGCGGGTTCCGCGCCGGCGATCGGGCTGGGCGGGAGCTCCAGGTCGATCGATTGCGCGTCGAGCTCGTGGGAAGCGCAACCGGCGGCGAGCAGCGCGGCGAGGAGGGGGAGTCGGTGGGTGTGCATGGTCTCGTAGGCGGGGGAGTCGGGGCGAGAGCTTAGTACCAGGTGCGGCTCGCCTGCAAACCGGGGGTCACTCGAGGTGGCGGTGCGGCGAGACCCAGCGCCCCTTGGGCGGCACCGGGTCGCAGCCGCACTTGGCGAAGGGGTTGCAGCGCAGCACGCGCCACGTCGCGAGCAGGCTCCCCTTGAACACGCCGTGCAGTTCGATCGCCTCGATGGCGAACTGGCTGCACGTCGGCGAGAAACGGCACATGGGCGGCTTGAGCGGCGAGAGGAAGCGGCGGTAGAAGCGCAGCGGGGCGGAGTAGAGGCGACGCATGAAGTTCACGCCGCGCCCTCGTCCCCGCACTCCGCTTCCTGCGCGCGACGCTCGGCGAGGCGGCGCTGCGCCTTGCGCGCCAGCTTGACGAGCTCGAGGCGCGTCTCCTCGAGCGTCGGTTCGAGCCGCTTCTCGGCCGCGATCAGCACCAGGTCGTGACCGGCCGGCAGCTGCGCGTACTCGAGCCGGAACGCCTCGCGGAAGATTCGGCGCACGCGGTTGCGCTTCACCGCCGACTTCCAGACGACCTTGCCGATCGACAGGCCGAGGCGCGCGTGGTCGAGCCCGTTCTCGTGGACCACGACCACCAGCGTCGATCCGCGCGCGCGGCTACCGCGGCGGAAGGCTCGCGCGAAGTCGAGCGGGCTCGAGATGCGCATGTGCGGTCGAAAGCGTAGAGACATGGGGCTTCGGCGGGATTGTCGGCGCCGCTCGAAGCCCACTAGAATACGCGGCCTCGATGGAGGAACGGAAGCACCACAACCGCATCGGCGGCGCCTGGGTCGCCCCGGCGGCCGGCCTGTCGCACGAGGTCACGACCGCGGCCGGCGCCGTGCTCGGCAGCTGGCCGCGTTCCGGGGAGGACGACCTGGAGACGGCGCTCGAGGCGGCGCGCGCGGCGGCGAAGGAGTGGGGCGAGCTCCGCCACGGCCTGCGCGTCGGCTTGCTGCGCCAGGGCCTCGAGACGATCGTCCACGCGCGCTCGATCGACCGGGCGATGTCGGACCGCCTGGGCCTGCCTGTCGCGGAGTGTGTCCGCTACCGGCGACAAGCCTTCCGGCGCGGCGACGCGATCCTCCGCCACGCTCCCGGCCCGCAACCCGCGCGCGGCGTCGCGCTGGTCCGCGTCGACGCGCGCGCGGCGGTCACCGGTCTGGTCGAGTCCCTCTTCGTGCCGCTGTCGCGCGGCATGCCGACGCTGCTGCTCTCCGACCCGGTGATGCCTTTCCTCGCGGACGAGATCTGCGTCGCGCTGGACGGCATCGGTATCCCGCACGGCGTGCTCAGCGTCCTGCACGACGACGGCTTCACCGTGCTGCGCGCCGCCGCCGCCTGCCCCGACGTGAAGCGCGTCATGGTCCGCGGCACCGAAGAACTGATCCGCGTCGCGCGCGAGGCCTTCGAGCGCAAGCCCGCCGCCGCCGGCGCGGTGGACACGGGCTTCGGCGCGGGCGTCCCCGGCCGCGGCGAGCTGCAGTTCCGCGGTCGGACGCTCGCCGACCGCACCTTCGTCGTGCGCTCGGGCAGCGACCCGGACGGCGCGGCGGAAGAAGTCGTTCGGCGCGGCTTCGGGGCGCTCGAGACGTGGTCCGGGCAGGCCGAAGGCAGCGTCGGGCGGGTGCTCTGCCACGAGCGGATCTTCTCGCGCTTCACCGAGGCCTTGCTGGGCACGCTCGAAGAGGCGCGCGGCGAGGGCGGCGCCCTGCCGGCCCTCGACCCGGCACTGTGGGACGAGATCGCCGCGCGCGTCTCCCTGGGGCTCGACGAGGGCGCCACGCTGGTCCTGGGGGAGCCCACGGGGTCGCGTCGGCCCAAGCGGGACGCTATCCTTACTCCTTCGGTGTTCACCAACGCGGAACCGCGGATGCGCCTCCTGCGTCCCGGTCTGCCGGCCGCCGTGCTGGTCCTGGTGCGCTGCAAGGACGACGCACAAGCCGCGGCCCTCGCCGACGAGCTCGACGGGGCGTCCTCGAACATCGACTGAATCGCTCCCACGCAGCCCCAGGAGCGGCCGAAGGAACGGGGCGGGGAGGGCCGGCGACGCGGAACCCGCCCGAAGAGACCGACGCAGGTACGAACATGATCGATCCCAAGCAAGTCCACTCCATCCTCAAGACGCACCAGCTCGCGGACGGTTACCCGATGGTGCTGGACCTCGAGCGCTCGCACGGCGTCTGGCTGCACGACTCGGCCACCGGCAAGGAGTACATGGACTTCTTCACGTGCTTCGCCAGCTGGCCGATCGGGTACCGACACCCGCTGATGGACGACCAGGCCTTCCAACAGGAGCTGCTGCTGGTCGCGCTCAACAAGCCCGCGAACTCGGACCTCTACACGACCTCGATGGCCTCCTTCGTGGAGGCGTTCGCGACGCGTGTCACGCCGCCCGAGTTCCCGCACCACTTCTGGGTGGCCGGCGGCGCGCTGGCGGTGGAGAACGCGCTCAAGACCGCCTTCGACTGGAAGGCGCACAAGGTGGGCGTCGATCAGGTGAACGACGGCAACGACCTCGTCGTGATCCACTTCCGCCAGGCGTTCCACGGACGCAGCGGCTACACGATGAGCCTCACGAACACCGACCCGACGAAGGTCGAGCTGTTCCCGAAGTTCCCCTGGCCGCGCGTGCACAACCCCGCGGCGCACTTCGACCTCGACGGCAACATCGACAACGACGTCGCGGCGGAAGAGCGGCGCTCGATCGACGAGGTGAAGGCCGCCTTCGCCAAGTATCCGAACCGCGTCGCCTGCGTCATCATCGAGCCGATGCAGGGCGAGGGCGGCGACAACCACTTCCGCCCCGAGTTCCTGCAGGCGCTGCGCGACCTGTGCGACGAGCACGAAGCGCTGCTGGTCTTCGATGAGGTCCAAACGGGCTTCTTCGGATCCGGCAAACCGTGGCTGTGGCAGGTGAAGGGCGTCGCGCCGGACATCGTCAGCTTCGGCAAGAAGTCGCAGGTCTGCGGCATCTACGCGAACAGCCGCGTGGACGACGTGCCGCGCAACGTCTTCAAGCGCCCGAGCCGCATCAACTCGACGTGGGGGGGAAACCTGGTCGACATGGTCCGCTCGCGCCGCTTCATCGAGATCATCGAAGAGGAGAAACTCGGCGACAACGTCGCGGCGCAGGGCGAACGCTTCATCTCCGGCCTGCGCGCCCTCGCGAAGGATCGCGGAGGCTTCGACAACGTCCGGGGAATCGGATCGCTGATCGCCTTCGACGTGAAGGACGGCGCGACGCGCGACCAGCTGCTCGGACGCTTGCGCGAACAACAGCTGCTCGCGCTGCCGTGCGGCCCGCGCTCGGTACGCTTCCGCATGCCGCTGATCGTCTCCGCCTCGGAGATCGACCGCGCCCTCGAGATGGTCGCGAACGCGTCAGGTGCCTGGCTCCTTTCTGTCTGATTCGACGGCATAGGTCTCAGGGCGCCGAACCGTCCCAATCGAATCTGACAGAAAGGTGCCTGGCACCGTACCCGTGGCACCGTACCCGCGTCTACCTTGCTGTTGCTTCCGGTGGAAGTTGCAGCAGGGTCGACGCGGGTACGGTGCCAGGCACGTTTCCGCACAGTTCGCGGGACGCGCAGGCAAGTAGATGCCAACGGGGCGAACAGTGCGGAAACGAGCCAGGCACCTACGCGTGGCGGACGCGGAGTTGGCCGCAGGCGGCGTCGCCTTCGAGGCCGCGGGACCAGCGGATGGTCGCGACGGTGCCGGCGTCGTCGAGGAACTGTCGGAAGCTGTCGACGTCTTCGGCGTGCGGGCGGCGGTAGGTGTCGCCTTCGACGGGGTTGTAGGGGATCAGGTTCACCGTGCAGCGCTTGCCCCACAGTCGGTCGGCGAGCGCGCGGGCGTGGTCGACCGAGTCGTTGTCGCCGCCGAGCAGCACGTACTCGTAGGTGACCTCGCGACCGGTGACGTCGAACCAGTGGTCGGCGGCCGCGATCACGTCGGCGATCGGCGTGCCCTTCATCGCGGGGACGAGCTCGTCGCGTTGGTCGTCGAAGGGCGTGTGCAGGCTGATCGCGAGCTGGAAGCGCGGCCTGCTCTCCGCGGCGCGGCGCAGGCGGTCGGGGAAGCCGACGGTCGAGACGGTGATGCGGCGCGTACCGAGACCCATCTCGTCGTGCACGGCGTCGAGCGCCGTGGTGAGGTTCTCGAAGTTGAGCAGCGGTTCGCCGATCCCCATCACGACCGAGCGCGACAGGTCGCCGAGCGCGCGCCCGCGGACGTACTGCTCGAGGATCTCGTGCGCCGCGAGGTTGCGCACCAGGCCGAGCCGGCCCGAGGCGCAGAACGGGCAGGCGACGGGGCAGCCGACCTGCGACGAGACGCAGAGCGTGGCGCCCTTGGTCGACTTCGGCGAGCTCGGCGGGATGTGGACCGTCTCGATGGTCGCCTCGACGCCGCCGCCGCGCGGGAAACCCAGCAGGAGCTTGGTCGTCGCGTCGCGCGCGACGCTGCGGTCCACCTCGCGCGACGAGAGGATCGGAAGTTCTGCCGCGAGCGCTTCGCGCAGGGTCGCCGGCAAGGACGTCATCGCGGCGTAGTCGGTCACGCCGTGCTTCAGAACCTGTTCCCGCGCAATGCGTCCGTGGAAGGGCTTGCCGCCCAGCGCGACGACGTGCTCGGCGAGCCCGGCCTTGTCCAGCGAGAGCAACGTGTCCGGCGCGCTCTTCGATTCCTCCCCCGCGGACATCAGCCCTCCTGCAAGGAGGCGACGAGCGCGTCCCTGATCTCGGCCGCGATCTTGCGCGCGTCCTCGAGGCTGGACGGGTTCGCGCCGCCCACGGCCTTGTGTCCGCCGCCGCCGTACTTCTCCATCAGCTCGCCGACGTGCAGACCGCGCGTCGGAGGGTTCCAGGGGTTCTCGCCGCACGTGATGTGATAGCCCGAGCGCGTGGGGATCACACCGACGGAGTAGACGACGTCCGGGTGGTGGTAGAAGGGCGCGAAGCGTTCGCGGCGGATCTTGGAAGAGGAAGCGTCGTAGAGCACGACGTCGTGTTCCTTCTTCAGGACCGTCGGCGGGAACTGCTCGAGCGCCTTGTCGCGGTTGCGCGAGGCGCGTTGGTGCGCCTTCTCGACGTCCTGGCGATTCGCGACGTCCTCCAGCGTGCCCGTGGTCATCGCGCCGACCAGCTCGTCGGTCCAGTCCGGTGTCGGCGCGACGGTCAGCGCGCGCGCGATGCGCAGCGCCGGCGTGTCGCCGAAGATGGCTTGTTCGACGGACTCGTAGCGCGCGGCGTCGATCACGTCGGACCAGCGCGCCATCTCCTGGAAGCGCTCGGGAGCGCGGTAGCCCCAGTGCTCGCGCGCGTGGCGCAGGATGAGCGGCGGGCAGGAGGGGGAGGTCTCGTCCCAGTTCCAGCGCGCGCTGGGCTGGTAGGCGGCGCGCAGCTCCGGGGTCAGGAAGGTCGTCGGGTGGTGGTCGAACCAGTAGGCGGCCTGCGGGTGGAAGTGGAAATCCACGATCGCGAAACGCGTGCCCGACCCGAAATTCGCCCAGTCACGCCGCTGGTCGTAGTTGACGCTCTTCCAGTCCACCCGGTCGTTGAACAGGTCGATCAGGATCGCTGCGAGGACGGCGCCGGACACCATGCCGTCGAAGTCGCGGTGATAGTGGATCGTGAGGGGGGCGGACATGGGGGGCAGGATACAGGCTGCGTGCTCCGCAGGGCAGCACGAGCGGAGATGAACGAGCCTCGCCGGTCGAGCGCGACCGGCGAGGCTCTCTGCCCCTCTCTCGGGGCCCTCCGACGAACGGAGGGCCGCTACATCATGTCCGCGCCGTACTTGCCGTAGTAGACGAAGTGCACGCGCACGTCGTCGACGGGGTCGGTGTTCGTGACCGTGATCAAGCTGACCATGCCGCCGCGGTTGTCGAACTCGGGGTACAGCAGCAGGCTGCCGGGCTTGCGCCGCGCGATGCGTCCTGCGGCGTCGACGGGGGCTCCGACCGCGGCAACTCCGCCACCCTGCGCGCCGCGGGGCAGCAGCGAACCGTTCGCGAGGCCGAGCTCGAAGGGCAGGTCCGCGACGGAGTAGCTTCCGACGCGCTCGACGTAGACCGCCGCGATGGGGGGATTCGCGACCGAAGTGGAGACCGAGTTCGCCACCGCGCCCCGCATGCGGAACCAGCCGTTCTCGCGGCCGGCGGCGTGCTCGAGCACGTTGTGGTCGGTCGAGGTCAGGAAGCTCGAGAGGAAGGCGTTGCTGACCGTCGTGAGCGAGATCTTGTCCCAGCAGTTGAAGGTGTGCTCGGCGGAGAAGACCTCCTCGTTGTCGTTGGCGATCAGGAAGTCGACGGTCGTGTCGAAGTCGGCGCCGCCCGCGAGGCCGATCAGGATCAGCTTGCTCGGCGTGACGGCCGGCGAGGCGCCGATGAAGCGCGGGACGAGCAGCTCGGCCGCGGTGCGCTCGTACTCGAGGCCGTCGAGGTCGCGGTAGCCGTCGCCGTTCAGGTCCGTCGCCTCGCCGCGCGCGACCTTGGCGCGGTAGTCGAGGGCGTTGACCGAGTACTCGAAGCGCTCGATGCCGTCGATCACCATCGTCTGCCCGATCAGTGCGTCGAAGCCGATGTGCTCGCCGGTCTCGTCCGCCGCGGCGACGACGAGGAAGCCCTGCGCGTGCTCGGGGTTGTGCACGTTCACGACGAGGGTCAGCGTGTCGTTCGGCGTCAGTTCCTCGAAGCGGTCGAACTCGGAGCAGCCGAGGTCGATGGGAGCGCCGGGGGCGTCAGGGGGCGTGGGCGCGAGGGACGGCTCGGCGCTGGAGAGCGCCGGAGCGGCGCCGAGGAGAAAGGCCGCGAGGATCGTGGTCCGGTGTTGCATGCGCGCGTGGGGGGTCGCAGGGGCCGCCTGGGGAGCAGCCGCTTGGCCTGGGGACGGGGAGGGGGTCCGCCGCGGAGGCTAACCCTAATTGGAGCGTAATAGGAAGTCGCAATTGGGGCGACCCGCCTCGGCGGAATTCCGGGGCCGCGCGGAGTCCCGCCGGCGCCGGCACCTCGCCCGGAGGCGCCCCGGCTTCCTGCCGCGCACGAAAAGCCCCCGCCCGCGGGTGCGGACGGGGGCCTCCAGGAGCCTTCGGAGCTTCGGACGAAGCTCGTCGCGATCAGTTGCCGTACTTGCCGTAGTACACGAAGTGTACGCGAACCTCGTCCGTCGCACTCTCGTTCGTGATCGTCAGCAAGGTCAGCTCGCCGTACAGGTTGTTGAACTCGGGGTAGAGCAGCAGGCTTCCCGGGTGACGACGCTCGACCGGAGCGGCCGCGCCGTCGAAGTCGCCGGCTTCGGAGTTGTCGCCCGTGATCACGCGGGGCAGCACGTGGCCGTCGCGCGAGCCGATCTCGAACGGAAGGTCGGCCACCGCGTAGCCGCCGACGCGTTCGACGAACACGCCGTAGATCGCCGGATCGGCGATCGTCGTGTTGACCGAGTTCGCGAGCGCGCCCTGGAAGCGAAACCAACCGGTCTCGCGTCCGCCGACCGACTCGTTCGGGTTGTGGCCCGTGAAGTCCTTCAGGAAGCCCTGAGCGAAGATGCCCGAGATGTCGAGCAAGCGCGGGTTCTCCCAGCAGTTGAAGGTGTATTCGCCCGAGAAGACTTCCTCGTTGTCGTTGTAGGTGAGGAAGTCGACGGTCGTGTTGAAGTTCGCGCCGGAGTTCAGGTCGATCAGGATCAGGCTGCTGCTGTACGGACCGCCGGCCGCAGCGGTCGGCATCTGGGCGTAGCTCGTCTGGCCGATGAAGCGCGGCACGAGCAGCTCGTCCGGGCACGTCTCGTACTCGGAGCCGTCCAGGTCGCGCACGTCGTCGCTGTCGAGGTCCGTCGCGCCGCCGTCCTCGACGGGCGAACGGAAGTCGACCGGGTTGACCGAGTACTCGAAGCGGTCGATGCCGTTGATCACCATCTGGCTGCCGATCAGGTGGTTGAAGCTGATCGCCTCACCCGCCTCGTCCACCGCGTAGACCACGACGAAGCCCTGGGCCTGGTCCGGGTTGTGGTAGGCCGTGATCAGGGTGAGCGTGTCGTTCGGAGTCAGCGTCTGGTATCGATCGAACTCCGTGCAGCCGATGTCGTGGATCTGGGGCGTCGGAGGACCGTCGACGGTCTCACCGGCGGAGGCGGGGACGGCGAAGACCGCGCCCGCGATCAGGGCGGCGCTGCCCGTGAGGGCCAGGCGCGAAGTGATGATGCTCATGTTCTCTCTCCTTGCGTCGCCCGTGGGGCGCGCTGGTTGTCGATCAGGATGTGTCGCTCGAAGACGGGGGAAAGTGCCGCACTCACCCGTCGAGCTAGGAAGTCTCATTGAACTAGGAAGTCGGAAGACCGTCAACCGCCCGTTCCGAGACAACTTCCCGCAAAGGCGAGGCGCCCGCTCCCCGCAGGGGGAACGGGCGCCTCGTGCGCTTCGGTGGTCGCCTCGCGGCGACGCGTGGATCAGAGCCCGAAGCCGTAGCGGCCGCGGTAGACGAAGTGCACGCGCAGCTCTTGGTCGGGGCTCGTGTTCGTCACCGTGACGAGCGTCAGCTCACCGAGCAGGTTGTTGAACTGCGGGTAGACCAGCAGGCTGCCGGGGCGACGACGCTGGACCGGGTCCGCGGCCACGCCCGTGAAGCCGCCGGCCTCCGAGTTGTCCCCGAAGATCGAGCGCGGGAGGATGTGACCGTCACGCTGACCGCTCTCGAAGGGCAGGTCGGCGGCGACTTTGAAGTTCACGCGCTCGACGTAGACGCCGTAGATGCCGGGGTCGGCGATCGTGGCGGCGCTGGAGTTTGCGACGTGGCCGTCGAAGCGGAACCACCCGGTCTCGCGACCGCCGACCGACTCGAGCGGATTGTGGTCCGTCGCGTCCTTCAGGAAGCTCTGACGGAAGGCTCCCGAGATGTCCGTGACCCGGAGCGAATCCCAGCAACGGAAGGTGGCCTCGCTGGAGAACACCTCTTCGTTGTCGTTGTAGATCAGGAAGTCGACCGTCGTGTCGAAGTCGTTGCCCGAGTTCAGGTCGATCAGGATCAGGCGGCTGACGTAGTAGCTCGGCAGCTGCAGCGGGTCGAAGAGACCGCCGCTCTGGCCGATGAAGCGGGGGACGAGCAACTGGTCGGGAAGGCGCTCGTACTCGGCGCCGTCGAGGTCCTGCTCACCGTCGCCGTCCACGTCGGTCAGGGAGCCGGCTTCACCGGCGGCGCGGAAGTCGAGCGGGTTGACCGAGTACTCGAAGCGCTCGATGCCGTTGATCGACATCGACTGACCGATCAGGTGGTCGGCGGCGACAGCGTTGCCCTGCTCGTCGACGGCGTAGACCACGAGGTACCCGAGCGCCTGCTCGGGGTTGTGGTAGGCCGTGATCAGCGAGAGCGTGTCGTTCGGCGTCAGCGTCTCGTAACGGTCGAACTCGGCGCAGCCGAGGTCCGGGAACAGCGTGAAGTCGTCCGGGATCTCGACGATCCCCTCGCCGGCGAAGGCGGCCGAACTCGCGAACGCGAGGCATCCGGCGGCGAGCGCCGCCCGGGACTTGAGGTGGTGGATTCGCATGGTGCAGCTCCAGCGCGCCGACTGCAGGTCGACCGGGAGGCCCCCCCCTGGCGCGCGCTCTGTGTGGTTGGACTGGAAAACACAGCCGCCCCGAAAGTGTTCCGTAGCAGGCCGTTGCTTCAATGTTTGCCAGGAAGGTGCAATTCGTCAACCCCGCCAAGTGGATCCGTCCTCGGGGGTGCTCTTGAGGGGTCTCCAGGCCCCCACTGCACGCCCTCGAGCGCTCGCTACGCTTGCTTTTGGTTCCCGGTAGCCTAGAACGGTGCGCTCGCCGGGCCGCCCTACGGGGTGCCGCCAGCCGCCCGGCCGCCGCTCGCCCACCTGCCTCCAGCCCCCGATGACCCCCGAAGCCGCCCCCAAGAAGGACTTCATCCGTAGCCGCATCGCCTCCGACGTCGAGGCCGGCAAGAACGGGGGCAAGCTGCACACGCGCTTCCCCCCGGAGCCCAACGGCTACCTGCACATCGGCCACGCCCAGGCGATCTGGCTGAACTTCAGCGTGGCCGAGGAGTTCGGCGGCAAGTGCAACCTGCGCTTCGACGACACGAACCCCGGCAAGGAGGACGTCGAGTACGTCGACGCGATCCGCGACGACATCCGCTGGCTCGGCTACGACTGGGACGACCGGGAGTTCTACGCCTCCGACTACTTCCGCACCTTCTACGACTTCGCCGTCAAGCTCGTCCGCAAGGGGAAGGCCTACGTCGACAGCCTGCCCGCCGAGGAGATCAGCGCCTATCGCGAGGCGCAGAAGGACAGCCCGTACCGCGAGCGCTCCGTCGAGGAGAACCTCGACCTGCTCGAACGCATGCGCAAGGGCGAGTTCGACGAGGGCACACACATCCTGCGGGCGAAGATCGACATGCGCTCGCCGAACCTGAACCTGCGCGATCCGGCGATCTACCGCATCCGCAAGATCCATCACGACCGCACGGGCGACGAGTGGTGCATCTATCCGATGTACGACTTCGCGCACGGCTTCTCGGACTCGATCGAGGGCATCACACACTCGCTCTGCACCCTGGAGTTCGAGAACCACCGGCCGCTGTACGACTGGTTCATCGAGCAACTGGAGGTCTTCCACCCGCAGCAGATCGAGTTCGCGCGCCTCAACGTCTCGTTCCTCATCACGAGCAAGCGCAAGCTCCTGCGCCTCGTGCAGGAGGGACACGTGTCCGGATGGGACGACCCGCGGATGCCCACGATCCGCGGCCTGCGCCGGCGCGGCTACACGCCGGCCTCGATCCGTGACTTCTGCTCGAACGCCGGCATCACGAAGGTGAACGGCGTGACGCAGCTCGTCGTGCTGGAGAACGCGGTGCGCAAGGACCTGAACGCCACGGCGCCGCGCATGATGGCGGTGCTCGAGCCGCTCAAGCTCGTGATCACGAACTACCCCGAGGGCGAGGGCGAGCTGCTCGACGCGGTCAACAACCCCGAGGACCCTTCGATGGGTTCGCGTAAGCTGCCGTTCTCGCGCGAGCTCTACATCGAACGCGACGACTTCCGCGAGGATCCGCCGAAGGGCTTCTTCCGCCTCTCGCCGGGCACCGAGGTGCGTCTGCGCTACGCGTACTACGTGAAGTGCGAGGAGGTCGTGAAGGACGCGAACGGGGAGGTGGTCGAGGTGCGCTGCACCTACGACCCCGCCACGAAGAGCGGGCAGGAAGGCGCCCCGCTGCGCAAGGTGAAGGGCACCTTGCACTGGGTCAGCGCGCCGCACGCGGTCGAGGCCGAAGTGCGTCTCTACGACAACCTGTTCCGCGTCCCCGCGCCGGAAGTCGGCGTGGAGGACTTCCTCGAGAACCTCAACCCGGACTCGCTGCGGGTGCTCACGGGCTGCAAGCTCGAGCCGGAGCTGGGCGCGGCCGAGGTCGGGCAGAACGTCCAGTTCGAGCGGCTCGGGTACTTCTGCGTCGACCAGGACTCGCAGGACGGCGCGCTCGTCTTCAACCGCACCGTGTCGCTGCGCGACAGCTGGGCGAAGGTCGAGAAGGCGGCGGAGAACCGGGGGTGATTCGTACCGTGCCGCACGACTTGTTGCGGCCTGTCGACAAGAAATCACCAGGCAGCAGGAGGCCCCCGCGAAGCGGGGGCCTCCTATCGCCTGGTGATTTCTTGTCGACAGGCCGCAACAAGTCGTGCGGCACGGTACGAATCACCTCGCGGACTCGATCGTGACCTTCAGCGGGTACCACGGTCGGGCCGCGGAGATCGTCTGCTGCGCCTTGAGCTCGGCCAGCTCGAGCGGATAGGTCCCCGCGATGCCCACGCCGCGGCTGTGGATGGTCATCATCACCTCGAAGGCGCGCTGGGCGGAGTGCCCGTAGAAGCGCATCAAGACCTTCACCACGAAGTCCATCGTGGTCTCGTCGTCGTTGTGGAAGAGCACGTTCCACATGGGCACGACGCCCGGAACGGCGCGCACGACGGGTTCGACGACGGTGGTGGGGAGCGTCAGGTGCATGACGCCAGTCTACGCGGGGCCGTCTGATCCGGGGAGTCGATCGGATCGGAGCGAGGCGCGCGCGGTCTCGGGGACGGGACGTCTACGCGCTCTCGCGTTCCTCTTCCGCCGCCGGCTCGTCGTCGTCGACGTCCGGGTCCATCGGAGAGTCCGCGGTCAGGCCGCGGGCGAGCTGCTTGTGTCCGCTGACCACGTCCTCGTCGACGACGAAGGCGTCTTGGTCCTTGCGGGCCGGCAGTTCGTAGAGCAGGTCGAGCAGCAGGTCCTCGAGGATCGAGCGCAGCGCGCGCACGCCGGTCTCGCGGTCGATGGCGGTCTGCGCGATCGCGACGAGCGCTCCCTGCGTGAACTCGAGCGACTTGCCGTTGAGTTCGAAGATCGCCTGGAACTGGCGCACCAGCGCATTCTTGGGTTCCTGCAACACGCGAACGAGCGCGTCGCAGTCCAAGGTGTCGAGCGTGGTGATCACGGGCAGGCGGCCGGTGAACTCGGGGATCAGGCCGAACTCGATCAAGTCCTTGGGGATCAGGTAGCGCACGTACTCGTCGCGGGCGCCGGGTTCCGAGAGGCTCGGCAGACCTTGCGAGTCGCGTCGCGGAGACGAGACGCCGCGCACGCGACGCGCGGCTTCCTGGGCGACCTCCATGCGGTCGAAGCCGATCGACTCGCGGCCGATGCGCTTCGCGATGATCTCTTCGATCCCGCTGAAAGTACCGCCGCAGATGAACAGGATGTTCCGCGTGTCGATCTGGATGTACGACTGCTCGGGGTGCTTGCGTCCGCCCTGCGGGGGCACGTTCGCGACGGTGCCCTCGAGGATCTTGAGCAGCGCCTGCTGCACGCCTTCGCCCGACACGTCGCGCGTGATCGAGACGTTGGAGGTCGTGCGACCGATCTTGTCGATCTCGTCGATGTAGATGATGCCGTGCTGCGCGCGCTCGACGTCGAAGTCGGCGGCTTGCAGCAGCTTGAGCAGGATGTTCTCGACGTCCTCACCGACGTAGCCGGCTTCGGTCAGGGTCGTCGCGTCCGCCATGGCGAACGGCACGTCCAGCATCTTCGCGAGCGTGCGCGCCAGCAGCGTCTTGCCGGAGCCCGTGGGTCCGACGAACAACACGTTCGACTTCTCGATCTCGACGTCGCGCGTCGCTTCCGAGCCGGCCGCCTGATGGCGCAGGCGGTTGTAGTGGTTGTAGACCGCGACGGAGAGGACCTTCTTGCCGCGCTGCTGACCGATCACGTACTCGTCGAGTCGGCGCGCGATCTCGATGGGGGTCGGCAGCTGGTCCGCCTCGCGGGCGGGTTGGGCCTCCACGCCGGCGGCGCCGGTCGCGGCGCGCGTCCCCGGCGCGCGGCGTTGTTCCTCCTGCAGGATCGAGTTGCAGATCTCGATGCACTCGTTGCAGATGTAGACCCCGGGCGGACCCGCGATCAGCGAGGCCACGTGGTGGCGGCGCTTTTCGCAGAAGGTGCAGCGTTCGACGTGTCGGCCGCGGCCGGTTGAGGAGCTCATGCGAGGGCCTGGAGTCGGAGGAGCGGGTCACGCGGCACCACCCGGGGGAGGGCGGCGCCGCGCTTTCGATCTTACTTGGAATCCGACGTACGGGCGACGATGTGGTCGATCAGGCCGAAGGCTTTCGCCTCTTCCGGGGACAGGAAGTTGTCCCGCTCGGTGGCCTTGGCGATCTCCTTCGCCGTCTTGCCGCAGTGCTCGCCGAGGATGGCCTCGAGGCGCTCCTTCAGTTTGAGCGTCTCCTTGATCTGGATCTCCATGTCCATCGCCGTGCCCTGCGCACCGCCCCAGGGCTGGTGGATCATGACGCGCGAGTGCGGGAGCGCGAAGCGCTTGCCCTTCGTGCCGCCCGAGAGCAGCACGGCGCCCATCGACGCGGCTTGGCCGAGGCAGTAGGTGGCGATGTCGGGCTCGACGAGCTGCATCGTGTCGTAGATCGCGAGGCCCGCGGTCACCGACCCGCCCGGCGAGTTGATGTACATCTTGATGTCCTGGTTGTGCCCGGATTTGTCCAGGAACAACAGCTGGGCCATGATCGAGTTGGCGACCTGATCGTTGACCTCGGATCCGAGGAAGATGATGCGGTCCTCGAGCAGGCGCGAGTAGATGTCGTAGGTGCGCTCACCGCGACCGGTCTTCTCGATGACGTAGGGGACGTAGTAGCTCATCGTTTGGGTGTCCAGGGGATCTCGCTAGGGGTTCGGCTCTTGGGTGTTCCAGGGATCGGGGCGCCCGTCGGCGCCCCGCAGGATCGTTCTCGTCGGATCGAGCTCAGCTCGGCTCGGTCACCTTGGCGTGTTCGCGCAGGTACTTGCGCACCTTGCGCTCCGTCAACTCGATCGCCATCTGCTCGAACAGGTTGTTCTCGCGGTAGTACTTGGCGACTTCCTCGACGCTGGCTTGGTTGCGGTTGGCGATGTTCATCAGCTCGTTGTTCAGGTCTTCCTGGCTGAGCTTGATGCCTTCCTTGTCGGCCACGGCGTGGACGAGGAAGAAGGCGCGCAGGCCCTTCTCGACCAGCTTGCGGATCGCGTCCGCCTGCTTCTCGACTTCGGCCTCGATCGCCTCGGCGGTGAAGCCTTGCTGCTCGAGCTGCTGACGCAGGGCATGGGTGCGGCCCTGGGCTTGCGCCTCGAGCATCGCGGCGGGGAGGTCCATCGCGCTGTGCGCCTCGATCAGCTGCTCGAGGAGCAGCGTCTCCTGACGCCCGTTCTCCTGCGCGATCTTGGCCTGGGTGAGGCGGTCCTTGGCGACCTTGTTCAGCTCCTCGGCGTTGTCGACCTGGAGCAGCTTGAAGATCTCCTCGTCGCTGGGCAGCACGAGCCTGTACGCCTCGACGATCGTGAAGTAGGACGTGCCGGTCTTCCCGCGCAGGTCTTCCTTGTCGAAGTCCTCGGGGACCGTCAGCGGCACCTCGACGACGTCGCCTTCCTTGGCGCTGGTCAGCGCCTTGGTGTAAGCATCGGGGTCGTTGCCGGGGACCGGTTGCAGCGGCGAGAGGCGCAGGCCTTCGCGCTCCAGGATCGTCTCGCCGTCGACCTTCCACTCGAGCTTGCAGACGGTCACGCCGTCTTCCGGCAAGCCTTCGTCGCCAGCCTTCTCGGGCGTCGCGCGTTGGCGGCGCAGGTCTTCGATGGCGGCTTCGATCTCCTGGTCCATGACCGGAGCAAGCTCGCTCTCGACGGTCAGGCCCTTGTAGTTACCGAGCGTGAACTCGGGGCGCAGGCTGATCTCGAAGCTCTGCTGGATGTCCTTGCCCGAGGCGAGGTCGAGCTCGTCGATCGGCACGCGCTGGTGCCCGACGGGCTTCAGTTCGTTCTCCGTCACGGCCTGCTCGTAGGCCTGCTTGAAGAACTGTTCGAGCGCCTGGCGACGTACGTCGGCACCGAAGGACTTCTCGAGCACCTTGGTCGGCACCTTGCCGGGCCGGAAGCCCTTCATCTTGACGGTGCTCCCCGCTTGCTTGAGTCCCTTCTGGTACTCGGACTGGAACTCGTCGTGGGGGACGGTGAAGGAAACCTTGGCCTCGCAGGGACCGGTCTTTTCGACGGTGACTTGCACTTTGGAATCTCCGCTCGGCGCCTGGTTTCACCGGCCGAGCCGCTGTTCGATGGGGTTGCTGACGGGAGTGGGCGGACGGCGCGCGCCCGCGGTTCGCGCCCGGGAGCCTTCCGGACTTGGGAGGTCCCGAGCGAACCGGGGACTCTAGCAGCCCCAGGGGGTGGGTGCCACCACGCGCAGCGCACCCTTCGGACCCTTTCCATCGGCAGGAAAGGGCCCAAGCTCGCGTGAAATGCCTTCTCCTCGGGCGGCCCCTAGGAGCGGCGGGCGGAAGATCGTTCCGGGTGCCGGGAGCGGCGCGGCGCGGGGGTCGCGGATCGAGCCGCGCGAGGGGTGCGAGGCGACCCGCGAGGGTCCACAATGCCGCCATGGACGCACGACTCAGGACGATCGGAGACCGCGAGGCGGCCCGCCCGCTCGAAGCACGACTCGACGCCGCCGCGCGCGAGTCGACGGAGATCCACGAGGGCGCTCCGCCGCCCGCCGGCTGGGCCGGGCGCTGGCTCGACGCGCACCTCGCCGACCCGCTGAGTCTGCTGCTCGTCGCCGAGACGGCGGAGGGCGCGGCCGACCTCGGCGTGATCCTCGTCGGCGGCTTCGACGACCCGCTCGGTATCGAGCGCATCCCGATGATCCTGTTGCTGTCCGTCGACCCGCGACACCGCCACCGCGGGCTGGCTTCGGCGCTCGTCGAGCGCGCGCAGGAAGTGCTCGGCGGCCGCGGTCACTCCCGCCTCGCGGCGCGCGCTCCGCACAACGACGACGCGCGCATCTCGATGGGCGAGCGCTGGGGCTTCGTGCGCGAGTGGGAGCTGCTCGAGCGCCGCTCCTAGCGCGCTGCTCGGTCGCGCGTCGCGATCACGATCTCGTCCACGGCGACGAAGCCGAGCGCGCGGGCGAGCCGCAGCGACGCCTCGTTCTCCAGGAGCGCACCCCAGACCGGCCGGCGACCGTCGCGGGCCTCCGCGCGGATCAACGCGCTCGCCGCGAGCTTGGCGAGCCCGCGCCGGCGGTAGTCCGGCAGCGTGTCGATCGAGAGGTCGAACCAGCGCTCGGTGCGCCAGAACGCGTAGGCGAAGCAGACGGCGCGATCGTCCGTGAACACGGCGTGCACCGTGCGAGCGGCGCGGGCCTCTTCGAGTTCCTCGCGCAGGTCTTCGAGGACGTGTGCGAGCTCGTCTTCCTCGCGCAGGACGCGCACGCCTTCGCTCGCGGGGACGAGCCGCGCCGCGTCCGCGAGCTCGTGCAGCACGGCGCGCCGGCGCGTCCAGCTCGGGAAGTGCTCCGCGAGCCAATCGTCGTCCTCGGCGGCGCAGAGCAGCTCGCGCTCGGGGCGGTCGGACAGCGCCCGCGCGATCCTCTCGGGGGCAGGTCGTCCGACGAGCGCGACCAGGCCGCCGCCCGACGCGTCGTTGCGGATCGCGAATCCTCCCTGCGACTCGAACACCGAGCAGCAGCCGGACAGCAGGATCGCGCGCGCCTCGATCCAGCGCGGGCGGTCCGGGACGGCGCGCAGCGCGCGTCGGATGAGGTCGTCGGAGGACATGGCGCGGCGGCGAGGATAGCGCCTTGCGCTTCGGAGCCGCGCGACGCTTTGCAACTCGCGCGGCCGGAGCGCAGACTCGCGCGCGGCGCCGCGCCGCCTCCCCGACCCCGGATCCCCCCGAGAACGACCATGCACCTTCGACTCGCGATTCTCTGTCTGCTGCCGCTCGTCGCCTGCAACAGCTCGGAGCACTCCGACATGGTCTCCGCGCCGGCGAGCGAACCGCTGCACGCCGAGGAGCTGGGTACGGTCCGCAATCTGCACCGCTACGGCGACGTCTGGTTCGCGGCGCAACCCAGCGCGGCGGACCTCGCTCTCTTCCAGGAGCGCGGCGTGCGCACCGTGCTCGACATCCGTCACGACGCGGAGACGCCCGAGCTGGACGAGCGCGCGATCGTCGAAGGACTCGGCATGCGCTACGTCTACGTGCCGTGGAACGGCCCCGCCGAGCTGAACGACGCGATCTTCGACGAGCTGCGTGACGTGCTCGCGACGGCCGAGCGCCCGCTGCTCTTCCACTGCGCGTCGGCGAACCGCGTGGGAGCGATCTGGCTCGCCTACCGCGCGCTCGACGACGGCTTGCCGCTCGACGAAGCGCGCGCCGAGGCCGCCACGATCGGCATGCGCACGCCGGAGTACGAGGCGAAGGCGCTCGAGTACGTGCGCAGCCGGAAGTGACGACCGAGCCGGGACGCGGCGGGCGCCCCGGTTCTCTCGACGGTCGTTCGTCGGCGCGCTGCCGCTACTTCGCCGCGGCCTTCTGACCGAGGCGCAGCAGGTTCTGCTCGAAGTCGGGGCCCATCGCTTCGTCGGCGATGGAGCCGAAGATCTTCTCCGTCACGTTCTGCGCCGTGCCGTGCGCGTGCCAGCGCACGAGCGTCTTGTCGCCCTGCGGCGTGTAAGTGATCTCGCTCTCGAAAGGCGAGAAGCCCTCGAAGCTGGTGCGCGTCGTGACGCCCACGGCAGGGTCGCTGGCGATGATTTCGTTCTTGCCCTTGCCGTCCTTGCCGAGCCACTCGGAGACCTGACCGACGCCCGGGGCGCCCGAGTACTCGATCTGCATGTCGGGCTCGCGCTCGTACCAGATGCCCCAGTCCTCCCAGCGCTGCAGGTCCGCGACCAGCGGGTGGATCTGCGCGGGCGTCGCGGACAGCGTTTCCTCGCGGGTCACTTCCCACTCGGCGGGCAGCGAGTTGGCCCAGAATTAGCCGCCGAGGATGGCGAGCGTGAACAGGACGACGACGGGCAGCAGGCAGAACTTGACGACGTTCATGGAGGTCTCCGGGGTTCGTGGGCCGAACATTCTGCCGTCGCGCGTCGGGCTTGTCGCGTGTTTACGGAAGGTCTGCGATTCCGCGGCGGATTCCCCCCTCCGGCGGCGGATCGCTAACCTCACGTCATGCGGTCCACGCGCGGTGCGCAGCGTTCCCTGGTCGTGCTGACGGGCGCGGGAGTCTCCGCGGACTCGGGCGTGCCGACCTTCCGCGACGCCGGCGGTCTGTGGGAGGGCCACCGCGTCGAGGAGGTCGCGACGCCCGAGGCGTGGGCGCGCGATCCGCGCACCGTGTGGCGCTTCTACCAGCTGCGCCGCGCGGCCCTGCAGGAGGTCGAGCCGAACGCCGCGCACCTGGCGCTCGCGCGGCTCGAGCGCGAGTGTGCCGCGCGCGGCGAGGGCTTCACCTTGATCAGCCAGAACGTCGACGACCTGCACGAACGCGCGGGCTCGACGGTGCTGTCGATGCACGGCAGCCTCTCGCACCTCGCCTGCGAGCTGTGTGGGAACGTGATCCTCGACACACAGAGCCTCGACCCCGACCGCTTCGTCCCCTGCGGCGCCTGCGGTCAGGAAGCGCTGCGACCCGACGTCGTCTGGTTCGGTGAGCTGCCGCGCTGCCTCGACGAGATCGACGCGGCGCTGCACGGCGCGACGCACTTCCTGTCGATCGGCACGAGCGGACTCGTCTATCCGGCGGCCGGCCTGCTGTCGGCGGCGCGCTCGCTGGGGGCGGAGACCTGGGTCAACAGCCTGGACCCTCCCGAGAACCTCCACCCGCGCGACCGCTTCCACCCCGGCCGGGCCGCGGACGTCGTCCCCGCGCTCGTCGAGCGCTGGCTGGCCGACTAAGCTGGCGGCCCCGATGACGCGACAACCCGAGATCTCGCCGTCGCGCGTCTGCGTGGTCGTGCCGTCCTACTGCTCGTGGAAGAACCTCGAGCGCAACCTGCCCGGCCTGGTGCGCGAGTCGCTGCGCGTCGGCTTCGGCGTGCTGGTGTCCGACGACACCTCTCCCGACGACACGGTCGCGCGGCTCCGCGAGCACTTCCACGAGCTACGGCTCGAGGAACGCGCGGCGAACGGCGGCTTCGGCGAGAACTGCAACGACGCGGTGCGGCGCGCGGAAGGCTACGACTACGTCTACTTGCTCAACGCGGACGTCGAAGTGCGCGAGGGCTTCCTCGAGCCGCTGCTCGAGCACTTCACGGATCCCGCCGTATTCGCTGTCGCGTCCGTCTCGGTCGGCTCCGACGGGAAGACCGTCGAGGACGCCGCGCGTCGCACGCGCTTCAAGCGCGGTCACTTGCGCTGGGAAGTGAACCACGAGCCGCCCGCGACGGGATCGGTGCAACCGACCTTCTTCGCCTCGGGCGCGCACGTACTCTACCGCCGCGACCGCTTCCTCGAGCTCGGCGGCTTCGACCCGCTCTACGCGCCGTTCTACTGGGAGGACGTCGACCTGTCGTACCGCGCGTGGAAGCGCGGCTGGCGCGTGCTCGTCGACCACCGCTCGCGCGTGCACCACCAACGCGAACACTCCGACATCGAGCGCACGCAGACCTCGTCGCGCTACGTCGGAATGAACCACCGCGGGCGCTTCCTGTTCACCTGGAAGAACATCCACGACCGTCGGATGCTGTGGGGCGAGCACCTCGTGCGCGTGATCCCGCGCGCGCTGTTCGGCTGGCTGCTGCTCGACAAGCTCTTCTACAACGGCTTCTTCCGCGCGCTGCCGCGACTGCCCAAGGCGCTCGCGGGTCGTCGGGCCGAGCGCCGCGCGATGGTGCGCACCGACCGCGAGATCTTCGAGGAACTGGAACGGGCCTGGTGACGGGCCCGCCCGCATGACAAGCTCTGCCGCCCCGATGGAAGCGATCACGGACGACAGCTACTACCGCCAGGAACGCCTCGAGATGCAGGCGCTCGTGCCGCCGGACGCACGGCGCGTGCTGGAGGTCGGCTGCGGCGCCGGCACCTTCGGCGCGGCGATCAAGGCGCGCCAGGACGCCGAGGTCTGGGGGATCGAACCGTCCGAGGCGGCGGCGTCGCGTGCCGAGGCCGAGCTGGACCGCGTGCTCTGCTCGAGCATCGAAGGAGCGCTCGACCACCTGCCCGACGGCCACTTCGACCAGATCGTGTTCAACGACGTGCTCGAACACCTGGTCGACCCCGAGTCCACGCTTCGCGCGCTCCTGCCGAAGCTCGCGCCCGGCGGCGGCTTCATCGCGTCGATCCCGAACCTGCGCTACTACAAGGTGCTGCGCGACCTGCTCTTCAAGGGCGAGTTCGAGTACGTCGACCACGGCGTCCTCGACCGCACGCACCTGCGCTTCTTCACGCCGAAGTCGGTCGCGCGCATGTGGGACCGCCTCGGCTGCGAGGTGCTGGAACGTCGCGCGCTGAACACGCGCCGCCGCCCGTGGCTGCGCGCACTCGCGCTGCTGACCCTTGGCGCGACCGACGACATGCGCTCGCCGCAGTTCGGTTGGCGGGCCAAGCCGCGGAGCTGACGCGTGCGCGTGCTCTATCTGACCACGCCGGGGGAGGACTACCTCCAGGACGGCCTGCTCTACGGCTTGCGCAAGCGCCTCGGCGCCGACCTGGTCGACTGGCCGCGCAAGGACGTGATGTACGAGAACTGCGCGAAGCCGACGTCGGAGCTCTACGGGCGCGGCTTCACGATGTGGAAGCTGCTGCCCGACATCGCGATCGATCGCCCGCCGGCGGATGCGACGATCCACGCGGCGGCGCACGGCTTCGACCTGCTCGTCTTCGCGTCGATCCGCCGCCAGCGCACGGAGTTCGCCGCCTGGAACAGTCGCCGCGGGCTCGCCCGCTTCACCGACCGTCCCACGGCCGTCTTCCTGGACGGCGAGGACAAGATGCGGCTGCTCGTGCCGGCGGTCGTGCACGGCAAGTACTACAAGCGCGAGCGCACGCGCCGCACCGCGACCTTGACGCGGCCGATCTCGTTCTCGATCCCGTCGGAGAAGCTCGTCCTGCGCGTGCCTCGGGAGAAACCGCGCCGCTTCGCGACGCACGTGCAGTGCGACGAGGCCTATCGCGTCCCGTGGATCGCGCAGCACTGCGAGCGCAAGTACGCCTTCGACACCGAGGACGCCTACCGCCGTGACCTGCAGTCGTCGCTCTTCGGCTTGACGATGAAGAAGGCCGGCTGGGACTGCATGCGCCACTACGAGGTCGCCTCGAACGGCTGCGTGCCGTGCTTCTGGCGCCTCTCGGAGAAGCCGAAGGCCTGCGCGCCCTTCGGGCTCGTCGACGGCGTGAACTGCGTCGACTTCACGACGGCCGAGGAACTCGACCGGCGCACGCTCGAGCTCGAAGCGGATCCGCAGGCCTACGCCCGCATCGCGCAGGGCGCGCTCGAGTGGGCGCGCGAACACGCTTGCGAAGCCGTCGCCGACCGCTGGCTGGCGAGCCTCGCCACCTGAGGCCGGCGCGTCGGCTAGAGCTTCTCGAAGGCCGCGAGGAACGACCAGTGCTCGACGGCGTCGCGCACCTCGAGCTCGCGGAAGCCGCCGACGCCTTCCATGTAGCGGCGGAAGCTGTCCGGCGTGAAGACGTGCTTGTGCGTCGGGTCGAGCGCGATCGTGTCGACGTGGCGGTCGTCGGGCAACACGACGGCGAGCTTGCCGCCGGGCTTCAGCACGCGCTTCCACTCGTGGAGCGTCTTCAGCACGTCGACGTAGTGCTCGAGGTTGTGGCGCGCGACGACGAAGTCGAGCTCGCCGTCCGCGAACATGTGCAGGTCGTCGCCCGAGGCCTGCACGTCGGCGACGCTGACCTGGTTCATCACGACGCCGTGTTCACCCTTCTCGCCGCCGGCGATCAGGTCGACGCCGATGCACTGCGGCGACGATTTGCGGTGACCGCATCCGACGTCGATGCCCTTGCCCGCGCTGCAGTAGGGCAGCACGGCGAGCCGCTCGGGGTGCTGCTCCGGGTCCTCCGGCACGGAGGGGATGCGGAACTCGGGCTTGCGCTCGGATCGGCCGAGCGCCCGCTGGAAGAGGTTCGAGAGGCTCATGTCGGTCGAGCTTGCCGTGGCTCCGCGCGGCGCGCAAGCACGGGCGGCCGCCGGCGCCTCACGCGGGTCGTTCCGCTGCGTCCAGGAAGCGCGCGCTGACTTCGCGCGCGACCGCGTCGAGATCGATGCCGGAGAGGTCGCGCTCGTCGAAGGGTTCCGGCGGCGCGTACGCGAGCCGTCGCTCGTCGCGGTTCAACGGCTGCCAGCGCAGCGGCGAGCTCGTGCGGCGGCGCGGATAGAAGGCGACCGTGCGCAGGTCGAGCGCGCCGGCGAGGTGCAGTGGACCCGTCGAGCCGCCGATGAACAGGTCGCCCGCGGCGAGCGTGCGCACGAAGGCGGCGAGTCCGCCCGCCGAGCGGTACACGCAGGCGCGGGCGTCCTCGATCGAGGCTGCGAGACGTTCCGCCGCGTCCTCTTCGCCGGGACCGGCCGTGCACAAGAAGGCGTGGCCGTCGCGCGAGCGCAACGCCGAGGCGAGCCGCGCGTACTGTTCGACGCTCAAGTTGTTCGCGGAGCCGCCGTGGCCGCTGTGCAGCATCACCAGGCGCGCGGACGGGTCGAAGTCGTAGGTCGCGTTCAGTGCCGCGCGCCGTTCCGCGACGAGCTCGGCGGGCAGCGGCAGCACGGGTCGCGTGAACGACGTGTCGCCGGTGACGCCGCAGTCGGCGAGCAGGCGACGCGCGAGGTCGAGGTTGTACTCGTACTCGGGCTGCGTCGACTCCGAGCGCCGTTGCACGACGCGGCGGTTGTGGAAGAATTGACCGAACTTCGTCGCCGGCGCGTAGCGCAGCGGCACGCGGGCGCGGAAGAGCGCCAGTCCGACGCGCACGGTCGAGAAGAGGGTCACCGAAGCGTCGAAGCCGCGCTCGCGGATCGCGCGCGCCAGCTCGCCGGCGCTGCCGCCCGCGCGCTCGGGGCCCTGGTCGATCAGCACGTCGTCGATGCCGGGAGCGAGCTCGGCGACCTCACGCGTGTACTCGGGGGTCAGCACGGTGACGTGCGCGCCGGGCAGTTCGCGCCGCAGCAGCTCGCAGACCGGCAGCGCGAGCGTGAAGTCGCCCAGCTTGTCGTTGCGCACGACGAGGATGCGGCGGGGGAGCGTCACGCGCGGCGTTCCTCCAGTACTTCGCGGTAGGTGGCGAGCATCTCCCGCATGAAGCGGTCCATCCCGAAGCGCGTCGCGACCTTCTCGCGCGCCGCCGCTTGCATCGCGGCGCGCTCGGACTCGGTCATCGAGAGCGCCCGGCGCAGCGCGTCGGTGAGGCCCGCGACGTCGCGCGCTTCGTACAGCATGCCGTCGACGCCGTCGTCGATGATCTCGGGTACGCCGCCCGCGCGCGTGCCGATGGTGGTGCAGCCAGCCGCCATCGACTCGATCACGACGCGGCCGAAGGGCTCGTGGTAGCTGCCGAGCGCGAAGACGTCGAAGTGGCGCAGCAGTGCCGGCACGTCGTCGCAGAAGCCGGTCAACACGACGCGCTGCGAGAGCTGCGCCGACTCGATCTCGGCGAGCAGCGCGTCGTAGTACGCGGGTTCGTCGCCGACGGGCGTGCCGGCGATGACGAGCGAGAGGTCCGGGTGCTCGTCGGCGAGCGCGCGAAAGGCGCGGAACACCTCGAGCTGGCCCTTGATCGTGCAGATCTGTCCGACGAGGCCGATGCAGCGTCCCGTCGTCGGCAGCTTCCAGCGCTCGCGCGCGGCGGCGACGCGCGCTTCGTCGACCTCGAGGTACGCGAGGTCGAGGCCGTAGTACAACGGCCAGACGCGCTCGGGCCGCACCGGCCACAGCTCGCGCACGCGGTCGCCGATCTGCTGCGTGATCGTGACGACGCGGTCGAGCGGCGCGTACGCGAGACGGTGGAAGAGGTCCTTGCGCCGGTGACCCGGCAGCATCTGCAGGTGGTGCACGAAGCCGGGCCGCGCACGACCCATGAAGCGCGCCGCGAGCGTCGCGTAGGAGATCTCCGCGGAGACGAAGGTGTGCACGAGGTCGACGCGCCCGGCGCGGTACTCCGCGCGCAGCAAGCGGTCGAGCCCGCGGTCGAAGTAGCGCCGCTTCGGCGCCGTCTCGAGGAGGCGGTCGCCGTGACCTGCGGCGCGCAGGAACTTCTCGAGCGGGAAGCCCGGGCGGAGCACGAAGCGCACGTCGACATCTTTCTCGCGCAGCTTCACGAACAACTCGCCGGAGAACATCTCCTGTCCGCCCCAGGCACCGCTGGTGTTCAGGAAGAGGAGCTTCACCGCAGCGCCATCCGTTCCCGCGCGACTTCGTCGTAGAGCGCGGCGACCTCCGAGATCATGCGACTGCGCGAGAAGCGTTCCGCGAGGCGCTGCGCGGCGGCCGCCTGCATCTCCGCGCGCTGTGCTTCGGTCAGCGCCAGCGCACGACGCAGCGCGCGCTCGAGGTCGTCCTCGTCGCGCGTGGCGTACAAGAGGCCGCTGACGCCGTCGTCGATGATCTCGGGCACGCCGCCGGCGCGCGGGCCGAGCGTGATGCAACCCGACGCCATGGCCTCGATCACGACCAGCCCGAAGGCCTCCGGACGGCTGGAGAAGGCGAAGACGTCGATCGCCTGCATCAGCTCCGGCACGTCGTCGCAGTAGCCGGTGAAGTGCACGCGCGACGCGAGCCCCGAATCGTCCACCGCTGCGCGCAAGTCGGCGTAGTACTGTTCCGCACGCACCTGATCCTCGCCCTCGCCTTCGGGTTCGCCGGCCAGCAAGAGGTGCACGCCCGGATGCTCGGCGGCGAGGCGCGCGAAGACGTCGAACAAGAAGCGCTGGCCCTTGTCGGCGTAGATGCGACCGACGAGACCGATGATCGTCGCGTCGCGGGGGAGTTGCCAGCGCTCGCGCGCGCGTTCGCGACGACCGGGGGCCGGCGCGAAGGGCTCGAGCTCGAGTCCGTGGTAGATCGTGCACACCTTCGACGCGGCGACCGGCCAGAGCGACGGCAAGCGCTCGGCGATCTGCCGCGTGATCGCGACGACGCGGTCGAGCCCGCGGTAGCAGTACCAGTGGAACGGATCGCGCCGCGAGTGACCGGGCAGCATCTGCAGGTGGTGCACGACGCCGGGCCGCGCCTTTCCGAGCTTCCGAAGCGGCAGCGTGGCGAGCGCGATGTCCGCCGACTTGAAGGTGTGGATCACCTCCACCTCGTGCTGCGCGACGAGCGCGCGCAGGCGACGACCGGCCGCGCGGTCGAGGTACTTCTTCGGATCGTCCGCGTGCAGGCGATCCGCGAAGCCGAGCCCCGTGAGGTGGCGTTCGAGCGGCGAGCCGGCGCGCACCAGCGCGCGCACGTCGCGCCCCGCGGCGATCAGGCCGCGGAACAGATCCGCCGAGTACATCTCGAGGCCGCCCCAGCCGCGACTGTAGTTGAGGTGGAGGATGCTCATCTTCGGCTTCGCGGGGCGGATCGTAGGGTCCCGGCGCCGGCGAGGCAACGCGCGGTCGATTCCCGCCCGCTCCGGCGACGAGATCGTTCGCGCGGGGCTTCGTCCCGGGGCTGCCGGCTGCTACAAACGCGGCTCGACGCGAGCTCGGCGAGGCCGCGCCCGACCCAGCATGGAGACCAAGACGGAAGAGGCAGTCGTCGCGAAGCGGCAGCGCATCGTGCGCGGCGTGGTGATCGCGGTCGTCGTGATCGTCGGTCTGTTCTCGACGCTGAACCGCAAGCAGGGCGACCTCGGCGTCTACACGCAAGCGGCGCGCCGTGCGATCGCCGGCGAAGAAGCCTACGTCGTCGAGGCGAAGTCGTTCACCTACCCGCCAGGCCAGCTCGTTCCGTTCCTGCCGCTCGCGGCCCTGCCCGCGTCGTGGGAGCGGGTGCTGTTCTACTTCGCGAACATGGCGCTGCTGCTGGGCGCGATCTGGATGGTGCGTCGCATCGCCCGGGCCGAGTACGCGGAGAACGGTCGCGACGGTCCCGGCTGGTGGTTCTGGATCGTGCTCTTCGCGATCTGCGCGCGGCACCTCACTTCGCCGCTCGAGAACCAGAGCAACGACCTGCCGATCCTGTTCCTGATGACGTGGACGGCTTACGCGCGGTGCATGCAGCGGTCCGCGCTCGCCGGCGCCGCGGCGGGCCTCGCGACGGCGCTCAAGGCGACGCCGCTCTTGTACGCGCCGGTGCTCGTCTGGCAACGACGCTTCGGCGCGGCGCTCTCGTTCGCCGTTGCCCTGGTCGCGCTCACGCTGCTCCCCGACCTGCTGTTCCCGCGCGCCGACGGAGCGCTGTGGGTCGTCGCCTGGTACCAGACCTTCGTCTCCAAGGTCGGCGTCGCGGAAGCCGCGGACGCGGACGGTGCGTGGTCGGCGTGGAACGTTCTGAACCAGAGTTTGTCGGGAACGCTCTACCGGCTGTCCACCGACGGCGGGGGCGCGTCGTGGGCGTGGGACGTCAGCGTCTGGGCGCCTTCGGCGGGCGTGCTGAAGGCCGTCACGATCGCCGCGCAAGCGAGCGTGCTGCTGATCATCGCCGTCGCCGTCGGACCACCGAGCGCCGGTGCGCCGGGAGCGCCCGACCGCCGCATGCGCAGCCTCGCCGAGGTCGGCGCCGTCGTCTGCGGCATGCTGCTGCTGTCGCCGATGAGCTCGAAGGCGCACTTCTGCGTCCTGATCCTGCCGGTCGCGTACATGCTGCTGCACGTGTTCACGCACGGCCGCGACGCGCTCACGACGCTGTACCTCGCCGTCGCCTTCGCGCTGGGCAGCCTGTCCTCGAAGGGCATCGTCGGGCTCGAGCTGGGTAACGGCCTCTGGCCCGCGGCTCGGTCACCTGGTGCGCGCTGGCGTGCTTGCTCGGCACGGCGCACGTGGCGCGGCGTCGGCGGCGCGCACTCTCCGCGCACGAGAGCGCTCACTAGCTCCGCGACCGACGTGGGCCGGTCCGCGTCCCTTCCGCGGCGCGCGTTTGTAAAGCCTCGCGGGCTCCGTGCCGGCTGAGGTGGACGGCGAGTAGGATCCGCGGCGCTACTCGCCCCTTCGAAGGAGTCTCCATGATCGCGCTGCTACGCCTCCGCTCGCCCTCGGAATCCTGACCCTCTTCTCGCCCGGCGCGGACGAGCCGGCGATCGAACACCGTCCGGGGCTCGCGTACGAGATGCGAACGACTCGCACGATGTCGATGCGGTCCGGACAGGCGCACATGTACGTCGACGGTCAGGGGTTGCCCACGGAGACATGGAAGGTGGGGACCTGGGTTCCCGACCGCGACGACGTCGAGACGGTCGTGCTGCGGGACGTCGTGCAGCAGGTGGAGGAAGGGCGCCCCGTGCGCGTCGCGCGAGAGTTCGTCGAGCTCTCCATGCAGGTGAAAGTGCTGGACGAGACGACGGAGCGGACCGGGGTGCTCGAAGGTGAGCAGCTGACTCTCGAGCGGACCGCCGAAGGGACCGTCGAGGCGCAGTTCACGGACGACGAAGAGCACTCGATCGACGCCGTGTTCCTGGACGGACATCGCCTGGAGCACGACATCCATCGCTTCATGCCCGAGGAACCCGTCGAAGCAGGGGACTCGTGGAAGCCTGACGACGACGCCGTGCGGGCTCTGCTGATCGCGCCCGGACCGCAGTACTACGACAAGAACGCGGCCGCCGAGTTGCCCGGCCTGCTCGAGAAGGCCGCGGAGATCACCGCCGAGATGACTCTGCGCGAGCGCGTGATGCTGGACGGCGTCGAGTGCTGGCGACTCGAGCTGGAAGTCGCGATGCAGGCCGACGTCGACGCACTCCCCGCCGAGTTCTCCACCGGGGACGAGCGCGAGGATGGGTCGTTCACGGTCGAGCACGCACCACGGCGAGCTGTGGATCGACGTTGCCAGCCGCTTCCCGGTCAAGCTCGAGTTCGAGAGCGAGTGGACGTTCGACCTCGAGATCGACATCGAGGCGGACGAGCTGTCGTTCCAGTTCAAGCTCGAGTTCACGGCGAACAACACCAGTTCGCGGGAGTGGAAGATCCTCGAGTAGCTCGTACCCGGCTAGCGGATGAGTGCGCTCAGCTCGTCCGCGCTCGGCGCGAAGAACAGCGAACCGGTCGTCGGCTTCGAGAACTGCAGCAAGCGATCCGTCGGGCCGCCGTCGACGCCGTACATGCTCTCGAGCAGGAACTCGAAGCGCGACGGGTCGCAGCTGAAGGCGAGGAAGTAGAGGCCGTGCGCGTCGACACTGCCGATCGGCGCGCTGCGCCGGTAGAGCTTCTGCTTGACGCCGTTGCGCTCGCGGTCGGTGCGCGCGACGTGCGCGTCGGGCGGCATCTCGTCGTCCGAGAACTCGACGCTGTCCGCCTTCGTGCGGCCGAACACGCGTTCTTGCTCCGCCACGGAGAGCGCGTGGAGTCTCGGCAGGTCGTGGATCCAGCGCATGCCCAGCACGTAGCTGCCGCCGGCGCACGCTTCGCCCGCCGGCACGAGCGCGACGGGGAAACGGTCTTCGCCTTCGTCGTTCGCCGAGCCGTCGACGAAGCCGCTGAGATCGCGCTGGTCCCGGAAGACGAAGCCGGGCTCTTCGAGGCGCAGCGCGCCAGCGGTGCGATCTCGCGGTGCATCAGCATCGCGGCCCAGAACACCTCGTCGACCTGGTCGCCGTGCACCCACACGAAGACGTCGTGCTGCGTCGCGGCGCGTGCAGGCCTTCGGGCCTTCGACGGTCGCGAAGGGCGCAGGTGCTCGGGCGCTGCGTCGGGCGACAGCAGCAGCCAGGCCTGCGGGCCGAAGGCGACGACGACCTGCGGGGCCTCGCCTCGGGCTCGCGCGCGACGGACGTCAAGGCAGCGCAGTGCCGTGCGCAAGTCGTCCGGCGTCGTGTCCGTCTCGAGCACGTACTCGAGGAAGTAGTGGTGGCGAGTCCCTCGTGAAAGATGCCCGCTTGTGCGTTCGTCATCGCTGTTCGGTCTCCCTCCGCGCTGCGGCGGGAGCGTGGTCGGGTGGGGCGTCGGTCACTGCGGGCGCAGGCGCACCGCGGTTCCATAGGCCAGCACTTCGCTCATGCCCTGCATGATCATGCTCGTGGTGAAGCGGACGTTGATCACCGCGTCTGCGCCGCGGCGTCGCGCGTCCTGCTCCATGCGCTGGAAGGCCTCCGCGCGGGCTTCGCTCATCAGCTCCGAGTAGCCGCGGATCTCGCCGCCGACGATCGACTTGAGCCCCGCGAAGATGTCGCGGCCGACGTGCTTCGCCTTCACGACGTTGCCGGTGGCGACGCCGAGCAGCTCGGTGATCTCGCGGTTCGGATGCTGTCGGTCGTGCTCATGATCATCGGTTACCTCGCTGCGCTGTTCTCGCTCCTGTCCGGGACGCGATCGTAGCGCCGCGCCGCCGCCCGATCAACGCGGACCGAAGGCGATCTCGAAGAGTCGCCGGACCGAGTGTCCGTCTCGAGCCGCGCGAGGTCCGCCGGCGACACCCACGCCAGCTCGATCGACTCCGAGCTGACGACTTCCCGCGCCCCGGCCGGGGCCCGCGCGATGAAGCGCGAGTCGAGGTGCAGGTGCTCCGGCTCGCCGGGTCGCGCCGGGATCACGTGGATGTCGAGGTCGACCGGTTCGGGCTCGATCTCGATGCCGTCGATCCCGGACTCCTCCGTCGCCTCGCACCACGCGGCGTGCGCGAGGTTCGCGTCGCCGTCGCAGTGCCCGCCGAGCTGCAGCCACCTGCGCAGCTTGCGGTGGTGGGTGAGCAGCGCGCTCGCCCGCGTGGTCGAGCAGCAGGCACGAAGCCGTCAGGTGACCTTCGAGGCAGCTGCGCAGGTGCGCGTCGTTCGGGTGCGCGTCGATGAAGGCGAGCATGCGCTCGCGCTCGCCGGTCTGGTGCGCGTTCGGCGGGACGAACGCCTCGAGCGTGGCCCGCGCGAGCGCGAGGTCGGTGACGCGGCGCAGCGTGGGGCGGGCCGCCATGCTCAGTCGCGGTGCAGCTTGCGGTACTTGCCGGCCGTCGAGTCGGCGCCCTCACCGCGTTCCTGACGCAGCTTGTCGCGCCACTCGTGGTAGCTCTCGTAGTCGCCGTGGTGGAAGAACACTTCGCCCGTCTTGTCGAACGCCAGCATGTGCGTCGCGACGCAGTTCAGGAAGTAGCGGTCGTGGGAGACGATGATCATCGAGCCGCGGTACTCCGCGATCGCTTCCTCGAGTACGCGCATCGTGTCGAGGTCGAGGTCGTTCGTCGGTTCGTCGAGGATGATCAGGTTCGCGGGTTCGCGGAGCATCTTCGCCAGCAGCACGCGGTTGCGCATCCCGCCCGAGCACTCGCCGAGCAGCTTTTGCTGGTCCTCGCCCTTGAAGTTGAAGCGCGCGACGAAGGCCCGCGAGTCGAGCGTCTTGCCGTCGAAGGGCAGCTGTTCGTTGCCGTCCGTGATGTTCTGCCAGACCGACTTCGCGTCGTCGAGCACGGTGCGCGACTGGTCGAGGTAGCTGATCTCGACCGTCGAACCGATCGTGATGGAGCCGCTGTCGACCGACTCCTTGCCGAGGATCATGCGCATCAAGGTCGTCTTGCCGCGACCGTTCGCGCCGATCACGCCGAGGATGCCGCCGGGCGGGATCTCGAAGGTCAGCTTGTCGAACAACTGGCGGTCACCGAAGCTCTTCGCGAGGTCGCGCACTTCGATCACGCGGTCGCCGAGGCGCGGTCCGGGCGGGATGCGGAACTCGACGGACTCGAGCTGCTGGCCCGGGCGCATCTCCTGCAGTTCCTTGAAGCGGTTCAGGCGCGCCTTGGCACGCTTAGCGCGCGCGGCAGGCGTGCGCGACTTCCACTCGAGCTCGCGCTGGAACATCTTCTCGGTGCGCGCGTCGGCCTGACGCTTGCTGTCGAGCATCTTCTGACGCGCGTGCAAGTAGTCCGAGTAGTTGCCCTTGTACGGCGTCGCCTTGCCGCGCTCGATCTCGAGCATCCACCCCACGACGTTGTCGAGGAAGTAGCGGTCGTGGTGATCAGGATCACCGTGCCCGGGTAGTTCGCGAGGTAGTGCTCGAGCCACTCGACCGTCTCGGCGTCCAAGTGGTTGGTCGGTTCGTCGAGAAGCAGGATGTCCGGTTGCTCGAGCAGCAGCTTGCAGAGCGCGACGCGGCGCCGCTCACCGCCCGAAGCTTGTCGACCTTGGCGTCCGGCGGCGGCAGGCACAGCGCGCCGGCGGCCTGCTGCAGGCGCGACTCGATGTTCCACGTCGTGGTGGTCCATCTTGTCCTGGAGCTCCTGGAACTCCTCCTCGCGCCCTCCATGTCCATGCAGACTTCGTTGTACTTCTGCTCGAGCTCGAGCAGCGGCTTCACGGCTTCCGCAGGTTGCCCCAGACGTCGAGGCTCTCGTTCAGCGGCGGCTCTTGCGAGAGGTAGCCGATCCGATGCCGTCCGCGGCGCGCGCGGTGCCTTCGATGGCCTTGTCCTCGCCGGAGATGATGCGCAGCAGGTCGACTGCCGGCGCCGTTGGCACCGATCAGACCGATCTTGGCCTCGAGGAAGGACAGGGTGATCCCCTTGAGGACCTCGACCTGACCGTAGAACTTGTGCAGATCCTGCAGCTGATAGACGATTCTTTCGGACATGGGGCGAAGAGGATAACCGCGCACCGCGCCATGCCAGGGGCGGGGACTCCGTCAGCGGAGGCGCAAGGCAGTGGTTCTCCCGCGGCGTGCCCTCCCCGAGGCGATGCAGCACCTCGGCTCGGCGGCCGTCCGCCGTCTCGGCTCGACGCGCAGCTCGCCCGGCGGAGCGGAGATCCAGCGCGAGACTCGGCCGCCCTGGTCCGGCTCCAGTTCCACCCGAGCACGAGCCGTCCGTCGTCGTCGTGACGACCAGGTGCGCCTTCGGCGAGGGCTGCCGCGGCGTCGGTCGCACAGCCAGCGGGTGCCGCGCCAGGAGCAGTCGCTGCGTGGTGCGCTCGCCGGACTCGACGCGCAGTCGCAGGTCTGCACCGCACGCCGGTCGCCTGAACGACGAGGCGATACGACCCGGCGCAAGTCGTCGCGTTCCAGCGCCTTCGGATCGCGCCCGAGCCACCAGCCGCGACTGCGGAGTCCGTCAGGACGACGTCAGCCGAGGCGCGGTCCGTCCTCCCGCTGCAGTTCGACGCCAGACCTCCCGCGCGCTGAGTCGCAGCGCGCCCGCTCGTGCTTCGTATGCGGCGCAGCTCGATCCCGTCAGCACGCAAGTCGCCAGCCCCGCCCTTCGACGCGCAGGCTCACGCTGCCGCTCGGCGTTCCTCCAGCTCGATCGTCGTCGCGCCGCCTCGAGTTCTCGCTGCAACAACCGCCCCAGCGCCGTGGCTGAGCGTCACGAGCGCTTCGGCGTCGCGTTCCGTCTCCGTCACGAGGTCCGCGCAAGCTCGCGTCGGCGCCTGCGTTCCGTCGAGCGCGAGCACCACGTCGCGCGAGTCCGTCGCCACGCCTTCGAGCCATGCCGGGAACGTGGTCCGAAGTCCACCTCCGCGCTCCGGTCCGCTGTCAGGCGTGCAGGATCAGCTGGACCGTGCCCTCGCTCGCGAAGGTGAGTCGGAACCTCCTCCGCTTGGTAATGCGGCGACCGGAGGACCGAGCGACCGTCGGATCGCGCGACCACGCTCCAGCCGGGCACGTGGCCCCGCGCTCGTCGACGCCACCCGTGATCTCCGGAGTCGGTGAGCTGCGGCGTCCACTGCGGAACTCGCCGTCTTCCGCTCGAGCTCGATCGAGTCGGAAGCCTTGCGATCTCGCGTCGTGAGCTGACGTACACGCGCCGGGCGCGATGCCCGGATGGCGAGCTGCCGTCGTCCGCGTCTCGACGCGCGGTTCGTCGAAGGAGGACAGCGGTCCGGGTAGCGGAAGGCACGTTGGTACACCGCGACGGTCGCGCCGACGGCCTCCCGTCGGGCGTCGTCAGATCCCGGGACGCCCGCGCCGCGCTGCAGCCGCAGCTCCGCGAAGGCGGTCTCGTTCTCCGCGACTTCGAGCTGCTTCGCGCAGACAGCGTGGTGTTCCGCGCGGCAAGCATTCCACCGAGCCGGGCGCGATCCGTCGCCTCGAGCGCCGTGGCGTCGGTCGAGACCTCGACGGGCGGCGGCGGACCTCCGCGCCGGTGGGGCCGAAGGTTCGAAGCCGTCCTGGGACCGACGCGCACGCGGGCGCCGGCGACGGGCGCCCTGCGCGTCGAGCCGATGCCTCGCACGCGCCGCCGTCCGCCGAGCAGCAGGTCGAGTTCGAGTTCCCGTCGGCGCACCGCGTTCCGTCAGTACTGCACGTGTTCCGCCGGAGGCGTGGCCTCGGCCCGTGCGCCGACGAAGCAGTCGTCGGTGAGCTGGCGAACGAGATAGCGGCCGTCCGCGTCGGTGCGCGCTACCACGGAACCGGTGTCGCGGTTCAGGCCGTTGGAGATCAGATCTCGCTCCGGCGACCGGGCGACGCTCGCGGTCCAGCACGCGGCCGGAGACGTCGACGCCGCTCGAGCTGCAGCGTGACATCGACGCGCAGGGACTCGACGAGCGCGGCGGCTGCGTCTTCGTCGAGCTTGCGCAGATCGAGATTCAGCTGGTCGACGAAGCGGAGCCGTGGCCGCCGCGATCTCCGTGAACGTGAAAGCGGACCACCGCGCGTCGAGCAAGGCGATGCCGTGCTCGTCGGTACGCAACCGGCGCTTCCCGGCGTTCCGCTCGCGATCCACGAGACCCGATGTCGGCGGCTGCCGTCGCCAGAGCGTTCGCACGCAGGCCGGGATCAGCGGCGTCAGGCGGCGATCGCATCGAGCGACGTGCGCTCGGAATCCGTGCGGTCGCGTCCAGTGCGCGGCCGAGTCGCTCGTGTGAGTTCGCCTGAGCAGCGGCCGAGCGCGAGCGCCTCGCCAGTGCCGCGTCCGTCATCTCGATCGAGCTCGTCAGCCTCAGAGCCGAAGATCCCAGCGGCGAGCGCGCCAATCCGATCGTTGCAGCATCAAGAGACTCCCAGGGTCGTCGTGACCGAAGCCGTCGCCGCGAGCGCGCGACGGGCGTGAACCGACTCGCCGCAGCGAGCAGTTCGAACCAGCGCGCGGTTCCGCGCGGCGAGAGTCAGGACGAGACCACCGGCAGCGGCAGGAGCATCGGCGCAGCCGCGCCAGTCCGCGGTGCACTGCCGCGGATGGTCGGCAGGACGCGCTCTCCGCGATCTCCTGCGGCGACAGCGACGCAGGAGGTTCGCGAGCACGTCGCAGCGTCGGCAGCCGGTCGAGCGCCTCCTTCAGAGGCTGCGCGACTCGTCGACCGCAGCCGATCGGACGCTCACGGGCTTCGCGCTCGATCGGCTCCGCCAGCAGGCGGTCCGGCTCGGCGTCGCGGCGCCGCGTCCCCAGCTCGCGCTTCCTTCGTGAGGATGCCGACCATCAGGGCGCGAGGCGTCGCGTCGCGTCAAGCGCTCAGGGTACTCAGGGCCGTCAGGAAAGTCGCACCAGATCCTCGGCCCGGCTTCGTCCGCGCGACGTGTCGCGCGACGCCCAGCCGGCGACAGTGCGTCAAGACTCTCCGAGGGCGCGGGTGTCTCCGCCTGACCGGAAGCGGAGGAAGAGGGTGGTGAGCGCTGGTCTCGCGACGTCGGGCTCTGCACGAGGCCGCGCCGCGTTTCGGGATTCTGCGGATTGCTCGGAACGATGGCGCACTCGCTCGCCCGACCCTGTCTCGATCGCCCCGAGCGGCTATCTTGGGTCGCCTCGAACGCCGGGGAGCCCCGCTCCTCGGACCGCCCGACCGACCTCTCCGACCCGATCGCGGCCGCGCGCCGCCACCGAGCGACCATGGATTTCCTCAAAGAACTCGGCATCACCGACCTCAACTCCGGCGCCTACGACGGCCAGTGGCTCGCCTGCTCCGGGAAGATCATCGAGAGCACCAGCCCGAGCACCGGCAAGCTGATCGCGCGGGTGCAGAAGGCCGGGCCGGCCGAGTACGAGCGCTGCGTCGCCGCCGCGCGCGAGGCGCACCTGAAGCTGCGCGAGCTGCCCGCCCCGGTGCGCGGCGAACTCGTGCGCAAGGTGGGGCACGCGATCCGCGAAGAAGGACGCCCTCGGCAAGTTGATCGCGCTCGAGATGGGCAAGATCGCGCAGGAGGGCTGGGGCGAGGTGCAGGAGATCATCGACATCTGCGACTTCGCCGTCGGCCAGTCGCGGATGCTCTACGGCCTCTCGATGCACTCTGAGCGTCCCGGCCACGCGATGCGCGAGCAGTGGCACCCGCTCGGCGTCGTCGGTGTGATCACGGCCTTCAACTTCCCGATGGCGGTCTGGGGTTGGAACTCGATGCTCGCCTGGATCTGCGGCAACAGCTGCGTGGAAGCCCGCGCACACCGTGCCGCTGTGCGCCATCGCGCTGACGAACGTCGTGCGCCCGGTGCTCGAGGCGGAAGGCCTCGGCGCGCTCGCCACGCTGTGCTTCGGTTCCGTCGACGACGTCGGTGAGCCGATGCTGCACGACAAGCGCATCCCGCTGGTCTCGTTCACCGGCTCGACGAAGGTCGGCCGCCACGTCGGTCAGGTCGTCGCCGGTCGCTTCGGGCGGACGATCCTCGAGCTCGGCGGCAACAACGCGATGGTCGTGATGGACGACGCGGACCTCGATCTCGCGCTCCCCGCGATCCTGTTCGGCGCCGTCGGCACGGCCGGTCAACGCTGCACCTCGACGCGCCGCGTGCTGCTGCACGAGAAGATCGCGGACGAGGTCGAACAGCGCCTCGTCAAGGCGTACGCCGACATCAAGATCGGCGACCCGCTCGCGGAAGGCACGCTCTGCGGCCCGCTGATCGAACCCTCGGCCGTCGACGCGATGCAGTCGGCGATCGCCAGCGTGCAGGAATCGGGCGGCGAGGCTGCTCTGCGGCGGCGGCGTGGCGAAGCTGTCCGGCGACCTCGCCGGCGGCAACTACGTGGTCCCGGCGCTGATGCGCGCGGAGAACCACTACCCGATGGTCCAGGACGAGACCTTCGCCCCGGTGCTCACTTGATCCGCGTCAAGGACCTCGACGACGCGATCGCGAAGCACAACGACGTGCCGCAAGGCCTCCGTCGGCGATCTTCACGATGAACGTGCGCAGCGCGGAGCGCTTCCTCTGCGCCTCAGGATCCGACTGCGGCATCGCGAACGTGAACATCGGCACCTCGGGCGCCGAGATCGGCGGCGCCTTCGGGGGCGAGAAGGAGACCGGCGGCGGCCGCGAGTCCGGTTCGGACGCATGGAAGGCGTACATGCGCCGCCAGACGAACACGATCAACTACTCGACGGAGCTGCCGCTCGCGCAGGGCATCACCTTCGGCTGATCCCGAGCGGTCCTCGACTTGGGAGCCCCCGACGCGTCGCCTCGCGTCGGGGGCTCCTCGCGCTCGGGCGGCTTGGTCGGCGCGCGCGGGGAGCGTAGTCTGCGTCCATGCGCCACCCGAAGCTGCGCCTCGCCTGGCACGCCTTCACGATCTTCCTGGTCGGCGTCGGCTTGTGCTTCTTCGCGATGCGTTCGCGCGCGCCGCTGTCGGTCTGGATGGTCAGCGCGGAGGACGTCGCGGAGGAACTCGCGCGGCGCGCGGCGGCGGGGGACCCGGTGCAGGCGGAGCTGCTGTCGTGGAGCGCGGCGCGCCCCGGGCTCACCTGGCGCTGCGCGGAGTGCGAGTCGGTGGATACGACGGGGGACTTCGCGGCGTGCGATCCGTGCGAGCTCGGCGTTCCCGGGGGACTCGAGGCGTTCGAGGCGGAGGGCGCGGAGCTCTCGGGGAATTCGCCTCGCGCGAACTCGCTGCCGCGGCCGCTCTGGTTGATCGCCTTCGCGGACCACGAAGCGGCCGAGCTGCGGGTGGCCGCGCTGAGTGGCGACAGCGCGGGCGTGTTGCGCGCGGTGCGACGCATCCGCTGCCTCCTCGAGCTGTCGGCGGAACCGAGCAACTTGATGCGCGGATTGATCGGCACGCGCCTCGAGGAGCTGTTCCTTCGAGCCTGCGAAACCGCGCTGCCGGCGCTCGGGGAAGCGGACCGGCGCGCGCTCGCTGAGCTGTTTCGCATCGACGACGGGGCGGATCGCGACGCGCGCTTCATGAGCGCGCTGCGCGGCGAGCGCGCGTTCCTGCACCGGACGTACGAATCCGCCGACGCGGCGGGGGCGTCAGGTTTGGGTGCACTGGTCGCAGGTTACTCCGCCCGTCCGCTGCACGGCGAGTTCTTGCAGTGCCTTCGGGACTACGACGAGCTGATCGCGTCGCTCGAAGCTTCCACGCATCGGGACGTGGCGTACGCCTTGAACGATCTGTCCAACGCGACGCGCAACGGTCTGCGCGGAGAGTTCTCGCAGATCTCGATCCCGTCGCTCTGCCAGTCGTACGACCAGTTCGTGGAGAGCGTCGCGCTGCGGCGCTGCGCGCGCGTCGCGGCCGTTCGCGTGCTCGAGGGCGTCGGAGCAGCCGAGTCGCTCGCCGCGACGCTCGCCGATCCCTTCGACGGCGAACCGCTGCGCACGCGCGTCCTGGACGACGCGACCTTCGAGGTCTGGTCGGTCGGACCGAACTACTTCTATCGCACACCGACTACGGCTGCCGAGGCGACCGCCGTCGACCAGGGCGTCCTCTTCCGCGTGCCCGCGCAGCGCGACTGACGCGAGCCGCGCTCAGTTCGTCAGCAGCTGGTCGAGCGCGATCGTCGGCGAACCGTTCTCGAGGTAGCCGACCGTGCGCTCCTGCAGCGTCTGGATGTTGCCGCCCGCCAGCTGGCGCGCGCGCGTCATGAACAGCGAGTCGCCGGTGAGCAGGTAGCCGTAGGCGAGGCTGCCCCAGACCTGGTAGTCGTCGTGGTTCTCGTGCCCGTCGGCCGGCACGAAGCCGCAGAAGGAAGGCTGTTGCTGGTCGAAGGGACCCATCGCGACGTAGAACCACGGCTGGTTCACGCTGTAGTCCCAGAAGACGTCGGAGATCAGCGCGTAGGCGCTGCGCACGAGCACTTGGCGCAGGCGCTCGCTGCGACCCGGATCGCTGTTCTCGTAGACCGTGCTGCGCACGCTCCACAGCGCGGTGTCGACGATCGCTTCCGAGATCGACTGTCGCGTGCGGTACTGACCGCCGAAGTAGAGGCCGTTGGGGAGCGCTCCGATCGCGCCGGTGCACGCCGACTGGCCCATCTCGACCGTGTCGAGCAGGTCGTCGAACCACGGGCGCATCGTTGCCCGACGAGCCGGCGTGGTGACCGCGTAGGTCGAGACGATCGCGTCGATCATCCAGCCCTCGCCGCGGTTGATGTTGAAGCCGTCGCCCGGCTTGCTCTCCACGAAAGCGCGGTCGCTCGCCATGCCGGTGACGATCATCATCCCGTTGTCGCTCTGCTTGAGCGGCGAGTACGACATGCGCGACAGTTCACCCTGCAGCGTCAAGTCGTCGCGCGCGATCGCGTCGTTGCCGAGCCAGACGAGCGCCTTCGGGTTGCGCGTGTAGCGCACCAGGTGCTCGGTGTCCATCATCTGGAAGGCGGCGAGCGAGTCCTGGTAGGCGGGCTTGCGACCCTGCGCGACGACCGCCTGGCGCTGCCCGTCGGGCGTCGAGTTGTAGCCGAAGGGATCGCCGAGGAAGAGCACGGGGCGCAGCCAGACCCACGCGGGCAGGTAGGGCCCGTTCAGGCCGTTGACCACCCAGTCCTCGACGCAGGTCGGTTCGCCGTTCCAGTCGTAGAGCGCGGTGGGGTGGCGGTCCGTCACCATGCGGTGCCGGAGCTGCAGTTGGCGATAGCCTTCGTTCGAGGCGGCGTACGCCGTGCGCACGCCCTCGGTCAGGTGGATCTCCTGACCGCCGTGCGAGCCGCCGTAGTGTCCGCTCATCGGATGCGCCCAGCCGTGCGTCGGCATCTCGATCGGCCACGGGCCGGCGTCGCCGTTCTGCACCGCCGTCTTCATCGAGGTGAAGGCGGCGCTCAGCTCGGAGCGCAGGGTCGCCTCCCCGATGCGGTCGACGAGTGGCAGCGGCAGGTGCTGGGAGTAGTAGCGTGCGCTCGCCGGATTCCACCAGGAGAGGAAGGGCTCGCCGTTCACGTTCTCTCCGGGGCGGCAGAAGGCGAGGTTGCGCTCGTCCAAGTACTCGCGCGCCCGCGCTTCGGCGCCGGGGGCGCACAGCACCATGCGGCGGTGGAACTGCGACTGCGACGGCATGTAGTGCATGTCGCCGGCGTCGATCGGCCGCACGATGGGCAGAACGCTGTCGAGACCCTCGGCGTACTGCGTGCCGAGGTACGGGTTGCCGTAGGCGGTCAACACCTGCCAACCCTGCGGGATCACCAACTCGAGCTCCTCGAAGTACAGGTCTCCGAGCGGATCGTCGATGTCGCGGGCGTGGTCGTGGCCGCTCGCGCCGTTGTTGATGCGCAGGTCGAGGCTGACGAACTCCTCGCCGGCCCAGGTCGTGAAGTAGGCGTGCGCGCCCATCATGTGCGGCAGCGTGCCGCCGTTGCCGCCGACGGGCGCGTCGGGCGTCAGCGTCTCGTAGGTGCGCACCTGGCGCACGGTCGGACCGTTCTTGAGCTCGAACTCGTGCGACGTGCCGAAGGCGGCGCCGAGGTTCGCGCTGTAGACGTGTCCGAAGACGTCCTTGGTGCGCAGGCGGAACGCGCCGGGCGTGGACAGCAGGTTCGCGACGGTCGGGAGCGGGACGAGGTCCGAACCGACCGGGTGCTGCACGAGCTGCACGTCGTAGCGGATGCGCGTGCCGGCGGCGACGCCGGCGGGGCGCTCGACGCGGGCGAGCAGCTCGACGACGTCCGCGCCGTCGGCCGCGTTCGCGAAGCGGCTGACGATCTCGACCTGCGCGGGCGACTGGTTGTTCGCCGAGTCGACGATCACGAAGGGCGAGGTGGGCCCGGTGCCGACGTACTGCCCCGGCTGCAGCGGCAGGGTGGCGCGCAGCACGAAGGGTG
Organism: Planctomycetota bacterium; assembly: GCA_020638835.1. GTDB lineage: Bacteria > Planctomycetota > UBA1135 > UBA1135 > JACKHV01. Next base: position 106,947 of record JACKHV010000005.1, on the reverse strand, counting down.
TCGTGGCGGGGGCGACGAGCTCGAGCTGCGCGACGACGTCGCCCGGCTCGTACTCGGTGTAGCTGACGCTCGTCTCCGTGCCGAAGGAGAACTTCTTGCCGGTCCCTTCGACGGGGCCGCAAGCTGCGAGGAAGCCGGTCAGCGCGAGCGCGAGGCTCGTGAACAGGTGGGGACGGCGGCGCGGCGCGAAGACGCCGTGCGAAGGCACGACGCGGGCCTTCCGCGGCGCGGTAGCGATGGGGGTCTGCAACTCGACGCTTCTCTTCCGCTTCCGCGCCTGCCCAACGCGAGGCGGCGGTCGCACCCGATCTGTCGGCCCCGCTCAGGGCGCCGATGGAGCGGATTTGGAAGTTCCAAGGAAAATCGCGTTCGGTCGCGGTGAGAGCGCCACCACGACCCGCCGGGAAGCGGCCGAGGCGTGATCCGCGGGGCCGGAACGAGGCGAGCCACGGGGACCCGGCGGGGTCTCCGTGGCTCGCGTGTCGGCGGTGCAGGGCGCGGGGCCCCGCCCGACGGCTACAGCTTCACGTACTCGAACTCGACGGGCTGGCCGTTGATGCCCTTCGAGGGCGGCGCGATCCAGCCGGCGAACTCACCGGGCTTCACGCAGCGCTTCATCAGCGACTTGACGTAGTCGCGTTCCTCGCGGGTCGGCAGCCAGTCGGACGCGCGCGTCGTCCACGTCGTCTCGTCCATCGGGTTGCCGTCGAGGTCGAACCAACCCGCGGCGTAGTCACCGATCTTGCGGTTGAAGCGGCGGTGCGGGAGCTTGAAGCGGTAGTCGATACCGGCGCGCTCGCAGATCTTGTTCCAGTACTCGATGCCCTTCTCGTTGTCGGCGATGTACTCGTCGCGAAGGATCTCGTTCATCGCGTTGCGCAGCGGCACCTCTTCGCGGGAGATGCGGCCGTCGGCGAAGCGGTCGACGTGGTACGCACCTTCGAGCGCCTTGTGGTCGGTGTACTTCTTCTCCTCGTACGCGCGGCCCTTGAGGCCCGAGCGGAAGAAGTTCGCCGAGTTCGACGAGACTTCCGCGCCGTAGAGGTCGGTCGAGGACGACGCCCAGAAGTTGATGTACTTCTGGACGATCTCGAGCGGGATCGCGCCGTATTCGCGCACGTCCTTGCCCGGGTTCTCGTTCATCACCTCGCAGGTGCGCTGGATGACGCGGCCGACGCCGGTCTGTCCCACGAACAGATGGTGCGCTTCCTCGGTCAGCATGAAGCGGCAGGAGCGCGCCAGCGGGTCGAAGCCCGACTCGGCGAGCGCGAGCAGCTGGAACTTGCCGTCACGGTCCGTGAACATCGTGAAGCAGAAGAACGACAGCCACTCCTCGCAGGGCTCGTTGAAGGTACCGAGGATGCGCGGGTGGTCCGGGTTGCCGGAACGGCGCTCGAGCAGCTCGTCGGCCTCCTCGCGGCCGTCGCGGCCGAAGTAGGAGTGCAGCAGGTAGACCATCGCCCACAGGTGGCGGCCTTCCTCGACGTTGACCTGGAAGAGGTTGCGCAGGTCGTAGAGCGAGGGCGCCGTGTGGCCGAGCAGGCGCTGCTGTTCGACCGAGGCGGGCTCGGTGTCGGCCTGCGTCACGATCAGGCGGCGCAGCGAGTTGCGGTACTCGCCGGGGACCGTCTGCCAGGCGTCCTCACCGAAGTGGTCGCCGAAGCCGATCTTGCGGTCGCCCTCGTGCGGCGTGAGGAAGATGCCCCAGCGGTAGTCGGGCATCTTGACGTAGTCGAAGTGCGCCCAACCGTCGCGCTCGACGGAGACCGCCGTGCGCAGGTAGATGTCGTTCGCGTTGAAGTCCGTGGGCCCGACGGAGTTCCACCAGTCGAGGTAGTCGGGTTGCCAGCTCTCGAGCGCGCGCTGCAGGCGCTTGTCGGACGAGAGGTCGACGTTGTTCGGAATCTTCGAGCTGTAGTCGATCGAGGTCATGGCGTGCTTGTGTCGGGTCGGTGGAATGAGTCGTCGGGTGTGCGGGTGAGAAGCGGGATCAAGTGCGCGTGTAGTCGAACTCGGGCGCTTGCGGCGAACCGAAGCAGTTGAGCGCGCCGCGTTGTCCCACGGCGTTGGGGCGCTGGAAGATCCAGTTCTGCCAGGCCGAGAGGCGGCCGAAGATCTTGGTCTCCATCGTCTCGGGGCCGGCGAAGCGCAGGTTCGCTTCCATGCCGGTCAGGGCGTCGGGCGAGAAGGACGCGCGTTCCTCGATCGCGAGGCGCACTTCGTCCTCCCAGTCGATCTCGTCGGGCGCGAAGGTCGCGAGGCCGAGATCGTCGGCTTCCTCGGCGTCGAACAGGCCCGAAGCGTCGGTCGCGGTCTTCGCGAGCACGTCGTCGACCATCTCGGGCGTCCCGAGGAAGCGCGTCGCGAGGCGGCTGATGCCGTTCGACATCGGGAAGACGCCGCCGTTGGCCGCGGTCACGCCGAGCTGCACCGGCGTCTCCGGATCGTTGAGCAGGTAGGTGCGGTCGCAGGCGAGCGCGAGCTCGAGGAAGCTGCCGACGAAGTTCGTGCCTTCGTCCATGATCGCGTAGAGGCTCTTCGCCATCAGGTCGAAGCGCTTCAGCGTGCGCTTCACGAAGTGCTTCACCTCGTTCACGAACCAGTGGTCGGCGGCGGTGAGCAGGTGGTCGGTCGCGAAGACCGTCGCCGCGGAACCCGTCGCGCGGAGCAGGATCAGGCCGATGTCCGGGCGGTTGAAGCGCAAGTCGCAGAGCGCCTCGTCGAGCTCGCGGAAGGCCTGGAAGACCCACCAGTTCGCGCCTTCCGCGTAGGCATCACCCGCCGAGGTCGGGCAGGAGTCGGGCGCCGTGATCGTCAGGCGGACGTTCTTGGCGGCGTCGTCGAACTCGAGCGAGACGTACTTGTAGTCGATCCGGTTGTCTTCCTCGGTCGACACGAGGTGGGGGAGCTCGACGCCCTTCGCGTCGCGCTTCGGCAGGGCGTCGGCCATCTCGCGCGCGGTCGACTGCACGGCTTCGTCCCACTTGGACAGCGGCGCGATCGCGTCGACCAGGTTCCACTCGACGGCGCGTTTGCCCTTGATGCCCTCGGCGACGGTGCTGAAGACGTCACAGCGGTCGCGGCGGATCTTGCGCTTGTCGGTGATGCGCGTCAGGCCGCCGGTGCCGGGCAGCACGCCGAGCAGCGGAACCTCGGGGTAGGAGACGGCGCTGTTGCGGTCGTCGATCAGCAGGATCTTGTCGCAGGCGATCGCGAGTTCGTAGCCGCCGCCGGACGCGGTGCCGTTGAGCGCGGCGAGGAAGCTCTTGTTCGAGTTCTCGCTCATGTCCTCGATGCCGAGGCGCGTCTCGTTGGTGAACTTGCAGAAGTTCACTTTGAAGCCGTGCTTCGACGAGCGCAGCATCATGATGTTCGCGCCGGCGCAGAACACGCGGTCGATGCCGCCCGTGACGATGACGGTGCGCACTTGCGGCTGCTCGAAGCGCAGGCGCTGCAGCGCGTCGGCGAGCTCGATGTCGACGCCGAGGTCGTACGAGTTCAGCTTCAACTCGTAGCCTTCACCGAGGCCTTCGTTGCCCTGCACCGACATCTTCAAGGTGGCGACGTCGCCGTTCACCTCGAAGGACCAGTGGCGGTAGGAGGCGGGGGAAGTTCGGAACGAGATGCGTTCTCTCTGGGCGGCGGTGGCGGTCACGGTCGTCCTCGGTGGTTCGGGCTGGGAGGGGTGGGGCGGCGCCGGTGGAGGCGCGGCCTGCGGGAGAAAGAGATGGGAAATATAGTTCTCACCGCCGTCATCGTGTGGCAGTATAGCGCTCACCTCATGGACGTCAAACCCCTTCTTCACGCCTTCGGACTCCGCCTGCGGAGCGCCCGGGAACGGGCCGGGATGACCCTCTCGGAGCTCGCCGAGCGGGCCGACGTCTCCCGCCGCTACGTCACCGAGACCGAGGCCGGCCGCGCGAACCCCAGTCTGGCGAAGCTCGCCGCGCTCGCCGACGCCCTCGGCTGGACGCTCTCCGACTTCGTCGACCTGCCCCTGCGCACCTACCGCGGCGAGCGCCTCGCGTTGATCGGCCTGCGCGGCGCCGGCAAGTCCACCGTGGGCCGCCTGCTCGCCGCGCGCCTCGAGGTGCCCTTCGTCGAGCTCGACCAGCGCGTCGAGGAAGCGGCGGGCATGTCGCTCGCCGAAGTCTTCGAGCTGCACGGCGCGGATCACTTCCACCGGCTCGAGGCGGAGATCCTCGAGGAAGTGCTGAGCGAGGGCGACCGCGTCGTGCTCGCCGTCGGCGGCTCGATCGTCGAGGAACCGCGCAGCTTCGACCGGCTGCGTCATACCTGTCGAACCGTGTGGTTGCGCGCCGAGCCTGAAGAGCACTTCCAGCGCGTCTTCGCTTCCGGCGACCGTCGTCCGATGCGTGACCGCCCGCGCGCGATGGAGGAGCTGCGCGAGCTGCTCGCTTCTCGCGAGCCGCTCTACTCGCGCTGCGAGGGCAGCGTCGACACGAGCGGTCGAACGCCGGAACAGGTCTGCGACGAAGTCATCGCCTGGGCCGAAGCCTGATCAGCGCCGCGTCAACGCGTTGATCGCGCGGCTCGCCATCCACACGGCCGTCGACGCGACGACGACAGCGGGGCCGAGCGGCCAGTCGAGTTCCTTCGACAGCGCGAGGCCGATCACGCCCGACGCGAGGCCGAGGCCCGCGCTCAGGCCGAGGAAGCCGACCATCGACCGCGCGAGTGCGCGCGCCGCGAGCGGTGGGATGACGAGGAAGCCGAACAGCACGACCGGTCCGACCGTCATCACGCCCGTCGCCACGGTCGCGCCGGTCAGGAACTGCAGCAGCAGCTCGTGCCGGCGCACCGGCAACCCCAGCACGCGCGCCTGATCGCGGTCGTAGCTGACCAGCGAGAGGTCGCGGTGCAGCACGACGACGGCGATCGCGACGAGCCCGAGCACCGCGGCGAGCGTGTCGAGCTCGTGCAGGCCGATCGCGAGGATCTCGCCGCGCAGCAGCTCGTGCACGTAGATGTCGCCGACGGGCGACGCGTGCGCGAACAGCACGGTGGCCGCGCTGGCGATCGCGAAGGCCGCCGCGATGCGCGCCGTCTCCGTCCCGCCCTGCCGCGCGAGCGTCAGCAGCGTCAGGCCGCCGAAGGTGAACAGCGCGGCCCACGCGAGGTGGACGTTCAGCGCGGAGTGCTCGCCGGACGCCATCTCGGACGCGCCGAGGTCGACGCCGAGCACCCGCTCGAGCAGCGGCATCGCGACGAAGCCGCACGCGACGCCCGCGGCGGCGAACTGCGGCAGCGCGATGCCGTAGAAGCCCGTGCGGCGCACGAGCAGGAACGCGCCCACCAGCGGACAGATCGCCCCCGCGATCAGCGTCGCGGCGATCGCGTAGTGGAAGAACTCGAAGAACTCGCCCCAGCTCAGTCCTTCCACGCGGCGGCCTCCTCCGAGCCCGAGAGCAAGCGGTCGATGGAGAGGGGGGAGAGCAGCTCGGCGGCGGGTCCGTCCTTCACGCCGCCCTCGGCGACCCAGATCGCGCGCGACGCGAACTCACGTAGCGCGTCGAACTGGTGCCCGACCATCACGACGGTCACGCCGTCGCGTTCGCTCTTCTGCGCGAGCAGCGCGACGATCCGGCGCGCCGCGTCGCGGTCGACGCCGCTGGTCGGTTCGTCGAGGAACAGGATGCGCGGGTCGCCCATCAGCGCGCGGGCGATCAGCACGCGCTGGCGCTGGCCGCCGGAGAGGTCGGCGTAGGACTGTGCGGCTTTGTCGAGGAGCCCTACGTCGTCGAGGCGGCGGTCGGCGAGCTCGCGCGACGCGCTCGTGATGCGGCGCCAGAAGCGGTTCGCGCCCTCGAAGCGACCGAGCGCGCCCAGTTCGACGACCTCGCGCGCCGTGAAGGGGAAGACGGCGTCGAGTTGCTCGTGCTGCGGCACGTAGCCGACGTCGCGCGTCGCGCGCTCGACGACGCCCCCCTGCGGCGGGACCAGGCCCAGCAGCCCGCGGAAGAGCGTCGTCTTCCCCGCACCGTTCGGCCCGACGACGGCGATCCGTTCGCCGGCGTGGACAGCGAGGTCCACGCCGGCGATCACGGGAGCGCCGTCGTACCCGAAGGCGGCGTCGCGCGCCTCGATCAACGGTCCGCGCGTCGTCACTTCGCGTCGGACTCCTCGGGCACCGGCGTGCCGAAGGCCTCGGCGATCCGCGCGTGCAAGCCGTCCTGGAACTTGATCCAGTCCGTCGCCCAGTCCGCGCCCGACACCTGGTTCGGCAGCTCGACGACCTTCGCGCCGGTCTTGCGCGCGATGTCGGCGACCTGTCGGTTGTTCGACCAGGCGGCGGTCAGGATGACTCCGACCTCCTGCTCGCGCATCTCCTTCACGACCCGCGCGATGTCGCCGGGCGACGGCGGGATGCCGGGCTTCGGTTCGATGCTGGCCGCGAGTTGCATGCCGTAGCGCTGCGCCAAGTAGTTGAACTCGGTGTGGTAGACGCAGACCTTGCGGCCCTTCCAGTGCTCGCCGATCTTCGCCCAGCGCGCCTCCGCTTCCTCCAGCGCCTTCAGCGTCGCCTCGAGGTTCTTGTCGTAGAACTCCTTCCCGGCGGGATCGACGCGCACGAGCGCCGCTTGCACCACCGTCGCGAGGTGCTTGCCCGCGCGCGGATCGAGGTTGAAGTGCGGGTTGCCTTCCGGATGCAGGTGGCCTTCCTTGCGCGAGAGCGAGTCGGGCACCTCGATCGGCTTCCAGCCCTCGGAGCAGTTCTGGAAGCCCTTCTCACCGGGCTGGATGTCGTCGTTCCCCGATCTCACGAGCAACTCGGGGAGCCAGGCGGCCTCCATCGAGAGCCCCATCTCTAGGAACAGGTCCGCGCGCGAGAGCGCGATCAGCATCGAAGGCCTGACGTGAACCTGATGCAGGTTCTCGGTGCCCTTCGAGAGCGTCTTGATCTCGACCCGCTCGCCGCCGATGCGTTTCGCGAAGTCGGCGAGGTCGGGGATCGTGGCGACGACCTGGATCGGCTTCGAGCGCGCGGGCGCGAAGGCGGAGAGGCCGGCGGTGAGCGCGAGCGCGAGCAGTGCGAAGCAAGCGGCGCGTCGTGAAGTCTTGTGTCTCATCTCGTGGACATCCTCTCGACTACCAGCTGAGACCATGACCGTGCGGACCGACGAAGCTCGTCAGCTGGATCGCGAAGCGCGTCGAGTCGGGACCCGCCTCGTCGGTGGCGAAGGTAGCGCCTGCGCGCAGGCGCAGGAACTCCGACAGGTGGCGCGTGTAGTAGAAGTCCAGTTCGCCCCGCTCCGCCTTGTCGACGTGGCTCGACTGCCTGCGGGAGTATTGCACGCCCGTAGAGTCCTGCTGGGTGAAGGCGCAGTCCACGAAGCCGTAGTAGCCCATTCGCGTCCCGTTCGAGACGTCGAGCGCGTCGTCGGTCGGATCGCCGGGCGTGCCCGCGTCGTTCACCTCGGCCTCCAGGTCACCCGTGTTCCAGAGGTACTCGAAGCCGGTGGTGAAGCTCTTGATCCCTGTGTCGCTGCGCCAACCGTAGGTCGCGTCGAGGCCGAAGACGGAGTTCGAGTAGCCCTCCTGGTAGAGCTCGGACGGGTCGTACTCGAACGCGAAGTCGGGGATCAGGCGCGTGGAGCCTCCGAGCTGCAGATTGCCGTTCTCGCCGACTTCGGTCATCGCGGTGAGGCGCGCGGTGAAGTTCAGCTGGTCGAGTTCCTTGCGCGTCGGAACGATCACCTCGGGCTCGGGGTCTGCTTCCTCGCCGTGGTGGTGACCGCCGGCGAGGCTTCCGAAGGCGCCGACCGAGTAGCGCACGAGAGTCGTGTCGCCGAGTCCGTGCCAGTAGTCCCACTGCACGCCGTCGCCCGCGAGCTCTTCGCCGAGGAAGTCGCGCAGCACGAGCGGACGCTCGATCGTGCGCAGTTCCTCGATGTGGGCCTGCATCTGCTTGCCGAAGTCGACGAAGAAGCGGCCCGCGCGGAGGGTGTTGCGGCCGGGGAGTCCGACGTACTCGATCGCCGCTTCGTCGAGCGCGAGTTCCTGCTCCTCGTAGGCGATCGTGAACCATGCGAAGGCGTTCGGGTCGACCCAGTCGGCGACGAGCAGGTCGAGGCGGCGCAGGTTCACGTCGACGCCGTCCTCGCCGCCGCTGCTCTCGCTCGTGTAGTCGGCGAGCATGTCGATGACGAAGCTGAGGGCGGGGTTGAACTCGTTGTCGAAGCGGGTGGTCTGGCCGAGTCCGCCGCCGTAGCTGCCGGGGGACGAGACGTCGAGCCGTTGCGCCGCGGCGGGCGCCGAGAGGGCGGCGAGCGAGAAGCTCGCCAGGAGGGGTGTCTGGTAGTGCATTTCCTTGGTTCCTCGGTTCCGTTCGTTCGTGTTCCGCATGAAGCGGACGGGGACCGCCGCCGGGTGACGGCGCGTCGCGGTCGAGTCGGCGCGGACGGACCTCTCGCCCGGAGCGAGTGGACCGACGCGTCGAACCCGGGTCACGCGCGCCTCGTGGAGCACGCGCGACGAGTGACGATGCGAATCAGACGAGGACCGGCGAAGCGCGCGGCGCGGGGCGGCCGCGTTCCGAGGACGGGAGCGGAAGGCCGGGTTCGAGCTCGACGGCGCGCGTCGCCCGCAAGGGGATCGAGGGGATCACCAGCGCGATCTCGAACTCGACGAGCTGCAGCTGGCACGCAACGCAGTCGGTGCTCTGCTGGAGATCGGCGTGTCCGTCGTGCGCGTGATCGCCGTGGAACGCGATGTGGCCGGCGCCGCTGAACAGCAGGGCGACGATGACCAACAGGACGAGGCCTGTCTTGAACCACGGGGATCGGTGCACGGCGGGACTGTAGGCGGCGCGGGGGGAGTGCGCAAGCTGCCGCTCCCGTCGCCACCGTGGAGCGCCCCGCGGGTGGAAGCTGGGGCGCGGAGGGCTACACTCCTCGCCATGAGCGCCTCCGAGAGCTGGATCATCGACGTCGACACGCCGTCCTTCACCCGCGAGGTAGTGGAGCGGTCCATGCAGGTCCCCGTCCTCGTGGACCTCTGGGCGACCTGGTGCGAGCCGTGCAAGACGCTCGGCCCGGTGCTCGAGCGCTTCGCCGCCGAGGATCCGGGGCGCTTCGTGCTCGCCAAGGCGGACGTCGACCGCTCGCCGGAGCTGATGCAGGCCTTCGGGCTGACCTCGGTACCTGCGGTCATCCTCTTCGTGGAGGGCAAGCCGGTCGACGCCTTCCTCGGCGCCAAGCCGCCGGCGCAAGTGGCCGAGTTCCTCGACAAGCACCTCGGGCCCGCGGGCGGCGGATCGGGCGACGTGGTCGCCGAAGCGCGCGAACTCTTCGCCGCCGGCGACTTCGAGACGGCCGTGATGGCGCTCGAGGCCGAGGCGGAAGAAGCGGACGGCGACCCGCGCGCAGCCGCCGTGCTCGCCGAGCTGCACTTCGAACACGGCGACCTCGAACGCGCGCGCGAACTCCACGCCGCCTTGAGCGAAGCCTCCCTCGCCACGTCCGAGGCCCGAGCGGTCGGCGCCAAGCTCGCCCTCGCCGCAGGCTCGGGCGACCTCACCGAACTCCGCGCCGCCGTCGCGTCGAATCCCAAGGACATCGCCGCCCGCGTCGCCCTCGGAAAAGCCCTCGTCGCCGCCGGCGAATCCGAAGCCGGCCTCGAAGAACTCCTCGAAGCCTGCATGCGCGACATCCACTTCGACGACGACGCCCCGCGCCGAGCCCTGCTCGAGGTTTTCGCGGCGCTCGGAACCGCCGATCCGCTCGTCGTCGAGTTCCAGCAGCGCTTGAGTGTGTTGCTCTGTTCGTGAGGGCGTGAGCGCACTCGAGCACAAGAGCGTGCGTCGGCGCTGGTCGTCGCGGTGCCGCCCCGCTCGCTCGAGCTCCGCCAAGGGCTCCGATCGCGGGGCTCGCTTTCACGTCAGCGGGGACGAGGCCGGCGCGTCTCGAACTTGATAACGGCGGTGTTGTCGTGCGAGCGCATCGGCGACCGGCGAGACACCGATGCCCCGTCACGCCAAACGCTCAGCGAGCCGCGCGGAGCGGAGCCCTTGGCGGAGCTCGAGCGAAGCGCGGCGTCAGCCGTGACCAAGGAACAACGATCACCGGCCAACGACGAGTGCCGAGTGAGCGACGGCGAGTGCCGCGATCTGAAGACGAGCACCAAGTGACGGCGAGGGTCGCGAGCTGAAGTCGACCACGAAGTGACGGTGATGATCGCGGGCAGAACGCGACAAATCAGCGCCGGCGATCGTCGCGACCTGAAGTCGACGCACTGGCCGGCGGACGATCTCGAGAGTTGGTCGTCGTTCGTTGATCTTCAGTCGTCGGCGGTCGGTCGTTGGGCTATTGGTCATTGGTCGTTGGTCGTCGCAGTGCCGCCCCGCTCGCTCGAGCTCCGCCAAGGGCTCCGCTCGCGGGGCTCGCTTTCACGTCAGCGGGGTCGGGTGCGGCGCGTCTCGAACTTGATAACGGCGGTGGGGCTTCAGGGTTTCGTGTGGTGACCGGGCAGTAGGTCCAGCCCGCCCAGATGGAAGTAGATCGCGTTCCTGAACCTCTCGCGGTTGCGGAAGCCGCAGGCCATGCGCTTGACCCGCTGGATCTTCGCGTTGGCCGATTCGCTGCTCGCGTTCGTCGCTCTGAGCACAATTGCGTTGACGATTCCGTAGAGATGGTCGCGGACCATACGCGCGACGCGCTTGACCGGCTCGAGTCGCGAGCGCAGCGCCCAGCCGATCCACATGCTCCATGCTTTTCGAGCCCACGCTCGGCTGCGGAAGTGCCACAGGCACATTGCGTGCTCCTTGATGGCCCAGGCGCGCGCGGTGCGAATCGCGATGGCCTTCATGCGCTCGAAAAAGCCGTCACGTTCCGCCGGCAGCGCCTCGGGATTGCGCAACCAGGTGTACTTCGTACCGACCAGCGCGCGGTCGCCGCGCTGCAGGAGCTCACGCTGTTCGTTGCGTCGCACCTTGTCGAGGGCGTCGCCGAGGTGCTTCGCAACGTGGAACTTGTCGAAGCAGACCTTGGTCCGCGCCTGTTCGAGCCGGTCTTCGACGACTGCGATGTACGGTCGCCACATGTCCATCGAAACGGACTCGATCGAGCGCAACTGATCTGCATCGAACTGGTCGAAGAAGCCCTCCAGGCTGCTCTTCTTGCGGTCATCGGCCACGTACACGACGTTGCTCGTGCGCTGGTCCGTGACGACGGTCACGTACTCGTGCCGCTTCTGAAAGGAGGTTTCGTCAACGCCGATGCGCTCGAGCTTCAACGTGTCGCGGCGCGCGAGTCCGCGAACCACCGCGCGTTGCATGATTCCGTCGACCTGGTCCCAGGTCAGTCGCAGCTGCCGAGCCACGGCCGAGACCGTCGCTTCGCGGAGCCAACCGATCGCAAAGGTCTCGAACGCGGCGGTATACCGCGATCCCGGTTCGCCCCAAGGGACGACGACCTGGTGGACACCATGCTCGTCGCATCGAACGCGCGGGACCTGAGCGACGATTGTCGTCGTGTATTCGCAGGTGTCCAAGTGCCTCCAACGTCGCTCTCGCCGGTCGTAGATAGCGCTGTCAGCTCCGCAAATGGGGCACGGCATCCGGCTCACTCCAGTGGCTTCGATGTGCACTTCGATGGCCTGCGTGCCGGTGTTCAACTCGACGTTCGTGATGGCCCAAGGGACCACGAGGCCGAGCACTGTGGTGTAAAGGTCGCGGTCTTGCATGACGACCAGGCTACACTGGCGACGGCGCCTCGCGGCAGACCGTGGGGACCCGCGTTCTTGGGGCCGTCAGGGCCGGTCACCACACGAAACCCTGAAGCCCCACGGCGGTGTTGTCGTGCGATGGCATCGGCGACCGGCAAGACACGAATGCCGCGATACGTCTAGCGCTCAGCGAGCCGCGCGGAGCGGAGCCCTTGGCGGAGCTCGAGCGAAGCGCGGCGTCAGCCGTGACCGACGACCAAAGTCCGACAACCAACACGGAACGACGAACGCCGATTCCAACGACCGAAACCTCCCGGACACGGATTCTCGGTTGTGCGTCCATTCGGCGAATACCGCAAGAATCCGGCACTTATCGCGAACTTCACGCCGCGCGCATCGTTCTAAGTAGTGTGCGCCGCATACAGCAACAGACCGACTTCGAGTTCCCCGAACCGCGCACGCATGGAGGTCGCCGCAAGGGGGCCGGGCGGCCGAAGCGCAAGAGCGGTGTGGCGCACGCGGCGCGCGAGCGGGTGTCGCGGCACGACCCGCGCATCGTGACGATCAAGTTGGCGGCGGGCTTGCCGTGGTTGCGCGAGTGGCTCGAGGCGCGGGCGGTGACGTGCTGCATCCGGGACGCGCAGCGGGCGGACTTCCGCATCGTGCACTACTCGATCCAGCGCGATCACGTGCACTTCATCATCGAAGCGAACAGCAAGTCGGCGCTGTCGAACGGGATGAAGGGGCTGAACTCGCGGATCGCGCGGACGCTCAACGGGATCTGGCGCCGCACGGGAAGGGTGCTGCGCGAGCGCTTCCATGATCGGGTGTTGAAGTCGTTGCGCGAGGTGCGCAACGCGCTGGTGTACGTGCTGAACAACCATTTGAAGCACGGCACGCTGTACGACCCGTGCGGCGTGGTGGGCGAGCCGGACGTGTTCTCGTCGGGGTGCTACTTCGACGGTTGGGCGGGGAGGCCGCCGGAGCGGGAGGCGGGCGGTGCGGGCGAGGTCGTGGTGCGGGGCGGGTGGAAGCTCAGTTGCGGCTGGAAGCGCCACCATCGCGCCATTCCCGTGGAGGCGGCGCCGCGGTCGGCGGTGACGAGATAGCAGCCGACAATTCGTTGCCTCGTCGAGGCCCGGAGCTTGGGTCCCATTCGACCTTCAGCGGGGCTTCACCTCGCAGCCCGCCCTCAATCCGTCAAGGCTGCTCCCAGCCGATCCAGCATCCATGCCACCGCGTAGAGCGGCGTCGAGGCGCGCTCGATGGGAAGCTGCTCCTCGAAGGAACCGAGGCCGATCACGGGGAGCTCGCGCTCGAGGGCGAAGGCGAGTTCGGAGAGGGTCCCCCAGCTGCCGCCGATCGCGATGACGCCGTCGGCGCTGTTCACGAGCATCGCGTTGCGGGCGTCGCCGCAGCCGGTGGCGATGACGGTCTGGACCCAGTCGTTCGCGGCGTCGCGGTCGGCGCCGGGGAGGATGTCGACGACGGTTCCACCGGCTTCCGAGGCGCCGAGGGAAGCGGCTTCCATCACGCCGCTGAGTCCGCCGGTGAGGATGGTGCAGCCGGCTTCCGCCAGCAGGCGGCCGACCTCGCGCGCGGCGTCGAAGGCGTCTTCGTCACAGTCGGCGGCGCCGATCACGGCGAGTTGAAGGGGACGGGGCATGGCGGTCTCCTCTGCTGTGGTGACGATCGGGGAATCTCAAGGATGCACGCGGCAGGTGAAGCCGAGCGCGCGGATCTCCTGCGCGAAGGCCTCGAGCCATTCTTCGGGTAGCCGCGCGAGTTCGGGGGCTTCCGGCTGGTGCGAGGGACGCGCGAGTCCGTAGAGCAGCACGCCTTCCAGCGGCAGTTCCTCGTCGCGCACGCGGCGCAGGAGGTCGAGGTAGGCGTCGCGCTCCGCCCGCGAAGGCGCTTCGCCGTTCCACTCGAAGACGCAGGTCTGCAGCCACGTCGGGCACGCGCGCGCAGCGAGCTGCAGGTTGCGCCACTGGCGTCCCGCTTCGCCCACGTCGTCGTTGATCCGGCGTCGACCTTCGGGCGTGGCGCTGTCGAGCTTGAACCAGACTTCGCCCTGGTGTTCCGCGAGCCGCCGCAATCCCGCTTGCACGTGATCGCGATGCACCAGCGTCCCGTTCGTGATCACGACGATGCGCAGCTCGCCCAACACGCCGCGCGCCTCGAGCACGCGCAGCACGCGCACGACGATCGCGTCGAAGTCCTCGACGCTCGTCGGTTCGCCGTTCCCCGAGAAGGCGACGTCGTTCAGGCGCCGCGACCCTGCGGGGACCTGCGTCTCCATGAAGTCGCCCTCGAGCACCTCGCGCAGGAAGTCGTCGAGCTCCGCGGCGAGCTGTTCGACGTCGATCTCCGGCGCCTTGCCCTTCACCAGCTCGGGGACCTGGCAGTACACGCAGCGGAAGTTGCACGCGTTGTTCGGGTTCAGGTTGATCCCGATCGAGACGCCTTGCGCGCGGCGGGAGACGACCGGGTAGACGTAGGTCAGGCTCGCCGCGCCGCGGTCGTGATCGCGCACGTTCAGTCGCATGGTGCCAGGATAGCAGGGCGCCGGTGCCGGGAGGCAACCCGAGCCTCAGCGCGGGGCGGCGTTCAGCTCTTCGAGGTGCGCCAGGACCGCCTCGGCCAGCGCGGAGAGCTCGTACCCGCCCTCGAGCAGTGAGATCAGCTTGCCGCCGGCCACCGACTCGGCGCAGTCGACGACGGCCCGCGTCATCGCGCGGTAGCCCTCGGTCGTGACGCGCGTCTGCGAGAGCGGATCGCGCTCGTGCGCGTCGAAGCCGGCCGAGATCACGATCGCACCCGGACGAAACGCCTCGATCGCCGGAAGCGCCGACTTCTCGAGCGCGGCGAGCCACTCGGCGTCGCCGGTGCCGGGCGCGAGCGGCAGGTTGAGCGTCGCGCCCTCGCCATCGCCCTTGCCGCGCTCGGACGCCGCGCCCGAACCGGGCCAGTGCGGCGACTGGTGCAGCGAGACGTAGAGCACCGAAGGGTCCGACTCGAAGATCTCCTGCGTGCCGTTCCCGTGGTGGACGTCCCAGTCGAGCACAGCGACGCGTTCGACGTCGTGGCGTTCCTGCAAGTCGCGCGCGAGCAGCGCCGCGTTGTTGAACAGGCAGAAGCCCATCGCGCGGTTCGTCTCGGCGTGGTGACCCGGTGGACGCACGGCGCAGAACGCGTTCTTCCAGCGACCGCCGACGACCGCGTCACCCGCGGCCAGCGCCGCGCCGACCGCGGAGAGCGCGGCGACGAGCGAGCGTTCGCTGACGACCGTATCGGGATCGAGCGCGACGCGGCCTTCCTTGCGCGCGCGGTTCACCGCGGCGCGGACCGTCTCGAGGTGCTCGTTCGCGTGCACGGCGAGCACGTGGTCCGCCGCGACCGGTTGGGCCTCACCCGGCTCGAGCTCCCGGATCAGCGCGCTGGAGCCGAGCGCCTTGAAGATCGCCTGCAGCCGTTCGGGTCGCTCGACGTGGCCCGGGCCAGTGTCGTGCTCGAGGAACACCGGCGCGCTGATCATGCCGGTGGGGCGTCGCGTGCTCATGAGCCGACGTCGAAGACCTTGCCGTAGCGCGCGTGCTCGGCGACTTCTTTGAAGTCGGGGTCCTTCGCGAGCTCGCGGCGGCGATCCGCCGAGAGGCTGGATTTCTCGAGCCACTGCGACGCTTCCTTGACCTTGCCCATCCGCGCGTAGGAGCGCGCCAGCGCCTCCTGCCAGTCGTTGCGGCGGTCGGTCGAACTCTGCAGCTTCGCTGCGAGGGCCTTCGTGTAGTCCTTGGTCGCCGCCTTGTAGTTCTCGAGGCGGAACTGAATGTTTGCCCGCGCCGCCCAGGACCGCGCGTGGTCGGGGTTCTCGTCGACGTCGGCGTCGTAGGGTTCGAGCAGCGATTTCTTCGCGGCGCGGTCGCCCGAGAGCGCCAGCGCGATCAAAGCCTCGCCACCGAGCGTGTCGGGCCGCAGGGAGATCGTCTCCATGCCGCGCTTCACGTCGCGCGACCACTCGCCGTGGTGCTTCGCGAGGAAGGAGACGTAGGCGACGCACGGGTTCGTGCGGAAGTCCTCCTGCACGATCATGCGCATGAACGCGTCGCAGACCGACTCGTCGACGACCGACGGACAGGCCGTGTAGTACGCGACGAGCAAGTCGCCGAATCGCGTGGCAACGGCGGGTTCGACGAGCAGGTGCGCGACCTGCGGCGCGGCGTTCGCGCTGCGCGAGGAGGCGAGGGCGGAGAGCGCGACGCGCGCGAGTTCTTCGTCCTTGGGGCTCAGGCTCTCTCCGACGAAGGCGTCGTTGTCGGGGCCGCCGATCGCGGCGATGGCGGCGAGCGTCGCGTCGCGCGGCGGACCGTTCTCCTTGCCGAAGAGCGTGCGCAGGATCGGGGAGACGCGGGCGGGTTCGGGAGTGCGCGCGAGCACGCGCAGGGCATTGCGTTGGCCGTAGCTCGTGCCGCGGCGCGCCAGCGCGATCAGCTCGTCCGTGATGGAGAGCGTGTCGACCTCCATCAGCACGCGGGACACCTCGAGCGAGCGGCGGCGGATCGCCTCGACTTCGCTGTTCGCGCCCGGGTCGAGCTGGCGCACCAGCAGGGGGGCGACCTCGGGGCCGAGCTTGATCAGCTTCCTGCGCAGGTCCTCGACCTCGCTGGAGCCTCCGGCGTCGATGGCGAGCTCGAGTTGTCGGAGCAGCGAGTCGACCTCGGCCCGCAGCGCCTCGAGGCGCGCGTCGCGGGCGGCGGCGTACTCGGCGAGAAGTTCCTCGAGGGAGCGGCGGTCGTCGGGAACCGACGTCGGAAGGCCGGGCGTTGCCAGGAGGAGGACGAGGAGGGGGGCTGCGATCATGGTGGGGCCAGCGTCGCCGGACTGCATACCATAGATCGCCGAGCGGGGGTCGTCCCCCGATTTCTCCCGGCTCGCTCGCGGAAGCGCGGGAGCGCGCTAAGCGCGCCGCCGCCGCGCCATCGGCGCGAGCACCACGTATCGACCCCGTCGCGCCAGCCCGCCGGGCGGGATGCCGAGGCGGTTGTTGCAGCGCGGCGCGGGAGTCTGCGGCCGAGCCGGCGGCTCGTCGTCCAGTTCGTCCGCTTCGAACTCCCACGCCTCACCCGTGACCATTCCGAAGACGGCCGACAGGCGTTTGCGGTGGCGGAAGATCCAAGCGTGCATGCCCCTGCATCGGTCGTGAGGCGGGCCGCGGCTTGAGCGGAAGGGTGAAAGCTGCGCGACGGCGGCGCTCGGCCTTCCCACCCACGGCCCTGCATGCTCTCCTGTGCGGCTCGCGCACTCGCGCCAGATGCTCATGGAACCGACCCGCCGACATCCGCACCCCGCGCCGCCCGCCGGCCTGCGCGAACGCTGGACCCACGACGTGCTCGTGGTGGGGGGCGGTCATGCCGGCATCGAAGCGGCGCTCGCGGCGGCGCGGCTCGGAGCGCGGGTCGCGCTCGTCACGCAACGCGCGGATCGCATCGGCGAGATGTCGTGCAACCCCGCGATCGGAGGGCTCGGAAAGGGCCAGATCGTGAAGGAGATCGACGCGCTCGGGGGCGTGATGGGGCGCGTCGCGGACGAGACCGGCATCCAGTTCCGCATGCTGAACACGCGCAAAGGCGCCGCCGTGCAAGCGCCGCGTTGTCAGTCGGACCGCCACCTCTACCGCGAGGCGGCGACGCGCTACGTCCTCGAGCAGCCGGGCGTCGAGGTCGTCGAGGGCGACGCGCAGTCGCTGGTCTTCGTCGACGGTCCGCTCGATCACTTGGAGACCCGCGAACGCGAACGCGCGCGCTGGGTCGGCGGTGTCCGGCTGGCCGACGGGCGCGAGCTGCGCGCCGGCGCCGTCGTGCTGACCACCGGCACCTTCCTGCGCGCCGTGATGCACACCGGCGAGTCGACCGCCGCCGGCGGCCGCGCGGGCGAGGCGTCCGCGGAAGGGCTCTCGGCCGACCTCGAGCTGCTCGGCATCCGGCTCGGACGCCTGAAGACGGGCACGCCGCCCCGACTCCTGCGCGACTCGATCGACTGGTCGCGGCTCGACGAGCAGACGGGCGACGAGCGCCCGCAACCCTTCTCGTGGTCGACCGACCGCGCGCGCTTCCCGCTGCAACCGCAGATCGCCTGCCACATCACGTGGACGAACGAGCGCACGCACGACGTGATCCGCGCGAACATCCACCGCTCGCCGATGTACGCGGGACGCATCCAAGGCGTCGGTCCGCGCTACTGCCCGTCCGTCGAGGACAAGGTGATGCGCTTCGCCGACAAGGAACGGCACCAGCTGTTCCTCGAGCCGGAGAGCCTGACGACGGACTGGATCTACGCGAACGGCGTGTCCACGTCCTTGCCCGCGGAGGTGCAGGAAGCCTTCGTGCGCAGCATCCCCGGCCTCGAGCGCGCCGAGTTCCTGCGGCACGGATACGCGGTCGAGTACGACTTCGTGCAGCCCAGCCAGCTGTACGACACCTACGCGCTGCGCTCGGTCCCCGGGCTCTCGCTGGCGGGGCAGATCAACGGCACCTCGGGTTACGAGGAAGCCGGTGCGCAAGGCTTGATGGCCGGCGCGAACGCCGCGCTGTGGATCGCGGAGCGCGAAGCCTTCGTGCTCGGTCGGCACGAGGCGTACATCGGCGTGTTGACGGACGACCTCGTCGTCTCGAACCCGACGGAGCCGTACCGCATGTTCACGAGTCGCGCCGAGTATCGACTGTTGCTGCGCCAGGACAACGCCGACGCGCGCCTGACGGAACGCGCCGCCGAGCTCGGGCTCGTCGGTGACGAACAACTCGCCGAGTTCCGCGAGCACACGCGACGCATGGACGCCTTGAAGCGCAAGCTGGGCGAGCTGCGCGTGCCCGGCGGTGCGAAGTCGTTCGAGGAACACCTGCGGCGCCCGGACGTGAGTCTCGCGGACCTCGCGGCGACGACGCCCGAGCTCGCCGAGTGGGCGGGCGCGACGCAGCTGCTCGATTCCGTCGAGACGGACGTCAAGTACGCGGGCTACGTCGAACGGCAACGGCTCGACGTCGAGCGCCTGCAGCGCCAGGAGTCGACCGAGATCCCCGCGGACTTCGACTTCAGCGGCCTGACGGGCATGGGCACGGAGGCGCGCGAAGTGCTCGCGCGGTTGCGTCCGCGCACCTTGGGCTCGGCGTCGCGCATCTCCGGCGTGCGCCCGCCGGACGTCGCGCTGCTCGCGATCCACCTCGAGCGCCACCGGCGGCAGGGGGCGGGAGCGTGACGCGACGCTTCGCCGAGCGGGCGGTCGGCTGGCTCGCGCTGCTCGTGCTCGCGTGCGCCCCCGCGGCCGCGCAGGAAGAGTCCGCACCCTCTGAACTTCCGCCCGACGCCTTCCTCGAGTCGATCCCCGGCTCGTTGATCGTCACGCAGGCCGTCCGCGCGCGCTTCGACGTGCTGCTCGAGGCGGTGCGCTCCGATGACGAGGCCGCCTTCCGCACGCTCTTCGACGTCGACGAGCTGATCGACCGCGGACTGCGCATCACGGAACAACAGGGCAGCCCGCTCGAGCGCGTCGCGATCGCGCAGGGGACCGTCACGCCGCTGCTCGAGATCCTCTTCGCCGAGCTGCGCGAGCGCGTCGGGACGCATGGCACGCAGCTGCGCATGGAGAAGGCCTTCGAGGACGGCACGACCTACGTCGTCCTGCGGACGCGCGCGGACGCCGACCTGCTCGACCGCTACGTCCACTTCTGCCTGCGTGGCCAAGACGTGCTCTCGATCGTCGACTTCGAGTTCGAGGACGCCGCCGTCTGGGCGTCCGAACAGGTCGCCTTCTCGCCGCAGGCCGGGCGTGCGCCGGCGGGGATCCAGGCGCGCTTGAAGACGTACGCGCTCGCCTTCGACGCGGCGCTCGACGAATACGAGAGCGGAGACTCCGACGCGGCGCTGGAACAACTCGTCGCGCTCGGCGACGAAGCGAAGGCGCTCGGGCTGCAGGCGCCCGTCGTGCACTTCCGGACGCTGATGGAGAACGCCTTCGGCAGCGGGCGGATCCAGCTGGCGGACCGCGCCGCGCAGGAGTTGATCCAGCTGCGGCCGTCGACGCCGCTGCCGCGCTTCTACCGCGGCCGCATCGCGCTCGACGCCGGATACCTCGACGCCGCGCGCGTTCACCTCGCGAACTACCAGCGGCTCGTCGGTCCGGACGCGCAGGCGCTCGCGATGATCGGCGACAGCTACGAGCAGATGGGAGAAGTCGCGCGGGCTCGCGACTTCTGGCTCGCGGCGCTCGACCAGAACCCCGACCTCACGGCGGCGCTCTACTCGCTGGGGGTTCACACGAACGCGGAGAACGCCGCGCAGCTCGTCGAGCGCTTCCGCGGCACGACGGAGCCGCTGCGACACTTCGAGGTCCTGGTCGGTTCGTGGAGTTCACGCGGTCTCTGCGAGGCCGTCGCGGCTCTCTGCGCCGCGCGCCGCGAAGACCAACCGCGCGATCCGAACGCGTACTACTACGACGCCGCGTGCGCTCTGCAACGCGGCGACTTCGAGCGCGCGTGTGAACTCGCGCTCGCCGGCCGCGAGCTGGTGCCGGAGGACGCGCGGCGGCCGTACGACGCGCTGTGGGTCGAAGCCGCGTGGTCGCAGGGCGATCCGCTCGAAGCGTATCGACTCGCTCCCGACAAAGCCTTCGCGTTCGACGCGATCGCGGAACAGCTCGTGTTCGGCGGCGGCGAACTCGCGCAGCTCGTCGAGCTGATCGAGCTGCGGCGCGCCGACGACCCGCAGGACGTCTGGATCCCGTACTACCAGGGGCAGGCGTACCACGCGCAGGGGCGCTTCGCCGACGCGGACGACCACTTCCGCATCGGGTACACGCACGCGATCGAGACGGACGATGCCGACCGCGCCGCGGCCTACCGCCTCGCGCGCACCGACAACGCGTACGCCGGCGGCAGCGCGATCGCGGCGTACACGCAGATGCCCGAAGAAGACGTCTGGCGGCGGCTGCTCGAGCTGATCCTCACCGCGCGCGACGGCGACACGCTCGCGCAGCTGATCGCGCTGCGCCGCGAGCTGCACCCGGACGACCCGCAGCTCGGCTTCTGGCTGGCGCATGCGCAGATCATCTCCGGTCAGGAGGAGGCCGGCCTGCAGCGCTTGATGGCGCGCCGCGGCGAGTTCGCGCAGGACCCGGACCTGGTGCGTTGGCTCGAGAGCGACCTCGTGCGTGCCAACCTGCGGCTCGGCCGCTTCGACCAGGCGCTGGTCTTCGCCGAGGCCTCGACGCGTCGCGACGGCAACCCGTTCTTCGAGTTCCTCGTGCAAGTCGCGCGCGGCAACGCCGAGGCGGCGGGGCGCATCTACGAGCGCCTGCGCGAGCTCGGTTACGGTGCGGACCACGTCTACGGCGACCACGACGTCGGGCAGAAGTTGATCAGCGACCCGGCCTTCGCGCAGTTCCGCACGCTCTGGCCGCCGCCGGCCGCGCGGCGCTGACGCTCAGGTGCCCTTGCGCAGGAGCACCGTCTTGACCGTGTTGAACACGATCGAGAGGTCGAACAGCACGCTCTGGTACTTGATGTAGAACAGGTCGTACTGGAGCTTCTGCAGCGCGTCCTCGATCGTGTTCCCGTACGGGTAGTTGATCTGCGCCCAGCCGGTGACGCCCGGCTTGACGATGTGACGCTGGCGGAAGTAGGGGATCTGTTCGGCGAGCTCGTCGACGAAGTGCGGGCGCTCCGGCCGCGGTCCGACGAGCGACATGTCGCCGGTCAGCACGTTGAACAGCTGCGGCAGTTCGTCGAGGCGCGTCTTGCGGATGAACTTGCCGACCTTCGTGATGCGCGGGTCGTCTTCCTGCGCCCAGACGGGTCCCGTGTGCTTCTCGGCGTCAGCGCGCATCGAGCGGAACTTGAAGAGCGTGAACGGTCTGCCGTCGGCGCCGACGCGTTCTTGCGTGAACAGCACCGGGCCCGGCGAGTCGCGCCGCACGGCGATGGCGGTCAGGATCATCGGCACGAAGGTCACGACGATGCCGACGAGCGCCAGCACGAAGTCCACCGTGCGCTTGCTGATCTCGCCGATGCGGTTGCGCGAGAAGCCCTCGTTGAAGATCAGGTAGGACGGACGCAGCGCCTCGACCGCGATCTTGCCCGTGACGCGCTCGAAGATGCCCTCGTAGTCCTCGACCCGGAGACCGGCGAGGCGGCAGTCGAGCAGCGCGTTGGTCGGCAGCTTCTTGCGGCGGTCCGCGAGCGCGACGACCAGCCCGTCGATGCGCTTCGCGCGGCACAGCTCCAGCAGCGAGATCGCCTCGACCTCGCCCGACTCGTGTTCTTCGGTGACGCCGTCCTCGCCGACGCTGTACTTGGACCAGACAAGATCGCCTGTCTGCGTCTCGCTCGGGTCGAACGCCAGTCCCGGTTCGCTGCTGACGCGCTCGGGGATCAACCCGGCGATTTCGTAGCCCGACGCCGCGTGCTGGCGCATCTCCTTCGCGAGCACGTGCGCGGCCTTGCCCGAGCCCAGGATCAACACGCGTTGGTTCAAGTCGGCGCGCTGCAACATCAGGTGGAACAGCGAGCGCCACGAGTACAGCACCGCGAAGCCGACCAGCAGCATGAACACGAGCATCTGCACCGTGCGCGCGAGCGACAGGCCGGGGAAGTCGAGGATCGGTTGCAAGCCCCACGCGTGCGCGAGGACCACGGCGACCAGCGACAGTCCGAGCGCGGATCCCATCGAGCCGACGAAGCGCTGCGCGCGGTCGTACTTCGAGACCGAGACGCGGAAGTCGTAGAGCTCGTTGAAGGTGATCGCGAGCTGGCAGAGCACCGCGACGAAGAAGGCCGAGATCCAGCAGACGAGGCCGGCCTCCGAGCTCAGGCTGTAGCCCTCCTCGGCGAGCGCGCGGAACAGCTGGTCCGAGGGCGTGAAGAGGTGCGCCGTGCCGCCGAGCGCGACCGTCACCCACAGGATCAGCGTCTCGCTCAGGATGAGCAGAGCCTTGCGCAGGGGGAGGGTGTGGCGGAGGACGCGGAGCATCGGGGCTCGGGAGGATCCCGATCCGGGGTGGGGGGGGCAAGCGCCACCCCGAGGAGTTCTCGGGGGGCCGAGGGCGGGGCGCCGGGGACGACTAGCCCGGCTTGAATCGGCCGCGCAGGGGGCTTTTGTGAACCTCGAGGCCCGCTTCCGGTCGGATCCGGCACTCCAACGCCCGGCTCCGGGGGTCCAGGAGGACCTCGACGAGCAGGATGCGCGCGACCCGGTGCCGGTCGGAAGCGGCGAGCAGGGCGCGGGCCGCCGAGGCGAGCCGCGCGCGTTGCCGGGGGCCGAGGCGCCGCCCGGGGAGCCCGCGCGGGTCCCAGCGCGGCGGGCCGTCGGGGCGTCGCGGTCGCGCGAGGCGACCGGTCTTGACCTCGACGAGCCACAGCTCGTCGGCGTGCTCGGCCAAGAGGTCGATCTCGGCGGCGTGCGTCACGAGGCGCTTCGCGAGCACGCGACTTCCGCGGCGCGTGAGTCGTTGCGCGACGAGGCGCTCTCCCGCGCGACCCAGCTCGCTCGGCGTCGGCCGTGCGTTGCGCAGGAAGTGCGCGGGGAAGACGTGCGACCAGAGCGCGCGCAGCCCACGGCGTGCGCGCGCGGCGAGCGCGGAGCGGTCCATCCCGAGGAGAGACCTGACCGCGCGGCGATCGGTCTCAGGCCTTCGCGTCCGACTCGCTCGAGGGAGCCAGTCCTTGGACCGCTTGCAGCGAGAAGCGCATGCGCACGCCCTCGGCGACCTGCAGCGTCACGATCTGGTCCTGCACCTGCACGACCTTGCCGTAGAGTCCGGCGCTGGTGACGACTTCGTCGCCCTTCTTCAGACCGGAGAGCAACGCTTCTTGCTTCTTGCGGCGCTTGCGCTCGGGGCCGATCAGGACGAACCAGAAGAAGGCGCCCATCAGGACCAGCATGAAGAGCGGGTTGCCGCCGAGGAAGCCGGGCGTCTCCGTCTTCGTCGAGCCTCCTTCGCCGCCGCCCTCGGTCGTCGTCGTCGTGGTCGTGGTCGTCTCCTTGGCCAAGGAGGAGCCTTCCGGGACCTGGAAGAGGAGCGTGGCGAGGGGCAGTTGGATCTCTTGCATGGCTTCGTGCGGCTTGCGGGCGGGCGGTCGAGCCCGGCAGGATAGCGTCGACGCCGCCTGGATCGAGCGGCTTTCCGCACTCTCGCCGAGGCTCACCCGTGACCCGACTCTGCACCCTCCTGTTGCTCGCGCTCTTCGCCGTCGGCTGTTCTTCGCTCGGCGCGACCGATCCCGCCGAGCTGCGCGGGGGCGAGTGGGTCGTCGTCCGCCTCGAGGCCGATCCGGTGCCGGAGGGAGCGGGGCTCACGCTGCGCTTCGAGGAGGCGCAGCTCAGCGGGAACAGCGGCGTGAACGCCTTCCACGGCGCGGTGGTCTGCGAGGCCGACGGCACCTTCGAGGCGGGGCCGTTCGCGCTCACGCGGCGCGCCGGACCGCCGGAGGCGATGGCGCGCGAGTCGTTGATGTTGGTCGCGCTCGAGCGCGCGGACCGCTGGCGCATCGAGCGCGGCGAGCTGCACCTCATTGCGGGGGACAGCACCCTGCTGGTCTGCGAATCGCGGTGATACGGTGCCGCGCACCTTCGTCCACGATTCGCTACGGCATCGCCAGTAACCCGTCCGTCGAGCCCGCGCCGAACAGGCGCGTGCCCGCGAGGTAGTTCGCGCCGGCCGCGTAGTGCGTCTGCCACGGGAAGCGGCCGCGGGCGTGGATCTCGCCGAGCGCACCCGCGCACGCGCCGCGCGCGACGTCGGGAAGCTGCGGGTCCTGCAGTCGCGCGAGCAGCGTCTCCGCCGCGGCGCGGCCGCCGACGCGACCGAGCGAGTGCGCCAGGCCGACGCCTTCGGGCAGGCTCTTCGTCGCAGAGAGTTCGCGGCTGAGGCGCGCGGGGAGCTCGCCGTCGTCGAGCATCGCGAGCGCGACGGACGTCTGCCGCAGCACCCACGGGCGACGTGACGAGTCGATCTCGACCGTGCGCAGCGGTTCCTGCGCCTTGCGCGCGCCGAGCAGGCCGAGCGAGAGCGCGAGGTGTCCGCGCGCTTCGTCGCGGCCCGCGAAGTCCGCGAGCTTCTCTTCGATCGCGCCGCGTTCCTGTCCGTCCTGGCGCAGCCCGAGCGCCAGCGCGTAGGCGCCGACCTCCTCGGGCGAGCGCGCGTCGCCGAGCCGCGAAGCCAGGGCGCGCGAGGCATCCTCCGACGGCAGCGCGCCGCACTCGTTCAGGCCGGATCCCAGCAGTCCGAGCGCCAAGCCGGCCCACGGCCGCTGCGTCGACTTGCCGCGCGCGAGCTGCGAGAGCATGTCGCGCCGCACACTCGCCGCCGCCCCGAGCGGTTCGCCGGCGCCGATCCCGGGCCGCGCGGCCGTCTCGGCGAGCGCGAGCGTCGCGAAGTGGCGCGTCGGCTGGTCGGTGGACGCGATCGCCTTCTCGAGGTCGCGGCGCACGCGCTTGTCGAGCGCGTCACCGTCCGAGTCGCCGGTCATGCCGAGCGCCAGGGCCAGCGACTGGCGCAGCTCGCGCGGCGTGTCGCGGCGATCCTCGAACTGCTTGCAGAGGCGCGTTCCGATCTCTTCACGCCACGCTTCGGGGGCGCCGACCAAGAGACGCGCGACGGAGGTCGCGGCGTGCGCGCGCACGATGCGGTCCTCGCGCCGGTCCTCGACCAGCTCCGTCAGGAACACGAGCTGACTCTCGCGGCACTCCGCGGGAATGCGGCCGCCGACTTCGTCCGTGCCGCGGTCGCACCACGGCAGGGCGGCGAGGCCCATCGCCTGCACGCACGCGGTGCGCACGTCGTCGGGCGCGCCGAGCTCGCGGGCGAGCGTCATGTCGAGGTGGTGCACGACGTAGCGGCGCAGGTCGTGGTTCTCGCTCTGCACCGACGCGAGCCCGAGGCCGTAGGCGGCGAACGCCCGCTGTCGATCGCTGATCCGGCCCGTCTCGAGCCACGCGGTCCCGTCGCCGCAGCCGTGCAGCACGTGCACGAGCTTCCGCACGTGTTCGTCGCCGCCGGCGAGCCCGATCGCGACGAGCGCCGACTCCGCGAGCGCTTGGCGCGGGCTGCGTGCGGCTTGCAGCGCGAGGCGGTTGAAATCGTCGGCCGCGTCCGCTCGTCGCAGTTCCGGCGCGCCGATCTCGGCGAGCGCCAGCAGCGCCTCGCGGCGCACGGCTTCGGGTTGGTCGTCGGCGAGACTCGCGATCAAGGCCGGGATCACGTGCTGCGAGAGGAAGACCGCATCGGCGGCGCGTTCGTGCGTCGTCGTGCGACCCTCGGGTGAGGCTTGCGCCGAACGCACGCGCGTGCGCAGGTCGAGCCAGCGTTCTTCGTTGTGCGCCCACCACTCCTGCCAACGCTCCGCGTCGTCCGGGAACTCCGGCGCGGAGTCGGGAGTCACGCGCGGTCCGTTCGAGGCGGGCGGCGCGGGAGTCGCCGGACCCGCGGGGCCGGGCGTGGTCGGGGTGGGTGTCGGCGTCGCGGGACCCGACTTGGGCGTCTTCGGCCCGCTCGGTCCCGGCGTCGAGGGACTGCCGGGCGAGGGCGTGCCCGGCGCCGGCGTCGTCGGCGCGGGAGGGGCGGGAGCGGGAGGCGCGGGGACCGAGGGACCTCCGACCGGAGGCGAGGGCATCCCCACTCAGCCCTGAGGGAGCGGCAGCGCGACGCTGGGCGTCGCGAGCAACAGGCAGGCGGTGAGCGCGAGGGGAGTACGCAGATCCATCAGGCTTCCTTGACTTCGAGCGGGACGAGGCGAGCGCGACGCGGGGAAGCGGGCGACCCTGCAAAGGTCACGCCGTCGCGCGCGCCGCCCGCACGCGGCGTGCAGCAGACCACACGACGCTCCGCCTCGCCAGGGCGTGCGCTTCCACACGCCGATCGAGCGATACCGTGCCGCAACCGTTTCGTTCACGATGCGTGAAGCCGGCGCCCGCGGGGCGCCGGTTTCACGCGCATCGTGAACGAAACGGTTGCGGCACGGTATCGCTCGCCGCTAGAGCCAGTCGACGCGTACGCCGTTCGTGAGGTTGGCGCCGGTGCCGCAGGGGCTGCCGACCGGATCGCGGTACCAGAGCTGGTAGAAGCGCGTCGTCCCCGGCGCGCCGACGCCGCCTTGACTGGCGATGGAGCCGACGCTGTGGAGCTCGCCCGCGCTGTTGAAGAAGGCGAACTCGAGGCGCTGCGTCGGGTTGCCCATGCAGAAGATCCCGTCGAAGAAGGGGATGGCGAACGAGCTCGCGCCCTGCAGGAAGACGCCGGGCCGGTGCACCGGTCCGTGCGCGCACTCCAGCCGCAGGTCGTCGTCGGAGAGCGAGGTGCTGCCCGTCGCGCGCAGCGTGGAGCCGAGGCCGGTGGAGTTCGTGCAGCCCGCACGCTCGTCGGCGCCGCTCTGGTTGCCGCACAGGCACGGCGCGTAGGCGGGACCTCCGCCGTAGCAGAAGGTCGTGAGCTCGCAGGGCACGTCGAGGTCGTACACGACGACCCGGTCGTTGTCGGTTGCGAAGAGCCGCGTCGAGTTGATCGCGACGACGGGCTCGTACTGGCTCGACAGGGGACCGCGAGCAGCGTAGGACGAGACGAATCGACGGATCGGAGCGAGGCTCTGCGCGTCGAAGACGTAGGTTGAGCCGAGCTCGGGGCGCGTGACGGCGATGCGGCCGTTCGCGAGCGTCGCGCCGCTCGCGTCGATGCGTCGCCCGTAGCCGCCGTTCTCGAGCGGATCCACCGACGGGATCAAGCGACCGATCTCGGCCTGCGTGTTCACGTCGAAGACGAGGACCTTGCCGCCTTGTCCGACGTACAAGCGGTCTTCGATGATCTCGATGACCGTCGACCCGGCCGGGTAGGGCGTGAGGTCGACCGTGCCGACGGACGCGAAGTTCGCGGCGTCGAAGATGTAGACGCGGTTCGAGCTGCTGATGCAGAGGTAGTCGTCCGAGATCGCGAGCTGCCGGCCGAAGGTGTCGTTCGGGCCGTGGATGCGGACCAGCTGGCTCATCGGGCTGACGCTGAAGACGAACACGACGCCGAGGTCGTCGCCCGGCTGCACGTCGCGTCCCGCGACCGCGGCGAGGTTCCCGTGCACGGCGACCGTGATGCCGAAGTCGACCAGCTCACCGAGGTAGTTGGGCGCGAAGGAACCGACGAGGGAGTAGGTCGAGACGTCGAACAGGTGCGCCGCTCCACGGAGCCCGGTGACCGGGTCGTACTCACCCTTCGAGCCGACGAGCAGGTAGTTGCCGTCGGCTTCGATGCTCCTGCCGAAGTCGGAGTCGATCCCTGGCGTGTTGAAGATCGCCAGCTGGATCAGGCTGTCAGCGTCGAAGACGTAGATCCCGGGTGAGTTCTGCCCGCCGACGAAGACGTGCGTGTCCGTCGCCGTGATCGAGCGGCCGAAGCGGAGGCCGGTGGGGAAGGGGATCAGCTCGTGCTGTTCCCCGCACTGCGCGGGAACGGGCGCGGCGAACAGCGCGGAGGTGAGGAGCGCCAGTCCGATGGTGAGCGTCGTGCGATGCGGCATGCGTGCCTCCCGGTTCGGCGGCACCACTCGCGTCCGGTGCGAAGCGCACCCTCGGCCCCGCGGGATGCCGGCCGCGGAGCGGGATCCAATCTAGACCTCGGCTCCGAGACCGGGACGCCGAGCGCCTCAGATCCAGTCGATCCGCACGCCGTTCGAGAGGTTCGCGCTCGTCCCGGACCTTGGTCAGGCCGTGGTTCCGCCGTGTTGCTCCACCGTCCAGCTTCGGATCAGGCCTTCGAGGCTCATGTTGTCCTTGATCTGATCGTGCGGGATCAGCAGGTACTTCCACGGCTTTCCGCCGTTCTCCAGCTCGTAGCGCGACGCATTCTCACACCAGGTCGCTGCCGCGCGAGCCTTGTCGATCACTGTCTGATCCTTCATTGCGCCGGCGTTCTTCGGCTCACAGAGCAGCTTCGCGTCGCGGGTCTCCACCACGAAGTCGGGCTCGTAGTCATGGTCGCCCGTGTAGCGGATCTGGAAGACGCCTTTGCCGGGCTTGAACCACTTCTCGACCGTCTCGTCCCGTTCGAGCAGCACGGCGAAGCGGCGTTCGGAATCCGAGTCGAACTTCTGCGTCGGGTACAGGCAACGCTGGAAGCCGCCGAACAGCATGCTGCGGATCTCGCTGCGGTTGTTGATCGGAACGTCGAACTGGCGGACCGGCTGGTCCTCGGGCGCGACGAAGGCCTGCTGACGGATCTCGGTGAACCCGCTGCTGACGAACGCCTCGTAGGAGGTCGCCTCTTCCCACGAGTGGTTCTGCATCTGCGCGTGGACGAGGTTCGCGATCGTTCGCTGGTGGAACAGGAGCACGTTACGAACCTCATCGTCGTTCGCGAGGTACCCGCGCAGGTGGGCGACGAACTGCGCCGCCAGGTCGTACAAGAGGTCCGCGTGGTCGTCGTAGCTGACGTCGTCGAAGTCGATCAGACCGCGCACGACGTAGTCCTCGAAGCGCTCCTCCTGATGCCCGCCTTCCAGCGCGCCGATGATCTGTTGTCGATCGCTGACGAGGTTCTGAACAAGGATCTCACGAGAGACGGGCTGCAGACGGAAGTCCGCCAGTTCGAGTTGGAACGCGCGGAAGCCCGCGCGGACTTCCCCCGTGGGGTGCACGATCACCCGCGGGATGGCGATCGTGTTCGCGAGGTAGACGTCCGAAGTCTCCTTGACGATCTCCGCGAGGACGGCATCGTCGAGGTCGGTGAACAGCGGGAGCTGGCCGGAAGTGAGGCCGCGCTTGACATCGGCCACAAGGCGTTCTTGCACCGCTTCCGTGCCCAGTGCGGCGGGACCGGACACCGTCTCCGTGTCACGCGCCGCCCTCCGAATTGCGTCGAGCGCAAGCCGTGCAACGGCCCGCTGCTCCTCCGTCTCGAAACGCGGGGGTGCGGACGCCGAGGAGCCGGCCGGAAGCGCAACGGATTCCGCGCTCCCGTCCCCCCGAACCGCCGCCGGCTGCAGGCCCAGGATCGACTCGACGACCGGCGCCGCGACCACGCTCTGCTTGCGCGTCTCGACGTCCGCCTCGTCCACGTTGAGGGTGCGGAAGGAGTATCCGCCCTTCTTCGCCTCGTCGACGATCTCCTGGAAGCGGTCGTGGGCCACGACCGTGAGCGTGTCGACCTCGATCACCCCCGTCCGTTTGCCGTACGGGAGTCGCAGACCCCGGCCGATCGTCTGCTCGACCAGGGTGCTCGACGCGGCCGCGCGCAGGGGCACGATCGTGTACAGGTTCGTGACGTCCCAGCCCTCCTTGAGCATGTTGACGTGCACCACGATCTCGGTCTTCTCGTCGGGGTCCTCGACGGCGAGCAGTCGCGCGACGTTCTCGTCCTTCTCCTCGCCGGATTGCCCGGAATGGACCTGGATCACGCGGCCCTTGTAGCGTCCCTCGAAGAAGGCCTCGCTCTCGATCAGCGCGACGATCTCGTTCGCGTGGTCCGTCTCCGTCGCGACGACCAGCATGAAGGGCTTGACCCTGTGGAAACCGTTCTCCTGCGCGTAGACCTCGAGGTGGACCTTCACCGCCTCGTGCAGCCGCACCCCGTCCTCGAGCTTCAGCTGATCGAGCTGTGCTTCGCTCATGCTCCGATGATCGAAGTCCCGCCGTGTGCCCACCGCGGGTTCCTTCACGTACCCGTCGCGCATCGCGGCAGCGAGCGGGTAGTTGTAGATCACGTTCTTGAACGGCGTCTTGCGCGTCCCGGACTGCACCTGCGGCGTCGCGGTCAGCTCGATGCCGAGCACCGGATCGAGGTCTTCGATCGACTTCATGCTGGCACCGGCTCGATAGCGGTGCGCCTCGTCCATCAGGATCACCAGGTCGTCGAGGCCGGCCAGGTAGTCGAAGTACGACTGGCCCAACAACTCCGACAGTCGCCAGACCTTTCGCGCGTCCTTCGAGCGACTGGCAAACTTCGCGATGTTGAACACGTTGATCGTGACGTCGTCGTCCTGGAACAGGTTGATGCGCGCCGACACGTCCTCGTAGTTGTCGCCCGTCACGATGGCCGGCGCCTTCACGGCGAACTCGGCGATGCCCTGGAAGACGTACTTCGGCGTGTTGGGCGTGAAGTCGACGACCAGCTTGTTGTAGATCGTCAGGTTCGGCGCCAGCACGAAGAAGTTCCGGATGCCGTGCTCGAGGTAGAGGTAGCTGATGAACGCGCCCATCAGGCGCGTCTTGCCGACGCCGGTGGCCAGCGCGAAGCAGAGGCTGGGGAACGCGCGCTCGAAGTCCTCGACGGACTGGAAGCGCTCCTCCGCGCGGATCGCCGCGAGAACCTTCGACGGATCCCCGCCCTTGTGCGGCTGCGCGATCTCCATCACGCGGTCCAGGATCTCGAGCGACTCGCGCTGCGGGTCGCGCAGGCTCAGGCGACCGCTGATCGCGTTCACGTGGCGACTCATCGCGCTGCCTCTTCGCCCTCACCCATGAGGTCGAGCAGGGGCAGGTCCTGCATCGCGGTCTTGCGCTTGGCTTTTCGCTTGGCCTTGCGCCGACGGCCCGCGGTCGGGGCGTCCTCGCCGCTCTCGGCCTGATCAGCGTCCTCCTCGAGTTCCGCCGCCGCCTCTGCGGGCGGGAGCGCCTCGACGTTCAAGCTGTAGTCGTCCCGACCCCACTCGCAGCGGCTCAGCACGGCCTGCGGGATCTTCTTCAATGTCAGGTTCCCGAACTCGTCGCGCTTGGCGCGGAAGGCGGAGCAGCAGATCAACAGCGTCCGATCCGGACCGACCTGCTCGCTGAGGAAGGCGAGCTGCTCGCGCGAGAGGTTCTGCGTCGTGACGTAGAGGAAGTCCGTCTCCGTCGAGCGGCCGTGGATCCAGAACACTTCCGGATCGGGTTCGTAGCGGAAGCCCTCGAGCTTGCACACGGCCTCGGCGAGCATCTCGGGGCGGTAGGTCTTGCTGACGACCCAGTTGTCCCACTTGTCCTTTTGGAGCAGGGAGTCGGCCAGGCGAAGGAAGCGGAATCCGCCTCCGCCCTTCCAGTTTGCCTGGGCATTCATGCCCCCCTTGTCGCAGCCATCAATGACTTGCTTGAGCCGGGGCACGATGTGTGTCTCTGCATGCTCCTCGAGCTCCACCATGATCCACTTTCGACCTAGTTTGTGAGCGACGGCGCCCGTAGTGCCCGACCCCGCGAACGAGTCCAAAACCAAGTCTCCAGGATCAGTAGCGATGTTGATCACCCGTTCGGCAAGCCTCTCAGGCTTCGGAGTAGAGAAGATCTTGTCCCTGCCAAAGATCCGCGTGACTTCTTGCTTGGCTTCTCTGTTGTTGCCGACCTCACCGCTGAGCCAGACAGTGTTCGGGACCAGGCCCCCCAACTCGGAACGGAATCGCTTCCTGAACGGAAACGTGCGTCGGGTCTTTCCCCACCAAATGCGATTGTCGCCTACAAGCTCCTCGAACGACTCGCGAGAGAGGCTCCACCATCGGTTCTCTCGAGGTGTGAACTTGTCACCCAGTGGTCCTACGACCTCGTACTTGCCATCCCCGTACGGCTTCGCCGCGGTGAGATCGGAGCGCCGCCACTCTCCTCGGGGGTCATTGTCCGGGTTCCAGAAGTCCGCATCGCTTGCCGCTGTGCGCTCAACCTTGTTTCGGCGCCAGTGATCAAGCTCGCGCGCATACACAAGGATGAAGTCGTGGTCGTCAGCAAGGTACTTTGCAGAGTTGTTTCGCGCGTGATTCTTCTGCCAGACAACCGTGGCGACGAAGTTGGTGCGCCCAAAGATCTCGTCGCAGAGAACTTTGAGATAGTGGCTCTCATTGTCATCAATGGAGATCCAAATGGAGCCGTCCAGGCTTAGTAATTCGCGAATCAGCGCTAGGCGGTCTCGCATCAGGCTCAGCCACGTGGAGTGTTCCAGCCCATCATCGTAGTGCTTGAAGGCTGAGCCTGTGTTGTAAGGCGGGTCAATGAACGCGCATCGCACTTTGCCGCGGAACTCGTGCTCTAGTGCTTTCAGTGACAGCAGGTTGTCGCCCCGAATCAACAGATTGTCGAAGATGTCCTTCCCCGACACCCGCTTCGGCGCGTGATACGACAACTCCGGATCCTCGATCAAGATCCGCGGCTCCAGCCGCGGTCGGTCCTCCTTGCCGATCCAGGTGAGTTCGAGCTTCTGCTTCTTGTGCGCCATCCGGCCGTCCTTCAGTTTCGCGTCCCGAGCGGGAGCTCCCAGCGGATCGTGAGCAGCGTCTCGCGATCCGCGCTGGTGCGGAGCCGCGCTTCGGTCTCCTCGATCAGTTCCGTGCGCCGACGATCGACCTCGTCCTGGGCCTCGTAGAGTTCGCGCCGCTTCCGCGCGCGGCGCTGGTCGAGCTGTCGGACACGGCGTTGCGCCGCGACCTTCTCCGCGAGCACGACCTTGGTCTTCGACTCCTTGCTCGCGGCCCGGATCTCGGCGTCGATCTCCTTCAGCTCGCGCTCCAAGCCGGACTTGACGTCCTCGGCCCAGCGGTCGAGCTTCTCGACCTCTTCCTCGAAGTAGGCGCCGTTGCGCTGCTCGATCTCGGCCAGGAGGCGCGCGTGCTCGTCCGCGAGCGCGGATTCGAGCGCCCCGTCGGCGAGGGCCGGGACGCCGAGGGTCGGGCCCAGAGATCCGGGGAGGTTCAGCAGGCGGTCGCACCACTCCGCGTCGAGCAGTTGGACGACCAGCGACCCCGCTTCCTCCGGATCCTCGACCCCGGCGGTCACGATGAGGTGTTCCTCGGCCTCGACGGACTGCACCCGGACCCGTGCGACCCGCAGCCAACCTCGGGCGCCGAGTCGCTCGGCGAGGATCGAGACGGTCGCGCCGTAGGCGTCGTAGTCGAAGGTGATCGTCGCGCACTCGGTCTCGCGGCCCAGGGCCCGGTCGATGACGGCGCGGGCCAGAGGGTGGTCGGTGCGGAAGAACTCGTCGCCGCGACGCTCGGCTTCGCGCCAGTCGAAGTTGTAGGTGCCGGGTTCCGCCAGCGGGCTCGCGTCGGGGCGGTAGTCGAAGCGGGCGAGGCCGTCCTCGAAGTGCGCGTCCGTGCCCAACTCGTGCCTGGTCAAGGCCAAGAGACGCCGTTCGCGGTCATCGAGGGCGACCTGTGCGCGATCGCGGTGCAAGCGCAGGCGCTGGTGGATGTCCTCGTCGAAGTGTTCGAGCACCAAACTGCGAGTCTGGGCCATGCGGTCCTGAATCTCCTCGTCCAGGTCGGCCTGCAAGCGCGCGAAGCCTTCGGCGATCGCTTCCTCGCTGCGGCACTCCTGGTAGATCTCCGCGATGCGTCGCTCGACGTCGACGCCGGATTCGAGCGCGCCCAGCACCTGGTCGCTGGATCCGAAGACGCCGTCGAAGAGGTGGAACTTCTCGGCGAGCAGCTGGTGGACGCGCTGGTCGGCGGCGTTGCGCTTGTTCAGGAAGTTGACGACGACGACGTCATGCTTCTGACCGTAGCGGTGACAGCGGCCGATGCGTTGTTCGATGCGCTG
This sequence comes from Planctomycetota bacterium, assembly GCA_020638835.1. Classification (GTDB taxonomy): domain Bacteria; phylum Planctomycetota; class UBA1135; order UBA1135; genus JACKHV01. The sequence continues at coordinate 72,741 of JACKHV010000005.1, read as the reverse complement.
CGGGTTCCAGGGCAGGTCGTAGTTGACCACCAGAGAGCAGAACTGGAGGTTCACGCCTTCCGCGGCGGCTTCCGTCGCGACCAGGATCGTGGCGCGGTCGCGGAACTCTTCGACGATGGCGGCCTTGACGTCCACTTGCCGGCTTCCGCCTCGCGCGCTCCCGCGGCGCTCGGCCCACTCGCCGTAGATCTCCTTGGAACGGGCGTCGTTGTTCGTGCCGTTCATCAGCACCACGCGACCCTCGTATCCCGAGCGTTCCAGGAGGTCGAAGAGGTACGCCTGGGTGCGCATCGACTCGGTGAACACCACGGCCTTGGGCCGGCCACCCAGTTCCGACGTCTTGCGGAAGGCAACTTCGAGCGCGTCGAGCAGGGCGTGGCCCTTCGCGTTGTGCTCGATGCGCTCGGCGAGCGCGACGTAACCGCGAAGAGCGTCGATTTCGGCCTGGATGGACTCGCGGTCACTGGTCGGCACGTCCTCCTCGGCGTCGTCTTCGAGACCCCACTCGTCGCGTGTCTCGCCGAGGCTCTCGTAGTCGGATTCCAGTTCGGCGTCCTCGTCGACGGGCAACTCGCGCAGTTCCGTCTCGAGTCGGCGCTGTAGGGAGCGCAGGGTGCCGGCGATCGCGAAGCTGGAGGAGGCGAGCAGTTTGCGCAGCACCATCGTGATCAGCATGCGCTGCGCGGTGGGCAAGGCGTGCAGGCGCTCGCGACGCAGGTAGGCGGAGACGTCTTCGTAGAGCTGGTGTTCCTCGTCGGTGGGGAGGAACTCGTGGGTGATGGGGATGCGCCGGGTGAAGCGGATGTACTCGACGACTTGTCGGCGCAGCGTGCGGTGGCACACGGGGTCGAGGCGCCGCCTGAGACGGGCGTTGCGCGCGGTCTCGTCGTCGTTCCTCACGAACTGCTCGCGGAAGGAGACTTCGTCGCCGAAGACATGGGGGTCGATGAAGCCGATCAACCCGTAGAGTTCCATCAGGGAGTTCTGCAGGGGCGTCGCGGTCAAGAGCACCTTGTCCTCGGCGTGGATGTGCTCCTGCAGGGCTCGCGCGATCTTGTTGCCCGGCTTGTAGACGTTGCGCAGACGGTGCGCCTCGTCGATGACGACCAGGTCCCAGGGCTGCCTGTCCACGAAGGCGGCCTTGTTGGCCGCGAAGTGGTAGGAGCAGATGACGATGCAGTCGTCCTGGACGAAGGGGTTCGTCGAGCCTTCCTTGACGAGTCGATTGAAGGCCGTGGACTCGAGCACGATCGACGGCAGGTGGAACTTCTCCTGCAGTTCCTGCGCCCACTGGTTGCGCAGCGTCGCGGGCACGATCACCAGGATGCGCCGGTGCCGCTCGGCCCAGCGCTGGGCCAGGACGAGCCCGGCTTCGATCGTCTTGCCCAGGCCGACCTCGTCGGCGAGGACGACTCCCTTGGAGAGAGGGGAGCGCACGGCGAAGAGCGCCGCATCGACCTGGTGCGGGTTCAGGTCGATCCGGGAGTTCGACAGCGACCGCGAGAGCTGCCCGAGTGAGCCGGAGGGCCCGTTCAGCGCGAGCTGCGCCGCCCAGTACTTGCACTGGTGCGGGGTGGTCATGCGAGGTCGGTTTCGGGTCGGCGCCCTCGCGAGGGGGAAGCGGTCACGCGTGGTGCTCCTGTCGGGGAAGAGATGTTCTTCAGGCGGAGACTAGCGACGCGGACATGTGATTGAAAGCGGACCTGGCTGGCTCCAGGCCCCCGAATTCGCTCTCCGCGAGGCCGATCTTCCGACGCGCCGAACCGGGCCGCGAGACCTGGCTCCAAGTCCGGAACACTTCCGTCCGCAGAATTTCAGCTGAGAAGGCCTGTAGCCGAACAGACAGCAGCTAGGTCCTATACACTGGGGTGCTGCCCCGGTCGTTCCGGGATCCCGGTGAGGCGACCGCCCGCCGGCAAGGAACCTCGAAGGTCCAAGATGCAAGATCCGCTCACGTCCCTGCCGCTACTTTTCTCCTTCCGCCAGCTCGTCGCAGGCGACGGGTTCCTGGCCGGCGTCAGGATGAACGGTCGGGCTCTCCTCGAAATCGAGAGGGTCGACGATCGCGAAGAAGCCTGGATCTCGGGTGTTGCGCCGGTCGGTATTGCCGGCGGCGGCAACGATCGAGGGGTCGCGTATGTGGAGTTCCGCAAGTCGTGGACGGAGGTGCTCTTCGATCTCGCGGCCGAAGCGAACTCCATCGATGACTTTCGGGCGAAGTGCGAGGTGTTCCTCGGCTCGACGGAAGACCGGATGACCGAGCTGTGGCGAGGCGCGGTCGAGGTGGTGCGCAGCGGGCGATACGAAGACCCCGCCCTCGAGACCGGCGATGCCGACCGGCAGGTGCGATTCGAGGTCGTCGACCTCTCGCATCTGGGGACTGGGGGCAATGAGGTCGACTCCAGCCCGGTCCTCGCAGCCTAGTGGCGTCATCGGGTCGAGTTCGACTCAAGAAGATCCGGAAGGCGTTGGACGAGTGCCTTCCCGGTTGTCGTTGGGTGGAAGGGCAGCATCGCTGGCATGTGTATCCGCCGAAAGGTGGCGCGGTCTTCTACCTGCCGCAAGGCGAACACGGTGCGGGTGATCGAGCGGAGATCGAACGCGGGCACGTGCGGAAGATGGCTCGTCAGTTCGGTGTGCTGGAGGAGATGAAACGCGCACTGAAGGGCCTGTAGCGGCAGAACCGTGCCGTCGAAGAACGTACCGTGCCGCAACTGTTTCGTTCACGAAGCGCGTGGAGCCGGCGCCCACAGGGCGCCGGCTCCACGCGCTTCGTGAACGAAACAGTTGCGGCACGGTATCGCCTGCTACCATGCGCGTTCTCCCGGCCCTCGACCGACCCCATGCACACCCCCGACCCCCGCAACGCTCAGCGCCTCGTCGTCGCCATGTCCGGCGGCGTGGACTCGACCGTCACTGCCTGGATGCTCCAGCGGGAGGGGAAGGAGCTCGTGGGGCTCTTCATGCGCAACGGCGTGAAGGTGGACGAGGCGGAGTCGTGCAAGAAGGCGTGCTGCTCGGTCTCGGACGCGCGGGACGCGCGGATGGTCGCGGCGAAGCTCGGCATCCCGTTCCACGCGGTGGACCTGAAGCGCGAGTTCCGGGTGATCATCGACTACTTCTTGAAGGAGTACTCGGCCGGGCGCACGCCGAACCCGTGCGCGGTCTGCAACCGTGACCTGAAGCTCGACGCGCTGATGCGCTTCGCGGACGAGTTCGGCTGCGAGGGCGTCGCGACCGGGCACTACGCGCGGATCGAGATGGTGGACGGCCGTCCGCACGTGCGGCGCGGCGTCGACCACACGAAGGACCAGTCGTACCAGCTGTTCTGCGTCGCCGAGGCGAACCTGGCGCGCACGCACCTGCCGCTCGGCGGCATGCAGAAGTCGGAAGTGCGCGCGCTGGCGGCCGAGGCCGGGCTGCGCACGGCGGCGAAGCGCGATAGCCAAGAGATCTGCTTCGTGCCGTCGAACGACTACCGCAAGCTACTCGAGGAAGAGGGCGTGGAACTGCACCCGGGCACGCTCGTCGACACGAGCGGCAAGCTGCTCGGCACGCACGAAGGCACGGAACACTTCACGATCGGTCAGCGTCGCGGGCACGGCGTCGGCGGGGGCACGCCGCTCTACGTCGTCGAGGTGCACCCCGACGACGGACGCGTCGTGCTCGGCACGGGCGACGAGGCGACCTTCACCTCGATGCAGGTGAACGAGCTGAACTGGATCGGCTTCGACGTGCCACAGGGCGGCGAGCTCCGTGCGCGCGTCCAGTACCGCTACCACTGCACGCCGGCGCTCGCGACGATCGGCGTCGAGGCGGACGGCAGCGCGACGGTGCAGTTCGACGAACCGCAGCTCGCCGTGGCTTCGGGCCAGGGCGCGGCCTTCTACGACGGCGATCGCTTGCTCGGCGGCGGCTGGATCGGCGCGACTCGTCGCGCGCTCGCCGGCGCGGGGGAGGCGGGTGCGCGCGGCTGAGCGGCGCGGCCGGCCCGCGGCCAGCGTCGGCTGGTTGGGCGTGCTGTGCTTGCTCGCAGCGGCCTGGCTCGCTTGGCCGCGCCCGCGCGGCGAAGTCCTCGAGCTGCCGCGGCTCGCGTGCGTGCTCGTCGACGCGTCCGCGCCCGTGCGTCGGCGCGAGCCGGGCTACGCCGGACACCTCTCGCGGCTCGTGGCGCGCGAAGCCGCGGCGGCGGAGGCGGAGGGCGCGGAGCTGGCGGTCGGACTCTTCGACCGCGGCGCGCGCTGGTGGCTGCCGCCCGGCGATCCGCGCGAGTCGCTCGCGCGTCTCGCCCGCGGCGACGCGCCGCTCGGCCCGCCGGAGAAGAGCGCGGCGTGCGACCTCGCCGCCGGCCTCGAGCTCGCGCGAGCGGCTCTGCTCACGCCCGGTCGTCCGCCCGGGAGCCTGCTCGTCGTCGGAGACGGAACGCAGCGCGGTCGTGATGCGTCCGACTTGCTCGCCGAGCTCGCGGGGCACGGCGTCGACGTGCGCTTCGAAGCGTTGCCCGCGCCGAGCCTGCCCGACGCGCGCATCCACGCGCTGCGCTTGCCGACCGCGGTCGAGCCGGGCGCGCCGCTCTCCGCCGCGCTCGAGTGGTCGCTCGACTCCGGCGCCGAGGGCGCGGCGCGTTGGAGCGCGGGTTCCGAACTGAAGCTCGTCTGCGACTACCGCGACGCGTCGGGCGCCTCGACCTCCTCGACCGAGCTCGCGTGGCCGGACGACGCTTCGATCCAACGCCTCACCATCCCGCTCGGCGTCGCGCGCAGCGGTGCGATCGTGCTGCGCGCGCGCCTCGAGCTGCGCGGCCCCGGCGCGTTGCGCTCCGGCGATCCGCTGCCCGAGAACGACGTCGCCGAAGCCGCGAGTCGAGTCGGTGACGCGCGCGTCGCGCTCGCCGTGGCGCCCGAGTCGGAGCTCGACGCCCTGCGCGCGTGGCTCGACGGCGCGACGCCCGGCATCGACTGGATCGTGCGCACGCCGCGCGCGCTGGATCCGCTGCCGACGGACCTCGACCTCGTCTGCACCTTCGACCTCGCCGCCGACCGGCTGCCGCACGCGACGATCGAAGCCGTGCTCGCGCGCGGCGGCGGGTGGTTCCGCTGCGGCGGCTGGTCGTGGCTCGAGCGCCCGCGCGGTCCGGAAGCGTCGCGCGTCGCGGCTTGGTCTCCGCTCGAGGCCGCGGACCCGAGCGGTCCGCCCGTCGAGCGCCTGTTCCTCGTCGACGGTTCCGGCTCGATGCGCGGTGAACCCTTCGCTGCCGTGCGCCGGGCGCTCGAAGGCCTGTTGCCGCTCGTCGCGGACGCGGACCGCGTCGTGCTGCAGCTCTTCTCGAACGCGCTCGGGCCGCGCGTGATCCTCGCCGAAGCGAACGAGCGCGCGGACGAGGAGTCGCTCGCGCGCTTGCGCGCCGTCGATGTGCGCGGCGGCGCGACGGAGATCCTCGACTGCCTCGACGTCGTCGGGCGCAGTCGGCTCGACGCTCCCGTCGAGCGCGCCACGGTCGTGCTGCTCTCCGACGGTCGCGAGGACGACGCCTTGCGCCCCGCGGAGCGCGCGGAACGCATCCGCGAGAGCTTCCGCGCGACGCACCGCGAGCTCAGCGCCCTCGCGGCCGGTCCCGCCGCGGACGAGTCCTTCCTCTCGTTGCTCGTCGGTCCCGGCGGACGTCTCGCGCGCGCGGAGGACTTCGACGAGCTGACGGAACTCTTCCGCGAGGAGGTCGGCGCCGAACGCACGCTCGAAGGCGACGCGGCGCGCGCCTTGCCCGCGCGTCCCGACGAACCCGCCGAAGCGCGCGCGCTCGCCGACGCCTTTCGCGTCGAGGTGCAACTCGCGCGCGCCGTGCGCTGCGTCGACCGCGCGGGTGCCGGCGTGTTGTGGGCCGCGCCGGACGGTGCGCCCTTGCTCGCGATCGTGCGCGCAGCCGGCGGCTCGACCGCCGCCTTGGCCACGCGGCCGGGCGACGGTTGGGCTGGTCAGCTCGGTGCGACCGATCTCGCGCCGCTGTGGCGCGCGCTCGCTCGGGGCGCGCAACGCGACGTCGCGCTCGCGGCCCGCGTCGACCAGGATCGACTCCTGTTGACCGGCTGCGGGCACGACTTGCCCGCCCTGCTCGAGCTCGAGGTGTGGCGCGATGTCGCGTCACTTCGCGCGCTCGAACCCGCGGCACGCGAGCGCGTCGGCACCGTGCTCGTCGCGCTGCCCTTCGCCGCCTCGGGACGCGACCTCTCGGACACGCGGACCGGCGCGTGGCCCGGCGAGCTCGCGCTCGCCGCGCAGTCGGGACCACTCGTCCTGCGCTCGGCCGAGCCGCCGCTGGTCCTCCCGCTCGCCGGGCTCGGCGGCGCCGCCTTCCTGCCGGAGGCGCGCCGCGCCGTGCGCGTACCGCGCGCGCCCGAGGCCTTCCGCGACGCGGCGCCGGAGGGCAGCGGACCGCACCCCGCCGCGTGGTGGATGCTCGGCCTGGGCCTCGCGGCGGTCTTCGGGAGCGCCCTCTGGACGCTGCTCGCCGGCCCGTCCGAGCCGTCCTGAGGGCCTCGCCGGCCGCGACGCCGACCGGGAAGAACTTTCCGCTTCCTGCTTTCGGAACGCCGCCCGCGGGTTCTTCAGGCCCGGACGGAGGAGGGCCGATGAAGGCTGCGGTGAGTGCGCCGTGCGGCGTTCCGCCTCCGCCTTCGATCCGAGTCCGATCCCATGAAGCCGACTTCGCTCCTCTTCGCCGCTTGCGCCCTCAGCGTCCTCTCCCTCGCGTCCTGCGTGACGGAGGGCGACCCCAACCACCCCACGCGGGCGGCCGCGGGTCCGTGGCTCGAGCCCTCGCCGATGCTGGCGCAGGAGATCGAGCAGCAGGCCGAGCGCTTGCCGTGGACGCACGGCTACGAGCGGATCGAGATGATCCACTGGTTCGCCTCCGTCGGCGAGCCGGCGTACCCGACCCTGCTGGCGATGGTCAGCGATCCGCGCATGGACGTCGCCGGTTCGGCCCTCGCGGCCCTCGGCGCGACGGGGGACAGCCGCCTCGTCGGTCCGCTGCGCGAGATCCCGTGGCCGCCGGAGAGCGAAATCGATCTCGCTCTGGAGCGCGCGCGCACGCTCTTGCGCCTCGGCGACTGGAGCATGGTGCCGCACCTGATCGACGGCCTCGAGGACGAGCGCGTGATGATCCGCGCGCTCTGTGCTCAGGCGCTCTACGAGGCCACGCATCAGCGCTTCGGCTACGACCCGCAGTCCGAGGGCATCGCCCGCGAGACGGCGGTCAACGAGTGGCGCGAGTGGTGGGCCAAGCGCCAGAGCGACCCGCTGGTCCGTCGCTAGCGCGCCGGCGCGCCGGCCTCGAGTCGGCGCAGCAGGCGCTCGAAGCGCAGCTCGCCACGCAGGACGACCAGGTCGTCGTCAGCGAGCAGGAAGGCCGTGTCCGCGTAGCCCAGGTCGACCGCGGCTTCGAGGGCGTCGAGCGAGTCGTCCTTGCGGTTCAGCAGGGCGAGCGAGCAGGCCAGGTTGTAGTGCACGGTCGGATTGTCGGGAACCAGACGCACGAGTTGCCGATCCACCTCGAGGCCCTCGTCCAGTCGACCGAGCTTGGTCAGCGCGTGTCCCAGCTCGGCCAGCGCGTCCAGGTTGCGCGGATGGCGCCGCACGTGGGCCCGCAGGAACTCCGCCAGGAACTCGTGTCCCTTGCGATCGAGGTCCGCGGCGAGCGCGGTCGGAATGCCGAGTTGATCTTGTCGCACGATCCGAAGAGCCTACATGATGCCTGGCAGGGGTCCAGCCCTGCGCCCCTCGGGGGGCCTGGGACGGGACCGCGATCCCTGGAGAAATGCTCCGCGGGGCATCTCGGTGGTCCCTGCTTTGCAGGTCCTCCAGCCCCGATCCAGCTTAACTAGGACATGGCGAGCCCGACGATGGACATCCTCTTCTGCGACCTCTGCAACGAATCCGTGCCGGTGGGACACCTGGCGGACGGGCGGGCCTTCCGACGCAAGGGGCGCGTCGTCTGCGCCGCGTGCGACGCCGCCATGGGCGGCCAAGGGGCCATCCACGACCCGGGTGACACGCAGGCGATCCCGGTGCCGCCGTCGCTGCTCGCCGTGCAGGAGGGCACCCCGCACGCTGCAACCGATCGCGCCGCTGCGCCGGTCCCGCGCTCCGGCCGCGGCAGCGCGGTGTTCGCGGGGCTCGCGCTCTTCATCGCCGTGCTCGCGCTGGCGGGCGGCGCGCTCGGGATGCTGCGCTTGATGGAGGAGTCGAACTTGCAGAAGCAGAACCTGCGCGACGGTCACGCGGGTCTCGACCGCAAGCTCGCGCACCTCTCGGGTCGCATGGACGGCATGGTGGCGGGCGTGGCGGGGAATCTCGACGAACTCGAGACCGACCTCACCAAGAAGTTCGACGTCGTGACGATCGAGCTGACCGGCAAGCTGCGGGAGCTGAACGAGTCCCTCGCCGCGAGCCGCGAACGCCTCGCATCGATCGAGACGACGATGCGCGCGATGGATGCCGACCTGCACGCGACCGACGAGGAACTGCAGTCGCGACTCGACACGATGCTCGTCGCCGCGCTCGAGGAGAAGCAGCACTTCGCAGCGCTCGCCGACCGCCTCTCCGCGCTCGAGGACCTGGTGCACTCCGGCGCGCTCGTGCCCGCGACGACCGACGACGAGCTCGACGCCGGACCCGCCTGGCAGGTCGCGCTCGACGACTTGAACAGCGAGGACTCCGCGGTGCGCTGGAACGCGGTGCAGGCGCTCGCCGAGAGCGGCGACCCGGCGGTCGTGCCGCACCTCGTGCCGCTGCTCGAGGACGAAGACATCTGGGTTCGCATGGCCGCGGCCGGCGCGCTCGGCGACCTGGCGGCGGTCGACGCGGTGGAGCCGCTGATCCGCACGCTCGAGGATCCCGAGACGGCGGTGCGCGAGCGAGCGATGCTCAGCCTGCGCGCGATCACGGGGCGCAGCTTCGGCTTCGACCCGGGCGGCTCGGAGTCGGAGCGCGCGAAGGCGATCAAGAAGTGGCGCGACTGGTGGAAGAAGGCCAGCGCGGAGCTCGCGGACTGAGTCGATGAAGACGCTGATTCAGCGGGTCGCGTTCGTCGTCTGCTGCTGTGCGCCGCTGGCGACGGCGCAGACCGACGGGTCCGCGCCTAACTTCGACGATCCGGAGGAAGAGACGCCGGTCGTCGAGAACCTGACCAGCTGGCAGCGTTGGTGGGACTGGAACGAGGCCTACTACCTGCGGCTCGCAGACCACGTGCGCGAGCTGCCGACGTCGAGCGGTGACCAGGACCACTACCTCGGGACCGGGCAGACGCCGGTGCCGCGCAAGGAACTGACGCCGGACCTCGCGCAGTTGCAGGCGGAAGTCGTGCCGGCGCTCGTCGAGATCGCCTTGGGCTCCGAACCGATCCAGCTGCGCTCCGCCAGCTTGATCGCGCTCGGCCGCATCGGTTCCGCCGCCGCGGGCGAGATCGCAGAAGGTCGCGACCTCGTCGCCTTCCTCGGCTCACAGCTCGAGCAGCGCCAGACGCGCGTCGCCGAGTCCGCCGTGCTCGCGCTCGGACTGTGCGCCGATCCGAACGCGCTGCAGCCGCTCGCGCACGTGCTGCTCGACGACGAGCAAGGACGCACGCTGACGCGTCGGTCGTCCGTTCCGTACCGCATGCGCGCGGTCGCCGCTTACGCGCTCGGGCTCGGGGCGGAGCGCGCGCCCATCGCCGAGGCGAAGCGCTACGCGGCGCTGCACCTCGCCGAGGGCTTGCAGCAGAAGGGCGCGTCGCGCGACCAACAAGTGGCCTGCGTGCTCGCGCTGGGCCTCTGCACGATCGAAGCCGGCGGGCAGGACCTGGAAGCGGCCTCCGAGCTACCGCCCAGCGCGTCCCGCGAGGCGCTCGTCGCCTTCCTTCTCGACAGCTTCGAGTCCGAGCGCACCGAGATCCTCGCGCGCGCTCACGCCGCGACGTCGCTCGCCAAGCTGGCTCGGGACCTCGACGACGAGTGGCGTGAGCTCGTCGTCGACAGCCTACGGCGTGCGCTCGCGCGCGGCGGCGGCGGGCGCAACGAAGTTCGGCAGAGCGCGGCGCTCGCGCTGGGCATGCTCGCCGACTGCGACGCGGACGGGCTCGACAAGCGCGTGCGCGACACGCTCGTCAAGTCGTCGGGCCAGGGCGACCAGCAGGTGCAGTTCTTCTCGCTGATCGCCCTCGCGCAGGTCGGCTCGCGACCCGGCAGCGGCCCCGATCCCTTCGCGGCGCGCGACGCCGTCGAGGCGCAGCTCTCGGGTTACGTTCAGCGCGGTTCGAGCCGCGGCAAGCCGTGGGCCGGACTCGCGCTCGGCGTCTACGCGCGCGGGCTGCTCGAACACGGCGAGGCGCCGAGCGTCGACCTGATCGAGCTGCTCGCGAAAGAGACCGAGAAGACGAAGTCGCCGGACGACGTCGGTGGGTATGGCATCGGCCTCGGGCTCGCGCGCGGTTCCGAGCACCGCGAGATGCTCGAAGAACGCATGTGGGACTACCGCCGACGCGACCGCGCGCGCGGCGACCTGCTCGTCGCCATCGGCTTGATGGGCGAGTCGCGCAGCGCGGAGAAGCTCGAGGAGACCATGCAGTTCCACAAGTCGCGCCCGATCGCGACGGAGTCGAGCGGCCTGAACCTGCTCTTCCGCCCGCTCGTGCTCGAGCGCACCTCCGTGGCGTTGGCGCTGCTCGGTCACAAGTCGGTCGTGTTCACGCTGATCGAACAGCTCGGCGTCGCGGGCAGCCAGGAGAGCCGCATCGGCGTCCTGCGCGCGCTCGCGCAGGTGGGCGACGCGCGCGCCGTCGGGCCGTTGCTCGCGTTGCTGCGCGCCAAGGAACGCACCTCGCTGACGCGCGCCGAAGCGGCCGCCGCCCTGGGGCAGGTCAGCGATCCGTTCGACATGCCGTGGCAGGCCTCCTACACGGTCGGCACGAACTACCGCGCGGCGACGGAGACCTTCGGCGACGTCGACGTCTTCGGCTTGCTGGAGCTGCGCTGATTTCGCGACTTCTCGCGCCGGCCGCGCCGCTGCGGGCTAGAATCGGATATGCAGACCGGTAAATGATGTAAAGGGTCTCACCGCATGCAGATCTCCACACTTCTCGCCGTCGCGGCACTCCTCACGGGCGGCGGATTGGCCGCGGGCGCCCTGATCCCCACCACGGCCGAGGACTTCCGACTTCCCGGCACGCGAGAGGGGGAGGCGAACCCGGTCCCCTTCCAAGAGTCGGTCAACTGCGCGATGTGCCACGCGGACTACGACCTCGCCGTCAGTCCCTACGACACTTGGCAAGGCAGCTTGATGGGGCTGGCCGCGCAGGACCCGCTGTTCTGGGCGCAGCTCGCGACGGCTCGGCAGGACCTCGCGAACGTCGGCCCGTTCTGCGTGCGGTGCCACATCCCTGCTGCGACGATCACGGGCCAACTCGACGCCACGGAGCCGGGCCAGCTCGACTACCTCGCCGGCGACGGCGTCGCCTGCCACGTCTGCCACGCCATGGTGGATCCGATCTACAAGCCGGGCATCAGCCCGTTGCGTGACGAGCGCGTGCTCGAGGCACTCATGAGTGATCCGCCGAGTGAGTACGGCAACGCGATGTTCGTGCTCGATCCCGAGGGCTATCGGCGCGGTGCGCGCGGCACGACCCAACCGCCGCACGTCATGCTGGACTCTCCGTTCCACAGGTCCGGCGACTTCTGCGGAAGCTGTCACGACGTAGGCAACGTCGGCGTCGAGCGGCAGGCGGACGGGACCTACGAGTACAACGTGCTCGACGCACCGACGGACGCTCCGATGCGGGACCTGTTCCCGCTCGAGCGCACCTACACCGAGTGGAAGCTCTCGGAGTTCGCGAACGGCGGCGTCGACATGGGGGGTCGGTTCGGGGGTGACGGCGCATCGGTCGTGCAGACGTGTCAAGACTGCCACATGCCGCGCGCGGCGGGGCGCATGGCGAAGCTCGGCACTGATCGACCTGACATCGCGAGACACGAGTTCGCCGGGGCGTCCGCGTGGGTGCTGCGCATCATCATGCGCTACGCACAGTACACCGGCGAGGACCGCGTGAATCCGCGCGCGGTTCGGGCCGGTATCCGCAACGCGGAGGAGATGCTCGCCAAGGCGGTCAGCCTCCAGCTCTTCGTTCAGAACGGTGAACTCGTCACGCGGGTGGTCAACGAATCCGGCCACAAGCTGCCGACGGGGCACATCGAGGGGCGCCGCGTTTGGGTCAACGTGCGCTTCTACGACGAGAACGATGCCTTGGTCGCCGAGCGCGGAGCCTACGACCCCCTCCGGGCCGAGTTGTGGGCCGACGACACGACGGTCTACGAGATGCACGTCGGGCTCAGCGCGTCGGCCGCCGCGGCGACCGGTTTGCCGGCGGGGACGACCTCGCACATGGCACTCGCGAACTCGATCGTGAAGGACAATCGCATCCCTCCCCGCGGGTTCGTGCAGGCCGCCTTCGAGCGCGCGGGCGCGCCCGTGGTCGGCGCGGACTACGCGGACGGGCAGCACTGGCACGACACCCACTTCGTTCCGCCGACCGATGCACGGCGCGCCAAGGTGGCGGTCTACTACCAGACCGTGTCGCGCGACTACGTCGAGGCCTTGCGCGAGGGGAACCACACCGACCACTGGGGGGAGACGCTCTTCCGCCTGTGGGTGGCGACCGACAAGTGCCCGCCGATCCTGATGGCGGCGGACGAGATCCTGCTGCCCTGAGGGAGGGGCCGCGTCGACGAGCACTCCCGCGTGCGCACCGACCGGGGCGTTGAGTGCCCGCGTCGCCCGCGCGGGACGTGCGGCACCCGAGCGGAGGGAGGGCGCGACGGGGCTCCCTTCCAGCTGGATCCGGGCGTCGTGCGTCGATCTCGCCGCCGGATCCGCTATCCTCTCGCGCCCCATGAACCAGATCCCGCAACGCAAGATCACCGTCGTCGGCGCCGGCTTCGTCGGCTCGACCTGCGCGCAGCTCGCTGCCTCGAAGGAACTCGCCCGTGAGGTCGTGCTGATCGACATCCTCGAGGGTCGTCCGCAGGGCATCGCGCTCGACCTGAACCAGATGGCGGCCGTCGAGGGCACCGGCGCGCGCGTGATCGGCACGAACGATCCCGCGGACACCTGGGGCTCGGACGTCTTCATCGTCACCGCCGGCAAGCCGCGCACGCCGGGCATGAGCCGGTCGGACCTGCTCGAGACGAACGGTCGCGTGATCACCGCGGTCGCGGACTACATCCGGGCGGGTTCGCCCGACGCGGTCGTCATCGTCGTGACGAACCCGCTCGACATCATGGTCACCTTGATGCGCGCGAAGCTGGGCTTCCCGGCGAAGCGCGTGATCGGCATGGCGGGCGTGCTCGACTCGGCGCGTTTCTGCTGGTTCATCGCCGAGGAGACCGGCACCAGCGTGCAGGACGTCGACGCGATGGTGCTCGGCGCGCACGGCGACTCGATGGTGCCGATGCCGCAGTACTGCACGGTCAACGGCGTCTCGGTGCTCGACCTCGTGCCCGCGGCGAAGGTCGATGCGATGGCGGACCGCACGCGCGGCGGCGGCGGCGAGATCGTCAAGCTGCTCAAGACCGGCAGCGCCTGGTACGCGCCGGCCGCGGCGTCGGTCGCGATGGCCGCGTCGATCCTCAATGACCAACGACGCATGCTGCCCTGCGCCTGCCTGCTGAACGGCGAGTTCGGCTTCGAAGGCCTCTACATGGGCGTCCCCGCGATCCTGGGCGCGAACGGCGTCGAGCGCATCGTCGAGCTGCCGCTCTCGGCGGAGTCGCGCGCGCAGATGCAGAAGACCGCGGGCGCGATCCTGTCCGACGTGGACGCGCTCCGCGACATGGGCCTGCTCTAGCAGCCCGTTGAAGAATTCACTCGACGCCCTGACGATATCCTCCACCACGGTACGGCACCTGAGAGCCTCGCCGAATCCACCGATTCGCCTGTGTTTCCAGGCACCACACCGAGGCGGATGCTGCCGCCCCGGCATCCGAAGCACTTCTTCGGGCGGGCTGCTACCGGCCTCGGAACGGATCAACCGAATCACGCGTCGCACGCTCGGCGCAGACCCCTCCGCGTCGCTCCGACGCGAACCACCCAGACAGTCATGAGTACCCGCACCGAACGCGATTCGATGGGGCCGATCGAGGTCCCGAACGAGGCCATGTATGGCGCGCAGACCCAACGCTCGCGCCTGAACTTCAAGATCGGCGGACAGCGCTTCACGCGCCCGATGATCCGCGCGCTGGGCATCGTCAAGAAGTGCGCCGCGCAAGCGAACATCGAGCTCGGCGAACTCGACATGCTCGACACCGAGCAACAGAACGCGTTGCTCACGGCTGCCGACGAGGTGATCGACGGGCAGTGGGACGACCACTTCCCGCTCGTCGTCTGGCAGACGGGTTCGGGCACGCAGTCGAACATGAACACCAACGAGGTGATCTCGAACCGCGCGATCCAGATGCTCGGCGGTGAGCTCGGCTCGAAGACGCCCGTGCACCCGAACGACCACGTCAACCGCGCGCAATCGTCGAACGACGCCTTCCCGACGGCGATGCACGTCGCGGCGGCGGAGGAGACGGTGAACCGCCTGCTGCCGGCGCTGCAGGCGCTCGAGAACGCCTTCCGCGCGAAGTCCGAGGCCTGGGCCGACGTCGTCAAGATCGGTCGCACGCACCTGCAGGACGCGACGCCGCTGACCGTGGGCCAGGAGTTCTCCGGCTATGTGCAACAGCTCGCCGACGCGCGCCGCAACATCAAGGCCGCGCTGCCCAGCGTGTTCGAGCTCGCGCTCGGCGGCACGGCGGTGGGCACCGGGCTCAACACGCACCCGGACTACGCCGAGCTCGCGGCGAAGAAGATCGCGGCGCAGACGGGGCTGGCCTTCGTGACGGCGCCGAACAAGTTCTCGGGGCTCGCCGGCCACGACGCGCTGATCTTCCTGCACGGAACCTACAAGGTCGCCGCCGCGGCGCTGATGAAGATCGCCAACGACATCCGCTGGCTGGGCTCGGGCCCGCGCTGCGGACTCGGCGAGCTGAAGCTGCCCGCGAACGAGCCCGGCTCATCGATCATGCCCGGCAAGGTCAACCCGACGCAGTGCGAAGCGGTCACGATGGTCGCCGCGCAGGTCATGGGCAACGACGCCGCGGTCGGCTTCGCCGGCAGCCAGGGGAACTTCGAGCTGAACGTCTTCAAGCCGGTGATGATCCACAACGTGCTCGAGTCGTGCGCGCTCCTGTCCGACGCCTGCGAGTCGTTCCGCGAGCACTGCATCGAGGGCTTGGAGCTCGACGCGGAGCGCGTCGACAAGCTCATGAAGCAGTCGCTGATGCTCGTCACGGCGCTGAATCGCCACATCGGGTACGACAAGGCCGCGAAGGTCGCCAAGAAGGCCTACGAGGAGAACACGACGCTCGTCGAAGCGGTCGTGGGGCTCGGCTTCATGACGGCCGACGAGTTCGAGGCGGCCGTGGTCCCCGGCGAGATGGTCGGGCCTCGCGTCGTCGAGAAGGCCTGAGCGCGCGGGCACGGCCTGCAGCCGACGAAACACGAGGGGCGTCCGTGCGGGCGCCCCTCGTGCGTCGGGTGCGGACAGCCTTCAGGGCTTCACGCGCAGTCGCACGGCCTGGGTGAAGTTCGAGCCGGTCCCGCACGGTCCCGCGGGGTCGCGGTACCAGACCTGCAGCAGCACCTCGTCGCCAGGCTGGCGACCTTGCGACGGATCGTACGCGTCGCTGAAGTCCGCTCGACCGCCGACGTCGGTCATCCCCGCGCCGTGGCGCACGACGGAGCCGCCGGCGAGGCAGAGGATGCCGTCGTGGAAGGGCGAGAGAACCGCCTCGCCCGTGAGCCTGCCGGAGAACAGCAACGCGGGCGTCTGCGGCGGCATGTCGATCACTCCGATGGAGAGTCCGCCGAGCTCGGCGAACTGCGATCCACCCACGAGCAGCGAGGCGCCGTGTCCGCCCGAGTGCGCGCATCCGCCGCGGACCGGATCGAGGTTCGCGCACGGACAGTTCGTCGTGCTGCCGTCGCCTTCGCAGAAGGACGGGTACGGACCCGAGTCGCCCTCGGAGATCATCAGGTCGTACGAGATCTGCGCGTAGTTCGTCAGGGGGCCGATGTCGCGGAACAGGCGGAGCACGTACGTCTCCGGTTCGTTCGTGTCGTTGTCCAGCTCGATCGGGATCGTCCCGATCAGCAGCGAGTCGAACAGCAACGGCTCGCTGTCGCAGTCGTCGTAGACGGCGACGGTGAAGTCGGGCGAACTCTGCCGCACGTTGAGATCCACGTGCAGCGTGCGGTTCGCCGGAACGAACAGGCGGAAGTAGTCCGGCGACACCGCCTGCACGGAGAGCTCCTCGTAGATGCCCGGTACGAGGTCGAAGGCGTACTCGCACGAGTGGTTGCCTTCGAGCGGATCTTCGAGCGGGGTTCCGCTCGGGTTCGTCAGCTGAGAGGAACCTTGTTGCGCGCGGGACTCTGTGACGAGCGCGAGCGTGACGGACAGTGCGAGCGCGAGGTGTCGGTACTCCATTCTCTGCCTCCCTTTGAGATGGGTCGCTGGGTCAGTCGTCCGCGGGCCCCGGTCACACGGCTCTCGCTCCGCAACGAGTCGCGGCGAGGGAGGCGGGAAGCGTGAACACGGGCGGACGTGTGCTAGGAAGAACGCGGATTCCGGAGCGCTCCGCCGACTGTTCCCGCGAGCTTCCCACTCTTGCGGAGCTCTGACGCGAACCGGATCGAGCGCTGACGCGGCGTACCACGGGGGGCGAAGCGGTCGGAGCACGCCGGAAGCCCCAGCGCAGGCGGAGAATCGGCCCCGGGCCGGAAATCCCGGCGGGGGCTGGCGCCGACCCTGCTCGGCGCTAGACTGTCCGGCTCGATTTCGCCGCAGACACCAGAAGTCTCCCCGCCATGCACCTCAAGATCCGCTCGAGCAAGTCCAAGAAGGCCAAGAAGACGGGCTTCCGCACGCGCCAGAAGTCGGCCGGCGGCCGCAAGGTGAACCGCCGCCAGCGCGCCCGCCACGGCAGCTTCTAGGCGCGACCGCCGCTCCACGGCCCACGCGCCAGGCGCGA
This sequence comes from Planctomycetota bacterium, assembly GCA_020638835.1. Classification (GTDB taxonomy): domain Bacteria; phylum Planctomycetota; class UBA1135; order UBA1135; genus JACKHV01. Next base: position 55,642 of record JACKHV010000005.1, on the reverse strand, counting down.
GGGCTCATCCGGCGCCTCCCGGCCCGCTCCCTCGGCCCTCGCAGCCTGAGGTCGAGCGCGCCGGGGGGCGCTGGACGTCGTTCGGGCGGAGTTCCGCGCGTTAGCCGCGAACGAGGACCGCGAGGGTCCAGGCCGCGACGACGAGGCCCGCCGAGACCCAGCCGAGTGCGTTGCGACCCCGGCCGCCGATCGGATGGTCGGCGAAGCGCTTCGCGGCGAGTGCTCCCACGAGGATGCCGCACAAGAACCCGGCGAAGTGGGCGCCGACGTCGGTGTTGTCGTCGATCGGTCGCGTGACGCCGGTGAGGATGTTGTTCTGCGCCTCGCCGACGCCGTAGAAGCCGAGCAAGAGCGCGGCGGCGATGAAGGGGATCACCTTCGCGGCGGCCGTGCTGCCCACGCGCAGGCGTCGGAACCACTGCGTCGCGGCGAGCGCGCCGAGCGCGGCGAAGACGGCGGTCGATGCGCCGACGGCGAAGTGCGGTTCGCCGATCACGCCCGCGTTGAGCAGGTTCCCGAGGGAACCGGCGACGACGGTGACGAAGAGCGCGGGGCCGGGACCGATGACCTGCGCGAGGAAACCGATGAACAGCGAACCGAACACGAGGTTGCTCGCGAGGTGACCGAGCCCGGAGTGTAACCCGAGCGCCGTCGTTCCGCGCCAGACCTCGCCCTGCAACATCGCCCCGGCGTCGGCGCGCCCGATGCGCTTCCACTCGATGCCGAACGCGCGGCCGTAGTCGAGGCGGAAGAGGAACAGCAGCGTGCAGACGTAGGCGCCGACGGCGATCCACGCGCCGTCGTAGATGCGAGCGCGGGAGGCGGGCGCGGCGCGGCGCCCGGTGTTCTCTGCCTGGTAGTTCGCGAGCTCGTGCAACGCCCAGTCGGCGTCGCGCGGTTGCACGAGGATGTGGCGGCCTCCCGGGCCTTGCGCGACGCGGTGCCGCACGCCGACCGACGAAAGCACCAGCGAGAGTTCGCGCACGAGCGCCGGTGACGGGCTGCGCAGGATCTCGACTTCTTGGGGCGGGAGCGTCATCGGGTTCAGCGCGGACCGCGCTGGTCATCCATCGACTGGACGACCGGTTCTTCCGGGTCGGGCAACGCGATCAGGTCGAGTGTCTCCAACCGCGTGCGGAGATGGCGTTCGAGGAGCGGCAAGGCTGGGGGCGTCCCGTCGGGCGAGGATCGTATCCGATCCGGCCGCGCGATGCGCCGCGGCCGAGTTCGACTTCGTCGACTAGCGGAATGCGCGCGCCAAGGTCAGATCCTGTTCTTGGTAGCTCGATCCGCTGCGGCCGGCGCCGTAGAGACGCGCGGGGCGCCGCGACGCGCGGAAGAACTTGAGGCGGCAGAACACTTGGCCTTCCTCGACGAGGAACGGCACGTCGTGCGCGCGCACTTCCAGCACGGCGGGCGTGCCGTGGTCGATCGGCCGCCCGTCCGGGTCCTCGCGCCAGCCGAATCCGTTGTCGAAGAAGCCCGCGTAGTTGTTGCGCAGCTCACCGATCCCGACGTCGACGGGCAGCATCTCCGCCGCGAAGTCGGGCGGCACGCGCAGGCGCTCGCGCGAGGCGAAGATGTAGAAGGAGCCGGGCGCGAGGACCGAGCGGCCGTTCGGAGCGCGCACCGGTTCCCAGAAGTCCTCGCGCGCGTGCGCTCCCTCCGCGGCGAACTCGAGCACCGCGGCCCGTTCCGCGGCGCGCCAGCCGGAAGGGTCGCGGCCCGCGAGTCCGACGCGCAGCTCGAGTCCGCCCGCGTCGTCGAAGCGCACTTCGTCGGGCGCGAGCGGGCGGTCGCCGTCGAAGCAGAGCGGCGTTCGCTCGTACAGCTCGCGCAGCTCCTGCGTCGAGAGCGCCGCGACGCCGCGCGAGAGGCGCAACTGGCCGAGCCGATCACCGCGCTTCAGCCGCGCGGGGAACGACAGCGGCGCGACTTCCATCCAGAGCTTGCCACGATACCCGGCGGGCGCTTCGTCGAAGCGCGGGTGGCCGTCGGTCAGGACGCGCGTGAACAGGTCGCAGCGACCGGTCGACGACCGCGGGTTGAAGCGCGCGCGCAGGTCGGCGGGCAGCGCCAGTTCTTCCTCGAGCGGCACGAGGTGCACCTGCCCGCGCTCGAACACGGCGCCGCCGCCGTCGAGCGGGATCTCCGCCGTGGCGAGGCGCTCGATGCGCTCGGCGATGCTCGCCCCGCCCGGCAGGAAACCGGCGCGCATGCGATACGCGACGGATCCGAGGCGCAGGTCGAGCGACGCGGGCTGCACCTGGGCCGCGGACGGAGGGACGGCGCCCGCGCCCGTCCGGATCACGGTGCCGAACAGCGCCTCGAGTTCTTCGTCGACGAGCAGCGCGCCCGGCTCGTCGGTCTCGGTGGGGGGATGCATGGCGGGAGAGCCTAGTCGCCGGGCCGCCGGCGGGGGAGATCCCGCTCCAAAGGCGGTGCCCGTGGTGGTGGCTTCGTGGCCCGGAAGGTAAGCTGCTCGCGATTTTTCGAGGAACGCGGGCCTGAAGCGGCCCCCCGAACGACCCCCCAGGAGAGTCGATGAACATCCACGAGTTCCAGGGCAAGCAGCTCTTCGCGCGCTACGGCCTCGCCGTCCCCAAGGGGGTCGAGTGCAAGACCGTCGAGGACGCCGTCAAGGCCTACGAGTCGCTCAGCACCGACCTCTGCGTCGTGAAGGCGCAGATCCACGCCGGCGGCCGCGGCAAGGCCGGCGGCGTCAAGCTGGTCAAGAGCGCGGAAGAAGCGCGCGCCGCGGCGGGGGAGATCCTCGGCAAGACGCTCGTCACGCACCAGACCGGTCCCGAGGGACAGCTCGTCCGCCGCCTGTGGGTCGAGGAGGGCTCGCAGATCGACAAGGAGTACTACGTCGGCATCGCCATCGACCGCGAGGAACAGCGCCCCGTGATGATGGCGTCCTCCGAGGGCGGCATGGAGATCGAAGAGGTCGCCGCGAAGAGCCCCGAGAAGATCCTCAAGGCGGGATTCTCGCCGACGAGCGGCCTCAGTGCCGATGAAGCGCGCCGCCTCGCGAAGGGCATCGGCATCCCCGCCGACCTCGTCGGCCAAGCGGTGACCTTCCTGCAGACGCTCGCGAAGCTGTTCTGCGAGCTGGACTGCTCGCTCGCCGAGATCAACCCGCTCGTCACGACGAAGGACGGCAAGGTCATCGCGCTCGACGCGAAGATCAACTTCGACTCGAACGCGCTCTTCCGTCACCCCGACGTCGTCGCGCTGCGCGACTTCGACGAGGAGGACGAGAAGGAGATCGAGGCGTCGAAGTACGACCTCTCCTACATCGCGCTCGACGGCAACATCGGCTGCATGGTGAACGGCGCCGGACTCGCGATGGCGACGATGGACGTGATCCAACTCTACGGCGGTTCGCCCGCGAACTTCCTCGACGTCGGCGGCGGCGCGACCACCGAGAAGGTCGCCGCGGCCTTCCGGCTGATCCTGTCCGACGAGAACGTCAGCGGCGTGCTGGTGAACATCTTCGGCGGCATCATGAAGTGCGACACGATCGCGAACGGCGTCGTCGAGGCCGTCAAGCAGGTCGACCTCTCGATCCCGCTCGTCGTGCGCCTCGAGGGCACGAACGTGGATCTCGGCAAGGAGATCCTCGCGAACAGCGGGCTGCCGATCATCTCGGCCGACGACCTGGACGACGCGGCCAAGAAAGTGACCCACGCGGTCAAGGGAGCCTGAACCATGAGCATCTTCGTCGACAAGAACACCAAGGTCCTCACCCAGGGCTTCACCGGCAAGACCGGCACCTTCCACTCCGAGCAGGCGATCGCGTACGGCACCCACATGGTGGGCGGCGTGAACCCGAAGAAGCCCGGTACCGAACACCTCGGCCTGCCCGTCTTCGGTTCCTGCCGCGAGGCGCGTGAGGCGACCGGCTGCAACGCGACGGCCGTCTACGTGCCGCCGCCCTTCGCCGCGGCCGCGATGATCGAGGCGATCGAAGCCGAGATCGAGCTGATCGTGACGATCACGGAAGGCATCCCCGTGCTCGACATGGTGCGCGTCGTCGAGGCCCTCGAGGGCTCGAACTCGCGCCTCGTCGGCCCGAACTGCCCCGGCGTGATCACGCCCGACCAGTGCAAGATCGGCATCATGCCCGGCTACATCCACAAGCCGGGTCGCGTGGGCGTGATCAGCCGCTCGGGCACGCTCACCTACGAGGCCGTCTGGCAGCTGACGACCCGCGGCATCGGCCAGTCCTCGTGCATCGGCATCGGCGGCGACCCGGTCAACGGCACGAACTTCATCGACGTGCTGCAGGCCTTCAACGCCGACCCCGAAACCGACGCGATCATCATGATCGGCGAGATCGGCGGCACGGCGGAAGAAGCCGCGGCCGAGTACATCAAGGCCGAGGTGAAGAAGCCTATGGTCGGTTTCATCGCCGGCGCGACCGCGCCTCCCGGCAAGCGCATGGGACACGCCGGCGCGATCATCGCGGGCGGCAAGGGCACGGCGGCCGAGAAGATCGCCGCCCTCGAAGCCGCGGGCGTCACGATGAGCCCGTCGCCCGCGCGCCTCGGTCACCTGATGGAGGAGCGCCTCCGCGACGCCGGACTGCTCGCCTCCGCCGGCGCCTGAGCGCGCCGCGTACTGCATCCACCGGCCCCGTCCTCCGCGCGCGCGGAGGGCGGCCGCTCTCGTGTCGGATGACGCGCGATTCGGACTGCGCCGGACGAGCGCGGCACGCTACTCTGGAACGTCGAGTTCCCAGGGAATGAGGTCGGAGTCAGGCAGTCCCCCCACACCCGAGGCCATCGAGGCGTTCCTCGAGTATCTGCGCCGCTGCGAGGTGCAGGAGACGCTCGAGTTCGAGAGCTTCCTCTCCGGTCAGGCTGAAGGTCTGCACGCGCCGCTGCGTCAGCTGCGCGAGGAGTTCGAGCGCGTCAGCGCGCTGCTGGAACGGTTGGCGCCGGCCGCCTCCTTCTCGGACCACGTCCGCGCGCGCTACGGCGACTCCGTGGACCCGGGCATCGACCTGTCCGGCGACCGCACGACGGACTCGACGTCGAGTTCCGGCAGCGGGGGCGGCGTAGAGACCCTGGCGCGCCTCTCGCGCGAAGGGCAGGTCGCCGGGGCGCGCTACGACCGCCGGCGCGAGATCGCCCGCGGTGGGATGGGCAAGATCATCGAGGTCTGGGACGGCGACCTCCGCCGCAGCTTGGCGATGAAGGTCATCCTCGGCCGCAAGCGCGTCGGCGCGGCGGAGAGCGAGGTCGACGACCGCCGGCTCTCGCGCTTCCTCGAGGAGGCGCAGATCACCAGCCAGCTCGACCACCCCGGCATCGTCCCGGTGCACGAGCTCGGCATCGACGCGTCGGGGCGCGTGTACTTCACGATGCAGCTCGTCGAGGGTCGCGACCTGCGCGCGATCTTCGAGCTGGCGAGCGCGGAGCGCGAGGGCTGGACGCGCACGCGCGTGGTCTCGGTGCTGATCCGCGTCTGCGAGGCGATGGCGTACGCGCACTCGAAGGGCGTCGTGCACCGCGACCTGAAGCCGGCGAACATCATGGTCGGACGCTTCGGCGAGACCTACGTGATGGACTGGGGCCTCGCGAAGGTGCTCGGACGCCCGGAGCCGACCGAACACGACCGCGACGACGAGTCCCGCGTGCGCACGGATCGCTCCGACTCCTCGTCGGACGACGACGGCGGCGCGCTGCGCACGATCGACGGCGACATCGTGGGCACGCCGGCGTACATGTCTCCCGAGCAGGCGCGCGGGCACATGGACCGCATCTGCGCGCAGTCGGACGTCTACTCGCTCGGCGCGATGCTCTACGAGCTGCTCGCCGGGCAGATGCCGTACGAGCCGCTGGGCGACAAGGCGCCCGCGCACGTGATCCTCGAGGCCGTGCGCAACGGACCGCCCTGGGCCCTGCACAAGCTCGACCCCGACCTGCCGAGCGAACTCGTCGCGATCTGCGAGAAGGCGATGGCTCGCGACATCGAGGATCGCTACGCGGACATGATGGACCTCGCGGAAGACCTCCGCGCCTACATCGAGAACCGCACCGTCGCCGCCTACGAGACGGGCGTCTGGTACGAGGCGCGCAAGTGGATCGAGCGCAACAAGTCGCTCGCGGCGGCGCTGCTCACCGTATTCCTGCTCGGCTTCGGCAGTTTGGTCGTGTTCGTGCGCCAGCAGCAGCGCAGCGTGGAGAAGCTGACGCTCGAGCAGGAGAACACGCAGCGCGAGTTCCTGCGCGCCGAGGAGCTGGCGCGCGCCGAGCGCGAGGCCGCCCGCGAGACCGAGATCGAGCGCGACCGCGCGAACGAGGCGGCGGCGCTCGCCCGCGACAACGCCGAGCTGGCACGGCGCCAGAGCTACCGCGCGCTGATCTCCTCGGCGGACTACTCGTTGCGCCTCAACGAGACGCTGCAGGCGAAGCGCTACCTGGAACTCTGCGACCAGGACCTGCGCGGGTGGGAGTGGCGACACCTCTCGCTCGTCGCCGACGAGGACCTCGACGAGGTTGCACGGTTCGACGCGGGCATCGCGATCAGCGCGGCCAGCAACGAGAGCCGCCGCGTGCTCTGCGTGACGGGGGACTTCGACACGATGCTCGTCGACACCCAGACGAGGGAAGTGCGCCCGCTCGAGCGGCTCGGGACGATGATGATGGCGCCGACCGCCGTGAGCGCCGCGATCGACCCGACTGGCAGCTTGGTCGCGACGTGCTCGGGCGGCTACTTCGTGCGCGTGCGCAACGTCGACACCGGCCTCGAGCTGTCCGTGCCGAGTCTGCCGAACGGCGCGACGGTCACGGGGCTGCGCTTCTTGACCGACGGCCGACGTCTGTTGATCACCGACCTCGAGGAAGGCCGCGCGCGCGTGCACGTGCACGACTTGTTCTCCGGCGGGGAGATCGCCGTCTACGACGGTCATGCGCAGGCGCCGCGTTGCGCGGATCCGCGGCCGCGCAGCAGCGAGGTGGCGACGGGCGACGACGCGGGGGAGATCCACGTCTGGGACAGCGAGGACGGCCGACGACGACTGCGCCTGAAGGGTCAGCACGCCGGCGCGGTGCGCTGCCTGGCCTGGTCGCAGACCGGTAGCTTGATCGCGAGCGGCGGCGAGGACGGCACGATCGCGGTCTGGGACGGCGAGAGCGGCCAGCTCAAGACGATCATGCGCGGCCACCAGGGCAGCGTCACGGCGCTCGCCTTCGGCGCCGGCGAGAAGCACGTCTACTCCGGCGGACAGGACGCGACCTTGCGCATCTGGGACGCGTCGAACGGCGCGGCGCTCGAGTCGCTGAGCGGACACGAGGGCGCGATCAGCGGTCTCTCGCTCTCCGACGCGGGGACCGGGCTCTACTCGGCCTCGCAGGACGGAACGCTGCGGCTCTGGGACCCGAGCTGGCGCTCCGGGCGACTCGACGTCCCGCTGCGCGGTTGGGACCACGACTGGGCGCAGGGGCGCAGCGGCGAGCTCACGGCGCTCGACTTCAGCGCCGACGGCCAGCGCATCTCCGGCGTCCGCAGCCTCGGCGGCAGCGCGACCTACGACGCGATCAGCGGCAGCCCGCTCGAGGTGCGCACCGAGGCCGGCCTGACGCGCGGCGAGTCCGCGCGCGTCTACGAGAGCGGCTTCTACTCTTCCGACTTCGACCTCGCCGGCTTCTGCTTGGACGACGGGCGCGTGCGCATCGTCTCGACGCTGACCGACGAAGTCGTCGTAGACCTCCCGGCCGACGAACGCCTGTCGACCGCGGTCGAACTCTCGCCGGACGGGAAGCTCGTCGCGATCGGAACGCGCGGCGGCGTGCTGCGCGTGAACGAGCTCGCGACGGGCAAGACGGTCCTGCGCGTCGAAGCGCACCGACGCGAGATTCCGCACCTCGCCTTCAGTCCGAACGGCGAGCGCATCGCGACCGTGACGCGCCGCGAGCTGCGCGTCTGGGACGCGAGCACGGGGGCGGAACTCGGCGTCTGGAACCGTCCGCACGCGATGAGCATCAACGCCGTCGGGTTCGCGCCGGACAGCGAGCGCGTGGCGACCGCGTCCACGGACGGGACGGTCAAGCTGTGGCGCACGGGCGAGGCGCGGCCGGTGGGGGTGCTCGAAGGGCACGAGGCTGCCGTGATGGACCTCGCCTTCTCGAGCTCGAACGCGAATCGCATCGTCACGGCCTCGCTCGACGGCAGCGTGCGCGTCTGGGACGCCACGGCACTCGAGATCCTGACCGTGATGCGCGTGCCGAGCGAGGACTTCGTCTCCGTCGCGATGGACCCGACCGAGCGCCGCATCGCGGCCTGCGGGAAGCAGGGTGAGCTGTACGTCTGGGACTCGACGCCCTCGGTGGACCGGCACCGCCGCTGGAAGCTCGCCGCGCGCGAGGCCGGCGAGGCGGACCTGGTGCTCGACGAGCTCGAGTTGCGCCTGCGCTGGAGCGAGGAGATCGCGGCGGCGCTCGTCGACGGAGCCGGAATCCCGGAACCGCTGCGGCGCGAAGCCCAGCGACGCTTCGAGCTGCGCGACAAGGACCCCGAGATGCTGCAGCGCCGCCTGCGCGAGATCCTCTGTCAGCGTCCGCTCGATCAGCCCCAGGCGCAGCGCACGCTGCAGCTCGCCGAGCGCGTCGTCGACCTGCAGCCGGGTGCGCTCGCGCCGCAGCGCCTCCTGGGTGCCGCGCTGTTGCGCGCGGGTCGCGCGAGCGAGGGCCTCGCGCTGCTCGGCGGGACGACCGGCGCCGGGGACTTCACGCGCCGCTTCTTGATCCCGCGCACGGAGGACGAAGTGATGCGCGTGCTGTTCAGCAGCTTGGCGCAGTACCAGCTCGGTCGGTCCGCCGAGGCGCGCGACCTGCTCTCCGACGCCGACCAGTCCTTCGAGTTCCTGTCGAAGCAGGCGCAGGCGCGGCTGCGCAACCTCCGCGCCGAGGTCCGCGCGACCGTGCGCGGCTGAGCGATGGCGACGGGGCGTTGGCGCCGCGAGTGGACGGCGGACGGATCTCCGACGCTCGTGCATCCGGAGCACGGCGAGGCGTGTCACAACCGCGTCGGCGCGTGGCTCGAGTCGCACGTGCGCTACGTCCTCGCGTGTCGCCTGCCGGAACGCTTCGCGGAATGCGCGGGCACCGAGCTGCGCTTGTGCGACGTCGGGACGGGTCTGGGCCTGAACCTCGCCGCCGCGCTGGCCGCGGCGGAGGAGGGCGGCGGGGTGCTCGTCGCGACCAGCTTCGAGAGCGACGAGGACGTGCTCGACGAAGCGGCGAGCTGGTGCGCCGAGGGCGGCGCCGAGGGACCCGCGGCGCGTTGGTGGCCCGTCGTGCAGGAGGCGCTCGCGAAGGCGCGGCAGCGCGCGGCGCGGTTCGTCGAACTCGGCGGCCGCCACCGCCTACGGCTCGTCCTCGGCGACGCGCGGGAGGAGCTCGCGGCGCTGCCCGCCGAGGAACGCTTCGACGCGTGCTTCTTCGACCCCTTCAGCGCCGCCTCCGACGCCGGACTGTGGACCGCGGACTTCCTGCTGGAGTGCGCGCGGCGGCTCGCGCCCGGCGGCCGGCTCTCGACCTACTCGGAGCGCGCCGATGCGCGCCTCGCCTGGGCCGCGGCCGGCCTCGCCGTGGCGGAGGGCGAGCCGCTGGGGCGGAAGCGCGCGGGAACCGTCGCCCTGCGGGCGCCCGACCGTGCCGCCTTCGAGGCGCACCGACCGAGCGAGAAGCTGCGCGCGCTGCTCCTCCGCAGGCTGCCGGAGTGGTGCGCGAGAGGGGGGCTCACGGTCCCCCCGCACTGGTTCGTAGGGGGCCCGAAAATCGACGTCGCGGGATCGAAGGGGCATCCCGGTGCCCTAGAATGACCGCAACTCCCGCGGGGGCTTCGAACTCCCGGCGGACAGCCTGAGTCGGGGGCGACTGGATCCCCGCCGAACCCCCGTCTGGACCCTCCTCGAGGGAGGACCACGCCCATGTTCCATCTGGCCATGCTCTACCTGGGACTTCCCGGACCGTCCGAGCTCTACGTCGTGCTCGCCGTGATCGTGCTGCTGTTCGGCGCGAAGAAGATCCCGGAACTCGCGCGCTCGATGGGTGCCGGCATCAACCAGTTCAAGAAGGGACTGAACGATCCGGACCCGGACGACCCCAAGGCCCTCGGGAAGGGTGACTCGACGCACGCCTTGTCCGAGAAACAGGGCGGCAGCGAGAAGTCGTGAACCAAGAGACGCTGGTCCACTCGCACGACACCGTGAACGGGACGCGCGCCACCGCGCGACTCGTCTGCGTGCTGCTGTGCGGCGGCGAGAGCCGTCGCATGGGCGAGGACAAGGCGGCCATCGAGCTCGCCGGACGGACCTTGCTCGACCGCGCGCTCGACGCGCTGCGCGACCTCGACGCGCCGATCGTCCTCGCGACCGGACCGAGCGACCGCTACCCGGAGAGCGGCTTGCCGAGCGTGCAGGACGCGCCGCGGACCGCCGGCCCCGCGGCGGGCCTGCTGGCGGCGATGGAAGCCTGGCCCGCGGAGCGTTACGTGCTCACCGCCTGTGACATGCCGCGCCTCGACGCGGGCCTGCTGCGGCGGCTCGTCGAGCGCGCCGAAGCAGACGACTTGGACGCCTGCTTCTTCACCACCGAACGCGGACACGAGCCGCTCTGTGCGGTCTACTCGCGGCGGATTCTCGGCCTCCTGCGCTCGGCGCAAGCCCACGAGAAGCGCCGTGTCACGGCGTTCCTCGACGAACGGGGGGCGGATGCATTGCGAGTCGGCACGCTCGGCGTCGACGATCTGCCCCGGGGACTGCGCGAGCGTGACTGCGCTCGCAACGTGAACACGCCCGAGGAGCTGCGCGACGAACGTCGCGCTTGGGAAGGAGGAGGCGCTTGAGCGCTCCCAAGGTCAGGCTCGAGGACGTGCTCGCTCCGGTGGCCGGAGGGCTGGAACGGATGCGTTCGATCATGATCGAACAGCTCACCGACCACTCGGCGTCGGTGCGCGACATGACCGACCACATCTCGCGCTTCCGCGGCAAGCAGCTACGCGGCGCGCTCGTGTTGCTGGCCGGCGAAGCCACCGGCAACGCGACGGACGAGCACCCGCAGGTCGCCGCGATCGTGGAGATGATCCACCTCGCCACGCTCGTGCACGACGACGTGCTCGACGGGGCGGAAGTGCGGCGCCGCGTCGCTTGCGTCAACGAACGCTGGGACAACCAGGTCGCCGTCCTGCTCGGCGACTTCCTGTACGCGCGCGCCTTCGCGCTCTCGACCGAACTCTCCTCGCGCCTCGCCAGCCGCGTGCTGTCGGAGACGACGCGTCGCCTCTGCGTGGGGGAGATCGACCAGAGCCAGCGCCGCTACGACTTCGAGATGCCGCAAGAGGTCTACGAGTCGATCGCCGGCGCGAAGACCGCGACCCTCTACGCCGCGGCGTGTGAACTCGGCGCGCGCTATCCCGGCGGCAACGAGGACACCGGACGCGAGATGCGCGCGCTCGGCTGGGAACTCGGCCTCTCCTTCCAGATCATCGACGACTGCCTCGACGTCACCGGGACGCAGGAAGCCGTCGGCAAGAGCGTCGGCAACGACGTGGAGGACGGCAAGGTCACGCTCCCCGTGCTGCACGTCTACGCAGGAGCCGACGAAAACACTCGCGCCGCGATCCGCGACGCGTACACCGCCCCCGGGATCGAACGCCGCGCGAAGCACCTGCGCGAAGTCGTCGATCTCGCGCCGGGCGTCGACTACGCGCTCGCTCGCGCGCAGGAACTGATCGAACAGGCGCGCCTGCGCATCGCGGAACTTCCGCCGACGCCGGCCCGCACCGCCCTGGACGCTTTGACGGCCTTCGTGCTGGAACGCAACTGGTAGACCGCGCCGCGTCCGCACACCCTCAACACCGACCTGCCATGTCTGAAGGGACGAAGACCCTCCACCGGGAACCCGCCGCTCCCGCCGAGCCGCCGCGACCCGACGCCTCCACGAGTTCCGCGCAGCCCAAGCACTACCGCTGGGGCTTCCTCAGCGCCTCGCTCGTGATCCTCGGACTGATGGTCCTCGGCGAAGCCGTCGGTCGTCAGTCGGAGAGCGCGCGGCGAATGCTCGCCGACGCGGACTCGATGGACTGGCGCGGCTGGTCCTCGCTGATCGTCGGCGGACTGTTCCTCGTCTGCTCTCTCGGCCTCGCCGTGCTGCAGTGGCGCGCCGTGCGTCACTTCTTCCTGTCGATCAAGGTCGGCACCAGCATGGTCGCGATCGCGACCGTCGGGGTGATGGCCGGAGTGCTCGTGCCGCAGATCGACGGCTTCGAGGATCCCGAGATGCGGGTCACCTCGGAGAACTACGAAGAGCAGTACAAGGCCTTCGCCTACGCCGAGGCGTACTTCCTCTACCACGTGACGCACCTCTACGGCTTCGGCGGCCCGATCGAGGAAGCGAAGCAACCGCCCGGCGGCTGGGAAGGGCTCTCGCAGCGCCTCGAGGAGTTCGGCCGCAAGTACGGACGCGAGGAGCAGAAGAACCGCGAGAAGGAGATGCACGCCGCCTTCGCCAACCGCGCGAAGATGCCGTACATCTCGGGCGGCAAGGCGCTCCAGGAAGTCGAGACCGAGGACGGCACGGAGTTCCAGGAGGTCTACGTCAAGGGCTTCGTGAACGAGCACGAGGACTTCTTGCGCGCGTTCTTCGACGTGTCGACGACGCTCAACCTGAACCGCGCGTACAAGTCGTACTGGTTCAAGTCGTTGATGGTGCTGATCGCCGTTGCCGTCGGACTCAACTTCCTGCGCATGCCCGTGCGCAAGATGTTCACGATCGAGAAGGCGGGCTTCGCCGTCGTGCACCTCGGCATCCTCGTCATGCTGATCGGCGGCGGGATCTCGAACCACTACACGGACCGGGGCATCCTGCACCTCGACCTGCGCGAGGCGCCGAAGAACACCTACTGGCGTCACTACGACCGCAGCAAGCTCTCGAAGATGCCGTTCTGGGTCGGTCTCGACCTCTTCGACCGACAGGACTGGCGGCAGATCCAGGTTCTTTACCGCGGCGCCGACTTCCAGTCGCGCCCGCCGGAGTACACGCTGTGGCCCGGCCGCAAGATCGAACTCGACTACCGTGAGGACGAGAACGGCCAGCTGAAGCCGCGCGTCGTGCTCGAGGTGCTCGGCCTCTACGACCACGCCCGTCAGGGCGAGATGAAGATCCGCGAGGCGCGCCCCGGAGAGTCCGGTGAAGGTCCCGTGGCCGAGCTGCTGGTCCCCGACGTGGCCGCGATCATGCAGGCGCAGGCCGAAGGCCGTCGCCCCGAGACCATGGAGGCGTTCCACCGCACCGCGTACCTCGCCCCGGAACATCCCGGCGCCGCGTTGCTGTACGGACCCGACTGGACCTATCGCTTGAAGGGTCTCTTCACCGACGAGGAGTCGTCGATCGAGGAGCTCTTCCCGCAAGAGGACCGCATCGGCACCCTCTCGCTGCAGATGAAGACCGCCGGCGACGTGCAGGCCCACCGCGTGCCGATCCGCCTCGGGCAGGTCGTCGACGCGCCGGGTGGCTTCCAGATCGAAGCCGTCGAAGCGACCGCGAACTACCAGCAGGACCAGAAGACCGGCGGCGAGATCCGAGACGCCCGGCCGCTCGCGCAACAGCCGCCCTTCGCGCCCGGCGTCTGGCTGAACATCACGCCGCCCGGCGGTGGTGAGGTCGAGCGCCGACTCGTGCTCGAGCACGTCGACGCCGTCACGCACGGGAAGCAGCAGGACTACGACTACCCCGAGCTGGTCGTCGACTTCGAGTGGGAGTACTGGCAGTCGGCGGGCCCGCCGCGCTACGTGCTGCACTGGGGGCCGAACCGCGAGCCGGTGCTGATCGACGAAGCGGGTGATCGGAACGCCGTGATCGACGGAGAGGTCTTGCCGATGTCGGCCGACGTGCTCCCGATCCGCGTGCGTGACATCTACCGCGACTCGAAGTTCGAGAGCCAGGTCCAGTTCCTGGAGTCGCGCGTCGGGGAGGACGGCTTCGACGCCAGCTTCTACTCGGACGACGCGCCGGGGCTCGAGCTGAAGATCTCGATCGACAAGGGTCCGGACGGTGTGGTCGAAGAGGTCCGCAAGCTGGCCGCCACGCCGGGCGGACTCGTCAACGTCTACCGCGCGCCCGACGACACCTTCGACATCCTGTTCTACGAGAACGACCGCACGATGCCCTTCGAGTGGCGCAGCGTGCTCTCGATCTACGAGGAGGACCCCTCGGGAGCCTGGACCGTCTTCTCCGGCAAGACGGGGCGTCCCATCGGCGCGCTGACGGAACAGCAGGCACAGACGTTCGAGCGTAGCTTCGGGCGCGACGCGGTCAGCCTCAACGACGACCGCGACGGCGACGGTGAGCGTGACTGGGCCGGACCGCTGCGGTTGGTCGACCGCGGCTCCGAACGCGACCGCGAGATCCGCGTGAACGACTACTTCACGCACGGCGGGTTCCGGTTCTTCCAGACCAACGCCATCCCCGAGATTCCAACCTACAGCGGCATCGGCGTGGTCTACGACCCCGGCATCGAGCCCGTGCTGTTCGGCATGTACACGATCATCCTGGGAACGGTGATCGCCTACATCGTGCGTCCGATCGTCCAGTCTCGTCGTGAGCGAAGGAAAGCGGCATGAACTTCAGTGAATGGAACGACTGGGCCTTGTTGCCCGCCTCAGGCCAGTGGCTGTTGCTCGGTGAGACGACGATCCTCGCGGCCGTGCTGCTCGTGCTCTTCAGCATCGTGCAGAACGCCCGCCTGATCGGTCGCGAGGACCGCATGGAGGTGCTGAAGAAGCGCTCCGCTTGGCGGCCCTACGTCTTCCTGATCATCGCGGCCGCGGTCATGGTCTTCGTGTCGCTCTGGAACCGTGCGCTCGAGGTGAACCACTTCCCGAGCCAGAGCATGGGGGAGGTGCTGACGGTCTTCTGCCTCAGCCTCCTCGTGTCGCAGGCCATCCTGCACTTCGCGCTCGGCCTCAACTCACGCGGCCCGGGCTGGGCGATCCTCACCGACGCACTGAGCTTCGTCGTGCTCTGCGGCACGCTCGGCACGCTCTACCACCTGAGCTCGCTGTCGACCGCGCAGCGCGACCTGCCGCCCGCGCTGCAGTCGTACTGGTTCGCTCCGCACATCGTCGCGCTGATCTTCAGCTACGCCACGCTCGGCATCGCCGGCGTCCTGTGCGTGATCTACTTCGTCACGCGCTTCTGGACCGGCGTCTTCAGCGGCGGGCGCTCGTTCGCCTCGCAGGCGCTGATCCTCGCCGGCTTCCTGCTGGTGCCGTTCGTGCAGGTGATCACGATCCCGGCGCTCGCGCTCGGCGGCCTCGTATTCTTCACGGCGAAGCTGCTCGGCAAACTGCCGACCGCCGAGTCGCTGTCGGGCATGGAGAAGGAACTCGACCAAGTCTCCTTCCTCGCCTTCGCGGTCGGCATCCCGTTCCTGACGGCAGGCCTGTGGATGGGCGCCTTCTGGGCGCAGGAAGCCTGGGCCAACTACTGGGGCTGGGACTCGAAGGAGAACTCGGCGCTGATCTCGTGGCTGATCTACGTCGTCTACATCCACTTGCGCCTCGTCGGCGGTTGGCGCGGTGAGAAGGCGATGGCGGTCCTGATGACGGGCGCGCTCAGCATCTTCTTCACCTTCCAGATCTTCGGCTACCTGCCCGACAGCCAGAAGTCGCTGCACCGCTACACGGACCCCGAGGTCCCGGCGCAGGAAGGCGTGCAGGGCGCGACGCCGCAGGACGAAGCGCAAGCGCAGCTGGAAGTGCCGCGCGAGGAACAGTGACCCCGGGAGGCGCACGATGACGGCTCGCATCCTCGACGGAAAGGCAACGGCGCTCGCCGTCCGAGAGACGGTCGCTGCCCGCGTGGCGCGGCTGGTGGAAGCCGGCGTGCAACCGGGCTTGACCGTCGTGCTCGTCGGGGAAGACCCGGCCAGCCAGGTCTACGTTCGCAACAAGGATCGCGCCGCGACGCAGGCGGGCTTCGACGTGCACACCGTGCGCCTACCCGCGAGCACCTCGCAGACCGACCTGATCGCGGAGGTCGAGCGCCTGAACGCCGACGAGTCCGTTCACGGGATCCTCGTGCAGCTCCCGCTCCCGGCGGGGCTCGACGCGGACGCCGTCGTGCGGGCGCTCGATCCGCGCAAGGACGTCGACGGCTTGCACCCCGAGAACGTCGCGGCGCTCGTCATGGGCACCCAGGGCCTCGTCCCCTGCACGCCGGCCGGCTGCATCGAGATCCTGGACCGCCACGGCATCGAACTCGAAGGGCGCCACGTGGTCGTCGTCGGGCGCTCGATGCTGGTCGGCAAGCCGCTCGCCCAGCTCGCGCTGGCCCGCAACGCGACCGTCACGATCTGCCACAGCCGCACCCGGGACCTCGCCGGAATCTGCCGCCAGGCCGACGTGCTGATCGCCGCCGTGGGGCGTGCGGAGCTCGTCAAAGGCGACTGGGTGCGCGAGGGGGCCACCGTGCTCGACGTGGGGATCAACCGCGGCGCGGACGGGAAGCTGGTCGGCGACGTCGAATTCGAGGCCGCCATGCAAAGAGCCGGCGCGATCACTCCGGTTCCGGGGGGCATCGGGCCGATGACCATCGCGATGCTGCTCTCGAACACCGCCACCGCCGCCGCCCGCCTGGGCGGGGTGCCCGAGTCCGCTGAGGAGGCCGCCGTCCGGCGGTAGCGCGGCGTGCCGGCCTCGCAGGCTCCGCGCGGTTCCTTCGGGGACGGACCCGACTACGTCGGCGGGGGAGCCCCGCACTTCGCGCTCCCGTCGCTGACCCCGGTGACGAAGCGCCTGTTGATCGCCTGCTTCGCGGTCCAGGCGGTGTTCTTCCTGCTCTCGCTCGTCGGCGAGTCCGCGGCCGTCACGGTCCGCGACTGGTTCTCGGTGAATCCGAGCGTGTGGGCGAACTACAAGGCGCCGGCGCTCTGGCAGTTCGTCACCTACGGCTTCCTGCACGATCCGAACAACATCTTCCACCTCCTGTGGAACATGCTGCAGCTCTACTTCTTCGGCACGATGCTGGAGTCGTTGGTCGGCAGCCGGAGGTTCGCGGTCACGTACTTCGGAGCCCTCGCGCTCGGCGGCCTGCTGCACCTCGTCGCGCAGTTCATCGCCGGACCGCGGGCCGTCGATCCGGTCAGCGGCGTGGGGTACTACTCCCCGGTGATCGGCGCGTCGGGCGCGATCATGGGCGTGATCGTCGCGTGCGCCGTGCTGCGACCGCACGCGCGGATCCTCCTGATCTTCATCCCCATCTCGCTCTGGGTGCTCGCGGCCGGCCTCGTGGCGATCGACTTCTTCTCCGAGCTGCTGCGCTGGAAGAACGGGACGCACAGCTACATCGCGCACTGGGCCCACCTCGGCGGCGCGCTCTACGGCGGCCTCGTCGCCTGGCGCGGCTGGATCTGGATCGACTGGGGGCAGCGCTTCGAGCGGCGGCGCGAGGAACGGCGCGTCGAGAGCGAGCGCAACGACGACCGGCGGCTCGACGAGCTGCTGGCGAAGGTGCACCGCGAGGGCATCCAGTCGCTCACCAAGAGCGAGCGGGACTTCCTCAACCGCATGTCCGGTCGGCGCCGCTGAGCGCGCGTCGGCTCGCGCGCGAGGCGCTCGTCAACCGAGGCTCGGCAAGGCGCTAGGGCGGGGGTGGGCCTCGATTGTGGGGCCCCTTTTGCAGCGCTACACTCGACGCCGATCACGTCGCCCGGTCCCCCCGCAGCCCGAGGCCCACCATGAAGCTCCGTACCCTGACCTGCGCCCTGCTCGCCTCCCTCGCCGGCGCCATGACGCTCACCGACGCGTCCGTTGCGGCGTCGCCCGCGCCCGCGAACGCACCCATCCAGAACTCCCACGACGAGTTCCGCTCCAAGTTCGCGCAGGCCATGGAGCTGAACGCGAACGAGGAGATGGCCTCGCTCGTCCGCAAGAACACCGCCGAAGCCGTCGCGTGGATCATGGAGACGGCCGAGGCGATCTCGACGTCCAGCAACGAGGCGCTCGAGCGCCGCATGGCTGCGCTCCGCAAGGCGTGGAAGACGGCGAAGGACTCGAAGTTCTGCGACCACATGTACGAGTACTTCTCGCTGCTCGAGCCGGCGCTGAAGACCGAGCGCAACAAGCTCAAGGTGCGCTACGAGAAGGCGCTCACGAAGTACCGTGAGAACCTGGAGGCGAAGAACGGCCAAGGCCTCGAGCTGCAGTCCATCGAGTTCGCCGGCCTGGCGGAGGCCTTCGAGACGCTCGGCGACATGTACTTCGCCTCGCAGTCCTGGCTGCTCGCCGGGGGCTGCGTGAACGAGTCCTCGCGCGGCGACGAGGCGGACAACGACCGCGCCGCCGACTTCTACGGCAAGTGCATCGAAGACCGCCTGAAGATCGACCTCAAGGACCAGAGCTACGTCGAGGCGAAGGCCTTGCACGACTCGCTCGTGGGGCGCGGCTTCGGCAACAAGAACAGCGGCTCCGACGACGAGCCCGGAGGCGCGGCCCCGGTCGAAGCGGCGCCCGCGATCACGGTGCCGCTGAAGTTCGAGCTGCTGGAGGAGTGGGACGCCTTCGAGCGGCCGCTCTACGTCTCGGACGAGATCTACCAGCTGTGGACCGGCCTCTACCTGAAGACCAAGGGCACATCGGAACGTCTGACTTCGCTCGACAAGCGCTCGCCCGGCTTCCTGCGCGTCGGCGCCAACGAAGTGCAGATCGACATCGACGGCGACGGGAACGGTGACCAGAAGCTGCCGATCACCGGCAACCAGGAACCGGTCGCGTTCAAGATCGACAACGGTCAGCGCGACTGGGGCATGATCGCGACGATCGGCCTGCAGCAGGAACAGTACCAGGGCATCGAGGTGAACCTCGCGCCCGCGGACAACCAGCTGACGATCTACATCCACCCCGCCGCGAGCGTGGTGGGTGCGCTCGAGGGCGAGCAGATCCGCGTGCTCGACGACAACCTCGACGGAATCTACGGCAGCGCGCCGCGCTCGTGGAGCTACGTCGGGATGAGCAAGGAGCACTTCTGCCCCGACATGGACGCGATCGTCGTCGGCAAGGGCAAGCGGGCGCGCCCGTGGTCCGAGCTGCAGGAGATCGGCGGCAAGTGGTACCGCATGCAGGTCGACGAGAACGGCACCTCGCTCACCGCCACGCCCGTCGACGTGAAGACCGGCACGCTGAAGTACAAGTACGCGGGCGGCAAGCCCGAATGGATCGTCGTGCAGGGCACCGACGAGCTCGCGAACTGCTACTTCGAGGTCACCTCCAAGGGCATCGAGGTGCCCGCCGGCAAGTACAGGCTGTTCTACGGCGACCTGCGCAAGGGCAAGAAGCAGCAGGTCACGAAGGCGCTGATCATCCCCGGGCGCACGACGAAGACGGTGTCGCTGCAGGAGGGCAAGGTCGAGACGCTCGAACTCGGCGCGCCCTACGGCTTCGACTTCCAGACGAGCCTCGACGGTGAGACGCTGACGCTCACCGGTCAGTCGGTCGTGGTCGTCGGTTCCGCCGGCGAACGCTACGAGCGCGTCTGGAACTGCGTGCCCCGCCCCGAGGTGTCGTGGCGCAAGACCGGCACCAAGAAGGGCTCGAAGGGCGAGGAGACGGACGTCGTCATGTCGAGCGACCAGCTCGACAAGCTGGGCTGGGAGTCCGGTTGGTTCCCGCGCGACCTCGTCATGACGCTCAAGGGAAGTCACGATGCGGTCGAAGTGCAGCTGTTCGAGAAGAAGAACAAGCTCTTCGGCAAGATCACCTCCGATTGGAAGGAATGAGTCCGTGCTCGACCTGAAGTTCATCCGCCAGAATCCCGACGTCGTGCGCGCGGGCGCCGCGAAGAAGCGCATCCCGTGCGACGTCGACCGCATCCTCGCCTTGGACGAGGAGTGGCGCACCGTCCAGACCAAGGTGGACGAGCTGCGCGCGGAGCAGAAGTCCGCGAGCAAGGGCATGGGCAAGCTCAGCGCGGAGGAGCGCACCGTCCTGCTCGAGTCGCAGTCGGCGCTGAAGGTCGAGCTCAAGCAGCTCGAGGACGGACTCGGCGCGATCAAGTCGGAACTCGACCGGCTGCTGCTGCTCGTGCCGAACGTCCCGGCGGACGAGGTGCCCGAGGGCGCGACCGACGCCGACAACGTCGAGATCAAGACGTGGGGGACGCCGAGGCAGTTCGACTTCGAGCTGCGCGACCACGTGGCGCTCGGCGAGGCGCAGGACTGGCTCGACATCATCCGCGGCGCGCAGCTAGCAGGATCGCGCAACTACGTGCTGAAGGGTGACCTGTCGCTGCTCGAGGGCGCGGTGATGCGCTTCGCGCTCGACACGATGGTCGCGAAAGGCTTCGTGCCGCTCTCCGTCCCGACGCTCGTGCGGACGGAAGTGATGTACGGCACCGGCTACTTCCCCGGCGGCGAAGAGCAGGCCTACAAGTGCGACGAGCGCGACGACCTCTGCCTCGTCGGAACGGCCGAGGTGCCCGTGACGGCGCTGCACCAGGACGAGATCCTCGACCTCGAGAAGCTGCCACTGAAGTTCGTCGCGCTGTCGTCCTGCTACCGGCGCGAAGCCGGCACCTACGGCAAGGACACGCGCGGGCTGTATCGCGTGCACCAGTTCCAGAAAGTCGAGCAGGTCGTGATCGACGTCGCCGACGAGGCGAAGAGCTTGCAGCACCACCTGGACATCCTGCGCAACTCGGAAGAGATCCTGCAGGCGCTCGAGCTGCCGTACCGCGTCGTGAACGTCTGCGGAGGAGACCTCGGCCAGCCGCAGATCCAGAAGTTCGACATCGAGACGTGGATGCCGTCCCGCGATGGCTACGGCGAGACGCACTCGGCCTCACGCTTCCACGACTTCCAAGCCCGCCGTCTGAAGCTGCGCTACCGCGGCGCGGACAAGAAGGCGGAGTTCTGCCACACGCTGAACAACACCGTCGCGGCGAGCACGCGCATGCTGATCGCGCTGCTCGAGAATCACCAGCAGGCCGACGGGCGCGTGCGCGTTCCGGAGCCGCTGCGGCCGTACCTCGGCGGGCGCGAGTTCCTGGGGCGGGCGGTACCGAACCGGGTATAAGTCCTCACACCCCCCTGGCCCCATACGCCTGAAGGCCGTACCTCGGCGGGCGCGAGTTCCAGGGGGGTGTGAGGACTTATACCCGGTTCGGTACCGCCCGCTACTTCGGAAGCACGGGCTTCGCGCCCTCGGTGCCGCGCGGACCCGAGCCCGGCATCGGCTCGTCGAAGATGTCTCCGCCGCCGTCGCGGTCTCCCTCGACCGTGACCGGGTCGCCTCCGATGCCGCCGGCGCCGCCGCCGTTCGCGGCCGTCGACGGCGGCTCGGGGACCGCCGCGATGACGATGCCGGTCTCCTCGACGCGCAGCTCTTCGCGCGGGCGGATCACGCGGCGGTAGGCGACCGTACGACGCTGCGCGGACTCGGGCAGCCACTGCTCGCGGCTGACGCGCGCGGCGTTCTCCAGCACGAGCGTGATCTCGAGGCGCGCGGGCAAGCCGATGTTCTCGTCGCCGTCCATGCCCCAGCTCTCGATCGGTTCGGCGTCCGGGCCGTCCTCGGAGAAGACCTGGATGTCGAAGCTCTTGACGCGGTCGTGGAGGAAGGCGAACTCGCCGCCGCCGAAGGGGTCCTCGTCGACACCCAGGTCCTCGCGGCGGTAGATCTCGAGGAAGTCGTCGGCGTCGGGACGCGGGCGCAGGCGGTAGCCGACCTCGTTGACGTTGCTCGTCACGTAGCGGTCGCCGTCGAGCCGACCGATCAGATTGCCGGTGGTCGTGACGAAGTCGATGCTGTCGCCGTCGAGCCCGAGCATCACGCGGTTCTCGACGCGAATGTGGTCCTTGCGCGTGCGGCTGTACGTCAGAATGCCGCGCAGGTCGCGCTCCAGCATGTCCATGATCGCGGGGCCGGCGAGCTGGTTCTCCCGCAGGTTGTGGATCGTGTCGCGCGACATGCGCGCGGTCTGCAGCACCTGCGTGATCGAGACCATCACCCCGGCCATGATCAGCAGCGTGATCAGGATCTCGGCGAGCGTGAAGCCTGCGCACGAAGACGCGTGGAGCCGGCGCCGCAGCAGTTGGTGGGGGATCATCATGTTCCGCTCTCCGCCGAGGCCTCTTCCTCTTCGTCCGCCCCGTAGACCTGCTTCCAGGGGATCCACTCCTCGAGGATCACGTAGTTCTGGTACTCGGGCACCGGCGGGAAGCTGACCTTGATGCGGACCTTCTCGTAGTCCTCTTCGATCTCGTCCTCGTCCGTGTCGCTGTCGCGCCGGACTTCTTCCTCGCGCTCCTCGCGCGCGCGCCACGAGTCGTGGAAGGGGCTGTCCGCGTCGGCGGTGCCCGTGTCCTCGAACTGCTCGTCGCCGAGCAGCACGTCGAAGTAGAAGTACTGGAAGCCTTCCTCGGCGTAGTTGCCCGACAAGCGCGTGTCGAGTTCTTCCTGGTACAGGCCGGCGCGGATGCGACCCATCGTCAGCATGCCGAGGTCGCGCGCGGCCTTCGTGTTGTACGTCTGCAGCGCCTTGACCTTGGCGGTGCTGAGCCCTTGGACGACGAGCGTCAGGCCGATGCCGACGATCGCGATCGTCAGCATGACTTCGGCTAGTGTGAAACCTGACTTGCGGTTGGCCCTCACTCGAAGTCGCCTTCCTCGGGGATCTCGCGCGTGAACTCGCCTTCGTGGAAGCGCACCATGCCGGTCAGCGGCAGTACTTCTAGCGTGAAGATCGACTCGTACTCGCCCTGCGTCAGCACGACGGAGTGGCCCGAGACCGTGCCCAGCGGGTCGAAGCGCACGCGCACCTTGCCCTCGGCGTAGTCGATGCCGTCGACCGTGACGCGCGTGATCTCGATGCCGCGCGGCATCTCCTCACGCTTCGTCGCCAGGCGCTCGTCCTCCTCGCGCGCGAGCCCGCCGCCGGGTCGGAAGGGCGTGATCAGCTGGTAGGAGCCGGCGTCGATGTCGTACTCGATGTGGTACGTCTGGTTGCGCGCGATCGCCTCGGAGCGCGCGCCGTAGACCTCGGCGGCCAGCGTGTGCACCGCTTGGCTGAGGTGCGAGCCGGGCAGCATGGCGCTGCTGCCGAGGACGACGATGCCGGCGATCAGCCCGAGGATCGTGACGACGATGAGCAGCTCGGTCAGGCTGAAGCCCGACCGAGCGCCGTTCCGTCGGTCCACCGCGCCTCGCAGCATGCGATCAGCAGGGGACTATTCCTGCTCTCCCCAGTTGTCGAGGTCCTTGGCGTCGCCGGTGCCGCCGGGCGCGCCGTCCTTGCCGTAGGAGAAGACGCGCGGGCGCGGTTCGCCGGGGAAGGGGGGCTCGTAGTTGTACTCGTTGCCCCAGGGGTCCTTGGGCAGCACGCGGGAGTTCAGGTAGGTGTTGCCGTTCTCGTCGGGCGTCACCAGGGCCTCGAGGCTGTCGGGGAACTGGCCGCCGTTGCGGATCGAGTACTCCGTCAGCGCAGTCTCGAGCGCCTTGATGTCGACCTTCGCCGTGCTGGTCTGCGCGAAGCCGAAGCGCTCGAGCAGGTTGGGGACGACGATCGCGCTGAGCAGGCCGATGATCACGATCACGACCATCAGTTCCGCGAGGGAGAAGCCGGCGCGGGCCGAGCGGCGGGCGCGGGAGAGCAGGGGGTGGGTCTTCATGAGGATGTCTCGGTGTCTGGGCCGCCCGGCGGGGCGGGGAGTGTGCTGGCTCTGGTACGAAGCCGGGCGCGCTTTCTTCCCGCGCGGGGGCCTCACTGGACCTGGCCGACCTGCAGGATAGGCAGGACGATGGCGACCACGATGAAGCCGACCACGATCGCCAGGCCGATGATCATGATCGGTTCCAGGAGGGCCGTCATGCGTTCCGTGGCGATCTCGATCTCTTCGTCGTAGGCGCTGGAGATGCGGTCGAGCATCTGCTCGAGCTCGCCCGACTGCTCGCCGACCGAGACCATATAGCCCACGATGGACGGGAAGGCTCCGGTCGCCTTCAGGGGCGTGGAGATGTCCGCGCCCTCCATGATCCGCTCGCGGATGTGGTCCGTGGCGTCCGAGATGACCCGGTTCTGGACCACCTTGCCGGTGATCTCGAGGCTCTGCACGGCCGGCACGCCGGACTGCAGCAGGGTCGAGAAGGTCCGCGAGAAGCGGGAGACGGACTGCTTCAGGATCACGTCGCCGACCGCCGGCATCTTCAGCATGGTGCGGTCGATCCACAGTCGACCGTCGCCGCCGGCCTGGTAGGTGCGCTCGATCACGAAGGAGATCGCCGCGATGGTCAGCGCCATCGCCCACCACCAGTTCTTGAAGATGTCGGAGACGGTCACGAGCACCTGCGTGGCCCAGGGCAGCGCCTGCCCCGTGTCCATCAGCATGCCGGTGATCTTCGGCACGACGAAGCTCATCAGGATCGTCACGACGACCGCGCCGAGGCAGATCATCATGACGGGGTAGGTGAGCGCGCCGACGACCTTGCGCCGCAGCGTGCGCTGGTACTGCAGGTAGTCGGCGAGGCGCGTGAGCACGACGTCCACGTTGCCGGTCGCTTCGCCGGCGCGGATCATGTTCACGAAGAGGTCGTTGAAGTAGCGCGGGTGCTGTCCGAGCGCGTCGGCCAGCGAACCGCCTTGGTTGATGGACTCGCGGATCTCGCGGAACATCGTCTCGGTGCGGCGGTCGCCCGCCTGGTCGATCATCGCGCGCACCGCTTCGGAGAGCGGGATGCCCGACGCGAGCATCGTGCCGAGCTGGCGGGTCACGCTGGAGACGAGGTCCAGGTCCTTCGCCGACATGCCCGAGGACCGCTTCGCCCGCTTGTCGCGGAAGCGCTGGAGCGCGCCGGCGGCCTGCACTTCGCCGGTGGCGCTGCGCGTGACCTTGCGGCCGCCGCGCGTCTCCTTGATCTCGGAGACGAGCAGCTGGTCCTTGCGGAGGCGCTGGCGCGCGTCACGCGCCGTGTCGGCGTCGATGACGCCCGTCTTGGTCGCTCCGCTCGGGCCGACGGCCTTGTACTGGAAGATCGGCATGCCGGGAGCCCTTGCCTAGTCCATGTCCATCTGGGTGACGCGCAGGACTTCGTCCGGCGTCGTCTGCCCCAGCAGGATCTTCTGACGTCCGTCCTCGCGCAGCGTGATCATGCCGCGTTCCACCGCCGAGCGCTTCATCGTGCTGGCCGTGGCGCCTTCCATGATCTGCGTGCGCAGGGTCTCGTCGACCTTCATGAACTCGTAGATCGCGGTCCGGCCGGAATAGCCCGACTGGAAGCACTCCTCGCAGCCGCGGCCGATCCAGATCTTGCCGTCCATCGCGGCGGGATCGATGCCGACCTTGTGCAGCTTGGCCGCGGTCTCCTCGGTGATCTCGACGTGCTCCTTGCAGTCGGGGCAGACGCGACGCACGAGGCGTTGCGCGATCACGAGGATCAGCGAGCTCGAGACGAGGTACGGCTCGACGCCCTGGTCGACCATTCGCGTGATCGTGCTGGCGGCGTCGTTCGTGTGGACCGTGGAGAACACCAAGTGACCGGTGAGCGCGGCGCGGATCGCGACCTCGGCGGTCTCGAGGTCGCGGATCTCACCGACCATCATCACGTCGGGGTCCTGACGCAGGAAGGCGCGCAGGCCGTTCGCGAAGGTCAGGCCCTTCTTGGCGTTGACCTGCACCTGGCTGATGCCCTGCAGCGAGTACTCGACGGGGTCTTCGATCGTGAGCACGTTCTTCGTCGTCGTGTCGAGTTCCGACAGGCCGCCGTAGAGCGTCGTCGTCTTGCCCGAACCGGTCGGACCGGTGACGAGGATGATGCCGTGGTTGTAGTTCAAGTACTCGCGCAGCATCTCCTCGTTCTCGGCCGTCAGACCGATCTCGTTCAAGGTGTAGAGCTTCGCGGTCTTGTCGAGCAGACGCATGACGATGCGTTCGCCGGAGGAGGTGGGGACGGTGCTGATACGCACGTCGACCTCGCCGTCGCCGATCTTGATCGTCGCGCGGCCGTCCTGCGGCAGGCGGCGCTCGGCGATGTCCATCTTGCCCATGATCTTGACGCGGCTGACGATCGCGTCCTGGACCCGGCGGGGGATTGAGTCCATGTTGTAGAGCAAGCCGTCGATCCGGAAGCGGACCTGCATGCGGTCCGCGTAGGACTGGAAGTGCACGTCGGACGCGCGCATCTTCAAGGCCTGGAAGAGGATCGTGTTGACGAGCTTGATGATCGGCGCCTTGTTGGAGACGTCGAGCACGTCCTCCGCGTCGTCGATCTCCTCGGCGAGGTGCGCGAAGTCACCGTCCTCGGCGACGTCCGCGATGGCTTCGTCCACGCCGTCCGCCTTGTGGCGGTACGCGCGTCCGATCAGCGTCGTGATCTCGAGGCGCGGCGCGAGCACCGGGTCGATCTCGCGTCCCACCAGGCTGGACAGGTCGTCCATCGGATGGGGATCGAGCGGGGCGCAGGTCGCGACCTTCAGCACGTCCTGAGTGCTGCCGGGCAGCGCGACGAGGTTGTAGTTGCGCGCGAAGTGCACGGGCACCGAGTTGACGAAGTCGGATGGCACGCTGAGGCCGTCGAGCGACTCGCGGTACTCGAAGCCCAGCGCGTGCGCGTAGACCTGCAGCAGCTGCGGCTCGGGCAGATAACCCTTCTGCAGGATCACGCGGTCGAGCGTCTCACCCGAGCTCGCCGCGGCGCGGCGACACTCGTCCAGCCGCTCCCGGGGGAGGCCGGCGTCGATCAGGAGTTCCCCGATGTTCGTCATAGGAGGGGGGGCTCGTCGCCCGTGGCTACTCTTCGTCTCCGTTCGTGGCGGGCGGCTGCGGACCGGGAGCCTCGGCTTCCTGTTCCAGCATGTCCTTCACGTCGCGCGAGTCGACGCCGATCGTCGTCTCGTCGACCTCGCCGCGCGTCGGGGGCTGGTAGAGCGGCAGTTGGAGTCCGGAGAGGTCCAGGCCGGCCTCCGGGCCGCCGAAGGTGTCGTCGATCATCCGCACGCGTCCGGTGCCGATGATGTCCGCCGCCTCGAGCTTCTTGTCGTAGCTGTACTCCGCCAGGTCGGCGAACTCGCGGTCGCGCATGATGTGCGGCGTCACGAAGAAGTAGAGCGAGGTGCGGTCCTTCGTGGTCTGGTCGCGACGGAACAGCCAGCCGATCAGCGGGATGTCCGCGAACCACGGCACGCGGTCCGATTCCTTGGTGGCGTTGTCGACGATGATGCCGCCGATGACCATCGTGTCGCCGTCCGGCACGTTGACGACCGTGTCGATCGTCCGCGTCGTCTTCGGCGGCGGGATGGCGCCGGAGAAGGACCCCTCGAAGTTCGAGACCTCGAGCGAGATCTGCAGGCGCAGGTATCGCGAGGCCGAGATCGTGGGGGAGATCTGCAGCGTGATACCGGCCTCTTGGTACCCGTTGAAGTTCTCTTGCGTCTGACCGCTGACCCCGCCCGTCGCGGTGATCGTCGTCGTCGGCTGTTCGTCCAGCGTGCTGACCACGGCCGAGCCGTTGTTGTTCACGAGCACCGACGGGATGTTGAGCACGTTCGTGTCTCGCTTCTCCTGCACGAAGCGCAGCAGCACGGGGATGGAGAAGTTGTCGCCGTCGAGGATGCCGGCCGTGATGCCGGTCAGCTGGTTGGGAACGCGCAGGTCCGGGATGCCGTCGCCCGTCGTGTCGGAGATCGTCGAGAGGTCGAAGTCGGTCAGACCGAAGCCGCCCGTCTCGTCGACGCCGGGGATGTTGGCCCCGCCGAGCTCGACGCCGATGTCGAGGAAGTCCGAGCCCGAGAGCTCGATCAGCGCCGTCTCGATCAGCACCTGGTCCTGGCGCTTGTCGAGCAGCTGGATCAGCTCGAGCACTTCTTCGTAGCGCGTGCGGTTCGCCGCGATCAGCAGCGAGTTCGTCGCGGGGTCAGGAACCACGACGACCTCGTTCGAGCTGCGCGCCGTCGTGCCGGTGCCGCCGCCGGCCTGGCCGCGGCCTGCGGCTCCTCCGGGGGTCGTGCCCTGCACGCGCTGGGAGTCGTCCAGGAAGCTCTCGAGCACGTCGGAGAGTTCTTCCGCGTCCGCGTTCTCGAGGTTGTAGAAGTGGTACAGGCGCTCGCGCTCGATCACGTCGATGTCGAGGCGCGCGACGAGTTCCTTGATGCGCGGCATATCGTCGGGCATCGCCATCACGAGCAGCGCGTTGGTGCGCTCGTAGACCATCACCTTGGCCTCGGTCGTGCCCGTGGTGAGCGCGCCGGTGACGCCCGCCGCCTGCTGTTGATTACGCGCCGCCGTCTGCGTGGCCTGCACGCTGAAGTCGAGCATCTCGCTGATCGTGTCCGCGATCTCTTCCGCGGCGGCGAACTCGAGCGGGATGACTTCGAACTCGGGGAGCTCGGGCGCTTCCGCGGCGGAGGCCTCGTCGACGAGCTCGAGCATGCGCACGAGCGCGGCGACGTTCGAGCCGAAGCCCGTGACGATCAAGCTGTTGGAGTTGCCGACCGGAATCACCTGCATGGTGTTCGGGTCGGTGACCATCGCGCGCATCGAGTTCGACAAGGTCCGCACGTCCGTGTTCGGGAGCGTGACCATGGTCGTGATCAGAGTCGCGGGTTGATCCGCGAAGTCGTCGAGCTCATCCGGGTCGATGATCTCCGCGTCCGCGCGCACGTTGTTGCGCGCCGACGAGTCGAGGCTGCGCACGACGACGACCGCCAAGTGGTCCGGACCGATCTTGGTACAGACGAACTTGTTGATGATCATCAGGATCTGGAAGAAGGAGTAGAAGTCTTCCTTCCGCACCTCCTTCGTCCCGAACATCGTGATCGACGTGGACCGCAGCAGGTTCGCCGTGTCCTTGTCGTACGTGAAGTTGATGCCGGTGTTCTCCTGGCAAAGCTTCACGAACTGCTCGAGCGTCATGCCCCCTTCTTGGCCGCCGGGCCCGGGCGGGCTCTCGTCGAAGTTCAGCACCCACGAGTGGCCGAGGTCCTGGATCACCGGGACGGGGTCCTGCGCGGTCACCGCCGGAGCGGGGGCGGGGGCGGCCAGGAACGGCAGGGAGCAGAGGATCGCGATCATGTTCGGTGCGGCAGCGTCTCGTGGGCGCGACCCCGCGGGGAGAGCCCAGCGCGGCGTGGCCGGCGGCCTGGCCGCAGGGTGCGCGTGACGCTTGGCTATCTCGTTGGGATTGCTTGGCTTAGGGCCAGCCCCCGAAGGGGTGAAGGCGGCAATCTAGGAAGCCCCGGGAGACAAGTCAAAGGACACGGGAAGGACTTCTCGGCTCTCGGGGCGCGAGGGAGACGACCGCGGGCGGTCCTGCTTCCCGCGGAGTTCTCTCTTCTTCGGTCGGGTCGCCGTCGCGCTGGAGCGTTCGACGCGCGCACGCGGGCCTCGCTGCGGAGCTTGCGACCCGTCGTTGCCCCTCGGGTGGTGCGTCGGCATCATCCTCCGGCGCGAACGGCGCCGCCCCCCAGCCACACCCCGTCCCGAGGTCCTCGCCTTGAGCCAGTCCAAGTCCGGATTCGTCAACTTCCTCCAGGAGTTCTCCATCCCCCTGATCGGGGGGGTCCTCGTCGCCCTCGCGATGGCGAACATGGACCACGAGCTCTACGAGCGCCTCTGCGAGTTCACGCCCTTCGGCAAGGACCTCCACATCCTCGGCTACGAGGTCACGCTGCACTGGCTGGTCAACGACGTCTTCATGGTCTTCTTCTTCGGCATCGCCGCGAAGGAGATCGCCGAGGCCTGCCTACCGGGGGGCAGCCTCAATCCGATCAAGTCCGCGATCAACCCGCTGCTCGCGACGGTCGGCGGCGTGGTCGGACCGGTCCTCGTGTTCTTCGGAGCGCTCTACGTCTTCCACGGCATGGGGCTGTTCCACGAGCAGTACGACTACGCCACGCTGCACCACGGCTGGGGCATCCCGACGGCGACCGACATCGCGCTCGCCTGGCTCGTCGCGCGTACGGTGTTCGGCAAGGGGCACCCCGCGATCAACTTCCTGCTGCTGCTGGCCGTCGCCGACGACGCGATCGGCCTGGTGATCATCGCGGTCTTCTACGGCGACCCTGCGCACCCCGCGCAGCCGCAGTGGCTGGGCCTCGTCGCCGCCGGCATGGCCGTCGCCTACGCGCTGCGCCGCATGAACGTCCAGCAGTGGTGGATCTACGTGTTCGTGGCCGGGCCGCTCGCCTGGCTCGGCTTGATGAAGGCGCACCTGCACCCGGCGCTGGCCCTCGTGCCGATCGTTCCGTTCTTGCCCGGCCCGCGCCGCGACACGGGGATGTTCTCCGAGAACGACGAGGTGGACGAAGCGACCTCGCACGGCCTGGAGATCCCCAGCCATCATTCTCCCCTGCACCAGTTCGAACACCAGCTGAAGCTGTTCGTCGACCTCGGACTGTTCTTCTTCGCGTTCACCAACGCCGGTGTGGAGTTCGCCGGGATCGGTTGGATGACGTGGACCATCTTGATCGCCCTCGTCGTCGGCAAGACCGTCGGCGTCGTCATCTTCGGGACCTTGGCGCACCGCATCGGCTTCAAGCTGCCCGAAGGCATGACGCGCAAGGACCTCGCGATGGCCGGCTTCGTCGCCGCCCTCGGTCTGACGGTCGCACTCTTCGTCGCGGCGCAGGCCTTCAAGGACCCGCACCTGCAGGGTCAGGCGAAGATGGGGGCGCTGTTCTCCGGCTTCGTCGGCCTGGTCGCGATCCTGCTGGGCAAGATGTTCGGCTTCGGGAAGCAGCCGGCGAAGCGGCCGCTCGGCTCGGACGGGACGAAGTCCGCGACGACCGCCGACTGACGCGTTACCCTTGCGACCCGCATGCGGCTCCACGAACTCCTCGAACCCGCCGACCTGATCGTCGACTTCCGTCCCACCGACAAGTGGGACGCGATCCCGCGTCTCGTCGAGCACCTCGCGCAGCGCCGCGGCCTCACGCCCGAGGTCGCCAAGCGCGTCGAAGAAGCGGTGCTGCAGCGTGAGCGGTCCATGTCGACCGGCATCGAGCACGGGATCGCCGTGCCGCATGCCGCCGTCGAAGGGCTCGACGAAGTCATCGGCTGCATGGGGATCGTCGGCGGCGAGTCCGGGCTCTCCTTCGAGAGCATCGACGGTCGCCCGACGCGACTGATCGTGTTGCTCGCCATTCCGCCCGCGCAGAAGCTGCTGCACATCCGCACGCTCGGCGACATCGCGCGCGTGCTCGGGAAGGAAACGGTGCGCGACGCGCTGCTGCAGGCGAGCGGAGCCGACGAAGCCTGGTCCGTGCTGCGCGAGAACGACTGACCGCGGTACGGAACCAGGTCAAAATCCTCACACCCCGGTCAGAGCCCGAAGCATGGTCAACGGCTTCGACCGGGGTGTGAGGATTTTGACCTGGTTCCGTACCTACACCCAGTCCGCGAGGCGCGCGTCGATGCCCGCCTGGATCGTCTCCGCGCAGTGGCGGTAGTCGCTCGCCGACCCGCCGATCGGATCCGGGATGTCGTGGCCGTCGGGGTCGAGCAGCGCGACGGCGGAGTCCTTGCCGGGCGGCAGCAACATGCGCAGCGCGTCGACGTGGCTCTGCGTCATGCAGTAGAGGTGGTCGAGCTCCGCGATCACCTCGGGCAGCGCGGGGCTCGAGCGGTGGTCCGCGATGTCCACGCCGCGCTCCGACGTCGCGCGGATCGCGTGCTGCGCGGCGGGGGCGCCGACGGACGCGAAGATGCCCATCGAACGGACGGCGTAGCCGAAGTCGGCGATGCCGGCGGGCGTGGTCTCGAGCCGCTTGGCGATCGCGGCGCGCGCGAGGCCTTCGGCCATCGGGCTGCGGCAGGTGTTGCCGGTGCAGGCGAAGCCGAGGCGCAAGCCCGCCGCGGCGCGCAATTGTTCGACGTCGTGCAGGCCCGAGCGCAGCATCTCGAACTTGCCGCGCCCGACGCGCAGCACGCTGGACGGTTCCGCGAGCCGCGCGGGGCCGGCGTCGACGATCAGCTCGAGCGCTTCCACGAGCTCGGCCGGGATCGAATCGACGCTCGCGGCGGGCGGCTCGGTCGCGCGGTTGGCCGACGTCATCGTGACGGGGAACGGAAGGCTCGCGAGCAAGCTGGCGGTCGCACGGTGCGCGGGGAGGCGGACGCCGGTCCAGCCGTCGCGCGAGATCGGTTCGAGTCCTCTCGGCACTCCTGGCAACACCAACGTGAGCGGTCCCGGCCAGTATCGTTCGGCGAGGCGGCGCGCCGGCAGCAGCACCGACTCGAACGCGCTCAAGGCGTCCGGCGTTCCGACGTGCCACGTCCACGGCCGCCCGGCGTCGGCGTAGCCCTTCAACGTGGCGAGCTTGGCGAGCGCCTCGTGTCGGTCCGCGCGCGCCGCGACGCCGTAGACCGTCTCGGTCGGCAGCAGGACCAGGCCGTCCTTCGCGAGCGCGGATTCCACGCTCCGCGCGAGCTCCAGTCCGACTTCACGGTCCTCGATGGCGATGCGCTGGGGCGTCATGTGGGGGAGAGCAGGTCGTGCCGCAGAGCGCCGAGATCACTATGCTCGGCGGCCGAGAGAGCGTAGCCGCCCCCCGGCCCGACTCCAAGCGCCGGCCCGACCTCCGCCATGGCCCCCGAAGAATCCTCAGCACCGCCGAGCCCCGAACGCGCCGAGTTCCTCGCGCGCGTCGCCGGCGGGCTCGCGCACGAGATCAAGAACCCGCTGTCGACGATGGCGATCAACCTCGCCCTGCTGGAAGAGGAGTTCCTGCGCTCGGCGAAGGCGCGCGACCCGGAGAACGCGCAGCCGAACGCCCGCGAACAGCGCTATCTGAAGCGCGTGGGGACCCTGCAGCGCGAGGTCCGGCGGCTCGAGAACATCGTCGAGGACTTCCTGCGCTACGCGCGCGGCGGCGTCGTGAACCGGCGCCCGGAGGACTTCTGCGCGCTGATCCGGGAGGTGCTCGAGTTCGTCGAGCCGGAGGACCAGAGCCAAGGGATCCGGCACCACGTCGAGCTCCCGTCCGCGCTGCCGCTCGTGCGCATCGACGCGGCCGCGATGCGCCAGGTGATCCTGAACCTGCTGGTCAACGCGCGGCAGGCGATGACCGGCGGCGGCGAGCTGATCGTGCGCTTGCAACGCGAGAAGAACTACGCGCTGCTCACGATCACGGACACCGGCGTCGGCATGAACGAACACGAGCTCGCGCACTGCTTCGACACCTACTGGTCGACGAAGCGCGAGGGATCGGGGCTCGGGCTCGCGACGGCCCGGCGCATCGTCGAGGAGCACGGCGGCAAGATCTCGGTGTTCTCCGAGCCGGGCCGCGGCACGAGCTTCTCGATCGTCCTGCCGCTGGTCGTCGAGATCACCGGCAAGCGCGAGGACACGCGCTCCGACGAAACCCGCGAGGCGCCGCGCGACGTCGAAGCCGAACCGGCCGACAGCCCGGACGCGACGGCCGCGGCCGGCGAAGCGAAGCAGGAAGACGAGGGAAGGGGCGCGTGAGCCAAGCAGCAACGAAACCGATCCGCGTGTTGATCGTCGACGACGACGAGGCGCACGCCGAAGCGCTCGCCGACGGCCTGGAGCTCGACGGGCACCAGTGCACCGTCGCGCACTCCGGAGAGGAAGGCTTGCGCCTCGCGGAGGAGCAGGGCTTCGACGCGATCCTGACCGACCTCGTGATGCACGACCGCACCGGTCTGGAGGTCGTCGAG
Organism: Planctomycetota bacterium; assembly: GCA_020638835.1. Classification (GTDB taxonomy): domain Bacteria; phylum Planctomycetota; class UBA1135; order UBA1135; genus JACKHV01. The sequence continues at coordinate 21,967 of JACKHV010000005.1, read as the reverse complement.
CAGGCGGGACGCTTGCAGCCCGACGCCGTCGTGCTCGTGATCACGGGACACGGTTCCGTCGAGACGGCCGTCGAGGCGATGCGGCTCGGCGCCGCGGACTACCTGACGAAACCGGTCAACCTCGGCGAGCTGCGCGCGAAGCTGCCCCGCGCGGTCGCCGCCGTGCGCGACCGCCGCGCGCTGGTCGAACTGTCGCGCCAACTCGACAAGCGCTTCGGCTTCGAGAGCATCATCGGCCACTCGCCGGCGATGCAGCGCATCTTCGAGATGCTCGCCCGCGTCGCGGACACCAGCGCCACGATCCTGATCCTCGGCGAGAGCGGCACGGGCAAGGAACTCGTCGCGCAGGCGATCCACCGCAACAGCCCGCGCAAGAACGCGCCCTTCGTCGCCGTGAACTGCGCGGCGATGTCGGAGGGCTTGATCGAGTCCGAGCTCTTCGGACACGTCAAGGGCGCCTTCACGGGCGCGGTGACTTCGAACGAGGGGCGCATCGTCTACGCCGACGGCGGGACGCTCTTCCTCGACGAGGTCGGTGACATGCCGCTCGAGACGCAGGCGAAGCTCTTGCGCGTGCTCGAGACGCGCGAGGTCTTGCCGGTCGGCGGCAACGTCGCGAAGAAGGTCGACGTGCGCCTCGTCGCCGCCACCAACCGCGACCTGCGCGAGATGGTGGCGGAGGGCAAGTTCCGCGAGGACCTGCTCTTCCGCTTGCAAGTCGTCACCGTCGCGCTGCCGCCGCTGCGCGAGCGCCAGGGCGACATCCCGCTCTTGATCGACCACTTCATCTCCGAGTTCGCCGAAGCGCACGGCCGCCCCGTGCGCGGCATCTCGCCCGAAGCGCGCACCTTGCTCGTGCGCTACTCCTGGCCCGGCAACGTGCGCGAGCTGCGCAACGCGATCGAGAACATGGTCCTCCTCGCGCGCGGCGACGTGCTCGAGATCGGCGACGTGCCGCACCACGTGACCGGCGAAGGCCTGGTCGGCGCCGGCAGCGGCGGCTACCAGCTCGAAGGCCGCTCGCTGGCCGAGGTCGAGCGCGACCTGATCGCCGCGAACCTGAAGCTGATGGAGGGCAACCGCGAGAAGACCGCGCGCCTGCTCGGCATCGGTGAGCGCACGCTGTACCGCAAGATCAAGGAGTACGGGCTCTAGCTCGCCGGCGCGGCACCGTGCACGCCCCGCCAAAACGGCAGGGGCTCCGAGCGCCTCCCGAGGAGGGTGCCATTCTGGCATGGTGTCGATGTCGAGCGAGTGCTGCAAGTCTTTGCTGCGGCGTGCTTTAGCCATGCCCGGCAGCGTGGCACGCGAGTTGTTCTAGCCCCCCGTCGACCGCCGAACGAGCGGCGCCAGGAAGGACAGCACACATGAGCAAGAAGATCATCGGAATCGACCTCGGGACCACCAACTCGGTGGTCTCGGTCATGGAGGGCGGCGAGCCCGTCGTCATCACGAACGCCGAGGGCGCGCGCACCACGCCCTCGGTCGTCGCGTTCGGCTCGGACGGCAACCGCCTCGTCGGCGCGTCGGCCCGGCGCCAGGCCGTGACGAACCCCACGCGCACGATCGCTTCGATCAAGCGCTTCATGGGGCGTCGCCACTCGGAAGTGGCGACCGAGGAGAAGGAAGTCGCCTACAAGCTCACCGGCGGACCGGAGGAACTCGTCAAGGTCGACATCGACGGCAAGGCGTTCACGCCGCCGGAGATCAGCGCGATGGTGCTCCAGCACCTGAAGGAAGCGGCGGAGGCCTACCTGGGCGAGACCGTAGAACGCGCCGTGATCACCGTCCCGGCCTACTTCAACGACTCGCAGCGCCAAGCGACCAAGGACGCGGGCGCGATCGCCGGCCTCAAGGTCGAGCGCATCATCAACGAACCCACGGCGGCCACGCTGGCCTACGGTCTCGACAAGAAGGCCTCGGGCCGCGTCGCGATCTACGACCTCGGCGGCGGCACCTTCGACGTCTCGATCCTCGAGATCGGCGACGGCGTCTTCGAAGTGCTCAGCACCAACGGTGACACGCACCTCGGCGGCGACGACTTCGACAACGAGTTGATCAAGTACGTCGCGGAGGAGTTCAAGAAGTCGTCCGGCGTCGACGTGCGCAAGGACCCGATGGCGCTCCAGCGCCTGAAGGAAGCCTGCGAGAAAGCGAAGTGCGAGCTCTCGAGCGCCACGCAGACCGACGTGAACCTGCCGTTCATCACGGCCGACGCCTCTGGTCCGAAGCACCTCGCTATGACCATCTCGCGCTCGAAGTTCGACCAGCTGACGGAGAAGCTCGTGAAGCGCACGCAGGCTCCGTGCGAGACCGCGCTCAAGGACGCGGGCCTCGACAAGTCGAAGATCGACGAGGTCATCCTGGTCGGCGGATCGACCCGCATCCCCGCGGTGCAGGCGATCGTCAAGCAGATCTTCGGTCGAGAGCCCAACAAGTCCGTCAACCCCGACGAAGTCGTCGCGGTCGGCGCGGCCATCCAGGGCGGCATCCTCGGCGGTGACGTGAAGGACGTGGTCCTGCTCGACGTCACGCCGCTGTCGCTCGGCATCGAGACCCTCGGCGGCGTCTCCACGAAGCTGATCGAGAAGAACACCACGATCCCGACCAGCAAGAGCCAGGTCTTCTCCACGGCGCAGGACAACCAGCCCGAGGTCGAGATCCATGTGCTGCAGGGCGAGCGCGAGTTCGCGAAGGACAACCGCACGCTCGGTCGCTTCAAGCTCGACGGCATCGCGCCCGCGCCGCGGGGCATGCCGCAGATCGAGGTCTCCTTCGACATCGACGCCAACGGCATCCTGAACGTCAAGGCGGTCGACAAGGGCACCGGCAAGGAGCAGAAGATCACGATCGAGAGCTCCTCGGGCCTGACGGACGAAGACATCCAGCGCATGGCGCGCGAGGCCGAAGCGCACGCCGAGGAAGACAAGGCGAAGCGTGCGGTGATCGACCTCAAGAACGAGTGCGATCAGATCGTGCACCAGACCACCAAGCAGCTGGAAGAGCACGGTGACAAGCTCTCCGCCGAGGACAAGCAGGCGATCGAGGCCGCGCGCGACGAGCTGCAGAAAGCAGCTGAAGGCGACGACAAGGCCAAGATCGAGGCCGCCAAGCAGGACTTCATGACGAAGGCGCAGAAGCTCGGCGAGATCCTCTACGCGCAAGCTCAAGCGGAAGGCGCCGCGCCGACCCCCGAGCCCGCAGCGAAGGACGGTGACGACGAGGTCGTCGACGCGGACTTCGAAGTGAAAGCCTGATCGGCTCCGACAGCTGTTCTTCCACCCGCTGATGCGAGGCGGCGATCCTGAGGGGGGTCGTCGCCTCGCGCTTACGGAACCAGGTTCGTTTCCACACACCTCCCGCGCGGGGACGCCCGTCGGCGTCCTCGCGCGGGAGGTGTGTGGAAACGAACCTGGTTCCGTAAGCGCTCACGCCGGCCTGTGGCCCGCGTGCGAGCCGTCGCCCCGTCCTCCGGGCACGCCGATTGCACTCGCCCGGGCCCCGCGCGGTTGAGCGCTCCCCGCCGCTCCCGTACCCTCCTGCCCCTCGTGATCACCGTCCAGCACCTCACGCGTCGCTTCGGCTCCTTGACCGCCGTCGACGACCTCTCGTTCACCGTCGAGAAGGGCGAAGTCGTCGGCTTCCTCGGCCCCAACGGCGCGGGCAAGTCGACCACGATGCGCATCCTGACCGGCTTCCTGCCGGCCACCTCCGGCGCGGCCGAGGTCGCGGGCTTCGACGTGCTGCGGCAGTCGATGGAGGTGCGCAGACGCATCGGCTACCTGCCGGAGAGCGTGCCGCTCTACGGCGAGCACCGCGTGCGCGAGATGCTCGACTTCCAGGGCCGCCTGCACGGCATGTCGCGCGCGGATCGCAAGGCGCGCATCCCGGCGGTGCTCGAGCGGGTGGGGGTGCTCGAGCGGTCCGAACAGCTCGTCGGCACGCTCTCGCGCGGCTTGCGTCAGCGCGTCGGTCTCGCCGTTGCGCTGCTGCCGGATCCCGAAGTGCTGATCCTCGACGAACCGACCAGCGGCCTCGATCCCTTGCAGCGGCTCGAGATCCGTTCCTTGCTGAAAGAACTCGCCGCCGAACACACGGTGCTGCTCTCGTCGCACATCCTGCCCGAGGTCGAGGCCGTCTGTCCGCGCGTGATCATGATCCACAAGGGTCGCATCGCCGCGCAGGGCACGCAGGCCGAGATCCTCGCCGCCATCGGTCGCGGCGCGCACGTGCGGCTCGAGGCCCTGGTGCCCGACGTCGCGGAAGCGCTGCGCCTGCTCGCCGCGATCCCCGGCGTCGCGCGCGTCGAAGAGCACGGCCGGCTCGGCATCCACCACGTCTTCGAGGTGTTCAGCGCGGAAGACTTGCGCGAGGACGTGGGGGCGCTCGCCGCGTTGAAGAATTGGGCGCTGCGCGAGCTGTCGTGGTCGCAGCCGAGCCTCGAGGAGCTCTTCGCGCGCGTCGCGTTGGAGCTGGGCGAGGGCAAGGGCGTGCCGGAGGCGGCCGCCGGACAGTCCGCGCCGGGCACCGCCGCCGCAGTCTCGCTCGGCCTCGAGCTGCACCCCGGCGGAGACGCGCCCGCGTCCACCGCGCAACCCGCGCAGTTCCTCTCGCCCTTCGAGCCCAAGCCGGCGCCCGCGCCCGTCGACGCTCCGCCCGCGCGAGGCGAAGCGAGCAAACCCACCGAACCGGGCAAACTCGGCGAACCGGGCAGACTCGGAGAACCGGGCAGACTCGGAGAACCGGGCAGGCCCGCGCAACCCTACGTCCTGAACCCCTTCGAAGGCGCGCCGGGTCGCGACCTCTCGAAGCCGTCGCAGCGCGAGGACGCCGAGTGAACGGCGTGCTCACGATCCTGCGCCGCGAGCTGGCCGGCCTGTTCTACTCGCCGCTCGCCTGGATCCTGCTCTGCGTCGGGCTGTTCCTCGTCGGCTGGGACTTCACGACGACCATCGAGGAGGCGCGCGGCGACGTCGTCTTCGGCCTCAACTGGGCCGCGGGCGGCGGGACGCTCTACTGGGGCGTGATGGTCTTCCTGCCGCCGCTCTTGACGATGCGCATGATCAGCGAGGAAGCGCGCACCGGCATGCTCGAGTTCCTGCAGACCGCACCGGTGACCGACTTCGCCGTCGTGCTCGGCAAGTTCTGCGCGGCGTGGATCTTCATGTCGCTCTTCTGGTCGGCGCTGCTCGTCTACGCGGCGACGATCCACGCGCTCGGCGTCGATCCCGACTGGGGCGCGGTGATCGGCAGCTACCTCGGTGCGGTCTCCGTCTCTGCGCTGTTCTGCGCGATCGGCCTGCTCTGCAGCGCGACGACCTCGACGCCTCTGCTCGCGGCCTTCTTCGGCATCGTCGCGAACATCGTCGCCGTGCAGCTGCCGCGCCTCGCCTCGCTGCCGAACGTCCAGTGGCTGAAGTGGGGCAGCGGGCAGGTCGACCTCGTCACCAGCTTGCAGCGCGGCTACCTCGCCGGCGTGCTCGACTCGCAGGTCGTGGTGTTCTTCTGCGCCTGGACGGCCTTGTTCCTGTTCCTCTCGATCCGCGCGGTGGAGGCGCGGCGTTGGAGATGAGCTCCGCGCCTTCGACCGGCACGACGCGTTGGACTCGGCTCGCGATCGGGTCGCGCGTCGCGCTGAACGTGGTCCTCGCCGTCGCGGCCGCGCTGGGTCTGACGATCCTCGCGGGCAACCCAGCTTTGCGCGCGCGCGTCGACCTGACCGCGGACCAGCGCAATCGGCTCGATCCCGCGACGGAACGCGTCATCGCGCAGCTGCCCGAGAAGGTGCAGGTCGACGTCTTCTTCCGGCCCGTCGAGCAACCCTTGACGGCCGCCTTCGGCGAAGCGCAGGCGCGCATGTACGACCTGCTGCTCATCGCCGCCGACCTGCGACCCGACAAGGTCAAGCTCGTGCAGCACGACCTCTCGGGCGCGAAGACCGGCGACTCCAAGGTCGAGCAAGCGATGGCCGCGCTCGGCGTCGAGCAGGTGAACGTGTTCGTCGTCTCGACCGAGGATCGTCGCGTCATCGTCCCGATCTTCGGCGAGGTCGCGGAGTTCGACATCGGGATGGCGTCGCCCGACCCGAGCCGCATGGTGCCGCCCTCGCTCGCCGTCTTCCGCGGCGAGGAAGCGTTGCTCGAAGCCCTGCTGCAAGTCAGCCAGACCGAGGCGCCGCACGTCTACTTCTCCTACGGTCACGGCGAACCGGACCTCTACGGCGACGAGAGCGTCGAGCTGTCGAAGCTGCACAGCGCGCTCGTCGCGGACGGCTTCCGCGCGTCGCGCTGGGACCCGCTCGAGACCGGGCCGGTGCCGGACGACGCCGCGGTGCTCGCGGTGATGTCGCCGCTCCAGGGGCTCGACCCGCAGACGGTCGGCTACGTGCGCGACTTCGTCGAGCGCGGCGGCAGCCTGATCGCCGCGGCGAACCCGAAGGGCGACGCAGAGGCGGGCGGTGTCGCGGCGCTCGTCGAGCCGTACGGCATCCGCGTCGGCGAGGGGCTCGTCTGCATGCCGATCCGCGACGCCGCGACGAACCGGCTGACGGAAGGAACGCCGGAGTGCTCCGGTCTGACCGTGCCGCCGGACACCATGAACGCGCGTCATCCCGTGACCGAGTCGCTGCGCCGTGGCGGGCGGCGCGTGCGCCAGACCTTCACGCGCCCGCTCGAGCTCACGCGCGCGCCCGACCGCGGCCTGCTGGCCGACCTGATGAGCACGCTGCCCGGCAGCTCTTGGATCGACCTGCCCGACGCGAACGGTGAGCACGACTGGCGCTACGACGAATCGACCGAACAACGCGGCGCCTTCCTCCTCGCCGCCACCAGCGTCTTCCCGCCGACGCGCGAGGGCGCCTTCGTCCCGAAGAACGTGCAGCGCGAACGTCCCGAGTCGCGCGTGCTCGTCACCGGCTCGCACTTCCTGTTCTCGAACGGCTCCTTCGCGGCGAACCGCGACTTCGCGCTGAACGCCTTCAACTGGGCGTCCAGTCGCGAGTTCCGCGCGCGCATCTCGCCGCGCAGCATCGAGGACCGCCGCCTCGCGGTGGGAGCCGACGACTCGCTCTTCCGACTGCACGTGGTCGGAAGTTACCTGTTGCCGCTCGTCGCGACGCTCGCCGGCGCGTTCGTCGCGCTGCGTCGCCGCCGCATCGGATCCGTCTCATGAACTCGCGCACCAGCCTGCTCCTCGTCCTCCTGCTCGCCGCCATCGCGGGGATCGCCTACTGGTCGAACCGCGGGACCGACCCGATCGTCGAAGCCGCGCCCGGCAAGCTCTTCGCCGGCGTCAGCGCTCCGGGCCTGCAGAAGCTGCGCCTGGAACACACGCGCCGCGGCCTGCTGGTCACGCTCGAGCGTCGCGACGACGGCTGGTGGATCACCGACCCCGTCGAACACCCGGCGGAGGCGGGCGTGATCGGCCTGTTCGCGCAGATGATCGAGTTCAACGAGCTGATCCCGATCACGCAGGAGTCGCCCGACCTCGCTGATCTCGGCTTCGAACCGCCCGTCGGTCTGATCGACGTCACCAGCGACGACGGAACCGGCAAGCTCACCACCAAGCGCATCGAGATGGGCAACGCGGACCTCGACGGCCGCCACGTCTACGTGCGCGTCGACGGGAAGCTCGGACGCACCGTGCGCAACATCACGAACACGCTGGAGCGCAACCTCGACGAGTTCCGCTCGACGCGCGCCTTGGTCATGGACCCGGGCCAGATCGTCGAAGTGCACCGCACGGGCTACGACCAGGCGTCCTTGGACAGCGAGCGCGTCGACCTCGACTTCTCCGCCTTCCTCGACGGGACGAACTGGGTCGCCACGGCGCCAGTGAACGCGAGCCTCGATCCGCGCATGCTAGAGGTCGTCTGCCGCGCGACGACCTTCCTTCCGATCATGCGACACATCGAGGACGTGCCGCAGGACTTGAGCCTCTACGGCCTCGAACAACCGTGGTGGCGCATCGCGCTGCGCACGCACTCGGGGGAAGAACGCGCGCTGCTCTTCGGCCGCGCGAGCGTCGGCGGCGACCGCTGGTTCGCGCAGCGCGAAAGGCAGACCGCCGTCTTCGAGGTCGACGGTCTGTCGGTCCTCGAGCTGTTGCGGCCGCTCGGGGAACTGCTCGACCTGCGCGTGCTGCAGGAGCCGAAGTCGCGGATCATCGGCGTCGAGTACCGCACGGGCGACGACGGCGTGCTGCTCGCGCGCGAAGGTGCCAGCTGGACGGTCGCGCCGTGGGCCGGAGACGACTGGGGCGCCGCGGAGGCCGCCGATCCCACGCTCGTCGCCGACCTGCTCGACCGCCTCTCGCAGTCGAACTTGCGCGCTCCGTTGTGGGGGGCCGAGGCGCCGAGCTTCGAGCCCGCCGGCACGCTGCGCCTCTCGACGAACGAAGAGACCTTCCAGATCGCCATCGGCGCGGATCCGAGCTTGTTCCGGCGTGCCGGCGAGGACGTCGTCTTCCACTGCGAAGACTGGCTGCACGAACGACTCACGGCGCCGCTGAACTCCTGGCGCAGCTTGCAGCTGCTGCAGCTCGACGAGGTGAACGTGAGCGCCCTGACGCTCTCGCGCGACGGCGTCGAGCGCCGCTTCGAGCGCTCGGACCGAGGACTCTGGACGCGCGCCGGTGAGACTGACGAAGCCCGCGACCTCCTGAAGGTCATGGACGCGCTGCTCTTCCTGCGCGGAAAGGGGCACGTGGCGAACGACGGCGAGCCGCTCGCGCGGGCGATCGACGGCGTCTTCGAGCTCCGGGACGGCGGCACCCGTCGCTTCTCGGTCGGCCTCGCCAAGGACGACCGGGGGGTGCTGCGCGAAGCCGTCGAGGTCGACGGCCAGCGCGCGCTGGTGGGGGCGGTCGGTCTGCACGCCCGCCTCGCCGGGATCGTCGCCGAGTAACGCCGGCGCGACAGGCGCTGGACTCGGGCGCCCGTCTGCTCTATCGTGCGACCCGAACGAAACCCGAACGGCCGAGGTCGGCGAACGAGGAGCGAGGGGATGCGCGATCGAAGTGGGCTGGGACCGCTGGAAGAGGGCGAAGAGCGTCGTGCTCCGGCGCGCGGCGGCCGTCGGCGCTCGGGCGCGAAGGGGGACGTGCTGTCGATCGTGCGCGAGCTGCGCTCCGACGCCGAGCTCGGCGGCTGCTTCGAACACTGGCGCGAGACGCCGGCGCGCCCCGCGCGCGTTGCGGCCTTCCCCGCGCGGCTCGACCAGCGGCTCGTCGACCTGCTGCGCGCGCGCGGCCTGACCGAGCTCTACGAACACCAAGCGCGCGCGATCGACGCCGCACTCGACGGCCGCGACGTGTTGATCGCCACGCCGACCGCGTCCGGCAAGACGCTCTGCTACACGTTGCCCGTGATGCAGAAGCTGATCGAGGCCGAGGGCGCGGCGCGCGCGCTGTTCCTCTTCCCGACGAAGGCGCTCAGCCAGGACCAGTCGACGGGGCTCGCCGCGCTCGTCCAGGAACTCGGCGCGGACTGGCACGCGTTCACCTACGACGGCGACACGCCGCCCTCGGTGCGCCGCACGCTGCGCGACCGCGGGCACATGATCCTGACCAACCCGTGGATGCTGCACCAAGGCATCCTGCCGAACCACGCGAAGTGGGCCGAGCTGTTCCGCGACCTGCGCTTCATCGTGATCGACGAGGTGCACACGATGTCCGGCGTCTTCGGTTCCAGCGTCGCGAACGTGCTGCGCCGCTTGGTGCGCATCGCGCGGCACTACGGCAGCGACCCGAAGTTCATCTGCTGCTCCGCGACGATCCGTGACGGCGCGCAGCACACGGCGCGCTTGATCGGGCGCGAACCGGTGCTCGTCGACGAAGACGGCTCACCCGCCGGCGCGCGCATCTTCGGCGTGTTCAACCCGCCGATGCTCAACCCGGTCGCCGGCCTGCGCGCGAATGCCCTCGAGGAAGCGCGGCGACTCGCGCGGCACCTCTGCGGCTCGGGCCACCAGACGATCTTCTTCTGCAAGCGCCGCACGGCCGTCGAAGTGCTCACGCGCTACCTGAAGGAAGGCGCGGCCGAGTTCGGCCTGAAGCCCGAGGAAGTGCGCGGCTACCGCGGCGGCTACCTGCCCGACCTGCGCCGCGAGATCGAAGCGGGCCTGCGCACCGGCGAGGTGAAGGTGGTCGTCAGCACGAACGCGCTCGAGCTCGGCATCGACATCGGCGCGCTCGACGTCGCGTGCCTCGTCGGCTACCCGGGCTCGCAGGCGTCCTTCTGGCAACGCGCGGGCCGCGTCGGCCGCCGCAAGAAACCCAGCCTCGTCGTGCAGATCGCGCAGTCCGACCCCGTCGACCAGTTCCTGGCGCGGCACCCCGACCACCTCTTCGGTTCGCCGAAGGAACGGCTCAGCCTCGACCCCGACAACCTCGTGCTGCTCTCCGAACAGCTGAAGTGCGCGGCCTTCGAGCTGCCGTTCCGCGCGGCCGAGGGCGGCGGGCTCGACGACGCGACCTATGGTGGCGTGCAGGACGCCGACTTGATCCTCGACTACCTCGCCGAGGAGTCGGGCTTCCTGCACCGGCGCGGCGATCGCTGGTTCTGGACCGCCGACGCCTACCCCGCGCAGGACGTGTCGCTCGAGGGCAACGAACCCGACAACGTCGTGATCCTCGACGCGCAGACGGAGAAGGCGATCGGCGAGATCGACCGCGAGGGTTCGATCACCGCCGTGCACGAAGGTGCGATCTACCAGGTCGAGGGCGAGACGTGGAAGGTCGAGCGCTTCGACTACAAGAACCGCCGCGCGTACGCCCGCCGCGTCGACTCGGACTACTTCACCGACGCGCACACCGACACCGAGGTGCGCGTCCTGCGGCTCGAACGCCGCGCGACGCGCTCGCGCACGGACGCGCCGGTCGCCGATCCGGTGCAGCCCGACGAACTCGCCTCGCTCGGGCACGAAGACGGCTTCCCGCAGCACGGCGAGGACCACGCCATCTGGCGCGGCGAAGTGCACGTCACGACCGTCGCGACGCTCTACAAGAAGATCCGCTTCTACACCCGCGAGAACGTCGGCGCGGAAGACATCAACCTGCCGGCGGAGGAACTCGACACCGAAGCCTTCGTGCTGACGCTCTCCGACGCCTCCGCCGCCGAACTCGGCCTGGCCGGCGGCGACCGCGGCGCCGCGTGGCACGGCATCGGCGCGCTGATGCGCCGCGTCGCGCCGCTCTACCTGCGCTGCGGTCCGCGCGACCTCGGCATCTCGACGCAGGTGCGCTCGCCGCACTTCGGCTGCCCCGCGCTGTTCCTCTACGACCGCGTGCAGGGCGGCGTGGGACTCTCCGACCTCTTGTACGGCGACGCGCGCTCGGTGCTCGAAGCGGCGCTCGACGTCGCTGAAGGCTGCGCTTGCGAACGCGGCTGTCCCGCCTGCGTCGGTCCGCCGGAAGAAGTCGGCCCCTCCGGCAAGCAGACCGCCGTGCGCATCCTGCGCCACCTGGCGAGCGGCATCGGCACGACCGAGGTCGACGACCTCGAGGACCACGCGCCGGACGAGCTGGGAGCCGCGCTGGCGTGACCGAGTCCTTCCGCGGACGACTGCGGCGCCTGCGCCGTGAATCGGATGAGGATCCGCCGCGATCCGCGGAAGAACGCGTCGCGAATGAGGCACCGGCACCGCGCCGCGAGCTGTCCCTCGAGCTGCGCGGGCGCTTGCGCGGCGCGCAGGCGAAGCGTCGCACGCAAGCGCCGGCGCCGGCATCGCCCGACGACGGCGGACTCTGGCCGCGTTCCATCGCCGAGCTCGGCGGCATCGAAGTCGTCGCACGCGGCGCGACCGAAGACGAGTGCTTCGCGGCGCGCACGACCTGGTTCCACGAAGCGTGGCGGCACGGCGAGTGGCGCCTCCTCGAGATCGACGCGGCGGACGCGGCGGACTTCCACGTGACGACCGGCGACGCGCGTCTCGCGGACCTCGACCTGCGCCGTGCGGTCTACCTCGACACGGAGACGACCGGCCTCTCCGGTGGGGCGGGCACGTCGGTCTTCATGATCGGCCTTGGTCGCTTCGTCGGCGACCGCTTCGAGCTCTGGCAGGGATTCTTGCGCTCTCCCGCCGAAGAACGCGAGCTGCTCGCCGAGTGCGCGCAGCGCATCGCGCGTTCCGCGGGCGTCGTTTCATTCTTCGGCAAGTCGTTCGACCGCCACCGCCTCGAGGACAAGATGCGGGTGCACGGCGTCACGCCGCCCTTCGATGCCGTGCCGCACCTCGACCTCTGCCATCCGCTACGACGCCTCTACCGCGCGGCGTTGCCCGACGCGCGGCTGCGCACGATGGAGTCGGAGCTTGTCGGCGTGCAGCGCGCCGACGACCTGCCGGGGGCCTACGCACCGGAGGCGTGGTTCGACTTCCTCGCCGGCCGGCCGCACCGCGTCGAGGGCGTGTTCCAACACAACCTCGACGACGTGCTGAGCCTCGCGACGCTCGCCGCGCACCTCGGTCGCTCGAGCGCCGAGACGCGCGCGGACGGCTCGCCGCTCACCGGCTGCCCTTCCGCGCGCGCGGCGGGCCTCGCCAAGTCGCACCAGAGCACCCGCGACCGCGACGCCGCCCTCGCCTGGCTCGAACGCGCGCTCGAGCGCACGCGCAACGCGGACCGCGCCCGCGACCTCGCCCTGGAACGCGCCGAAGCCCTACGCCTCGCCCGCCGCGACGCCGACTCACTGGCCGCCTACCGCGACCTCGCCGCCGCCCCCCAGGACCGCCACAGCCCGGCGATCCTCCTGGGTCTCGCCAAGCTCGTCGAACACCACACCAAGGACCGCGCGGGCGCCCTCGAACTCTGCCGCACCGCTCTCTGCGTCCTCGACCGCCAACTCGTCGGCGGATCTTACGCCCGCCTCAAGCGCGAGCTGACCGCACGCATCGCCCGCTTGTCGAATGGAGCGTGAGTCGCCCGAGCGGGTTCTGCGGTGAGAGGTGCCCGCGCGGGGAGCTACAACCGCTCGCGCGATCGAACCGGAGTTTCTCGCGAAGGTCGCGAAAGGGGGCCTGCGGCAGGCGATGCACAAGCAACCTGCCGCCCCCGGGCTGCTCGCGAGAAGGCGCGAAGAAGAACGAACCACGACTCCGCGCGGCCGAGGGATCCGAGGAGGAGTCGACCGTTTGCCTCCCGAAGAGAACTCCCGGCCGGCCTTCGGCCGAGAGAGTTGCGGGCAGTTCGCGGCCGCAGGCCGCGAAGCCGTCGGATGGTCAGCTGCCTCCGGCGCGCCAAGCCGGCCGCCCTAGGATCTCCGCTCTCGGCTCGAACTCGCCTGCGGCTGGAGCCCGGTCTTTCGGCTTTCGCGTGAGCTGCCCCGGGGGGTCAGGTTGCTTGCGCGTCCTCGGCTGCAGAGCCCCTTCGCGCCTTCGCGTGAGCTCCGTGCTCGACCTCGCCTGCGGCTCCAGCCGTCGGTGAAGTCGAGCAGAGCCTCTGGAGAGCGCGCGAGTTGCCTCGCCGCGACCGGCTCTTCCGGCGGCAGGGCGAGGAGACGATCGGAGGGTTGCTTGCTGCCGGGTGTTGGAGTGAGACTGCTTGGTATGGGACGAATCGTGCCTTGGAAGGGGGTGGTGTTCGCGGTCGCGGGGCTCTGGGGGTGTCGGGCGGCGCCGCAGGTTGTGTCGGGCGAGTTGCGGCCGGAGTTGGCGGGGGAGTATCAGGCCGCCGGGGGGGCTGGGCCGTTCTTGTTGGCGCTGGAGGAGGACGGGACGTACGAGTGCCTCGTGATCCTGTACATCTCGAGCTTCGAGTGCACAGGCGTGATCGGGAATGGTTCCTCGAACGGCGAGTGGTTCACGGTCGGGGACCGGGTGCGCTTCGAGGTGGTCAGTGAGTCCGACGACATGGAACTCAGCCTCGTCGACGCGAGCGCGCGGATCGGTGAGGATCGGCTCGAGTTTCAGGTCGAGGGCGCGTCCTACCCGCTGGTGCGAACGCGCTAGTTGCGCGCGCGCGCCGCGTGGCGGCGGATCGCTTCGGGGAGGGCCAGTTTCTCCTCCTCGAAGACGCGCGCGGCGAGCGAGTGCACGTCGTCCTCGGGAGAGACGGCGATGCAGCGCTGCAGCAGGATCGGGCCGTGGTCGTACTCGTTGTCGACGTAGTGCACGGTGCAACCGGTGAACTGCACGCCGCGCTCGAGCACGGCGGCGTGCACGCGATCGCCGTAGAAGCCCTTGCCGCCGAAGGCGGGCAGCAGCGAGGGGTGCATGTTGATCACGCGTCCGATCCAGCGCTCGGGGATCGGGAGGAAGCGCAGGAAGCCGGCGAGCACGACCAGCTCGCAGCCCGCGTCCTCGACGGCGCCGAACACGGCGGCCGAGAAGTCCGTCGGGACGAGCGCGCGCTCGGCGTCGACGACGAGCGCGGGGATGCCCAGGCGTTCACAGCGCTCGAGCGCGCCGATGCCCGCCTTGTTCGCAACGACCAGCGCGACGCGCGCGTCGAGCGAACCGCTCGCGATCTCCTCGGCGAGGTTCTCGAGCGAACGCCCGCCGCCCGAGACGAGCACCGCGAGCTGGAGAGGAGCTGTCGCGGTCACGGTCAGGCCGTCTCTTCGCGCAGCTCGAAGGCCGTTCGAGCGAGGTCGGGGACGAGGGCGCCGAGCAGGTCGTCGAGAGCCGGCGCGAGTCGGTCCGCGGCGGCGATCTGCGTGCGCAGGTCCATGCGCGTCGAGCCCTCGAGCACCGCGACGATCGACAGGCACGAAAGCCCCGCGTGCGCCATCGCGATCAAGGGATCCGCGAGCCCGAAGGCGCCGATCTGCGCACCGGCGCGCGCGAACCACGTGCGCTCGGCGGGCGTCAGCTGCGACGGCGCGAGCGCGCAGCCGACGACGGCTTCGCTCGTCGGGATGCCGCGCTCGTCGGCGAGTTCCTGCGCGCGGCGGCGCAGCGACTCGTGGTGCAGGTGCGTCTGGTCGGGGAAGATCGAGCCGAGCCGCGACTGACCGAGCCCGAGCAGCGGCGTGCGACCCGAGAAGTTGATGTGGTCCGAGGTCAGCGAGAGCGTTCCGACGCGCGCGTCGCCCTCCGCGTCGAGGCTGAATCCCGCACCGGCGTGCACCGCCAGGCTCGCACCCGAACAGGCGGCGAGCCAGACCGGGAAGCCGGGCGTCCACGCCGGCGCGTTCGCCTCGAGCGCGTTGCCGGTCTCCTCGTCGCCCGGTGCGTCGACGATCGTCCAGAAGGTCGCACCGTGCGCTTCCGACGCGAACAGTTCCTTGCCGCGCCACGGGCTCGGCACGCCGGAGACCGAAGAGAGCGGCAAGCGCCAAGCGATCTCACCGGCACCGGGAGGGACGCGCCCGCCCGTCGCGAGCAGGAAGAGCACGTCCGGATCCGGAGCGCCGCGTCCGCGGAGTTCCTTGCTGGCGGCGTAGACCGCGTCGTCGAGCTGGGGGCACATCGTCAGTCCTTCTTGGGCGGCGGCGCGAGGGCCGTGCCGTCGCTGAACAAGCGCACGAGCAGGGAACCGGACGACTCGTGCGAGAGTCGCTCGAGCAGCACGACGGCGTCCGTCCAGCGTTCTTGCGAAGCCGCCAGCAGGCCGGCGACCAGGTCCTGCGCCGCCTTGCGCTCGCGCGTCCAGCGCTCGCGCTGCGTCGCATCGTCGAGCCAGGGGTCGGCCGACTCGAAGGCCGCGAGCATGCGATCGGACTCGCGCTCGGAGAGCTTCGCGTTGCGCCCGGCGATGAACATCTCCTCGGCGGTGATCACGTTCTCGATCACGGCCGAGAGCGTCAGCAAGGCGGCGATCGCGCGCCGTTCGTCGGTCGAGTAGTCGCGCGACAGACGCTCGCGGAACAGGGTCGCGAGCGCGTCGGTGTTTCCGGCGTAGGCGGACCAGGGCGCGACCTGCACTTCGCCGTCGACCTGCAGGCGCAGGCCTTCGGGAGCGACGCCGACCGCCTCGCGGTTCGTGGTGCGGCGCTCGCGCGGATCGGGCACGGTCTTGCGCTTCCAGTCGGACCAGTTCGCCTGAAGCACGCCGAAGGCGCGTCCCGCGTCGGCGACGTCGGTGGAGAGGTCGGTCAGCCAGTCGCGCGCTTCGTCGCTGCCCACGCTCTGCTGCAGCGTGGAGAGCTTGGCGTTCGCCGCTGCGAAGTCGAAGCGCCGCAGGTCGGCCTCGACGCCGTCCGGGCCGGCCAGCGTCGTCGCGAGCGCCGAAGCGTCCTGGCGCAGTTGTTCCGTGATGTACTGCTCGCGCTCGCCTTCGAGCTCACCGAGCCGTTCACGGATGATGTCGCGCAGGTCGAGGATGCGCTGCGCGCCCGGCGTCAGCGCTTCGCCCTCGGGGAACTCGGGCAGGTCCGTGCGCGCGAGCGCCGCGGTGAGCTTCGAGTTGACGGCGGCGAAGTCGCCTTGCGCTTGCGCCGTGTCCGCGGCGCGTAGGTCCGCTTCGAGGTCGTCGATCGCGAGCTGGTAGACCTCGCGCTCGAGCGCCGCGCGCCCGGCGACGAAGGACGCGTACTGCTTCAGCGCTTCCTGGTCGGAGACCTGTGCCATCGCGCGCAAGGCGTCGACGGCGCGCAGCGGACGGACTTCGAGGCGCGCGGCGGTGCGCAGCTCGGCGAGCTTGCCCGAGACCAGGCGGTCTTCCTCGGCGGACTCGCGCTGCGAGAGCAGGATCTCGGACTCGATGCCTTCGGCGCGGTCCAGCGCGGTCGTCGCGGCGCTCGTGCCGGCGTAGCGCGTCGCGAGCTCGCGCAGCCTGTCACGGCGTTCTTCGCGCGTCAGCGTCTCCGAGTCGAGGCGCAGCAGCGCGTTCTCGGCCTCGACCTCGAAGAGGCGCTCCGCCGCGTCGTCGCCGGGTGTCTGCGTCGCCGTTCCGTTCGCCGCCTTGTTCTGTTCGTTCGTGTTCGTCGCGGAGCCGTCCGTCGGATCGACGCCGTCCGTGCCGTCGTCGATCACGACCGGTCCCGGGCCCGGATCGGGTTCGACCGGCTCGTCGCCGCCGCGCGTCGCGAAGTAGCCGACCACGCCGACCACGACGACGGCCGCGACGATCAGGACGAGCTTCGGCACGCCGCCCGAGCGAGGCGGGACGACGGCGGTCTGCGCGCTCGCGGCGCGCTGGCGCTCGACTTCCGCCAACAACGCGGACGCGGACGGGAAGCGGTCGCCGGGTTCGCGCTGCATCAAGCGCGTGACGATCGCCGCCACGCCGGGATCGACGCCGGGCGCGCGTTCGGTGATCGGGACGGGATCGCCCTTCAGCTTCGCGCGCAGGATCTCGCGCGTGCTGTTGCCTTCGTAGGGCGTCTCTCCGCTCAACAGGCGGTACGCCGTCGCGCCGAGCGAGTAGAGGTCCGAGCGACAGTCCGCGCGCTCGCCACGCACTTGTTCCGGCGAGATGAAGTGCGGCGTGCCGAAGATCTTGCGGCCTTCCGTGCCGACGTCCTCGCCCTCGGCTTCGACGTTCGCCGCGAGACCGAGGTCGGCGATCTTCGTCGTGCCCTGGTGGTTGCGCATCAAGTTGTCGGGCTTGATGTCGCGGTGCACGATGCCGCGCGACTCCGCGTAGACCAGGCCGCTCGCGGCGTCCTGCAGTACGCGCAGCACTTCGGAGGACGAGATGCGTCCGTCGCGCTTCAAGCGGTCCTCGAGCGAACCGTCGTCCATGTACTCCATGGACAGGTAGTGCGAGTGCTTCGTCGTGCCGACGTCGAAGACGGTCACCACGTTCGAGTGGTGGAGCGCGGCGGCGGCGCGGGCTTCGGCCTGGAAGCGCCGGACGAAGTCGCTGTTGTCGGCGAGCGCCTTGTCGAGCAGCTTGAGCGCGACCTGGCGGTCGAGGCTCTGCTGCACCGCGAGGAAGACCTCGCCCATCGCGCCGCGGCCGAGGCGGCGCACGAGGCGGTAGCCGGGCACCGTGGGCAGTTCTTCGGCGGGCTTCGACGCGCGCGCGGGCGGCGGCGCCTGTGCGGGCTTCGCGTCGGCTTCGCGCACGCGCAAGCGCCGCGAACCGATCGCGATCTGGTCGCCGTCCGAGATGCGCCCGCTCTTGACCGGCTTGCCGTTCAGCAGCGTGCCGAACTCGGAGCCGAGGTCCTTCAGCGCGTAGCTGCCGTCCTTCGTGCGTCCGACCGCGCAGTGCACGTCCGCCACGCCTTGCCCTTCGAGCACGAAGCCCGCCTTCGACGACGAGCTTCCGATCACGAGCACGCCCGAGGAAGGCAGCTCGACCGGTTCGCCGGAACCGCCGAGCGGCTCGAGCCAGATCGCCTTCGCGTCCGCGCTCACGCGTCACCTCCGGCGGCGAAGATGGCGCTGCCGACGCGCACGCAGGTCGAGCCCGCGGCGACAGCCTGTTCGAGGTCGCCGGTCATGCCCATCGAGAGCTGCGCGACGCCGCCCTCGAAAGACCCCGGCTGCTCCGTGGCGAGCTCGCGCGCGAGTTCCGCGCAGCGCTCGAAGGTGCGGCGCGCGGCGCGTCCTTCGACGTCGTCGGGCTCGGGGCGCGGCGCCATGGTCATCAGCCCGAGCAAACGCAACTCATGCGACGCGCCGGCGAGGGCGACGGCGTCGCGCAGCTCGTCCTCCGCGAAGCCTTGCTTCTCGTCCTCGCCGGAGAGGTGCACCTCGAGGTAGATCTCGGGACGGCGCCCTTCCTCCGCGGCGACGCGCGCGAGCGCCTCCAGCAGCTTCGGGGTCGACACCGAGTGGATCACGTCCGCCGCGAGCACGACGCGCCGCGCCTTGTTGCGCTGCAGGTTGCCGATGAAGTGCCAGCGCGCTTCCCGGCCGAGTGCCGCGAAGCGCGCCGCCTTGCGCTCGAGCTCGTCGACGCGGTTCTCGCCGAACTCGCGCGCGCCGAGGGCGTGGAGCGCGAGCGCCGCGTCGACGTCGACCGACTTCGAGACCGGCAGCAGCCGGACCTCGTCCGTCGCGCGGCCGGCCGCGGCGCAGGCGGCGTCGAGTCGGGCGCGCACGTCGCGCCAGGACGATTCGAGGTCGCGGGACACGGTGTCGGCGGTGGAGGAGAGGAGTTCGGGCACGGCGAGCAGGGAGCTTTTTGGGACGCAGAGCGTACCCGGAACCGGCCCCCGAGTCACCGAGCGGGAACGTCCCGGAAGAGCCCGCCGGCGCTCGCCGTCGAGACCTCGCGCCCGACTTCCTCGGCGGCGCCAGAGAGCTCCAGCCGCAGCCTCGAGCGCGTGCGCGGTCCGACGCGCACCGACTCGGCGGGCCGCACCCCGGCGACCCAGATCAGCTCTTTGCCGCTGAACACCAGCGGGATCCGTCCGCGCTCCTCGCGGGGCACGCCGGCGTCGCGCAGGAAGCGTCCGAGCCTGCGGGGGCCCGGCGCGCCGAGCGCGTGGAAGCGGTCGCCGGCGCGCGCGAAGCGCACCGACAGCGGTCCGGACGCGAGTTCGGCGTCGAGCTCGACGACCGTACACTCGCGCGGCACCGGTGCGCTGGGCGAGGGCGACGCGAGCTCGGCCGAGATCGCGCGGCCGTCCTCGAGCACGACGTGTCCGGGGACCTGGAGCGGCAGCGTGTCGACCGCGCCGTCGCCGTACGGAAAGCGCAGCTGTTCGGCGGACTCCGCCGCGTGACCGTGGTCGAGCTGGGCGGGCGGCGGCGTCAGGTGCAGCTTGTCCGAGCGCAGCTGGAGCCTCCAGCCGCCGGCGAGTCCGTGCCGTCGGCAGCGGCCGCTGGCGAGGTCGTCGAGCGCGGAGTCGAGCGCGCGCGGCGGGGGAGCCGAACCCGTGCCTTCGGTGAGCAGCCGCCAGAGCGCGCGCCGGCGCAGCGCCGGGGCGAGTCGCGCCAGCTCGCGGCGGGGGAGCGATCCGCCGACGTGCGCGTCCTCGCGGCCGCGGCGCGCCGCGGCGAAGGTCGGCGGGTCCCAGTGCAGCGCGGCCGTCGAGCGCGCCAGCCGCGTCTCGAAGGACTCGACCGACTCGGCGAAGGCGCGCAGGTTCGCGATGCCGTCGGGGCCGCAGTGTTCGGAGAGCAGCGGCAGGAGCGCGTTGCGCACGCGGTTGCGCGTGAAGCGCGGGTCCGCGTTCGAGCTGTCCTCGCGCCAGGCGATGCCGGCGGCGCGCAGAAGCTCGCGGACCTCCTCGCGGCGCCAGTCGATCAGTGGACGCACGACGACCAGCTCGTCGTCGCCGGGCAGCGGCGCACGGGGCTTGAGCCCGGCGAGGCCGGCCAGCTCGGTGCCGCGCATCCAGCGCATCAGCAGCGTCTCGAGCGCGTCGTCGGCGTGGTGGCCGGTCGCCACGGCGCGGGCGCCGACGCGGCGCGCCTCGGCGGCCAGGGCGGCGTAGCGCGCGCGGCGGGCGCGGGCTTCGAGGTCGGGCAGGTCCGGGTCGACGTGCGCGAGGGGGCGCGCGAGCGGCACGCCCAGCGCGAGGCACAGGCGCGCGCAGAATTCGGCGTCGGCCGCCGACTCGGAGCCGCGCAGGCCGTGCTCGACGTGGACCGCGTGGAGGCGCGCGCGGGGCTCGGACAACGCCGCGAGCGCCAGCAGCAGGACGCTGTCCGCGCCGCCGGAGAGGGCGATCACGAGCGGTTCGGACGGCAGCAAGCCGACGCGCCGCTCGAGGCGGTTCCAGCGCGCGGTGGCGTCCAGTACGAGTCTTGCGGCGTCCATCGGTTTCCAGGCGGGAGCGGCGCCCGCGGCGCCCACTCTACGACGTGGGGGGAACCCCGGGGGCTCCGTTGATCCCATCGGTCGGTCCCGATACTCTCTTCGCTCGAATCCGCCGGATTCCTCCCGCCGGAGCCTCTTCCGAAGCCCCCCGGGGAAGCCCGCGCAATTCGAATTCTTAGGCCGCCGCGCACGCGCGGGCGCCGGTCCGCGGCAGCCGCCGAGGTCCGCCGCGCCCCTCCTTCGGGACGCTTCCCGGAACCGCCTCCGGCACACACCACACACCCTTCAGGAACCCGAAATCCATGGGCCTTCGCATCGCCATCAACGGCTTCGGTCGGATCGGTCGCAACGTGTTCCGCGTGATCCAGAACACGCCTGGTCTCGACGTCGTCGCCATCAACGACTTGACCGACCCCGCCACCCTCGCGCACCTGCTCAAGTACGACACCGTCCACGGCCGCTTCAACGGCACCGTGAAGGCCGGCAAGGATTCGATCACCGTCAACGGCCAGAAGATCATGATCTCGGCCGAGCGCGACCCCGCGAACCTGAAGCACGGCGAGAACAAGATCGACTTCGTGATCGAAGCGACCGGCATCTTCGCGAAGCGCGAGCAGTGCCAGAAGCACCTCGACGCGGGCGCCGGTCGAGTGATCCTCACCGTGCCGCCGAAGGACGCGATCGACGCGATGGTCGTGATGGGCGTCAACCACAAGACGCTCAAGGCGACGGACCGCATCATCTCGAACGCGAGCTGCACGACGAACTGCCTCGCGCCCGTGGCGAAGGTGCTCGAGGACCACTTCGGCATCGTCAACGGCATGATGACGACGGTCCACGCCTACACGAACGACCAGCGCATCCTCGACCTGCCGCACTCGGACCTGCGCCGCGCGCGCGCCGCGGCCGCGAACATCATTCCGACAACCACTGGTGCCGCCCGCGCGGTCGGCAAGATCCTCCCCAAGCTGGCCGGCAAGCTCGACGGCTGCGCGATGCGCGTCCCCGTGCCGAACGGCTCGGTCGTCGACCTGGTGGCGCAGCTCAAGAAGAAGGTGACGCTCGACCAACTGAACGCCGCCTTCCAGGCCGCGGCGAAGAAGGGCGACCTCAAGGGCATCCTCGAGTACTCGACGGACCCGCTGGTCTCGTCGGACATCGTCGGCAATCCGCACAGTTCGATCTTCGACTCGCTGGCGACCATGGTGATGGACGGCAACACCGTCAAGATCGTCAGCTGGTACGACAACGAGTGGGGTTACTCGAACCGCGTCGTCGACCTGGTCAAGTACGCCGGCAAGCTGAAGAAGCCCGCCGCCAAGTAGAGAAGTACGGTACCGCGTTCGTTTTTCCAAAATAAGCGCGCCGG
>JACKHV010000004.1 GCA_020638835.1 Planctomycetota bacterium | reverse complement strand
TCGAGCTCGATCGCGTTTCGAGGAGGGGCGATGCCGCGAGGCCTCGCCCCTCCCGGTGCATGCCAGGCCGTGTAGCGATCACGCGACTCACGCGAGCAATCTTCGCCAGATGTCTCGGCAAGTCTGCTCACGAATCATCGACGCCAGGCGGGTCCAGTGCCCGCTCCGACTCGCGCTACTCGATGACAACGTCGAGCCAGCTCGTTTCGCCCGGTACGCGTGGTCCTGGAACGACGAATTCAGCAGGGTCTTCAACATGGCTCGTGCTAGTGAGCACCCCCACGCTGACGAGTCCCGGCACTAGGTTGCCGATCGAGTAGTTGCCGTCTTCGTCTGAGGTGGATTCGAGAACCCAATCGCCTGGATCCCACTCCACATAACCGGGCCAGTCCGGAACCAGCTGCTTGTTCGGGAACTCTGGGTTCCTCTGGAGCCTGACGCCCTCCCCTAGATCGAATGTCGCCCGCAACTGGACTCCCCCGACTACCTTGCCCGCCTTGTCAAGAGTCCGCCCTTTCACGAAACACTCGGCATGCAGAGGGATCTGGATCTCTGAGTCTGTCGCAACCAGGTCTCCAGTGAGCCTCGCGATGACCGCGCAGCGGCCAGCAGCCCTGATCCGCACACCGCGCTCGACGTCACTCTCAGCGAAGATCCGTTCAAGAAGTCCGATGCCTCGGTCGTCAGTGCGCGCAGACTCTTTCACTCCGCCCATCGCAACCAGCTCGGCACCCTCGATTGGTTGACCGCTCTCTGCTTCGAAGACGTGGAACCTGACCCTCCGCGCGAGTTCCAACCCGATTGCGGGTAAGTTGTCAGAGTCGAGGTTTCCAACCGTGACGCGTTTGCCGACCGACCTGAACCCATCCCTCTCGACGCGCAAGATGAACATCCTGCCGATAGGCACGCTGAGTGGACCGAAACGGCCGGCCGCATCCGTTGTGATCGGGACGAGTGCAGCGTCTTCGGGCGATCCTCCGTAGAACGCGGGCAGCACGGATGCCTCGACAACAGGCTGCCCATCATGCGCGCGAACAACATAGCCGAACACATCGCGCATCCTGGGCAGTAGCAACCGGGCCTCACTTTGCTCGGGCCGAATTGCCTGCCACTCCGAGAGATGACCATCTGCTTGTGCACGCAGGATGGGCTTCTGTGAGTTGACGGGGAACCTGACTGAGCAATCTCCCATCTGACTTGTGACAGCCTGCGATTCGGCGTCTGCCCCTTCGATCCAGACTCGGACTCCACCAAGCGGTGTGTCCAAGTCATCCACAACCTGTACCGCGATCGAGCGTAGCTCTACGGGTGTTGATCCAGGAGTCTCGGAGTTACCACCGAACTCGGTCTCTTCCGTCGCACTGGAACGAGTGCGTTGACTGTCGCCCCCGATCGCTAACGGAGGAAGAAGGCCGCCTCTCTGCTCGTGGGCGGAATCGACGCCGGTTCCATGCGGCACGAGCGGTTTGCTCGAGCTGTCGCCCACCCGCGTGCTCACCCAGCCGATCAGTCCAGCCAGCAGGATGATTGCAAAGAGTGTCTTGATCGTTCTCATGAAAACGCTCGTGCGGTTGGGTCGCGGAACAGAATCATCGAGCATGAATGGCTGAGCAACCCTCAGATAGGTGCGTTGCCCAGCCCGTAACGATCCGGTCCTGCCGATTCCCCGTGTCGGTGATCATGCACTCTCAACGCATTGTCTCGGCGACCGGGATTCTCTGAACACAATCGAGCAAGACTCCCGGAGAATCACCCGAAGTGCTTACTGGACTCTTCTACTCGAACAAGCCGCCAGGCCCTCCCGACGTCCAGGTTCCGTGGGTGCTGCTGCCTTCGTCGTAGACGAAGCTGTACCAGGTTCCCTCCTCGTCTTCGTATCGCTGTGTGCCGTAGTCCCACGCACCCGAGAAGCCGGGCGTGGACGGATTCACAGGGGCGATGTCCACGAAGAAGCCATTCCCCTGAACAGTTGCTGACGCCACCTTGACTCCGTTCCGACTCATCGTCACATCGGAGTTCAACTGATCGCCTGCGAACGCAACGGCGACCATGATCGCCACAGCACAACATGCCTGCATCAATCGTCTCATGCAGATCCATCTCCCTCTTAGCGTGCCGATGCACTTCTGAGTTTCCCGCTCACGTCGATATGACAGCGGGCGCGAGACAGCGGGCGCGATCTTGCTACCCGCTCAGGTGCAGCATATTGACGACACTGGCGAGCGGGTGCTGACAGTTCTCATGTTGTAAGGAAGCCGTCTCTGCTTTCCCATTCATGAGATTGTTGTGGAACTCTGGTTCGCCTGAACTTCTACCCGCGACAGTCCTCTTGCTTCGTTGGCTGGGCTCATCGCACTTGCGAACAGTTCGGTATCGCCGGCTCCGCGAGTACCAGGACAAGGTCGTGCCGCGCGCCGACTGGCTCGACTCGACGGTGATCACGAACGCGGCGCGCCGCACGATGCACGACTGGCTGCCGCACAAGATCGCCGAGCACTACGCGATGAGCTCCGACTGGGACGACCGCTGGCGCACCGGCGGCAGCGTCGACGAAGTGAAGCGCGAGGCGCACATCGACCCGGGCAGCCTGCTCGCCGGCATCAAGAAGTTCGCGGCCGACCGCGACGAGCGCCTGCGTCTGCTCGGTCACCCGGGCTGATCGAGACTCGGGCCTGGTTGCTGAGGAGGGGGTGGCGCGATCCGCGCCGCCCCCTCCCTCGTGTCGGGGGAGGCCGGGACGCGGCTGCGATCTGGAGACACTTCCAAGCACGGGATATCCTGCGCCCATGAAGCGCTTCTCGACCCTGATCCCCCTCGCCCTGCTCCTCGCCACCGCCTGCGTCGCGCCGAAGGAGAAGGACTTCGAGACCCCCCTGCCGGCCGGCGCGGCCGCGCTGCTCGAGTGGGACGGCGCGTGGCCCGAGATGACGTCCGCTTGGTACGACCGCGACGAGCTGATGCCCGCGCTCGAGCGCTCGATCGAGTGGACCGACCGCGACTACGCGCGCAACTTCTTCCCGATCGAGGGCGTCACGCACCACCGCGCGCTCGACAGCCTGCTGCGCTTCCGCGAGCTGTTGCTCGAGGCGCATGACGCCCGCTCGTTCGAGCGCGCGGTGCAGCGCGAGTACCAGGTCTACACGAGCGCCGGCTGGGACGGGAAGGGCGGCGGCGTGCTGTTCACCGGCTACTGCACGCCGATCCTCGACGGGAGCTCCGTCGCCACGGCCGAGTTCGCCTACCCGCTCTACGCGCTGCCCGACGACTTGGTGAAGAACTCGGACGGCTCGATCCAGGCCGCCGCACGGCCGACGGGATCGAACCCTATCCGGCGCGCTCGGTGATCGAAGCGAACAGCACGCTCGCCGGACGCGGGCTCGAGCTCGTCTGGTTGCGGGACCCGATCGACGCCTTCATCGCGCACGTCAACGGCTCCGCCTTCGTGCGACTCCCCGACGGGCAGATGGCACGCTTCGGTTACGCGGGGACGAACGGCCGCGAGTACACCTCGCTCGGACGCGAGCTCGTCTCCGCCGGTCGCCTGCAGCGCGGGACGGTCAACCTGAAGACGATCCGCGGCTGGGCGCGCCAGCACCCCGACGAAGTGGACGACTTCCTGAACCGCAACGAGCGCTTCGTTTTCTTCACGCCGATCACGGGCAACCCGCGCGGCAGCAGAACGTCGAGGTGACCGGTGGCCGCACGCTGGCGACGGACAAGAGCTTGTTCCCGCGCGGGGCGCTGGTCTACGTCGACGCACGCACTTGCCGGGGCGGAGTACACCGACGGCGAGAGGAGTACCACCGCGTGATGCTCGACCAGGACACGGGCGGCGCGATCCGCACCGCGGGGCGCGCGGACATCTACTTGGGTGTCGGCGACCACGCGGAAGAGCTGGCCGGAACGACCCGCGTCGAAGGCCAGCTGTACTACCTCTTCCTGCGCGATGACCGCTGAGCCGAGCGGCCGCGTCGTCGCGGTCTGCCTCGGCCCGGGCGGCATCCCGAAGCACCCCGTCGCGGAAGCGCGCGTCGGCGAGCTGGGGCTCGACGGCGACGCGCACCGCTACCACCTGCACGGAGGCGCGGACCGCGCGGTCTGCCTGTTCTCGGTCGAGAACTACGCGTCACTGCGAGGCGACGGCGTCGCCTGCGAGCCGCCCGGTGCCTTCGGCGAGAACGTGCTGACGGAAGGCCTCGACGAGGAGCGCCTCGGGATCGGCGACCGGCTGGCGATCGGTGATGAGCTCGTGCTCGAGATCCACGACGTGCGCGAGCCTTGCGTCACCCTGAAGCCGCTGGACCGTCGTTTCCCCGAGCTGCTGACCGGTCGCAGCGGTTGGCTGTGCCGCGTGATCCAGCCCGGCGTACTGCGCGCCGACGCGCGGATCCTGCGCGTCGGCGTCGGCGTTCCGGTGACTACTTGACTCCGCAACCGATGACCAGCTGGCACGGCCCACTGAAGCCCGAGGCGGTTTCGAAGCGCTTCAACGCCGCCTCGATCTCACTCCAGGTCGACTCCTGCTCCGCGTCGCTGAGGCCTCCCAGCATCTGATGGAGAGCGCCGAAGGACTCCCTCTCGAAGCGCAAGCACTCCGCCGCGGACTCGAGCTCGAGGGGGGCATCGAACAGCTCGGCGTGCACCTCCTTGAAGCCGGCGCGCGTGAGCGCATCGGAGAGGACCTCGACGGTCCCCAGGCTGAACGGCCCTGGTTGCCCGGGCAGCGGCGGCGGGAGCTGTGCGCGTTCTCGAATGATCGAGACCGGGACCGAGAAGAACTCGTTCTTGTCCGCGGTCGAGTAGGAGATCACCCCCACACGACCGCCCGGCTTCAAGGCGTTCAGCATCCCGCGCAACGCACGCTGTTGGTCGGGGAAGTAGATCATCCCGACGCGCGAGATCACCGCGTCGAAGCTCTCCGGCGGCAGCTCGTCGAGTCGCTCACCGTCGAGCGTCCGCGTCTCCACCTGTGAGAGCTTCAAAGCTTCGGCAGCGCGGCGTGCGTACTCCAAGATGTTCGAGGACAGGTCCGTCGCCAGGACGCGCCCCCCCGGACCGACTCGCCGCGCTGTCGTGATGGTCTGCTCGCCCGCACCCGCCGCGACGTCCAGGACGTGCGAGCCCTCTCGGACCCCGGCGAGGTCGAGCATCCGCTCGGTGGCCGGGCCGAGCCAACGGGACAGGCATCCGCCCCAGTCGTTCCACGCCTCGGCAGCGGTCTGCCATTGGCTGCGCGTCGTCTCCTTGAAGCGGATCGGGTCGAACTTCGTCGCTTGTGTCATCTTGTTCCTCCTTGGCAAGTGGCCGGGCTCGTCCCGACCCACGTGCGGACAGCATCGCCGGCCACCGACTGAGAACTGGTCAGCGTCTCCGTGGCGACGACAACCGCTGCATCCACTTCGTCGCCGGCGTGCTGCACCGAGATCGCTGACGAGTCGCTCGCCTTCGACAGCTGGCGCAGCTACGCGGGCTTCGTCGAGGTGCCGTGCGGCAACTGGAGCAACCTGTGCGCCAAGGACGAGCAAACACACGATGTGGGACAACTCCCCGCTCGTGTTGAGCTTCGACGGCACCTACTGGGTCGCCACCTTGCAGCTCGACCTCGAAGGCGGCGACACCGCCGCGGACGCTGGTGACGTCGACATCAGCGACGTGACGTGGTTCGTACCTGGTTCGGCAGCCTGGCCGCGAGCGGCGGCTGCGCCTGGGACGGCAACACCACGCGCGACGCGGACTTCAGCAACAACGACGGAGCCGTGGGCAGCGAGGACTACACCTGCCTGACCGCCAACTGGCTCGCCACCTCAGGACTGCCTGTGCTTCATCCCGTACCAGAGCGGTCCGGGTGAGGACGAGACTTCGGTGCGCTGCTGGTGTCCCGCGCTCCGACCCGTCACCAAGCTCGAACGGCAGGTCGCCGTCGACCTCGAGCGCGACGGACGCCTCGACCACAAGGACGTCCGCAAGTTCGTCGCAGCAGAAGTCGACCGGGCTTCGGCGACCGTCTCTCGAAGATGGTCCGCGACGACCAACCAGCGCCCGCCGCCGCCGTCGCTACCAGTTTCGACGTATCGCGATTCGTGGGGAGCTCTCGTCCACAATGGGCGGGGCTCGGCGCATTTGGCTCCCTCGCGACCGCTCGCACGTCGCGTCGCACTCCGCTCCGATCCGGAACCCCGAACGACATCATGCAGTCCGGCACCTTCACCGCACTTGGGCTCCTCCTGCCACTCGCGCCTGCAGCTTTCCGCGCAGCTCGCGGACCTCTCGCTCACGCCGGACGACAGCTACGTCGAAGTCGGAGAGCACATCGACATCAGATCGTCGTGACGGCCAGCGGGGCTTCGAACGTCGACTTCTCCGCGATCGACGCGCTGCTCGACTTGCGACCCGACCACTGGCGACGGCAACTGCTCTCCAGCGACGACACGCTCGCCGCGGAGGCATGGTTCGCTTCGACCTTCCTTCCCGATCCGGACGGCATCAACGCCCATCACCGACGGGACACGCGATCTACGGCGCTCGCCGCGCCCGCCCGCCCGCGGTCGCTCCGCCCGGCAGCGCGATCGTCACCACGCTGCGCTTCCTCGCGCTGCGGACCGGCTCCCGCGACGGTGGTCTCCGCGCCTGCCGCTCTCGGGCGCCTTCGGCGTGACCGAGGTCTACGCCGCCCAACCAACCAGCGGCGTCGTCACCGGCGACTTCTCCAGGACCGCCGTCGTCCATCGCCCAGGACCCGTCGCGGTCTGCTTCGGTGAGACAGAATTGTGCCCCGTGCGGCAGCGTCGGCGGGCCACGGAGAGGGCTGCGAACAGCACCACGGCGTCGGCGCGATCCTCGCGGCGACCGGTTCCGCGTCGCGTCGCGAACGACAACCTCGTCTTCAACGTCACGCAGATTCGCTGACGGCCCGGCAGCTGCCGAGCTTGCTCGTGCAGGGGCGCGACGATCATCTCCACACGCACTTCAGGGACGGCGTGTTTCTGCACCGGCAGCCCGACGGAGCGCATCGAAGTCGTCTTCCTCGACGCGGCCGGCGCGGGTACGACGACCCGAATCGATCGTCACCTGGAAACGTGGTCGCGGGCCAGATGCGGATCTACCAGTGGTGGTACCGCGGCCGACCGCGGCGTCAGCCTGCGTCGGGAGTCACCCGGGCTGATCGAGACTCAGGCCTGGTTGGTCGAGGGAGGGGGTGGATCGACCGCGCCTCCTCCGCCCGCCGTCGGCTTCGCTGACCGGATGGCGGCTGCTTCGACACCCTGGAGACACTCCGCGCAAGCACGGGATATCCTGCGCCCGCGAGCGGGTGGAGCGCGAAGACGCCGGATATCTCGATGAAGCCTGACCCTGATCTCCTCCCTGCTCCTCGCCACCGCCTGCGTCGCGCCGAAGGAGAAGGACTTCGAGACCCCCCTGCCGGCCGGCGCGGCCGCGCTGCTCGAGTGGGACGGCGCGTGGCCCGAGATGACGTCCGCTTGGTACGACCGCGACGAGCTGATGCCCGCGCTCGAGCGCTCGATCGAGTGGACCGACCGCGACTACGCGCGCAACTTCTTCCCGATCGAGGGCGTCACGCACCACCGCGCGCTCGACAGCCTGCTGCGCTTCCGCGAGCTGTTGCTCGAGGCGCATGACGCCCGCTCGTTCGAGCGCGCGGTGCAGCGCGAGTACCAGGTCTACACGAGCGCCGGCTGGGACGGGAAGGGCGGCGGCGTGCTGTTCACCGGCTACTGCACGCCGATCCTCGACGGGAGCTCCGTCGCCACGGCCGAGTTCGCCTACCCGCTCTACGCGCTGCCCGACGACTTGGTGAAGAACTCGGACGGCTCGATCCAGGGCCGCCGCACGGCCGACGGGATCGAACCCTATCCGGCGCGCTCGGTGATCGAAGCGAACAGCACGCTCGCCGGACGCGGGCTCGAGCTCGTCTGGTTGCGGGACCCGATCGACGCCTTCATCGCGCACGTCAACGGCTCCGCCTTCGTGCGACTCCCCGACGGGCAGATGGCACGCTTCGGTTACGCGGGGACGAACGGCCGCGAGTACACCTCGCTCGGACGCGAGCTCGTCTCCGCCGGTCGCCTGCAGCGCGGGACGGTCAACCTGAAGACGATCCGCGGCTGGGCGCGCCAGCACCCCGACGAAGTGGACGACTTCCTGAACCGCAACGAGCGCTTCGTTTTCTTCACGCCGATCACGGGCAACCCGCGCGGCAGCTTGAACGTCGAGGTGACCGGTGGCCGCACGCTGGCGACGGACAAGAGCTTGTTCCCGCGCGGGGCGCTGGTCTACGTCGACACGCACTTGCCGGGGGCGGAGTACACCGACGGCGAGGAGTACCACCGCGTGATGCTCGACCAGGACACGGGCGGCGCGATCCGCACCGCGGGGCGCGCGGACATCTACTTGGGTGTCGGCGACCACGCGGAAGAGCTGGCCGGAACGACCCGCGTCGAAGGCCAGCTGTACTACCTCTTCCTGCGCGATGACCGCTGAGCCGAGCGGCCGCGTCGTCGCGGTCTGCCTCGGCCCGGGCGGCATCCCGAAGCACCCCGTCGCGGAAGCGCGCGTCGGCGAGCTGGGGCTCGACGGCGACGCGCACCGCTACCACCTGCACGGAGGCGCGGACCGCGCGGTCTGCCTGTTCTCGGTCGAGAACTACGCGTCACTGCGAGGCGACGGCGTCGCCTGCGAGCCGCCCGGTGCCTTCGGCGAGAACGTGCTGACGGAAGGCCTCGACGAGGAGCGCCTCGGGATCGGCGACCGGCTGGCGATCGGTGATGAGTCGTGCTCGAGATCCACGACGTGCGCGAGCCTTGCGTCACCCTGAAGCCGCTGGACCGTCGTTTCCCCGAGCTGCTGACCGGTCGCAGCGGTTGGCTGTGCCGCGTGATCCAGCCCGGTGTACTGCGCGCCGACGCGCGGATCCTGCGCGTCGGCGTCGGCGTTCCGGTGACTACTTGACTCCGCAACCGATGACCAGCTGGCACGGCCCACTGAAGCCTGAGGCGGTTTCGAAGCGCTTCAACGCCGCCTCGATCTCGTCCCAGGTCGACTCCTGCTCCCGCGTCGCTGAGGCCGCCCAGCATCTGATGGAAGTGCGCCGAAGGACTCCCTCTCGAAGCGCAAGCACTCCGCCGCGGACTCGAGCTCGAGGGCATCGAACAGCTCGGCGTGCACCTCCTTGAAGCCGGCGCGCGTGAGCGCATCGGAGAGGACCTCGACGGTCCCCAGGCTGAACGGCCCTGGTTGCCCGGGCAGCGGCGGCGGGAGCTGTGCGCGTTCTCGAATGATCGAGACCGGGACCGAGAAGAACTCGTTCTTGTCCGCGGTCGAGTAGGAGATCACCCCCACACGACCGCCCGGCTTCAAGGCGTTCAGCATCCCGCGCAACGCACGCTGTTGGTCGGGGAAGTAGATCATCCCGACGCGCGAGATCACCGCGTCGAAGCTCTCCGGCGGCAGCTCGTCGAGTCGCTCACCGTCGAGCGTCCGCGTCTCCACCTGTGAGAGCTTCAAAGCTTCGGCAGCGCGGCGTGCGTACTCCAAGATGTTCGAGGACAGGTCCGTCGCCAGGACGCGCCCCCCCGGACCGACTCGCCGCGCTGTCGTGATGGTCTGCTCGCCCGCACCCGCCGCGACGTCCAGGACGTGCGAGCCCTCTCGGACCCCGGCGAGGTCGAGCATCCGCTCGGTGGCCGGGCCGAGCCAACGGGACAGGCATCCGCCCCAGTCGTTCCACGCCTCGGCAGCGGTCTGCCATTGGCTGCGCGTCGTCTCCTTGAAGCGGATCGGGTCGAACTTCGTCGCTTGTGTCATCTTGTTCCTCCTTGGCAAGTGGCCGGGCTCGTCCCGACCCACGTGCGGACAGCATCGCCGGCCACCGACTGAGCCTCCGTTGGAATGTGCGTTGGAATTCCCGAGAATCTCGTGACCTGAGATGAGTGACTCGAGCTTGAGACTCCTGGGGCCGATGGATTTCTGCAAGGGGGGCGAGAGTCTCCCGCTGCCGCCATCGAAGAAGACGCGAGCTCTGCTCGGATTCCTCGCTCTCGAGCCCGGCGAGCACTCTCGGCAGAAGCTCTGCGATCTTCTCTGGGACGGCCCGGCCGATCCACGCGCCGCGCTGCGCTGGAGCCTCTCGAAGCTGCGCCCCCTCTTGGACGGGACCGCCTCCGGTATCGTCGCCGATCGCAGACAGGTTCGGCTGCGAAACGACGCCCTGGAGGTCGACATCGTCTCCCTCTCGAAGCGGCTCCGTGGAAAAGTCGGCGAGCTGGAGAGCTCGGTGCTCGAGAGCTGCGCGGAGAGCTTTCGAGGTGAGTTGCTCGAGGGGCTGGAGCTCGACGACTGCTTCGCCTACGGGCAATGGCTCGAGGCCGCGAGAGAGAGGGCGCGGAACCTGCACGTGTCGGTGCTGTCCGCTCTCACCTCGCGGCACTTCGAAGACCCCGCGCGCGGCCTCGCCCACGCACGTACCTGGGTATCGGTGGACCCCCTCGACAGCGAGGCTCACGCGCGCCTCATCGGCTGGCTCGGGCGCGTCGGGCGCCCGGACGATGCGCGTCGGGCGGTCGCTGAGTGCCGAGCGTTGTTCCTTCGGGAGTTGGGGCGTGAACCGGGTCCGGCTGTCGAGCGCGCCATTCGTAGCCTCGACACGGCTCCCCGCTCGTCCACGCCGAGCAGCGACACGCCGGCACCGGATCCAGACACCACTCCTCGCGATGTGGGCTTGTTCGGGCGAACCGAAGAGTGCATCGCTCTCGAACAGCTGCTCGACTCGTCGAGCGCAACGCTTTGGATCGAAGGCGAGCCGGGCATCGGCAAGTCTCGCCTCTTGGGCGAAGCTGTTCGACGTGCCGCGTCGAGAGGCTTCCACACCGTCTACGCGAAGGCCTATGAGGCAGAGCGAGCTCGACCCTTCGCGCTGTTCTCGGAGATGCTCGAGGACGGCGCCGAACCGGATCGAGAGCGGCTCTACGAGACGCTACTCCAGCGCTTGCTCTTCGGCGCAGGAGCTGCCCCGACGCTGCTGGCACTCGACGATCTCCAGTGGATCGACGAATCGTCCGCAGCCCTGGTCTCATGGATCGCCCGCCGTGGGTCGGGGACCATCTTCATCGTGGCATCCGCGCGTTCGGGGGAACTCGAGGACAACGCCGCCGCGCAGAGCTTGTTCAGGGTGCTCGAGCGCGAGGGGTTGGTTCGCCAACTGATTCTGCAGCCGCTCGCATCAGTCGATATCCGTGCGCTCGTGCGCAGCATCAATCCGTCCGTCGACGCTTCGGCCGTGGTCGAGTCGTGCGGCGGCAACCCGATGTTCGCGAGTGAGCTGGCGCGCGGCGGCACGGAGTCGGGAAAGAGGCTCAATCGCTGCATTTCCGAACGGCTCAGCCGCCTCAGGGGCCGAGAGCGTGAGTTGCTGCGCGTGGGAGCCGCTCTTGGCCGCAGCTTCTCGCTCGAGCTGGCGTACGAGGTTACCGGCCTGCGTACCGGCGAGATCGCGCAGGCGGTCGAACGGCTGGAACGGCAAGGAGTCCTTCGGACTCGAGACGCGGATGAGATCGACTTCGCGCACGACCTGTTGCGGCAGGCCGTCTACGACGAACTGTCCGTGCCGACGCGAAAGCTCCTGCATCGACGCATCGCGCGCACGCTGGCGGCAAGCGTCGACTCGCGCGTCGACACCGCGCCCTTGCTCGCTCGTCAGGCACAGCTCGCCGGCGAACACGATCTTGCCGCGGAGGCCTTCGCCGCGTCGGGTGAGCGCTCCATTCGACTGCATGCTCCCGAGGAAGCCGTCGAGTTCGCGCGTCGAGGACTCCGCCATGCCGTCCTTCTCGAGGCACCTCGGCAACGTCAAGTGCGCGTGCGGCTGCTCGCGGTCAAAGTCCACGCGGGTCTCGGTCGTCGAGAGGCCGAGCGGCTCTATGAGGAGATTCTGGCCCTGGCCGAAGCCTCGGCCGGACTCGGGGAACACGCCACGGTGCGAACTGCGGAGTATCTGCTGTCCGTCTTGGACGAAGAGTCTGGGCGCTTCGACCGCGCGCAGGAACACACGATCGCAGCACTGCGTGCCGGCCGCTCCGCAGCGCCGGACACGCAGGTGCGTGCGCTCGCCAACAGCGGCCGTTGTCTCGCCCAGCTGGGCCGGGAACTCGATCGAGCCGAGGGGCTGCTCTCCGAAGCCGAGCAAGCTGAGGCTCCGCTATCTGCCGCCGTCGACATTGCGTGGGGCCGTGGTTTGATCGCGTGGCACCGCGGGGATCTCGGTCAAGCGGCCGCGTGGTTGAACGCCGCCAGCTCTCGGGCGTCCGAGTTCGAGAATCACTGGGCGCACTTCGAGTGCCTCTCGCGCCTCGTGCTCGTCGAGGTCGAAGCAGGAGAGGCGGGCCGGGCGCGTGCTCGTGCGGACGACCTGCGAGCAGCAGCAAGTCAGCTCGCTGGCGGTAGCGAGCAGGCGCTGACCGAGGCCGTGTTGGAGCTAGCCGCCTACGCCGACCGCGATTCGAGCGACGCGACCAGCTTCGAGTCAGCCCTCGTCGCTCTGAGAGAACTCGACAACAAGGCCGCCCTCTCGCTGGTGCTGAATGTCGCGGCCGACGTCGATCTGCGGCGTGGACGCAAGGACACGGCACGCCGCTGGGCGGAAGACGCGGGCCGGGCGGCACTCGTGGTCGGTAGGCAACGCCAGCTTGACCGCGCGAACCAGCTGCTGAACGATATCGGCAACGAGTAGTCTACTAACCAGGAGCTGAACCATGAGCACGCTGATCGTGGAACGAACCTTCGACGCCCCCCTCTCCGACGAGTCCCTGGCCGCCGTCATGGAGCGCCTGGGCCCGTGCCTCGAAGAGTACGGCGTGACGTGGGTACGGAGCTTCTTGTCCGCGGATCGCTGCCGAATGCTCTGCCACTACGAAGCGCCGGATGCAGAAGCGGTGCGTGCTTCGAATCGTGCCGCGGAGGCCATCTTCGATTCGGTTTGGCCCGCGACCCTCCTCTCCGCCGACTGAACCAGTCAGCAGCGCTCCAGACGCCGTCGCACGAGCTCGGCCAGCCCACCGACCGCGACGAGTTCCTGTGCGACGGCGCCCAGGGGCTCGACGTCGAACTCGCGCTCGGCGACGCGCAGGCGCGAGCGCGCGACATCCACCTCGACGGTCTCCCCCGTGCGCAGCGTGGGTGGTGCGTCCGGGAATTGCTCACGCAACCACGCGACGAGCTGCGGACTCTCCAGGCAGCAGAAGCCGTTGTTGAAGGCATTGCGCTTGTAGGTCTCGCTGAAGGAAGCGGCGATGACGAGCGCGATGCCGAAGTGCTTCAAGCAGGTCGCGGCCTGCTCGCGCGACGAGCCGCTGCCGAAGTTGCTCCCGGCGACCAGTACGTCGCCGGGTCGCGCGATCGAGCGGAAGCGGGGATCGTGGTTCTCCATCGCGTGCGACGCCTCTTCCGCCGGCCCGAGGTCGTCGCGGTAGGTCCAGTCCTTCGAGTAGATCCCGTCGGTGTTCAGGTCGTCGACGTCGAGGAACACGAGCGGACCGCCGAGCGTGCGCGGGAAGCCCGGGTGCAGGTCGAGAGCCGCTTCGCGCGGCGCGGGCGTGTGACGCTCGAGCCTCGCGAGCTCGCCCGCGGCGGGCAGGGCGCGGCCGCTGATGCGGCCCGCCAGCGCGCTCGACGCGACGACCTGCGGGCTCGCGAGGTAACAGCTCGCGCTGCGGTCGCCCATGCGCCCCTTGAAGTTGCGGTTCGTCGCGGAGATGCCGACCTCGCCGGGCTCGAGCAGTCCTTCGCCGAGACCGATGCACGGGCCGCAACCCGCGGGGAGAAAGCGCGCGCCTGCATCGGCGAGGCGTTGCCAGTCTCCGCGCGCGCGCAGCTCCGCCTCGACCTCGCTCGAGGCCGCCGCGACGAAGAGCTGCACGCCGTCGGCGACGCGCCGCCCGTCCAGGATCCGCGCGGCGGCGCTCAGGTCGTCCGCGCGTCCGTTGACGCACGACAGCAGGTACGCCTTGTGCACCGGAACGTGCTCGCGCTCGAAGTCGTCGAGCGGCCGCCACGCCTTCACGGCGTCGGGGCCCGCGACGGACGGACGCACCGCGGCGAGGTTCAAGCGGATCGTCTGCGCGTACTCGGCGCCG
This sequence comes from Planctomycetota bacterium, assembly GCA_020638835.1. Classification (GTDB taxonomy): domain Bacteria; phylum Planctomycetota; class UBA1135; order UBA1135; genus JACKHV01. The sequence continues at coordinate 417,330 of JACKHV010000004.1, read as the reverse complement.
GTTTGCGCGCGCGGCGGATCGCTTCGCAGCTCGAGGAGCTTCGCGCGCGTCAAGCCGTGCGTCGGACGGCCGGCGCGCTCGAGCCGCTGCGAGCGATCCGTGAGCCAGTCGAGCAGTCGGACGTCGCAAGGGAAGACGCCGGCGAGCGCCCCCCACTCCGTCGTCATGTTCGCGATCGTCAGGCGCTCGTCGACGGACAAGCTCGCGACGCCGGGGCCGTTGAACTCGACGCCATGCCCGAGCACCTCGTCCGCGGCGAAGTGACCGCAGAGCGCGAGGATCACGTCCTTCCCCGTCGCTCCGTCGCGCAGCTCGCCCTCGAGCACGACGCGCGTGAGCGGCGGCACGCGGTACCAGGTCTCGCCCGTCGCCCAGATGCCCGCCGCGTCGCTACGCACGACGGGAGTTCCGAGCGCGCCGAGCCCTCCGTACAGGTTCGAATGACTGTCGGAGGCGACGACCATCGAGCCGGGCAGCACGTAGCCTTCCTCGCACAGCACCTGGTGGCCGATGCCGCGACCGGCGGGGTGGAAGTCGACACCCTGCTCGCGCGCGAACGCCTCGATGGCGGCGTACTTCGCGAGGTTCGCCGCGCCGCGGTTCTGCACGTCGTGGTCGAGCGTGATCACGACCTGGCGCGGGTCGGCGACGCGCTGCGCCCCGAGCGCCCTGAACTTCGGGATCACGGCGCCCGTGTTGTCGTGCGTCATCAGGTGCGCCGGCCGCACGCGCAGGACGTCACCGGAGCGTACGACGCGTCCGGCAGGCAAGCCCTCGGCGTGCGCCTGGGCGATCTGTTCGATGAGCGTCTGCGGCATCTTCGCTGCGCCTCCATCCCGGGGCGCGCGCGAGCTAGAATCCGCGCACCCCCCTCCGGCGGTCAAGCTCCTAACGCGCAATGCACAACTACCAATCGTTCCTCGTCGCCGTCCTCGCCGCCTGTTCCTTGACCGCGTGCGAGACGACCTGGAAGACGCCCGAGAATCGCGACCTGCACGGACCCGAGGACGTCGAGCACTACATCGACATGCTCGAGAGCGAGCGCCGTGTCGAGTCGCTGCAGGTCGGACTCGCGATCCGGCAGCTCGGCCTACCACGCGACGCCTGGGTCGGCGACCTGGGCTGCGGGCCAGGGACCTTCAGCCTGCCGCTCGCGACGGCGTGCCCCGACGGACTCGTGTTCGCCTCGGACATCGAGCCTGCGCAGCTCGATCGTCTGCGCGAGCGCCTCGCCCAAGCCGAGCTGGCGAACGTGATCCCGGTGCTCGCGTCCTACCAGGATCCGCACTTCCCACCCGCCAGACTCGACCTGGTGCTGATCGTCGACACCTTCCACCACATCGACGATCGTGAGGTCTACCTGCGCAAGCTCAAGCACAGCTTGAAGCCCGACGGCCGCCTCGCCGTGCTCGAGTACAAGCCCGGAGACCTCCCGATCGGTCCGCCGGCGGACCACAAGCTCGCGGCGGGCCAGCTGGAGCTCGAGATGAGCGCCGCCGGCTGGACCGAGCTCGAGCGCTTCGAAAGCCACCCCTACCACGACTTCGTCGTCTACCGCCCCGCGGTCGAATGATCACGACCTTCTCGCTCCTCCTCATCATCCTGCTCTCGGTCTCCTGCGTCCGGGCGGGGTCGATGGCGTTGTCGTTCACCGGGCTCTCGAAGGAAGTGGCGCGATTCCAAGCGCTCTCGTCCTTCCTCGGGGTCGGCTTCACGACGAGCGAGTCCGAGAAGGTCACCAGTCATCCCGTTCGCAGGCGCATCATCAGCACCCTGATGATGCTGGGCTACTTCGGCCTCGGTTCCGGTCTCGTCTCGGTGATCTCGGTCGTCACGCAGTCGACGACCGAGCAGCTGGGACAAGAGCTGATCGTCGTCGTCGCAGGCGTCGTGACGATCGTGGCGCTGTTCGGCTGGAAGGTCTTCGACCCGCTGATCGAGCGCGGCGTGATGAAGGCTCTCGGCAAGCGCTACGGGTCGCTCGTGCACGACTACGCCGAGCTGCTGCGCGTCGACAAGGGCTACTCGATCTCGAACGTGCAAGTGATCGCGGGGGGCTGGATGGACGGCCGCAGCCTGCGCGAGCTGCGCCTGACCGACGAGGGCGTGCTCGTCCTGAACGTGACGCGCGCGAGCGGAGTGACCCTCGCGACGCCGGGACCTGACACCGTGCTGTCCGAGGGCGACCAGTTGTTGTCGTACGGGCTCGAAGAAGACCTCCTGGCGCTGGCCAAGCGCAAGGGTGGGCACGAGGGCGACGCGACGCACGAACTCTGCGTCGGCCTGCACCACGGCCGTTCCTCGATCGAGGAGAGCCAGGACATCCAGGCCCGATTCACGGCGGAGGGCGGAGAGGGGTGAACCCTTCCGAGCTCCGCCCGCGTAGGATGTGCGCCTTCGAAGGCCCCCGCCCCCCACGAGCGACATGAGCGAGTACACCGTCGACAGCTACGAGATCAAACCCGTCGAGGGCGACGACCAGATCGAGGTCATCATCCACGCGTCCGATGGCAACAAGTGGGAGTACGGCATCCCCTTCAGTCGCAGCACCGGTCGCTACACCTTCGAAGAGATCGACGTGCTCGCGGTCGACTTCGGTGACGACTTCGCCGACGAGCTGACCGAGAAGCTCGACGAGCTGGTCGCGTCGATCTGCCAGGGCTGACCGGCGGATCAGCGCGGCTCGATCAGGAAGGTCTCGAGGGTCGCGCGACGGCGGCGGTCGTGCTCGAGCGCGAGGGCCATGCGCGCGAAGCGGTCGGCTTGTTCGGCGTCCCCGAAGGCGTGGTAGTGCTCGGCGAGCTCGCTGAGCGCCTCGAGGTTGCCGGGATCGACCTCCACCGAGCGCAGCAGCGCTGAGCGCGCGGCATCGTGTGCGCCGCTCTGCTGGAGGTCGCACGCGAGCAGGTAGTGCGCTTCGGAGTTCTGCGGGTCGAGCTCGATCGCGCGCTCGATCCACGGCCGCGCTTGCGCCAGCGAGTCCGGGTAGCGCTGTCGGACGCGCGGGTAGAACGCGAGTCGAGCGGCGCTGACGTAGTGGTACGCGGGAGGGTTCTGCTCGATCTCGAGCAGGTGCCGACGCGCCTCGAAGGCACGCTCTTCGTAGCCCGCGTCCTCGGCGGCCGAGGCGAAGAGGCGCAAGGTCTCGACGTCGTCGGGCTCCAGCGCAAGGGCGCGCTCCAACGGCTCGAGCGCCTTGTGGCTGAGGCCCAGCTCGACGCGCACGCGACCCAAGCCCAGCTGCGACGCGTGCGAGCGTTCGTCGAGGCCGACGGCGGTCTCGTAGCAGCGCTCTGCGGCCCGGTGGAAGTTCGCCGTGCTCAGGATCTCGCCGTGCAGCAAGTAGAGCTCGACCTCGCGCGGGAAGCGGGCGATGCCCTGCTCGACGATCGAGCAGGCTCCGCGAACGTCGCCCATGCGTAGGAGGCAGCGTCCGCAGCCCAAGTAGGGTTCCAGCTGGCGTCCGCCGCCGTCCAAGTGCAAGCGACCCCAGAGCTCTGCGCCGCGCTCGTATTGACGCGCCTTCTCGCTCGCCCGCGCGAGCTCGGGCGTGATCACGTCGGGAAGCTCGTCCGCCGCGCTACGGCTCGAGCCGCAGGACGCCAGCGAAAGACCGGCGACGGTCCAGAGGGCGAGGAGCCCGAGCTTGGTCGAAGACTTCACGCTGCCTATTCTCGTTTCACGACGATGACGCTCAAGGCTGTTTTCCTCGACGCGGGGCGGACTCTCGTCACCGAGCGCACGAGCCGCGCGGCGATGTACGCGGCCGCCGGTCGCCGGCGCGGCCTCGAGGTCGAAGACGAGTTCATGGCGCGCTGCATGTCCGACGCGCGCCGACAACTCCCACGCGTGCTGAACGGTGCGTTCCGCTACAGCGAGGCGTGGTTCGAGGCCTTCATCCAGTCCATCTTCGTCGGACGGCTGGGCCTCGCTGAAGCCGAGCTTCCGGAGCTGCAGGCGGAGCTCTTGGCGTGCTTCTCCGATCCCGGCCAATTCCGCCTCTACCAGGATTCTCGCGAACTGCTGGTCGAGCTGGCGCGTTCGAGGCTCTTCGTGGGAATCCTGTCGAACTGGAGCGAGCGCTTGGAAGAGCTGTTCGAGGGCCTGGGGGTCGCCGACCTCGTGGACGGCTTCGTTGTCTCCTCGCTGGTTCGCGCGGAGAAGCCCGAGCCCGCCATCTTCCAGGAGGCGCTCGACCTCGCCGGCGTCCCCGCCTCCGAGGCCTTGCACGCCGGAGACGAGCCCGAGCTCGACTACGCGGGCGCCCGATCCGCGGGTCTGCGGGCGATCCTCGTCGACCACGCCGACGCGTGCCGCGACTTCGTCGGCGAGCGGGTGACCTCTCTCGCCGACTTGCGCGCTAGGATCCTGCAGGAGGCCACGTGAACCAAGTCGACGAAGCCAAGCTCGAGCGCCACCGCTCCGCCTGTGATCAGCTGCGCGCGCGCATCGCCGAGCGCTTCCTCGGCGCGGAGGACGCGCTCGAGCAACTCCTGCTGTGCCTGCTGGCGGGCGGCAACGCCCTGATCGAAGGCGCGCCGGGGCTCGGCAAGACGACGCTCGTCCGCGCCGTCGCCGCCGCGCTCGGCATGGACTTCCGCCGCGTCCAGTTCACGCCCGACCTGATGCCCGCGGACATCCTCGGCGCGCGCCTGCTCGAGGAGGACGACGCCGGTCGCCGCCACTTCCGCTTCCAGGAAGGTCCGATCTTCACGCACGTGCTGCTCGCCGACGAAGTGAACCGCGCGACGCCGCGCACGCAGTCGGCGCTGCTCGAGGCGATGCAGGAGCACCAGGTCACCGTCTTCGGCGAGACGCGCCCGCTGCCCGATCCCTTCTTCGTGATCGCGACCCAGAACCCGCTCGAGATGGAGGGCACGTACCCCCTTCCCGAAGCCCAGCTCGACCGCTTCCTGCTCAAGATCGACGTGGCCGCGCCCAGCGCCGACGACCTGGTGCGCATCCTCGAGGACACGCACAGCCGCGCGCCCTCCGAACCCGACGCGCTGCTCGACGCCGCGCGCGTGCTCGAGATCCAAGCGCTGGTCGACACGCTGCCGGCCTCGAAGGCCATCCTCCGCCGCATCGCGCGCCTCGTGCGCGCAACGCACGCGGACTCGGACGAAGCGCCCGACCTGATCCGCCGCTGCGTGCGCCACGGCGCGAGCCCCGCGGCGGACAAGCCATCCTGCTCGCGGCCCGCTCCCGCGCCTTCCTCGCGGGCAGGCTGCACGTCACCGACGACGACCTCGACGCCGTCGCTGCACCGGCGCTGCGGCACCGCATCCTGCTCGGCTACGAGGGCGAAGCCTCGGGTGTGCGCCCGGACGCGCTGGTCGCGGCCGCGGTCGAAGCTTCACGCGGCTGAACACCGCCGCCTCGAACGCGAACGGCACCCCTTCCGATCCCGGAAGAGGTGCCGTTCTCACTCAGGCGCGACCCGCGCGCCGCGGCGTGACTCAAGCCGCGGTCACGGGAGACATCTGCGAACCCAGACGTGCCTGCAGCAGGTCGAGCGCGCGCGAGTAGCGCTTGCGCACCGCGGCCTCGTTGCGGCCGAGGATCTCGCCGATCTGCTTGAAGGGCATGCCCTCGAACGCCCGCATGATCACCGTGTCGCGCATGCCCTTCGGCAAGGACGCCACGGCCTGGCGCACGCGCGTCGCGACCTCGTCGCTCTCGAGCGCGACGTGCGGACCGTCTTCCTCCGAGGGCAGGTGCTGCGCGGAGTCCTCCACGTCGATGCTCGACTCCCGCTGCGAGTCCGCGTGCCGGCGCGAGCGCCAGTAGTCGCGCACCTTGTTCGTCGCGATCGTGTGCAACCAGGGCAGGATGTCGCGCTGCGGATCGTACGACTCGATGCGCCGGTAGACGTTCAGGAAGACGTCCTGCGTCAGGTCCTCCGCCAGCTGCTGATCACCGATCAGCCCGCGGACGTGCCCGTACACGCGGTCGAAGTAGAGGTCGAAGAAGCGCGCCAGCGCCTCCGGCTCGTGAGCTTGCAGCTCGCGCACGAAGCCCTCCCAGTCAGCGGGCAGGCTGACGTTCGTTCCGGCCGGGTTCGCCTTCGTGGGTCGGTTCGTGTTCGACATGTGGATTCCTCTCTGTGCCGCCCCGGAACGGGCCGGGGCTCCTCGGGAGGGGTGGGGCCCGGTCGGGCTCCCTCCCCGTTCCACCACGAAGCGTCGTCCACCCGCCGGGCCCGCACGGCCCGGGCGCGCTTTCGGACCGAAAGCGACATCCCGTTCCAAATCCGTCCCGATTCAGCACTTGTGGCGGCTTCGGCGCGAACCGGACGGGCGCGAAGGCGGTCTGGGCCCCTGTGGGGGACCCCGATGTTGCACGTACAACCGCGCCGCCCCGGCCCGGCGAGGTGCCCGGCGTGTGCCTCTCCCTGCGGGTGAAGCTCCTCCACCGCGCCGTGGACGGCGTCTACCGCTCCCAACTGCGCCCGCTGGGCCTGGGCCCCAGTCAGTTCACCCTGCTCGTGGCCCTCGCCAATCGGCCCGGCACGTCGGCGGCGGAGCTCGGACGCCCGCTGCGCATGGAGAAGTCGACCCTCTCGCGGACCCTCGCGCGGCTGCGGAAGGCGGGCCTGGTCGCCGCCGCGGCCTCCGGGGGCCTCGAGCTGACGGCGGAGGGGCGGGCCAGGCTCCGCGCGGCGCTCCCGGCCTGGCAGCGTGCCCAGGAGCTCGCCGAGTCTTTGCTCGGCGAGAGCTTCGCCGCCGCCCTGGACGCCGCCATCGCGCGCGTCCGGCGGCGGCGGCACTCGACGAGCTGAGTCGACCCGCGAGGTCCGGCGCCGCTTCGGACCTCGAGCCTCGACAGCCGCGCCGCCAGGGTGCGCACTGCCGCGCGGCTTGAGGCGACTCGTGTGGGGCGCAACAATCCGAGCCCCAGGGAACCCGCGCCCGGAGGAACGATGAGCCTCGCCGACCGACTCCTGTCACTCCCGCTCGAGCTCGAGGACTGTCGACTCGAGCCGCTCTCCACCCGCGTCCCGAGCGGTTGGACGAGACACAGCACGGTCGTGCGCCTCGGCGGCTCCGGCCGCGAGGGCCGCGGCGAGGACGTCACCTACGGCGCCGAGGAACAGCTCCCCTTCCAGGCGGCGGGGCCTCCGCCGATCCCGACGGGGCGCATGTCGCTCGGCGACTTCTGCGCGTGGATCGAGGGCCACGAGCTCTTCGCCGAAGCGCCCTCGCAGGCGGCCTACCGTGACTATCGCCTGTGGGCCTTCCAGAGCGCGGCGCTCGACCTCGCGCTGCGTCAGTCCGGCCTGTCGATCGCCGCGGCCGTCGAGCGTCGGCCTCGCCCGCTGCGCTTCTGCGCGTCGATGGGGCTCGGCAACCCGCCGTCGCTCGCGCGCCCGCGCGCGCTGCGCGAAGTCCACGCGACGCTCGAGTTCAAGCTCGACGCGGAGCCGGAGTGGGACGACGGCTTCGTCGCTGAGCTGGCCGGACTCGGCGGCATCTCCGTCGTCGACTTGAAGGGCGCGTACGAAGGCACCGTCGTCGACACGCCGCCCGACCCGGCGCTCGCGCGGCGCGTCGCCGAGCTGCTGCCGAGCGCGATCATCGAGGATCCACACCGCACGCCGGAAGTGCTCGCCGCGCTCGAGGACCACCGCGAGCGCGTCAGCTGGGACGCGCCGATCCACTCGCTCGCCGACCTCGAGGACCTGCCCTTCGAACCGCGCGTCCTGAACATCAAGCCCTCACGCTTGGGCAGCATCGAGCGCCTGTTCGCGCTCTACGCCCACTGCGAGTCCGAGGGGATCGAGACCTACGGCGGCGGTCAGTTCGAGCTCGGCGTCGGTCGCCTGCAGATCCAACGGCTCGCCGCGCTGTTCCATCCGGACGGCCCGAACGACACGGCTCCGGTGAGCTACAACTCCCCCGAGATCACGCGCGATCTCCCGTCGAGCCCGCTCTCCACCGCGGTCGACGGCGCGGGTCTCTGAGCACTTCGGACGCCTCGCCACCACTCGGCCCGGCCGCGCGCTCCACGCCCCGGGGCGCGTGCTATCCTGCCGGGCTCGGAGCCCCCTCATGACGATCCGCATCCAACTCGCGCAGGTCGAGCCGACGCTCGGGAACCTCGAAGCGAACCGCGCGCTGCACCTTGCCGAGGTCGAGGCCGCGCGCTCCGAAGGTGCGCAGGCGATCTGCTTCCCCGAGCTCTCGCTGACCGGCTACTTCCTGAAGGACCAGACGCCCGAAGTCGCGCTCTCGCGCGAGAGCGCCTTCCTCGAGCCGCTGGTCGAAGCTTCGCGTCGGATCTCGATCGGCGTCGGCTTCGTCGAGCGCGGACGCGACGGCCGCACGTACAACTCCTACGCGTGGCTCGAGGATGGCCGCGTCGCCGGGCTCCACCGCAAGGTGCACCTGGTCAGCTACGGCATGTTCGAGGAGAGCCGCGACCTCGCAGCCGGCGAGCACTACAAGCCGATCGAGTCCAAGCTCGGGCGCTTGGGCGTGCTGATCTGCGAGGACCTCTGGCACATGGAAGGCGCGTGGCTGTACTTCCAACAAGGCGTCGACGCGCTGATCGTGCCGAGCGCCAGTCCCGCGCGCGGCGTCGAAGCCGGGAACGACGGCCTCGGATCGGTCCGCACGTGGCGTTCGCTGCTCGAGACGACGGCGACGATGACGCAGTCGTGGGTCGTGCACGTGAACCGCACGGGTTGGGAGGACGGGATCAGCTTCGGCGGAGGTTCGCGCGTCATCGACCCCTACGGCGCGCAGGTCGGCGAGCTCGCCGGGCTCGACGCGGGTCGTCTGCACGTCGACGTCGACCCGCGCGAGGCGGCACGCGCACGCACGCGCGTCCCGCTGCGCCGCGACGAGAAGCCGTGGATCCTGCGTCGCGAGCTCGAGCGCCTCGCCGAGGAAGACTCACGATGAACGAACAACTCGACGTCCAGCCCGAGTTGGTCATCGAGTTGCTCGTGCGTTTCCTGCGCGCGGAGGCCGGCAAGTTCGGATTCCGGCGCGCGCTGCTCGGCCTCTCCGGCGGCATCGACTCCGCGATCAGCGCCGCCCTCGCCGCTCGCGCCTTCGGCCCGGAGAACGTGTTGTCCGTGCTGATGCCGTACCGCACGTCGAACCCCTCCAGCGAGCGCGATGCGCTCGAAGTCGCGAAGGCGCTCGGAACGCCGACGCGCAAGGTCGACATCTCGGCGATGGCGGACGGCTACCTGGACGCCGAGCAGGTCGAGGATCGCATGCGCGCGCGGCAACGTCATGGCGCGCTGTCGGATGATCGTGCTCTACGACCTCTCGATGGAGTGGCGCGGCCTGGTCATCGGCACGAGCAACAAGACCGAGATCCTGCTCGGCTACTCGACGCAGTTCGGCGACGCAGCCAGCGCGTTGAACCCGCTCGGCGACTTGTACAAGCACCAGGTCTACCAGCTGGCCGCGCACCTCGGCCTTCCGGGGTGCGTGCGCGACAAGGCCCCGTCGGCGGACCTCTTCGAGGACAGACCGACGAGGAAGAACTGGGCTTCGGCTACGCGGAAGCGGACCGTCTGCTGCACCTCCTCGTCGATCGGCGCTACTCCGAGCGCGACTTGCTCGCCGCGGGCTTCGATCCGGAGCTGATCCGATCCGTCGTGCGACGCGTCGCCGCCAACCAGTACAAGCGCCTGCCGCCGATCATCGCGAAGCTGTCGCAGCGCAGCGTGAACCACGACTTCCGCTACCTGCGCAGCTGGGGTCACTAACGCGTCGCGTCCGCGCCCGCCTGCAGCGCCTGCCAGTCGTCGACGAGCATCGCCCAGCGCTCGTGGTCGCACCACTCGCCGGCGATCTTGACGTAGCGCGGCGAGTAACCTTCGCGCCGGAATCCCGCGCCGCGCACGAGCGCGATCGACGCGGTGTTCTCCGGCCTGACGTTCGCCTCGACGCGATGCAGCTCCAAGCCTTCGAAGCTGTGGCGGAGCGCGAGCGCGAGACCCTCGCGCATGTAGCCGCGCCGCGCGAAGGAGGCGCCGATCCAGTAGCCCAAGTACGCGCTCTGGAGCGGACCGCGCACGAGCTCGTTCCAGTTCATCGCGCCGACGATGCGGTGGTCCTCGCGTCGACAGAGGAAGGTGCGCACGCGCTGTTCGGTGTCGCTGGAGTCGACGTAGCGCCGGAAGGCTTCCTCTCCGAAGGGGTCGAAGCCGGGCGGCGGAATCGGTTCCCACGGGCGGTGGAATTCGGCGCTGGAGCGCCGCAGCGCGCAGTACTCCGCGAAGTCCTCGAGGCTCGGCCTCCGCAAGTAGATGTGCTCCCCCGACTGTAGGGGCACGTACGCCGCTCCCGACCGTTCTCCCGCCGCCATGCGGCGATCATAGCGCCGTCCGAACGACGCAAGGCCGCCGACCCCCTAGGGATCGACGGCCTCGTCAGGGGACGGATGCGTTCTAGAAGCCTTGCAGCTGGCGGGTGAGTGCCTCGAGGTCGACGTCCGCGAGCTCTTGGCTGGTGATCTTCCCGAGGCGCTCGAACTTGCGGTGCTCCTCGCGGGAGGACATCTCGATCTGCGCGCCGAAGGGGAGGTTGCGTCCGCGAGCACGCACGACCTTCGAGTCGTCTTCCTTCGGCATGCCCTCGAAGGTGGTCTGCTTCGAGACGTCGGCGAGCGTGGCGGGGAGGTCCTTCGGCAAGGCTTCGCGGCGCTCGAGCGCGGTGCGGGCGCGCACGCAGACCTCGAGCGTGCTCTGCAGGTTGGTGCGGATGCGCGTGAGTCGGTTCACGTCCGGTTCCGGGCCCGCCAGCGACTTGCGAACGCGCGCCATCGCGACCTCGAGGAGCGCGATCAAGCAGTTCAGCTTGCGCATCAATCGCTCGCGGTACTCGGCGGACTCGAGGTTCGTCTCCTCGAAGTTCTCTTCGTCGTTGCTCTGGCTCATGTCGGGAGTCTCTGGTCGCGGGGGGCTTCGCGAACGCGTGCCAGACGCGGCTGCGTTCAACAAAATCTACCCCGGATACGGCGTGAGCAAGCCTCTGGCGCGAATCCGGGCCGCGGGCCCCCACTGGCGGGATCGCGAAGGGCGCAGGTGGAAAGGCTTTCCACCTCCGGCGCGCTCCTCGCCCTCACGTCCAAGGTTGCATACGAAGCGCGCGCGATCCGGCGAACCGCCCAGGGCCGCGGCTTCCCGCCTGCGGCACGCGCGCGCCGAAGCTCAGGGCAGCGCGGAGTCGATCGCCTGCAGGAGCTCGACCTCCGACAGCAGGCCGACGACGATCACGCGAACGCCGCGCACCTCGCCGTCGAGCACGTTGGCACCGGCGATGGAGAAGGCGTTGAGCACGCTTCCGGTCCGCGCGAGACTCTGCGTCGGCGAGAGCGTGGCTCCGATCTCGTGCAGGAAGAACAGCTCACCGACGCCGTCCGAGTACAGCTGGCGCACCCAGTCCCGGCCGAACGCGTCGCGCAGCGTCGCCGTCTCGAACAGCTGGTAGCCGTCCGGCAGCGCCGTCGGGACGTAGAGGTTGATCGCCGCGAGCGCGGGTCCGGAGACCGGAGTCCAGGCGCTGGGCCCGCCGTCGAGGACCGCACCGCTGAGGTCCGGGTTGTAGTCGACCACGACCGCTTCGACGTGCGACAGCAGCGCGCCGTTCTGGTCGACGCGTTCTTCGCTGAGCACCTGTCCCGTCTTGCCGTCGACCGCGAGGCGCCAGCTGACGGACGCGTTGTAGATGCTCTGCACCTCGAGCCACACGCACGGGATGCCGGCGATCGTCGTCGTCTGACGCAGGTCGATGATGCTGTAGTTGTGGCGGAACAGCAGCAGGTCGCGGACGCGGAAGTCGCGGTGCCGTTCGACGTACCCCTGGCGCGCGCCTTGGAGCAGGACGAAGGTCGCCGCCTCCGCGGGAGTCATCGTCGGCTGGAGCACGGCGCCCGGCAGCACGGCGAAGTTCCCCATTCCGTCGCGCAGCAGTTCTTCCTGGTAGACCAGGTCGAGCGCCGGGTTCGCCGGATCGTGCAGTTCGACCAGGCGCTGCATGTGGATGGGAGCCAGGTGGGCCGACTCCATCAACGCCAACAGGTCGCGCGAGATCGGCGTCGAACGCTGGTTGACGTTGTTCCCGGCCGGTGAGGCGGGGCCCGAGACTCCCGTGCCCGAGCCGCTGCCCGACGACGGGGCGCTGGGGGGTGGAGGCGTCGCGCCGAGTTCGGCGGGGTCCGACGGGTCCGCGGGGGCGTCCGGATCGTCGGTGCTGCCCAGGACGACCTCGGGCGCGCTCAGGCTGTCCGCCAGGCTCAAGCGTGAGTTGCTGAGTTCGTCGGCGAGGCGTTGGGTCAGCGGGTCGACCTGCGCATCGGAGAAGGCGTCGCCGGCGTCGAGGTGACGCACGTCGATCCCCAGCGTCGCGAGATCCGCGGAGCGGTCGAGGTCGCGGGTCGGACCGAACTGCGTCCAGCCGAGCACGGCGAGCAGCAAGGAGGCCGCGGCGACGGCGGCGAGCGGCGGCAGACCGAGGATGCGGCCACGCTCGGGGCGACGGGTCCGCGCCAGCTCGAGGCGCACGCGCTGTTCCAGTTCCGACGGAGCGGAGAGGCGGGTCAGCTTCGAGGTGAAGCGGCGGGTGAGGGCACGGGGCAGGTCGGCGAGGTCTTCCGAGACCAGGCGCTCGAGCACTGCGGGGCTCTGCGGTCCGGCCAGCACGCGCGAGCTGTCTTCCGCGAGTTCCTCGGCACGGCGATCGAGCGACGCCGGCGGGTCGAGCCGGTCCAGCGCCGAGAGGTGCCGCAGGGAGCGTTCCTGCCGTGAGCCGGCGTGCAGCGCGGCGACGACGTTCCCGTCGAGGCTCGCGGGGGCCGACATCGGACGCAGGCGCGAGAGCGACTCGAGCGCGCGCAGTTCCCGCGCGTCGGGGCGCAGGGCCGCGGCGACGCGACCTTGCAGCTCGGCGGGCGCCGCCTGACGGCTCAGTCCGCGCAGCGCGTCGACCTGGCGCTCGTGCCGACGCAGCCAGGCGGCGCAGTCGGCACAGCGACTCAGGTGGACATGGACCTCCCCCTCTCGAGCAGCGACGCGGTCGGCCTCGAAGGCCAGATGGTCGCGGGTGCTACGGCAGGTGGGATCCATGCGGGGAGGGGAGCGAAGGCTTCTGTTGGGTGCGGGTGCGGCTCGCCGGAGCCGGCGGGCCGAGTGGTTCGGGATTCGTCAGCCGAGGTAGTGACGATCGAGCACGGGCGTCAGTTCCCGGTCGAGAGCCTGGTGAGCACGGGCCAAGCGCGACTTCACGGTACCGAGCGAGATCTGCAGCGTCTCCGCAATCTCGTCGTAGGAGAGGCCCTCCAGGTAGCGCAAAACGATGATCGCGCGCATTTTCTCGCTCAAGCGTCCGATCGCTTGCTGGATCTCCTCCTCGAGCTCGTGCCGCGAGGCCGCGGCCTGGGGACCTTCGACCGCGTCGTCGCGCAGGTCGAGGCGTCCGCTGTCGAGCCCTTCTTCCTCCGTGTCGCGCAGGTGATCCAGCGAAGCCAACCAGCGGCGGCTCGCACGGCGCTTCAGATCGATGCTGGCGTTGACGGCGATGCGGTAGACCCAGCTCGAGAACTTCGCCTCGAAGCGGAAACCGGCGATCTTGCGGAAGAGGATGCCAAAGGTCTCCTGCGCCGCGTCGAGGGCGTCCGTCGGGTTCCCCGTGATGCGGTAGCAGACGTTGTAGACCCGGTCCTTGTACTGCTCGTACACCTGCCGGAAGGGGCCTTCGAGGCCGTCCGGAGGCGCTGCGTGGCAGGCTTCGATCAGTTCACGGTCGGGGTCGATCTTCATGGGCAGGGTCGCACTCCCCCCTCGGACGGGCGGAAGCGCTCGCCGGTTCCCTCAGCTCGGAATCCGGTTGAGGAATCTTACGACGGGTCGATCGGAGGGCCGCCATCGTGAGCGATCCGGCGAGGCGAAGTCCCGCATTCGCCTCGGAGCAGGCCCGATAACGAGCGAGAACGCTCGTTATCCATGCGGCCCGTGCGGACCGCGGATCGATCAACCGCCGATCAGCGAGAGCGGGTCGACCGACTTCTCCACCGTGCCGACGGCCATCGTGCAGTCGCTCTTGCAGTAGGAGTCGAAGGCTTCGACGCAGCCGCTGGAGACCACCTCGCGCGTCACCACGCCGTCCGCGACACCGACCACGGTGGTGACTTGCTTGCAGATCTGGCCGATGCTCCAGGTCGAGGGGATCTGACCGGGGAGCGGGAGCGGGACGTACACCGAGCCGCCCTGGGAACCGGCGGAGGTCGCGAGGTCGGCGCGCTGGCTGGGGCGGTTCTTGATCTGCGTGCGCAGGAAGATGTGCGCGGCGTCGCTCTGGAGGTCGACCACGTCGGCGGCGATCACGGTGCCGGTGCTCGCGCGCGCCACGGTGCCGAAGACCGTCATGCCGCCCGCTCCGTGGACGAGGTTGTCGCGGATCGGCAGCTCGAACAGACGCACGGCACTGCCGTCGGCGGCGGTCACGGTGCTCATCGTTCCGTGCGCGGCGACGTAGGCCGGGGGGAACAGCACCAGGTCGTCGTTCGCGTTCAGGAGACCGAGGCTCTGCACGAAGTCCGTGAAGTTGCCGTCCAGCGTGTAGGTCGCCATCAGGACGTGCACGTAGCCGTCACCCTGGCGCGCCGTCATGCGGGTCGAGAATTCGCCGGGCAACGGGACGGAGGCTGCCCAGAAGACCGAGGACCCGCGGGCGAACTCCTCGAGGTCGCTGTAGCCGTCGCCGTCGGTGTCCGCGAGGACCGGGCTGCTGCGCAGCACCCACTCGAAGTCGTCGGAGAGGCCGTCCCCGTCCGTGTCGGTCGGGTCGATCGGACCGTCTGCCGCGGCGATGGCGCCGCCGGGCTGGAAGCTCACCGCGAGACCCTCGAACCCCGACAACACGGCGAGACCGCCGCAAGCGCCCAGAACGGCGAGAGCCGTCGGTGCGATGCGCCGGGAGCCTGAGGCCGTGCGAGGGGCCTTCCGAGGGGAGTTCAGACGGATCATGAGCGAGAGCAGCCGGCGCGGTTCATGGGGCCTGAACGGACCTAGCCGCGACCATCGTAGGCCCAACCCCGCCGAATCGTCAAGGTAACCAATTCCGTGGACGCGGGCCGATTTTCGGCCCCCGGGCGCGGTTTCCCCGCGCGCAGTTCCCTTGGGGGTGGGGCGCTCCTAAGATGTCCCGCCGCCGACGCGCCCGTAGCTCAGCTGGATAGAGCGTTCGCCTCCGGAGCGAAAGGTCACAGGTTCGAATCCTGTCGGGCGTACCACCTCCCCTAGGACCGCTTCCGACTCACCGGACCCGGCCGCGGATTCGTCTTTTCGGACGCGATCCGCACTCTCGGCACGGGAAGAGGAGAGGGGCCGCCCACTCGCCCCCCCGGCGCGCGGACAGCCCCTCGATTGGAAGGCTGGGTCGGGCCGTGCGGCCCGCGTCGTGATGGTCGGGTCAGTCCATGTGCGCGACGACTCGCTCGTCGCCCATCTGGAGCTTCAGCTTCATCTCGCTCTGGCGCTTGCCGGGCAGGATGCGCTCGAGGTAACGGCCGACGATGCGGTCGTAGACGCGCATGACGCCCTTCGTCGCCAGGCGCCGGACGAAGTCGATCTGGGCGCGCTTGCCCAGCGAGTAGTCGCCCTGGGCGCGTGAGTAGAGCTCGGTCTGCTCCGCGACCATGTACTCGGAGTACAGCATGTACATCACGAGGTAGAGCGGCGCGAGGCGCTTGTAGTGCACCGCCTTGCGCGCGATGCCTTCGAGCCACGGATAGCGCACGACGATCGGGAACCACTTGTGCAGGTTCTCGATCACGTGCTTGTTCTCGAGCTCGATCGACGAGGTGCGGTTGAACTTCTCGGGGAAGTCGTCGTAGCCGGACACGGCGTAGCCCATGTCCTTGGTCATCTCGTTGATGTCGAACTCGGGGTACGGCTGCATGATCGAGACGAGCGGGTGGTCCGCCTTGCACTCGATGTTCAGCCGGACCGTGTCCCAGTCGTCCTCGATCGTGCCCCCCGGGCCGCCGAGCATGTTCAGCGTGCCGAGGCGGATGCCGTGCTTGCGGATCCAGCCGGCCGAGTCGGTCAGCTGCTGGCGCGTCGTGTTCTTGCGGAAGACGGCGTTGCGGACGTAGTCGCTGGCCGCTTCGAGGGCGATCCGCGCGTAGACGCAACCCGCTCCCTTGAGCATCTCGATGTGCTTCTCGGTCGTCATGTTCGCCATCAGGATGACGTCGAACGGCAGACCGACTTCCTTCGGATAACGCTCGCAGAACTCCTCGAGCCAGGTGTTCGAGAGGTTGAAGATGTCGTCGAGGAAGTGGACGAACTTCAGCGGGTACTTCGCGCGCACTTCGTTGATCTCATCGATCACGTGCGTGACCGTGCGCTTGCGCGTGTACTCGCGGTTCTTCGCGTTGTAGACCTTCTTCTTCCAGGCGTGGTGGAAGCAGAAGGAGCAGTTCATCGGGCAGCCGCGCTGGCTGACGAAGACCTTGCGCTCCGACTGACGGTAGATCGGGCCCGCGTCGTAGATCAGCGAGCGATCGGGGAAGCCCAGCTTGTTCAGATCGTTCTCCAGCGGACGCTGGCAGTTCTTGACGATCTCGCCGTTGGGCTTCTTGAACCAGAAGTTCTGCGTCTCGTAGTAGTCCTCGCCGGCGGCGAGCTTGTTCATCAGCTCGACGATGGCTTCCTCGCCCTCACCTCGGCAGATCGCGTCGACCCCGTCGACCTCGACGTACTCGGGCACGAAGGTCGGGTGCGGGCCGCCGACGACCGTCATCGCGTTCGGCAGGACCTTCTTCACCTTGCGCGCGACGTCCGCGGCGTAACCGTGCATGCCGGTGGTCGCCGAGAAGAGCACCACGTCGGGGGCGATCTCCTCGAGCTTCTTGACCCACTGCTTGTCGGGCAGGAAGAGGGCCTGCATGTCGTGGCCCGCGTCCTTGACGGCACGCGAGAGCCACATCGGGCCGAGCATCTCTTGGGGCAGATACTCGCTGATGAAGAGGGCTTTCATGTGGGGCGATCGCCGGTGGCTGCCCGCGGCGCGACTCATTCGCGCCCGGCGAGGGGGACCGGGACCCGAATTTTATCGGTCCGGATGGAGGTCTGGGGGGAGGGGGAGTCGAAACTTCCCGTGCGCGTGAGGTTCTAGCGTGGGAAGCCCGCCGCGGCCTCCAGGACGGACTGGACCTCGGCAAAGGTCTCCTCGCGCAGGAAGCGGGGCCGCTGGGCCAACCCGGCGGCGCTGAACCTCGCACGCAAGACACTGTCCGACAAGAGCTTGCGGACGGCTTCCGCCAGCTCACGCGAGTCCCGGGGCTCGACCAGCAGGCCGCTCTCGCCGTCGACGACGACCTCGGGGTTACCGCAGACCCGGCTGGCGACGATCGGCGTACCGAGCGCCTGGACCTCGAGCAGGGTGTGAGAGAGGCCTTCGTAGAGGCTGTTCAGCACGAAGACGTCCGCGGCGCGGATGTAGAGCGGGATCTTGGCGTGCGGCACGTTGCCTAGGAAGTGGACCCGCGCGGCCAAGCCGCGCTCCGCCGCCAGGGCCTTCCAAGCCTCCTCCATGTCGCCGTCGCCGCAGACGACGAGCTCGACGTCCTCCGGCAGCTCCGAGAGCGCCTCGATCACGCCGTCGACCCGCTTCCAGCCCATCAAGCGGTTGATCGAGAGCAGGTAGCGCTTCGCGGGATCGAGCCCGAGCTTCGCGCGCGCCTCGTCCCGGCTCTCGCTGACCGAGTCCGGATCGGGCCCGTGGTATGCGTTAAAGATGCGCCGCACCTTGTCGCCGGGCACGCCGTAGGTCTCGACCAGGATGTTCCGCAGGAAGTCCGAGCACGAGATGATCCGCGTGCACCAGCCCCACCACTTGCGCTGGAGGTAGCGCGTGAGGTTCACGCGCCAGTCGCCGTAGTCCTTGCCCTGGTAGTCGGTGATCGTGTCGTCGCCGATCCACCCCTTGCGGTGCGCGATCTCCCAGGAGCCGTCGACCATGATGCGGATGACGACCGGCACGCCGCGCAGCTTCGCGGCCAGGACGTGCAGCAGCGCGAGGTGTTCCTGCACGTAGACCACATCGAAGCCCTTCACCTCGCGCAACACGCGCCAGAAGGCCTTGAGGTAGCGCACCGGCAGCGGACCGCGCGGGATCGAGACGACCGGGAAGGGGTAGCCGCTCGGGTTCGGATCGGAGCAGAAGGCGACCACCTTCACCTCGTGCCCGCGCTCGACCAGGAAGCGCCCGATGCTGGGCACGTAGGTCGAGGGCCCGCCGAGGTCCGGCGGGAAGATGGGTGAGGTGATCAGGACGCGCATGGGGGGCCCGTTGAATCGACCAGAGAAGTACGGTACCGCGTTCGTTTTTCCAAAATAGCGGCCACGAGATGGGCGGGCCGCCCATCTCGTGGCCGCTATTTTGGAAAAACGAACGCGGTACCGTACTTCACGCGCCGCAGGTCGTCTTCTCGTCGCGGTTCGAAAGCTTGTCGCCGGCGATCGCCTGCAGGCGCTCCGCGGTGATGTCGCCGGTCGGGTAGTCGCCGTTGAAGCACGCGTTGCAGAAGGCACCGATCTTCTTGTTGCCGGCGCGGGCGGCCTCGTTCATCGCCTCGAGGTCGAGGTACATCAGGTGGTCGACGCCGATCGCCTCGGCGATCTCCGGCGTGCCGCGGCCCGTTGCGACGAACTCGGTCTTCGACGCCATGTCGATGCCGTACGGGCACGGCGCGACGAGCGGCGGGCTGCACGATGCGAGGTACACCTGTTTGGCTCCGGCGTCGCGCGCCATCTGCACGATGCGGCGGGAAGTGGTGCCGCGCACGATCGAGTCGTCGACGAGCAGCACGTTCTTGCCCTCGAACTCGAGCGGGATCGGGTTCAGCTTGCGGCGGATCGACGACTGCCGGTTCTGCTGCGTCGGCATGATGAAGGTCCGGCCGATGTAGCGGTTCTTGACGAGGCCCTCGCGGTACGGGATGTCCATCTCGAGCGCCATCGAGAGCGCCGCGTCGCGCGACGAGTCGGGAATCGGGATGATCACGTCGGGCAGCGGCGCGCCGGCCGCGATCCACTGCTTCGCCAGCGCCTGGCCGAAGCGCACGCGCGTCTTGTAGACCGAGATGTCGTCCAGGAAGGAGTCCGGGCGCGCGAAGTAGACCAGCTCGAAGATGCAGGGCCGGTGCGGCTTGTCCGAGAGCTTCTCGTGCGACACCTGGCGGTTCGCGTCGATGAACACCGCCTCGCCGGGGCCGATGTCGATCGTGCGGTCGTAGCCGTTCACGTCGAGCACGACGGACTCGGACGCGCAGGCGAACCACTTGCCCTCTTCCGTCTCCTTCTCGCCGAAGCAGATCGGCTTGATGCCGAAGGGGTCGCGGAAGGCAACCATTCCGACGTCGGCGAGCGTCGCGACGACCGAGTAGGCGCCGCGCACCTCGGCGTAGACCTCCTTGACCGCGTGGAACACGTCGTGCTTGTCGATCTTGTGCCCGGGCTTGACGCGCTCGGACAGCGCGCGCGCGAACACGAAGAGGATCACCTCGAGGTCGCACGACGAGTTGAGGCGCATGCCCGTCGAGCGAAAGTCCTTCTCGACCAGCTCGGCGTAGTTCGACAGGTTGCCGTTGTGCGCCATCGCGATCCCGACCGGGAAGGTCAGGTGGAAGGGCTGCGCGTCTTCGCCGCGGTTCCCGCCGATCGTGGGGTAGCGCACGTGGCCGACGCCCAGGTTGCCCTTCAAGCGGGACATGTTGTCCTGGTTGAAGACCTCGAGCACGAGCCCGAGCCCCTTCTTGACGTGGAAGGACTCGGTGAAGGTCGTGATCCCCGCCGCGTCCTGGCCGCGGTGTTGCACGGCCAACAGGCCTTCGTAGATCTCACCCGCGACGTCGGTGCCGTCGGGGCCGTAGATGCCGATGAATCCGCACATGGCGTGAGGAGGGGTCGTTCGGGGCCGAGGGGGGTCGCTCGTCGGACCGCGGGAACGGTCCGCCGGGCGCGCGGGGCGAGCATGTTAATGGTCGAGCTCGACGAACGGTGCGGCGAGGCGCCGGAAACCGCTCCGAGCCGCCAAGGTATAGTGGGCGACGATGCCGCGCACCTCTCGCCCCCTCTCGATGGAACGCCTGCAGCGTGCCGACTCATCCTGGGGACGAGTGGTCTGCCTCGCGCTGCAACCCTGGCGCCTGTTTCGCCGCCGCAAGCGCTCGAACGGGCCGGTGCGCCGGGTCCTGATGATCAAGTTCTGGGGGATCGGCAGCCTGCAGCTGCTGACCCCGGCGGTCCTCGTGCTGCGCGAGCGCCACCCCGGGGCCGAGCTCGCGCTGCTGACGCTCTCGCAGAACCAGGCGTTCGCCCGAGGGCTGGGCCTGTGGGACGAAGTCGTGGTCGCCGACGTCCGCGTGCCCTCTTGGCCGCGCGTGGTCGTCCGCTTGCTGGATCTCTTCTGGCGCCTGCGGCGCGGACGCTACGACCGCGTCTACGACTTCGAGTTCTTCACGCGCGTCTCTGCCGTCGCCGCCTTCGTCACGGGCGCGCCCTGGACGGTCGGCTTCGCTTCGGAACGCGTCTGGCGCGGGGCGTTGCACACCGAGCGAGTGCAGTTCAACCGCTACTGGCACGTCGCGCGCAACTTCCACGCGCTGGCCGGCGGCGAGGGCGACCTCGATCCGCTCGTACCGTTCCTCCCCACGCCGGCGGAGCGAGCGAGCGTCGCCGCGCGCGTGCGGACCGCGCCGGTGCAGCGTCCGTACGTCGTGCTCAACGCGAACGCCGGCGAACTCTCGCTCGAGCGTCGTTGGCCGTCGGAGCACTTCGCGCGCCTCGCCCTCCGCTTCGTGCTCGAGGACGGTCTGCGCGTCGTGTGGATCGGCGGGAAGGACGAGCGTGAGCACGTCGAGCTCTCGGCGCGCGCCGCGCAGCCGCTCCCGAGCGGCACGAGCCTGCAGCTCGCCGGCGAGCTCTCGATCGGCGAACTCTGCGCGCTGCTCGAAGGCGCCGCCGCGGTCGTCTCCAACGACAGCGGTCCGATGCACATCGCCGCGGCGCTCGACGTGCCCACGGTCGGCTTGTTCGGACCCGAGACGCCGGTCATGTACGCGCCGCTCGGCCGGCACACGGCGGTGCTCTACCGCCCGCCGCAGTGCAGCCCGTGCATCAACGTGCACGACAACAAGCTCTCCACCTGCGCGCTCGGTCGACCCGAGTGCCTCGTCTCGATCGAGGTCGACGAGGTTCATGCGCGGACCCTGCAGCTGATCGATGCCGCGGCGTCCGAGGACCGCGCGGTCCCGCGCCACGCGTAGCCGCCGCATGCGAGTCCTCCTGCTCAATCCGCCGTCGGAGCGGGTCGTGATCCGCGACTACTTCTGCTCGAAGACGACGAAGTCGAACTACCTGTTCCAGCCGATCGACCTGGTCGTGCTGTCCGGTTGGCTCGCCGACGAACACGAGCTGAGCGTGCTCGACTGCATCGCCGAGGCCCTGTCCCCCACGACCGCGCTCGCGCGCATCCGCGAGCTGGACCCGCAAGTCGTCGTCGCGCTGGTCGGCTCGGTGTCGTGGAAGGAAGACCACACCTTCTTGCGCGCGCTGGCGGAAGACGGTCGGCGCATCGTC
Source organism: Planctomycetota bacterium (assembly GCA_020638835.1). Lineage (GTDB taxonomy): Bacteria > Planctomycetota > UBA1135 > UBA1135 > JACKHV01. The sequence continues at coordinate 395,723 of JACKHV010000004.1, read as the reverse complement.
GGGATCGGCGACGTGCTGCACGAAGCGCCCGCCGAACGCTTGGCGGACGAACCGTGGCTCGAGGCGATCCTCGACGACTTCGCCTGCGACTCGCTGCCGCGCTACCTCGCGGGTGAACGCACGGGCCTCGCCGGCATGAGCGTGCGCGAGCCGGACGGATCGATCACCACGCTGCCCCCCGACCGCACGAAGCGCTACCGCGTTCCCCGTCCTCGGCACGAGCTGTTCCCGACGCGCGGCTACCGCTTCTCCTTCGCGCGCCGCGCCCCCTTCGCGACGCTGCTCACCGACTACGGCTGCCCCTATCCGTGCAGCTTCTGCGTGATCTCGACGATCCCCTTCCGAACGCGCGACGTCGCCGACGTGCTGGAGGAGATCGACCACCTGCGCGGGCGCGGTGTGTGCGAGCTGTTCTTCATGGACCAGACCTTCGGCGTGCGGCGAGAGCGCGCGCTCGAACTCTGCGCCGCTTTCGCCGAGCGTGGAGACCTGTCGTGGACCGCGTACACGCGCCCCGACCTCGCCGACGACGAGCTGCTCGGCGCGATGCGCGCGGCCGGCTGCCACACGGTGATGATGGGCGTCGAGTCCGCCGACGACTCGGTGCTCGAGGAGTACGAGAAGGGCTACCGCGCGTCGGAAGTCGCCGCGGCCTTCGAGCGTGCGCGGCGGAACAAGTTGCGCACCGTCGGGACCTTCATCATCGGCCTCCCGGAAGAGACGGAGTCGAGCCTGCACGCGACGCTGAAGCTCGCGATCGACCTGGACATGGACTTCCTGTCGCTGAACGTGGCCGTGCCACGCTTCGGCACGCCTTTCCGGACGCGCGCAATCGAGCTCGGGCTCGCGAACTCGCACGAGTTGGTCATGGACCAGGGCGGCGAGGACGCCTTCCTTCCGACGCTGACGCTCGACCGCGTGCGCATGCTCGAGCTGAAGCGCAGCATGGTTCGCAAGTACTACTTGCGGCCTGGCTACCTGCTGCGTCGCTTGCTCGCCGTGCGCACGTGGCACGAACTCAAGGGTCAGGTCCGCGAGGGCTTCGCGCTGCTCGCGAAGAACAGCTAGTCGGTCCCTCTCGCGAACCAGATTGTCCACGCCCCCTCCACCGCCGACGCGTCGAGAACGAACAGGGACCCGACGGGCGCTCCGCCCGCGCTCCACGACTTCAACCCGTTCATCCACACGGCGCCGCGGGTTCGCCGAGCTTCGTCAACCGGCGAAGTCGCCGTGCGTCGATCAGCAGCTGCCCGGGGAACTCGAGTCCTGCGGAGGAGGCGAGTGAAGGGCGCCGGGAGGCTGCGCGAACTGTACGGCGAGCCGCTGTTGCGTTTCGCCTACGGTTATCTGCGCGACGAAGTCGCGGCGGAGGTCGTCGTTCGGGAAGTCTTCTTGCGTGCGCTCGAAGGCGATGAGGAACCCGACCGAGCGCGCCCTTGGCTGTATCGCATCGCGCGCAACCTGTGCCTCAACCAACTGCGCGACGGCGCGCGGCGCGGCGAGGGACGACTCCGCACGGCCTTCGATGCCGCCGAGTCCGGGACCGGCGCGCTGACGCGACTGCTCGGCGCCGAGCGCGACGCGGAGGTCAACGCCTGGCTCGCTCAGCTGAGCACGGAGCACCAGGAAGTGTTGCGACTGCGCTACGCCGAGGATCTCTCGCGCGCGGAGATCGCCGAAGTGCTCCAGATCCCGCCGAGCTTGGTGAAGACGCGGCTCTACGAGGGCGTGCGGCGGCTGCGGGCGCTCGCGTCCGACCACGAATCGGGCCACTGAGTGTCGCGGGAAGAGTTCGCGCGGATCACCGCATCGGAGTAGCTCGTGCGTTAGCATCTCTCGCAGACTGTCCTGGCCCAAGAAGGAGATCCGCACATGCATGCTCGCCCTCGATTCGTCCTCGCCGCCCTGCTGTTCTGCAGCGCCTGTGTTTCGACCGCCGAGCATCACGCGTCGGAACCCGCTGTCGAAACCGACGCGGCGTCACAGCAGTCCGCGCCGGCCGAGCTCCCGCCCGAAACCGTCGCCGCGATGCAGCTCGCCCTCCCCGGACCTGAGCACGCTGTGATCGCGAAGCTCGCCGGCGACTGGAACTGCGAAGTGCGAATGTGGATGGCGCCCAGCACCTCGCCGGTCATCTCCACGGCGCGCGCGCAGTCCGAGATGGTGCTCGGAGGACGCTTCCTGCAGACGCGCACGCACGGTGAGATGAAGTTCGGGACCACGGCATTCCCCTTCGAGTCGTTCGGGATGATGGGCTTCGACCGACGCAATGGCACCTTCACGACCGTCGGCTTCGACACGATGGGTACCTACTACGTCACTGGAGCGGGCACTCAGAATCCGGAGACCGGCGTGATCACCCTGACCGGCAGCGATCACGACGCGGCTTCGGGCATGACGCAGACCTACAAGTTCGTTTTCCGCCTGCTCGACGACGACCACTACCTGATCGAGCTCTACTTCACGAACCCGGAGATGACGCACGGTCTGGACGAGTTCAAGCTGATGGAGATGGATTGCACGCGCGTCTGAGCCGCGGGGCTTCGCGAGTGAACGGGCAGAGTCGAACGACTCGATCGCCGGCAGCGGTGCCAGCGTGAAGTGGCTGGTCGCCGCGCTCGCGACCGCCGCCTTCGCCGTCGCGGCGTACTGGGCCTATCCGTTCCTGCGTGAGGAGTCGCCGACCGTGCGCGTCGTGGATCGGTCGGCAGAGCTGCGGCAGGCCTCCGACGCGCGTCGCATCGGACTCGGCTACGACCCAGTCGACCGAACGAACGAGGGCTACCCTCCTCCGCTCGTTCGCGAACCGTTGGACGAAGCGACGGTCGAGCTGTTCTTCCCGAGCGTCGACTCGAACGAATCGTGTCTCTACGACCCACACGAGTACACGCGGCGCGCGCCGCACTTCGACCGCTGGTTCCCCTTCAACGAGCACCCGGACGGCGGATGGCGCTTGCGCACGAACGCCCTGGGCATGCGCAGCGACGGTGAGGTCGCCGAGGTCGCGCCGGACCTGCGCGTGCTCGTGACGGGCGACTCGCACGTCGAAGGCGTGTGCGCGAACTCGGAGTCCTGCGCTTCCGTCCTGGAACGCTTGCTCGCGGAGGACGCCCTCGATCAGAGCGTCGAGGTGCTCAACGCCGGCGCGGGCGCGCACCACTTGTTCAACTACGTCGGGACCTTCGAGCGCTTCGCCTACCTCGAGCCCGACGTCTTCGTGGTGATCGTCTACGGGGGCAACGACTTCTCGGGCGCGATGCTGCTCGACCGCTACTTCCGTCGCCGACCGGCGTACGAGATTCGGCCGAACATGATCGAGCAGCAGAGCCTCCCCGAGTCGGTGTCGAGCCTGTTGCCGCAGGAGCTCTCGCAGGACATCTACTTCGCGAACAATCCGGAGGACGTCGAAGCGGCCGTCGACCTCGGCTGTTCCGTCAGCGTGGAGTTGAGCGAGCTCTGTGCGGAGCGCGGAACGCGGCTCTTGTTCGTCTACTTGCCTCCGCCGACGCGTGCGCAGCCGGAGGTCTTCCGCGAGGACCTGGAACGCCTGATGAAGTTCGCGCGCATGGAATCGAGCGCACTCGGCGTCAGCGACCGGATCGCCGACGAGTGGCTGCAGTTCCTCGCCGATCGCGGTCTCGACCACCTCGACCTGCGTCCCGCCTTCCGCGCTGCCGAGGAACCCCTCTTCTGGCGCACGGACCACCACCTGAACGTCGCAGGTCACCGCTTGGTCGGTGAGCGCATCCACGCTCACCTGCGCGGCGACGCCCCCCGTTGACCACCGCTCAGCGCAACTCGATCCAGTCCGCGATCTCGGACGCGCAGGCTTCGACGTCCGACGAGTCGAAGCTCGCCACGTAGCTGCGTTCCTTCTCGGAGTGCGCGTAGAGCGGGTCGTAGTACTTCTCGAGCAAGAGTTCGACGAGCTCCTCCTCGCGCCCGGTCATCAAGAGGTCCACGAGCACACCGTCGTACTTGTGGGAGCCCAAGCGCTTCTCGATGTAGGGCAGCTGCCGCGCGAGCTGTTCGCGGCTCGCGTCGCGCGCGAGGTAGTCCTCGCAGAGCACCTGCACGCGGCGCGCGACGGGCGCCGTGATTTCGAGGTTCACGCCGCGGTCGAGCGCCGACCAGACGCCGCTCGGGATGACCGCGTCGCCGACCTTGCGGCTCTCGCCTTCGAACACGACGCGACCGACGAAGCCCTGTCGCAGCCGCTCGGCGAGGACCGACTCGAATCGCTTCTGCGAGACCGGCTGGAGCCCGACCATGCCGAGGATCGACGAGCGGTGTCCCGCGGCGCCCTCGAGGTCCAGCGTCCAGCGCGGCCGGATGCGCTCGAGCTCGCGCAGCACGAGCGTCTTGCCCGTCCCGGTCAGTCCGCGCAGCACGAAGGCCGGGGGCGCATCCCACGCCGCGAGCTGTTGCATCACGTCGGCGCGGTACGACTTGTATCCGCCGTACAGCATGTGCACGTCTTCCCAACCCAGCGCGCACAGGAAAGCCGCGACCGACGCCGAGCGCAGACCTCCGCGCCAGCAGTGCACGACGAGCGCCCCGCGGGGCAAGCTCTCGAGGCGCAACGGCTGAAGTTCGCGCGAGAGCCCCTCGATCCCCCGCTCGGTGATGCGGTCGACGAGCTCCGGGAAGCCCTGTGGGTCGAAGCCGCGGCCGGTGAGTTCGGCGATGCTCGCGACGAGGTCGACGATCCGCTCGTGGACGATGCGACGCCCTTCGTCGAAGGCGTCGTCGGGCGAACTGCACTTGTAGAGCGTGCCGATCAGCGCCCGTTCTTCGTTGCTGAAGAGCGGGACGTTGTGCGCTCCCGGCAAGTGGTCGTCCGCGAACTCCGTCGGCGTGCGCAGGTCCACGATCGTCGCCTCCGGAGCAGCGAGCAGCAGCTCCGGATCGACGGCGGGGAGGCCGGCGAGCATCGGCGGGGTGTCGTGGTCCTGCATCGAACGTCTTCGCGCGATCGTCGCGAAGCGGAGCAGTATAGGCGCCGACGCCCCGTCGCGGGTCGCGACGGGGCGTCGGTCGTTCGGATTCGCGTCCGATCCAGGAGTCTGCGCCACTCGTGACGCAGGCTCCTAGCGCGGTCCCGCGCCGCGACGCGGTCGATCGCGTCGCTCACCGGACTCCGCGGGAGGTGGAGGCGGCGGCAAGGGTTCACGGCCTTCGCCCTGCGGAGCGTCGCGGTGCGGTGGAGGAGGCGGCGGCGGACCTTCCTCACCCTCCGGCGGCGGCGGACCTCCGCCGCGCCAGCGTCGACCGCCTTCCGCGCGGCCACGCCGTCCGGCACCCGGTTCGCCGAAGCCCAGGCTGAGCTCCCCGTTCAGCTGACGTGCGCGCTTCCAGAACTCATGCGGCGGCAAGGCGCGCATCGATTCGATCTCCGTCGGCTCGACGAGGCCGCTGCCGGCCAGCGCGCCGAGCATGCGGTCGCGACGACGCCGGTCGACCTGTTCATGGCGCGCCTCCGGCGAGAGGTGCGAGAACTCCAGCCGATCCTCCGGCCGCATGCGGCTCGCGCTGCGGAAGCGACGCGCGCCGGCGCGCCACGCTTCGTCGCCCTCGGGCGGCGGTCCTCCGAAGAACGGTCGGCCAGGTTCCCAACCCTGCGCTTCGCGGAGTCGCATCGCTTCCTCGAAGAAGCGCTCCGGGGGAAGCGCCTCGAGGCGTTCCCAGTCCTCCGGCGACAGACCCTCAGGCAGTCCGTGTTCCTCCACGGCCTCGCGGCGGTGACGCTTGCCGAGCTCGAGCAGCTTCTGCTTCTGTTCCTCCGCGGGCAGCCGCTTCCACTGCTCGACCTCTTCCGGCGGGACGTGGAACTCCCGACCGAGGCGCTCGAGCGCGCGCGGGCTCCACTCTCCGTGCACCTGGCGCTTGAAGTCCTGGAAGAAGCGTCGGCGGTCTTCCGGACTCGCGTCCTTCAGGCGTTCTTGCCACTGCGTGGGCAGCTTCTCCTCGAGGCGGCGCGCTTCGGCGTGCAGTTCGTCCTCGACCATCTCGCGCAGGATGCGCTCGCGCTCGGGCGGCGGCAGCGCGAGGAGGCGCGCGCGGTCGGTCTCGCTCAGGCGTTCGACGAGCTGTTGCTGGACGCGCTCGAGGTGGCGACGCCGACGCTCGAGGTCGCGGCGGTCCGCTTCGCCCATTTGGCAGAGCTTCTCGTAGCGCTCGCGCAAGCGATCCTGTTCCTCGGGCGACAAGCGTTCCCAGCGGCGCCGCGCCGACTCGAGGTCGATGATGCGGCTCTCGCCCGACTCTTCCGCGCGGGGGGCGTTCGCGTCCTGCGCGAAGGCCGTCGCCGAACCGGCGAACGAGGCGGCGAGGACGATCAGGACCGAGAGCAGCAGCAGGCGGCGCATCAGCGACTGCCCCCTTCCACGGCGTCCGACTCACCGTCGGTCGTCTCGTAGAGCGTGTACTCGAGCAGCCACTCGGACGTGATGTCGATGCTCGCGGAGAGCTCGAGGTCGAGGCTCTCGTCCGACCACAAGGCGTCCTCCTCGAGCAGGTCGAGCACGGCGAGCAAGTCGTCCTCTTCCGCCTCCGTCAGCGGTTCGTCCACCGCGACCTCGACCGGCTGCGTGTCTTCCGGCGCGGGCGGTTCGTCCACGGGAACGACGACGGGTTTCGGACCTTCGACGAAGTCGGGCTGCGCGGGTTCTTCGCCGCGCGGCCACGCGAAGAAGATCGCTGCGGCCGCGGCAGCGGCGGCGGGCCAGGCCCAGCGCCGGTCGAACACGAAGCGCGGCGCCGGCGCGCGGTCTGCCTCGAGGCCTTCGAGCACGCGCGCGGCCAGGCCGGCGGGCACTTCCAGCTCGCGGTTTAGTTCGAGCAAGGCGTCGAGGCGCGCGTCCTGCACGCCGGCGAGGACGCGCTGCGCCAAGCCGGGCGGAGCGGCGAGCTCGTGGTCGCTCTCGAGCAGTTGGTCGAGCGCGGAGTCGCCACGCGAGTCCGCGCGCAGTCGCGCGAGCAACGACAGGCGGCGCTCGATCGAGAGGCGCGGTTCCGGCAGCGCGGCGAGCAGTTCCTCGAGTGCTTCTTCGCGCTCCAGCAGCTCGCGGCAGTCCGCGCAGCCGAGCAAGTGTTCGTGCCAACCGAGCGGTCCGAGCTCGTGCGGTCGCGCCCGACCCTCGAGCGCGAGTTCGAGCTGCAGGCGGAAGGCCCGGCAGTCTTCTCTGGGTTGATTCATGACAGCTCCCCTTGGCGCAAGAAAGGGGCGAGCCACTCGCGCAGGCTCTCGCGCGCGCGGTGGATGAGCGACTTGATCGCCTTCTCGGAGGAACCGAGCACGTCGGCGATCTCCGCGTAGGGCGTGTCGTGGTACTTGGCGAGGATCAGCGCCATGCGCTGGTTCTCGGGCAGGCGCGCGATCGCCGCGCGCACGGCGCTGACGACGTCGTCGCGCTCGAGTTCGTCCGAGGGTTCCGGATCGTCGCCGGGCTGGAGGTCGCCGAGCAGCGCCGAGCCGTCGGCCGATCCGACCGGTTGGTCGAGCGAGAGGACGCCCGCGCCCGTGACGCGCTGCGTCTCGTTGACGGCCAGGTTGAAGGTGATGCGGTAGAGGTAAGTCGAGAACCTCGCCGTCGGTTGGTACCGGTCCCGCGCGCGCAGGACGCGCAGAAAGACCTCCTGGACCAGGTCCTCGCGACCCGGACGCCGTCCAAGGAAGCGGGTCAGCAGCGCGTAGACCTGCGAGGAGTAGCGCGCGACGAGAGCGTCGAAGGCCGCTTCGTCCCCCGCTTGCCACGCGAGCATCCACTGCACGCCGGGATCGTCCGAGAAGTCGTGAGCCATGGTCGAGTGGCCCGAACCGTAGCAGCTCGGGCAGGTTTCGGTCCCTTTCGGGGAGTTTGCGTCCCGGACGGCCCCGCGCCGCCCAGGGAGCCGCTCAGCGCTCCTCGAGCACCCGCGGCACCCAGCGCACGCCGCCCTCGAGCGGCCGCGCGTCGGCCAGCGGCCGCAGGACCCAGGTCGGCCGGCCGATCACGTCCGAGAGCGGGATCGGGCCGAAGTCGCGGCTGTCGCGGCTGGCCGCCGAGTTGTCGCCGAGCAGGAAGAGCTCGTCCGGACCGAGCTGGAACTCCTCGCGCACGGCGAGCTCGCCGCGGGAGGTGTAGTGCAGGTCGCGCCACAGGTGCAGCCCGAGGAGCGCCACGCCGCCGCCGCCCACCTCGATCCAGGCCCGCGGACCGTGCGAACGCCCTTCGCCGAAGAGGTCGAGCGGGTGGCGGCGCGGGACGCCGAAGCGCTGGTCCAGCACGCGGCGTCCGTCGAACCAGACCTCGACCCGGCCGTCCACGCGACCGACGACCCACTCGTGCGGTCCGGCGACGACGGCGAGCTCGAGCTCCGCCATCAGCTCGCTGTCCGAGGCCGCGACCTCGGGTCCGGGGATCGGCGACGAGAGCAGACGCACGGAGCGCTTCCCGCCGTCGTCCGCGCCGATCCAGGCGATGAAGCGGTCACCTTGCGTGGCGACGGCGAGCAGCGCGCGGCTCGTCGGCTGCTCGAGGTCGAGCGCCGCGCCGATCCACAGGTCGCCGACCTCGGTCGAGCCCTCGACGAAGTTCCCGTGCGCATCGACGTAGTGGTCGGCGACGCGGCGCGCGTACTCGAGCCGCGCGACGGGCCGCTCCGGCGCGCCGTCGTGGCGCCATCCCGAGGCCGTGGGTTGCCAACCGACGATGCCGCCTTCCGCCTGCGACCGGAAGTAGTCCTCGAGCGCGAGCCGGTCGTCGTAGATCGTGACCGGCGCGGGGCGCGGGACGTCACCGCCGAGCAACTCGCCCTCGACGTAGAGGTCGCCTTCCTCGAGGCGCACACCCTCGCCGGGCAGACCGACGACACGCTTCACGCGTGGGACTTCCTCGCCCGGCAGGCGCACGACGACGAGGTCGAAACGCTCGGGCCACTCGTGTCCGTAGCGCACGAGCACGCGCTCACCGGACTCGGGATCGCCGTGGATCGTCGGCTCCATCGAGCGACTGTCGACGAGGTAGATGCCGAAGAAGAACAGCCGCGCGAAGAGGAGCAGGCCTCCGGCGACGGCGAGCGAGACGAGCAGCTTGCGACGCAGACGCATCAATGCGTGAGCAGCAACGCGACCCCGAGGTAGAGGCTCGTTCCGGAGATGTCGCTGACGGTGATCAGGAAGGGTCCCGCGATGAGCGCTGGGTCGATTCCGATGCGTCGGCAGATCATCGGGACCGCGCAACCGAGGAAGGCCGCCCAGGTCACGGCGCAGGTGATCGCGACGCCGATCGCGATGGCGATGTCGAGTTCCTTCCAAGTCGCGGTGACGAGGAAGGTCGCGAGCCCGCAGATCAGGCCGATGATCAGCCCGACGAGCGTCTCCGAACCCAGCACCGACATCTCGCGGTCCGCCTCGACTTCGCCCGTCGCGAAGGCGCGCACCAGGATCGTGGACGCCTGGATGCCGACGTTGCCGGCGAGACCGATCACGATCGGGACGAACGCGAGTAGCTCGCGCCCCTCCGACTGCGTGCCGCCCGGACCGACGGGCAGCAGCGAGTCGATCACGGCGGCGGTGACGAGGCCGCCGAGCACCGTCACGGCTTGCAGCGGGATGCGCGCCAGGACGCGCTTGTGGATCGGCAGTCGCGTTTGTTGCGCGACCGAGGTACCGACCAGCTTGAGCATGTCCTCGCTGGCCTCTTCCTCGAGCACTTCCTGCGCGTCGTCGATCGTGATCGAGCCGACGAGCCGTCCGTCTTCCTCGACGACCGCGAGTTCCGTCAGGCCGTAGCGCTGCAGGACGTTCGCCGCCTCTTCCTGGTCGAGATCGACCGGGACCGAGTACGGGTCGATCATCAGGCGATCGACTTCGTCGTGGATCGAGTTCGTCAGCAGCACGCGGTCGGTCACGTAACCGATCGGCCGCTGCGCCTCGTCGACGACGAACAAGCCGTGGCCTTCCTCGACGCCGTCGCCCTCGGTCTTGATCAGCTTGATCGCGTCGCCGACGCGCGTTCCGGACGGAACCGCGACGAACTCGGTCGACATCACGCCGCCGGCGCTCTCGGGTTCGTACGACGCGAGCTGACGCAGGCCCTTCGCGCGCTCGAAGTTGACGGAGCGCAGGATGCGCTCGACCTCGGCGGGCTCGAGGTGCGAGAGCATGTCGACGACCTCGTCGGCCGGCAGCTCTTCGACGACCTCGGAGACCTGACGCGGCGTGAGCTGTTCGAGCAGCTGTTCGCGCAGCGAGTCTTCCGCTTCCTCGAGCACCTCGGCGCGCTGCTCGGGATCGAGGGCCTCGAAGACTTGCCACGCTTCACGATCTGTGAAGTCGAGCAACCACAGCGCGAGGTCCGCGGCGTGCAGGTCCGCCAAGAAATCGATCAGGTCCTCGTGCGAGCCGAGGAGCCGCTCGCGCAGCTGTTCCTTGGTCGGCGGGTCCTTCTCTTCTTCGGTCATGGCGGGGCTTCCTGGCGGGCAGGGAGGATACCCCGCGCCGGGCCGCGGAGGCTGCTCCTAGTGCACGAACTCACGCTCCTCGAAGAGCGCGGTGTGCAGGGCGCGCAACGCCCGGGCGCTGTCGGCCTCGTCGACGATCACGGTCTGTGACAGACCGCGTTCGAGCGCGAAGGCGAGGCGCGGTCGGATCGCCTCGGCCTCGAGGGCCGTCAACATGCGGGATCCCGTCACGGACCCTCCGCCGCCGACCGCGGTGATCGCGGAGCAAGCGGACTCCAGGACGACGTTCGGACCGAGCCGTCCCGCGACGCGACGCACGGCTTCGGCGCTCGTCGCGAAGACGTGGAAGCCTCCGCCGATCGCGGTGGCGATGGAGGGTTCGACCTCCTCTTCCCGCAGCAGCTCGAAGGCGCGCGCGAGCAAATCGGCGCGGCCGGCGATGGAGGGCAGCGGACACGTGAAGCCGTGGAGCGGTTCGAGCGTGGCGAGCGCGCGCGGACCGGCGGGCGCCTGCGTGCTCGAGAGGATCGTGCCGTGTTGGTCCGGTGCGTCGACGTCGACGACGCGCACGCGGAAGCCGGCGCGGATCGCGGGTTCGATCGCGCCCGGGTGCAGCACCTCGGCGCCGTGCGCCGCGAGCTCTTCCGCTTCGGCGAAGCCGATCTCCGCGATCACGCGCGCGCCCGGAACGCGCGCGGGGTCGGCCGTCATGATCCCCGGCACGCGCTTGTAGAAGACCAGCTCGAGCGCACCGACCGCTTCCGCGACGAGTGCCGCGGAGAGATCCGAGCCGTTCGGACCGAGCGTCGTCAGTCGCCCTTGCGCGTCGCGCGCGAGGAAGCCGGTGACGACGGGCACGCCGTGCACTTCGGCGAGCGACTTGCGCAGCTGGGTTCCCGTGCCGGGCAGCGGCTTCGCGCGTCCGTGGCGGCTGTCGGAGACGAGGCCGAGGTCGAAGGCGTCGAGCGGCGCCGCGGCGACGCCCTGTTCGCGCAGACAGGCGGCGACGATGCGCGCGCTCATGCGCTCGCCGAACGACAGCACGAAGTCCAGCTCGCTCGCTTCGAGTCGACCCTTCGCGCGCACTTCACCGAGCACGCTGAAGAGCTCCGTGAAGTGGCGGTTCAGGAGCTCGGGGTCGAGCTCGAGCTGCGACAGCAAGCCGCGGTGCCGCACGCGCAGCGCGTCGGTCTCGAGCCGCCCTTCCGCCGCTTCGCGAGCCGCCCGCTGCAAGAGCGCCGTCACGCCGTGGTGCGCGCTGACGACGACCGCCGGACGGTCCGCCGCGGCGATCAACGCGCAGACCCGGCGAACCGCCGCGCCGTCGCGCAGGGCGGCGCCTCCGAACTTCATGACTTGGGGGAACAGCATCCGAGTGCGAGGGAGGATATCGGTCGGTCCGATGCTCGGCTACCGCGCGAGCACCTCTCCACTTCCCGTCATTACGGGACTCTTCGCCCGGCCGTCCCCCCCGAGCGAACCCGGCGCGCGACGCTTTTTGCTAGGCTGCCGGGCGCTCTCCTGTCCGCCGGAGAGTCCACCAGGAGCCACGGAACCCGACCATGAGCGACACGCAGCGCGAAGAACTGATCTACGACTGGAACGAGCCCTACCCGCGCATCGACGTCGAGGTGCAGTTCGACGACGAGACCCTGCGCGACGGCCTCCAGAGCCCCTCGGCGAAGGACCCCAGCCTCGACCAGAAGATCCGCCTGATCCACCTGATGGACGACCTCGGCATCCAGACCGCCGACGTCGGTCTGCCGGGCGCCGGCGATCGCGCGCGCGACCACATCCTCGCGCTCGTGGGCGAGATGAAGGACCTCGCGATCACGCCGAACGTCGCCTGCCGCACCGTCATCACGGACATCGAGCCCGTCGTCGACATGGTCCAGCAGACCGGCTCGCCGATCGAGGTCTGCGCCTTCATCGGCTCCAGCCCGATCCGCCAGTTCGCGGAGGGTTGGGACTTCGACAAGATGCTCGACCTGGTCAAGGGCGCGATCACCTTCGCGAACGACCACTCCCTGCCGTCGATGTTCGTCACCGAGGACACGACGCGCGCCCACCCCGACCAGATCCGCGCGCTCTACACCACAGCGATCGAAGCCGGCGCGAAGCGCGTCTGCGTCTGCGACACCTGCGGCCACTCGACCCCCGAGGGCACGCGCCGCGTCGTGCAGTTCGTGAAGGGCATCGTCGAGGAGACCAACCCCGAGGTCGGCATCGACTGGCACGGCCACCGCGACCGCGGCATGGGCCTGCTGAACACCCTCGCCGCCCTCGAAGCCGGCGCGACGCGACTGCACGCGACCGCCCTCGGCATCGGCGAGCGCACGGGCAACACCGAGATGGACCTCCTGCTCGTGAACCTGCGCCTCAACGGCATCATCCACCAGGACCTCTCCAAGCTCGGCGAGTACTGCCGCCTCGCCGCCGAGGCGACCGGCACGCCGTTCCCCGACAACTACCCGGTCTTCGGCTCCGACGCCTTCGAGACCGGCACCGGCGTCCACGCCTCCGCCGTGATCAAGGCGCTGCGCAAGGGCGACGAGTGGCTCGCCAACCGCGTCTACTCCGGCGTCCCCGCCGACCTCTTCGGCCTCGAACAACGCATCGAAGTCGGCCCGATGTCCGGCCGCTCGAACGTCCAGTGGTACCTCGAGAAGCGCGGCAAGACCCCGACCGACGAGGCCGTCGCGCGCGTGCTCGAGCTGGCGAAGACGACGCCGCGCCTCTTGACCGAGTCGGAGATCCTGCAGGCGGCGGGGATCTAGGCTCCGCAGCAGCGATTCAGGCGGGCGGCGCCGTCCGCCGCGGCACGCTGCCCAGCGGCAGGAACATGCTGATCGCGCGCGGCGCGCTCAGGATCTCGCCGGCGAGCGTGTCGAGCGGCACGAAGCCGAAGCGTTCGTAGAAGGCCGTCGACTCGGGCTTCGCGTCGACGAGCACGCCGACGCAGCCGACTTCGTCGCGTTGGTGCTCTGCCAGCTCGATCGTGAAGCGCAGGAGCGCGAGCGCGACGCCGCGGCCTCGGTGCCGCTCGTCGGTCGCCAAGCGCGCGAGGCGCAGGACGGGGATCGGGTACGGCGGCATCGACTTGCCGTTCGGCAGTTCGTCGGCGTCGAGGGCGGCGGGTGCGACCGTCGCGAAGCCGAGGAGCTGCTCGGACTCGTCTTCGGACGCGGACTCGGTCGCGACGTAGGTCACGCCCACGTGGTGGCGGAACTGGTTCTGTCCGGCGTACTGGTGGAAGAAGAGGTCGAGCGCCTCGTTCCCCGAGCGGAAGCCCGCTCGATCGTCGCTCTCGGCGAGCGCCCGGATGCGGACGGCCACGCCTCAGCGATCCTCGAACAGCTCGCGCAGGTCGTCGGTCGGCTCCGGCGGACGCTCGACCAGGTCGCGCACCCGCTCGGCGCTCTCCGTCGAGAGCACCACGCGCGCCGGGACGATCGCGTCGAGCGGGAGCTCGCGCAGCGCCCGCAGGTGGTGGAGCAGCGCCTGCTCGACGAGGTGCGTGCGGGTCATCCCCGTCGCGCGGACCAGCCGCTCGAGCTGTTCCTTGGTCGAGGCGGCGATGTGCGCCGAGATCTGGGTGGTGTCGCCCATTTCTCTACAATATCGTAGATTTGTCCGTCTCGGTAGAGGCATTCCGCCCTCCCGGGCCGCGGGACGGCCCTCTCGTCCCTCGACCGCCAGGAGCGCATCCTGGTTCGCGACGGAGCCGCCGATCACGTCGGGCGCGTCCCGCTCGCGACTCCCTCGCCGCCGCCCGGCGCCCTACAGCCAGCTGATCCGCAAGCCGTCGCTGAGGTTGAAGCCGCCCCCCGCGGGGTCGCGGTACCACAGCTGGAAGTGCAGCGTCGCGCCCGGGACGATCCACGCGGCCGTCGTGCCCGTCAGGTCGACGGGCTTCGTCGACGCGCCGGCGGAGTTGGAGAAGACCGGCGGGCTCAGGCGGACCGAGAAGCCGCCGACGCAGAGCGTCCCGTTGCCGAAGGGCGTCTGTTGCTGCGCCGTGCCGTGGAAGAACACGCCGGGCGTGTGCGCGGGCAAGCCCTCCGCGTAGAGCGTGAAGTCGTTGTCGGCGACCAATGTCGAGCCCTCGGCGCGGATCGACGCGCCGCTACCGACGGAGTTCGCGCTGGCGACGCAGTCGTTGTCGCCCAGCGCGACGAGCTCGAGGAAGGCGAGCTGCCCGCCCTGCACCAGGTCGCCGTCCGAGATGCGCGAGCTCGGGTCGAGTCCGACCTGGTTGCTGATGCCGTGCGCCTGCACGTCGAAGAGGAACAAGGTCCCCGCCGCGCGGCCGAAGAGCGTCGAGACGTCGACGATCCCCGAGGACTCCCACGCGCCGGGCGTCGACGCGAGTCGGTCGACGGCGCTCAGCGGGTTCGCCACGGTCGGGTCGATCACGACGCTGCGGTCGATGTTCGCCACGCGCGCGGTCGCACCGGTCGCGGGGTCGATGCGGACGATGCCCGCCTCGTTCGGATTCACGGCGCCGGGCCCGAAGAGCGGCACGCCGGAGAGGTCGGTGACTTCCGCGCGGTCCTCCTGCACGTAGAGGAAGCCATCGTCGGCCCAGTCGAGGTTGTCGGGCGAGCGCAGCGCGCGCGTCGGATCCGCGTCGCCGTCGTAGACGATCGTGAGGTCCGCGGACCGGTCGCTGAAGTCCGTCGCCAGCGAGTAGACGGTGCCGTAGGTGTCCACTCCGCTGACGTAGGTGTCGACGCCGGTCGAAGAGAGCGCGCACACGGTGCCGTCGAACGGATTCGTCGAGACGTCCTCGGGCCGCGAGAAGCCGAAAGCGCCGGCGGCCTCCGCGCGCAACCACAACGTGCGTTGCGTCGGATAACCGTACTCGTCGTAGCCCGTGGTGCCGGTCTCGCTCGCGGACGCGAGGTTGCGCGCGTTGTCGATCTGCACCCAGGAACCGACTTCCGTGCCGGAGGCGTGGAAGTCCGCGGGAGTCGACACGCCCGGCGCGTCCGCGACCCACACGAAGAGGCTTCCTCCGCGCAAGCCGTTCCGCGCGGGGAAGTCACCGAGCGGGTCCTTCGTCCCGACGTAGAGGTACAGCGGCGCCGCCTCGTTCTGCGGATCGCCGCCCGCGTTGAAGGGCGCGGAGTCGTCCATCAAGAGCAGCGCGACGGTCGAAGCGCTGCCGGTGTCGAGCACCGCGACGTTCTCCCACGCGCCGCGCCCGAGGTCCGGCAACTGCCAGATCGCGCTCGAGGCCGGATCGACGGCCCACACGGCTCCACCGACCGCGTTGCTCGCCTTGCCGTCCTCCTCGCCGGTGATGTACGCGCGCTCCGCCAAGCCGCGGCCGGCGCCGAACTGTTCCGCCTCGAACATCGAGCCGGAACAGAAGCGGCTGAAGCCGGAGAGGAAGGAGGGCTGGAAGCTCACGCTCGAGGCCTGGTTGCCGTTCGCGTCGAAGACCTTGTCGTAGGCGAGGCCGCTCGCGACGGGCAGCAAGCTCGCGCGGTCGACGTCGACGTAGGAGACGCGCGCGCCGGTGAGCGTGAAGCTGCCGACGTTGCCGTCGTCGAGCGAGTACGCGTAGCCGCGCGAGTGCTGCCGCTCGTGGTTCATGAACACGCGGACCGTGTCGTCGTCGAGCGCGAAGGCCCCGAGTCCGTCCGGCACTCCGGGCGGCGTGTAGCCTCCGATCGTCTCGCCGATCGTGAGCACGGCGAAAGTCCGCCAGCCGGCCGTACCCTACGCCATGCAGTCGGAGCCGCCTTGCGGGCTCGTCGGCGGCTGTGCGTGGGTCGCTCCCGCGAATCCCAGCGCGGCGGCGGCGAACATGGCTCTTCTCGCGTGGATGAGCATCGGAAGTCTCGCTTCGGTCGTTGAGTGGGGGGACGGCCCGGGCCAAGAGGATCGGCGGAGCCGCAGACCCACTCTAAGCCACGCGCGCGCCGACGGCTCGATTCTCGCGGCCCCGCCAAGCTGCCCCGGCGCGCGTGCGCTTCGTCGCCACCCCGATCGAAGAGAGAGATCCGGCATGAACCAAGACAAGCAAGCCGTCGTCGACGCCCTCGAAGGGCTCCTCGCCGACAGCTACACGCTCTACCTGAAGACTCACAGCTACCACTGGAACGTGACGGGCCCGATGTTCACCACGCTCCACACGCTGTTCGAGACGCAGTACACGGAGCTCGCGCTCGCCGTGGACGAGATCGCGGAGCGCATCCGCGCCCTCGGCGCGCCGGCCCCCGGCAGCTACTCGCAGTTCATGAAGCGCGCGAAGGTGAAGGAGGACAGCACCGTCCCCGCCGCGCTCGACATGATCGAGATCCTCGGCGCGGACCAGGTGGCCGTCGCCGACGCGGCACGCCGGGTCGTCAAGGCCGGCACCGCGGCCGGTGACGACGCCAGCGTCGACCTCGGTGTGCGACGCATCGAGCTGCACGAGAAGAGCGCCTGGATGCTGCGCAGCCACCTCGAGTAAGCGCGCCTTCCGGCCTGGAGTCCCCGCGTCCGACGTCGCGCTCAGCGCGCGTCGGACTTGCGCGCCCAAGGCGCCGCCGGCATGCGCTCGAGCAGGATCGAGGCGGCGCGGCGCGCGTCCTCGGCGAGCAGGTCGGCTTGCGCGAGCAGGTCCGACTCGAGCGCCGAGGCGGATCCGTCGAGCGTCTCGCCCAGGGCGACCGTCAGTTCGTGTTGCGGCACGGGGACGGCGGGCTCGACGAGCGAAGCGCGCAGTCCGACCAGGGCGAGCAGGCCCGCCGCGAGTCCGGTGATCCAGACGGGCAAGCGACGCGGCGAAGGCTCCCCGAAGTCCCCCCGCTCCGCTTCCTGGGTGCACGGCCGGTCCGGTGCGGACTCCAGCGCCGTGAGGATGCGCCGGCGCAGCGCCGGACGGGGCGCGATGGTCGTACCGCGCAGTTCGCGGCGCAGCATGCTTTCGAGGTCGGGACGTCTCATCGGAGGACTCCGTTCGCCGGCGAGCCCATGGAGGGAGCCCGCGGCGAGAGGGTGCGGAGGTCGAAGCTCGGGAGCGAGGCTTCGGTCGCCCCTGATACCGCCCGCGGCCGTTCGCGTTCCGCCTCACGCTCCAGCAATCTGCGCTCGAGCAGGCGCCTCGCGCGGAACAGCTGCACGCGCACGGTCGCGACCGGTCGGCCCAGGATGCGGCCGAGCTCCTCGTAGGAGACGTCCTCGCCGTAACGCAGCCAGAGCGCAGTGCGCTGGTCCTCGCTGCAATGCTCCTTCGCGAGCGCCCACAGCGAGTCGCGCTCCTCGGCGGCTTGGCACTGCGCCGCCGGGTCGGGACCGCCGCGCTCGGAGGCGACGCGTTCGGTGTTCAGCTCGGGGCGCAGCTTGCGGCCGCGGCTGACCGCCATGCGCAGCGCGATCGTGTAGAGCCAGGTCGAGAACTGCCAGCGCTCGTCGTAGCGGTCGAGTCGTTCCCAAGCGCGCAAGAAAGCGTCTTGGCAGAGGTCTTCCGCCTCGCAGCGATCGCCGACGCGCGCGAGCAGGAAGCGGTAGAGCGGCGCTTCGTGGCGCTCGACGAGCGCGGCGAAGCACGGGCGCGATCCGGCCCGCGCGCGGCGCGCGAGCTCGAGCGGCGTGAGTTCGCGGAGCTCCGACGCGGACGCGTGTTCGTCCGCTTCCACCCCTCGCTCGACCTGCGCTCGTCGCTCCTGCCCCATCTGTGCCCGGTTCGTGTCTCAGCGCGTCCTGTTCGCGCGCGCTTCGCGCTCGGCACGTCGCCGGTCGCGGTGTTCGGCGGCGAGCTGCACCATGCGGCTCGACGACATCTCGAAGTCGGCGATCAGCTCGGCGTCGCGAGCCGTGACGTTCACGCCGTCGGCGATCTCGGCGAAGGCCTGCGACTCCGGCGAGTCGGAAGCGGCCAGCGCGGCGAGCGCCACGACGCCTTGCACGACTTGCGCCACGCGGCGCGCTTCGTCGGGCCGGTCGGTCTCCAGCGTCAGCTGCGCGAGGAACTGGCCCTCTTGCTCGCCGACGTCGAAGCGCAGCGCGCGCGCCGACGAGAAGATGCGGGACGCGGGATCGCTCTCTTCGACGCCCGGGATGGAACCCGCGACCTCGACGTAGACGAACGAGCCTGCTGCGGGTTGCGCGAGCAGTCCGCCGTCCCCCGCCTGTGCGACGCCGGCGAGCGAAGCGCTCTCGCCCATCAACACGCGCGCGGCGTCGAGCAGCGGATCGCGCTCCTCGCAGACCGCGATCGTCATCGCTCCGTCCTCGTCGGCCGGCAGCGCGAAGAGGTATCCGTTCACCTCGTTGCCGTCCTCGAGCCACGCGTCGAACTTCAGGCCGTCGTGTTCGACGGAGAGGTGTTCGGGCTGCGCGCGGAGGTCGGCGAGGATCTCCGCCGCCTTCGGGCCGAAGTCGAAGACCACGACCGCGGAGTTCGGGGCGGCGAGCTCGCCGAACAAGGTCAGCGACTTGAAGTCCTCGAAGGGGTCGAAGTCGTGCAGCAGGAGCACGCGCTCGAACTCGTCAGCGCCTTCGAGGTCCAGCTCGCTCAAGAAGTCGTCGCGATAGTCGGACTTGTAGCGACCGGAGAGCAGCCCCACGACTTCCGCCTGCCGGTAGAGGCCGCTGCCGACGACCGCTTCCATGTCGACGTGCAGGACCCAGTCGGTCGCGGCGGGGATCCGATCTCGGCGGAGCTCGCCGGCCTGGGCGGCTAGGCTGCCGGCGGCGCAGAAGGCGAGGACGAAGGAAGCGGTGCGGCGGATCTGCTGGGTCATGGTGCCGAGGTGGGTACGGGTCGCTGGAATCGCCCCAGCTACGCCGTCCGCCACTCCTGCGTTTCCAGCAGGCGTCCATTTCCACGGGCCGCCGCGGCGAGGGCGCACCTGGCGCCCTCGCGGGTCCGTTTCACTCCTCGCGGAGCTCTCGCACGCGCAGACCGCGGAACTGGATCGGCGCGCCCTCGGACTGCAGGCAGAGCTTCCCGGGGGTCTCGAGGCACCACTCCGCCGTGTTCTGGAGCACGCCGTTCACTTCCAGCGTCAAGGACCCGCGCCACAGTCGGATGCGGTAGCGGTTCCACTCGCCCAGCTCGTGTTCGGACGACGGCTGCGCGCGCGTGGTGTGCCGTCCGGAAGTGCGCGTCGCCTTCGTGACCATCGGGAACTCGCCGATGTTCCAGATGTCGCCGGAGCGGCCGCTCATCAGCTGTGCTTCGATCGAGCGCGGCCAGACCTCGTCCTCGCCGATCATGCGCAGGAGCACGCCGGAGTTGCCGGCTCCGCGCGCGGGGTCGAAGCGCCACTCGACCTCGAGTTCGAAGTTGGTGAACTCCGCCTCGGTGCGGATGTAGCCGATCGGCGAGCCTTCGCACGACACGACGCCGTCCGCGATCGACCAGACGGCGTCCATCGCGCCCGGACCGTGCCAGATCCAGCCGTCGAGCGAGTCGTCGCTCCACAGGGACGCCCACTCGCCGGCGACGGGTTCCGCTTCGTCGTCTTCGCGCAGGAAGGCTGCAATGTCGGCGATCTCCTGCGGCTCCAGCGAGTACGCGACGTCCTGCGGCATCAGCGAGATCTTCTGCTTGCGCATCTCGGCGATGTCTTCGCGGTCGATCGACCAGCGCACGCCGTTCGTGTCCTCGAGCACCACGACGCCCGCGTCGGCCAGCAAGAAGCCGGTGTAGGTGCGGCCTTCGGTGTCGACGACGAGGTACGAGTCGTAGCCGAAGGCGATCGCCGCGCTCGGGTTCAGCACGGCGTCGAACAGCTCCGCGCGTCCGAACTTCGCGCGCACCTTGGTGAGCTCGGGGCCGACGCGCGAGCCGCGGGGTTCGTCGCCGCGCGTCACGACGTGGCAGCGCGAGCAGAGCGCACGATCACCGAAGAACAACTCGCGCCCGTTCGCGGCGTCGCCCTCGAGCGCCAGCAGCTCGTCGATGCTCGGCCAGTCCGCCGCCGCGCCGGGGCGCGGGAAGTGTTCCGAGGCGAGCGCGCGCACGCCGAGGTCGGCGCTCGCGTAGAGCCCCGGTGCTGCGGCGACGCGAGACGCTTCGTCGAGCGCGCCGTCCTGCGCGAGCCGCAACAAGCGCGTCGCGCCGAGCGGGTCGACGGACAGCTCGCGCCCCGCGCGCTCGCGATCCTCGGCGCTCGCGGCGCCGTTTAGCAGGGTGCGCTCGAGCGACGCGAGGTGCGTCTCGTCGGCCGCGCGCTCGACGAACACGCGGAAGACCACCTCGGGCGATCCGCCTTGGTTCACGCCGCCGTCGTCGAGCGCAACGCGCCCCGTGAACCGCGTCGTTCCTTCCGGCAGCTCGTAGAGCACCGTGCTGGCTGCGTGCGTCCCGATCCCGTTCGCCTGCGCGACGCCCTCGACGGAGAGCGGCTCGCCGACGCAGTTCGCGCCGACGTTCACCGATCCCCACGCGGCCTCGGCTTCGACCCAGGCGAGTTCCGTCAGCGGTCGGTCGACGCCGTCGACCATGAGCACGGGGTCGATCCAGTCCGACCAGTCACAACCATTCCCGTTGGTCGAGGGATCCACCACGAGCCACATGCGCCGCGCGTTCTCGAGCGCGATCGCGAAGCGCGTCGAGCCTCTCTTCATCGCGCCGGAGTTCCAGACCTCCTCGGCGTGCTCCATGCCGGCGCTCGCGACGAGGCGACCGACGTCGTAGCCGCGCCAGTCGTTCGAGGCGCGGTTCGTCAGCCACCAGCGGGCGTAGGCTTGCAGGTCCTCGGGGCCGGTCTGCGCGAAGAGCGCCATGGTGTGCGCCGCTTCGAGCGTGCCGGTGAACGCGATCGCGTCGAGCGCGCGCACGCGTTCCTCGCGCGTCAGCTGCGGCGATCGCGCGCGCGCGTCGAAGGCCGGCAACAGACTCGGCGGGTGCAAGCGCCACATCAGCTCCTCGTAGCGCTCGTCCCAGCGCAGCGGCACGTCGCCGATCTCGGGTGCGAGGTGCACGAGCGCGTGCTCGGTCTCGTCGCCGACCGCGATGCCGACCGCTTCGAGGTACCAACGGTCGCCCGGCACGTGCTGCGCCGCCAGCTCGACGAACAGGTCGGACATCTCGGAGAATTCGTAGTCGACGAGCCACTGGAGCGCCTCGCGCCGCACCTCGGGGTCTTCCTCTTCCTTGAGGTACTCCCAATTCGCGACGAGTTGGTCCTCGTTGCCGACCGAGCGCCCGACGCGCAGCGCCAACGCGCGCAGCACCGCTTGCGGGATCTGGTCGAGCTGCGCCGTGACGCCGCGCGGGCTCGCGAGAGCGGAGGCGAGTCCGCGCGCTTGCAGGTACGGATCGCGCGCCGTGTTCGCAGCGCGCACGCAGAGCTCGAGCGTCGCGGGGCTCCAACCCAAGTCGTCGAGCGCCGCCGCGCGCAGATTCGCGCTGGGCGCGCAGAGCATCGCGATCTCTTCGTCGAGCCACTTCCCGCCTTCCTCGGCGCTCAGCGGCGGACCGAGCGCCGCCATGCGACTGCGTTCCCCGCGACCGTCGCTCGGTGCGATGCGCAGGATGCGGCCGCGCGCCTCCTCGTCGCGAGCCTGGTGTCCGCCGACGCCGGGGTCGTACCAGTCTGCGACGTAGATCGCGCCGTCAGGGCCGACGCAGACGTCGCTCGGACGGAACCACGCGGCGCGCTCCGAGTCCGCTCGCGGCGCGATCAAGGTTCCGTCGCGCAAGTCGACGCCCGCGCCGTTCATCACCGGTCGGTGCGCGCGCACGACTCCCGCGCCCGCGTCCGCGACGAGCACCGCGCCGCCGATCCACTCCTCCATCGAGGTGCCTTCGTAGACGCACACACCGGTCGGTCCGCCGGCACCGGTGATCGTCCCCATCGGCGCCACGCCGGGGTCGTCCTGGTGCCAGTGTGCGCGCGGGATCGACTGGCCTTCGCGGCGGTCGACGTTCCAGTAGCGCGTGCCGTCCGCGGAGAAGTAGCCGTGGTTCCCGCCCTCGAGCACGAACAGCGAACGGCACGACTGGTTGCCGTCGTCGTCGTTGTCGGCGGTGTACATGCGTCCCCACGAGTCGAGCGCGACCTCGTACTCGTTGCGGAAGTTGTGCGCGAGCACCTCGAGCTCGCCGCCGTCGCGGTCGCAGCGCAGGATCAAGCCGCCGGTCCACGCCTTGCCGTCGCTCGAGACGAGCCCCGGGTGGTTGTCCGCCGCGAACTGCCCGCCGCCGGTGTAGAGGCTGCCCGAGCGCAGCTCGAAGCCGTACGCGCCGTTGACGAGGTGCGGCCCGGCGTTGCCGACGGCGAAGTACAGCTTGCCTTCCGGCCCCGGCACGACGGAGTGCAAGCCGTGGTCATGGTCGTGGCCGCCGAAGCCCGTGAGGATCACCTCGCGCTCGTCCGCGTGCCCGTCGCGGTCGTTGTCGCGGTAGCGGATCAGGTCGGGCGAGCACGACACGTACACGTCGTCACCGATCACGCAGATGCCGAGCGGCGCGACGAGCTCCGGCTCCTGCACGAAGACGGTCGACGAGTCGCAGCGGCCGTCGCCGTCCGTGTCTTCGAGCACGACGACGCGGTCGCCCCCCGCGTGGTGCCGCCCCGAGTTCCGTCCGTCCCACTGGCGGTAGTTGACGGCTTCGGTGACCCACACGCGCCCGCGCGCGTCGATCGATATGGCGGTCGGGTTGTAGAGCTGCGGCGATGCGGCCCACTCCGTCACGGTCAAGCCGTCCGGAACCTCGAAGTCGTCGTCGACGGAGTTCGCCGCGCGCGCGGCGGGTTCCGGTTCGACGGGCTGCGACGGCGTCGCGACGGGAGCGGGGTTCGAGCTGTGGCAGGCCGAGGACGACGCGAAGAAGAGAGCGAGGAGCGGGAGGGATCGGCGCATGGAAACTCGAGCGAGGGGGGTGTGGGTGAACCGCCGAGTCTAGCCGTGCGGGCGACGCGGCGAGAGGAGCGAGTCGCGCCGCGCGCGGGACTGCTAGACTCCGGGACCCGTCCGCCGTCCTGGAGGAAGCTCCCCGCACATGACCGTCATCGCTCGCGCCACCGGCCTCTATCGCTTTCACGAGCATGGAGAGCGCAAGGAAGCCGTCCTCCGCGGCATCGACCTCGACATCTCGGAAGGCGAGTTCGTCTGCGTGATGGGACCCAGCGGCTCGGGGAAGTCCACGCTGCTGCACCTGCTCGCCGGGCTCGACCAACCGAGCGCCGGACACGTGACGCTCGGCAAGGACCGCCTCGACCAGCTCGAGGAACCGCGGCGCACCTTGCTGCGCCGCCGCACGATCGGCCACGTGTTCCAGTTCTTCCACCTGCTCCCGAACCTCTCGGTGATCGAGAACGTCGGCTTGCCGATCGCGATCGAAGGCGGACACCCCGAACAGCACGAGGAACGCCTCGGCGCGCTGCTCGCGACGCTGGGGCTCGCCGGTCGCGAAGACGCGATGGCGCACGAGCTGTCCGGCGGCGAGATGCAGCGCGTCTCGATCGCGCGCGCGCTCGCCGGCGGACAACCGCTGCTGCTGTGCGACGAACCGACGGGCAACCTCTCGCAGAAGGCGGGGCTCGAGGTCATGCAGATCCTGCGTCGCCTGCGCGACGAGGAGCGACGGAGCATCCTGCTCGTCACCCACAACCCGCGCGACGCGACCTTCGCCGACCGCGTGTTGTTCCTGGTGGACGGTGAGCTCGCGAAGGGCGTGGAGCTCCAAGGACCGGACCTCGACGTCGAACGGGTTCACGAGACCCTCGCCGCGCTCTCGATCTGATGGGCTTCGCGAGCCGGCTCGCGCGCCGCAACCTGCGGCAGCGCCTGGGTCGCACGCTGTTCAGCGTGCTCGGGATCACCGTCGGCATCGCCACGGTGATCGGCGTCTTCACGCTCGACCACAACACGGTCGAGGGGATGAAGGTGCGTGTCAGCGGAGAGTGGCGGCCCGACCTCGAAGTCCGCGCCGGCGAGGAGGTCGGCGATCCCAAGGCCGTGCTGGCCGAGACCGAGGGCGTCGCGCGCTCGGTCGCGACCTTCGAGAACGAAGCGATGGCCCGCGTCGAGGGCCGCGAGGCACCGAAGCCCGTGCGCATCCGCGTGTTCGCCATCGAGGCGAGCGCGCTGCCCGAGCTCGACGCTTACGGCTTGCTGGAAGGCGCGGACTTGGACCGCGCGGCGGAGCGACCCGAGGCGCTGATCGGCTCGACGCTCGCGAACGCGCTGAAGCTCGGCGTCGGCGACACGCTGTACCTCGCGCGACCGCAGCGCGCCGCGCTCAAGGACTGCGTCGACGGTGAGCTGACCGTCGTCGAGCGCGCGAAGCGCGAAGCCCCCACCGAGTACGGCTTCCGCGTCGCGGGCATCCTCAAGCCCGAACGCCTCGGACGGCGCTCGAACGGTCAGATGGCGCTCGTCGACTTCGGGTGGGGTCGCAAGCTGTACGGCGACGCGCGCGTCGACGCGCGCTACTGGGTCACGCCCGACGAAACGCACGACCTGACCGGCTTGCAGACGCGGCTCGCCGCGAACTTCGCGTACGACGCGAGCCGCAAGACGGTGGTCGGCGCACAGGCCGACGAAGTCGCCTTTCGCAACGGCGTGCGACTCGCGGGACTGCTCGCGCTCGTGCTCGGGCTGTACGTGATCTTCCACACGCTGTCGATGTCGCTCGTCGAGCGCATCCGCGAGGTCGGCGTGCTCCACGCGCTCGGAACGACGCGCGGGCAGATCGCGCGCGTCTTCCTCGTCGAAGCGCTGTTCCTCGCCGGCCTGGGCGGCGCGTTCGGCATCGCCGGCGGCTTGCTTCTCGCCAAGGTCCTGCTGCACTACGGCATCACCACGCTCGGCACCGGCCACCACTTCCCGAACTTCACCGTTCCGTGGGGCGTCGTGCTCGGCCTCGCCGCCCTCGGCGTCGGCATCGCGCTGCTCGGCTCGGTTTTCCCGCTGATGCGCGCCGGGAAGGCGGACACCGTCGAGGCGCTGCGCGGTGAGGAGAGCCTCGCGAGCACGAAGCACCAACGCGGCTTCCACATGTTCGCCGCGCTGCTGCTCGCGGTGCTGCTGCCGGCGCTGTACCTCGTGATCGTGCCGGTGGTCGGCCCCGCTTCTGGCCCGCTGGTCGGCGCGATCCTGCTCGCGGTGGGCGTGCTCGCCGTGATGGTCGTCGTGCCGCTCGTGCTGCCTTCGCTCGTCGTCGGCGTCTGCAGGCGCATCACGCAGCCTTTGATCCGCGTCTGGCCGTTCTCGGGCCGCATGGCCGGCCGCGCGATGGAGCAAGGACCGCGCCGCGTCGCCGTGTCGACGGCCGCGATCGCGATGGTGATCGCCGCCTTCGTCGGCCTGAAGGCGATGACGAACAGCTTGCGCGCGGAGACCGAGGTCTGGGCCGAGGCGGCGATGGGCGACAAGCTCTACCTGCGCAACCTGCCGGAGACCTCGTTCGAGGGGCTGCGGGCACTCTTGCACGAACATCCGAGCGTGCTCGGCGTCGAGAGCGCCAGCGTCCGCCACTACGCGCCCTTCCTGCTGCTCGGCGAACCGACGGAGGAACTCCTCGCCTATGGTCCGTTGTCGCGCGACCCGCAGCTGCGCCAGGCGTTCGAGAGCGAGCGCGGCATCATCCTCTCCGAGCGCGTCGCGAAGAACCTCGACTACGTCGTCGGTGACCGCGTGCGCGTCGGCGCGGGCGGCGCGAAGGTCGTCGAGTTCCAGGTGATCGCGATCAGCGACGAGTACGGTTACTTCCCGAACCCGGACGAGCGCATGTACGGGGTCGTGGCCGACCACTACATGAAGCAGTTCTTCTGCCTCGAGCTCGACCGGCCCGAGATGATCGCGATCCGCACGAAGCGCGGCGCGGACTTCGACGAGCTGACGGAGCTCGTGCGCGGCCACTTGCCGGAGAACGGCGGCGACATGAACGCCCTCAACGGCAACACGCTGCCGCAGATCTACCTGCACGACATCGACACCGACTTCATGCTGTTCGACCTGATCCTGTTCCTGACGGGCGTGCTCGCCACGCTGGGCGTGCTCAACGCGCAGCTGCTGGCCAGCATGGAGCGCGCCGCGGAGATCGGGATCCTGCGCGCGATCGGCGCGACGCCGCGGCAGGTCACGGGCGCGGTCTGGATCGAGGCGCTGGTGATCGGCACGCTCGGCGGCCTGTTCGGGCTCGCGCTCGGCGCACTGCTCGGTCCGGTGATCCGCTCGACGCTCGAGAACCTGTCCGGACTGGTGCTGCCCCACCGCGGTCCGGGTTGGTGGGCGTGGCTCGCCCTCGCGGCGGCGCTCGTCGCGCCCTTCGTCGCGAGCCTCTACCCCGCGCGGCGCGCGCGCAGCACCGACCTGGTGCGGGCCGTGCGCGGCGGCGCCTAGGCGGAACGCGCGCACCCCCCGCTCGCGACGTGCGCGGGCAGGGGGTGCGGTTCACCGCCGGGGCGGTGAGGCGTCGACGGTCAGCCGACCCGGACGGAACTCTCGTCGTCCGAGGCGCCGGCCGTCACCGCCTCGGTCTGCGGCAGACCATTCACGGCGACGTAGGCGTTGTTGTACGCGCAGGTGAAGCACTTGTGATACTGGCCGCGCTGGCGGTCCTGGCACTGACCTTGGCTCACCTTGTGCGCGAAGAGGACTCCGGTGCCGTCGATGCGGGTCGGGCACTGCCTCAGTGCGTGATCGTCTTGGTTCACCATGCGTGCGTTCTCCGATGGGGATGCGGTGCGGTCTCGGAAGGACCGGCGGCGAGAAGGCTTACGGACGCTCTCCCCGTCCGTTCCCTGCCCGGATGATGGTCGAAGAAAGAAGCATAGATCAAGCGCCCGTCAAGCCGTGGTGCCGCAATTGAGCCAGGGCCTCCGCCGCCGACTGTGCCCCGCGGTGGCTGTCCCGGCTCAGCTCGACCGCCGCGATGCCGCCATAACCGACTGATTCCAGAGCATTTAGCGTCTCGCGCAGGTCCAGATCACCGCACCCGAAGGGCAGGTGCTGGTGGACCCCCTCGGAGATGTCGGCGAGGTGGACGTGGACCAGCTCGGGGGCGGCTGCGCGGATGGCCGCGCCGACCGGCAGGTCCCCGGTGCACAGGAGGTGCCCGACGTCGAGGGTCAGCCCGAGCGCCGGGGCGCGGCCGGCGAGGCGGCGGCGCAGCTCGACGAAGCCGGCGGGGCGCTCCACGAACATGCCGGGTTCGGGCTCGAAGCCGAGCCGGCGTCCGCGCTCGGCGGCGTAGTCGCAGATCGGCAGCAGCTCCTCGACGAGTCGCGTCCAGAGCGCTTCGATCCGCTCGGCGGGCACACGCGCTTCGCGAGCGTCCCCCACCTCTCCGCCGGGCGCGGCTCCGGCCCAGGTCGACACGACTTCGGCGCCGAGCTCCGCCGCGAGGTCGACGCAGCGGCGCAGGAAGTCGCGGCGCGGCTCGCGCGCGTCGGCGTCCTCCGCGAGCAGGCTCGGACCGTGCTTCACGCGCGGATCGATCAGGAAGCGCGAACCGGTCTCGAGCGCCAGCGCGAGCCCGAGGTCGTCGGCGCGGCGGCGCAGTCCTTCCACCTCGCCCGGACGCAAGCGGTACGGATCGAGCTGACCGACGTCCGGCGTGATCGCCACCGCCTGGTAGCCGAGGTCGGCGAGCAGCGCGAAGGCGTCCTCCAGGCGGTGGTGCGCGAGACCGTTCGTGTTGTAGCCGACGAGGTACACGGCGGGTGCGCGCGCCTAGCGCGCTTCGTCCTTCGGCGGGGCGTCGCGGCGCTCCGTCCCATCGGCGACCGCGTCGCCCACGGGAAGCGTACCGGGCACCGGCGCGCCGATCGTCGGCTTCGCGGGAGCGGCGCCGGGATCCTCCGCCGCCGCGTCCGCGGGTTCGCTCGCGCTGCGCGGCCGCTCGACCCGCTCGCGGAGCTCCGCCTGGATGCGGCGTGCTTGGTCGAGGGGTGCGCGCGCCTTGCGTTCGTTCTCTTCGAGCTGCCGCGACAGGTTGCGCATCTCCTGGCTGATGCCCGTCTCGCGCCAGACCTGCTGCACCGCGCGCCGCAAGCGTTGCAGGTGCACGAACGCCTTCGCCGCGACGTGCGGCAGATCGCGACCGAAGACCATCACCGAGATCACGGCGACGAGCAGCAGTTCCATCCAACCGGCGTTGAAGATCAGCGCGAGCATGCGTTCGTTCCCGACCTGGTCAGCGCAGCCCCAGGTCTTTCCAGGCGTCGAGCAGACCGAGGTTGCTGAGTCGGTACCCGATGGCCGGCTTGATGCCGAAGGAGAAGCCGGAGCCTTCGCCCTGTCGCACCGCCCACTTCAACTCGATGAAGAGGTCGTGGCCGTAGCGACGCAGGATGAACTCCGAGTAGAGGTTGTCGTCTCCTTGCAAGCTGATCGTCTGTCGACCCTCGAGGTTCCACTTCCAGTTCACGTCCCAACGCGCCGCGATCGACGCGGCCTCGTAGAGACGCTCGAAGTTGTTGTCCGTACCACGATTGTAGCCGAACTCCATCGCGAAGGGGTCCCAGGGCTCGAAGCCGAGCGCGGTGCGCGAGTAGGTCGTGGTGCTCTGCCGCCAGTCGTAGCGCATGTCGTACGTCAGGCCGACCGGGATCTCGCTGACCTCCGTGTAGAACTCGCCGAGCACGGACATCGGCAACCAGCCGGCGTCTTCGGCCTTCGTCGTCTCGTAGGCGTAGGACGACTTCAGCCCGACGTCCAAGCGCCGCTTGTCCTGCGGCCGCGTGAAGCGTGAGCGCAGCACGAGGTCGACGACGTTGCCCGTCAGCGGATCCTCGTTCGAGTCGTAGGGAACGGGATCTCCGCCGTCTTCGTAGTCCGCCAGGTCACCGCGGAATCCGACCGAGGGAACGACCGTGTTGAGGTAGTTGCCCGGCAGCACTCGGTGGAACTCGCTCGAGAGCTCCGCGCCCGCGAAGAGCGCGGCCCGCGCCGGCGACTCGTCCGGGTCCGCGCCCTCGGACCAAGCCTGACCAGTGACGGAGGTGTACGGAGTGAGCCGCACGCCGCTCCCGCCGAGGTGCACGGGCAGCTCGAGGCGTTGCGTCGTCAGGAAGCGCGCCGACTCGCGTTGTCCGTACGGGTCGACGAAGACCGGGTCGAAGGGCGAGCGCGCCGTGCCGCTCCCCTCGCGGCGGCGCAGGTACGCGACGTCGGCGTCGCCGCGGTAGAGCAGCGGTTCACCGAAGAGTTCGCCGACGGGCTCGAGGCCCTGGTACGCGCCAGCGTACGGCAGTTCTTCGATCTCGTTCCGGTAGTTGTCGGTGCGGTACTTGACCTGCGCGCTGTAGTAGCGGCCGTTGCGCGCCTTGCGCCAGTGGATGTAGGACTGGCGCTCCTCGAAGGTCGTGAAGTCGGTCTCGTAGAACTCGGACTGGAAGCCGACGTCGCTCGACTTGGCGATCACGAAGTCGACCCACTCGGTCTCGGTCAGGAGGTACCGGCTGCGGTAGGTCAGGCTCCAACGCGGCGCGCTGCGTTCCTCGCGCGGCACGCGGACCATGCCGACGTCGTCCTCGTCGTCGTTGATGCCCGCGATGTAGAAGTCGCTCGTGTACTTGTTCGCGACGTCGAGCTCGAGCCCGCCACGCAACAGGAGTCCCCGCGAGCTGAGCCATCGCGCGTGCACGGAGTAGTTGCCGTCCACGTCGCGCGGGTCCGCTCCCATCGCTTGCGCGACGGTGTTCGAGACGGCGTCGCCCACTTCCTTCGAGAATCCGAAGCTGATGAAGTTGCCGTAGCGGCTCGACTGACCGAAGCTGATGCCCTGGATCGCCGGACGACCGCGCTGGTCGACGGCCGCGTTCTTGATCGGCGGTAGCGGCAGGCGCAAGTTGACGGAGTCCTGGAAGCGCAGAGAGTTCTTGCGCACCGAGACGCGCCACGAGACGTCGGGGTCCTTGTCCGGCACCAAGCTCAAGTCGCCCGTCTCGATCACGTAGTCGGGCTTGGCGAACATGCAGGTCGTCACCGTTGCCGCGTCCGCGTGCAAGCTGCCGTCGGAGGAGTGTCGCAGCAGCGCGCTCTTGAGCGACACGCGCTCCACGCGACCGCGCGTCTTCAGCTTGAGCGTCAGCTCCGCGTCCTCGACCCATCCGTTGCCGTCGACGAGGTCGACGTAGATCGAGTGGAAGCGCGATGCGTGCTCGCCCTTGCGCTTCACCTGCACGTCGCCTTCGAGGTACACCTCACGCAGGATGTGGGAGACGGATCCGGCGTCGAGCGCGCCGAACACGCTCGGGGTCTCTTTCTGCTCCGCGGCCCGTTGCTGCTCGGAACGCAAGCGTTGGTTCGTCCGGCCGACTCCGCTCTCGTCGCCCTCCTCCACATCGCCGCGCGGCTGGTCGAGCCGGATGCCGGTGGAGTCGATCGGCACGTCGAGCCAACTCTCCGCGCTGCGACGCCACTCGTCACGGTCCAACCAGAACAGCATCCAATCGGCGCGCAGCTCTTCCACGCCGTTCGAGCAGACGGCGCCGCGCAGCGCGAGAATCGTGTCGTCCTCGCGCGGGAACGGGCGCAGCGACTCGTAGCGCACCGTCCAACCCGCCATTTCCGTGTCGTCCGCGGCGCGGATCGTGCCCTGCTCCGTCGTGAGCAGCACGTCGACGACGTCGAACTCGATCCCGGTCGACTCCCACTCGAAGCCGCGCAAGTTGAACACTGCGGGAGATCCCTCGAGGCGCAGGCGCCGGTAGTCGAGGTACAGCAGGTCGGCGACCGCGGTCTGGTCGGGACCCTGTTCGATGCGGATGCCGCCCCAGGCGACGACTTCGCGGACGTTCGTCGTCGAGATGCGCTCGCCCGAGAGCAGGTTCTCGAACGCGAGGTGCACCGAGCCCGCGTCCAAGGTCCAGGACTGCGGTGTCTGGCCGTCCGACCATCCGGTCAAGTGCACGCTGCCGGAGAAGAGCGCGCCCGACTCGTCCGCTACGAGGTGCTCGGCCGTCACGTTGCGCACGCGACCCGTCCGCAACTGCTCGCCTTCCGGCGCCTGGATCTCCGCCTCGAAGTCGATCAGAGGCTGCACGGCGTGCAGCCTCGTGCGAGTGAACTCCACGAGGTCCGCCGTCAATTCGAAGGGCAGCTCGCTCTTCGGCAGTCTTCCCTTCGCGGTCATGCGCGTGCCCGCCTCGGGTTCGACGACGCCGCCGCTCAGCTCGGACCAGCGGAAGTTCCGACCCGTCACGGTCATGCGCAGCTCGCCGATGAGCTCCGCCGTCACGCCGTCGAGTGCCTCGTAGTCGTCGATCGCCAGCTTCGACTCGCCGTTCTCCGCGCGCATCACCTGTCCGTGCACGACGAGCCGGCTGCAGGTGATCTCCGCGGTGCCTTCCGGATCCCGGAGCACGGCGCGGTGCACGCCGTACGCGTCGATGTCGAAGTTGCCCACCGCACCGTCGAGCTGCGAGTCCTCCGCGATCAGCGGCGAGCGCAGCAGCGCGCGGTCGCAGTCGAGCTCGTGTTCCTCGCTCGCGGCGAGCATGCGCAGCGCCACCTCGGTCTCGGCCTGCACGACGCCGGGCATGACCCAGACCTGCCGCGCCTTGAGGCTGCCGACGCTGCGCCCGACTCGGTCGCGGAAGTAGAACTCGGCGAGCTCGTCCATCGTGCCGCTGAAGACGCGGTTCGTCCGCGAGAGCGCCTCGACGCGCGCGGCCGTTCCGGTGCCGTTGGGCGTCGTGAAGCTGACGCCTTGGTCCGCGCGGAAGGTGCGGTCGATCCACAGGAGGTCCGTCAAGCGACCGGCTTCGATCGTCAGCGGCGCCTTGCCCTTGTTCTCGATGCGGACGTCCGTCGCGAGCGGCACGTCGAAGCGATCCGGTCGCAGGTGCAGCTCGATCTGGCCGCGCGTGTCGATGCGCCACGGGTCGACCGCCTCGCCGCGCGTCTCGATCAACGCTGGCTGCGCGCTCTTCGCTACGACGAGCGACGACTCGGTCCCGCTCTCCTCCGAGATCCACAGGTCGAGCTCGGAGCCGGTGAACATGCCGTCGGTGCCGACCGCGGTGACGTCACCGGCGAGCTTCGCGCGGCCGCGCATCGACGTGCGGTCGACGACGCCGGTCAAGCGCTTGCTGGCCGTCAGCTCGACGTCGATGCCTTCGAGTCCGAGCGTACCCGGCCCTTCCATCGAGAAGCTGAGGCTGGGGTGCAGGTCCTCGAGCTCGAAGTCCAGGTCGACGCCGTCGATGCCCTCGAAGCCGACCGCGAGCGGGCCGACGCCCGACAGCACCGTGCGCGTCAAGCCGCCGCGCTCGCCCTCTTCGCTGTGCAGGTTTCCGCGCGGCGAGCCGATCAGCTTCACACCGCGCAGCGCGCCCTGCGCGTCGAATACGAAGCGCGCGCGTTCACTCTCGAAGCGCGTCTGCGTCTCGTTGCCCGCGGAGTTCACGTCGTCCGACTCCAGCACCACGTTGCCGTCGGCCGTCGAGTCGAGGATTCGGTAGCGCTGCCCTTCCTCCGCGTCGCGCACTTCCGCGCGCAGCTCGATGTTCCGCGCCTCCACGACGATCGGGAGCTCGCCTTCCCACTCGAAGCGCGCGCCGTCGACCGCATTGACGGTCAGGATGTCACTGCCGGAGCCCGCGACGCGTTCGACGTGGATCACGCCCGCGTCGAGCGCGCGCAGCGACGCGCGTTCGCCGTCCTCGCGGGTCATGCGCACGTCGCCCTTGGCGGGCAGCGTCATGCGCCTACCGAGGTCGCGCACGCGGATGCCCAAGCTGTTCGCCGACAGACCAACGCCTTCGACGGTCACGGCGGCGTCCGACTCGAAGCGTTCTTGGTCGGGCCACACGTCGACCCACGGCATGCTGATCGTCAGCGGCGCGAGGCGGCCTTCTTCCTCGATCACCATCACCGCGTCCTCGAAGCGCACGGGGACGGAGGGGTCGAGTCGCATGCCGCCGGCGCCGGGCAGCGTGACGGCGATCGCGCGCTTCGACGTCATGATCGCGCGGCGCTCGCCGGTCTGCGGGTCGAAGGTCTCGATCTCGACGTTGATCAGCTCGTTGCGGTTGTTCTCGAGCTGCTTCGAGTCGTCGTGCCGCATCACGTTCTTGACGCGGCCGGTCTCCTCGTCGAACTCGGTGAAGACACCCTTGCCGCCCATCACGACCTGCACGCCGTCACCGGGTGTACCGTCGTCGTCCGTCGGGATCTCGGTGGGGACCTGCGTGACGTCTTGCGGCGGCCGTTCGACGGGAACGGGCACGATTTCCTTGCGCTGTTCGTCGCGGTAGCGCGACGCGAACCAGAGCAGGAGGAGGCCGCCTCCGAAGAAGAGCAGGAAGACGAGGAGCTTCCTCATTCGCCGTAGCGCGCGAGGAGCGCGTCCCAGTCGCCGCGGGCGCGGAGCACGAGTTCGCAGAGCGCGCGCACGGCGCCGTCACCACCGCAGGCGGGCGCGATCCAGTCGGCGCGCGCGAGGACCTCGTCGCGAGCGTCCGCGGGCGCGGCGAAGAAGCCGGCGCGGCGCGCCAACAGCAGGTCGGGCAGGTCGTCGCCCATCGCGATCGTGCGCTCGGGCGCGATCCCCAGCTCGGCCTGCACCGCGGCGAGCACTTCGTCCTTGGGGCCTGAGCGCGGGTGGAAGACGGCGACGCCGAGCTCCGCCGCGCGTCGTTCCGTCGGCTTGGAGCCGCGGCCCGTGATCCACGCAAGCCGCACGCCCGCCTGGCGCAACCACGCCAGCCCTTGGCCGTCGCGCACGCAGAACTGCTGCGACTCCGCCTCGCCGACGTAGATCACGCGGCCGTCGGTCAGCGTGCCGTCGACGTCCAGCGCGAGCAGTTCGGCCCGCGCGAGAGCGTCCCACGCCGCTTCGGTCAGGCCGAAGTCCTCGAAAGGCGCGCTGCTCACCCGCTGCGCACGCCCCACAGGTCTTGCACGTCGAGCAGTCCGACGGGCCGGCCGTCGTCGTCCACCACGGCGAGCTGGTCGATGCGATGTTCGCGCAGCAGGCGCTCCGCCGCCTCGACGAGTTGTTCGGGATGCACGCTCTTCGGCGCCTTGCCCATGAACTCGTCGATCGGCTGGTGCAGGCGCGCGAGTTCGCCGCTGTCGAACACGCGACGCAGGTCGCCGTCCGTGAAGATGCCCGCGAGCTTGCCGTCCGGCGTCGTGATCAGCGCGGCGCCGGGCCGACCGGGCGTGCGCGACATCGTCATGATCACCTGGTCGACGCGCTTGCCCAGCGGCACGAGCGCGACCTTCTCGCCGGTGCGCATGATCTCCTGCACGCGCATCAGCTTGCGGCCGAGGGCGCCGGCGGGGTGGAAGCGCGCGTAGTCCTCGGAGTCGAAGCCGCGTTCGGCGAGCACGACCATCGCCAGCGCGTCGCCCATCGCGAGCATCGCGGAGGTCGAGGCGGTCGGCGCGAGCTTGAGCGGGCAGGCTTCTTCGACGACGCCGATGTCGAGCACCTGGTCGGCGAGCTTGCCGAGCGTCGACTCGGGCTTGCCGGTCATTGCGATCACGCCCGCGCCGATGCGTCGCGCGATCGGCAGGATCGCGTTCAGCTCGGCCGTCTCGCCGGAGTTCGAAAGCGCCAGGACCACGTCCTGGGCGCGGATCCGCCCCAGGTCGCCGTGCAGCGCCTCGGCGGGGTGCAGCGTCAGCGAGGGCGTGCCGGTGCTGGCGAGCGTCGCGGAGATCTTGGCCCCGACGAGGCCCGCCTTGCCCATGCCGGTCACGACGACGAGGCCCTCGCAGGCGAGGATCCGGCGCACCGCGTCCACGAAGCGCTCGTCGAGCCGCTCCTCGAGCCTCGCGATCGCGCGGGCCTCGGTGCGGATGACCTCGGCGGCGCGGGCCAGGCGCTCGTCGGAGGAGTAGGAGCTGCCTTGCAAGTGAGTCGCCCGCCGCGTCGACGGCGGACCTCCAGGGGGTGCGCGGAACGGGCCGGAGTCGGCCCAGGCGCGGGGATTCTATGGATCGGCATGAGCGCTCGCAAGCGATGCGCTGCCAAGCGATTGGAGCGATGCGGCGAGCGTGTTACAAGGCGTGTCGCGAGAGGGATCCGCGCCGCCGCGCGAACGCTCCGTCCGCGCCCCCACCCGCTTCGGAGCCGCCGTCATCAGCCACCCGCCTCTCGCTCTCTGCCTCGCCGTGCTCGAGACCTCGCGGACCGACCTCGTGCTGATGGGCCTGACCGTCGGCGTGCTGATCCTGTCGAGCTCGGTCCACGAGTTCGCGCACGCGCTCGTCGCCCACCGCTGCGGCGACCCCACGGCATACAACCAGGGGCGGCTCACGCTCGACCCGCTGGTGCACATCGACCCCTTCTGGTCGATCCTCGTGCCGATCGTGACCTTCTTCAGCCTGGGCTTCCCCTTCGGCGGCGCGAAGCCCGTGCCGGTCAACCCGTTCCAGCTGCGTCATCCGGCGCGCGACATGACCTTCGTCGCGATCGCCGGGCCGATCTCCAACCTGATGATCGCGCTGCTCTGCATGCTGATCTGGAAGTCGATGGTCTACGTCGGCGGGATGAGCGACGACGACTTGGCCGTTCAAGCGCTGGCGCTCTCGGTCTTGCTGAACATCCTGCTCGCGGTGTTCAACATGATCCCGATCCCCCCGCTGGACGGCTCGCGCGTGCTCGCCTACTTCCTGCGCGGCAAGACGCTGGAGACCTACGAGCAGCTCGAGCGCTTCGGCATCCTCATCATCGTCGGGCTGCTCTACTTCGGTGCGCTGGATCAGGTCCTCTGGCCGGCGCTGGACGGAACATGGGACTTGCTGTTCCTCGTGACGGGGGGAAACTGGAGCTGATGACCGCCGACTACACCGTACGCCTCGAACAGCTGTTCCAGGGCCCGATGGACCTCTTGCTGCACCTCGTGCGCGAGCAGGAGGTCGAGATCCACGAGGTCGAGATCTCCAAGGTCCTCGAGGGCTACCTGCAGTACCTCGACGCGCTGCGCGAGATGGACATCGAGGTCGCGTCCGAGTTCCTCGTGATCGCCGCGACGCTGATGTCGATCAAGTCGCGCTCGCTGCTGCCGCGCGAGGAAGTCGACCTCGACGAGGAACTCGACCCGAAGGACGAGCTGATCCAGCGACTGCTGGAGTACCGCCGCTTCCGCGAGGTCTCCGACGGACTCGACGAACGCCAGCGCGAACGCGAACGCCTGTTCGAGCGCGGCTCGCACCCTGAGCTGCGCGAGGCGAAGAAGGACGAGGAACGCACGCTCGAGCTCGGCGAGCTCACGGCCTGGGACCTGCTCGGTGCCTTCTCGCGCTTGATGCGCGAGACGCTCGCCAACCGTCCGCACCGCATCGCCGGCGACCCGCGTCCACTGCGCTTCTACGTGCGCTCGCTCGCGGCCACCGTGCGCGACGCGCGCCACATCAGCCTGCGCGGCTTGATGGAGTCGATCGACCCCGAGCCGACCAAGGAGACGATGGTCGGCGCCTTTTGCGCGCTGCTCGAGCTGATCAAGCTCGGCGTCGTCACGGCCGTGCAACCCGACCGCGCCGACGAGATCGAAGTGCGCATCACGGAAGAGGCGATCGAGGACGTCGACTCGATGCTCGACGCGGTGCGCTTCGAGGACGAGGTCGAGGAAGAGGACGCGCTGGAAGAAGCAGCGCCCGCGCCGGACGAAGCCGAAGTCGCGCCGTCCCCCGAGTGACGAGACCGTGACACGAATCGGCCCCCCGAACGCGCAGACTGGTCCGACGACCCGCTGACGCTTCGACGGAGGAGAGACCGATATGCGTGTACACCTCTCGAACTTGGCGCTCGCCATCACTGCGCTCTCCGCGTCGTGCTCCTCGCACGAAGAGAGCGTCGAGCCCGATGCGAACGCGGTGCGCGTCGACTACTTGCGCGTCGAGGAGCTGCTCCCTGGCGAAGACGGCGTGACGTACGCGCACTTCGAACGCTCGTCGCTGCGCTACATCATCGACCCCGTCGCCTCGCCCGACGCGGCACGGTTGCTCGAGTACGCGACGCGCGCGCTGGACGAAGGACGCGAGGTCTGCGCCCTCGTCGACCGCACGACGGTCCCGCCACGCAAGGATCCCGCGTACTTCCACCTGCCTCCGCCGCTGATCGTCGGATTCGAGTGAGGCTCACGCCGCGCGGATGCACGGAAAGACCCGACCGACAGCTCGCGCTGCCGATCGGGTCACTTCGATGATGATGGTCGGTTCCTAGAGACCGAAGGTCACGCGCAGAGCGTTCGTGAGGTTCGCGCGGCCGCCGCACGGTCCGTCGCCGTCGCGGAACCAGAACTGGAAGTAGTGGGTCTCGCCGGGGAGCGCGTTCACCTGCATCCAGATCGGGTCGAAGCCGTTCGCGGGGAGCATGCTCTGCCCGCCCGGGCTCGACGGGACCTTCTGCAGGCGCACGATCGGTCCGGCGATGCACAGCACTCCCGCGCGGAACGGAACGCCTGCACCGTTCGACTCGGGCAGCACGCCGGAGATGAAGATGCCGGGCTGTTCGGCGGGCAGGTTCTCGACGGTCAACAACAGGTCGGCCGCCGCGATGCTCGGAGTACCGCTCGCGACGAGCTTCGCGCCCTGTCCGGTCGAGTTGAGGCAGCCGCCGATCGCGCCGGGCAGGATGTCGTTGCCGCAGGGGCAGGGCACCGTGAATCCGACCTGCGGATCCGGCACGCAGAACACCTCGACACCCGGTTCGCAGACGTCGGGGATGCCGTTCTGGTTCACGTCCGGCGCGCCGCCGAGGATCTCGCAGAGGTCCGAGATGCCGTTCCCGTCGCAGTCGGGCAGTTCTTCGCAGTCGTCGGGGATCTGGTTCTGGTTGCAGTCGAGTTCCTGGGAGTCCGGGATGCCGTCGCCGTCACAGTCGGGTGCCGGCGGGCAGTCCGTCGTCGGCGCTACCGTCATCGCGAAGTCTCCGACGCGACCGTCGCCGTACATCACCCAACCGCGCGCCGGGTCACCGGCGTGCCCGTCGAAGAGGAAGATCTCGCCCGCGGCGTTGGCCTTGCCCGAGAGGTGGATCACCTCACCGGTGTTCACCCACTCGACCGTTCCGAAGGCGAGGCCGCCGTTCGACTCGAGTACGAGCAAGTCGCCGTTCACGCACGAGGCGTTCAGGTAGGTGAAGTGGATCTCGAGGAAGCCTTGCTGCACGGCGTCCCACGCTCCGCCCACGTCGAGACCGCCGTACGCGACGCCCTCGATCGTGATCGTGCCGAGCCCGTCGTAGCACATCTGTACGCCGGTCTGCGGTGCCTCGAAGTCGAAGGTCCAGTGATCGGACGGGTTGCCGAACATGCCGTCGAGTCGCAAGCCGTAGTTGGGCGGCGCGACGACGCCGGTGACCTTGTTGCCGAGGTCGTAGCAACCGGCATCGCAGAACGCGACGGGGGCGGGACAGCCGGGTTGACCCGGGAGCGGAGAGGCGACCGCCGAGCCGGCGAGCGCGGCGACGACGATTCCGAGAGCAGGGATACGAAGCATGGTGTCGAGCTGAGGAGCGGGCTCGCGGACGGAGTCTCCACGGAGCCGGATGGCGGTGCAGGAAAGGGAGCGGTCACGATCGAAGGCTGCGGGCGCCCTCGTCGAACCGTCCGACTGGAACGTATCCCGCGATCCGCACCGAGGTCGGAACGAGGGGTCCGTTTTGGCGCAGCCGCACACGACCCCATGTAGAGGCCCGCCCGACCGCGATGACGGTCGGGCGGGCCTCGTCGGTCATCCGAGTCGGGAGTCAGACTCCGAAGGTGACGCGCAGCGCGTTCGTCAAGTTCGCTTGGCTCGCGCAGGGTCCGCCGTGGTCGCGATACCAGAACTGGAAGTAGAAGGTGTCACCCGGCGTCGCGCCGACTTGTTGCCAGACGGGCAAGGATCCGTCCATCGGCATCGAGCTCTGTCCGTTCTGCGGGAGCTGGACCTTCTCGAGGCGCACGATCGGGCCGTCGATGCACAACACGCCGGCGCGGAAGGGCGTGCCCATCCCGCCGTTCGCGGGCAGCAGACCCGTGATGAAGATGCCGGGCGAGTGATCCGGCAGGTTGGACGCCACGAGTTCCAGGTCGGCGGCCGCGATGCTGGTCGTTCCGAGAGCCTGCAACACCGCACCAACGCCCGTCGAGTTCACACAACCGCCGCTCGCGCCGGGCAGCACGTCGTTGCCGCACGGGCAAGGCACGGTGAATCCGACCTGCGGATCGGGGACGCAGAACTCCTCGACGCCCGGCTCGCAGACGTCGGGGACGCCGTTCTGGTTCTCGTCCGCTGCCCCGGCCGCGATGTCGCACTCGTCCGGCACGCCGTTCTGGTTGCAATCGGGGAGTCCCTCGCAGTCGTCCGGCAGCCCGTTCGCGTTGCAGTCGGCTTCCTGCGAGTCCGGGATGCCGTCGTTGTCGCAGTCGGGCTCGGGGAAGCAGTTCGTGTTCGCGAAGACCGTCATGGCGAAGTCGCCGACGAGGTTGTTGCCGTACATGACCCAACCGCGCGCGGGGTCTCCGCCCTGACCGTCGAAGATGAAGATCTCTCCGGCGCCGTTCGCCTTGCCGGTCAATTCGATCACGTCACCGGTGTTCAGCCACGTCACGCTGCCGCCGGCGAAAGTGCCCTCGGACTCGAGCACGTAGAGGTTCCCGTTGACGCACGTCGCGTTCTCGTACACGAAGTGGATCTCGAGGAAGCCTCGCTCGATCGGATCCCAGTCGGACCCCACGTCGAGGCCGCCGTAAGCGATGCCGTCGATCACGATCGTGCCCGTGCCGTCGTAGCACATCTGCACGCCCGTCAGCGGCGCCTCGAAGTCGAAGGTCCAATGGCTCGCGGGATCCCCGAACAAGCCGTCCAGTCGCAATCCGTAGTCCGGCGGCGCCACGACGCCGGTGACCTTGTTGCCCAGGTCGTAGCAGCCCGGATCGCAGTGCGCGACCGGCGCGCTGCAGGGCAGGGGTCCGACTTGATCGGTCGAGGTCGGGGAAGCGACGCCAGTAGCAGCGAGAGCGGCGGCTGCGAGCCAGGTTGCGGTGATGCGCGTCATCGGTGATTTCTCCGGTCGTAGGGCCCCGCCAGCGGTGCGCGGCGAGCCCGTATCGATGGGGTCGGAGAACCCTCGAAGAACAGCTCCCTCGGTCGGATCACGGGATGCAGTGACCCACGGCCGGAACTCGGCCGTCTCCCCCCGCGCTCATTCTAGGGGCGCGTTCCGCCTTGGCGAGGGGGATCTCCGCGCGCGATCGAGCGGTGTCCCGACGGGGGAACGGGCGCCTTTTCGCGCTGCCCCGTGGACGCGGCAGCGCCCCTGTCCCATATTCCGGCCCCGTGCCTTCGCGCGGCACGCGAACCACCCGAGATCCCCCGAAGCCTCCAAGGAGCCCCGCCATGAGCAACGCCCTCGACGTGACCGACAGCATGTGGGAGACCACGGTCCTCCAGTCCGAAACCCCCGTGCTGGTGGATTTCTGGGCCGAGTGGTGCGGGCCCTGCAAGGCGATGGGTCCCTTCGTCGACAAGCTCGCCGGCGACCTGCACGGCAAGCTGAAGGTCGTGAAGCTCGACACCCAGAACAACCCCGAGGTGGCCTCGCGCTACGGGATCATCTCGATCCCGACCTTCCTGCTGATCAAGGGCGGCGAAGTCGCGCACCAGATGATGGGCGCGATGCCCTACGAGCGCCTGAAGGCCGAAGTCGAGTCGCACCTCTAGCGAGTCCGGGTCGCCCCGACCCGCCCGATGCGACTCCTGTTCCTCGGTTCGCCGCCCTTCGCCGGGCCGGTTCTCGACGCCCTCCTCGCGAGCCCGCACGAAGTCTGCGGGCTCGTCACACGACCGGACCGTCCGCGTGGCCGCGGGCGGTCCGTCGCGCTGTCTCCGCTCGCCGAAGCGGCGCAAGCGCACGGCGTCCCGGTCTTCCAACCCGAGTCGACGCGCGACGAGTCGGTGCAGGCGGAGTTGCGCGCGCTCGAGCCCGAAGTGCTCGTCGTCGCGAGCTATGGCGAGATCCTGCGTGAACCGATGCTGCAGCTCGCGCCGCACGGCGCGCTGAACGTGCACGCGTCGCTGCTGCCGCGTCACCGGGGCGCCTCGCCGATCCAAGCCGCGATCCTCGCGGGTGATGCCGCGACCGGTGTCTCGGTGCAGCGCATGGTGCTCGCACTCGACAAGGGCGACGTGGTGCAAGAACTCGCCACGCCGATCGGCTCCGAGGAGACGGCGGGCGAGTTGTTCGACCGACTCGCCGTGCTCGGCGGGCGCGCGGCCGTCGAGGCGCTCGACCTGATCGAGTCCGGCGCGGTCGTCTTCAGGCCGCAGGACGACGCACTCGCCACCTACGCCGGCAAGCTCGAGAAGAGCGCGGGCCGCGTCGACTGGTCGCAGAGCGCCGAAGAAGTCGACCGCCGCCGGCGCGCGATGCACCCCTGGCCGGGCGCCACGACCACCGCGCCGGACGGCAAGCCGCTCACGATCACCGCCGCGCGCATCGCGCACGACGTTCCGGCGCACGACGCGGCGCCGGGCAGCCTGCTCGAGACGAAGCCGCGCTGCCTCGTCGCCTGCGGCAGCGGCGCCCTCGAGCTCCTCGAGGTGAAGCCCGCCGGCAGCCGCGCGATGCCCGCCGACGCCTGGTTGCGCGGCGCGCGCTGCGAAGTCGGCGCACGACTCGGCGACCCCTCCACCGACTCGACCGAGAAGTCCGCATGACACGCCGCCTCGCCTGGGAGATCCTCCGTTCCGGTTCGAGCACACCGACGCGCCTCGTCGGCGCCGTCGCCGACCGCGAGGGCCTCGATCCGCGCGACCGCGGTCTGCTGCGCCGCCTCGTCGGCACGGACGTGCGGCGACGCGCGACGCTGAACGCAATGCTGCGCGAGCTCGCGCGTGGAAAACCGAACCGCGACCTCGCCACGATCCTGCGCATCGGGCTGGTGCAGCTCTACTTCCTCGACCAGGTGCCGGACCACGCCGCCGTCTCGGAGACGATGCGCGCGGCGCTCGACGTGCTCGGACCGTCGAAGGCGAAGTACGTGAACGCCGTGCTGCGCGAAGCGATCCGTCGGCGCCGCAGCGGACACAGCGGCGATCCGAAACGTGACTTCATCGGCAGGGATCTGCACTTCGCGGACGACTTGTTCCGAGATCCTTCCGAGCATCCCTATTTGTGGGCCGAGGACGCGCTGTCGATGCCGTCCGCGCTCGTGAAGCGCTGGGACAAGCGACATGGACGCGAACGCGCGTTCGCGCTGTGTGAAGGCGCGCTGCAAGAGCCTCCGCTCTCGCTGCGCTGCGTCGGCGTGTCGAGTGAAACGATCGCATCCGAGCTGGTTGTCCACGATGTGTCGACTGTTCGTGGAAAACACGAGTCGGTGCTGATCGCGTCCGCGTCAGACACGAGCGCCGTGCTCACCAGCAACGCGTTCCGCGAAGGTCGCGTCACCGTGCAGGGTGCGGCCGCGTTGCGCGCGGCGGAACTCGCGGGCGCTCGGTCCGGTGAACGCTGGCTCGACCTCTGCGCCGCGCCGGGCGGCAAGACCGTCGTGCTCGCGGCAGCGGGTGCGTCGGTGCTCGCGTGCGACGTCGACGAGGGCAAGCTCGACCGCCTGCGCCAGACCGCGGAACGACTCCGCGTGCTCGACCGCGTCGAGACGCGGCTGCTCGAGGGCGGAGCACCGCCCGCCGAGACGGACTTCGACGGCGTGTTCGTCGACGCGCCCTGCTCGAACACCGGCGTGCTCGCTGCACGTCCCGACGCGCGCTGGCGCTTCGGACCGG
Organism: Planctomycetota bacterium; assembly: GCA_020638835.1. Taxonomy (GTDB): domain Bacteria; phylum Planctomycetota; class UBA1135; order UBA1135; genus JACKHV01. Next base: position 352,649 of record JACKHV010000004.1, on the reverse strand, counting down.
CACAGCGTCACGAACTCGGCGCGCTGCAGACCGAGCTGCTCGAGGCCGGCGCGGCACGCGTGCGCAAAGGTGGAACGCTCGTCTGGTCCACCTGCTCGATCGAGCCCGAGGAGAACGGCCAGCTGATCAAGGCCTTCCTCGAGCGCCACGACGACTACGAACTCGCCCTCGAGCACGAGATCCTGCCCGATCCCGCCGCGGACGAGGGTCCGGTCGACGGTGGATACGCCGCCAGGCTCGTGAAGCGCGCCTGAGCTTCCCCGCTTCCGGCGCTCCGCGTATCCTCTTCGGGCCATGGCTCGAACCACCCGCTCCACTCGTCGTCCCGACGAGGAAGAAGAACCCCGCTCGCGTCGCGCCCAGCCCCAGCGCGGTCTGCCCGTGGGTCCGATCGCGATCCTGGTGCTGCTGCTGGGCGGCGCGCTGTTCTTCGCGCGCCAGATCGCGCAGTCGAAGAAGGACAAGGCCGACGAGCCCGAGGTGATCGACACGCGGCGCGTTCCGTTCGCCGACCTGCCGCGCGAGACGGCGCCCACGCACAAGTCGTCGGGCTCCGCCGGCGCGAGCTCCGGCGCGAACTACGACACGCCGCCCGCCGGGCTGCTCGCGACGAACCAGGTCTGGCTCGACGCGCTGAAGGAAGCCTCGCAGGCCGAGAGCTACTACGCGGCGGCGATGAAGGCCAAGCAGACCAGCGACTACTCGGGCTTCCGCGAGAACGGCATCGCGGCGAAGGACCTCTTCAGCAAGATCCTCGAGGACACGCGCGTGCTCGAGGAAGAACTCGTCGCCGAGTACGGCGATCGTGACGCGCAGGTCCGCGACGTGATCCGCAAGCGCACGGCGTGGACCGACACGCTCGCCGGTCTCTCCAAGATCACCGGGCGTTGAGCGTCCCCCTGCGCCGCGCGCTGGTCACCGGCGCATCCTCCGGGATCGGCGCGGCCACGGCTCGCGCGCTGGCCGAGGCCGGCTACCGCGTCGTGCTGCTCGCGCGCCGCGAGAGCGAGCTGCGGGCGGTGCACGAGTCGCTGCGCGAGAACGAGCACGGCGAACACCTCCGCGTCGTCTGCGACCTCTGCGACCCCGCCGCGCTGGAAGCCGCGCTGGCGCGTGTCGACGCGGAGTTCGGCGGCCTCGAGCTGCTCGTCAACAACGCGGGACTCGGCTACCGCGCGAAGGTCGAAGAGCTGGACCCCGCGCTGCTCGAGCGCACCTTCCGGACGAACGTGCTCGCGCCCTTCCTGCTCTGCAAGGCGGCGCTCCCGCTGCTGCGCCGCGGTTCCGAGCCCGTCGTCGTGAACATCGCTTCGGTCGTCGGACGCCGCGGCATCCCCGGTCAGACGGCCTACGCCGCGAGCAAGTCCGCGCTGTGCTCCTTCTCCGAAGGTCTGCGCATCGAGTGGGCGACGGAGGACATCGCCGTCTGCACGCTGAACCCGGCGCTGACCGCGACGGGTTTCTTCGAAGTGCAACCGAACCCCTCGCGCCTGCCCGACCCGGACCTCAGCGGCGCCGCGGGCCCCGACGAGGTCGCCGCCGAAGTGCTGCGCCTCGCGCGCCATCCGCGCCCCGAGCACAGCATGCGCAAGAAGTGGCTCGCGCTCACCGCGCTCGGTCTCTTCGCACCGCGCCTCGCCGACCGCTTGCTCGCTCGTCGACTCGGCGGCGGTTGGCGCGCGCCGAAGCGCTAGAGATTCACGAGCGGTGCCGAATTCGTCAGGCGATCGCTTGCCGCGCAACCATGTCGCCGAGGGACGTGCCTGGCGGTAGGTCGAAGAGCAAGTCGAGCTCGCCGCTCGCCGGGATCGTGCTGAACGGAATGCTGCGGTCCCCCTCGAGGAGCAGCGCGTTCTCGGCCCCTACCCTCGCGAGGCCGTGGGGCGGGGCTCAGTCCTCCTCGGAATCCGACGCGTCGCCGATGTCGAGCGTCAGCGAGGAGTCCGAGTCGGAGTTCGCGGGCTGCGCGAGTTTCAGCTCGAGTCCCTCGTTCGACTCGTCCTCGTCGGTGCCGTCACCGAGCTCGAGCTGCACGGCGGCGTCGCCTTCGTCGAAGATGCTCGCCCACTCGCCGCTGCCCTCCGCCGACATCTCGGAGAGGTCGACTTCCGCGGGCAAGGGAGCCTGCGGCGTCATGTGCTCGTCGATCCAGCGACGGTTCGTGCGCACGGTGCCCACGACCGGGCTGATCATCAAGTCGTTGCCGTTCGTGAGCGCGCCCAGCACTTCGGCAGGGACGACGGCGGGCATCGCGACGGTGAGCACCTTGCCGTAGCGCGACAACGGCACCAAGCCGTGCTCCATCAGGTAGCCCTGGTTCAGGCCTTCCATGGCCTTCGGATCGGGGCTCGCGATGTCGACGGTCAGGAACGGCAGGCCGAACACCTCGCAGACGATCCGCGAGAGTTCCCAGTCCGCGACGAGGCTCGCCGAGACGAGCGCTTCCGGGAAGGGCAGGCTGCCGCGCTGTCCCATCTCGAGAGCGTCACGCACCGCCTGTGCTTCCACGAGGCCGCGCTCCATGAGGACTTCGGCGAGACGTTGGTATCCGAGGCGCTGGGTGTGCTTCACGTTCCGATCGGGGTGGGAGGTGGGGAGTCCCGGTGGGACCGACCTCGCCTGCTATCGGCGGGGGCGCCCCCCGGGCTGGAGCCCGATGCGGGCCGAGTCGACCGATCGATCCACGAAGGGCCTTCCGGGCGCCGCGGAGCGGGTTTCGGGCGGCTCCCGCGCGCTCGCTGCTGTGCCGGAAGCGCGCGGCCGGCGCGTCCTCGTCTCCGAGAGCGCACCGGCCGCGGCGGTTCGAGTCGAGCCCGCGAGGACCCGCCCGGGGATCAGACGTCGAGGTTCGTGACCTCGAGGGCGTGCCGCTCGATGTACTCGCGGCGCTGCTCCACGCCGTCCGACATCAGGATCGTGAAGATCTCGTCGGCCGCGATCGCGTCGTCCATGTCGACCTGGTAGAGCGTCCGCTTCGCCGGGTCCATCGTCGACTCCCAGAGCTGGTCGGCGTCCATCTCGCCGAGACCCTTGTATCGCTGGATGTCGACCTCTTCCTGGGCCGAGGAGCGCGCGGCACGTGCGAGTTGCACGATGTTCTCGGGCAGCGCCTCACCCTTGCCGGACTTGACGCGCCACTTGCCGCCGCCGCGGAGGACCAGCCCGCGCTTCTCGAGCGTGGTGAGCGCGTTCTTGAGTTCCTCGTGACGCGCGACGAGGCAAGTGACGACGTGCGCGTGGTCACGCGTGCAGTCCGACTCGGGACCCGAGTAGACCATCAGTTCGCCTTCGACCAGGCCGCGCTGCAGCGCGATGAAGTTGTTCAGCTCGGCGACGGTGTCGAAGAAGTGGTGCTGTTCTCCGTCGAACGCCCAGTGCAGCGGCAGGGTCTCGCCGTTCCAGCGGTCGATCAAGCCGTCGAGCGGCATGTCGGCCCACGAGGGGCTCGCCGCCTCGAGCAGGTCCTCGAACTTGCGCAGCTCGCGCACGAGTTGACGCAGCTCGTCGCCCTGGTACGCCTTGTCCGCGTTCAAGTCGTAGATCTCGAGCGAGTCGAGGCCCATCTCCGAGACGAACTCGCGCAGCTCGGCGTCGGTCGTGATGTAGCGCTCGGTCTTCTTGTGCTTGACCTTGTAGAGCGGCGGCTGCGCGATGTAGAGGCGACCTTCGTCGACGAGCTGGCGCATGTGCCGGAAGAAGAACGTCAGCAGCAACGTGCGGATGTGCGATCCGTCCACGTCGGCGTCCGTCATGATGATCGTCTTGCCGTAGCGCAGCTTCTCGAGGTCGAACTCCTCGGCGATGCCACAGCCGAGCGCGGAGATGATCAGCTGGATCTCGGAGTGCCCGAGCATCTTGTCGAGGCGCGCCTTCTCGACGTTCAGGATCTTGCCCTTCAGCGGCAACACGGCTTGGAAGTGTCGATCCCGACCCATCTTGGCCGAGCCACCGGCGGAATCACCCTCGACCAGGTAGACCTCGGACTTCTCGAGGTCCTTGCTCTGACAGTCGGCGAGCTTGCCGGGCAGGTTTCCCGAGGCCAGCGCCGACTTACGTCGCACGAGTTCGCGTGCCTTGCGGGCCGCTTCGCGCGCCTGCATCGCGCGGATCGCCTTGTTCACGACCGCCTTCGCGGAGGTCGGGTGTTCCTCGAGGTAGATCGAGAACAGTTCGCCGACGGCCGACTCGACGACGCCCTGCACCTCGCGGTTGCCGAGCTTGTCCTTGGTCTGACCCTCGAACTGCGGATCCGGTAGCTTGACCGAGAGGATCGCGCTGAGGCCTTCGCGGAAGTCGTCGCCCGACGGCAGCTTCGACGCGTCCTTGACCAGCTTCTCGTTCTTGACGTAGTTGTTCAGCGTGCGCGTCAGCGCGGCCTTCAAGCCGGCGAGGTGCGTGCCGCCGCCGTGCGTGTTGATGTTGTTCGCGAAGGAGTAGACCGTCTCCTGGTAGGCGTCGGTGTACTGCAGCGCGAGCTCTACCTCGTACTCGACGCCGGGGTCGTCGGGCGAGGTGACTTGCTTGGTGAAGTGCACGATGTCTTCGTGCAGCACGTTCTTCTTGGCGTTGATGTTCGCCACGAACGCCAGGAGTCCTTCGGGGAACTCGAGGTGTTCCGAGTGACCCGTGCGCTCGTCGAGCAGGTCGATCTTCACGCCGCGCGTGCCCATCAAGTAGGCCATCTCGCGGAGGCGCTTCGAGACGATCTCGTAGTCGATCTCGAGCACAGAGAAGATCTCGTCGTCCGGCTTGAAGCGGACCTTGGTGCCGGTGTGGTCGGTGTCGCCGACGACCGTGAGTTCGGTCACGCGGTGGCCGCGCTCGAAGCGCATGTGGTGGATCTTGCCGCCGGAGTGCACCCAGACCTCGAGCCACTCGGAGAGCGCGTTCACGCAGGACACGCCGACGCCGTGCAGACCGCCCGAGACCTTGTACGCGCCGCTGTCGAACTTGCCGCCGGCGTGCAGCTTGGTCAGCACGACCTCGAGAGCCGTCATACCCTCCGTCTCGTGCATCGCGATCGGAATGCCGCGACCGTCGTCCTCCACCGCGACCGAGCCGTCTTCGTAGAGCGTGACGGCGCAGGTGGACGCGTGACCCGCGAGGGCTTCGTCCATCGAGTTGTCGACGACTTCCCAGATCAGGTGGTGCAGGCCGCGGACGTCGGTGTCACCGATGTACATCGCGGGACGCACGCGCACCGCTTCGAGTCCCTCGAGGACGCGGATCGAACCTGCGCCGTACTCGGCGGACTTGCCGGGAGTCTCGCCCCCGGCTTGCTTGGCATGGTCAGTCATGGGTCACTGTCGCTCGCGTGTCGCGCCCGGTGTCCGTGCGCTGCTGGTGTGCGGTCATTGCTTCAGGCGGAACGCGACGGACTTGATGCGCTCGTCGCCGAGCAGTCGGTTGGCCTGGTGCCGGTACTGTTCGCCTGTGAAGTTCTGCAGTTCCTGGAGGTGCGTCGCGGAGTCCACTTGCACGACGAGCTCGCCGCGGAGGAAGCGAACGGCGCGCGCGCGCCTCGAGAGTCGCGGCCCGAGGACCTTGCGCCACGCGTCGAGGACTTCTCCCTGACGTAGCTGCCGGCCGATCCCGCTCTTCGAGAGGAAGCGATCGAGCACCTCCGTGAAGGGTGCCGGGTCGCGGGGATCGCGCCGGCGGGAAGGCCGGGCCGGGTCGGTCAATGCGTGTCCACGGTGATCGGCATCACGATGTAGGTGTAGCTCTCGCCCAGCGTGAACTTGCCCGGGCTCAGGCGGTCGTTGAACTCGAGGGCGACGGTCTGCTTCTCGCAGTGACGCAAGCCCTCGAGCACGTAGTCGGGGTTGAAGGCGATCTCGGCGGCGTCGCCCTTGTACTCGACCTCCATCTCGGCGTGCGCTTCACCGCGCCCGGCGGAGTGGCCGGCCAGCACGAGTTCGCCGGTCTTCATCGAGAGGCGCACCGCGCGCGCTTCCGCGCCCGTCACGTTGGCGACGAGGCGCAGCTTGCGCGTCAGCAGGTCGGCGTCGGCTTCCATGTGCTCTGCGGTCGAGCTGGGGATCACGGCGGCGTACTTCGGGAACTCGCCGTCGATCAGGCGCGCGAAGACCTCCGCGTTGCCGGCGCGCATGCCGATCTCGTTCTCGTAGAAGTGGAAGGCGATCTGCGCGAGCGGGTCGTCGATCACGCGGCAGAAGAGCTGCATGCCCTTCGCCGGCACGATCACCGGGGCGTGCGAGTAGCCCGTGGTAGGGATCGGGTGGCTGGTCAGCGCCAGGCGGCGTCCGTCCGTGGCGACGAGCTTCAGCGTCTCGTCCGACAAGTCCATCAGCACGCCGTGCATCGCGTAGCGGCCCGCTTCCCGCGCCGCGGCGAAGGCCGTCTGGGCGACGAGCCGCGTGAACACGCCGCCCTGGATGCCGAAGGAGTCCTCGGGGTCGAACTGGTTGACGGTCGGGTACTCGTCGGAGTCCGCCGTGACGAGTTCACAGGTGTCCGGGCCGCTGAAGATGTGCAGCGTGTTTTCGCGCGTCTCGAGCGTCACCGTGTTTCCGACGAGGTCCTTCACGAAGTCCAGCGCGACGCGTGCGGGCACGACGGCAACGCCCGGCTCGGCGATCTCGACCAGGCCGTGCGTGTCGCCCTGCGAGCTCTCGTCGTCCGAGGCGACCTGCTGGTGCGACATGAGCTTGTAGCGGATCGCGACCTCGAGGTCGGTGCCGACCAGCTCGAGGCAGTCGTCCTTGGCAACGAGCTTCACGTTCTCGAGCACGGGCTTCGTGCTGCGGGCCGGAATCACGTTGTTCACCACGGCGAGGCCTTCGCGCAGCTTCTCTCGATCGCAGGTGACTTTCATGTGCGTCGTCGTTGGGTGTCTGGGCCGTCTGGCGCCGTGTCGTGGAGCGGTCCGAAGGTCAGTCCGCGCGGGGTCTTCACTCCTGTCCCTCTTGGAAGGTTAAAGGATCCTTCTTCATATTAAGGGGCAGGTCGGAATGTGGATGAACGCGAGGTCGAGCGCTCCAACCGAGGTCTCGTGCGGTGCTTCGGTCGGCGCGTCGCATGTTGGCAAGAGCTCTCGAGCTGTGGACGGACCGGGAGTCGCTCGTCGGTCTTCCACAGTTGTCCAGAGCATCGTCGGGCGGTGAATCAGGGCCGTGGAAGACCGGCGAGATGTCCACGCCGATCGCCCGCGAGATCCACGCGCTCTCCCGGTCGAGTCCACGTCCGGTTCCACGGATCTTCCACGGGGCGGTGTGGAAAAGTGGAGGGTCGCGAAGGCCCCCCGAAAGGGCGCGCGGTCGCGCTCTATCCTAGGTTCTGGCGCCCGGGAAGACCACCGCGCGGAGGGCTCGACGGCGCCCTTCCGGCACTGCTTTCCACGCTCCGCGGAGGGGTCCGAGAGCGGCTCGCGAGTTGCCTCGGCGCGGGGGTCGGAATCCGCATCCAGGGGTCCTCCCGCGGACCCTTGGCGGAGGCTTCGACGACCCCCTCCGACCGAACGCGAGCGACGCCCCGGATGGCGAGTCCCGAGGCGTCGCGGAGGGCTGGAGCGGGTGGCGGTCAACGTGCCGCCTGGAGCTCGTCGAGGAAGCCGTGGACGACGTCGCGGCACTGCGCGTCCTTGCCCACCAGCTTGTCGATCTTGTCGACGGCGTGCAGCACGGTGGAGTGGTCCCGGCCGCCGAAGAAACCGCCGATCTCCGCCAGCGAGTGGCGCGTGATCTTGCGCGCGAGGTACATCGCGACTTGACGCGGGTAGGCGACGGCGTTCGTGCGTTTCTTCGACTGCAGGTCGGACAGCTTGACGCCGTAGTGACCGGTCACGAGGTCGATGATCTCTTCCATCGACGGCTGACCACGGCGCTGCGTGAACAGTTCGGGGAGCGCCTCGCGCGCGAGCTCGACGGAGACGGCTTGGCCGGAGAGGCGCGCGTATCCGATCAGCTTCGTCACGGCACCCTCGAGCTCGCGGATGTTCGTGTCGATGCGCTCGGCCAGCAGGCTGGCGACGTCGTCGGGCACTTCGCGACCGCGCTCGCGGCTCTTGCGCTTCAGGATCGCCATGCGCGTCTCGTAGCACGGCGGTTCCATCTCGGTGACGAGCCCCCACTTGAAGCGGGAGACGAGTCGTTCCTGCAGCGTGGGGATGTCCTTCGGCGTCGAGTCCGACGACAGCACGATCTGCTTGCCGGCGTTGTAGAGCGTGTTGAAGGTGTGGAAGAACTCCTCCTGCGTGCGTTCCTTGTTCGCCAGCAGGTGGATGTCGTCCACCACGAGCACGTCGACGCCTCGGTACTTGTTGCGGAACTTCTGCAGGTCGCCGTTCTCGAGCGCGCTGATGAAGTGGTTCACGAACGTCTCGCAGGAGAGGTACAGGATGCGGACGTCTTTGAAGTTCTCCAGCAGGGCGAAGCACAGGGACTGCAGGAGGTGCGTCTTGCCGAGGCCGACGCTGCCGTGCAGGAAGAGCGGGTTGTAGGCCGAACCGGGCGATTCGGCGGCGCCCAGGGCCGCGGCGTGCGCGAAGCGGTTGCACGGCCCCATGACGTAGTTCTCGAAGGTGTACTTCGGGTTCAGACCGATCGTGCTGCCGCGCACGAGCCCGCCCTTGGCGAAGTCCTGCAGCAGCCGTCCGCGTTCCTCGCTGGTCGGAGGTTCCTTGCGGTCGGTGTCGCTCGGGGTGCGCCGCGAGAAGGCCGGCGACGAGTGCGCGCGTCGCGCACGATCGGGGTGGTCGGCAGGGAGCTCGCGCACCTGCGCCGATCCGTTCACGGATCCGTTGCGTGACGTCGCTTGCTCCAGCGCCGCGTCGACGTTCGGGCGCTGCATCGTCAGCTCCGGGTCGACGTGGAACTCGACGCGACGCGGACCGCCCAAGCTGGCGCTGACGGCGTCCTCGATCGTCGCTTGGTAGTACGTCTGCAGCCAGTCACGGCTGAAGGAGTTCTGCACGGCGATGCAGACGGTCTCCTCATGAACGCGATGGAGCGCCGCGCGACGGAACCAAGTCTCGAACTGTTCAGGCTGGACCCGTTCGCGCACCGCGGCTTGGATTCGTTTCCAAACCTCCGCGTGCGCGCCCGTGGGGAGCGCACACTCCTTCGCCGGAGCTTCGTCGCCTTCCGTGGGCGGTGCGGGCGAGGCCGCTGCCGACGCGGGATCCGCCGTGACGTCCGTCACAGAGGGTTCGGAAGGATCGGGGTTCACGCCTTCGAGCAAGGCGCGAGGATGCTCCGGCTGCGATCGTTGCATGCTGCCAGATTCCCTTCTCGATGCGGTCGCGGGGTGAGGTCACCGCGTCATCACTGCCTGCGAGGAGGGCAGGCGCGCACGCGACTCGCGCGCGAACACGCGGGCGCTCCGGGAGGGAGCGCGAGGCGTCGCGGGCTTCGGTGGGTCGGTGCGGCATGAGGCTGACGGCGGCGGTGGGATGGCGTCCGAGGACGCCCGAGGGGTTCCATCCGTCACGCACGCTGCTGGCCGACCGGCCCCACAGCGGGGCACTCGCGGGACAGGGCGACGATTCCTCGCAGCGGCCTTGTGCAGAGGACGCGGAGAAGAGCTGACGTGCTCGAGTCTCGGGGGTCGCGGAAGCGAGCGCGTTGCACGTCGTTCCACTTCCGTCCTCGGTTCGCCGGTGCCGGACTCGCACGCGCTGCTGGGGTGTCTTCGCGTCGTGTCGGGCGGCCTGCGAGTGCCTCTCGCGGTCGATCGGGATGTCTGTCGAGCGTGCGAGTGGTGGTCGCTCCACACGCTGTTCAGACGGACCATTAGAGCAGGCCGATGTGCGCGGTCAACGACGAGCGGCGCATCTCTTGACGTGCTGTTCGCAAACGGGAGCGCTTCAACGCCTTGCGGGTCGAGACGGGATGTTTTTCCGCAAGATGTCCACAGCGTTGTGGACATCTTGTGAACAGGTGTTCCGCCCCAAGGAGAGGCGCAAACCGGCGCGCGCGCTCGCTTCGTCGAGTCCGAGCGCGAGCAACACGTGCGAAGCTTCGAGCGAACCGCTCGCGCACGCGGATCCCGCGCTCGCTTCGAGGCCCGCGATGTCGAGGCGCGCGACGAGGGCGCGACCTTCGACGCCGGGGAACAGCACGTTGAGCGTGTTGGGCAAGCGGTCGCGCGCGTCGATCGGCGGACCGAGCAGTCGCGCGCGCGGGAAGTCGCTTTCGATCGCGGACCACAGCTCGCGGGTCAACTGACCGACAGCTTCCTCGTAGCTCGCGCGCTCCGACACGGCCAGCTCGACGGCGAGCGCGGCGGCGGCGATCGCCGGCGCGTTCTCGGTGCCCGAGCGCAGGCCGTACTCCTGCCCGCCGCCGGTCAGCACGGGCGCCAGCGGCGTGTTCCCGCGCGCGAGCAGCACGCCGACGCCGAGCGGGCCGCCGACCTTGTGCGCGGAGAGGCTGACGAGGTCCGCCTGCCACTCGGCTGGGTGGAACGGCAGGCGTCCCAGCAGCTGCACCGCGTCGACGTGGAAGCGCGGGCGCTTCGCTCCGAGGCGGGCGAGCCCCTCCCCCAGCTCCGCGAGCGGCGACACGACGCCGATCTCGTTGTTCGCGGCCATCACGCTGACCAGCTCGACCCGCTCACGGCCGGCGAGCTTCGCGACCGCGTCGGCGTCGACGCGCCCCTCGCCGTCGACCTCCGCGAAGACCAGGCGGTAGCCGACCTCCTCGAGGGAACGGGCGGTCTCCAGCACCGAGGGGTGCTCGAGCGGCGTGGTCAGCATGCCCGCCGGCGGCTCGGACTGCGCCAGGCTGCCGACGATCGCGAGGTTGTTCGACTCGGTGCCCCCCGAGGTGAAGACGACTTCCTCCTCGCGCACCTCGAGCACCGCGGCGACCCGCTCGCGCGCCTCGTCGATCGCCGCGCGGGCCCGGCGCCCGGAAGCGTGCACCGCGGAGGGGTTGCCGCCCAGCGCGTCGAGCTCGGAGAGCCACAGCTCGCGCACCTCCGGCCGCAGCGGAGTCGTCGCGTTGTGGTCGAGGTAGACGCGGTTCATCGGTCGAGGAGTCTCGTGTACAGGTCGGCGTAGCGCTGGACGCCGGTGTCGCGGTCGAAGTCGGCGGTCGCGCGGGCGCGGCCTCGGACCCCGAAGGCGTGGGCGCGCGCAGGGTCGGCGATCCAGGCCACCAGCTCGCGGACGAACGCGTTCTGGTCGTCGGGCGCGACCAGTCGGCCGCCGGCGCCGTCCTGCACGACTTCGGGGAGCCCGCCGACGCGCGTCGCGAGCACTCCTAGTCCGCAGGACGAGGCTTCGAGGGCCGAGAGTCCAAAGGACTCCTCGCGACTCGTCAAGAGGAAGGCGTCGTGGGCCGCGAGTAGCGCGGGCAGGTCGCGGCGCTCGCCGAGGAAGCGGACGCGGGTTCCCAGACCGAGCTCGGCGGCGAGGTCCCGGCAGCGCGGCAGCTCGGGGCCGTCGCCGACGAGCGTCAGGCTCGCGTCCCCGCCCTGCGAGGCCCGCGCGAAGGCCTCGATCAACCACGGCACGCGCTTCAGCGGACGGAAGTTGCTGACGTGGATCGATCGCAGGGGGCCGGGCTCGCGCTCCGCACGCGGCGCGAAGGCGTGCGTGTCGACGAAGTTGGGCAGCGTCTCGATCGGTCCGGCTGCGGTCCCCCACCAGTCGCGCAAGCGAATCGAAAGGTCGCGACTCACTGCGGTGACCGCGTCGGCGCACCCGAGCACGTAGCGCAGCAGTGGAGCGTACGCCGGTGCGGCCGCGACCAGCGTGACGTCGGTGCCGTGCAGCGTGACGACGAGGCGCGGGACGCTCGCGGCGTCGTTCACGCGCGCCGCTTCGCGCGCGAGGTGTGCGCTGACCGCGTGCGGCAGTGCGTAGTGCGCGTGCAACACATCGAGCCCTTCGGAGGCGATCACGTCGAGCACGGCGCCGGTCGCCGCGAGTTCCGCGTGCGAGTTCGCGAAGAGCGGATAGTCGAGCCCGTGCACGCGGTGCAACACCACCGCACCCGAGTTGTGCGCGAGGCGCGGCGGCACGCCCGGCGAGAAGAGGTGCACGCGATGCCCGTGCTCCGCGAGGCTCAGCGCGCACTCCGAGGCGACGACACCCGAGCCGCCGAAGGTCGGGTGGCACAGGATGCCGATGCGCACGGGCGTCGTCCGCGCGGTCAGCGCGGAATCTCGAACGCCTCGGGCGGCAGCTGAGGCAAGTCGTCCGCGCGCAGGATGCGCAGCTCGTCCTCGACCGCGCCGACGCGGCGGAAGGGAGCAGGCGCGTTCGAGGGCGGCGTCGGTCGCGCGTCGTCGCGCTTCGGTTCTGCGGCTCGCGGCGCCGGTTCGACGGCGGGCGGTGCGGCCGGTTCGAGCACGTGTTCGCGCAGCTCGACCTCCGGCTCCGCCGCTTCCGCTTCGAGTACCGCTTCGGGCTCGGTCGGCTGCGGTTCAGCACTTTCGACCGCTTCCTCGACCGTTTCGACGTGCGCCGCGGCGGGCGCTTCCGCTTCGACCAGCGTGTCTTCTTCCGCCGGTTCGTCGGCGTCAGTCTGCAACGCCACGTCCCGGTCCGAGAACTCCTGTTCGCAGACGGCGGCTTGTTGCGCACCGCGTTCCTTTGCGAGTTCCTCGATCGGACGGGCGGGCGAGAGGTGCGCGAGCGTCGAGTCGCGCGACTCCTGTTCGATCACTTCGAGCGCCAGCAGGCGGTAGTCCTGCGCGCCGTTCGACTCGGACGCGTAGTCGAGGATGCTGACGCCGAAGCTGGGCGCCTCGGCGAGCTTCACGTTCGAGCGGATCGCGTTCTTGAAGACCTGGCCGGGGAAGTACTTGCGGATCTCGCCGAGCACTTCGCGGTTCAGCTTCAAGCGGCTGTCGTAGAGGCATGGAACGATGCCCGTGATCGTCAGCTCGGGGTTGAGGCGGCGGCGGATCAGCTGCACGACCTCTACGAGCTTGCTCATGCCCATCAGCGCGAGGAACTGCGTCTGCACGGTGATCAAGACCTCGCCCGCCGCGGCGAGGGCGTTGATCGACAGCAGGCCGAGGCTGGGCGGGCAGTCGAAGATCACGTAGTCGGCGGGATCCTCGCCGTGCTCGGCGCGGTGCTTCGCGGACCAGTCCTCGATCGCGTCGCGCACCAAGCTGTCCCTTCCGATCGCGCTGGCGAGTTCGAGCTCGGCGCCGGACAGGTCGATGTTGCTGGGAACGACCGAGAGGCGCGGCGCCTTCGTCTCGCGCATCGACGCCGCGAAGCCCAGCTCACCGGTCAGCAGCGAGTAGACCGAGGGCTCGTGCGACGCCGCCTCGATGCCGAGGTGCAGCGACGCGTTCGCCTGCGGGTCCATGTCGACCACGACGACGCGACGTCCTTGCTCCGCGAGGGCGGCGCCGAGGTTCGCGGAGGTGGTCGTCTTCCCCACCCCGCCCTTCTGGTTGATGATCGCGATCCGGCGCATGTGTCAGAGGCCCTTGCTGCGCGGCACCGCGCTTCGGCGCCGCTGGGCCCGAGTGTAGCTCCCGCGAGGCGCGCCCCGAAGGACGGAACGCCGGTCCAAGTGCGCTTTCCGCCGCGACGCGGAAGGAGTTCCTTTTGCGCGCGAGCGCGCTCAGGGCAGCAAGGGGTCGAAGGCCGGCAGCGGTCCCTCGTGGCGCAGCGGTTCGCCGAAGTCGACGCCGATCCGCGCGCCGTACTCGCGGTCGCGCGCGCGGATGCGCTCGAGCAACGGACCGCGCGCGAGCTGGTGGCCGTCGTCCGACTCACCGGCGGCGTCTGAGAACTGGGACGCGTAGGCCTCGAGCACCGCGCGCTTGCGCTCCGCGACCTCGCTGACGTCCACCACGCAGCTCGGCTCGAAAGGCGTGTGTCCCATCGTCTCGTAGAGCCGTTCCGGACGGTGCGCCGCGAGGCCCTGTGTCTCGGCCCAGCGCGCGAGCCCGGCGAGCTGCCACGCTTCGCGTCCCGCGCGGCCGGCGGCGACGTGGTCGGGGTGCAGGTCGCGTGCGTGCGGCACGAACAGCAGGGCGGGGCGCAGCTCGCAGATACGGCGCGCGAGGTCGGCGCGCAGCTCGAGGTCCGCGACGAGGTGAGCGTCCGGGCGCTCGAGGTTGCCTCGCCACGCGAGGCCGAGCAGCGCGCTGGCCGCTTCGCACTCGCGCGTGCGCGTGACGACGTCGCCGCGCGTCGCCAGCTCGCCGCGCGTGCAGTCGAGCACGCCGACGCGCTTGCCGGCCGCGGTGAGGCGCAGGATCGTCCCGCCGATCCAGACCTCCGCGTCGTCGGGGTGCGCGGCGATCACGAGGGCGTGCAGCGGCTGCGTCATGCGAGGTCCTCCTCGAGGTCGACCAAGAGGTGTTCGCTGCAGAAAGGATCGAGCTCGGCGATCAAGTCGTCGAGCCAGTCGAGGCCGAAGCGCGCGACGAACTGCAGCGGCGCGAGCACGCGTTCCTGCGCCTGACCGCGCGGACAGAGCGCGTTGTTCAGGCGGCGCAGGTGGCGTCCGCCCTTGCCGACGCGGTTCGCTTCGACGCGCGACGCCTTCTCGGCGAGCTTGTCGAGCGCGGCGCGGTACTGCGCGACGGCGCGGCGCAGGTGCGGCGCGAGTCCCGGTTCGATCTCGGCCAGCTCAGCGCGCTTCGCGAGGATCACGTCGGCGTGCTCCGCGGCGAGTCGCTTCAGCTCGTCGATCACGGGCGGTGCTTCGCGCTCTTCGCTCGGCGGCATCCAGTTGCCGTGCGCGCGCAGGATCTCGAGCGGCGTGACGCCGATGCGCTCGGCGCTGGCGCGCATCTCGACCTCGATCAAGGTCATCGACACGCGCGGCACGAAGGGCGTGCACGGCGTGTTCGTCGCGCGACGCAAGCGACCGAGTTGCGCGTGGTAGCCGAGCTCGCCGTGTCCCCCGACCTGCGCGGCGACGGGCAGCACGAGGTCTTGCACGAGCGGACGCAGCAGCGCGCCGGCGGACCAACCGCCGGGGTCCTGCACGATCTCCGCGGCGAGCTCGGTGCGCGTGCGCGAACCCGGCTCGTCGTCGTAGCGGAAGCCGTCGCCTCCGACGCGCAGCGGGTGGCGTCCCGCGGAATCGACGCGGTACACCAGCGCGGCTTCGTCGACCGGAATGGCGACGTCGAGTCCCGCGGCGGTCAACTCCCGCTCGGAAGCACGCAGCGCGACCGCCGGGTTCGCGCCGACGAGCTGCGCGAGCGCGCTCGAGCTCTCCTCGCGCATCCAGTCCGGCTCGACGACCAACATGCCGTGCTTCCCGAAGATGGTGAGCAGCGTGTGCGTGAACGCGCCGGCGAAGGTCGTGTTGCCGCGCGGCATGAAGCAGTCGAGCGCTTCGTCGATGCGCGGGTAGTCACCGAAGATGTGTCGAAACAGCGCGCGTACGGCGCCTAGGCGTTGCTTGTCCTCGTCGATCTTGACGCGCGACAGCGGCTGTCGACCGGACGACAGACCCGCGAGCCCGACCTTCTGCAGGTCGAAGTTGCGGTTCAAGAAGTGCGCGTGATGCACCTCGGCGAGGTCGTGGTCGTCGGCGTGGTTCCAGAAGACCGGTACGACGGGGCGCTGCCAACGCTCGGCGAGCTGTCGCGCGAGCCTGATGCACTGCACCGCCTTGTAGAGGATCAAGAGCGGCGAGCAGAGCAAGCCGGGTTGGTGTCCCGTGATCACGCACGACGCGCCCGGCGTCGCGAGTGCGCGCGCCGACTCGAGCACGTGCACGTGCGGTCCGAGCGGCGAGAGCTGTGATTCCAACCAACGCGCGAGGTGCGCACGTTCTTCGGGCGTGAAGCGCTCGGCGGGCGGTTCGATGTCGTCGATGCGCCGCGGGACCGGGAAGCCGTCGAGGTCGAGTCGACCGCTCAAGGCGCGCCGCGCGAGCTCGGAGAGTCCGAGCACGTCGGCCGGCAGAGACTCGACGCGCAGCATGCGCGGCTAACAGCCCTCGGCGGCTGCCCTCAGCTCGGCGATCATCGCGTCGAGCGCGGCGGTCGTCGCGTCCTGCCACGACTTGTCGGCGTGCGCGGGGTTCTTGTGCGCGTACAGGATGCCGCGCGACGAGTTGACGAGCGCGCCGCGTCCGCCGGCGAGGAAGCCCGGCTTGATCTCGTCGACACCGGCGCCCTGCGCGCCGTAGCCGGGGATCAGGAAGGGAGTGTGCGGCATGCGTTCGCGCAGCTGGGCGAGCTCGGCGGTGTGCGTCGCGCCGACGACGGCGCCGACCGACGACAACCCGCACGCACCGAGCAGGCCTTCGCCCCAGCGCGCGACTTCGGTCGCGACGCGGTCGACGAGGCGCGGTTCGCCGTGTTCTTGGAACAAGCCGCTGCCCGGGTTCGAAGTGCGCACGAGCACGTAGACGCCGGCGCCCTGTTCCGCGCAGACCTCGAGGAAGGGTTCGACCGAGTCCGCGCCGAGGTACGGGTTGATCGTCACCGCGTCGCAGCGGAAGTCTTCCTCGCACGCGAGGAAGGCGTCGGCGTAGGCGCGCGCCGTGCTCGCGATGTCGCCGCGCTTCACGTCGCCGATCACGAGCAGCTTCGCGGCGCGCGCGGCCGCGACCACGCGTTCCCAGGCGGCGACGCCGTCGGCGCCGAGCAGTTCGAAGAAGGCCGACTGCGGCTTCACCGCCGGGACGCGGCCGGCGATGCGCCCGATCACTTCGACGAGGAAGCGCTCGGTGGCTTGCGCGCGCTTCGCGCGCGGCGCGGATGCATCGCGGCAGACCGCGAACTCCTCGGGCATCAGCGCGGGGTGCGGATCCAGTCCGATCACGCACGCGTTCCCGGTGCGCTGGACGGCGGCCTCGAGGCGGTCGGCGTAGTTCATGCGGTGTCGTCCTGTCGTTCGACGTCGGCGCTCAGCGCCTCGATCGCGCTCTCGAGTTCCTCGACGCGCTCGTGCGGCGGGATCAGTACGCCCGCGGAGATGGTCACGCGCAGCGCTTCGTCGACGCTGATCGGGAGCGGGATCAGTTTCTCCGCGTCGATGAACACGGTGTAGCCGGTCATCGGCATCGGCGAGGTCGGGACGAACATGCTGACGTAGCGCTTACCGCCCAGCGCTTCGTTGATCGTCTTCATCCCTTCGCTCGTCACGAAGGCGATGGAGTAGACGCCATCGGTCGGATAGGGCGCGGCGACGACCGTGTCGAATTCGAACTCGGTCTCGGTCAGGAAGAACTCGACGAGTTGTTTCGTGTACGGATACACCGAGCGCACGACCGGGATCTGTTGCACGCCGCGGTCGATGCTGCCGATCACGCGGCGACCGACGAAGCCTGACGTCAGCGAGCCGAGCACGAGCACCAAGGCGATCGACAACAGGATGCCGATGATCGGTGGAACGATGCCCTTGGTGTCCTTGCGCAGCTGCGCGGCGTTGATGCCGAGTTCGTCCAGGTCGTAGAAGAACGCGTGATCCATCAGCGCTTCGCGGTGCAGCGTCAGCGAGTTGGTGAACGAGTCGGAGTTGATGCCCTCGCGGTAGGCGAGGTTCTTCAGCTCCTCCGTCAGCGTCTCGGTCGTCAGGTACTCCTGATCCAGCGGGTGGATGTTGTACTTGCCGAGCAGCTTCCAGCCCCAGGTGTTGCTCTCGATGCTCCAGTAGATCGTGCGGTTGATCGGCGTGGTGACGTAGTCCTGCGCGAAGCGCAGCACGGTCATCAGGATGAAGAGCGTGAGGACCGCCGGCAGGATCGTCACGACGCCGCGCAGGAAGAAGCCCTGCGGGCGCTTCTTCGCCTTCTTCTTCTTCTTGCTCGGGAGGACCATGACGCGGGGCGGATGGTACCCGTTCGGAGAGGCGAGACTAGTGGACGACGGCGGCTTCGCGCGTGGGAGCGCGTTCGCGACCGGACGCGCGTTGCTCGACGAGCGCCGCGACGGACCATGTCGGACTCACGCGAGGAAGGCGAGGCTGATCGCGTCCGCGAGCGGCAAGCCGGCGGCGCTCAGGCGGATCCGTCCGTCGACCTCCTCGAGCAGGCCCTCCTCGAGCAGCGGTCGCGCGACGGCGAGCGCCGGGTCCTCGGGCGCCGTCCAGCCGGCGAGCTCGCGCAGCGCGGCGGGGTCGACGCCGGCGCGGAGGCGCAGCCCGAGCCACCAGCTCTCGCCGAGCCGGCCGCGCGGGTCGAGGCGCTCGTCCCAGGCCTCGGCGGACTTGCCCGCCTGGACCGCCTTGCGCCAAGGGGCGAGGGCCTTGTGGTTGCCGGCCCGCCTTCCCGCGATGTGGCTCACCGCGCTGGGCCCGATGCCGCAGTAGGCCCCGTTCGCCCAGTAATTGAGGTTGTGGCGACACTCGTGCCCCTTTGGCGCGAAGTTGGACACCTCGTAGGAGTCGAAGCCGTGCGCGGCGAGGATCGCGTGGGTCTGCTCGAAGAGCTCCAGCTCGCGCTCCTCCGGCTGGGCCTCGAGGCGGCCTTCCGCCAGCCACTTGGAGAACAAGGTCTCCTCTTCGAAGGCCAGGGCATAGGCCGAGACGTGCCGCGGGCCCAGGGCGAGCACGTGCGGCAGGTCGACCGCCCAGCGCTCGGGCGAGTGGCCCGGCGCCGCGTAGATCAGGTCGACGTTGATCTCCTCGAAGCCGCCGGCGCGGGCCGCCTCGAAGGCGCGGAAGGAGTCCTCGACGCCGTGGACGCGTCCGAAGAGCTCGAGGGTCGCGGGCTCGAGGCTCTGGAAGCCGATCGAGAGCCGGCCGACGCCCAGCGCGCGCAGGGCCTCGGCCTTCTCGCGGTCCATCGACTCGGGGTTCGACTCGAGCGTCGTCTCGACCGAGGACTCACGGAAGCCGGTGATCGACTCGAGGCCGTCGAGCAGCCGCGTCAACTGCTCGATCGAGAGCAGCGAGGGCGTGCCGCCGCCGAAGAAGACGGTGCGCGGCGCGCGTGGAGCTCGCCGTGCCGCCTCGAGCAGGACCGCGTCGACGGTGCCGTCGACGTCCTGGCCCTCGGCCGCGATCGAGTAGAAGTCGCAGTAGTGACACTTCGCCGCGCAGAACGGCAGGTGCACGTAGAGCGGAGTGCCTTCGGGCGCGCGCTCCCCTCCCCCGCCCGCCGTGCGTTCAGCCGGTGCGTCGGGTCGTCGTCTTGTTGCCTCGTCCCGAGAAGTCCTGCCCTTCACCGCTCATCACTCCGTAGAGCTTGCGCAAGGCATCCTGCTCGATCTGCCTCACGCGTTCGCGCGTCAGGCCGATGACCTTGCCGATCTCCTTGAGCGTCATCGGTTCGGCGCCGTCGCCGAGACCGTAGCGGAGGCGCAGGATCGTGGCTTCGCGCTCGTCGATGACGTCGAGGAGTTCGGACAGTTTCTGCAACAGGTCGTTCGTGGACAACTCCTCATCGGGAGTCTTCGTGCTCGCGTCCTCGACCGTGTCCTGGTTCTGGCTGAGCACGTCCAGCGAGACCGAGGGACCCAGGCCGGAGACCACGATCGTGCGCTTCAACAGCGGCCAGTTGTTGCGCGGGATGCCGAGTTCCTCGGCGACTTCCTCCACGCTGGGCTGGCGGCCGAGCATGTACGCGAGCTCACGGGAGACGACCTTCCACTTGGAGATCAGCTCGTTCATGTAGCTCGGCACGCGCACGCTCTTGACCGTGTTCGTCAACGCGCGGCGGATCGACTGCTTGATCCACCACGTACCGTAGGTGGAGAAGCGACAACCGGCTTCCGGGTCGAACTTCTCCGCGGCCTTCATCAAGCCGACGTTGCCCTCGGCGATCAGGTCCTGGAGCGTCAGTCCACGGTCGGAGTAGATCTTCGCGACCGAGACCACGAGCCGCAGGTTGGCGCGGATCAGGTGTTCCCGGGCGGCGAGATCGCCCTGCTGGATGCGGGTCCCGAGCTCGCGCTCTTCCTCGGCGGTGAGCAGCGGGACCTCGTTGATTTCCTGCAGATAGGTTTCGAGGCAGCGTTCGGCGGAAATGGCTCGGCTCCCGTGCGTGTCTGGGGGTCCTGTCGGGGATCGGTCAGGTCCGGATGAGGCCTGCGCGCCACGGGAGAAGCCCGTGGGACGAACCCCCCCTTCCGGGACTCCCCATCGACCCCCCCGGCGCGCCGTCTTGAGTCCGTGGGAGCGAAAGCTACGGGGCCTGTCGCCGCGTCTCCGGGGGCGCGGTCTGTTACCCTCTCCGCCTCCTGCCATGGGTGATACATCGATCGACCACGTCGTCAGCGAAGAAGCCTTCGCGGCCCAGCTCTCGGAGCCGGCGGAGATGCTGTTGCGGCTCGCCCACCGACTGCTTCCCACCGCCGGGGACGACTGGACGCGGCGACACTACTTCCAGCTGGTCAGCGAGTCGGAGACCGTCGAGGCCTTCCTCGACGACCACGGCGCGCGGCGCAATCGCTCCTACCACGAGCTGCGCGAGCTGGTCGCCTCGGTACGTTGGTTGTCGTCGGTCGGCTTCTGCCTGCGCCACCTGCACGGGCGCGTCGAGGGCTACGGCACGGCGCTCGATCGCTTGCCCGCCATTGCTGCCGAGTTCCACGCGGCGCTCGGGCGCGGGACCGCCTTCGTTCGGGAAGCGTTGTGCGCGCTCCTGCGCGAGATCCTCGAGGAAGCCCGCCGCCTCCGCGTTGCGATCCCGACCGAGAACTTCCCGGAAGACCGCTTCGTCGTGCAGCACTCGCGGCGCCACCTCCCCCACAACCTGGGTGAGGAAGTGATCCAGGAAGACCAGCAGAAGATCGCCGAGGTCGCCTCCAAGTACTTGGAGGTCTGCCACATGCTCGACGGCATCCGCCTGCCGGCGCAACTCGACGACGACGCGCGCGAGGCCTGGTTCCTCTCGCGCTGCACCGAGGAACGCGCGCGCGTGTACGAGGCGACGGTTCACAACCTGCAGAGTGCGTACGACACCTACATCAAGGGAACGGTGCTCGAGGCGAACGACCACCGGCTGCCGGCGCTGCGCGGACACGCTTCCGCGGCCTTCCACCTGCTGGAAGCAGTGACGATGCTCGTGCACTTCGTGGAGCGTCACGAGACGCAGCGCGAGGGTGGCACGGGCGCGCGCGTCAGCGCGCTCGTCGACCGACGCGAAGCGCGCGCTGTTACGCTGGACGTGCTGCTCGCGTGGGCGTCACGCTTCATGCAGCTCGGTCGCCCGCTCGCGGAAGAATTGCTCCCGACCTACACGAACGTGCAGGAGTTGGAGCTCATCCTGCCCGACGACTTGATCCTGCACGCGCGGCCTGCGTCCCTCATCGTCTGCATCGTGAATCACCACGGGACGCCCGTGGAGATGGAACTCGAAGGGCGCGTCTGCAACGCCGGCTCGATCCTCGACCTGATGGTGACGGTCGGTTCGTACCCCGATGCGCGCTGCTTCCGCTTCCGCGGCGACGAGAAACCGCTGCAGGACGTGAAGCGCTTGTTCGAGAGCGGGCTCGGCGAAGGCGGACTGGACGCGCTGCCGCCGGAACTCGACTACCTGCGCGGCTAGGAGCCTGCGTCACGAGTGGCGCACCCCTTGAGCACTCCCGAGGACCACGCCGGCTGCGTTGCGCCACACCCCGAATGGCGTTCGGGCCATGCGGGGTGCGGACGCGCCTTGCCGGCGCGGCCCTCGCGAGCACCCACGAATCCGCCACTCGTGACGCAGGCTCCTAGCGCGGCGCGTCGTTCAGACGCCGAGGTGCAGACGGTCCGCGAGCACGTGCGGTAGACCGGCGTCGCGGATGCGCTTCGCCTCGCGCTCGACATCGTACTCGACGCGGTGCAAGCGGTAGAGGTTCGCGTCGCTGTCGTAGACGCCGAGCGCCGCGAGTGGGTTCTCGTCGCGCGGTTGGCCCACGCTTCCGACGTTCACGAGCGCACGCGCGACGTCGAGGAAATCGACTTCGTCCTCGAGCGTGTAGCCGGTGCGGTACGGATCGTCCTTCATGCGTAGCAGGGTGACGGGAACGTGCGTGTGTCCGACGAAGCAGACGAGGCGAGGTTGGACGTCGAGGCTGGAGTTCGCGTCGTCGGTCGACTGCACGTAGTCGAAGCGCTCGGGTTCGTGGTACGTGCCGTGCGCCACCGAGCAGTGTTCGAGGTCGAGCGTGAGTGGAAGGTCCGCGAGCCGCTTCAGCTCCTGCGTGGTGAGCTGGCCCGTCGTCCAGAGCACTGCCTCGCGCGCATAGGGATTGAAGTACAGGAGGTCGAGCTCGCCCGTGCACGCCGCGTCGTGGTTGCCCTTGACGATCTGCACGTCCGACTCGACGAGCAGCGAGAGGCACTCGCGCGGCGCGGCCCCGTACCCGACCACGTCGCCGACGCTGAGCACGCGATCCACCCCTTGGCGTCGACACTCGTCCAGTACGGCTTGCAGCGCTTCGAGGTTCGAGTGGATGTCGCCGAGGATGCCGTACTTCATGAGGGGCGGGTCGTGTCGCGTTCCCGTCGTCCTGTGAGCCACAGAGCGACGAGGCTCACCCCCATCATCGGACCGAGACGCGCGATCAGTGCAGTAGGACTCCACCCTTCCGGAGGGGGCCGCGAGGTCGCGGCGGCATCCAGGAGGGCGGAGGTCCAGCGCTCGAAGTGGGAGCTCGTTCCGAGGAGTGAGGGAATCCACCAAGCGAGGATCAGGAGCCCGAGCGAACGCGCGCCGAGCGGAACCCGTGCGCGGAGCAGCAAGCTGCCCAGCGCGGCGAGGTGCGCCGAGACCAGCAGCAGGCCCAGGAGCAGCGGACCGCGCCGCCCCTCCCCCAGGCCTCCGACCGTGAGCGGCCAGAGGCAGGCGAGCAGCGCCCAGCCGGCGGACGAGACCCCAAGGGCCGCCGCCTCTGCCCGCCAGCGTGGTCCGCTCGCCGCGCGCTGCAGCACGCCGCGGATGCCCTCCAGGGCGGAGAGACCCAGGATGGCTCCGAGGAGTGCTCCCATAAAAGCGACTTCGTAAACCAGGGCGGTGCCATCCTCGCTCGCTATCGTGATTCCGATCGGGGTGAGGTGCTGCAACAGGGGCCAAGCCAAGCTGCTGACGCAGGCCAGTCCCCACCCCAGAGGGCTCCGGAGGGTCCGCGCGAGGATCCAGCGGGTGATCGCAAGTGCCGTCACGACAGAAGCTTGTAACGGCTGCCGAGGCTCGCGGCCAGCGCCAACTCGAGAGTCTCTCGGCTTCCGCGGGCGGTCGCTGCCAAGGGTCGCCGACCGGCGTCGGTGCGGCCACGCCGTCCGCGCGGCATTCGGGGCTCCGCGCTTGACTCGCCTCGCGCAGTGCTTAGCTTGCGCTGCACGACACAACCCCCTCGAAAACTCAAGGAGAACAGCACTTGGAACGACGACTCGGACGCGGTTTGGGCTCTCTGCTCGGCGACAGCGTGACGAATCCGGAGACGCCCGCGGAGGCCCAACAAGGGCTCGCCCGGGAGCTCCGGCTGGATGAGATCCGGCCCAATCCCCAGCAACCGCGGACGGTCTTCGACCCTGGCCCCCTCGAGGAACTGCGGGACAGCATCCGCAACCACGGGGTGCTGCAGCCCGTCGTCGTGCGTCGCACGGCCCGCGGCTACGAGCTGATCGCCGGGGAACGCCGCTGGCGCGGGGCCCGTCTCGCCGGCCTGGAGCGCATCCCCGCCGTGGTCAAGGACGACATCGGCGACGACGAGATGCTCGAGCTGGCCCTCGTCGAGAACGTCCAGCGTCGCGACCTCGATGCCATGGAGAAAGCGCGCGGCTACCAGGGCATGATCGACGCTTTGGGGCTCACCCAGGAACAGGTCGCTCAGAAGGTCGGGCTGAAGCGCTCCACCGTCGCGAACCACCTGCGCCTGCTCGAGCTGCCTGAGCGCGCCCAAGCCGCCATCCGGGAGGGGCTGATCAGCATGGGGCACGCTCGTGCGCTCCTGGGGCTGTCCGACGAAGCGCTGATCCTGACGATCCTGGCCAAGGTCGCGCGCGAGGGGCTCTCCGTTCGGCAAACCGAGGCGTTGGTGCGGGACGCAGCCGGCGCGGCGCAGAAGGAGGCCCCCGCCAAGACGGTGACCCCCGCCGCGCCCTGGATCGTCGAGCTGCAGGACCGCATGCGCGAGCACCTCGGCACGAAGGTCCAGCTTCACAACAAGAAGGGCTACCGCGGTCAGATCACGATCGAGTACTACGGGCGCGAGGACCTCGACCGCCTGTTGGGGGTGTTGGCGCCCCGCGAGTCTCTCTGAGTCGCGCCACGCGCGCCGTCAGGCGGGTGATGAACGGGGCCCCGGTCGCGGAAGTGGCCGGGGCCCCGTTCAGCATGGAACAGCCCGGTTGAGTCTCGCGAGCCTCCGCCGTGTTCCACGTGGAACGCGGCCCCCATATCAACGTGGCCTGCAGCTAGGTGCCGGCGCGAGCGGGCGCGTCGGGGAGGCGGTGTTCCACGTGGAACGCCGAGGGCCCGCTTCACGCCGCGAACCAGCGACGAAGCGTCACAGGCGGGGAGCCTCGAAAGCACCTCCGGAGACCAACGGGGCACGAAAAAGCCCCTGCCGCAGGGGCAGGGGCTCGATTCGTTGCGCGGGAACCGTGAGGCTCACCGCAGGCTACTGGAGTGAGACCTTCGTGATCGCGACCGGCTCCTTGGGGAGCGAGGGAGTGGCGACCTCGGTCTCAGCCTGCTCGATCGTGGTGACCACCTCCATCCCGGAGATCACCTTGCCGAACACGGTGTGTTGGCCGTCGAGGTGGTGGGGGTTGCCGGTCGTGATGAAGAACTGCGCGCCGGCCTCTTCCGTGTCGCCGGGCTTTTTGGCGGCGGAGAGGTAGCCGCGGAAGTGCTTCAGCGGGTTCTCCTCGTGGGGGATGGTGTAGTCGGTGCCACCCTGACCCCAGGTGGCGCGGTCCTCGTTGTCGCGGGTGTTCGGGTCGCCGCCCTGGATCATGAAGTCCGGGATGACGCGGTGGAACTTGGTCCCCACGTAGAAGTCCGACTCGACGTGCTTCAGGAAGTTGGCGACGTGGTCGGGGGCGAGCTCGGGGTAGAGCGCGATCTCGATGTTGCCCGCCGTGGTTTCCATCACCACGCGCGGCGCGCCCGCGGGCGGATCGGGGTTCTCGAAGGCGCCGGCGTGGGCTTCGCGCCAGCGGCTCTGGTCCGCGTACACGCGGCGCATCTGCTCGGGTAGCGTGCGGTTCTGACCATCCGACCAAGCGAAGCGCTCTTGGTTCAGCGGGTGGTCGGGGAAGCTGCTCTGGAGGCGCGCGAGCTCGGCTTCCGCCTCTTCGTAGCGGTTCTCGAGCCCCAGGGCCGTCGCGTAGGCATAGCTCGCCCAAGCGCCGGCCACCGCGGACCCCTTCAGATCCACGCTCGCCTTGGCCAGTCCTTCCAGCGAGGCTTCGGTGAGGCTGACGCTGCCCGGCGTCGAGATGCTCATGGCGCTCGACAGGGTGCCCCAGTCGGCCTTCTCGCTGGCCTGCGAGGAGGCGGACATCTGGGTCTTCACGACGACCACGGCGGAGATCAGGAGCAGGCCGACGAGTGCCAGCAGGCCGTTCTTCTCGACCCAGAGGGCGAAACCGGACTTCTCGTCACCGCGCGGGGCGATGACGACTTCGGCGGCGGACTTGTGTTCAGCCATAGGGTGCCTAAATTAGCCTTATCTGGCTATTAGATTATGGGGCGTCGCGCCGGGGTGGCGGTCGGCCGGGAGGCGTGGATGAGCCCGCCGATCGAGGGCGATCCGGCGGGCGTGGACGATGGGTGCGGCTCGTGCGGTCCGGCGGCGGCGATGCGGTGTCGCGGCCGAGGCGCGGGAGCGGGCCGCGCATTATAGAGGCGTCGCTCCCGAGCCGTCCACCCGAGGGCGCGCATCGATCGCACCACTTCGTGACGCGCACGGGCGCGGGCCGCTAACATCCGCACCCCCGTTCTCCGTACCGATCCCCGCCATGACGACCCTGCTGCTCCTCTGTGCCCTGAGCTTCGCTCCGACGACGCCGCTCCAGCTCCCGTCGGACACCGCATCGACCGTTCTCGTCCAAGATCGCAAGGCCGAGTTCGAAGAGAAGAAGAAGGAGGCCGGCAACGACCCCGACAAGCTCTGGGACCTCTACCTGTGGTGCGACGCCTACGGGATGGAGAAGGAAGGGCGTAAGTGCCTCTTCGCGATCCTCAAGGTCGACGACAACCACAAGCAGGCGCACGAGCTGCTCGGGCACATCTACTACGACGGCCAGTGGTTCACGAGCGAACGCAAGCTCGAGAAGTACAAGAAGGACGAGGAGAAGCGCAAGGCCGACGAGGAAGGCCTCGTCAAGTGGAACGACGAGTGGGTCCCCATCGACGACCTGCCGTACTTGAAGAAGGGGCTCGTCAAGGGCGAGGACGGACGCTGGATCGACGCCGAGGAACAGCGCCGCATCGACGAAGGCTGGCGCAAGCAGGACCTCGAGTGGATCGCGCCGGCCGACTTCGACAAGCTCGAACAAGGTCTCTGGAAGTGCGGCGACAAGTGGCTGACGCTCGAAGAAGCGGACAAGTACCACTCGTCGACGAACTACCCGTGGGTCATCCCGACGGACCACTTCATCCTCTACACGACGTGCACGCGCAAGTTGTCCGACGAGATCGTCAAGACGGCGGAGCGCGCGTACCGCGACCTCGCGCGCATCTACGGCGGCGCGCCGCCCGAACCCGCGCCGCTCGTCATCCTCAGCTCCGCGGATCAGTACGGTTCCTTCGCCGCCGGCAACGACATGACGGGCCGCCCCGCGACCGAAGCTCGCGGCTTGTCGTCGACGCACTACGCGTACTTCGCCGACGCTTGGATGAAGGACGACACCTTCATGGGCGCCGGCGTCGGCTACTGGGACGAGAAGGCCGAGAACGGCAACAGCTGGGGGCCGCACTCGGTGCGTCACGCCGCCGGTCTCTCGATCGGCGAAGCGATGGACCCGAGTCCGAAGGCTCGCGCCGCGATCAACACCAAGGGCTTGAGCGACCGCACGCTGAACGACTTCTACAAGGAGAAGCGTGTCCCCGAGTGGTACCGCGTCGGCGCGGCGACCTACGTCGAGCGCTACTTCATCGACAACCTCGTCGGATCCGGCGGTGACGCCGAGTGGGCGAAGGCCTGGTCCGTGCAGAACTTGATCAGCAAGGGCGGCCTGCGTCCGCTCGGCGACGTCTTCGAGACGCAGTTCCGCGTCGACGATCCGGACGGCACGGCGAAGCTGACCAACGAGTGCGGCCTCGTCATGGCGTTCATCATGGACGGCAAGTGCGCGCCCGTGGTCGAAGCGCATGGCGCGGTCAAGCAAGCGCTGACTCAGGACAAGGACACGAAGAAGGCCTTCGACGCCCTGCGCAAGGCCGTGATCGCGCACGAGACCGAGCTCCGCAAGTTCGGCGGACTCTGATCCGAACCGGAACCGACTCCGCGCCCGATGAGACGCGCGCTGACACCCGTCGGCGCGCGTTTCCGCGTATGCTCTCGACCTGCACACCTCCTTCCGCAACGCCGGCTCCGATGCTCCACCTCCTCGCCCTTCCGCTGGCCTTCGTCGGCGATCACGACGCCCTGCACCCCGCGAACGCGAGCCTCTACTTCGAGGTCCCGAACGTGCCCGCGCTCGTGAGCGCCTACGAAGCGGCGCCGCTGATGCAGTGGCTCGCGGATCCGGTCTGGAGCGGCTTCGCGGCGAAGGCGCTCGGAGAGGATCCCGAGTCGTTCCGGCTCGACGCGTGGTGCTTCGACTACCTTGCCCAGGGCTTGGACGAAGTCGCGAGCATGGCCGGCTCCGATGTCGACCTGCGCGCGGCGTGCACGGGCCTGCGGTCCTTCTCGATCTCGTTGTCCGCGCAGGACGTGGTGGGGGAGTCGAACGACGCGCGGGCACGAGTCGGCGCCGTGCTGATCCTCGACTACGCGACTCCCGAGGACGCGCAGCGCGGCGTGGACTTCTGCGTGGGCGCGATGCAGTTGATCCCCGAGGAGGTCCAGCACAAGCAAGCGGCGCTCAGCCTGCTCGGACAAGAGGGGCTGGCGCAGCGCTACCGTCACACGAACCCCGGGGACTTGCCCGAGGTGTGGAGCGCCACCTGCGGCAGCAGCGTCGTCTTCGGCGTCGGCGCGGAGACGCCCGACGCGTGGCGCGCGCTCGCCGATCGTCGCGACGCGCAGCTCGGCGGGAACCCCGACTTCGCCGCGGGCGCCCCGTCGCCGGCGCTCGCGGAGTCCGTGCGCGTCTACGACGCCTTCGTCGACACACGCCGCGTCGACGCCGCGCTCGAAGCGCTGCAGGGCTGCGAGCCGCTCGCCGCGGTGGCCGACTTCGCCGAGAGCATGCTCGACCTCTTGCCCGTCGACGCGTACGTGACGCGCTGCCAGTCGTACTTGTCGGGCGACCGCTTCGTGAACGAGTCGGTCTCGAGCGAGTTGGCGGTCCTGAACGGCCTCGGCGTCGCACCCGTGTCGCGTCGCGCCGTCGAGTTCCTTCCGCCCGACACGATGGCGGCGTGGGCGACCAGCGTGCGGGCGGAGGACCTCGAGCCCTTGTTGATGGAACTCGTCGCGACCTGGCTCGACTCCGACGTCGCCGAAGCGCGGCGCTTCCTCTTCGAGGACGCTGCGATCGACGCGCGAGCGGAGCTGCTCGAGCCGCTCGGCGCGGCGGCCGCGCTCTACGTCATGCCGTTCGCCGGACCGACCATCCCCGAGCTCGGCGTGATCGTCGAGGTGGAGGATCGCGAGCGGCTGCAAGCGGGACTCGACAAGCTCTTCGCGCTCGTGGAGGAGCGCTACGGAGCCGAGCTCGACATGCGCGGCGGCAAGTACCGCGGACAAGCCGTCTACTCCATCCAGTCGCGCGACTCCGCGAGCTCGTGGGGTCTGCCAGACCTGGGTCCCGCCAACATGCTCCTCGACATGCTGAAGCCCGGAGTCTCCGTGGCCGTGATGGAGGACCGCGTGCTGATCAGCATGGAGCGTCGCTTCGTCACGCGTGAGGTGAAACGCGTGCTGGGGCTCGAAGAGGGTGCGCCGATGCACGCGCTGGCCGCGGGCGGCGTCGCCTGTCCGGAGGACGCGACCTGCGTTTCGATGATCGACTGGGGCGCAGGCCTCGCCAGCCTCTACGAGATGGTCCGCACGCTCGCGCCGATGGTCGGTGCGGGGACCCTGCCGTTCGATCCCGACAGCCTGCCGCCGACCGAAGCGCTCACACGCCACTTCCGGCCCAGCGTGGCGTGGACCATCGCCGGCGAGCACGGACGACGCGCGTACGCGGAGAGTTCGTTCGGTCCCGAGTCGACGCTCCTCGTGACCGCGCTGATCGGTCTCGCGGCCTACGAAGCGACGAACACGATCGACTTCATCGACCGTCCGGTGACGGAGCCGGCCGCGCCGCTCGAGCCCGTCGAGCCGGAAGGGAACGACGGCAGCGACGGCTGAGCCCGCGCCTGTAGGAGTCGAACATGCGCACCGGATGAATTGGCGAGTCCACCTGCGGCGCACCCGCCGGGCGATCGGCCGTCCCTTGGCGCGCGTCGTGATGCCTGGCGTGCTGCGCCTGCTCTCCAAGACGTGGAAGTCGGAGACGCTCGGAGCGGAGAACCTCGAGCGCGCGGCGGGCGCCGACGGTGGTCACTTCATGGCTCTCTGGCACGGGCGGATGATCCTCTCGATGCCGATCGGCGCGCACAAGGACTACC
Source organism: Planctomycetota bacterium (assembly GCA_020638835.1). Taxonomy (GTDB): domain Bacteria; phylum Planctomycetota; class UBA1135; order UBA1135; genus JACKHV01. Next base: position 323,088 of record JACKHV010000004.1, on the reverse strand, counting down.
ATGTGCTCGTGTCACCGTCCGGCGACGGCGACCTCTCGCAGGCGATGCTGGGGCGCTTCGGATACCACGTGTTGCGCGGTTCGACGAGCCGCGGCGGGGCGCAAGCACTGCGCGCGATGCTCGAGCTGTTGCGCGGTGGCGCGACGCTGGTCATCACCCCCGACGGTCCGCGCGGTCCGCGTCACTCGATGAACGCGGGGCTGGCGTGGATGGCGCGTGCGACCGGGCATCCGATCGTGCCCTGCGGCTTCGTCTGCGACCGCGCCTGGCGCGTGAAGAGCTGGGACCGCATGACGATCCCCAAGCCCGGCGCGCGCGTCGTCACGGTCTACGGCGAACCGATCCACGTCTCGCGCGACGGCGGCGACGACGAGCTCGAGGCGGCGACGAATTCGATCCGCGAGCGCATGCTGGAGGCCGAGCAGCTCGGCTTCGAACGCCTCGGCGTGGAGCGTGACTGGTGATCCGCGTCGGACCGGCGGGATGGTCCTACCCCGACTGGGAAGGCGTCGTGTATCCGCGCCACAAGCCGACCGGCTTCCACCCGCTGCCGTACCTCGCGCGCTTCCTCGACTGCATCGAGGTCAACTCGAGCTTCTACGCGATGCCGCGCGCGGAGCACACCGAGCGCTGGGTCCGTCACGTCGCCGACCGCGACGACTTCCGCTTCGCCGTGAAGCTGTTGCAGGACTTCACACACGGCGCGCACCCCGGTCAGGACACCGGTGACTGGGAAGCGAAGGCCGCGCACTTCCGCGAGGCGATCGATCCGATCCGTCGCGCGCGCAAGCTCGGGGCGTTGCTCGTGCAGTTCCCGATCCAGTTCATCCATGGCCCGACGGAGGTGCGCCGCCTCGGGCACCTCGCGAAGCTCTTCGCCGGCTATCCGCTCGTGCTCGAGGTGCGCCACGCCTCCTGGTTCGAGCCGCCCGCGCGCTCGATGGTCGGCGGACTCGGTTACTCGCTCGCGCACATCGACTTGCCGGAGAGCTGGAACCACCCGCCTGCGTGGCACCCGCCGAGCGGCAGGGTCGGTTACCTGCGGCTGCACGGCCGCAACGCGCAGCAGTGGTTCCGCTCGGGGGCGGGCCGCGACGACCGCTACGACTACCTCTACGACGAGCGGGAACTCGACGCCCTCGCGCGCAAGGCGCGCCGGCTCGCCGGCGAGACGGACACGACCTACGTCGTCACGAACAACCACTTCGGAGGGCAAGCCGTCGCCAACGCGATCGAGCTGAAGGCCCTGCTCGGCGGCGAGCAGCAGACGGCTCCGCCCGAGCTGCTCGACCGCTTCCCGCGGCTCGCACGCGTCGCCCGCGCCGATGGACAGCAGCGACTCTTCTGAGCTCCGCACGCGTCGCTTCGCGTTGACGTCGGCCGCGGGCCGTCGCGTGCACGGAGTGCTCGACGCGCCGAGCACGCCGGGACCCCACGCGACGCTCTTCTGCCTGCACGGCTTCCGCGCACACATGGAGTGGGGCTTCTTCCCCGACTTCGCGCGTCGCGCTGCCGCGCGCGGATGGTGCGTGCTGCGCGTCTCGTTCAGCGGCAGCGGCGTGCTCCCCGGCGCGGACGAGATCACGGACCTCGAGGCCTTCGCGCACGACACCTACGGCAAGCAGCTCGAGGACCTCGAAGCGCTGAGCGCGGCCCTCGACGCGGGTGACTTTCCCGAAGCCGACGCCTCGCGCCTCGCGATCCTCGGACACAGTCGCGGAAGCGGCATCGGACTGATCCACGCAGCGGAACGCGGCGACGTCCGCGCGTTCGTCGGCTGGGCGCAGATCACCACGCCCGGCAGCTGGAGCGACGAGACGAAGCGACGCTGGAAGCGCACCGGCGTGCACCGCATCCCGCACGGGCGCGGCGGCGGTCACCTCGAGCTCGACGCGGAACTGCTCGACGACCTCGAGCGGCAAGCGGCGCGCTACGACCTCTACGCGCGCGCTGCGGAATTGAGCTGCCCCGCCTTGTTCGTGCACGGCGATCGCGACATCGCCATCTCGGCGGAAGCGGGGCGCACGATCTTCGAAGCGTGTACCGTCCCCTCGTCGCGCTTCGTGACGATCGAGCGCACAGGACACACCTTCGGCGTGCGGCACCCGATGGAGCGCGTTCCCGCGGCCTACGAGCAACTCGCCGCGGAGACGCTCGGCTTCCTCGACGAGCACGGTCGCCCCACGGCTATGTCGTGACCCGTCGTAACCGCCTCGGCGCGAGACGGTACCCTGTGCGGCTCCGACTCGGCTCGGATTCCGACCACCCGGCCCCGCGACGCACCGACGACCTCATGTTCCTGCGACCCTTCCTGATCTGCACCATCGCCGCCCTCGCCGCAGCCTTCGCGCGCCCGGCCGCTGCCGCGCCGCAGGAGACGGTCGAAGCGATCATGGAGGCGATCTCGCGGGACCGCGACGAAGTCAACGAAGCGCTCTTCCGGCGCCTCGCCGAGATCGGTTCGGAAGAGTCGCTGACGGCGCTGAAGAAGGTCCCGGGGATGTTGTCGCTGCAAGCGAAGCGCGACGCCGCTTGCGCGGCTTTCGCCGAGTACGCGGGGCTCGACGGCTTGCAGGAAGAAGCGATTGCCTTCCTCGTGTCGACGACGAACGCCAAGCAAGCGGGCTTGCGCGACGCGGCGGCGAAGGGTCTCGCGCGCTTCGAGGAGCTCGCCGAGGACGAGATGGAGGAGCTCGCGAAGAAGAGCAAGGACGACTCCGTGCGGGCGTACGTCTGCAAGGCGTTGCTCGCGATCTGGACGGAGCGCGAGCTCGATCACAAGCTCCGCATCTTGCTCGACGCGTCGAACGTCCCGCAGACCGGGACGCACGAGGAACTCGTACAGGCCTTCTCACGCTGGGATCGCCAGGCGAACACGCGGGAGTTCTGCGACGCGCTCGGCTCGCGCAAGACCTCGTCCCGCCTCAAGCGCGTCGTGATCGACGTGATCCGTGACCGCGAGTTCGAGGAGATCGACGGTGCGCTCGTCGACGCGCTCAAGGACAAGGACCAGCTGACCCAGTATCGTGCGCTCGTCGCGCTCGACGCGCGCGGGTCGACGGAACACGAGTCCTTGCTCAAGCGCCTGGCGAACAGCGACGACGAAGCCGTGCGTCGCATGGCGATCATCTCGATGGCGCGCATCGACGCCGCGGACGACGGGATCGCGAAGAAGCTCGAGAAGTACGCGCGCGACCGGGACCCGTCGACGCGACAAGGAGCCGTCGTGGCGCTGGCGGCGCTCGGCACGCCGGAAGCACGCGGCGTGATCGAGGACCTCCTCGCGGACGAGGATCGACTCGTGCGGCTCGAGGCGATCCACCGCCTCACCGACATGCGCCAGAAGCCGTGCTTGCCGAAGCTGATCGCGCGCCTCGACGAGGAGACGGGCCGCGTGCGCGACGAGGTCGCGAACGCGCTGCGCCGGCTGACGGGGCTCGATCACGGCACGTCGGGTCAACGCTGGACGCGCTGGTGGGAGGGCGAGGGCGACGCCTTCGAGCTGCCGACGCTCGAAGAAGCGCTCGCCGCCGCGGCCGTGCGACAAGAGAACAAGGACAAGGGCGGCACCGTCGCGAGCTTCTACGGGCTCGACGTCTCCAGCGACCGCATCGCGTTCGTGTTGGACGTCAGCGGCTCGATGAACGAGGACCAGGGCAAGGGCACGCGCATGGATGCGGCGCGCGCCGAACTGACCAAGTCGCTCGAGAAGTACCCCGCCGGTGCCTGGTTCAACCTGATCTTCTTCTCGACGGAGATCAGTCCGTGGAAGGAGGCGATGGTGAAGATGGACGACTTCACGCGCACCTCGGCGATCGACTACGTCTCGCGGCAAGGGCCGGGCGGGGCGACGGCGATCTACGACGCCCTGCGCCTCGTCTTCGACGACCGCGACGTCGACACGATCTTCCTGCTCACCGACGGCGAGCCGCAGGGCGGCACGGAGAACGATCCCTACCGCATCCGCGAGGAAGTGCTGCGCTGGAACCTGACGCGCGGCATCGAGATCCACTGCGTCTCGATCGGCAGCGAGAGCAGCCTGCTGCGCGGCCTCGCCGAGGACTCGGGCGGCGAGTACCGCGAGGTCCGCTGAGCGCGAGCCCTGCTCTTCGACGCGGAATTCGGGGGCGAAGCCGCGGCCTCTCCCGAATCGGAGATGACCTTCCTTTCCACCCGCGCTGCCCGTAGCGGAGCTGCGCGCGGGGGGGGGTCCGAAGGGCCTTCCCGGGGGGCGGAAGAGAAGGCGCACTTGCCGATGAACTTCCGAAAAAGCCCTTCGGAATTCAGCGCTCAAGGATCTCGCATTCTGGTCGAAGACCTTGGCACCGGCGCACGATGCTCCGGACCCGACCAAACCCCAGGAAAGAAGAGCACCCCATGACCCGCAAGCAACACGACGTCTTCCGACTGACCGACCCGATCCCCAGCGAGACCGCCGACCTGCACAAGGCGATCCGCACCATCCTCGAGCTGATGCAAGAGCCCGAGCTCGGCCGATCCCGCCGCCAGCGCCGACCCGGCACCCGGCTGGCGTTCTGATCCGCAGCCCTCCGACTTCTCCCTCCCGCAGCCCTGATCCGCGCCGCGGTCATCGAGCCGGCAAGCGATCGTCATCCAACCGGTCGTCGAGCCGATCGCCGGACGCGGTGGAGTGAGCCTCGACACGCGAGTGTCGGGGCTCGCTTCATTCGCCGGCGGGTGATCCCCGCGGGCCGTGCTGCGTGGACGGAGGCGCACGCAGCACGTAGCTTCGGGCGCCATGAGCCCCGCCCTCGCCGCCGCAGGAGCCTTCCTGCTCTACCTCGCGGCGTACCAGTTCTACTCCCGCTTCCTCGCCAAACGCATCTTCGCGCTCGACGACGCCGCCGCGACGCCCGCGCACACGCAACGCGACGACGTCGACTACGTGCCGACTCGACCGGCGGTGCTCTTCGGACACCACTTCGCGTCGATCACGGGACTCGCGCCGATGCTCGGTCCGGCGGTCGCGGTCATCTGGGGCTGGGTGCCGGCGCTCCTGTGGGTCGTCTTCGGCGCGATCTTCATCGGCGCGGTGCACGACTTCGGCGCGATGGTGCTGTCCGTGCGCAGCCGCGGGATGTCGGTGGGGGAAGTGACGCGCGACCTCGTCGGACGACGCGCCGGCCTGCTGTTCCACCTGATCATCTTCTTCGGCATCGCGCTGGCGATGGGCGTGTTCGTCTTCGTCATCTCGAAGCTCTTCTCGCTCTACCTCGACCCCGGCAAGACGCACGAAGGCTATCCCCAAGCCGTCTTCCCCTCCGCGTCCCTGATGGTCGTCGCGATGGTCGCAGGGATCCTGATGCACAAGCGCGGTGTCGCGCTGCTGCCGGTCGCGATCGTCGGCTTCGCGATCGAGCTGTTCACCATCTGGTTCGGCATGCGCTACCCGACGCTGGGGATCGCGCCCGAGTACTGGCCGTCGAGCGACACGTGGACGTGGATCCTGCTCGCCTACGCCTTCGCAGCCAGCGTGTTGCCCGTGTGGGCGTTGCTCCAGTCGCGCGACTTCTTGAACGCGTTGCTGCTCTACCTCGGCCTCGGGCTCGCCTACCTCGGGCTGTTCGCGGGCGGCCACGAGTTCGTGGCGCCGGCGGTCAACGCGCACCCAGAAGGCGCGCCGCCGATGTTGCCGTTCGTCTTCATCATCATCGCGTGCGGTGCGGCGTCGGGCTTCCACGGCCTCGTCAGCTCCGGGACGACCGCGAAGCAGCTGGACCGCGAAACGCACGCGCGGCCGATCGGATACGGCGCGATGCTCGGCGAGAGCACGCTCGGACTGCTCGCGACGCTCGCGTGCACGGCGGGCATCGCGTCGAAGGACCTGTGGCACTCGCACTACTCGAGCTGGGACGCCGTCAGCGCGCTCCCGAAGAAGATCGACGCGTTCATCCAGGGCACGACGAGCTTCGTCACGAGCCTCGGCGTCCCCGCCGACCTCGCCGCGGCGCTGATCGCGATGGTCGTCGTCTCCTTCGCGCTGACGACGCTCGACTCCGCGACGCGCCTCCTGCGCTTCAACATCGAGGAGATCGGCTCGCGCCTGCGCATGCCGTTCCTCGTCAATCGCTACGTCGCGTCCGTCGCGGCTTGTGCCGTGATCGGCCTGTTCGCGTTCTTCGAGATCGACGGCAAGCCCGCCGGACTCGCGCTGTGGGCGCTCTTCGGGACGACGAACCAACTGCTCGCCGCGCTGACGCTGAGCCTGGTGACGCTCTACTTGAAGCGGCGCGGAAAGTCGGTGTGGTACACCGGGATCCCGGCGCTCTTCGTCATGTCGACGACGCTGACGGCGATGGCGCGCAACCTCGGCGACTTCTGCCCGCTCTCGGGCTTCGAGGGCTCGCAGCCGAACGGGCTGCTGTTCGGGGTCGGCACCGTGCTCTTCCTGCTGGGCATCGCGGTGCTCGTGGAGACCGGCTTGGCCATGGGACGGAAGACGGCATGAACGCTCGCTTCGACGGTGTCGAGGTCCTGACCTTCGACTGCTACGGGACGCTGATCGACTGGGACGGCGGCGTGCGGGACGCGCTCGCGTCCTTGCCGAGCCTACAAGGCTGCGACCTCGACCGCGTCGTCGCGGACCGCGGCGCGGTGGATCGTCGGCTCACCAAGCGCGGCTACATGTCCTACGACCAGGTCCTGCGTGAGAGCTTGCGCGAGGCCGCCGAGCAACAGAACGCGGGCGTCACGAACGAAGAGGCGCGCGAGTTCTCGCTCTCGATGAGCCGCTGGAAACCCTTCCCGGAAGCACCCGCCGCGCTCGCGCGCCTCGCCGCGCGTTACCGGCTCGCGATCCTCTCCAACGTGCGCACCGCCGTGCTCGAGCGCAGCGTCGAGGCGCTCGGCGTCGAGTTCGAGGAGCTGGTCACGGCCGAGGAACTGCACTCCTACAAACCGCGCCACGATCACTTCGAGGAAGCGCTGCGCCGCCTGCGCGTCGCGAAGGAACAGGTGCTGCACGTCGCCTGTTCGCCGTACCACGACCTCGCGCCGGCGGAAGAACTCGGCTGGCGCGACGCGTGGGTCAAGCGCACGGCGGACCCGCTCTGCGCGGGGCTTTCGCCCGCGCTCGTGGTGAAGGATCTCGACGAGCTCTGCGCGGAACTGGGCGTCGACTGACGCGCGCGGAGGGAAACGCAGAGCGGCGCGCTTCGGATCCCCGAGGCGCGCCGCTCTTTGAATCGTCGCGCGAAGATCAGGAGCCCGCGCTCGACGTCAGCGCGTCGACGAGGTCCATCTTCGTCACGATGCCCAGAACGGAACCGCCGTCGTTGATCACGACGCCGACTTCGCCGCGACCGAAGGTCCCGAGCAGCTTGCCGGCATCCTCGTCGCTGTGGATCGTGTTCACGCGGCGGAACATGACTTCCGCGACCGCGCTGGCGAGCGTCGCGTGACCCTCGACGAGTCGCGACAGCAGGTCTGACTCGGTGATGATGCCGACGAGCTTGCCGTCCTCGAGCACGGGCAGCTGGCTGACGCCGAACTCCTTCATGCGCATCACGGAGTCCGCGACCGTGTCGGCGCTCGAGGCCGTGATCACGTCGCGCTTCGGCATGCGGCGCAGCAGGTCGCCGACGCTCTGCGTCTCCCAACTGGACTCGGTGAATCCCGACTCCTTCATCCACTGCTCGTCCATGAACTTCGTCATGTAGTTGCGGACGGAGTCGGGGAGCAGCGTGACGATGCGCTTGCCGGGGCCCATGCGCTGCGCGACCTGCACCGCCGCCCAGGCGGCCGAGCCGGAGCTGCCGCCGCACAGCAGGCCTTCTTGGCGGATCAGGCGGCGCGCCATCAGGAAGGACTCGCGGTCCTCCGACTTGACCCACTCGTCGACGAGGTCGCGGTTCAAGACGTCGGGGATGAAGTCGTAGCCGATGCCCTCGACTTTGTAGGAGCCGATCTCGCCGGGACCCGCGAGGATCGAGCCGACCGGGTCGACGCCGATGATGCGGACGTTCGGGTTCTTCTCCTTGATGATCTTCGCGATGCCGCTGATCGTGCCGCCGGTGCCGGCCGTCAGGACGCACGCGTCGAGCTTTCCGCCGGTCTGGTCCAGGATCTCCTGACCGGTTCCGTAGTAGTGCGCGAGCGGGTTGTCCGGGTTCGCGTACTGATCGAGGATGTGCGAGTTCGGCAGGATCTTGTTGAGCTGCTTCGCGACGCCGATGTGGCTCTCCGGCGCGTCCCACGCGGCTTCCGTGGGCGTGCGGATGATCTCCGCGCCGAGCGCCTCGAGCGTCACTTGCTTCTCGTGGCTCATCTTCTCGGGCATCGTGATCACCATGCGGTACCCGTGCACCGCGGCGGCCATCGCCATGCCGATGCCGGTGTTGCCGCTGGTCGGCTCGATCAGCGTGTCGCCGGGCTTGATGCGACCCGACTTCTGCGCCTCCTCGACCATCCGTCGACCGATGCGGTCCTTGACGGAGCCGCCGGGGTTCATGAACTCGCACTTGGCGAGGATCTCGCAGCCGGTGGAACGGCCGACGCGACGGAAGCGCACCATCGGCGTGTTGCCGATCGCCTCGAGGATGGAGTCGTAGATCTTTGACACGGGAATTCCTTCGCTGGTCCTGGGGTCTCGGCGCGTGAGGATACGGAGAAGGGCGCGATCTGGGTACGCCGGGGTCCTGAAAGGCGCTCAGCGCGTCGCGACGGGGCGCTCGATCCAGAGTCGCCCGTCCGCGTCGACGTGGGTCGCGGTGACGGTGATGCGCGACGCGTCGTCACCGACGACGCGGTCGGCCGGGTCCCGGTCGCGCGGGTCGTCCGTGCGCCGACCGGTCGAGAGGTCGAAGCGCCACGCGTGCCAGGGGCAGGTGACCTCGGAGCCGCAGCGGGTTCCCTGGTGCAGCGGACCGAGCATGTGCGGGCACCACGCGTCGGCCGCGACCCAGCGGTCCCGGACGCGATAGATCGCGAGCGTTCCCCACGGCGTCTCGACGACGCTCGGGCGCGCCGAGTCGAGGTCTTTCAAGAACAGTCCGGTGTCGTGGGATTGCGTCACGGGCTGCTAACGTAGCAGGTCGCGCACGTACCCCGCGCACGAGATCCATGTCGCAACGCACCCTCGTCCTGAAGGTCACCCCCGCCGAGCGCAGCGCCATCCGGCAGCGCCTGGGCGCGGAGGACTTCGAGTTCCGCACCGTCCCTCACGCGCTGTTCAGCGCGCGGGGCTGCGGCGTCGTCGCCACGCTCTACAAGTCGGGCAAGTTCGTGATCCAGGGCGCGGATCCGGACGTCTTCGTGGCCCGCTACGTCGAAGGCGGGACGCCCGTCGCGTCGAAGGCCAAGGCGCCGAAGGAGCCGACCGTGGAACGCGTGCCGACCACGACCTTGATCGGTAGCGACGAGTGCGGGAAGGGCGACTACTTCGGGCCGCTCGTCGTCTGCGCGGTGCGGCTCGACCCCGAGGCGTCGCAGAAGCTCTCGTCCTCCGGCGTGGTCGACTCGAAGAAGCTGACCGACGACCGCGCGTTGCAGCTCGGCGCAGCGCTGCGCAAGGTGCTCCCGTACTCGATCCAGCGCCTCGACCCGCCGCGCTACAACGAAGTCTACGCGAAGGTCGGCAACGTCAACCTGCTGCTCGCCGATCTGCACGCCGCCGCGATCCGCGAGCTCGCCTCGCCGGGCATGAACGTGCTGATCGACCAGTTCGCGAAGACGGATCTGTTCGCGAGGCGGCTCGGCGACCTGAAGCTGAAGATCGAACAGCGGCCGCGCGCGGAGGAGAACCTCGCCGTCGCGGCGGCGAGCATCATCGCGCGCGCTGAGTTCCTCGTCTGCCTCGACGAGCTCTCGTCGGAGGCGACCGTGAAACTGCGCAAGGGCGCAGGCTTCCCCACGGACAACGCGGGCGTCGAGTACGCGCGGCTGCACGGCTTCGAAGCGCTGCCGCAGGTGGCGAAGATGCACTTCAAGAACACGGACAAGATCCGCCGCAAGCTGTAGGGACCGATGCCCGACGAGACGCTCGAACTCCAGCTCTTCGAAGCCGCCGGCAACCGCTTCGCGCTCTTCGACGGAAGGCTGCTCGGCTCGCCCTCAGATCCGGCGCGTCTCGCACGCGAGTCGTGCGTGCGCGACGCCTTGCGCGCGGGTTGGTGCGCGGACGGCTTGCTCGTGCTGACGCGCGGCGAAGACGGCGCGGACGGCCGCATGGCGATCTACAACGCCGACGGCTCGCGCGCCGAGGCGTGCGGAAACGGTCTGCGCTCGATCGCGTGGTACCTGCAGCTGCAGCTCGAGCGAGAGGAGTTCACGATCGAGACCGACGCCGGCGCGCGGCGCACGAGCTTCGTCGTGCAGGACGGAGACGCCGCGCGCGTGCGGACGGACATGGGACCGGCCGTGGCGCGCGACTTGTCCTCGCCGCTCCCGCCGCCGCTCGACGCGCTGCCCGCGACCTTCGTCGAGGTCGGCAATCCGCACTGCGTGCTCGAGGTCGACGACGAAGGCGCGCTCGACCTGCAGCGCCTCGCGCGCGTCGTGGAACGGCACCCCGACTATCCGAAGGGTGTGAACGTCAGCGTCGTGGCGCGACGACTCGACGCGTGGCACGTGCGCGTGCACGAGCGCGGCGTCGGCGAGACCGAAGCTTGCGGGACGGGAGCGTGCGCCGTGGCGACGGCGCTCGTGCGCCACGGCCGCGCGAGCTTCCCGCTGGAACTGCACCTGCCCGGCGACGTGCTGGTCGTCGAAGGCGATCCGGAACAGGGCTTGCAGCTCGTCGGTCCGGTGAAGTGCGTGGGACGCGTCGAGCTGGCGCTGCGGAGCTGACTCCGCGTGGGCCACCTCGCGAACCTCTTCCTCGCGCTGCTCGCCGTCGCGCTTGCGGATCAAGTCGGTCCGCTGATGACGCCGCAGCCCGTGCTCGCGGTGTTGCTGGTGCCCGCGCCCTTCCTGTTCGTGCCGCTCGTGCGGCGCGCGGTGCACGCGCAGGACTACGCGCGCGCGAACCGGCTGCTGAGCCGCCTCCGTCGCTCACCGGTCCTCGCGCAGCTCGCCGCCGACGTCCTGTTCGGTTGGGGCGCGACGCTCGACGCGTGGCGCGGTCCGTCGGAGCTGCCGCCGGGTTGGCCGACGCCGTGGGAACTGCTGCGCTTCCTGCCGTTCGTCGCCGTCACGGTGACGAGCCTCGTCGCGGCCGCGCGCTCGCACGCGGAATCCGCGCAAGCGCAGCGTTGGCTCGGCTTCCAGCTGCGCGCCTTCTTCGGCGCGGCGCTGCCCTTCCTCGCGCTGATCCTCGCCGACAGCCTGCTCGCGCTCGCGCCGCGTGTCGCGTGGTCCGTGCACGTCGTCGAGCTGTACGCGAGCTTGCACTCCTTGCTGTTGCTGCTCGGACTCTCCGCCGCCGTGCCGCTGCTCCTGCGTCACGCGTGGGCCGCCGAGCCGCTGCCCGAAGGCGGCGTGCGCGAGCTCGTCGAGTTCGTCGCGCGGCGCGCGCAGTTCCACTGCAAGGAAGTGCTGCTGTGGCGCACCGGTCGCTCGGTCGCGAACGCGATGATCGTCGGCGTCTTGCCGCGCACGCGTCGCATCTTCTTCTCCGACTCGCTGATCGAGTCCCTCCCCGCGCGCGAGCTCGCCGCCGTATCCGCACACGAGATCGGCCACGCGAAGCGCGGACACATGGCACTCTTCCTGATGCTCGCGCTCGGCGGCTTCGGGGCGCTGAGCCTCCTCGCGCGCGAGTGGCAGCCGGAGTGGATGTTGCCCTTCGAGCTCGCCGTTCTCGGGCTGCTCGCCCCTGGCGTGTTCGCGTTCCGCTGGCTGTCGCGCCGCTTCGAGCTCGAGGCGGACCTTTTCGCCTGCGAGCTGACCGGCGATCCGCGCGCGATCGGCGACGCCCTGCTGCGACTCGGCGGCCGCTTGCGCGACGTCGCGGGCTGGCGCCACTTCGCGCCCAGCGCGCGCGACGCCTTCCTGCAGCGCGCGACGACCGAGCCGCCCTTCCGCCGCGCCTTCGACCGCCGCATGCGCCTCGCGCGGATCGCGATCGTCGCCTTCTTCGTGCTCGGCTTCGGCGGCTCCTTCGTCGGCAAGTTCGCCGACTTCGGCACGGACCGCTACCGCCTCGCGCTGTGGACGGGTCGCTACACGGACGCCGTCGAGATCGCCCGCGAGCTCGAGCTGAGCCCCGCGGAGCAGGACGTCCTCGGACTCGCCGAGCGCCGCCTCGGGAACGGAGCGGGTCTGACGCGCACCGAGCGCGGGCGCGTGATCCGCGAGCTCGCCTTCGAGGTGCTGCCGGAGCGCCGCGGACCGGAGCAGGCGCGCTGGTTGCTCGAGGCCGCCGAAGCGCTCGGCGACGCGGAAGCCGCCGAGCTCGACGCGATCCTCTACGACGCACGGGGCGCGCTCGACCCCGCGGCGCGCGACGCACTGCCGCCTGAGTGGCGGCGCTTGGTCCTGCGCGCGCCGACGGAGGCGGATCAGTAACCGAGGCCGTTCTTGCGCAGGTGCACGCTGGGGTCGCCCTCGTGCAGCTGTGCGCCGGCGGTCACCTCGCCGAAGACCACGACGTGGTCGCCGACCGCGTGCTCGCCGGAGAGCTTGCAGTCGAACCAGGCGAGGGATTCTTCCAGCACCAGACAGCCCGAGGGCGCCGCGACGGTCGCCAGGCCGTCGAAGGGCGAGCCGCCCGGGGCGACCGGCTTGAAGAAGGGGCTCATCAGCTTCTGGGAGCCCGCGTCGAGGACCGAGACGGCGAAGCCGCCGGACTGCCGCACGGCTTCGAGGGCCGCCCGGCCCTTGCCGATCGCCACGCAGACGGTGGGGGGCTCGAAGCCGGTCTGGATCAGCAGGGAGCCGACGAAGCCGAGGTTCCCACCGTCCTGCCGGGTGCTGACGATGTAGAGGCCGCAGGGGATGCGGCCGAGGGCCTGGGCGATGGGGCTGGGGGTGCTGTCGGTCATGGTCTCGTCCGGGGGCCTGGTGGGCGCGGCGGGCGGGGGAGACTGTTAATAATGCAGTGCGCTGTGCTGGAACCCTGCCCTGAAGGGCGGGATAATAGCGCCTCACCCCTCGGATCGGAGCCTCCGAAGGGCCTTTCCCGGCTGTGCCGGAAGGGCCTCGCGAGCGGCTCCCCGGGCGTCCGCGCCGCGCGGCGCGCGACCCTCCGAGCGGGTTCCTTTCGTCCATGACCGCACGACGCGATCGATACCGCTGGCCGTCCCTCGAGACGGAGACCGAAGGTGGCACCGACACCGACCTGGAGCTGGCCGCGAGGCTCGGCCGACGGGGCGTGGATCGTGCTTCGCACGGTCGTGCGCTGGTGAAGGACGCCGCGGGCGAGTTGGTCGCCTGGGTGCGCTCGCGTCCGGAATCGTGGTCCTTCGACCGCGCGGGCGCCGAGCTGGAAGCCGGCCTCGCGGCCTGGAGCGACGCACACGCGTGGCGCGGCGTCTGCGCCCGCTTCCTCGACGCGCTGCGCGAAGTCCACCACGACGCACGTCGGCGCGGCGGAGCGCCCGGTCCGCGCGAAGCCCTGCTCGAGGAACTGGGCCTGTGGCTCGCCTCGGACGCGGCGCGCATCGGCGACGTCGCCTGGGACGGCAGCGCGCTCGGCGAAGGCGCGCGGCTCGTCAACGAGCGCGACGTGGTCCCCGCGGCCCTGCGCGGCCTCGAGCGCGGCGCGGAACTGCTCGTGCTCGGCGAGGGACCGCTGGTCGCCGACGTCTTGGGCGAAGCGCAGCGCTCCGGACTCGCGCCGCGCGTGCTCGTCGCCGAGGGCGGCGGTGACTTCGCGGGGCGCCGACTGGCGCGCGAGCTCGCAGAACGCGGCGTGCGCACCAGCCTCACCTACGACGTGGTCGCGCTCGCCGCGCTCGACCGCGTCGACATGCTGCTCGTCACCACGGACTCCGTCGGCGCCGGGACCTTCCTCGCGCGCGCGGGGACCGGACTCGCCTGCGCCGAAGCGCGGCGCCTCGACGTGCCCGTGCGCGTGCTCACGACGCGCGACGCGGTGATGCCCGGCGGTGCGCTGCGGCTGCCCGCGTGGTGCGACGAGGAAGCGTGGATGCTCTGGCCGGACGCGCCGGCAGGCGTGCAGCTCGAGAGCCAGTGTTACGAGATCCAAGCCTTCGGCATCGCGAGCGAGTGGCTCACCGATGCGGGCTCCGAACGTCCGACGGACCTCTGCGTCCGCGGAATGAAGACCACCGCCGCGCCGCCCTGCGACGCGCCCACCACGTGACAGCCGTCCGTGACTGACGAAGCGTCCCAGGAGCTTCGTGCACGACCATGACCGACAGCGAACCGACCACACAGCCTCACCCCGAGGAACGCATCACTCCGCGCTCGATCGAGCGCGAGATGAAAGAGTCGTACCTGACGTACGCGCTCTCCGTCATCCACTCACGCGCGCTGCCGGACGTGCGCGACGGCTTGAAGCCGTCGCAGCGACGGATCCTCGTCGCGATGAACGACCTGAACCTCGGGCCGCGCTCGAAGTACAGGAAGTGCGCGAAGGTCGCGGGCGACACCTCGGGCAACTACCACCCGCACGGTGAAGCCGTCGTCTACCCGACGATGGTGCGCATGGCGCAGGACTTCTCCCTGCGCTACCCGCTGGTCGACGGACAGGGCAACTTCGGTTCGATCGACGGAGACCCGCCGGCGGCGATGCGATACACCGAGGCGCGCATGTCCGGCGTCGCGACGCAGATGCTCGCGGACCTGGACAAGGAGACGGTCGAGCTCGAGCCGAACTACGACGAGACGCGCATGCAGCCCACGGTGCTGCCCAGCCGCTTCCCGAACCTGCTCTGCAACGGCTCGGACGGCATCGCGGTCGGCATGGCGTGCAGCCTGCCGCCGCACAACCTCGTCGAGGTGATCGGCGGCCTGCGACTCCTGCTCGACAACCCGAAGGCGTCGGACCTCGACCTGATGGAGCACGTCCAGGGTCCCGACTTCCCGACGGGCGGCATCGTGATGGGGCGCAGCGGCATCCTGCAGGCCTACACGACCGGTCGCGGCAAGGTGCGCGTGCGCGCGCGCCACACGATCGAGGAGAAGGGCCAGAAGCAGTCGATCATCGTCTACGAGATCCCGTACCAGGTCAGGAAGACGGCGATCATCGAGAAGATCGTCGAAGTCGTGCGCGACGGCCGGATCACCGGCATCTCCGACGTGCGGGACGAGTCGGACCGCGACGGCATGCGCCTGGTCGTGGAACTGAAGCGTGGTGAGGACGCCCAGGTGATCCTCAACCAGCTGTTCAAGTTCACGCCGATGCAGACGACGTACAGCATCATCAACCTGGCCATCGACCGCGGACAACCGCGGACCTTGCGGCTCAGCGGGTTGTTGAACGCCTACATCGCGCACCGCAAGGACGTGATCAGGCGGCGCACGCGCTACCTGCTGCGCAAGGCCGAAGAGCGCATGCACATCGTCGAAGGTCTGCGCATCGCCGTCGGCAACATCGACGAAGTGATCGCGATCATCCGCGCCAGCGAGAGCCGCGACGACGCGAAGCTCAAGCTGTCCGACCGCTTCGGGCTCAGCGACCGCCAGAGCCAGGCGATCGTCGACATGCGCCTCGGCAGCCTGACCGGGCTGGAGCGCGAGAAGCTGGAAGCCGAGTACGAAGCCCTCGCCGCCGAGATCGCGGACCTGATGGACATCCTGGCGCGCGAGGAGCGCGTGGTGGGCATCATCCGCGAAGACCTCGCGGACCTCGAGACGCGCTTCGGCGACGCCCGCCGCACCGAGATCTCCTCCGAGGAGATCGACGGCAGCTTCGACATGGAGGAGTTGATCGCCGACGACCTGATGGTCGTGACGGCGTCGCGCGACGGATACGTGAAGCGCGTCCCCGTCGACGTGTACCGTGCCCAGGGCCGCGGCGGCCGCGGCGTGCGCGGCAGCGAGACCAAGGACGACGACGTGCTGCGCACGATGTTCGTCGCCGGCACGAAGGACTACCTGCTGTGCTTCTCGAACACCGGCAAGGTGCACTGGTTGAAGGTCTACCAGCTGCCCGAAGCGACGCGCACCTCGAAGGGTCGCTCGATCGCGAACCTGCTGCCGCTCGCCGAGGACGAGGTGATCACGAACATCCTGCGCGTCGAAGAGTTCGACAGCGAGAGCTGCGTGTTCTTCTCGACGAAGCGAGGCGTCGTGAAGAAGACCGCCCTCGAAGCCTTCTCACGTCCCAAGCGCGGCGGCATCTGGGCGATTTCGTTGGAAGAGGGCGACGAAGTCGTCGGCGTCGGTCTGACACAGCCCGGCGACACGATCTCGCTCTGCACGGCGAACGGGCGCGCGATCCGCTTCGACGAACAGGCCGCGCGTCAGATGGGTCGCACGGCCCGCGGCGTGCGCGGCATCAAGCTGGTCGGTGAAGACCAGGTCGTCGGCATGGTCGTCTCGCAACCGGGCGCCGCGATCCTGACTGCCTGCGAGAACGGCTACGGCAAGCGCACGCCGCTCGAGGAGTACCCGATCAAGGGACGCGGCGGTCAAGGCGTGATCAACATCCGCACGAGCGGTCGCAACGGTCGCGTGATCGGCGTCTCGCTCGTGAAGGAAGCCGACGACGTCATGTTCATCACCGCTTCCGGCATGATCGTGCGCACGCCCGTCGCCGAGATCTCGAGCATGGGACGTAACACGCAAGGCGTACGCCTCGTCAACACGAAGGACGGCGACACGCTCGTCGCGATCGAAGGCATCAGCGAGGACGACCTCGAGCGCTACACCTCGGAGTCGGCGAGCCGCGCGGCGGACGAAGAGCCGGAGGACGAGCCGACGATCGGCGAGGACATGAACGACGACGTCGACGACCAGGAGCTCGGAGGAGAAGGCTGATGAGCATCCAAGAACGGATGAACGCCGACGTCAAGCAGGCGATGCGCGACGGCGACGACCTCGTCAAGGGCACGCTGCGAATGGTGATCGCCGAGATCAAGAACAAGCGCATCGAGCTGCAGAAGGACCTGACCGAGGCCGACGTCGAGGCCGTGCTGATGCGCTGCGTGAAGTCGCGCCAGGACAGCGAGCAGCAGTACCGCGACGCGAACCGCCCGGAGCTCGCCGAGAAGGAAGCCGCCGAGATCGCGGTCATCCAGAAGTACTTGCCCGAACAACTCAACGAGGACGAAGCGCGCAGCGTCGTGCAGCGGATCATCGCTGAGGTCGGCGCGACCTCGAAGAAGGACATGGGCGCCGTGATGAAGGCGCTGATGGCCTCGTACAAGGGCAAGATCGACGGCCGACTCGTGCAACGCCTGGTCGGCGAACTGCTTCCCTGACGAGTCGCACGCGCGTGCGCGCCACAGCGAGGGACACCGAGCGCGAAGCGCTCCCCGCCGACGTCGTCGGACGCCATCGCACGGGCCTGGCGCGCCGCACCGCGTTGATCTCGGGGCTGACGCTGATCAGCCGCCTGCTCGGTTTCGTGCGCGAGATCCTCTCCGCGTCGCTCTTCGGGCACGCGTCGGGACTCTTCGACGCCTTCCTCACGGCGTGGCGCGTGCCGAACCTGTTCCGCCGCTTCCTGGGCGAGGGAGCGATTTCGGCGGCGCTGCAGACCAAGCTGACCGAGGTCGACCACGACCGCGGGGAAGCGGCCGGTCGCGCGCTCTTCCTGGCGACCGCGGGCCTGGTCACGCGCCTGCTCGTCGTGATCACGGCGCTGACCATGCTCGGCGCGTACTACCTGCCGGACGATGTGTCGATCGCCGGCACGCGCGTGCTCGGCGCGGATGCTGCCGAGCTGCGTGAGCTCGTCGTTCGGCTCTCGCCCTTCGTGATCCTGATCTGCCTGACCGCGATCGCCTCGGGCGGCTTGCAGGTCCGCGGACACTTCGCGGCGCCGGCCTTCGCGCCGGTGGTGCTGAACATCGTCTGGATCGCGAGCCTCGTCGTCGTCGGCGTGGCTTTCGACGGCTTCGTGATGCGCTCGACGGTGGACCCCACGCTCGACCGAGCGCGTGAAGTCTCGATGGTGCGCGGCCTCGCCTGGGGCGTGTTGTTCGCGGGCGTCTGCCAGCTGCTCGTGCAGCTGCCGGCGCTGCGCCACACGCGACTCGTCGGCGGCAAACCCGCTGACGCCGAAGGGCGCGCGCAGGCGCGTGCGGGAGCTCGAGCGGTGTTGAAGCGCAGCCTGCCGCTCGCGCTCGGCGCCGCCGTCTACCAGGTCAACGTGATGGTCGACGGCCTGATGGCGGAGAGCCTCCTGCCGAACGGCGGGCCGACGGCGCACTACTTCGCGAACCGCGTGCAACAGTTCCCGATGGCGCTCATCTCCATCGCGGCGACGAGCGCGGTCTTCCCCGCGCTCGCCGCGCTCGGGAAGACGGGCGACCGGGACGGCCTGCGCGGCCTGCACGACCGCACGCAGCGCGCGGTGGCCTTCGTCGCCCTGCCCGCCAGCGCGGGCTTGTTCGCGCTGGCCTCACCGATCATGTCGTCGCTCTTCGAGCACGGCCGTTACGGTCCCGAAGGCGTCGCGCGCGCGGCGGACGCGTTGCGCGCGTTGTCGTTCGCGATCCTGCCGGCGGGCGCGGTCGGGCTGTGCGCGCGCACCTACTACGCGCTCGGAGACTTCCGCACGCCGGCCGTCGTCTCGATCGCGATGCTCGTGCTCAACTTCGGCCTCAACCTGCTTCTGATCGTCGGGCTGGACTACGACGTCGACGGTCTGGCTTGGGCGACGGCGCTGACGAGCTGGGCGAACCTTGCGGTCCTCTGGCCCGGTCTGTCCGGGAAGCTCGGCTTGCCGCACGTCAGCGCGGGCTTCGTGCGTGGACTCGGCGGCAGCGTCGCCGCGGCGACCGCGAGCGGCTTGGCGGCCTGGGCGGCGTGGACGTTCAGCGCGCCTCACTTCGGAACACTGCTCGCCACCGCCTTCGGCATCGCCGCCGGCGTGGGCGCGGAGGTGCTGGTCGCCGTGCGGCTCGACCTGCCGGAAGCCCGCCTGGTGCGCGAGAGACTCGGAAAAGCGCGGCGCAAGCCTCCCGCCGCCTGAGTCCCGAGCCC
This sequence comes from Planctomycetota bacterium, assembly GCA_020638835.1. Taxonomy (GTDB): domain Bacteria; phylum Planctomycetota; class UBA1135; order UBA1135; genus JACKHV01. Next base: position 304,071 of record JACKHV010000004.1, on the reverse strand, counting down.
ATAGATGCTGGGGCTCCTAAGTGCAGCCACCACACGATGTAGTATCCACCCGCTTGGCGTCCCGAACACGGGAGCTGATTTGGCTTGGAAGTCCTCCGGGTGGTCGGTAGCTTGGTCCGAGCGTCGAGAGGGGTCCTCGCAGCACGCCTAAGCCCTTGGCCGACAGTGGTTTAGGCGACTTTTCGTGCTGCTTTCGCCCCTGTGGAACGGAGGTTCCACGTCTCGGCCGACCGCGGGCCGCCGCGCAGCCCGCCCCCCCTCGAATCATCCGCACCCTCGTTAGCCAAAGATCCAAGCCCCGATGAAGCAAAACGTCGAGACCTCCGCCACCTCGAGCAAGCCGGCCGTGAGCACGAAGAACTCGAACGGATCCCGCCCCGCCGGAGCGCAAGCCGGCGGTCCCGCCCTGGCCGCGCTCGAAGCGATCGACCCGCCGGCGCACGTCGCCATGCCCGACCTCTCGGGCAACGCGATCACCGTGCTCGAGCGTCGTTACCTCAAGAAGGACCCGGAGAATGGCGCGGTGATCGAGACTCCGCGCCAGCTCTTCTGGCGCGTGGCCAGCCACGTGGCGAAGGCAGACCTCTTGTTCGACAAGGGCTCGGCCGAGCAGGCGCTGCACGTCGCGGAGGAGTACTACGACCTGATGGCGCGCCGGAAGTTCATGCCGAACAGCCCGTGCCTGATGAACGCCGGTCGTGAGATGGGCATGCTCTCGGCCTGCTTCGTGATCCCCGTCGAGGACTCGATCGAAGGCATCTTCGAAGCGATCAAGGCGACTGCGCTGATCCAGAAGGCCGGCGGCGGCACGGGCTTCAGCTTCTCGCGTCTGCGTCCGCAAGGCGACCTGGTGCGCTCGTCCGGCGGCACGACCGAAGGCCCCCTCTCCTTCATCCAAGTCTTCTCGAAGGCGACCGACGCGATCCAACAGGGCGCGTTCCGCCGCGGCGCGAACATGGGCATCCTGCGCGTCGACCACCCCGACGTGATGCGCTTCATCACGTTCAAGGACGACCGCACGCGCCTGACCAACTACAACATCTCGGTCGGCGTCACGAACCGCTTCATCAACGAGCTGCGCAAGGACCCGGACAAGATCCACGAGGTCAAGAACCCGCGCACCGGCAAGTGGTCGCAGCTCGAGAAGACGGACGCCTCGGGCGAGCCGACCGGCGAGTTCTGGACCGTCGGCGAGATCTGGTCGGTCGTCATCGAGCACGCCCACGAGTCGGGCGAGCCGGGCGTGATCTTCATCGACCGCATCAACGAACAGAACCCGATCAAGAACGTCGGCGAGATCGAGGCGACGAACCCCTGCGGTGAGCAGCCGCTGCACCCGTACGACTCGTGCAACCTGGGTTCGGTGAACCTCGGCATCCTCGTCAAGGACGTGGACGGCAAGCCGACCTTCGACTGGGACGAGTACAAGTCGATCATCCACACCTCGACGCGCTTCCTCGACGACGTGATCGAAGTGAACCGCTACCCGCTGCCGCAGATCGACAACATGTCGAAGACGACGCGGCGCATCGGCCTCGGCGTGATGGGTTTCGCGGACGCGCTCTACAAGCTCGGCATCGCGTACAACTCGGAGGAAGGCCTCGCCTTCGGTGAGCGCATCATGCAGGTGCTCAACGACGAGTCGCACCTCGCCTCGGAGATGCTCGCGGAAGAGCGCGGCGTGTTCCCGGCCTGGGAAGGCTCCGACTGGGAGAAGGCCGGCCGCAAGATTCGCAACTCGTACACGACGACGATCGCGCCGACCGGCACGATCTCGATCATCGCGGGCTGCTCGGGCGGCATCGAGCCGATGTTCTCGCTGGCGTTCCAGCGCCAGGTGATGAAGGACACGCAGGGTCGCCCGACGATCATGCGCGAGGTCAACTACGTCTTCGAGAAGGCGGCGCGCGAGCAGGGCTACTACTCGGAAGAACTGGTCGACCAGATCCTCACCGACGGAACGCTGCACTACATCGACGAGGTGCCGGAAGAGCACAAGCAGCTCTTCGTGACGGCGCACGACATCACGCCCTACTGGCACATGCAGATGCAGTCGGCCTTCCAGCGCCACTGCGACGCGTCGATCTCCAAGACGATCAACTTCCCGCGCAACGCAACGGTCGACGACGTCCGTGAGATCTACGAGCTCGCGATCGACGAAGGCGTCAAGGGCGTGACCGTCTACCGCGACGGCTGCCGTGAGATGCAGCCGATGGCGCTGAAGAACGACAAGGCCGAGGCCACGACGCCCGAGCCCGCCGCCGCCGCGCCGGCGATGGAGGCCGCTCCCAACGCGGACCTCAACCCGATCCGTCTGCCGGAGATCATGTCCTGCCTGCGCATCCGCCAGATGACGCCCTTCGGCAACATGCACGTGAAGGTGTCCGTCGACCCGATCTCCGGCCGCGAGCGCGAAGTGTTCGCGCAGCTCGGCAAGGGCGGTGACGTCGCGAACTCCGACCTCGAGGCGATCTGCCGCATCCTCTCGCTGTGGCTGCGCTCGAACGGCAGCCTCGAGCAAGCGGTGAAGCAACTCGACGGCATCGGCTCGAGCATGACGGTCCCGACCAAGGATGGCCGCATCATGTCGCTCGCCGACGGCTTGGCTCGCGCGCTGCGTCGCTACATGGCGGCGAAGGGCGAGTACGGCCTGCACGGTCTGCTGCTCGGCCAACTCGGCGGCGAAGTCATCGCGCCCTCGCCGGCCGCGAAGAAGCAGTCGAAGCAGAAGAATGCCGCCGCTCCGACGAGCGCCGCGCCGCGCAACGTCTCCAACTACAAGCTGAAGTGCCCCAGCTGCACGCAGACGCTCGCCTTCGAAGAAGGCTGCGTGAAGTGCTACTCGTGCGGCTTCAGCCAGTGTTGATCACCGCTTCGCGGCCCGCTCGATCGGCAAGGGTCGAGCGGGCGCGAACGGCTGACTGACTGGGAAGAAGAGGCCCGGTGCACGCGCACCGGGCCTCTTCCTTGGTCTTCGGGGAGTCGCGCGTCAGTTCCCGCCGTCGCCGTCCCCATCACCGCCCTTCTCGGGGTCTTCGCCTTCGACGGGGTCCTCGAAGTTCGGCGGGTCGAAGTCGATGTCGAAGGTCGGATCGTCGTCGACGATCGGGCGACCGTAGATGTCGACTGGGTTGCGATCGGTGCTGCGCAAGCGCGTGAATTCGTAGCGGAAGCCGCCCGGTTCGCGGCGCAGCTCGAGCGTGTTCTCGGTGACCTCGATGCCGAAGGTACGCACCTGACCGGGTCGCTCGAAGAACATCGCCCGCAGGATGCGGTCGAAGGCGGCACCGATCGAGAGCTTCGCGAGGAGCTGACCTTCGTCGTCGAAGCGATAGCGGAAGGTCCCCGACTGGAACATCACGGTGCCGGGCAGATCGTCGATCGGTTCGTAGGCGATGTGCATCTCGATCGAGAAGAAGCCGGGCCCGAACAGCGCGATCGCGCGGTCGTGCCGGCCGTAGTCCTCGAGCTCCTCGGCCTCGAAGGAGACGAGCTGCCACGCGCCCTGGAGCAGCTTGTCCATCTCCGCGTTGCGCTTCGCCTGCTCCTTCGTCGGGGGCAGGAAGTCGGTCCACGCGCTGTCGTCGATGGGTTCGTCGAAGTCCTCCTCCTCTTGGACCGGGGAGACCACGGCGGGGGCCGCGAGCAGGGCGAGGCCGAGCAGGCCGCTGAGCAGTTCGATGCGCATGTCTTCTATCGTCCTTTCGAGCGCACGGCCGGACTTGCGTGCCGCGCTCGCGTCCAGGATAACTGTCCGCACGAACGGCGGTTGGCCGGAATCGGACGATGGAAGCAAGTGCTACACAGGGACGGGTCGCCCGCGCGAACCGCGTCCACCGCTGGAACGCGGCCGGAAACCTGGCACTGTCCGTCTCCAAGCTGGTCGTCGGCTTCTTCGCCGGCTCGGGCGCGCTCGTCGCCGACGGCATCCACTCGGCGACGGACCTCGTTTCGAACGCGCTCGCCTACATCGGCCACCGCATCGCGCAGATCCCGCCGGACGAGGACCACCACCACGGCCACGGCAACGCGGAGGCCCTGGCCGCCTGCGCGGTCGGGCTCGTGATCATCGGCGGTGGCGTCGGCGTGCTGTGGCGCGCGCTCGTGATGGGCGACGCCGCGGTCTCCGGCGGGCGCGGCGCGTTGGCGCTCGGCACCGCCGCGACCTCGATCGCGGTGTGCGGCCTGCTCGCCACTTGGACCATGCGCGTCGGCGCGGAGCTGAACAGCCCGGGCCTGCTCGCGCTCGGCCGCGACAAGCGCGGCGACAGCCTGACCAGCACGCTCGTCTTCGTCGCGATCGGCTGCTCGCTGCTCGGCGCGCCGTGGCTCGAGGCCTGGCTCGCCGGCGGCATCGGCGTCTACGTGATCGTTCTCGGCGGCCGCTCCTTCCGCGAAGGGCTCGACGTGCTGATGGACCGCGTGCACGAGCCGGGCATCCAGGAGGAGCTGCGCTCCATTGCCGCGGGCGTGCCCGGAGTGGTCAAGGCGTGCTGCGTGCGCGTCCACCCGCTCGGCGCGACCTGGTCCGTCGAGCTCGAGATCACGGTCGACGGCGAAGCGACCGTCGCCGAGGGTCACAAGCTGGCGCACGAAGTCGAAGAGCGGCTCACACAGGCACGGGACCAGATCGTACGGGTCCAAGTGCACGTGAATCCGGCCTGAGGCACTGCGGCGACCGATCGGTCGCGCGATCGCCCGGCCGAAAGAAGCCCGCCGCGCCCCCGCACGGCGGGTAATGCTTGCGACATCCGGAAGTCCGGGGGGATGATGCTCGCCCTCTGTTCCGCGAACCACCCCCTGTACTCCATGACACGACTCTTCCTCGCCTGCGCCCTCTGGCTCGTCGCGCTGGTCAGCCCCGCGGCCGCGCAAGGCGGCGGCTTCGGCTTCGACGAACCGGAAGTGCGCTTCGAGCTCTACCACCGCGTCGAAGGCGACCAGGTGCAGGTCGCGATCCGGACGACGCTGAAGCGCAAGTGGCACCTCTACCACGAGGAGCTGGGTGGACCGGGCGCGGTCGCGGTGCCGACGAAGATCGAGATCGAGGCGGACGGGGCGGACTTCTTCGCGCCGGTCTATCCCGAACCGCACCGCGCCGAACAGCCGGGCCTCGGCCCCGGCGGGTCGGACACCTGGGTCTGGCAGCACGAAGGTCGCTTCGTGATCTACGCGCTCGGTGAGCTCGACGATCCGGAGGCCGCGGAAGACCTCGAACTGCGCGTGCACATCGCCGGGCAGGTCTGTGAGGACGGCGGCGTCTGCATCCCGGTCGACGAGACGCTCTCCTCGAAAGGCGCCGGACCGGACACGGTGTTCGCCGAGTTCCCGGACGCGGAAGTGTTCACCGCGAAAGAGTCGACTTCCGAAGCGACCGCGCAGGATGCGACGGCGAACGCGACCGCGCTCTTCGAGGAGGCGCCGAAGCAGGTCGACACCGACAAGCTCGGCGTCGAGTTGTTCGTCCGCGAGGAAGGTGACCAGGTCGAGGCCGTGGTCGTCTTCGACATGCAGGAACACTGGCACATCGGCGGCGACCGCCTGCGCGACGACGACGAGGAAGCCTACGCGCTACCGACGAAGCTGCAGCTCGTCGGGGACGGCGTAACGTGGAACGCGCCGGTCTTCCCGAATCCGTACAAGTTCGAGGACCAGTACGGTTCGCCCTGGTTCTTCGCCCACCAGGGGCGCGCGCTCGTCTACGCGAAGGGCAAGAAGACCGGATCGCTCGCGGACGTCGCGGCGTGGTACGCCGGACAGATCTGCGAGGACGGCGGCGTCTGCATCGCCTTCGGCGGCGTCGTCGAGCCGTCCGGAGCGGGATCCGACGAGGACTTCGCGGCGGCGCGCAAGCTCGTGTCAGCGGGTCCCGCCTCCGGCGGTGAGTCGCGAGGCGGTGACAAGGGCGGGCTGTTGCAGTTCATCCTGCTCGCGATCGGCGGCGGCCTGTTCGCCCTCGTGATGCCGTGCACCTACCCGATGATCCCGATCACGATCAGCTTCTTCACGAAGCAGGCGGACGCGCGCGGCGGTTCGGTGCTCCCGCTCTCGATCGCGTACGGCCTCGGCATCATCACGATCTTCGTGCTGATCGGCGTACTGCTCGGCGCGCCGATCATGGCGTTCGCGACGCACCCTGCGACGAACTTGATCATCGGCATCGCCTTCCTGTTCTTCTCGCTGGCGCTCTTCGGCGCGGTCAACCTGCAGCCGCCGCGCTTCCTGATGAGCGCCGCGGGCAAGGCGTCGATGCAGGGCGGCTACATCGGCGTGTTCCTGATGGGCGCCACGCTCGTGATCACGTCCTTCACGTGCACCGCGCCATTTGTCGGCACTCTGCTTGCTGCCGGCGCGTCGAGCGGCGGTGGAACCGGGCCCGACTATCTGCGCGTCGCGATCGGCATGGGCGTCTTCGGCCTGACCATGGCGATCCCGTTCTTCTTCCTCTCGCTCGTTCCCGGTCGCGTCTCCGCGATGCCGAAGGGCGGCGAGTGGATGAACACGATCAAGATGACGCTCGGATTCGTCGAGGTCGCCGCGGCGCTGAAGTTCTTCTCCAACGCGGACCTCGTGCTCGGCTGGGGCGTACTGAGCCGTGAGCTGTTCCTGCTGATGTGGGCCGCGATCTTCGCCCTGAGCTCCGCGTACTTGTTCGGCTTGATCAAGGTCAAGGGGCACAAGGTCGAGGAGCTGGCGCCCGCGCGCGCGATCTTCGCGATGGGCTTCGCGTTGTTCGCGCTCTACTGCTGGCACGGTTCACGCGGTTACCGCATGGACAACATCATGACGGCGCTGGCGCCGGCCTACTCCTCGCGCCTCGGCGGGGGCGGCGGAGCTTTCGGTGACGGAGCCGCGGACGACCACGGCGCGTCGTGGACGATCGTCGTCGACGACTACGAAGGCGCGAAGCAGCGCGCGATCGCCGAAGGGAAGTTGCTCTTCCTGAACTTCACCGGCTTCACGTGAGTGAACTGCCGCATCATGGAGGAGAACGTCTTCTCCGACCCGGCGGTCGCCGGTTCGCTGCAACGCATGGTCGAGGGTCGTCTGCACAACGACGGCGCTCACCAGGACGAGGTGAAGGCTCTGCAGCAGCGTCTCACCAACTCGCTCGCCACGCCGTCCTACGTGATCATGGATCCCGCGACGGAAGAAGTGATCGACACCCACCTGGGCCCCGAGCTCGACGAGCCGACCTTCAACGCCTGGCTGCAGAAGAACCTGCGCTAGGAGCCTGCGTCACGAGTGGCGAATCCGTGGGCACTCCCGAGGACCACGCCGGCTGCGTTGCGCCACACCCCGAATGGCGTTCGGGCCATGCGGGGTGCGGACGCGCCTTGCCGGCGCGGCCCTAGCGAGCACCCACGAATCCGCCACTCGTGACGCAGGCTCCTAGCGCGCCGGTCAGCCCAGGCCGAGCAGCTTGCCGCCCTGGTACACGATCAGGCTCGCGACGTACGCGAGCGTGGTCATGTACGCGAACAGGAACAGCATCCAGCCGTACGAGCCGCTCTCGCGCTTGACCGCGGCGAGCGTGCTCATGCACTGCGCGGCGAGCGCGAAGAAGACCATCAGGGAGAGACCGACGAGCGGCGTGTAGACGGGCTCGCCGTTCTGCTTCGTCTCGGACTTGATGCGCTCGCGCAGGCCGGCGGACTCCTCGTCGACGTCGCCGCCGACGCCGTAGACGACGCCCATCGTGCTGACGAAGACCTCGCGCGCGGCGAAGGAGCCGACGAGGCCGATGCCGATCTTCCAGTCGAAGCCGAGCGGCTCGATCGCGGGCTCGATCGCCAGGCCGAGGCGCGCGCCGTAGGACTTGCGGAAGACCTCGCCCTCCTCCTCCGCATCGATCACCGCGAGGCGTTCCTCGAGCGGCTCGCCCGACAAGACCTGCGCGGCGGCAGTGCGCTGCGCGTCGTAGTCGGTGTCGAGGACCGGATGGCGCGGGAAGCTCAGCAGCAACCAGAGCCCGATCGTGCAGGCGAGGATCACGGTGCCCGCTTCGCGCAGGAAGACGCCGGCCTTCTGCATCATCATGCGCGCGACGCTGCGCAGGCGCGGGCGACGATACGGCGGCAGCTCGAGGATCAGCGGGATGCTCGGACCCTTGAAGAGAGTCTTGGAGAGCAGGCCCGCTACGGTCAACGCGCACAGCGTGCTGAACACATACATCGCGACCATCAAGCCGCCCTGCACCGGCACGAAGCCGAACACCTCGGAGGGCGGGAAGAGTGCACCGATGATCAGCGTGTAGACCGGCAGTCGTGCGGAACACGACATCAGCGGCAGCGCGAGCATCGTGATCATGCGGTCGCGACGGCGCTCCATCGTACGCGTCGCGAGCACGGCGGGCACCGCGCAGGCGTAGGCCGAGAGCATCGGCACGAACGCGCGGCCGTGTAGTCCGAGCCGGCGCATCAGGCGGTCCATCAGGAACGCGACGCGCGCCATGTAGCCGGTGTCCTCCATCAGGCCGATGAAGAAGAACAGCAGCAGGATCTGCGGCAGGAAGACGACGACGCTGCCGACGCCTGCGACGAGACCGTCGGTGAGGAAGTCGCGGAACAGGCCCGCGGGCAAGAGCGTCGACAGCCAAGCGTTGAGTCCGTCGAAGGCGTCCTCGACGAGGCCGATCGCCGGGTCGCTCCAGCTGAAGAGCGACTGGAACAGCACGCCCATGGCCAGCAGGAAGATCGCGAAGCCGAACACCGGATGCAGCAGGACCGCGTCGATCCGCAGCGTGCGCGTCAGGCGGTCGGCGGAGAGCGTCGTGAGCGTCGGCGATGCGTGCGTGTCGATCCACGCGTAGCGCGCGGCGATCACCTCGCTCTCGATCTCACGACCCTCGGCGGCGGCGGACCCGCGGCGTTCGTCGACGACTTCGCGCAGGCGCGTTGGCATGCCGCCCAGCTCGTCGTCGTCGTCGAGCGAGAGCAGCGCCCACAGCGCGAGCGCGTCGGCGCGCCGCGGGTTGCCGCCGGACCACGCGTCGGGCAGCACCGCCCGCACGCGCGCGATGTCGTCCTCGAGCGCGGGCGAGGCGGGGCGCCAGTACTTGCCGCTCGCCTGTTCACCGGCGTCGAGCGCTGCGGCCATCGCGGCCTGCAGCTCGGGCAGGCCCTTCCCCGTCAGGCCGGAGAAGGCGAGGACGGGCACGCCGAGCGCGCGTTCGAGTGCGGGGACGTCGAGAGTCTGGCCGCGCCGCCCGAGCATGTCCGTCATGCTCAGCGCGATGACGACGGGCAAGCCGGACTCCAGTACCTGCAGCGCGAAGTAGAGGTGGCGTGACAGCTGTGTCGCATCGACGACCACGACGACGAGCTTCGGCACCTCCTCGGGCGGCAGGCCGAAGACCGCCTGGATCGCGATCTGTTCCTCGCGGCTGCGCGCGGAGAGGCTGTAGCTGCCGGGGACGTCGAGCAAGCGCACATTGCGCCCGCCGGAGAGCTTCGCGCGACCCTCGTGCCGGTCGACCGTCACGCCCGGATAGTTGCCGACCTTCAGGTCGAGCCCGGTCAGCAGGTTGAAGAGGGTCGTCTTGCCGCTGTTGGGGTTCCCCGCGAGCGCGACTAGAGGCGGAGCGTCGATGGTCTTGGCTCCGGTCAGACGATGGGTCCCACGGTCAGCAGGCTCGCGTCGCCGCGGCGCAGGCTGAGGTGGGAGCCGCGCACTTCGACCTCGAGCAAGTCGCCGATGTCCACGCGACGCACGAGGCGCACTTGGGTACCGGGCAACAGCCCGAGTTCCATCAGGCGGCGCTTGAAGGAGCGCTCGCCGCCGATCGCGAGGAGGGCGGCGCGCTCACCGGGGGGGAGGTCGGAGAGACGGGTCATAGTCCTGAGATTGAATCTCAAGAAGGATAGATCGGCCGGCCGGTTTGTCAACTAGCACGAATGCGCAGGAAAGGGCCCGAGCGGCCTCGGGAGCCCGGGATCGGCCCCGAAGGCCTTGGGGCGCCGCCGGAGGCCCGCTAGGCTGCGGGTCGCGCGGCCCTCCGGCCGGCGAGGAGCACCCATGACGAACGCCAAGCAAGCCGCAGGCCGCCGGGCCGCCGAGCTGGTCGAGGACGGGATGACCGTCGGACTGGGCACCGGCTCGACGGTGTTCTTCACCCTGCAACGCCTGGCCGAGCGCATTCGCGACGAGGGCATCAGCTTGCGCGGCGTGCCGACCTCGCTGGACACGGAGTCCAAGGCGCGCGAGTTCGGCATCCCGCTCGCGACGCTGGACGAGGTCGAGCGCATCGCGCTGACCATCGACGGCGCCGACGAGATCGATGGCGACTACCAGATGATCAAGGGCGGCGGCGGCGCGCTCCTGCGCGAGAAGGTGGTCGCCACCATCTCCGACCGCGTCGTCACGGTGGTGGGGCGCGACAAGCTGGTCGAGCGCCTCGGCACGACCTTCCTGCTACCGGTCGAGGTCGTGCCCTTCGCACGCGCGACCGTCAGGCGTGCGATCAAGGCGCTCGGCGGCGAACCGACGGTGCGCCTCGCGGAACCCGAGCGACCGTTCGTCACGGACAACGGCAACCAGATCCTCGACTGCAAGTTCGAGGGGGGCATCGCCGACGCGCGCGCTCTCGCGGCCCGGCTCTCGACCGAGCCGGGCGTCGTCGAGCACGGCCTGTTCATCGACCTCGCGACGGACGTCGTGATCGGCGACGACACCGGAACGGCCGAGCTGCGCTCGAAGTAGGAGATACCGTGCCGTAGTCGTTTGTTCCACGACCGGCCCCCGTTCCGGAGCGTGCCGTCGACCTCGGCCGATCGTGGCACAAACGACTACGGCACGGTATCTCGAGAACGGGGGCCCGGCGCGCGCGGCGTCGGGCCCCCGTGAGTTGTCGGGACCGCTCGAGATCAGAGCGAACGGATGAACGCGAGGATCGCCTCGACGTCCGCGTCTTCCTGGCCGGCCGGCGTCTGCAGCGTCTGCTGCACCTTCGACACGCCCGGAACGAACTGCTGGTGTCCGCGCACGTCGTGCGCGTCGTTGAACAGCTTGTTCAGGCCGGGACGACCGACGGGCAGGCCGTAGGCCGGGTCGCCGTAGACCGGGTCGACCGACTGGATGACCGGGTCGACGAGCGCGCGCAGCGAGAAGGCCGCGTGGTCGTGGAAGTACGGTCCCGTCGCGAAGACGCCGAGCTTCGTGGGGATCGAGAACAGCGTCATCTTGCGCGTGAAGAGACGAATCGGGTTCTGCGCGTCGCAGTCCGGATCGTTGATCGCGTCGCACGGGCACATGTAGCTGTTGACGTCGTCGCGGTGGAAGTCGTCGTTCGTGTCCGGGTTCATGATCGCGTACGTCTCCGTGTCGTCGAAGCCGTCGAAGTTGCGATCAGTGTCCGGGATCGTGTCGCCGTCGATGTCGATCACGATGTTCGCGCCGGTGTTCACGTTGCGGATGTTCGGCGCGACGATGTTCTCGCGCAGCGAGAAGCAGTCGGGATCGAGCACGCCGAGGTTCTCACCGCCCGAGAGCTGCGGGAAGACGAAGTCCGCCGTGAAGAAGCGGATTCCGGGAGCCTGACCGGAGGTCTCCTCGGTCGAGTGACAGTCGGAGCATCCGGCGTGACGCAGCGCGCCGTTGAGGCCCGTGTCGTTGATGCCGAGGAACAGGTCGCGTCCGAAGGCGGCTTGCGCCGTCAGCCCGCCCGTCACCGGGTCGCGGTTCGGGTTGAGCGGAGGGGCGATGACCTCGTGGTAATCGGTGAGGCCTTGCTGCTCCTCGTCCGTCAGGTCGCCGGTGCCGCCGTTCTCACCGCCGAACATCGGACCGGTCTCGCCCATGTTCAGTCGGACGCCTTTCCAGAGGATCAAGCCCGTTCCGAGCGTGCCGCCGAAGACTGGCATCGTCGAGCGCGGACCCGCGGGGCGTTGCCAGACGTTGCCGTCCGCGCCGCCCTCGAAGTGGCAGGACGCGCACGAGTTGTTGAAGTGGCCCGTGGTCTGCGGGCGCGAGGCGTCCTCGAAGAGTTCCTGCCCGATGAGCTGCGACTGCGTCATCGCATCGGGGAGCAAGATCGAGCGCTGCTGGTTCTTCAGCTTGCGGATCGTACCGGTCTCCCAGTCGACGCGCAGCGTCGAGAGCGTGCGGTTGCCTTCGTTGATCACGTACACGATCGCGTCGTCGTTGTCCGTCGACGCGTCGGGGACGAGCGCCATGCCGAGCGGCAAGTCGCCCATCGGCGACGAGGCCGAGAGCGGCGAGCGTTCGTGGAACTTGAGGCGCGGCGGGAACACCTGGCGCAGCGTCATGTCGCTGCCCGAGATGTCGTAGAGGAAGAGGTCCTCGGAGCCGCGGTTCAGCATCAGCGCGTGCTGTCCGTCAGGGCTGAACAGCGCGCGGCTCGGTTGTCCGGCGCGGTGACCCATCTTGTTCGTCGCCAGCGGGTTCGCCGACAGACGGAACATGACGGGGCTCGACAGAACTTGGTCGCCGGTGAGGGCGGAGGTGATCAGCGCTTGCGCGACCGCGATGCCGCCCTCGGACGAGGGGTTGTTCGGGATGTTGAACGTCGCCGTGCCGTTGACCACCGGCAGTACGACGCGCGGGCTGACGTAGCTCGTGCCCGCGGAGCCGGCGGGCGTGTGTCGTTCGCGGCCGATGCGCACGATGGCCGAGTCACCCGGTTCCATGCCGGAGACGACGAGGTCGAGCGAACCGCCGATGACCGGCGAGCCCGAGAGGCCGAGCACCACCGGGTTCCCCGAGTTCGGGTGGTAGGCGTCGAGGCCGAAGGTGCGGAACTCCGCGGGCTTGCGCGGGTCGGCGACTTCGTTGTGCAGGCGGTTCGAGTTGTCGAAGCCTTGGTCGAAGGTCTCCGACACCATGTCCAGCATCGTCAGCGCCGGGTAGACGCGGTTCTCGAAGTCACCGGCGATCGCGCCGGCGAAGTCGTGGTTCACGTCGTGGTTGATGTTGTGGAGCACGTGCGGCACGAGCGCGCGCGTTCCGTCGGGCGACAGCGCGATGTCCTCGAGGAAGCGCGGCAGGCCTTGGCTCTGGACCGTCGTGACCGGGATCGGGTTGAAGAAGGGGTCGACGGTGTACTCGTTCGTGTCGATCTTGCCCGCCTCGACGATGCCGGTCGGAAGGCCGGCAGGGGTGAGCTGCACCTCGAGCACCGAGATGTACGGCGACTTGAAGTGCGTCACGTAGATGCGCTGCGAGTCGGAGCGGATCACGAAGCCGCGCGGGTCGCCGAGGTCGGCGAGTCCGTCACGGTTCTCGTCGACGTCCGCGACGGTGAAGCCGGGGGGGATCTCGTTCAGCGTGCGCAGGTACTGGTGCGAGGCGACTTCCTGCAGCGTCGCGATGTCGTACGCCTTGATCGTTCCCGAGCGGAAGCCGGACACCACGAAGTACTTCTGGTTCGGCGCGACGGCGATGCCGTACGGTTCGACGCCGACGCCCGTCAGCGTCGTCACCGTGAGCGTGCCGGGGTCGATCACGCTGACCGTGCCGAACTGCGCGCCGAGGGCGTAGCCTGTGCGGCCGTTGTCGGTGAGCGGCACGTCGCCGCGCTGGTTCGCGACGAAGACGCGCCCGTTCGGGCCGATGGCGAGCGAGCGCGGGTTCATCCCTACCTCGAACTCGTGGACGATCGACCCGCTGTTCGTGTCCAGCAGCGAGACGCTGTTGTTGTCGCGGTTGCACACCCAGACGCGCGCGGGGTCGGTCGGGTCGACCGCGACGGCGGAGACCTGCGAGTGTTGGGCGAGGGCGGAGCCGGCGAGGAGACCCGTGAGGGTCACGACGGGCAGAAGTCGATTCAGCATGCCTGGAACCTGCGTGTGGTGGGGGGGCGCACGGCGAGCCGTGGCGGGCGAGTCCGGTGACGAGGGGAGAGGCTGGAAGTCCCCTCCGAGACGCTTCGGAGGGGCTCCGGGTTCTCGAAAACCCGCGTGTGACGGGACATACCCAAGAGTACCCCGAGGGAAACCGGCCCGGGGGAGCCTTCTCCATATGAGAACGGTGTGGGGCCGTGCTGGGGGAACCGGGCCGCAGGGGAGGCGGAAGGGCTTTCCGGGCTCGGCGGGCGCTGCAGGGACGGGTCCGGAAAGGGCTTCCGCCGCGGCGCAGCGGGGGCGGAGCCGCCAGCGTGCCCTAAGCGTCGATATCGCAGTGCTTTACATCCATGCGCTGCGCTTGGCACGCGCCCTGCTCCCCCGCTCCGCATGCTGGAGCCCTCGACACCCCTCCGTTCCTTGGACAGCCAGGGGCGACCGTTCGGCACGGGACGGTCGCCAGGCAAGCCTTTCAGCAGCGCCCCCCGGGCGCGGCGCGAGGGTCGGGAGGTCGAGACGGACTCCGCCGGACCCGGAGGCCGCCGCCACGCGCGGGCGGAGCGCGACGCGCACCGCACCGAGCGCCGCGAGCGCCAGTGGCTCGAGGAACAGACCCGCGGCACGCGCCGCGAGGAGCGCGCGGCTCAGGAGGAGGCGCGCGCGTCGGAGCGCTTCGAGAAGCAACGCGCCGAGCAGCCGGGCGAAGGCCGCGGCGCCGCGCGTGGTGAGCAACGCGCTTCCGGTACCCAGGACGGCTTCGCGCCGCGCGCGGAAGCGTCCACCCTCGAGCGGGGTGCCGCGCGAGCGCAGTCCGTCGCGGCGGACCACGCCGAGGCGGAAGACCTCACGCAAGCGCCGAAGCCGCAGGTCGGCGACGCCGAAGGTCCGGCGAGCTTGCCCTGGTCGTCGAACACCACGCCGTTGTCGGGCGCGAACGGACACGCCGCGCTCGGAACGACCGGTGCCGCCGCGAACAACGCGACGAGCGGCGTGCGCGCGCAGGCGGCAGCGCCGCAAGCCACGACCGGCGCGATCGGCGCGGACGAACCGAAACCCGCGAAGGAGACCGCCCGCGCCGAAGCGCGCGAGCCCGTCTCCGCGCCGCCGGAGAACGAGCGCGCGACGGAGATCATGCGCCAGTTCCGCATGCAGCTGAACCCGGGCCTGAAGAGCGCGCTCATCGAGCTCGCGCCCGCCGAGCTCGGACGCATCCGCATCGAGATGAAGCTCGAAGGCGGGAGGCTGCGCGCGGTCGTGCGCGCCGAGAAGCCCGAAGCGCTCGCTGCGCTCGAGGCGCACCTGCCCGAGCTGCGCTCCGCGCTCGAACAACAAGGCCTCGTCGCCGACGACCTGGACCTCGGTCTGGGCTTCGAAGGCGGCGGGGACGCCCGGACCGGCGGATTCGGCGCGGCGCAACGCCCCGCCGCGCAGCCGGTCGAACCCGAGATCGATCAAGAGTCCCTCGCGCGCGCCGTGGCGCGTCGCTCGGGAATCGACTTCTACGCCTGATACGGAGACCCGGTCATGACCGAAGCAGTCAACGGTGCGTCGAACACGACGCAACAGTATTCCGCGAGCTCCCTGACGCCCGCTTCCAGCGAGTCGTTGGGCAAGGACGCGTTCATGCAGCTCCTCGTGAGCCAGATGCGCAACCAGGACCCGCTCTCGCCGACGAGCAACGAGGACTTCATCGCGCAGCTCGCGCAGTTCTCCTCGCTCGAGCAGATGGAGGAGCTGAACGGGAACATCCTCGGCCTCGCCGTGCTGCAGCAGAGCAACGCGCTGATGGCGCAGCTCACCGACAGCGCCGCGCTGATCGGCAAGGAAGTCCAGTACATCGACCCGACCAGCGGCGACGAGCTGACCGGCAACGTCACCTCCGTGAAGATCGAGGACGGGCTCGCCGTGCTGAACATCGACGGTGAGGACGTGCCGCTCGGCAACGTGACCGAGATCACCGGCTCCGGAACGAACACGACTCAAACGACCACCGAAACGACGGACGCCGAGGGCGACTCCGAACCGGCCTGATCCTCCGCGAGAGGCACCACGAACATGGCGAACTCACTCTTCACCGCGCTGTCCGGTCTCCAGGCTCACCAGAACTGGATCGACGTCATCGGTAACAACCTGGCGAACACGAACACCGCGGGCTTCAAGACCTCGCGCGCGACCTTCAACTCCGCCTTCTCGCAGACCCTGCGCTACGCGACGCCGGGCAACGGCGCGATCGGCGGCAAGAACCCCACGCAGATCGGCAACGGCGTGAGCCTCGGCGACATCGCGCGGGACTTCAACCAGGGCGCGCTGACCGACACGGGCCGCACCTTCGACCTCGCGATGAACGGTCAGGGCTTCTTCGCGCTCGCGAGCGGCGCCGAGACCTTCTACACCCGCGTCGGCACCTTCGGGCTCGACTCGGTGAACAACCTCGTCGACCTCGCGACGGGCTACAAGGTGCTGAACCCGCAGGGCCAGGCGCTGAACCTCGACGTCGACTCGCTGTATCCGCCGTCGGGTACCGGCAACATCGAGATGGTCGGCAACCTGCCCGGTGCCGTCACCGGTCCGCTCGCCGAAGTGCTGACCGCGTCGACGGGCTTCACGCACGGCCAACCCGCGCAGCTCGCCGCGACGCAGACGGGTCCGTTCACGATCCCCGCCGGCGAGACCTGGACGATGAGCATCGCGATCAACGGCGGCTCGCCGCAGCCCATCTCGATCGTCGGCACCGGCGGTGCCGTGACGTCCGCGGACGTCGCTGCCGCGATCAACACGCTGACCGACGTCGCCGCGTCGGTGAACGGCGGCGGCCTCGTCGAGGTGCGCTCGAACCGCACCGGCGAGACGGTGAACATGAAGATCAGTCCCGGTCAGTCCGGCAAGGACCTCGCGTCGATGATCGGCATCTCGACGACGCTCACCACCGGCAGCGAGACGCCGCTGATCCCCGGCGTGACGACGCTCAACGACCTGCCCGGGAACGTCAAGACCTACCAGGACGGCGACCTGATCAACATCACCGCCGTCGACACCGACGGCACCCCGATCAACGCGTCCTTCCAGTACGGCGCGGGCTTCGACGGCACGACCGTGGACGACTTCATCGCCTACGTCGACAGCCTGTTCACCGACGCGCAGGTCTCGCTGAACGCCACCGGTCAGATCGTCGTCGAGGCGCAGACATCCGGCGAGGCCGACCTGCTGCTCGCGTTCACCGACGAAGTCGGTCAGCAGGGCCGCATGGACTGGACCACCTACGCCGCCTCGGAGACCACCGCGGGTACCGGTCCGGACACCGTGATCGCGTCGACCGAGGTCTACGACCCCGCCGGCGGTTCGCACACGCTGACGATGACCTTCGAGCGCCAGGACGACGGCACCTGGAACGGAATTCCGAGCGTCGACCCGACTGTGGGCACCGTGCTCTCCGGTCCGATCACCGGCATCCAGTTCGACGACGAAGGCGCGCCGATCGGACTTGCCGCCGTGAACAAGACGGTGAGCGTGCAGTTCAGCGGACAGTCCGGCGCGCAAGCGATCGTGCTCGACCTCGGCGCCGACGGTGAGTTCAGCGGCCTGACGCAGTTCGGCAGCGAAGCGAACGTTTACGTCGCGCAACAGGACGGCTTCGGCTCCGGCGAGCTCGCGAGCATCTCGGTCGAGACCGACGGCAACATCAACGGCTTCTACACGAACGGCCAGTTCCGCAGCCTCGGTGAGGTCGGCGTCGCGACCTTCACGAACGCCGAAGGCCTGCGCGAGACCGGCGAAAACCTCTGGGGCCGCACGGCGAACTCCGGCTCGATCGTCATGGGCAAGGCCGCCGTCGGCAAGGCCGGCAACATGATCGGCGGCGCGCTCGAGAACTCGAACGTCGACACGGCGGAGCAGTTCGTGCACCTGATCGAGGCCCAGCGCGGCTTCCAGGCGAGCTCCCGCGTGATCTCGATCCAGGACGAGATCCTCTCCGAGACGGTCAACCTGATCTGATCCCCATCCCTCGGCCCTCGCGGCCGAACACTCCCCGGGACCCCGGTCGCCTGAGCGCAGGCGGTCGGGGTCCCTCCTTTGCCGGGGTGGAAGTTTCTTCCGGGGGGTGGAAGGAGAACGGCGGGAAAGAACTTCCCGGGGCGGCCCCGCCGAGGCGCCGATTCGGCCTTGGCGACCCCGAGAAGAGGGTATCCGCGCTTGGCATCGGCCTTGCTCCACAGCGAGCGTGAGCAACGGCCTTCAATCCATCGTGTCTTCCATGCGCACGTCACAGACGCGCATGGAGGCGATCACGACGAACCTCTCGAACCTGTCGACGCCCGGCTACAAGAAGGTGGGGACCTCGGTCCGCGCCTTCCAGGTGCCCGGTCAGCCGGTGGGGGCGAACGAGCTCGTCACGCGCGTCCAGGTCGACTTCGTGCAGGGCAACCTGCAGGCGTCGTCCAACCCGTACCACCTCGGGCTGCAAGGCCCCGGCTTCTTCGCCGTCGAGGGCTTGGACGGTGAGCTGTACACGCGTCGCGGCACCTTCCGTGTCGACGACCAAGGCGTGCTGCAGACGGACGAGGGCTTCCCGATCGCCTGGCAAGGGCGCGGCGGGAAGATCGACGCGGTCGGCGCGCCCGTCACGATCGACGGCAGTGGCGTCGTTCGCCAGGGGAACAACAACATCGGGACCCTGCGCATCGTCGACTTCGACCGGCCCGACAAGCTCGAGCAGATCGGCGGCGGCTACTTCCAAGCGACGCCCGAAACGCGCGAGACGCCCACGGAAGCCGTCATCTACCAGAGCACGCTCGAGACGTCGAACGTCGCGGGTGTCGAAGAGCTCGTGAACATGATCAACGTTCAACGCAGCTTCGAGTCTGCCACGCAGATGATGAAGATGGTTGACGAGTCCTACAAGCGCCTCAACCAAGCGCGCTGATCCCTGACAACTCGAGGAACGACCCATGATCCGCGCACTGATGACAGCCGCCTCCGGCATGAAAGCCCAGCAGAAGCAGGTCGACACGATCGCCAACAACATCGCGAACGTGAACACCGGCGGCTTCAAGAAGAGCAACCTGGCCTTCCGCTCGATGCTCTACCAGACGTACCGAGAGCCGGGCGCTTCGACGAACGCGAGCCAGATGAACCCCACCGGCCTGCAGATCGGCAGCGGCGTGGAGATCTCCGGCTCGACGAAGGACTTCCGCCAGGGTGAGCTCGAGCCGACCGGCGCGCCTTTCGACCTGTCGATCCAGGGCGAGGGCTTCTTCGAGATCACGCTCGGCAACGGCGAAGTGCGCTACACGCGTGACGGTTCGTTCCGTCGCGACGGCAACGGAAAGATCGTGACGCCCGAGGGCTATCCGGTCACCGGCGCGCCAGAGATCCCGCCCACCGCGATCGACGTGATCGTGACCGAGGACGGCCGCTTCCTCTCGCGCAACAGCGAGGGCGAGGTGCCCGCGGAGATCGGGAAGATGCAGCTCTTCCGCTTCGCGAACCCGTCCGGCCTCAAGGCGCAGGGCGGCAACCTGTACAGCCTGACCGCGAGCTCCGGCGTCGCGGTCACGACCGACCCCGGCAACGAGGGCACGGGCATCATCCGCCAGGGTTACCGCGAGCGCGCGAACGTCGAGACAGTCGACGAGCTCGTCGGTCTGATCCTCGCGCAGCGCAACTACGAGGTGAACAGCCGCGCGGTGCGCGTCAGCGACGAGATGCTCCAGCAAGTCAACCAGATGATCCGCTAGGTACGCGCCATGATGACCACCCTCGCAGCTCTGCTCCTCTCGACCGGCATCACCGTCACGCTCCCCGAGCAGACGACGGTGTCCGGAACCGACATGAAGCTCGGCGACATCGCGCTCGTGCGCAGCGACGACGAAGCGCTCGCCGAGCAGGTGCGCGGCCTCAACCTCGGCTACGCTCCCGCTCCCGGCTACAACCGCACCCTGCGGCAGTGGAAGTTGCAGCAGGACGTCGAGGCGGCCTTCCCCGGCACCGAAGTCGTCTTCACGGGAGCGTCCGTGATGCGCGTCTTCCCCAAGACGGCGACGATCCTCGCCGGCGAGATCGAAGTCGCGGCGCGCAAGGCCGTGGCCGAGTTGCTCGAGGGCGAGGAGTACCGCGCTTCGCTGCGCGGTGCGCTGAAGGACCTGCAAGTTCCGCTCGGCGACAAGTCGCGTCGCCTCGAGGTCGACCTCAAGAGCCGCCGCCGCGAGGCGGGCGCTTGGAGCGTGCCGATCCGCGTGATGATCGACGACGTTCAGTACAGCACGGTCTGGGTCTCGATGCAGGTCGACATCTTCCGCGAGCTGCCCGTCCTGAAGCGCGACGTGCGCATGGGCGAGGAGATCGGACCGGACGACTACTCGATCGAGCGCGTGCTGATCGACACCGCGCTGACCAAGACGCCCGTGAACGGTGCGCCGGAGTACGGCGCGCTCGCCGCGACGAACCTCGTCGCCGGAAACGTCCTGTTCGAGAACGACCTGAAGTACGCGCTCTTCGTCGAGAAGGACGCCATCGCGAAGCTCAACGCGCGCAACGGCAGCGTGGAAGTGAACGTGATGGTGATCGTGCTCGAGGACGGCCGCCTCGGCGACCACGTGCGCGTGCGTTCGCTGTCCGGCGACAAGGAAGTCACCGCGCGCGTCACTGGCAAGGGCTCGCTCGAGTTCAACCTCAAGGTCGACGGTCCCGTTACCCACCGCAAGGTGAACAGCTGAGCACGGAGCGCAATGCCATGAAGCACCTACTGATCACCATCCTGGCGACGGCCGCGGTCGCTGCTCCGACGAGCGCCCTCTCGCAGGAGCGCCGCGGCTCGATCTACGACCCCAACGGCGGCCCCTTCGGCCTCGTCGCGAACAAGACGGCCGCGCGCCCCGGCGACCTCGTCACCGTGCTGATCCAGGAGAGCCAGGACCTCAAGAACGAGGAGAAGAGCGACCTGAAGACGCAGAAGGCGCTCGACACGCAGCTCACCAGCTTCAACATCGCGCCGAACGCGTTCAACACGCTGCCCGACGTCAAGTCGTCGACGAACAACACCTTCGCCGGCACGGCGAACTACGAGAAGAAGGGCAACTTCACGGCGCGCCTGACCGCGATGGTCGTGGACGCGCTGCCCAACGGGAACCTCGTCATCAGCGGCCGTCGTGAGATCCGCATCGACAACGAGACCAAGGTGATCGAGTTCTCCGGCGTCGTGCGTCGTTACGACATCACCGCCGCCAACACGATCGAGAGCGAGCTCGTCGCCAACGCGCGCGTCTCCTACTCCGGTAGCGGCCCGCTCACCCGCAGCACGAACCGCCACGGCATCGGCGGCTTCCTGCACGACGCGTTCATCTGGCTCTGGCCCTTCTAGTCCGCGGACACGAGAGAGAACCGACGATGTTCCACACCATCCTCCTCGCCCTGCTCCCGCTCTTCGCGCAGGAAGCGCCCGCGACCGAGCCGCAGCCCGAAGCGCCGACCACGGCCGACCAGCCGGCCCTCCCGGTGCCGGTCCCGGTCCCCGGCTACTTCCCCGGTATCGAAGCTCCCGAACAACCGAAGGGCAAGTCGTCCGCCGAAGTGACGCGCACGCCGCGCTTCCAACCGCTCGTCGGCAAGGCGCCGCTGTCGGTGAACGCGTCGCCGATCAAAAGCCTCGTCACCGTGCGCGGCACCGAGCTGAACCACGTGATGGGCATCGGCCTCGTCACGGGCCTTGCCGGCACCGGCGACTCGGGCGAAGCCGCCAAGCAGCTGCTCCAGAACCTGCTGCTCACGCGGAACATCAACCTGCCGGTGCAGGCGCTCTCGTCGAAGAACATCGCCGTCGTGCGCGTCGAGGCCAGCATCCCGGCCGGTTGCAAGCCCGGTCAACAGATCGACGTGCGCGTCTCGACGATCGGCGACGCCGGCAGCCTCTACGGCGGCACGCTCGCGATGACGGAACTCACCGACATCACCGGCCAGTACGTCTACGCGACGGCGTCCGGCTCGATCACGGTCGGCGGCTTCCAGGCCGGCGGCAAGAGCGCGACCGCGACGAAGAACCACGTCACCGTCGGCACGCTGCCGAGCGGCGGAACCGTACAGCGCGAGATCCCGACGACCGTCGTCAGCGAGCACGGCTACATCTACCTCGACATCAAGGTCGCGCACGACACCTTCGGGAACGTCGTGAACATCGCCGAGGCGATCAACAGCAAGGTCCCGTCCGAGCAGCCGATCGCGGAGGTCACCGGCGACGGGAAGACCGTCAAGATCCACGTGCCCGACTTCGTGCGCGAGCCCGACTACATCGCCTTCCTGAACAACATCACCAGCCAGGAGGTCGAGACCGACAACCTGGCGCGCGTGATCGTCAACGAGCGCTCCGGCGTGATCGTGATGGGAGGCGACGTGCGCCTGCGCCCCGGCGCGATCACGTCCGGCAACCTGACGGTCACCGTCGCGGAGACGCCCGAGACGAGCCAGCCCGGCGCGCTCTCGCAGGGTCAGACGCAGACGAACGACCGCACGCAGCTCAGCGTCGAGGAAGAGAACAACGGCCTCGTGCTGAACCCCGGCGCCGCGACGCTCCAGGAAGTCGTCGAGGTGCTCAACGTGCTCGGCACGACGCCGCGCGACATGATCACGATCCTACAAGCCATGTCGCAGGGCGGCCTGCTGATCGCCGACATCCGGAGGATGTGATGGAAGGGCTCTCGCTCAACATCAGCTCGACGCAGGGCGACCAGTCGCTCGGCCGCGCCAAGGAGCTCGCCGCTCGCCTCGAGCGCGCGGAGGCCGACTCCGGCGAGAAGACGAAGGTGGCGGAGGAGTTCTCCGCGCTGCTCGGCACGATGCTCGTGAAGGAGCTGCGCAAGTCCCTGCCGGAGGGCTTCTTCGGCCAGGGTCCGGGCAGCGACATCATGGACGGTTGGCTCGACGAGCACATCGGTCGCTCGCTGTCGTCCGGCTGGGACCTCGACATCGCCGGCATGGTGAAAGTCGGGCTCGAGCACACGAGCGAGGAAGGCGGCGCGGCCCGATGAACCTCGCGCGCACCCTGAACCAGCTCGGCGGTTACGTGCAGGACGAAGTGTCCGCGCGCCGCCGCACGCTGCGTCTGCTCGAGGAGCAGGAGCAAGGCGTCCGGAACAACGACCCGCGCGCCACCGCGGAAGCCGTTCGCAAGCTCGAGCGCGAGATGTCGACGAACACGGATCGTGCGCGACGCCGCGCGCGTCTGCTCGACGAGCTCGCGCGCGAGTGGAGCGTCTCGGCCGACCTGCTGACGCTCGGCAGCATCGTCGAGCGCGGCGGAGCCGCCGCCGCCCACATCGCGCCGCTGCGTGACGAGCTGCGCTCGATCACGGCGGCCGTCATCCACAAGAACCGCCTGCTCGGATCCCTGATCGGCATGCACCGCCGCGTCATCCGCGACGTGATCGAGTGCGTGCTCGAGGACGAGAAAGGCGCCGTGCTGAACGGCGCGGGCACTCTCATCGACGCGGAAGCATAGGACGATGGCAAGTATCGGTCTCAACATCGGGCTCCAAGCCCTGCTGACGTCGCAGTCCGCGCTGGACATCGTCGGTCACAACGTCGCGAACGCGAACACGCCCGGCTACTCGCGCCAGAACCTCGGTATCAGCGCGAACGGCGCGTTGAACCTCCGCGGGCTGTCGATCGGATCCGGCGTCCACGCCGACATCGTGAACCGCACGGTCGACAACCTCCTGCAGACGCGTCTCGTCAGTCAGTCGTCCGCGCTCGCGCGACTCGACTCGCAGCTCGACGTGATGGGCAGCATCGAAGCGCTGCTCGGCGAACCGGGCGGCCTCGGCCTGTCCGCGGGACTCGACAGCTTCTTCAGCAGCATCTCCGAGTTCTCGAGCTCGCCCTCCGAGCTCGTGCTGCGTACGGGCATGGTGCAGAGCGCGGGCAGCTTGGCGTCGCAGTTCAACCAACTCGCCACCGGGCTCTCGACGCTGCAGAGCGACACCGCGAACCAGGTCAAGTACAACATCGGCCAGGCCAACCTGATCGCGCAGGACCTCGTCGACCTGAACGGCCAGATCTCCGAGATCGAAGCGGCGGGCATGCCCGCGAACGACCTGCGCGACCAGCGTCAGCAGGCCCTGCAACAGCTCGCGCAACACGTCGACATCGGCTACACCGAGGGTTCGAACGGCATCGTGCGCGTCACCGTCGGCGGCCGCATGCTCGTCGGCGAGACTCGCGCGTACGAGCTGAAGAGCAAGGTCGACCAGACCGGCGGCGTGACGCTGAACATCGAGGGCAGCACCATCCCGCTGAACGTCGCGCGAGGCGCGGTGTCGGGCCTCGAGAGCCTCTCGCAGGGCTACATCCCCGGCCTGCAGCAGAACCTCGACCACTTCGCGCGCAACTTCATCCTCGAGATGAACCGCGTGCACTCGACCGGCGTCCCGGCAAGCGGCGGCTTCACGCAATTGACCGCCGAGCACGCGGTTCTCGACCAGGATCTCGACGGCGAGCTGCGCGACGAGCTGCTCTCGCGCGCCGGCCTGCCGTTCGACGTCACGACCGGGTCGCTGTACGTGAACATCACGAACGACAACACGGGCGCCACGAATACGCAGCGCGTCGACATCGACTCTTCGTCGACAACGGTCGGACAGTTCATCGACCGCCTCAACGAGATCCCCGGCATGAACGCGAGCCTGAACGGCTCCGGCAAGCTGCAGCTGAACTCGAACGCCGGCGTGAAGTTCGACTTCGGCACGCGCCTCGACTCGACGCCGGACGAGTACGGCAGCTTCGGCGGCGGCGCGGCTTCGCTCGGCTCGCAAGGCGCCGGTCCCTTCGCGCTTTCGAACGGCGACACCTTCGACTTCACGGGACCGCTCGGCGCGTTCTCGGTGAGCGTCTCGACCGCCGACTTCGCGGAGATCAGCCAAGCGACCGCCGCGGAGCTCGCGAGCGTGCTGAACGCCGACGCGAACTTCCAGGCGAACGGCATGCGCGCGGTCGACGTCGGCGGACGCCTCGTCGTGCAGACCACCAACTCCGGCGCGACGGCGAGCTTCGACCTGACCGGCGGCAGCGGCATCGCCGCGCTCGGCTGGACGGCGGGCACGACGGTGACCGGACAGACGACTTCGGTCGCGCCGACGATCAGCGGCAGCTACTCCGGCGCGAACAGCGACCAGTACAGCTTCGTCCCGCTCGGCGACGGCACGATCGGTACGACGCCGGGCCTGGAAGTCGGCGTGTACGACCAGAACGGCCTGCTCGTCACGACGCTCTCCGTCGGTGAAGGCTACGCGCCGGGCACGGAGCTCGAGGTCGCGGACGGCATCTCCGTCAGCTTCGACTTCGGCTCGCTCTCGGCGACGCACGGCGACGTCTTCGCCGTCGACCTGCTCGCCGACTCTGACACGACCGACGTGCTCGTGGCCTTCGGCCTGAACGGCCTGTTCACCGGCACGGACGCCGCGACGATGGCCGTGCGCGCGGACCTCGAGAACGACCCGAACCTGCTGGCCGCCTCGGGCAGCGGCGCTTCCGGCGACAACCAAGTGTTGCTCGACATGCTGCGCATGCAGACGGAAGGCCTCGAAGGCCTCGACGGCAGCAGCTTCAACGAGTTCTACAACGACTTCGTCGGAGACGTCGGCTTCAAGGTCTCGTCGACCTCGAACGCGCGTGAGGTCGAGGGCTACCTGATGGAGAACCTCGAGCTGCGCCGCGAGCAAGTGTCCGGCGTCAACGTTGACGAGGAGCTCGTGAAGATGATCGAGTTCGAGCAGAACTTCCAAGCCGCCTCCCGCTACATCCAAGTCGTCAACGACATCCACAACGACTTGCTGCAGATCATCTGATCGCGCTGCCGCCGTCGTTCCGCACTCCAACGCACCGCTGACATGAACCTCCGCCCGACCCAGTCTTCGAAGTTCGCCCTCGTGAACTCCGGCCTGAGCCTCAACTTCGCGAAGCTCGCGCTGAGCCAGGAACGCATCGCGACAGGCAAGCGGATCCTGCGCCCGTCGGACGACGTGATCGGAACGGCCAAGAGCCTCGCGACGCGCAAGCAGATGAGCCGCATCGGCAACTACCGCGACGCGATCGAGAGTAGCCGGCCGTACCTCGAGTCCGCGAGCTCGTCCCTGCAGGACGTCTCCGGCATCCTCTCCGAGGCGCGCGCGCTGATCACGCAAGGCATGAGCGGCACGCTCAACGACTCGGACCGCCGGATCATCAGCGGCCAGATCGAGCAGCTCGTCGACCAGCTCGTCGACGTCGCCAACAGCCAGTTCGGCGAGCGCTACCTCTTCGGAGGCACGCTCTCGAACGACCCGCCCTTCTCCTTCGAGACGGTGAACGGCACCCGTCGCGTCGTCTACCACGGCGACGACGAAGTACAGCGCGTGCAGATCGGCGCGGGCACCGAGGTCGGCATCAACGTCCCCGGCTCCGACATCTTCGGCCTGTTCGAGTACGCCGGCGCTCAGCTCTCGGGTTCGACCGGAGCGACGCTCGGCACCTCGGCGAATCAGGGCACCGGCTACGCCGACCTGATCTTCCGCCACGACGCGACGGTCGGCACCCCGGGCGCGGGCATCGCGCTCGCGAACGGCGGCGACGACGACACGATCCTGCAGGACCACTTGCTGACCGTGGACGCCACGGCCGGCACGGTGACGCTCGGCAACGGTACGGCGGTCCCGATCCCGCAGCCCGGTGACGCTGACTACGCCGACTTCGTGGTCGAGACCGCCGACGGGGCCGAAGTGCACCTCGACTTCACGGGCTGGACGGGCGTCGACACCGGCGCGACGCTCAGCGGCGCCGGCTCGGTGTCGCTCGACGGCGTGAACTTCACGCCGCTCGCCTTCACCGAGACGGACCTCGAGCTCGTCGACTCCGAGTCGGGGACCGTCGTGCACCTCGACACGACGAACGTGAACCGCGCGGGCACCGAACTGCTCGGCTTCCAGGGCGGCGTGAACATCTTCGACGCGCTGCTCGGCGCCGCATCCGACCTCAAGAACAGCTCCTCGCTGGGCTCCGCGGACTTCCTCGCGCGCATGACGGACCGCCTCGGCGAGCTGGAGCGCAACCAGGAGAACGCGCTGAGCGCGCTCGGAACGCTCGGCGCGCGCACGGAGCGGTTGAACGACTCCGCCGAACGTCTCGGCGCGATGGACGTCAGCCTCCAAGGCGTGCTCTCGCAGATCGAGGACGCGGACCTCGCGACCGTCGCGCTCGAGCTGTCGCGCGCGGAACAGACGCTGCAACTCGCGCAGATGACCGGCTCGCGCTTGCTCCAGAACAGCCTGCTCAACTTCCTCCGCTGATCGCACACGCGGAGCCTTCCCAGAGAAACGCCATGGTCGACAAGATCCAGAACACGAACGGCGTCGGTCCGATCCAAGGGCCGGGTAGCCAGCAGCGTCCGGCGAGCGAAGCGACGGGCGGCGCCGCCTTCAAGGCGCTTCTCGACCGCCTGCAGGACCAAGCGCGCGAGCTGCAGGGAGCGAGCGAGGGCAAGCTCGAGGCGCTCGACCTGGCCAGTGCCGTGGACCGCGCGCACTCGAGCTTGCAGGACGCGCTGTCGCTCGGCGACCAGCTACTCGAGGCGTACCGCGAGTCGGTGCAGAACCCGCAGGACGCGGACGCGACGGCCGACGGCACGCGAGGCGTCTGATGCTCGAGGTCGGTCGAGCAGCGCCTGCTGTGCGCGAGCTGATGTCCGAAGTCCTGCGCGGCAAGCCGGGCTTCGAGCACGAGTACCCGACCGTCTTCGGCGATCGCGCGCGCGGTCGCGTCGTCAGCTGGAACGAGGACGGTCGCACGGACTCGGCCTGCGCCATCCTGGTGCGCGACCTGCGCTGCCCCGAGGGCTCGGCGCGACTCGGACTGATCGGATCGGTCGCCACGGCGGAAGCGCAGCGCGGCCGCGGCCTTGCGACGCGCGTACTGGAGCGCGCGGAGAGCGAACTCGCCGCGCGCGGTTGTCTCGCCAGCTTGCTCTGGGCGGACGACGAGGCCTTCTACACGGCGCGCGGTTACACGCGCGTCGGCGCGGAAGAGGACTTCATGCTCGACCGCGTGCTGCGTCCTTACCTACCGACGCCGCGCTCCGTGCGTCCGGCGCGCGCGACGGATGCGGCGGCGATCCACCGACTGTACCGACAACACGAACGTCGCGCGCTGCGCAGTCGCCGCGAGACCGCGGAGCTGCTCGCCGGCCCGGGCATGCGCGTGCTCGTGCACGGCGGACCGCGCGGTGTCGACGCGTACACCTGCCTCGGACGCGGCGGCGACCTCAGCGCCGTCGTGCACGAGTGGGGCGGCGAGACCGAAGCACTGCTCGCCTGCATCGCCGCGAACTTCGACGAGCGGCAGTCGATCGAGACGCTCTTCGTGATGGCGCCGCTCGAGACGGCGGACGCCGACGCACGCTCGTTGCCGGGGCGCTTGCGCGAAGCGGGCATTCCGTCGGCCCCGGGCATCCTCGCGTTGGGGCGCTTGTTGCGCCCCGACCTGGCGCTCACCGCCCTGCGTCGCGCGTGCGAGACGCCGCAGAGCTTCGGCACCACGCGTCACGGCGAGTGCTGGATGCTCTGTGGTCCCGCCGGAACCGCCGCGGCGAGCGACGCCGAGTTGCTGACCTTCCTACTCGCACCGCGCGCGGACCGCACCGCGCTCCTGCAGCTCGAAGGGCGCACGGGCCTCGCGTTCCCGCGGCTCCCGCTGCGCCCGTTCCTCTGGGGACTCGACTCGATCTGATCGCCGCGTCCGCCGCCGCGGGCACCCAGGCGCCGATATCGCCCTCCGGACTGGACGGCTCTCGACGATCGCGTCACGCTCGTTCCGCGCTTCCGTGATCGGGGGCCGAGAACGAGCCATGAGCGACACCATCTACGAAGTACTGGTCGTCGGCGGCGGCATCGGCGGCAGTGCCGCGGCCCTGCGCGCGGCCCAGTACAACCTCTCCACCGCCTGGATCCGCGGCACGAAGAAGACGGCGAAGGCCAGTCGCGGGCTGTACGTCTACAACATCGACAACATGATCGGGGTGCACCCCGATCTGATGCTCGAGAAGGTGAACGAGGCGCTGGACGGACCCGAGTTCGAGGCGGCGCGCGCCAAGCTCGCGGAGCAGGATTGGCACATCGGGACGCTCGAGATCAGCGACAACGTGCTGACGCGCATCCGCGACGAACACGCGACGTGGGTCGAGGTGATCGACGAGAAGGCGGTCGAGGCCGGACGCGACGGCGAGTTGTTCACGCTGAAGCTCGAGGACGGGCGCGTGCTGCGCGGACGCAACCTGGTGCTCTCGACCGGCGTCATGGACCGCCAGCCGAGCATCAAGAAGGAGCTGAAGAGCGGCAAGGTGCTCGATGATCCGCGCTGGATCTACCCCTACGCGAACTACGAGCGCCTGCTCTACTGCATCCGCTGCGAAGGGCACCTGACGCGCGACACGCGCACCTCGATCATCGGCGTCGGCGAGGGCGCCGCGCAGCTCGCGATGATGTTGCACGAGCGCTACGGGACGAAGGTCACGATCCTCACGAATGGCGCGGAGCTGGGAGCGGAGTCGGACAGCGTGAAGCTGCTCGAGCACTACGGCATTCGCGTCGAGACGACGCGCATCGTCGACCTCTACGACGTCGCGGAGGGCGCCGAGGAGTCGGGGAAGAAGGTCAAGAAGGGGACCGAGCTGCACGGCTTCGTGCTCGAGGACGGGAAGCGCGTCGACGCACGGTACGGCCTGATCGCGCTCGGGCTGTTCAAGGTCTACAACGACCTGGCGCGACAGCTCGGCGCCGAACTCGAGGGCGGCGACAAGCCTCGGGAGGAACAGCACGTGCTCGTCGAGGACCACAGTTCCGAGACGAACGTGCGCGGGCTCTTCACCGTCGGCGACATGTCGAAGCGACGCGACGGCGGTCCGCTGATGAAGCAAGTCTACACCGCCCAGGAGTACGCCGTGCGCGCGATCGACACCGTCGACCGGCGACGTCGGTCCGCGCAGCGCGCCGCGTTGCTCGAGCGGTCATGACCGGTACGGGCGAAGCGCGCTGGGTCGCGCTGGACGAGCTCGAAGGTTGCGCCGCCGGTGAGATGCGCACGGTCAAGCGCGACGGCCACCAGATTGTCGCCGGGCGTGACGGTGAAGGCCGCCCGTTCGCGCTGGACAACCGGTGTCCGCACGAAGGCTATCCGCTGGCGCAGGGCGAGCTGAAGGGCACGTCACTGACGTGCTGCTGGCACAACTGGAAGTTCGACGTGAAGAGCGGTGCGTGCACGCTCGGCGGCGAAGCGGTGCGTCACTATCCGACGCGCGAGTTCGCGGGGCGCGTCGAGGTCGACCTCTCCGATCCGGATCCGCGGTCGCTTTGGCCAGGCTTGCTCGAGAGCTTCGAGGAGGGCCTCTGGAAACACGAGCTCGGGCGCGCGCTGCGCGACGGAGTGCGCCTGCTGCAAGCCGGGTACGACGTACGTCGGCTCGCGATCGACGTCGCGCGCATCGATGCGCGCTACGCGGAGTACGGCAGCGGGCACGCCCTGCCGGTCGCAGCCGACTGCTTGCGCCTCACCGCGGGCCTCGAGGGTCCGCACCGGCTCGAAGCCGTCGCGCTCGCGATGGACATGGCGAGCGAGTCGATCGCGCGCCTGCCGCGCCGCGAGCTCGCCGCGCCGATCGCCGGTGCGACCGCCCAAGAACTGCGCGCGGCCGTCGAGGCGGAAGAAGGCGCGCGTGCCGAGGGCCTGCTGCTCGGCGCGATCGACGCCGGCGTCCCGCGCGAGGAAGTCGACGCGTGGATGTACGCGCTGCTCGCCGACCACTTCCTGAACTTCGGTCACCAGCTGATCTTCCTGGTCAAGGCGCAGGAGCTGCTCGCGGGCGACGACGACCGCGACGCGTGGCGCGAGATCTACGCCGCGATGCTGCACGGCATCGTGACGGGCACGCGGGAGGACACGCTGCCTTACTGGGCCGGGCACCAGTCGCGGCTCGCGGCGCTCGATCCCGAGCTCGTCGAGCTCGCCTCGCGCGAAGCCCGCGCGACCGACTTCTGCGGCGTGAGCTTCCGCGCCGCGGTCCTGGACGGGTCGGCGGCCGAGGCCTTCCGCGCCGTCGAGTCCGCGCTGCGCGCCGGCGTCGATCCGGAGCAAGTCGCCCGCGCGCTCGTCGTCGCCGCCGCGGAGCGCTTCATGCGCTTCGACCCGGCCGTGGACTCGGACCCCGAGCTCGCGGAGACTTGGCTGTGGGTGACGCATCGCTTCACGCACGCCGCCGCCGTGCGGCACGCCGTCCTGCGCTGGAACGACCCGCGCCGCTGGCGCCTGCTGTTCCACAGCGCCGCCTTCGTCAACCTGGGGCGGCCGATGGACGGCGCGGGCGCACTGCCCGAGGCGGCGGGTGACGGGTCCGCGGCGAGCGTGATGGACGCGATCGCGCGCCACGACGCGGACGGCGCCGTCGCCGCGGCGCGCGCTTTCCTCGCGTCCGGCGCACCGCTCGAGGAGCTGGAGTCGCCGCTGCACGAGCTGCTGCGCTCCGATCCGCTGGTGCGACCGATCTTCGTCGCGCACGCCGTCAAGACGCTGCTGGCCGCGCTCGAGGAACACCGCGCGCTCGCCGGCGAGGACGGCGCCGACTTGCCTCTGCTCGCCGGCCTTCGCTTCCTCGCGTCACCGCACACGGAGCGCCGCGTGCGTCAGGCGGTGAACACCTCGATCCAATGGGTCGTCGACGGACGCATCCCGCGCAAGCTGACGCAGTGACCCGCGCGCCGGAGCGCGCGCCGGCCGGATCAGTAGTTGTCCGGGAACATCAGGCGCTCGACCGCCTCGATCGCGATGTGCAGCACCTTGATGTGCACTTCCTGGATGCGGTCGGAGGTCTCCGCGAGCGGCACGACGATGGGGATGTCGACGTGTTCGCGCAGCTTGCCGCCGCCCTTGCCGAGCAGGCCGACGACTTGGATGCCGCGTTCGCGCGCGACTTCGACGGCGCGCAGGATGTTCGGCGAGTTGCCGCTGGTCGAGATCGCGACCAGCAGGTCGCCGGGACGTCCGTAGGCCTCGACCGAGCGCGCGAAGACTTCGTCGTAGCCGAAGTCGTTCGCGATGCAGGTCAGCTGCGACGGGTCGGAGAAGGCGATGGCCGGGAGGGCGGCGCGGTTCCCGCGGAAGCGACCTGTCCACTCCTCCGCGAAGTGCATTGCGTCGCACATCGAACCGCCGTTGCCGCAGGACATCAGCTTGCCCCCGTGCTCGAGGGTGCGGTGCGCGGCGCGCGCGAAGCGGTCCACCTGTCCAAGGCAGTCCGGGTCGTCGCGGAAGGCTTGGAGGGTGCGGGAGGCCTCCTCGAAGGAGGCGCGGACGGTGTCGAGGGGATCCATGCGGGGGATTCTCTGGCGCGGGTCCGGAGAGCGCAAGCGCGGCGCCCAGAATGAGAAATCCTAGCTTTCGACCCCTTCCAGCGATGTCGCAAAGGGGGTGTCTTGCGCTAAGCGCACGTTGTGGGACGATTTAGGTGAAGTCCGAAAGAACTCACTCATGGGTGAGACGGAACGACACGCGTTGTCGTTTTCAAAGGGTAGCAAGGGGAGTGACCCATGAATCGACTTGGCCTGATCCTGAAGAGAGCACGCGGCAAGCAGTCCCGCGTCCAATTCGCCCGCAAGCTCGGGCTCAGCTACACCTTCGTGCGCGCCATGGAACATGGCCTGCGCTTTCCCTCCGACAAAGTGCTGCTCGAGATCGCCGAACGACTGAAGGTCGACCCCGGCGATCTTCTGATGGCGGCCTACTGCGACCGCTCGCCCCAGCTCGCCGAAGTGCTCGAGCAGCGCGGACTCCAGCTGCCCGAGGAGGACCAAGAGGTCTTGGCCCGGGACGCCGCGGAAGCGGAGCACGACGAGGTCGACGAGGTGCCCGCCGTCCGCCCGAGCGAGGAGCGCCCCAACCCGGCTGCTCCCGAGAACCCGATCCAGATCTCGCGCCGCTTCTGATCCGGCGCGCGGGATCTCGACCCTCGACCCTCCCGCAGGGGGGACGCGCTGCGCTGGGGGGCGCTGCGCGGCCCTCGAGGGGCGACGGACCGACGGGCCGTGAAGGGCCCGTCGGCTGGCGACGAGAGGTAGCCTCGTCACGCGCTTCGAAAGGAGCGTCGCCGCGCCGCGCCGCACACCGGCCAGCGCGCTAAGATCCCGCGATGAAGTTCGCGCCCATCCTGCTGGTCCTCGCCGCGCTGGCGCTCGGCTACGTCGCGCTCGGCACGGGCGGCCGCGACGCCGGTGCCTGGAAGCACCCGGGCGTCGACCACCTCACCGGAGATGTCCCCGCGGGACACCAGGTGCTGCGCTTCGAGGTCGAGGGCATGTGCTGCGAAGGCTGCCCCGAGAAGCTGGACGAGTGGCTCGCCGCCGTCGAAGGCGTCACGGACTCGGCCGTGAGCTTCGAGCAAGGACAGGCCGAGGCCGTCGTGCCGATCGGCTTCGATCCCGCGCCGCTGCTCTCCGCGCTGAACCAGGACAAGTACACGGCCCGCCTCGCCAAGTGAGCGACGACCGGACGCACTCGCGCCGGCGCATGGGCCGGATCCTCGTCGTCGTCGGCATCCTGATCATGCTCGTCGGCGTGCTGCGCATGAACTCGCGCGCCCTGGGCGGACCGCCCGCGCATCCGGGCGACTTCGGGTCGCGTCGCACCGACCGACAGGTGCGCACGGAAGTGCACCGCGGACTGCCCGAGTTCCTGGCCTTCGTCGGGACCGGCTTCTGCGTGTTGCTCGCCGGCGCGTACATCGGGCGCAACCGCGAAGAGTGAGGCTCAGGCGCGCCGCGCGATCAGCGCGTCGAGTTCCTCGCGCAGCCGCGCGATGACTTCGTCGTAACCGAAGGCCCCGACGAGTTCCTCGCCGCGCTTCAGGTGTACTTGCGTCGGACCGCACCACAGGCCCAGGTCCGCGTCGTCCGTCTCGCCGGGCCCGTTCACGCGACAACCCATCACAGCGATCGTCAGGTCGTGTTCGTCCGCGTAGGCCGTCGCGCGCTTCACTTCTTCCGCGAGCTCGATGAAGGCCGTGTTCTCCACGCGCGAGCAGGACGGGCAGGCGATGATGTTCAAGCCGTCGAAGAAGTTCGGCGGCACCGAGCGGAAGCGGCCCGCCGCGATGTCGTCGATCAGTTCGCGGCCAACGGCGATCTCCATGCCCTTCTGCTCGAAAGGGACCGTCAACGAGACGCGCAGCGTGTCGCCGATGCCGCGCGAGAGCAGCTGCTCGAAGGCGATGCGCGTCTTGATCACGCCGTCCGGCGGCATTCCGGCTTCGGTCACGCCGAGGTGCAGCGGCACGTCGGGGCGCGCTTCGGCGAAGCGCAGGTTCGCGTCGATCACCGTCTTGGGATCCGAGTCCTTGATCGACACGACGTAGTGCGTGAAGCCGAGGTCATCGATCAGTCCGCAGTGGTCCACCGCGCACTGCACGATCGCGCCGAGGTGGTCGTCCGCGAAGCGTTCCTTGTAGTGCGGCGCGACCGAACCGGCGTTGACGCCGATGCGCATCGCGCAGCCGTGCGCACCCGCGACGTCGACCAGGTAGCGGACCTTGTCCTCGACCGATTTCTCACGCTCGTGGTGGTGCAGGTGGCCGGGGTTGTAGCGCAGCTTGTCGACCAGCGGAGCGACGAGCTCGGCGAGGCGGTAGTTCTCCTGCAGGTCGACGGAGAGGCGCGCCGTGGTCTCCGCGCGGATCTGTCGCAGCGCCTCGACGTCGCGCTTGCTGTCGACCGCGATGCGGATCAGGTCCGCCCCGGCGGCCTCGAGCAGCCGCACCTGCCGCAGCGTGGCCGCGACGTCGGTGGTGGGGGTGGCCGCCATGCTCTGCACGGCGATGGGCGCGTCGCCTCCGACGGGGAGGTCGCGGATCAGGATGCGGCGGCTCTGGCGGGAGGGGATCATCGCGGCGTCGAATTCGGGCGGAAATCCTACCCCTCTTGGACCGAGGCTACGGATGCGCACGGGAGAATGATCGGGATTCGGTCCGCAGGGTGGCGCTCATCCCTCTCTGCTGTCCACGGACCGCTTCCGAGATTCCTCCTCCTGGCGCCCCACCGAGATCCCCTCCGGTGGGGCTCCTCTTTTCCAGGGAGGCCGGCGCGCGCGGCTCCGGGGTATTGCGCGATCCTAGAGTCGGGCGTCCTGCGGTGCTAGATTCGCCCTCCGCAGGCTCTGCGAGGAGGATCGGCATGAAGGCGAAGACGGCAATCGTGGGTGGCGGGCTGATGGGCACCACCATCGCCTGGCACCTGGCACAGCGCACCGACGGACTCCGCGAGGCCGTCGTGGTCTGCGAGAAGGGCGAGATCGGCAGCGGCGCCTCCGGACGTTCCAGCGCCGTGCTCAGTCAGATCCACGCGGACATCAAACTGGCCGGTATGGCCCGCGACTCGCTGAAGTTCTACGCCGGCTTCGAGGGGCGCTCCGGCCGCTCGATCGGCTTCCAGCCCTGCGGCGTCGTCACCCTGCCGGGCAAGCTGACCCCCGAGGAACGCGCGCGCTTCCTCGAGCAGGAGGCGGCCTACGAGGCGATCGGCATCCGGCTCGAGCTGCTCGACGCCGAAGGCCTGCGCCGGCGCGTTCCCGGCATCGCAGTCGACTCCGACGCCGTCGCGGTGTTCGAACCCGACGCCGGCTTCCTCGACCCCGAGCGAGCCATGGCGGCGATCAGCGCACTCGCGCGCGACACCGGGGCCGTGCTGCGCACCGGCTGCGAGGTCGACGAGGTCCTCATCGAGGGTGGCCGGGTGGTCGGGCTCGAGACCGCACAAGGTCGCGTCGAGACGAACCAAGTCGTCGTGGCCGCGGGTCCTTGGGCCAGGAGCTTCCTGTCGCGCCACGGCGTCGAACTTCCGTTGCGCTTGTTGCGCACGCACCAGCACCACGTCGCGCGACCGAAGCAGTGCGCGGACGGCACCGCCGGCTCCTGTCCCGCCGATCCGACCGACCTGAGCCAGACGTGGATCCGCGGGTTCGGGTCACAACACGTCGGACGCGAGGTGCTCGAGCGCGACCTCGCGGAGCGCTTCATGGACGAGAACGAGGAGCGCCCGCGTCACCCCGTGATCGTCGACCGCGAGCACGGAGTGCTCGTGCGCTGCGAACCGGCTCGCGATCGGACGCGCGTGCACGACATCGCGAAGCGGCACTCGGAAGACGTCGCGGACCCCGAGGTCGAGGCGAGCAGCACGTCGCACTCCTTCGACGCCTGGGCACGTGCGGCGCTGGAGAGGCGCCTTCCGGGCTACCGCGGACTTGCCACCGTCGGCTCCGACGTCTCGTGGGAGAACCACGCGCCGGACGACCTGCCGATCATTGGCGAAGTCGAAGGCGCGGAAGGGCTGTGGGTCGTCACCGGCTTCGGTCCGCGCGGCTACGAGTTCGCGCCCTCGATCGGCGAAGGAATGGCGCAGCTCCTGTCGGGACGGCCCGTCAGCGCGTTCGATCCGCAGCGCTTCACACCGTCGCGCTTCCAGGTGCGCCGCGAGGACGCGCCGGCGGGGCGCCGCGCCGGAGCGAGGTAGGAGGTACCGTGCCGTAGTCGTTCGTTCCCGGAGTGGTCGAACTCGACGACGCGGCCGAGAGCACGGGTCGCTCCGGGAACGAACGACTACGGCACGGTGTTTCCTGCGGTCAGGGCTGCGGATCCGCGACGACGCTCGCGATGCGCACGCCGTAGCGGTCGTCGATCGTCACGATCTCGCCGCGGGCGACGACCTTGCCGTTGACCAGGATGTCGGCCGGTTCGTGCGCTTCCCGGTCGAGCGGGATCAGCGAACCGGGACCCATCGCGACGAGCTGAGCGAGCGTCAGTCGCGTGCGTCCGACCTGCACGGTCAGCTTGACCGGGACGTTCATCAGGCTGTCGAGCCCGATCGGCGCGCCGGTCGGACCTTCCTCCAGCTCCTGCAGCTGTCCGGTCTGCACGCTCACGGCCGCGGTCGCTTCGTCGATGGCCTGCTCGAGGTTCTCGCCGGTGCTGTGTCTCTCTTCGCTCATGTCGCTTCAGTCCTCGTCGGAGGGATCGAACTCCAGGATGCGGATCGCGAGCTGGCCGTGGTGGCTGCCCCAGTGGGCGTGTCCGGCCGGGCGATCGTCGATGAAAAGGTTGAGGGGGGAACGGGCGTCCGTGTCGAGCGGGATCACGTCGCCGACTTCGAGGCCGAGCAGCTCGGAGAGCGCCAGTTCGACGGAACCGAGGCGCGCGCTGAACTCGAGCGGTACGTCGTCGAGGTGATGGGGGAGCGTCTGTCCGGCCGCCGGCTTCGGTCGAGTCGTCGCCGAACCAGTGACGCCGGGTAGGTAGAGCCGGACGATGCTCTCGCCGTCGGGCGCTTCGAGCGCGACGTGCAGGTAGAGTCGCGCGGGGTCCGCGTCGAGTCCGGCGTCGACCGCGAGCAAGAAGGCGCGCGCGTCTTGGACGAGCTCGGGCGACTCGATGGCCAGACCGAGCTGGTTCGCGCAGTGCGTCGCGACGCCTTCGCAGAGGTCGCGCACCACGCCTTGTTCGAGCGTCGACAAGCGGCGAGGTTCGGACTTGCCTTCCTCGACCGCGCCGCCGAGCGCGATCGCCGCCGCGTTGCGCGCGGCCTTGTTCTCCCAGATCGCCCAGCCCTGCACTCCGTCGATGCGGAAGCAGAGCAACACGAAGGGCTCTTCGAGCCCGTCGAACAGCCCCGCGGTCGCGATCTCGCCGACGTCCTCGAGGCGCACCGGAACGTCCTGGCGATACCAGGCCGCGAGCATCGACTCGAGGCTCGGGAGCCGACGCTCGAGCGTGCGACGCACGCCGTCGAGACCCTCGCGCGAGAGCCTCCACGGCTTGCGGAAGTCGCGCGGCGACACGGATCCCCCGGGCTTCGCATCTCCGCGTTGCTCGTCGAGGACCGCTTGGCGCTCTTCGGGGCTGAGGTCGTTGCTCACGGAATTCGGTCAGGCAGGTCGTTCACTGGACGACGAGCTCGACGGCGAGGACGCGGCTGATGCGTCCGTGCACGCCGATGGGCAGCTCGCCGACGAAGTCGGGGTTGACGTCGGT
This sequence comes from Planctomycetota bacterium, assembly GCA_020638835.1. Lineage (GTDB taxonomy): Bacteria > Planctomycetota > UBA1135 > UBA1135 > JACKHV01. The sequence goes on along the minus strand of JACKHV010000004.1, from coordinate 266,199 downwards.
GACGTCGAGGTAGAGCACCTCGCCGGAGCCGGTGCGGATCACGAGGTTGTCCTCGTCACCCGTGAACTCGACGGGAGGGCTGTCGTCGATCGCGACGGTGTGCGCCGGCGCGTCGACCTTCAGGACGTGGTCGTGGAACTTCCCGCGAAAGGACGCGCGGTCCATCATCGAGCCGGGCATCAGGCCGGAGTCCTCGTCCTCGGCGAGCGGGTTCTTCGTGTCACCGATGTGCACGGGGAAGAGGATCGGGTCGATGTGGTCGCGAACCTCCTCGAGGAAGGCGTGCTGCGCCGCTTCGCCGCCGATCACCTCGTCGAGCTTCTTCGAGGTCGCGATCGCGATCAGGCGGGACTTCAGGAACGGCTCGTAGTTCGGGTCGTTCTGGCGCGCGTTGACGTACGACGGGTCGTAGCAGCGGACGAACAGGTTGAAGTTCATCTGCAGAAAGCGCGTCTTGTTGTTCTCGTCGAGGTTGACGGGAATCTTGGTGTCCGGGTCGAGCACCATCGGGACCGTGAACGGCGTGCTGAAGCGCGGGTGCTTCTCCTTGCTGGGCACGGCGAAGGTCGCGGCGACCCACGCCATCACGACCAGCACGGCCAGGCCGGCGCCGATCTGGACCAGCTTGCCCTTGCTCTTGGACTTGGACTCGGTCGCTTCGACCTCGCCCTCGCCGTCCTTCTCTTGCTTCTCTTCTTCAGCCATGGCGTTCAGTTCCCCCTGTCGTGGCGGGGAGTAATGAGGCGTGCGTCGACCGCGCGGGTGCGCGTCACGTCTTGTTCGACTTCACGGAACCAACCGCGCGCGAGGACTCGCGAGGGGGCGAACCCGTGGGCTTCGATCAGATACTCTCGCACCGCGCGCGCGCGCAGGATCGCGAGCACGACGTTGTCGTTCTCGGTGCCGCTTGCGGCGTCGTCGGCGTGCCCCTCGATCCACAACAACTGGCTGCGATGCGGCTCGAGCGAGCCGGCCATGCCGTCGATGTAGCTGCGGCTCGCTTCCGTCAACACCGCGGAGCCCGGTTCGAAGCGCGCGACCGACGGGAAGGGGACTTCGTCGTGCGGAGTCAGTGACTGCAGGTCTTCCGCGCGCATCAGTTCGTACCTCGACGCGTTGTCGTGGTTGGTCCGACGGCTCGCGTCCGGCTCGGGCGGGAGGTTGAACTTCCGGCGGACTTCCTCGAAGACCGAGGACTGGTCGGTGCCCGACATCACGCCCGAGAGGCCGTGCGACTGCAGCGCGACGATGAACGAACCGACGCCCTTGGCCATCAGTCCGTAGTTCTGCTCCTTCGACATCGAGACGAGCAGGATGAAGAAGGTCAGGATCAGCGTCATCATGTCCGCGAAGGACACCATGTACGCGGGCGGACCCTTCTTCGGTTCCTCGACGAACTCGCCCATCAGCGCTCACCGTTCCCTTCGAGCGTCTCGACCTGCGCGCTGCGCGTGCGGGACATCGAGAGCAAGCGCAGCTCGACGCGGCGGTTCAGCTCGCGCCCGTCGACGTCGTCGTTCGGGGCGATCGGATCCGACATGCCGTGCGTAGCGACTTGCACCATCATCGGGGAGAGCGAGGACTGGCTGACCATCCAGCGCGCGGCCTCGGCAGCACGCGCCGCGCCGAGAGCCTCGGCCGTGGGATAGCGCGGCGTCGCCTTGAACTCGCCGTCGGTGTGTCCTTCGACGGAGACCAGGAAGGCGTAATGCTCGAGCACGAGCGAGAGCTCCTTCAAAGCCTCCCGCAGGTAGGGCGTGAGCTGCGTCGAACCGGGCGCGAAGCACGCGCGCTCGTCGAAGGTGATGACGAGACCGTCGCGCACCTCCTTGAGGTCGATCGGCTGGTACTCCTCGGTCTGCAGCTGACCCATCGCCTCGAGGTTCTGCTGGAGCTCGTTCGTCGGGCGCGTGTGTACCGTCGAGGCGCCGCGCATCGCGTCCATGGCGCTCATCAGGTCGACCTCCGGAGGAGACACGGCGGACGTGCCCTGCGACCCGGTCAGCACGCCGGTCGTCCCCATGATGTCGCGCGTGATGTTGAACGCGTCGTACGTCTCGAGGCTCGAGAAGGTCATCATCAGGATGAAGAAGGTCACGAGCAGCGAGATCATGTCCGCGAAGGTCACGATCCAGTCGGGTGCTCCCTGCGGAGCCGCTTCCTCGTTGCGCTTCTTCTTCGCCATGGCGAACGGCCGGCCTCAGACGGCGACCGCCTCCCGGGCGCTGGGCGCCAAGAAGCCCTTGAGCTTCTCCTTGATCAACGCCGGCTTCTCGCCGGACTGGATCGCGACGATGCCCTCGATCATCAGGTCGCGGAGCAACGCTTCGCGCTTGGCGCGCACGTCGAGCTTGCCGGCGAGCGGCAGGAAGATCATGTTCGACGCCATGGCGCCGTAGAGCGTCGTGAGCAGAGCGGTCGCCATGCCCGCGCCGATCGACGAGGGATCGGAGAGGTTCTGGAGCATCTGCACCAGACCGACGAGCGTCCCGATCATGCCGAAGGCGGGCGCGAAGGCGCCCATCTGGTCGAAGATCGTCTTGCCGACCGAGTGGCGTTGACGCTGCCACTCCGCCTCGAGGTCCATGATGTCTCGAACCGTCTCCGCGCCGAAGCCGTCGATGACGAGCTGGATCCCCTTCGCGAAGAACTGGTCGTCGACTTCCTTGAGCTTGGACTCGAGCGCGAGCAGTCCCTCGCGCCGCGCCAGGTTCGCGTAGTCGACGATGCGCTCGATCTCCTGCGGCGGGGTGCTCGTCTTGTTGAAGGCGGTGACGAGCATCACCTTGATGATCGACTTGACCTCCTCCATGGGGAAGGCCATCAGCGTCACGGCGATCGTGCCGCCCGCGACGAGCACGAGCGACGGGCCGTGGATGAAGATGCCGAGTCCGCCGTCCCCCGACGCCATGGCGAAGAGCACCATGCCGAAGCAGAGAAGGGTTCCGATGATCGTTGCGAGGTCCATGGGTGGGGAGCCCAGGAGGGGAGGCCCTGGGTGTTGCGTCTCTTATCGGCGGGACCGCCCCGGAGCTTGATGCCGGAAAGGACTTCCTTCCGGCTGTAACTCCAGCTCTTGCAAGAACTTGGGCCGCCCCCCGAAGTCGGCGGCGGCCCTCGTGGGACGCCCGCGGGCCCTCTCGTCGCCCGCGGACCGGAAAAGAAGGCCCCCCCGCGGCACGGCGGGAGGACCTGCGCGATTCGCTACTCCTTGCGCAGCTGCTCGGCCGTGTAGGCCTTCGAGAAGCGCACGTAGTTCTCCTCGTCCATCGCGCGCAGCAACTCGGCGACGCGCTCGACGTCCATCTGTGCGAGCAGCTTGGCCGCGTCCTCCTCGCCGTAGGCCTGCAGCTTGTTCACGAGCTCCTCCGGCTCGCCCTCCTCGAAGACCTTGGCCAGGTCCTGGAGCGCGGCGACTTCCTTCTCCGAGCGAGCGGCTTCGTCGCGCTCGATCTCGGCGGAGCGTTGGTTCAGGTCTTCTTCGAAGCGCTCGAGCGTGCTGCGCAGTTCTTGCAGCTCGCCCCAGCGGTCTTGCAGCGCGGCCTCGCGTTCGTCCAGCTCGAGCCGGCGCAGGCTCATGCGGTCGAGTTCGAGCTGTGCCTCGCGCAGCTTGCTCTTGAGCAGCATCTCGAGGTCCTTGATCTGCTCGGAGGTGTAGGGCGACGGCAGCACGAAGGCACCGAGAACGCTGGCACCCACTTGCACCTCTTCCTCGACGCTGCGCTTCACGCTGTCGCGGTCGGCACGTGTGTCGGAGTCGACCAGCGCGGCGTATTCGTCCGGAGCCTGGAAGAAGCCACCGAGCACCGGGAGCGTGTGCATGGGAGCGCCCGAGAGCTTCGCGAAGCCGAGGAAGGCGCCGCCGAAGAGCAGCAGCGCGCAGAATCCGATACCGACGTACTGGAGGATCTTGTTCATGGTGAGAGGAGGTTCGGTGTTCAGGCCCCGCGCGCCGCGCGCTCCAGGGCGATCTGGTCGAGTTCCGCGTTCTCGACGCGGGTGAGTTCGGTGCGGTGCGCGTCGCGCGCACGCTGTTCGAGTCGTCCGAGGCCTTCGAGCTCGACGCGCAGGGCGGTCCACGGTTCACGCGCGCGCTCGGCGGCAGCGCGCAGTTCGGCGGCTTGGCGCCGGGCGCCGGCCAGCGTGCGCGTCACGCGCTCGAGCAGGTCTTGGAGCGCTAGGACTTCGGTGCTGGAGAGCTGTTCCGACGCTTGCAGCTCGCGCAGCGAAGCGTTCGTCTCGGCGACGAGCTGCAGGATCTCGTGTACGCGCTGTTCGGCGCGCCGCGCGAGGTCCTCTGCGGCTTGCCACTCGCCGCGCGCGATCTCTTCCTGGATCTCGCGGACCTTGAAGAGCCGCGCGAGTCGGAACTGGAAGCGCTTCACGCCGTGCCTCCGGTCAGGGCGTCACCGGTGACGAGGCCGAGCAGCTCGAGCGTCTCGTCGAAGGCATTGAGCTCCGTCGGCGTCTGCTTCAGGAAGGTCTCGATGATCGGCATGCGCTGGATCGCGCGGTCGAGCTTCGCGTTGCTGCCCGGCTTGTATGCGCCGATCTCGACGAGATCGCGACCGTCGCGCCAAGCCGACAGCGACTCGCGCACCGACAGCGCGCGGGCTTGGTGTTCGGACGACGCGAGAGTCGACATCAGTCGCGAGAGGCTGTGCAGGACGTCGACCGCCGGGAAGTGGCCGGACGAAGCCATCTCGCGCGACAGGAAGACGTGACCGTCGAGCAAGCCGCGCAGCGTGTCCGCGACGGGTTCGTTCGGGTCGTCGCCGTCGAGCAGCACGGTCAACAGACCGGTGATGCTGCCGCCGTTCGCGCGGCCCATGCGCTCGACGAGCTTGGGAACGGTCGCGAAGAAGCTCGGCGGATAACCACGTACGGTAGGCGGCTCGCCCGCGGCGAGACCGATCTCGCGGCAGGCACCGGCGAAGCGCGTGACCGAGTCCATCAGCAGGAGCACGTTCTTGCCCTGGTCGCGGAAGTGTTCGGCGATCGTGACGGCGACGAAGGGCGCGAGGTAGCGCTCGATCGGCGCGCGATCAGAAGTCGCGACGACCATCACGGCCCTCGACGAGCCCTCGCGTCCGAGCACCTCGTGTACGAAGTCCTGCACCTCGCGGCCGCGCTCGCCGACCAGGCAGCAGACGACGACGTCGGCGTCCGTGCCGCGCGTGATCTGACCGAGCAGCGAGGACTTGCCGACGCCGGAGCCGGCGAAGATGCCCATGCGCTGGCCGCGACCTACCGTCATCAGACCGTCGATGACGCGCACGCCGGTCTGCAGCGGTTCGTCGATCGGCGTGCGGCTGAGCGGACCCGGCGCGGGCTGGCGCACAGCGCGTTGGTTGCGCGAAGTGATCTCCAGGCCGCCGTCGATCGGGCGTCCGTAGCCGTCGACCACGCGGCCGAGCAGTTGGTCGGTGCACGGAACGGAGAACGAGCGGCCGAGGCTCGTCACGAGCTGGCGCGGCGCGACGCCGTCGAGGTCGCCGTGCGGCATCAACAGCGTCGAGCCGTTGCGGAAGCCGACGACTTCCGCGTCGACGTGACCTTGCGAGCCGCGGTGGATGCGGCACATCTCGCCGAGCGCGGCGGGGACACCGATCGCCTCGACCAGCACGCCGGAGACGATGTCGACGCGGCCGTGGAAGACCGCTTGGCCTCCCTTGCGCAGGTGCTCCTGCACGCGCGCGCTCTGCAGGCTCTCGAGGTTCACGCGACGTCCTCGCTCAGGCGCTCACGAATCTCGCGCAGGCACGCGTCGAGTTGACGCACGAGCACGCCCTGCGGAGTCTCGAGCCGCACGTCGCACAAGCGCACGTCGGGGTCGGATTCGACCGTCGTGCCGGCGCGGAAGGGGATGTCGGCGAGGCGCTCGGCGTCGGCGGGGTTCACATGGATCACGTGCTTGCCGTAGCCGGTGTCGCCCTGCGAGATCACCTCGCGGACGATCGTCTCGATGTCGTAGTTACCCTTGGGCACTTCCACGCGCAGCAGCTGGCGCACGATCTCGACCGAGAGCTCCGCAGCGACCTTGCCGGCCTGCTCGGAGAGCTCGCGTCGTTCGCGGTCGTAGCGCTCGGCGGCGGCCGCGAGCAACGCGCTGGCGCCATCGAGCGCTTCTGCGCGACCTGCGGCGCGGCCACGTGCCTCGGCGGCGGCGAGCTCCTCGGCCCGTGCTCCGTCGCGGTACGCGTCGAGCTCGAGCTCGACGATGCGCGCCGCGCGCGGGATGTGGTCGGTGTGCAGACGGAGGTTGTTCATCTCAGCTGACCAGGTCCTCTCCGCCGCGCATCGGCTGGTACTCGCGGGAGTCGATCAGCGCGTGGACGCCCTTCAGGACTTCCCCGCGGGCAGCGCTGACCTCGGGCATCGGCACGGGGCCGGCGAGCTCGCGTTCCTCGATGACCATCTCCTTGACGCGCTCGGACAGGTTGCCGATCACGTTGTCCTCGACGTCGGCCGGGCACGCCTTCAGCGCGATCGCCAGCGTGCGCGTGTCGACGGAGGCCAGGATCTTCTGCATCGAACGCTTGTCGACGTCGGCGAGGTTCGCCCACGTGAACATGTACTCGCGGATCTCACCGGCCATCTCGTCGTCCTCGCCCTCGAGCGCGTCGAGCAGCGCGCGCTCGGTGTCGGCAGTCGTGAAGTGCAGCATCTCCGCGATCGTCTTGAGGCGCAGGCTGGGGTCGACGACGACGGTCTTGCCGCGGCCGCTCTCCAGCTTCTCGACGAGCTGCGCCGCGATCGTGTGCAGCGTCTCGATGCCCGGGGGCACGACGGTGGCCATGCGCGTGACGACTTCGAGCGCGAACTCGTCCTCGAAGGTCGAGATCACTCCCGCCGCGAGGCCCGGATCGACGTGCGTGAGCACGAGGGCGACCGCGGAAGCCGGCTCGTCGACGAGCACCGTGCTGACCATCTCGGCGGGGAAGGCCTCGACGTACATGAACGGGCGCTCGTGCATGCGGCGCTGGTGGATCGAGTCGAGCACGGCTTGACCCTTCTCGTCGCCGAAGGCGGAGTTGAGCATCACCTTCAGCTCCTTCTGACCGGCGGCCTTCACGCCCTTCTTGGCGTTGATGGCGATCACCATGTCGCGGTAGAGCTTGTCGATCTCCGTGGAGGCCGTGAAGTCGTCACCGATCTCGGTCATCGCCGCGGCGACCTCGCCGACGACGGACTCGTCGAGGTGCTTGATCACGTTCTGCGCGTAGTGACGGTCGATGCTGAGCAGGAACGCTGCGGCGCGCGCGGCGCCGGAGTGCACCTTGGGGGCTTTCTGCTTCTCCATGATCAGGCTCCGACCTTGACGGTCTCACCGGCGGCCCAACGCGTGAGGATCTCGCTGATGCGTTCCGGATCGCTGCGCAGGAGCTCCTCGATCTGCGCGCGCGCGACGGCCTCGAGGTCGATCTCGCGGTCGGTGATCGCTTCACCGTCCTCGGTAGTGGCGATCAGTCCGCCGCCTTCGCCGAGCGTGACCTTCGTCGCGACGGGCTCCTTGCGCACCACGACTTGGCTGGCCTCGGCAATCGTCGAACGCATACCCTTCAGGCTGCGCAACAACACGAACAGGAAGGCGATCGCGGCGATGGCTTCCACGCCGTACTCGAGCGCCATCTCGATCATCGGATCGGTGCCTTCGAGCGGTTCTTCCTCGGCGGGGGGCAGGGGGTTGCCCTGCTCGTCGCGCAAGATGTCCGCCATCTTCGCGACGCGCACCACGACGCGGCCGATGCTGCTGCGCTGGCCCTCGTCGATCGGGACCATCGCGTTGGCCGAAGCTTCGATGTCTTCCTTGAGAGCGGCGAGGCTGGTGTCGATCGTCACCGCGACGTCGATGCGGGTCAGCACCGGCGAGCTGGCGACGCGCCGCTCGAGTTCCATGCCGACCGCGTTGCGTTCGGTGGAGGACTTGGTCTTCGCCTCGGGCCCGGTGGGCGCGCTGATCGAGGCGCTCTGCGAAGACGGCAGACCGGCGTTGCCGTTGCCGAAGTCCTGCAGGTTCGAGCCGAGGCCGGCTACGCCGCCGACGGAGCTCGAGCCGACCGGGCTCGACGATTCCTCGCTCGTCTTGCTGATCGTGACGCCCTTGCCGGGCTTCTCGGAGAACTTCTCGACGAGGTCGGACGACCACTCGGTCGTGACGAGCGCCTGCACCAGGCCGACGCCGTAGACCTTGTCGAAGTACTCCTGCATGACGCGGGTGCGGTAGCGGTCCTCCTCCTGCTTGTAGCGGAAGATGTCCTTCGTGCCGCCGATGGCGGAGTCGTCGGGACCGCCCGTCCAAGCCATGTGTCCGTTCTGGTCGGTGACGACCACGTTCTCGGCGGAGGTGCCGAAGCCGTGCGCGACGATCTGCGCGACGATCGAGCCCTCGCCGAAGGTCAGCTGGCGTCCGCCGCGGACCTGGAGCACGACCGAGTACGTGTCTTCACCGGGGCGACGCAGCAGACCCGAGCCCTGGCTCTGACCTTGCACGTTCGCGACGGAGACGAAGTCGAAGGCTTCGAGCTGCTTCTCCATCTCCTGCCACTGGCGCTTCGCGATCATCTGCGCGCGCTCGGAGCCGGCGAGGAAGACGTTGCTCGCGCCGTTCGCGCCCGGGTTCACTCCCTTGGGTGTCGGGGTGCGGAAGCCCGCGAGGGCCGCGGCGTTGCGCGCCGCGTAGATCTCGGACTCGTCCACGCGGACCACGTAGGGGCCGGGTGGCTGCGAGATCTCGTAGCGGATGCCGTCGCCGGCGAGCGCCGCTTCGAGCAGCGAAGCCTGCGTTGCGTCGAGCCCGCTCTCGAGCAGCACGAAGTGCGGGATGCTGGCGCGCCAGCTCGCGAATCCGACGAGCGCGGCCAGGACCAAGAGCGCGGAGACGATCGTGACCTTCGTCGCCGCGCTGGCGGCGAGCACTTGGTCGAGGATCTGTAGCAGTCGTTGTTTCATAAGGCTCTAGTTCCTCAGACGCCCATGCGCATGACTTCGCGGTACGCGTCCACCAGCTTGTTCCGCACTTGGAGCGCGAACTTGAAGCTGAGGTCGCTCTGCTTGAGCTGGGCGGCGACTTCGTGGAAGTCGCTCACTTCTCCGGTGATCAGCTTCTGAGCGAGCTCGTCGGCCTTCTTCACCTCTCCGTCGAGGCTCTTCAGGCCCTCGACGGCGTTCATGCTGTCTTTGAAACCCGGGGACTCCGAGGTGCGCCCGCCCGACATGTTCTCCATGCGGTCGTGCAGCTTGTTCATCGCCTCGGTCTGGCGCTTCAGGGCGGCCTCGATGGCCGCGCGGCCCATGCCGCTCCCGCTTCCGACTCCGTTCACCATGGTTCAGTCTCCAGTGACAGGGCGGCCTACTGCGCGAGGCGCAGCGCCGTCTCGGCCATGCGGATGAAGTTCTCTTGGGCCTTGAGGTTCGCCTCGTAGGCGCGAACGGCCGTGATCAGATCGGCCATCTCCTTGGTGGCGTTGACGTTCGGCATGCGCACGATGCCGCGCTCGTCTCGGTCGGGATGACCGGGGTCGAAGATCTCCTCGAAAGGCGTCGAGGTGTCGGGCTCGATCGCCGCGACGCGCACCCCTTCGATGACCTGCTGACCGGTCTCGAGCTTGCGCATGATCGGCTCGAAGGAGACCGTCTGACGCTGGTAGGGCGTCGGTTGGTCGAATCCCGGCATGCGCGTGGTCTGCGCGTTCGCGATGTTACGCGTGATGACGTCGATACGCGCGCGCTCGGCCGTCGTGCCGGACGAAGAGGCCCGCAGGCCGCTGAACAGGTTACGGATGCTGGTCATGACTAGCGGCTCTCCTCGATGCTGGCGCGGATCAACTCCATGCGCGTCTTGAGGATGGCGGAGTAGGTCTCGTACATCAGCCGGTTCTGGTTCATGGCGTTCGTCTCGAGTTCCATGTGGACGTTGTTGCCCTCACCGTTGCTCGGGGAAACCAAGTCGATCTGCTCCTCGGGAGCGAGCGCCAACAGGTCCCGGCCGCTCGCACCGCTGCGCAGCTCGCGCGCGAGCAGGTCCTCGAACTCGACCGTGCTGCGCTTGAAGCCCGGGGTGTTCTGATTCGCGATGTTGTTCGCGATCACCTCGGCGCGCCGCGCGGCGGCGGACATGAGGTTGACGAGCAGGCGGCCGTTGTTTCCGGAGACGTCCATGATCGACCTCAGGCGACGATGCCTTCCGCTTTCCAGATCTTCATCTTGTTGGACAGGGTGCGGGCGGTCAGTCCGAGCCGGCGGGCCGCCTCGGTCTTGTTTCCCTTCGTGCACTCGAGGGTCGCGAGGATCGCGACGCGCTCGACGTCGGCCATGCGCCGGTTGGCGATCAGGTCGGCGAGCGCTTCCTCGGGGTCGAGGTTCGACTCCTCGGTCTGCTGGGAAGCGGGACGCGAGCTCGCGGGGCCGAAGGCCAGGTCTTCCGCGCCGATCGTGTCGCCCGAGAGCATCACGATCGCGCGCTGGATGGTGTTCTCGAGCTCGCGCACGTTGCCGGGCCAGCTCCACGTCGTCAGGCGCTGCGTCGCTTCGGCGTCGAAGCCGGGCGTGGGGCGACCGTTCTGGCGCGCGTAGCGCTCGGCGAAGTGTTCGGCCAGCGGCATCACGTCCTCGGCGCGGTGGCGGAGCGCCGCGAGTTCCAGCGGGAGCACGTGCAGGCGGTAGTAGAGGTCCTCGCGGAAGTTGCCCTCGGCGATCTCGTCGGGGAGGTTGCGATTCGTCGTGGCGATCACGCGCACGTCGACGCGCATCGTCGTCGTTCCGCCGACGCGCTCGAACTCCTCTTCCTCGAGCACGCGTAGCAGCTTCGCCTGCAGCTTCGGCGAGATCTCTCCGATCTCGTCGAGCAGCAGCGTGCCGCCGTCGGCGAGCTCGAAGCGGCCGGGCTTCGCGCGGTGCGCGCCGGTGAAGGCGCCGCGCTCGTGGCCGAAGAGCTCGGACTCGAGCAGCTGTTCCGACAGCGCAGCGCAGTTGACCTGGATGAACGGTCCGTCGCAGCGCGGCGAGTTCATGTGGATGTGGTGCGCGACGCGTTCCTTGCCAGTGCCGCTCTCGCCCGTGATCAGCACCGTGCCCTTCGAGCGCGCGATGCGCGTCGCGGAGCGCAGCGTCTCGAGCATGCGCGGACTACGGGCGATGACCGCCTCGGACTCCTTGCCGACCAGTTCCGAACGCAGGTACGCGTTCTCGGCCATCAGGCGTCCCTTCTCGGCGACGCGCCGGATGACCATCTCGAGCGTGTCCGGGGTGCAGGGCTTGAGCAGGAAGTCAGCGGCTCCCAGGCGGATCGCCTCGACGGCCGTCTCGATCGAACCGTGCGCGGTGACCATCACGACCGGCAGCTCGGGGCGCCGTTCGCGCAGCTCGGCGAGCAGCTGCATCCCATCCATGGCGGGCATGCGCATGTCGGAGAGCACGAGGTCGTAGTTTCGCTCGGCGATGCGCTCGAGCGCGGCTCGACCGCTCTCGACCGAATCGACGTCCAGGCCGAGGGCGCCCACGGCTTCGTAGAGGAACTCGCGGGAGAGAGAGTCGTCATCGACGACGAGCACGCGGTGGATCGACATGTTGGCTCAGGCGACGGGGTGGAAAGGGATCTGGAAAGCGATGGTGGCTCCGCCGAGGGGCGAAGCGGAGCTCTGCACCTCGAGCGAGCCGCCGTGCAGCTGCGCGATCGAGTGGACGAGCGAGAGACCGAGTCCCGTGCCGTCGGCGCGGGTCGTGTAGAAGGGGTCGGCGACCTTCGCGGCGCACTCGGGCGAGAGGCCGGGGCCGGCGTCATCGACGCGGAAGACGAGGGCGTCACCCTCGACGCAGATCGCGACGGCGAGCGCGCCGCCCTGCGGCTGTACCTGCATCGCGTTGGAGATCAGGTTGCGCAGCGCTTGGCGCAGCTTGATGCGGTCGCCGCGGAAACGCGCGTCGTCCGCGTGGACGTCGAACGTCCAGTTCTCGACGGCGAGGTCGCCGGGCGTGTGGCTCTTCGCGACCTCGAGGGCCGCCTCGAGCAGCTCGGCGGCTTCGAGCGTCTCCTCGAAGAGGCGCTCGGGTTGCGAGAAGCCGAACATCGAGCGGATGATCGCGTCGACCTCGTCCACGCCCTCCGAGATCGCGGCGGCCCAGCGTCCGGTCTTGCCGTCGCCGGCGAGCTGACGCTTCAGCAGCTCCGCGAAGCCCTTCATGGCGTTCATCGGGTTGCGGATCTCGTGCGCGATGCCCGCGGCCATCGTTCCGAGCGCGGCCATCTTGTCCATGCGGTGAACGTCCTCGGCGAGGCGCACGAACTCGGTGCGGTCGTCGATGATCTGGACGCTCCCCTCGAACTCGCCGCCGGGGAGGCGGAAGCCGGTGGTGCGGGATGTGAGCGCACGGCGTTCCCCGTCGGCGCACTGCACTTCGCGAGGCTCGCTCGACTCGACGAGCTCGAGGTCGTCGCAGCCGCCGCGCAGCTCCGCGGCGGGGCGACCGAGGATCTCGGAAGCGGCGCGGTTCACGCGTTGCACGCTCCCGTCCGCATCGCGCACGACGACACCGACCGGCAGCGCCTCGAGGATCGCCTCGAGCTGCGCCAGTTGACTGACGAGCTCGGCATTGGCGACCGACAGCTCGGCCTCCACGCGCTCCGCGCGGCGCTCCAGCGCGGCGTAGCTCTCGCGCAGCTCGCCGGAGATGCCGGCCAAGCTCTGGATCAGCGCTTGGAGCTCTGCGGCGTCGGGCTTGTTCATGGTTCGACTCATCGCGTCAGGACTAGCGCTCGTTCGTCATCCGGCGTTCGACCTGGTCCTCGACCTTCGAGCTGAAGGCGATCTTCCACTCGATGAAGCCGCGGTCGTCCTTGGCGCGGTCGGCGAGAGAGCCGGCGCTCGGGTTCTCGATGACCTTGGTGTAGGCGGCGACCGCCTCGTTGAGCTTGTTCGTGCGTTCGAGGCAGCGAGCGCGCCAGTACATCGACTCCGCGTCGTTCTCGGGCGCGTGGCGCAGCAGCGCGATGCCCTCCTCGTAGCGACCGGCGCGGTAGTAGGCGCGTCCGTGACGCGCGTAGCTCGCGGTGAAGCCGGCGCGCTCGAAGCTCGCCGTGCCTTCCTCGGTCAGGATCTCGGACGTCTGCTTGCCGCCGGGAACGGGGACGAGGATCCCGCCGATCTCACTGCGCTGCGAGTCGGTCAGGCCGGTCGTGCGCTTCGGCTGCGTCGCGCCCACGGACTCGACCGTGACGGGGGGCAGCACGTAGTCGGACTCGAGCGTGTCGAGCGCCATCTGCAGACGCGACACCTCGTCGCGCAGCTTGTTCTTGATCGCGGTCGACTCCTGCGGGTTCGCGACGGGCGACTCGGTCGAAGCGAGCAGCTCGTCGACGGCCGCGTAGTCGCCCGCCGTGATCGTCGCCTGCGTTTGGGTCAGGTCGTCGAGCGCGGTGACGGTCTCTTCGAGCGCCTTCTCGAGCCCGAAAGACCCCGTTCCCTGCAGAGCGGGCGGAACGGCGAACATGCCGAGGATTCCCAGGTTGGCGATGTAGGTGAACTTCAGCATCAGAGGGTTCCCGCGTAGGCTTCGATGGCTTCGTCGAACATCTCGTGCGTCTCGTAGAGCTCGGCGGCGAGGAGGTAGAGGGTCGTGCGCGCTTCTTGCGTCTCGAGCGTCGCGGCGATGGTGCGCAGCACGCGAATCGCGGCGTCGATGCCGTCGACGCGGTCGAGGACCTTCGCGTAGACCACGGCGAGGCGCAGGCGCTCGTTCTGGCCGAGGGCGAGGTGGACCTCGTAGAGGCCGTCGAGCACCTGACGCGCCTGTCCGTAGAGGGCGGAGCGATGCAGGTCCTCGGCGCGCAGCAAGCGCTCGGCGGCGGAACCGGCGAGGAAGTTGGTGCTGTCAATGCTGAGGCGCGCGCGGGCCAGATTGAGCGCGGGCTGCACGTCGGCTCCCCAGCCGTGCTCCTTCGCCATTTCGTGGATCATCATCACGGCGACTTCGTCGCTGGCGCTGAGCGAGAGCGTGGCGGCGTGGGTCAGCGCCTTGCGACGCTCCTCGGGCAGCTTCACGTCGTAGTAGAAGCCCAGCCAAGCCTGCGCGGCTTCGGCGGGACGACCGCTCTTCTCGAGGGCCTTCGCGCGCAGCTCCATGACTTCGTAGTTCTTGAAGGAGATCTGGCCGAGCGCGGCGCACTCGTCGAGCAGTCGCAACGCGCTGATCGGTTCCTCGGTGAGGATCAGGGCACGCGCCTCGACGAGCAAGCGACGCGTGCGGTCCATGTCGTCCTTCGGCGCGAACTCGGGGTTCGAGCTCAGCGCGCGAACCTGGTAGAGCGCCTTCTTCGGGTCGCCGAGCTCGCACTGACAGCGCGCGAGCTCGCGCAGCGCCTCGGGGAAGTAGTCGTGAGGGACGAGGTTGCCGATGTCCGCGAGCAGCTGGAAGCTCTGACGCGCGGCGTCCCAGCGGCGCAGCTCGACCTGCAGGCGGCCGGAGCGCACGAGCGCTTCGGGCATGAAGGCGAGCAGTTCGGGTGCGACGGGCTCTTCGTTCGCGCGCGCGGTACGGAACTCCTCGATCAGGTAGCCGTAGTGCTCGACGGCACGATCGGGACGTCCTTCGGCGACGGCCATTTCCGCGAGCGCCTCGCGCGCCTCGACGCGCGCCGGGTGCGTGGGGAAGCGGCGCAGCGCCATGGTGTACGAGGCTTCCGCGGCGAACAGCAGGTCCTCGCGCTTCGCGAAGGGACCGAACTCCTTGGAGACCTCGATCTGGTCGCTGGTGATGCGCACGCGCATGCCGGCGGCGCCGACGACGGTGCGCACGACGTCGTTCGCGTAGGCGTCGACGAGGTGGACCGTGACGTTCGAGACGTTGTCGATCTCCTCCATCCAACGCAGGCGTCGGCCGAGCGCGTCGCAGAGCGCCTCGAGGACCTCGTTCGCGGGCAGGTTGCGGGCGTGCAAGGTGACGAGTTGCTCACCGTCGACCGTGTGGACGTCGAGTTGGCTCGTGTCGGAGGCGCTCCCCGGGTTGGCGGTGAGCAGCAGGCCGGCGAGCAGGAACGCGCGAATCACTCTTCGCCTCCTTTGGCGTCCGCCGCCTGCAGGCGATACGTCTCGGGAATCAGGAAGGCGACGGTCGGCGCGAGCTCGTCGCGCACGTCGGGACCGAGGTCATCCATGACGGCTTGCAGCGCGAACAGGCGCTTGCGAGCCTCGCGGTAGCGACCTTCCGCCATCGCCTGTTGGATCAGCTTGCGCTCGACGAACCACTCGGGTTCGACGCGCACGTGCGTCGCGGGGATCTCGGGCAGGTCGTCAGTCTTCGACTCGAGCGCGGAGAGCAGCTCCTGGCGCTGCGAGTTCATCAGTTGCTCGAGCTCCATGATGCGCGATTGGAGGTGCGCCTCGTTGGCGTTCTCGCTGCGCGAAGCGAGCGCGGCCTGCATGCCGCGGCCGGTGTGCCAGACGACGCCGAGCAGGGCGAACGCGAAGAGGCTCGCGCCGGCGGCGATCAGCATTCCCGTGCGGCCGAGCCGGAAGGGGCCGGAGTGCGGGGTGGCGACCGCGGCGACGAGTTGGGCGGGCTGTTCGACGACGACTTCCGCGGACTCGCGTGCCACGACGCGCTTCGGGCGTTTCTGCTCCTTGCTCTTCTGCGCGGGCGCAGAGATCTCTTCGACAGGCGGGCCGCCGAAGTCGTCCTCGACCAGCGGCTCGTCGAGGAAGCTGTCGAGGTCGTCGTCCTCGATCAGGTCGGCGACGCGTTCCGAGAGGCGGTCGACGTCGTCTTCGAAGCTCTCGAGCGAGCCGGCGGTGCCGCCCAGCGGAGAAGCGAAGAGGTCGTCGTCGTCGGCGTCCGCCGGCGGCGTCGCAGTGCGCGTCGACGCCTTGGTACGCGACGTGCGCGCGGGAGCGGGGCTGCTCACTTCCTCCGCGACGCCGAACGGATCGACGAGCGGGAAGTCGAACAGATCCTCGTCGAGCCCCTGGGCGGTCGTCGGGTCCGCGTCTCTTGATTCGAAGTCGTCGAAGGCCATCGGATTCAGCTCTTCAGCGTGGAGGCGAGACCGGCGCCGGTCTGCGGGCCGGCGAGCAGCCGGCCGACGAGCAGCGCGAGCGAAGGCGAAAGCGTGAACAGCTCGGAGCACTCCTCGACGGCGAGCGTGCGAAGCACCTCGCGCGCGGTCTCGGGCGTGAAGTAGTCGTACTCGGAGAGGTCGATCGTGCCGGCTTCGTCGAAGTCCACGCGGTAAGCGCGGAAGCGGAGCTCGGCGGTCGTGCCGGCGCCGGGCGCGCTGAGCACGCGCAGCTCCTCGGCGCAACCGGCGGCGCGCTCGAGGCCGGGACGCAGACCGTCCTCGTGTTCTTGAGCGGACTCGTCCGCGATCAGGCCGACGCCTTGGTCGACGACACGCACGAGGCACTCGCGGGCGTCGAGCACGGCTTCGATCTCGATCGTGCCGGCTTCGCCCGGTTGGTAGGCGTGGAGCACCGCGTTCTCGACGCACTCGAGCGTCGCGCTGACCAGTCGGGCGCGCGTGCTCGGGCCGAGGCCGGCGCGCGTGCAGAAGGCCGCCAGCTCGCGACCCGCGCGCAGCATCGACGCTTGGTCGGCGTCGATCTCGAGCTGCAGCGACGGACAGCCGCTCGTGTTCGCGGCGGGCGCGTCCGACTCGACGGCGCGGATCACGTCCTCGAGGCGGAAGGGCGTCGGCAAGTAGTCCGCCGCGCCGAGGCGCAGCGCTTCGCGGCAGCCGTCCAGCGAGGGACGATCCGCGATCACGACGCAGCGCGGCAGCGCGCCGGTCGAGCGGTAGTGGCTGATCAGTTCCGTCGCGGTGAGGCCGCCGGGGTCGGCGCAAGCGATCAGCGCGTCGGGACGCGGGAGGTCGAGCGCTTCCTCGCAGCTCGACGCCACGCGCACGTAGTGGCCGCGCTTCTGGAAGCTGGCCGCGAGCGCACCGGCGATCGCCGTGTCGCGCTCGATGATCAGGACGTCGAGCTCGCGCGGGATCACGCGGCACCTCCGAAGGAGTCGCGGTCGTCGTGGCGCAGCGCGACGCGCACCGCACCGCAGTGGGTCGTGCGCCAGTTCACGCGCACACCGAGCGCTTCGAGTTCACGCTCGGCTCCGGCGAGGCGCGCGCCGTCGATCGAGCCGTGGTCGAGGTAGTGGCGGCGGTGTTCGGTCGCCGCGAAGAGGCGCACGTCGAGGCCGTCCGCGTAGGACAGTCGCACGAGCACTTGCGCTCCACCGAGCGCGAGCGACTCGACGAGGCCGGCGAGCGCACCTGCGAAGGGCGCGGCGTCGATCGCGACGGCGGCCCAGGTGTCTTCGCAGGCGATCTCGACCGCGCCGTGCAGCGCGGGGTCGATCGCGCGGATCAAGCGCTGCTGGAGCTCGCTGATGCGACAGCTCGTCGTGGCACTCGGCGTCGCGAGTGCGGCGTCGAGCAGCGTCGTCACCTTGTGCGACAGGCGTCCGACTTCGTCCGCCGCGGCCTCGAGCACCTTCGCGCGCTCGGCCGTGTCCGCGCCCTGTCGGGCGAGGTTCTCGAGCGCGGCCCGCAGCGCGGCCATCGGAACGCGGATCTCCGCAATGAGCGCGTCCTCGATGGAACGTCGCTGGGTGTCGTGGAGCTGCGCGGGGGCGTCTTGGAGTCGGGTGTTCATGGTCGTTCTCGTCCTTCCACCGGCGCAATGCCGGTGCCAAGCGCGTTGTTCGACCCTTGCCCCCCGATCGCTTGATGGACGACCGCCCGAATCGCGTACTTTTTTCCACCTTGCGAGACAGGACCCCCGGGAAGCGGCCCTGCTTTCCCGGTCGGGGAGCGGAAGGGTGGTGACCTTTTTCCGACGCGGCGGTCACCTGGGGTGGGGGGGGAGGGTGCCGCCCGGAACGGTTTGCCGCCTCGGCACGGGTCTCCCCAGCGGATCGCGGCCTCTGTCGACGCGATCGCTCGCGGACTGGAAAGGCGCGCAGGAGGCGTCGAGATTCGCGACAGTCGGCCGCGGCACCGTTCCCGGTCCGCCGGCCGGCGCGCGTCAGATCCCGAAGGCCTTGAGCTTGTTGTAGAGCGTCGCCCGGTTCACCCCGAGCAGGCGCGCCGTCTCGCTGCGGTTGCCCGCGGCCTCTTGCAGGGCGCGGCGCACGAGGACTTCCTCGGCCGCGCGCCAGTCCAGCGACTCGAGCCCCAGTTGATAGGGCGCCGCCGGGTCGGTCGAGTCCGCGGCGGGTGCAGCGGGTTCCGGGGGGGCGGGGCGGGCCTCGCCGGCCTCCAGGTGCTCGAGGCGCACCAGGCCACCGCCGGCGTTCAGCGCGGCGCGCTCCACGGCGTTGCGCAGCTCGCGGATGTTGCCCGGCCACGGGCGCGCGGCCAGCTCGGCGAGTGCGGATTCGTCGAAACCGGCGTATTCACGGCCGAACTCGGCTTCGAAGTGCGCCAGGAAGTGCCGCGCCAGGTGCGCGACGTCCTCGCGGCGCTCGCGCAGCGGCGGCACCACGATCGAGAGCACGTTGAGGCGGTAGTAGAGGTCCTCGCGGAAGCGCCCCTGCTCGACCATCGCCGCGAGGTCGCGGTTCGTCGAGGCCAGGATGCGCACGTCCGTGGGGTGGTCGTCGTGGCCGCCGACGCGCCGGAAGCTGCGTTCCTGCAGCACGCGCAGCAGCTTGGCCTGCAGCTCGGGGGCCAGCTCACCGATCTCGTCGAGGAACAGCGTCCCGCCCTCGGCGGCGGCGAACAGGCCTTCGCGGCCCTTGGGCAGCGCGCCGGTGAAAGCGCCGGGTTCGTAGCCGAAGAGCTCGGCCTCGAGCATCGAGTCGGCGAGCGCGGCGCAGTTCAGCGCCACGAAGGGGCCGTCGGCGCGCTTCGAGCGCTCGTGGATCGCTCGCGCGACGAGTTCCTTGCCCACGCCGCTCTCGCCGGTGATCAGCACGGTCGTGCGCGGCGTGGATGCAACTCGGTCGATCTGGTCGTGAACACGGTGGATCCCGCGCGATTCTCCCACGATGGGGCCCGAGCGCAGGCGAGCGATCTCGTCGCGCAGCAGGTCTCGCTCGCGCGCCACGGCGCGGCCGCGGGAGACGCGTTCGAGCACGCCCTGCAGCACTTCGAGCCGCACGGGCTTCTCCAGGAAGTCGGCGGCGCCGGCGCGCATCGCGGCGACGGCGGTCTCCACCTCGGCGACTCCGGTGACCATCACGACGGACGGGCCGGCTGCGTCGCGGACCAGCTCGGGCAGCACGTCGAGCCCGGTGCCGTCCGGCATCTGCAGGTCGAGCAACACGACGTCGGGACGCTCGCGCTCGGTTACCTGCACGGCTTCGCGACCGGTCGCGGCCTCGCAGGTGCGGTGGCCGAGCGCCTGCACGACCGCGACGAGTCCGGTGCGGACTCGAACGTCGTCGTCGGCGACCAGGATGCGGAGGCTCATGCGGGGCGTGTGCTCGGGCAGGCGAGATGGAAGTCCTTTCGACCGCTCCGCGAAAGAACTTCCGGGTCGAGGTCGGCGAGGTGTGCGTCGAGTCCCTCTCGCGGCACGTCGCAAGGCGTCGCGGAGAGGCTTCTGCGACGCCTCCTATTTAACGGACGGCCCGCGCGGCTCCACGCCCGCGCCGCGAGGAGATTCCAAAAAGTTGGGCGCGCACGCTCAGGGAAGCCTGTCTCGCTCCGAGAACCGCTGTGACCCGAGAACGGCGAGGCCCACCCCGCCGAAACTCGGGCCCCTTCCGGCCCCGCATCGTACCGAGCCAGACACATGGGACTCCGCGTCAACACGAACATCGCCTCGCTCTCCGCCCAGCGCAATCTGAGCACCGTGAGCGCCAGACTCGAGGGCAACTACGGTCGCCTCGCGTCGGGGCTTCGCATCGCTTCGGCCGCGGACGACGCCGCCGGGCTCGCGATCTCGGAGCGCATGCGCTCGCAGATCCGTTCGTACGACGTCGCCTCCCGCAACGCGCAGGACGGCATCTCCCTCGCTCAGACCGCCGAAGGCGCGCTGAACGAGGCTTCGAACGTGCTGGTCCGCCTCCGCGAGCTCGCGGTGCAGGCGTCGAACGGCACCCTCTCGGCCGCCGACCGCACGACGATCGACACCGAGTTCCAGTCGATGCTCGGCGAGATCGACCGCATCGCGAACACCTCCGAGTTCAACGGGATCAGGCTGCTCGACGGCACGAACGCCTCGACCGACATCCAGGTCGGCATCGGCGTCGGTCAGATGATCACGATCACCTTCCCCGACACCACGGCGACGACGCTCGGCATCGACAGCCTGATGACGGACTCGACCGCGAACGCCCAGTCGGCGCTCGGCGCGCTCGACACGGCGATCGACACGCTCAACACCGCGCGCGGCGCGCTCGGCTCGGCCCAGAACCGCATGCAGAGCTCCTTCGCTTCGATCCGCAACGCGCATGAGAACCTCTCGGCCGCCGAGAGCCGCATCCGCGACGTGGACATCGCCGCGGAGACCGCGGACATGACGCGCAACAACATCATGCAGCAGGCGGCGACTTCGGTGCTCGCGCAAGCGAACCAGCAACCGCAGATCGCGCTCGCGCTGCTGCAAGGTTAGTGACCCGTCGGGCGGTCGGCCCGCAGCGATCTCTTTGAGTCAGTAGGAATCCCTCCCGCGCCTGTCGTGCGGGAAGGGAACGAGCACCGGATGTGTCCGGTCCTCTCGAGAGGCGGCAGTGCATGCCACCGACTCCGCGCCGTGCCAAGTTGCGGAGTGGTCGCCTCGAGCGGGGATCCGAGGAGAGGACGCGCCGGCACCCCTGGGCATGCACTCCCTTTTACCTTCATTCCAATCCAAGGAACGACACTGTCATGGGACTTCGAGTCAACACCAACATCGCCTCGCTGACCGCTCAGCGGAACCTGGGTTCCATCACGAGCAACCTGCAGGGCAGCTACTCCCGCCTCTCCTCGGGCATGCGCATCGCGACTGCCGCGGACGACGCCGCGGGCCTCGGCATCTCCGAGAAGATGCGTTCGCAGATCCGCTCCTTCGACGTTGCCTCCCGCAACGCGCAGGACGGCATCTCGATGGTTCAGACCGCCGAAGGCGCGATGAACGAGGTCAGCAACATCCTGAACCGCATGCGCGAGCTCGCCGTTCAGTCCTCGAACGGCACGCTCAGCTCGAGCGACCGTGCGACGATCGACACCGAGTTCGTCGAGCTGCGTGACGAGATCGACCGCGTCGCCAACCTCGCCGAATTCAACGGCATCAAGCTCGCCGACGGCTCGACCGCCACGGCCAGCATCCAGGTCGGCATCGGCACCAGTGCCGACGACACGATCGACATCAACCTCCAGGACATGACGACGGCGACGCTCTCGATCGACGCGCTCCAGGCCGACAGCGTCACGAACTCGCAGTCCGCGATCACCGCGCTCGATACCGCGATCGACAGCATCAACACGTCCCGTGGTGAACTCGGCTCGACGCAGAACCGCCTGCAGAGCTCGTTCGCCTCGATCCGCAACGTGCACGAGAACCTCTCGGCCGCGGAGAGCCGCATCCGTGACGTCGACGTGGCCAAGGAAACCGCCACGCTGACGAAGAACAACATCATGCAGCAGGCGGCCACCTCGGTGCTCGCCCAGGCGAACCAGCAGCCCCAGCTCGCGCTGAGCCTGCTCGGCTAGGTCCCGCGGGTTCGCTGATCCCCTCGGGGGTCCGCGAACTACGGGATCGAACGCCTTCGTTCCGGAGAGGGGCCCCGTATCGACGGGGTCCCTCTCTGCCGTTCCGGCGGCTGTGCGCGCCGCGACCCGGAAAGCCTTTCCGGTCGTCCCAACGCCGGAATCTCGAAGCGCCCGCCCGCTAGGAAGTTGAGCCTCGTCGCTCAGCCTCCACCGCGACCACTCCGATAACTCGAGGTCGGACCTCCCGTCGGAAACGAACCGAGACACCACCATGATCAGCTTTGGCGGAATCGCGAGCGGCCTGGACACCAACGCCATCATCAACGCGTTGGTGCAAGCGGAGCGCATCCCGATCCAGCAGCTCCAAGCGAAGAAGGACGTTCAGCAGTCGAAGCTCGACCTGATCGGCACGCTCAAGGGGCACCTCAAGTCGCTGCAGGACAAGGCGAAGGACCTGTCCAAGCTGGCCGACTTCCTGGCCTTCAAGGTCAGCGCGAGCGAAGAGGGCGTGGCGAACTTCTCCGTGAACGGAACGGCCCAGGCCGGATCGCACACGCTCGAAGTGCTCTCGATGGCGCAAGCCGACCGCTGGGCGTTCGACGCCGTGTCCGACCCCGACGCCGACCTCGCGACGGTGGACGGCCAACAGCTCTCGTTCACGGTCGGTACGACGCAGTACGACCTCGCGTTCACCGCCGGGGAGTCGAGCCTCACGGAGATCGCGCAGCAGATCAACGACCTCGCGGGTGACGACGTCACGGCGAGCGTCGTGAACACCGGCGCCGGTTCGAGCAGCTACCAGCTCGTGCTGAGCGCGAAGGCGACCGGAGAGGACGCGCGCATCTCGGGCATCGTCACCGACATCGCCGGACTCGGGATCGACGGAACGGGTCCGGACAGCGAAGGCGTCGCCCAGAGCGTGAACAACATCACGGTCGGCACGAACGCCGTCGCGATCGTCGACGGCCTGCGCGTCGAGCGCCTCGAGAACAGCTTCAACGGCGTGATCAACGGCGTCGACATCGACGCGATCTCCGCCGAGGCCGGGCACGTGATCCAGTTCACGATCGAGGCCGATCCGGAGGTCGTGAAGACGCAGATGAACGAGTTCATCGACGCCTACAACGAAGTGATCGACTTCATCAACGACCAGAACAGCTACGACGAGGAAGACGGGGTGGGCGGCGACCTCTTCGGCGACTCGATCCTGCGCTCCGTGCGCAACGCGATGAGTGACGCCCTCTTCAACCTCGACCTGACCACGATCCAGAACGACACCGAGGGCTACTCGACGCTCGGCTTGATCGGCATCAAGAGCAGCACGGACGGCAAGCTCACCCTCAACGAGTCGAAGTTCGATGAGAAGCTGAGCGAGAACCTCCAAGCGCTCGCCGACCTCTTCGTCGACCTGGACGGCTTCGACAACGGCGGAGCCGCGCCGAACACGCCGGGTTACTACACGGACACGACGGCCGACACCGGCCTGATGAGCCGCCTGGACCGCGCGATCGACCGCTTGATCGACCCGATCAAGGTCGCGGACGGCGAGTACGTCGACGCGCTCTTCGACTCGCGCACGAAGACGATCAAGGAGTCCATGAAGCGCTACGACAACCAAATCGACAACCTCGAGCGCTACTTGGAGACCTACGAAGAACAACAGCGCCAACGCTTCTCGTCGCTCGAGGAGCTGATGGGTCAGCTCAACGCGCAGAGCCAATCGCTCTACAGCATCCTCAACAGCTTCTAGTCCCCGGAGCCGCCATGAACCCCAACCACGCCGCCGACACCTACCTCGCCTCCGCGGTCGAGACCGCTCCTCCGGTCAAGATCCTGCGCATGCTCTACGAGGGCGCGATCCGCTTCCTCATCAAGGCGAAGTCCTGCGAGACGGCGAGCCGCGAGCAGGTGGAGTGGATCCGCAGGTCGGAGGACATCATCACCGAGCTGCGCATCACGCTCGACCACACCGCGAACCCGAAGGTCGCCGCGAGCCTCGACGGGCTGTACGGCTTCTGCCTCGAAGAACTCGGCGACGCCGTCATCCAGCGCGACCCGCAGCGCATCGACGGAGCGCAGGACGTCCTGATGACGTTGCTCGAAGCGTGGAAGCAGGTGCAGATCGAGGGGGCGGAGGCTTGACCGCCGCAAGGAGGAGCAGCATGCAGCGCTTCCACGACTTGAAGGAACTCGAGTCCGCGATGTCGCAGCTCCTGACCAAGATCCAGGACGAGAGCTCCGATCCCGCCGACTTCACGCGCCTGCGCGAACGCTGCTCGACGCTCCAGGCCGTGTTCCAGGACATCGCCGCGGACCGACAGAACATGACGGAGACCGAGCGCGAGCAGGTGCACGCCGCGCTCGAGAACCTCGTCAAGCTCAACGCGATCGCGCGCGAGGCCGTCGAGGCCGAGAAGCAGCGCGTCTCCAGCCTGCTCGACCGCGTGCGCAACGCGGGTCGCCGCACGCAGCTCTTCGCCGGCCTCGACGACGCCGGCGGATCCTGCAACGTGGCCGGCTAGAACACCGGCGCGTCCCCGAAGGTCGCGCCGAACACGAACTCCGCCTGGGGGCGTCGCACGCGCGGCGCCTCTTCGCGTTGGCGGAGCGCGTCGGGCAGGGCGGCGGCTTCGGCCTGGTGTCCGAGCGCGATCATCACCAGCGGCTCGTAGCCGGCGGGGATCGCGCACACCTCGCGCGCGCGAGCGGCGTCGAAGCCCGCCATCTGGTGCAGCACGAGCCCCAGCGCGCCGGCCTGCAGCGCGAACTGCGCCGTCGCCTGACCGAGGTCATGACCTGCGTGACGGTTGGGCTTGTCGTTGTGCGTGAAGGTCTCGCGCGCACAGCCTAGCAGCAGCACGGGAGCCTTCGCGGCCCACGCGGCGTTCGACTCGACGAGGCACGACGCGAGACGCGCGTGTCCCGCTGGATCGGTGGAGCGGTTCGCGACGAGGTAGCGCCACGGTTGTTCGTTGAAGCAGGACGCGGCCCAACGCGCCGCTTCGAGGCAGCGCCGCAGCGCCGCAGCGCCTCCGTGTCGACGGGCTCGTCGGTGAAGGCGCGCGGGCTCCAGCGCCGCGTGATCAGCTCGTCGACGGAGAAGTCGGTGGGCGTCGGCTTGGATCGCATCGTCGAGCCTCCGTCAGGCGAGGTCGAAGATCACGAGGTCGCTCGACTTGCGCGCGTCGATCACGAGCCGGGACTCGTCCTCGACCGCCGCGCCGTCGCCGGCCAAGAGCTCCAGGTCGTTCAGCGCGATGGCGCCCTTGGCGAGGTGCACCCACGCCTTGCGTCCGGGGCGCAGCTCGAGCTCGAGCGACTGCCCTTCGCGCGGACGGCCGGCGTACATGCGCGTGTCCTGGCCGATGCGCAGCGAGTCCTCGGCGCCGTCGGGCGAGACGCACAGCGCCAAGCGACCGTCGAGGCGCTCGGCGAAGTCCGCTTGTTGATAGCTCGGCACGGTTCCGTCCTGCGCGGGCAGGATCCACATCTGCAGGAGGTGCAGCGGTTCGGACTGCGACGCGTTGAACTCGGAGTGGCGCACGCCGCTGCCGGCGGACATCAGCTGCACCTCGCCGGGCCGCAGCACGCCGCGCATGCCCATCGAGTCCTTGTGCTCGAGCGAACCCTCGAGCACGTAGGTCACGATCTCCATGTTCTGGTGCCCGTGCGTGTCGAAGCCGCCCGCCGGAGCGATGCGGTCCTGGTTGATCACGCGGAGGTCGGAGAAGCCCATCCAGCGCGGGTCGTGGTACTGGGCGAAGGAGAAGCTGTAGCGCGCTTTCAGCCAACCGTAGTCGGCGCTGCCGCGCTCGGCGGAGGGGCGGTGGGTGATCATCGATGAGGCTGGGGCTGGGGGCCGGCGGGCGGTGTGTCGAGCGGCAGCAGTCTAGGCCGAGGTGCTCGACGATGCCTTCGCCGCAGAGGAAGGGCCGGACGCGCGCAGCAAGCCGGGGCGAGCAGCTTCGATCCAACGGCACAGCTCTTCGGCCCTCTGCAGGATCTGTTCAAGGGCGACCGGGGCGGGCAGGGGACCGCGCTCCTCGGCGGCGAGGCGGCCGGTGGTGAGGCAGATCGTCAAGAAGTTCGACACCTCGTGCACGAGGTCTCGGGGGCGGGCGGCAGTCGGTTCGATCATCGGGAGATTCCTTCCACACCGCCTGTCGGAATCTTCCGGTCGGGGCTGGAGGAGGGTGTCGCGGCCTTCGACAGCCTGTCGAGGAATTCGACAGTCAGGGGCCCGTGCGCGGGAGGGGAGGCGGCTTCGCGGGGGCCGCGGGGGCGATTCAGGGCCTGGCACAGGCGTTGCTCTTCCGGCGACGAAGGAACCTGCCCATGTGGAACACCATCAGCCTCGCCCTGCTCCCCGTCGCCCAAGAAGGCGGCACCCGCTTCGGCGGCACGGAGGGCCCCGACCTCTCGCGCTACCTGACGGTCTGCATCGTGCTGATCGTCGCGATCGCGGGGCTCGCGTACGGCTTCAAGCGCCTCGTGGCGAACAACCTGCGCGTGCGCGCCGGCAAGCGCTCGCTGCAGATCCTCGACGTGCTCCCGCTCGGCGGCAAGCAACGGCTCGCCGTCGTGCGCTGCTACGACCGCACCTTCGCGCTCGGCCTCGGTGACAAGGAAGTCACTGCGATCGCCGAGCTCGACCCGGTGATCGGTGCTGACGAACAGCCCGGCGCGGCCGAGCCTTCCGACGAACAGACCTTCCAGCGCGCGCTGGCTCACGTGCAACAAGCGCTCGCCAAGACCCGCGAAGGCGTCGGACCCCGCCCGCTGCGAGCGGAAGCGAAGCGCGAGGCGACGGTGGCGCAGCTGCTGTCGCAGGTCGACGCACAGAAGACGCGCCGCGTAACGGCGCGCCCCGCGGTCGCCAAGGCTGTGGCGCCCGCCGCCGCGCCCGCGAAGAAGCCCAAGCGACGCGTCGCCGCCGCGCAAGTGGACTCCGCTCCGGAACCCCGAGTACGGCGCAAGCCGCGCCCGCAAGCTGCGCCCGCCGCCCCGCTGACGAGCCTTGGGCTCGAAGGGGTGATGGGGTGATGACGCGCCCGCTGCTGCGGATCGCGAGCCTGTTGCTCGTGTTCTGCCTGATTCCGAACCTCGCCGGCGCGCAAGCCGGTGAGGGCCTTCCCGCATTCTCGCCGCTGATGAGCGAGCTCGTGTCGAACGCCGAGGCGCAGGCCGACGACGCGGCCGCTCTCGAGGGCGAAGGGGCCGCCGAAGAGGGGCGCCTGTCGACCGCGATCGAGATCGCCGTCCTGCTGACGGTGCTCTCGCTGCTGCCGGCCGTGTTGATCTCGATCACGAGCTTCACGCGGATCGTCATCGTGCTCTCGTTCGTGCGCCGCGCGCTGTCCGTCAACGAGCTGCCGCCGAACCCGGTCATCATCGGGCTCGCGCTGTTCTTGACGACCTTCGTGATGGCGCCGGTCGGCGAGCGCATCTACGAGCAGGCGTACCAGCCTTACAAGGCGGGCCAGCTCGAGTCCGGCGCGGCGGCCGAGGTCGCGTGGACCGAGATGCGCAGCTTCCTCGTCGCGAACACTCGCGAGTCCGAGCTCGCGCTCTTCGCCGAGATGAGCAAGTTCGAGGGCGAAGTCGACGAAGCTGGCGAGCTGCCCTTCTCGGTCGTCGTTCCGGCCTTCGTGCTGAGCGAACTGAAGACCGCCTTCCAGATGGGCTTCCTGCTCTTCCTGCCCTTCCTCGTCATCGACCTCGTCGTCTCCAGCATCTTGCTGTCGATGGGCATGTTCATGTTGCCGCCGGTGATGATCTCGACGCCGTTCAAGATCCTCGTCTTCGTGCTCGTGGACGGTTGGCACCTCGTCTGCCACTCGGTCGTGTCCTCGTTCATCCCCGTCGGCTGACGGACGCGAAAGGAAAACGGCGATGACCGACATCGAGCTCCAGATCACCGACCTCGCGCGCGACCTGCTGATCACCACGATCCTGCTCGCGGGACCCGTGTTGATTGTCGGCTTGATCGTGGGCCTCGCGGTGAGCCTGTTCCAGGCGCTCACTTCGGTGCAGGAACAGACCATGAGCCTGATCCCGAAGATGTTCGCGGTCATGCTCGTGACGCTGCTGCTGCTCGCGCCCGCCCTGCAGCTCCTGCAGGACTACACGATCGAGATCATGTCCAAGCTCCCGGCCTTCGGACTCTCCTGACCGATGGAATTCGCCCTCCCCGAGATCGGAACCCTGGCCGCGTTCGGCCTGTACATGGTGCGGACCAGCGCGCTCGTGCTGGGCGCGCCGCTCTTGGGTGATGGTGCGAGCTTCACGGGCTATCGCGTCGCGTTGATCTTCGGCGTCTCGATCGCGCTCTTCCTCGCGACCGGACACGACCTCACCGGCGATGTTCCGGCCTTCGAGTACGGCCTGCTGTGCCTGCGCGAGGTGTTGCTCGGCCTGTTCCTGGCCTTCATCGCGCACCTCGTCGTGCTCGCGGTGCGCGTCTGCGGCGAGCTGATCGGTCACGAGATGGCGTTCACGATGGCCGCGGTCGTCGACCCGGCGACGGGCTTGCGCACGCCGCTCATCACGCGCTTCTACGAGGTGCTCTTCTTCATCGGTCTGCTGGCCGTCGACGGGCACCACTGGCTGCTTCGCGCGCTGGGCGAGTCGTTCGGCCGCGCGCCCGTCGGAGCGCTCGACTTCAGCGCGGAAACCTCCGTGCTGCTGCAGACCTTCATGACGCAGATGTTCAAGGCGGGCGTGGTCTTCGCCGCGCCCGTCATGGTGCTGCTGCTGCTCGTCAGCGTGCTGATCGGACTCCTCGCGCGCGTCGTGCCGCAGCTGAACGTGCTCGAGGTCGGCTTCACCCTGCGCATCGCCGTCGCGCTGGGAGCGATGTTGCTCTTCGCCCCGCTCGTGGCACCCGCCATGAACGGCCTGTACCACAGCTTGATGTCCGGCCTCGACGCCGGCCTGAACGTGATCGGAGGCTGAACCCGTGGCCGACGAACAGAACGATCAGGACAAGACAGAAGAAGCCAGCCCGCGGCGGCGCGAAGAAGCTCGCGAGAAGGGCCAAGTGGCGTTCTCGCAGGAGTTCACGGCCGCGGGGATGTTGCTCGCCGGACTCGGCGTCGTGCTCGTCGGCGGAGGCGCGGTGATCTCGGGGCTCGGCAACCTCGTCTCCGACTCGTTGCTCGCGCTCGGCGTGCAGGGCACGTCGGAGCTCGACATCGCGAACGCGGCGGCGTTGATCAACGCGGACGGCATGAGCGCGCTGGAAGGCGTCGCCTACTTCGCCGTCCCGCTCTTCCTGATCGGCCTGCTCGTCGCCTACGGGCAGGTGGGGTTCAAGATCTCGCCGAAGGCCGTCGAGCTGAATCCGGGCAAGATCAACCCGGTCAAGGGCCTCGAGAAGATGTTCTCGATGCGCGCCGTCGTGCGCACGGGGCTCGCCGTCGGGAAGATCGGACTGATCGGCGTGGTCATGGTGATCGTCGCCTCGGGCGAGATCGCGAACATCACCGGCTTCGAGCAGTCGGAGCTGGAACCCGTGCTCGCCGGCATCGGCGCGGTCGTCTCGAAGGCCTCGATCGCGGCCCTGGTCGCGATCCTCGCGCTCGGCCTCGTCGACATGCTCTTCCAGCGCTTCCAGCACGGCAAGGACCTGCGCATGACGAAGCAGGAAGTGCGCGAGGAGCAGAAGAACATCGAGGGCGATCCGCACATCAAGGCACGCATCCGTCAGGTGCAGCGCGAGATGGCGAGCCGTCGGATGATGGCCGAGGTGCCCGAGGCGACCGTCGTCGTGACGAACCCGACGCACTTCGCCGTCGCGCTGAAGTACGACCGCGACACGGACGGCGGCAACGCTCCCGTCGTCGTCGCGAAGGGCGTCGATCACGTCGCCCAGAAGATCAAGGAGATCGCGCGCGAGAACGGCGTGGTCCTGTTCGAGGACGTCCCGCTCGCTCGCGCGCTGCACGCGCAGGTCGAGATCGGCGAGGCGATTCCCGAGCAGTTCTTCGAAGCCGTCGCCGGCGTGCTGGCGTACGTCTACCGCGTCCAAGGAACGCGCGCCGCCGCCGCGGTCTAGCGGCCGGGGAAACATGGCGACCATGAACGACAACCACGCAGCTCCCACGCAGCGCTTCGGCGAGTTCCTCGCGAAGTACGCCGACTGGATCATGGGCGTCGGCGTGATGGGCTTGCTCGTCACGCTGATCACGCCGGTCTCGCCGCACCTGCTCGACATCCTGCTGGCGACGAACATCACCATCTCGATGCTGCTCCTGATGGTCACCTTGAACGCCCGCGCGGCGCACGAGGTCTCGACCTTCCCCAGCATCCTGCTGTTCGCGACCTTGTTCCGCCTGGGCCTGAACGTCGCGTCCACGCGCCTGATCCTCTCCGGTGGCAAGGCCGGCAGCATCATCACGACCTTCGGCGAGTACGTCGTCGGCGACAACATCACCGTCGGCCTCGTCGTGTTCCTGATCCTGATCATCATCCAGTTCGTCGTCATCACGAAGGGCTCGACGCGGATCAGTGAAGTCGCGGCGCGCTTCGTGCTCGACGCGATGCCCGGCAAGCAGATGGCGATCGACGCCGACCTGAACGGCGGCTTGATCGACGCGAGCGAAGCCAAGGCGCGGCGCATCAGCGTCGCCACCGAGGCCGAGTTCTACGGCGCGATGGACGGTGCGTCGAAGTTCGTGCGCGGCGACGCCGTGGCGGGCTTGATCATCACCGCGCTCAACCTGGTCGGCGGCATCACGATCGCCAGCCTCGCGGGGATGGACATGTCGACGGCGGCGGAGACCTACTCCAAGCTGACCATCGGCGACGGTCTCGTCAGCCAGATCCCCGCGCTCTTCGTCTCGACGGCCGCCGCGGTGCTGATCACCAAGAACAGCAGCACGGAGAGCCTGGGCACGAACCTGATGGGGCAGATGGGCTCGCGTCCGAAGGCGACGCTGATCGCGGCGGGGATGATGTTCCTCGTCGGACTGCTCCCCGGCATGCCGCGCCTGCCGTTCTTCATCCTCGCGACGGTCCTGATGATCGTCTGGAACGCGACGCGCGGCGCCGAGACCGCGGAGGAGACGGCGGAGCGCGTCGCCACGGAGCGCGCGGAAGCCGAGGCCGCCGCGGAGCGCACGAACACCGAGGACCCGATCGAAGGGCTGCTGCACGTCGATCGCGTGAGCCTCGAGATCGGCTACCGCCTCATTCCGCTCGTCAAGGACGAGAACGGCGCGGGCATCCTCGACCACATCGCACAGCTGCGCCGGCGCTTCGCGCTGAACGATGGGCTCGTGCTCCCGCCGGTGCGCATCAAGGACAACATCCGCCTCGCGCCGAACGCCTACCGCGTGCTGATCGGCGGCCAGGAAGTCACGCGCGGCACGATCGAACCCGGTCGCTTCCTCGCGATGGACTCCGGCACGGCCAGCGGCCGCGTCGAGGGCGAAGAGACGACGGATCCCGCTTTCGGACTGCCGGCGTGGTGGATCCAGAGCGGTCTGCGCGACGAGGCCGAGCTGCTCGGTTACACGGTCATCGACCCGACGAGCGTGCTCGTCACGCACCTTTCGGAGACGCTGCGCGGCAACATCGCGGACATCCTGAACCGCGACGACGTGAAGGAGCTCGTCGAGAGCGCGAAGAAGATCGCGCCCGCCGTCGTCGAGGAACTCGTGCCCGACAAGATGGGCTTCGGAGAGATCCAGAAGGTGCTGCGCAACCTGCTCCGCGAGAGCGTGCCCGTGCGCAACATGCCCGCGATCCTCGAAGTGCTCGCCGACAACGTCCACCGCACGAAGGACGCGGAGACCTTGACGGAGCTGGTGCGCCAGCGCCTCGGTCGCGCGCTGTGCGAGATGTACGCCGACAAGGAAGGCCGCGTGCACGCGGTCACGCTCGACCCGGAGATCGAGGGCCGCCTCGCTTCGGCCGTCGGAACCGGCGTCGAGACCGAGCACGGCTCGGTCGGCCCCGCCTACTTGCAACAGCTCATGGAGCGCATCGGGGACTCGATCTCCCAAGCGACTCAGGGTGGCAAGGACGTCGTGCTGCTCGTTCGCTCGAACGTGCGGCGTTTCCTCAACGAACTGGTGCGCGCCTCGCTGCCGAAGGTGGCGGTGCTCTCCTACAACGAAGTGGTTCCGGCGCGTGCGGTGGAGACCGCCGCGGTCGTGAAGATGGAGAACTAGATGCAGATTCACAGAATTCGTGGCAATGACCTGAACGACGCGCTGCGGCGCGCCAAACGCACGCACGGCGAGGGCGCCGTGGTCGTGGGGCACGAGCGCACCTCGGACGGCGGCATCACGCTCGCCGTGACGGTCGACCAGTCCGCCGCGGTCCCCGCCGTCGAGAGCGGCGCGCCGAAACCCGCGCGCAGCCCGAAGCCGGCCGACGTCGTGCGCTTCCCCAAGGCGGAAGCGACCGAGCCACCGACGAAGCGTCCCGCGCTGCTCGAGGAGCTCGCCGGTCGCCTCAGCGCGACGGGGACCAGCCAGGAGTGGATCGAGCGCGTGCTCTCGAACGTCGAGGAAGGCACCGAGGAGCACCCGATCGACCAGGTCGGCAACGCCATCGGTTCCGCCTTCCGCATCGCGAAGCTGCCGAAGGCGCAAGGCCTGACGCGCGTGCTCGCGCTCGTCGGCCCGACCGGTTCCGGCAAGACCAGCGGACTGATCAAGATCGGCGCGCGCCTCGTCCGCGGCGGCCATCCGCTGCGCTTCGCGTCGCTCGACAGCCGCCGCGTCGGCGCGGTCGAACAGCTCGAAGCCTACGCCGCGGCGTTGCGCGTCGAAGCGCGCGCGCTGCCCGACGGCGCGGACCTCAACCAGCAGTCGATCGGTGCGGCCGGATGCGAAGTCGTCCTGCTCGACACCACGGGTCGTCCGCAACAGGACTGCGCCCGCCTCGTCGAGCTGCGCCGCAACCTCGAGGCCGAAGAAGCGAAAGTCGAGCTCTCATCCTTCCTCGTCCTGCCCGCGACCCTGCACCGCGCCGCGATGCAGAGCGCCATCAGCCAGTTCGGCGACCTGCGACTCGCGGGTTGCGTGATCACCAAGCTCGACGAGACGCCCGAGCCGGCCCACGTGCTCGAGTACGTCGCCGAGCTCGGTCTGCCGATCGCGTTCCTCTCCGACGGCCGCGACCTGGGACGCAGCCTGCACCGGGCGACGCCCGAGGCGCTCGCCGACCTCTTCCTGCGCGGGAAGCTGTCGTGATCCAAGGCTTCCAACAACGCTTCGAGTCCGCCGGCGGCGGCGACGTCGCTCCGCTGCTGCTCTTCACGGGCGGCAAGGGCGGTGTCGGCAAGTCGACGCTCGTCGCGAACCTCGGCGTGCACCTCGCGCGCGAAGGTCTGCGCGTGCTGCTCGTCGACCTGGACCTGGGCCTCGCGAACCTCGACGTGATGCTCTCGCTGCACCCCGCGCACACGATCAGCGAGGTGCTCGCGGGCGAGTGCGAGCTCTCCGACTGCGTCGTCAGCGGACCGTGCGGCGTCGAGCTCTTGCCCGCGGGGTCCGGCGAAGCGGCGATGGGGCGCCTCGAGGGCGCGGCGCGCGCACGACTGCTGCGCGAGCTGTCCGAGCTCTCACGCGACTACGACCTCGTGATCGCCGACAGCGCGGCGGGCATCGGCCCCGATGTACTCGCCTTCAGCGCGGCCGCGGACCACGTCTTCGTTGTGACGACGCCGCAACCCTCGGCGCTCACCGACGCGTACGGGCTCTACAAGGCGCTCGACTCCTGGGCGCGCGAAGCCGGCCGCGAAGTCCCGACGCCCGAGCTCGTGCTGAACCAGGTCAGCGGCCTCGAGGAGGCCGAGCGCCTCGCGCGGCGACTCTCCGAGGCCTGCCAGCGCTTCCTCTGCCGGCGCCCGCAGCTGGCCGGCTGGCTGCCCGCCTCGCTGGCCGTGGCGGAGGGCGAGAAGGCCCGCCGCGCCTTCGTCGAGGTCCAACGTAACTCCCTGGCTGTCAACTGCTTGCGGAGGCTCGCCGGACGCGTCCGACGGCTCTCGTCGGCGGCCTCACAAGCGATTCCCGGCTAAAGGCTCAGGACGGCATCCGCCGATAGCTCTTCCGTGGAAATCTCTCTCGACCGCTACTGGACGGCCCTCGGGCGCTTCGTCGCCGTCTTCTCGGGCGCACTCGTCGTGCTGCTCGGGTTGCTCGCCGACGTGCCGCTCTTGACGGCATGCGCACGCGGGTTCGCGGCGTACGTGGCGGTGCGCGTGGTGACGCGCGTCGGCGCTTGGGCGATCGCCTGGACGGGCTCGCTCACGCCGCGCGAGGAAGCGATCGAAGCGTCGCAAGAGGTGCCGCGTGGCTGAGTGGACCGACCAGAGAGTGCTCGGCGCGGGCGGGACGGATCGCGATCGGCTGATCCTCGAACACATCCCGCTGCTGAAGCACATCGCCGGTCGCATGAGCTTCGACATGCCCGGCGGCATCGACCGCGACG
Source organism: Planctomycetota bacterium (assembly GCA_020638835.1). Taxonomy (GTDB): domain Bacteria; phylum Planctomycetota; class UBA1135; order UBA1135; genus JACKHV01. The sequence goes on along the minus strand of JACKHV010000004.1, from coordinate 232,124 downwards.
ACGTCTACGGCTTCGGCATGCTCGGCCTGATCGCCGCCGCTGACTCGTGGGACGCGTCGCGCGGGCTGAAGTTCTCGACCTACGCCTATACCAAGATCCGCGGCGCGATCCTCGACGAGCTGCGTCGCTCCGACTTCCTGCCGCGCGGCCGACGCGAGAAGGTGCGCGAACTCGACAAGACCGTCACGCGCCTCGAGCAGGAGAACGGCGTCGTCCCCGCTCCCGAGGAGATCGCCGAGGCGATGGGCATCAGCCCCGACGAGGTCGACGAGATCCTGCTCAGCGCGAAGAACTCGAACGAGACGTCGATCGACGAAGGTCCGTCCGTCGAGCTCGCCGCGATGCTCTGCGACCCCAAGTCCGACGATCCCGTCGGCAGCGCGGAGTTCGAGGAGCTGAAGGAGTTGCTCGTCGAAGCGATCAGTCAGCTCCCGGACCAGGAGAAGACGGTCATCACGCTCTACTACGCCGAGGAACTGCTCCTGAAGGAGATCAGTGAGATCCTCGGCGTCACCGAGTCGCGCGTCAGTCAGATTCACAGCCGCGCGCTCTACCGCATGAACAAGAACCTGGGTGCCTTGATCGGCACGAACTGACCCCGAACGAACTCGCGAGGAAGCGCCATGGACGGAGACGTCGGAAGAGTCCGGACCGAACGCATCTACACGCTGCCCAGCGGAGGCCGTGGGGGACGCCGTCCGAACTCGGAAGACGCACGCGGCTTCCGCCTCGACGGCGAGGGCGAGGAGCCGAACTCCGAACCGGCGAACCAACCAGAACACGGCAGCGTCGGCCACCCCGACGACGACGAGGCCGGAAGACGCATCGACATCACCGGCTGAACCATGACGATCCGACACACCATCATCAAGCGCGACCGCGTGCAGCTCGAGAGCGTGCGCCGCGTTCCCACGGCCTCGCAGCTCGCGTCCGGCAACGACGGCGGTTGCGCGCCGCAGAAGGGCGTGCGCATGGTGGAGGTCGCCGGCCGCGTGCAAGCGATCGAACTGACCTGCTCGTGCGGTGAGCGCACCGTCATCGAACTCGACTACGAAAACGGCGCCTCGGAGGCGCATTCGGCATGAACTCACTCCCCGTCCGCCGACTCGGCGCGCTCTCCCTCCTGCTCGGCGCGGCCGCGTGCACTTCGACCCCGCGCACGACTCCCACGAACTCCTCGCAGACCGCGCTGCCGTGGCAACAGCCGACCACGCAGGTCGTCGAACCCGGCACGCTCTACGCCCGCGACGGCTCCGTCGTCGGCGGCCCGAAGAGCGGCAGCTTGACCATCAACGACGGTCAGGCGAACCGCGAGGTCGGCGTCGACAGCGGCTCGCGCATGTACCTGCTCGAGCGCTTCCAGGAGACCGTCGAGGAGAACGAAGCGCTGCAGTTCGAGATCCAAGGTCTCGCCGCGGCCCTCGACCAGGCCGAGTCGCACGCCGCGCAGCTCGAAAAGGATCTGAGCGAGCTGCAAGCGCGCTTCCTCGAAGAGCAGAACCGCACGAAGAAGCTCGAGGCCGACAACCTCGCGCTCGCCGAACACCTCACGACCGCGCAGATCCGTCGCTTGCAAGCGGAGAAGCTGCTGATCGAGGCGAAGATCGACTGGCAACGCATCCAGCGCATGACCGAGGGCGCGCTGACGCCCGACCTGCCCGCCGAAGCCTCCGCGGGCCGCGCGGCCGAGCCGAAGAAAGTCAAAGAATGAAGCTGCACCTCACCGCCGCCCTCCTGGGCCTGCTGTTCGCCCCCGGCTGCATGCTCAACCGGTCGGCCGACCTCGACCTCGCGACGGCGAACATCGCGAGCGACTTCGACACCTACCACCTGCAGCGCGTCGGACTCGTGCCGCTCACCGGGCTCGACCTCGACGTGGACCAGGAACGCGTCCTGCGCTCGGCGATCTTCACCGAGTTCAGCCGCGGCACGCCGTACGAGATCGTTCCGCTCGACCCGAAGGACCTCGAGGAGGTCCCCGGCAGCGACCCCTATCGCCGCGGCAACTACGACCCGCGCACGATCATCTCGCTCGCACGTCGCTATCAGCTCGACGGCGTCTTCGTGACGACGGTCACCGACCATCAGTTCTTCGACCCGCAGCGCCTCTCGATGCAGATCGACCTCGTCGCGACCGAGACGGGCGTCGCCATCTGGTCCGGCGCGATCCACCTCGACGCCTCGTCGCCCGACGTGCGCAAGTCGCTGCGCCGCTACTGCGAGCGCGTCGACCAGAGCGAGACCTGGGAGGTCTACTTGCTCTCACCCCGCTCGTTCGCGCACTTCGCGGCGCACCAGCTGTCGCGGATGCTCTAGCGGTCAGACCTCGATACGACCTTGAATCCGACGAGCCGCGGTGGATGCCGCGGCTCGTCGCGTTCGTTCGAGAGCAGCTCATCGGGTGCCCCGAAGCCGCGGCTGCTGACGCGCCGGTTGCCGAGCTCGAGCGAGAACGCGCCGACGAGCACCCCGACGATCCCGATCGCCCCCGCACCGAGCACGCCGCTGCGGCGCATCACCACCTCGGCCCACGAAGCGAAACACCCCGCGCCTTTCGAGGGCGCGGGGTGTTTCGTTCGGTGCGACGATCCGAGTCGATCGGCTCAGTCGTCGCTCATCAGGAGACGTTCGGCGGCGCGGGCGAGGCGCTCGGGGGAGTGCAGGTCGCCCGTCTGGAAGGCTTCCTTCAGCTCGGCGATGCGCTGGGCGCGGGCCTCGGGAGTCTCCTTCGCGCCGCGGGGCCCGGGGAGCTCGCCGCTCGCCAGGCGCTCCGCGCCGGAGGAGAGTTCGATCTTGTCCTCCGTGCGGGCGTGGGCCTTCGCCTCGGCGGCGCGGGCCTCGTCCTTGGCCGCGGCCTCACGGGCGGCCTCGAGGGGGTCGGCCTGGCTGGCCCGGCGCATCTGCTCCAGCGCGCGGTCCGCGGCCTCTTGCAGCCCTTCCCGGTTCTCGCGGGTCAGGTCGATCCCACGGCGGTCACCGGGGCGTCCGGGGCGCGGGTTCAGGGGTGAGGAGTTTCCGATATGCATCACATGGCCCTCCACTGAGGGGTTCCCTTGCGGGAGGTTCACTGGCGTTATCGGCCGGATCTCGGGCCGCCTGAGTCGATTGCTGCGAGAATTCCCGGATCCGCGGGCGATCCGGCCGGGGGTGCGCCGGGAGGGTGATCGGAGACTGCGGATCGGGCCTGAGCGAGGACCGGAGGCCTCCCGGACCGTCGGCGCAATTCTTTCTCTCCCAAGCGTTTACGGCGACGGCACTTGCCGCGCCGGGCCCCGGCCCGCACAATGCGCCCGGCCCACGCGAGGGAATGCCCCATGATCCAGCTCTGCGCCCTGCTCTTGGCGGCGGTCCCTTCGGGTCTCGTCCAAGAGGACTCCACCCCGTCCGCCTCGGCTCCCCGAGCGACCCGCCCCGCGGACCTCGAAGCCCGCGACCTGCGCTCCTCGACCGTCGAGTACGACATCCGGGCGCGCCTCGAGGACATCGACGAGAAGCCGAAGCGCCTCGTCGGTTCGGAGACGATCCGCTGGACGAACCGCTCGGGCGAGCCGGTCGGCGACCTCTGGTTCCACCTCTACCTCAACGCCTTCGCGAACAACCGCTCCGCACACATGTCGGAGGCCGGCGGCAGCTTGCGCGGCAAGAGCACCGAGGAGATCGCGAAGGAGAACTGGTGGGGCTGGCAGCAGATCGAGTCGGTCAAGGTCGGCGGCGTCGACGTGACGGACACGCTGCGCTACCGCACGCCCGACGCGAAGCCCGGCGACTTGCAGGGCTACCTCGCCGTCCAGGACCACACGGTCGTCTCGGTCGACTTGCCGCGCTCGATCGCCGATCGAGAAGAGGTCGAGATCGAGGTCGAGTGGTCGTCGCGTCTGCCGCGCGTGCGTCGTCGCACCGGCTACAAGGACGACTTCCTGCTCGTCGCGCAGTGGTTCCCGAAGCTCGGCGTCTATGAAGGCGGCCGCGGTTGGAACTGCCACCAGTTCCACGCGTCGACCGAGTTCTACGCCGACTACGGCTACTACAAGGTCAGCCTCGACCTGCCGGCGCGCTACTCCGAGAAGGTCTACGGCTCGGGCGTGCGCATCCAGGACATGATCAAGGGCGACGACCGCGTGCAGGTCGTCTTCGAGGCGCCGTCGCTCGCCGACCGCACGCGACTCGACCAGTTCGGACTGCCGGCGCGCGTGCACGACTTCACCTGGACGGGCGACACGAAGTACCAGGTGCATACCAAGAAGTTCAGCTGGAACGAGTGGGCCGACGTGCGCTTCCCCGACGAAGTCGCCAAGGCGCGCGCGGCCTTCGGTGAGGACGCGAACCTCGCGCTGCGCGATGTCGACATCACCGTGCTGATCCAGCCGGAACACGTCGACCAAGCGGAACGTCACGCGCTCGCGACCGAAGCCGCGCTGTTCTTCTACGGCCTGTGGTTCGGCGAGTATCCCTACGAACACATCACCGTGATCGATCCCGCCTGGGGCGCGCGCGGCGCCGGGGGAATGGAGTATCCGACGCTGTTCACCGCCGGAACGAGGATGTACACGCGTCCGTCGATGCACTCGCCCGAAAGCGTCACCGTGCACGAAGCCGGCCACCAGTTCTGGTACGGCCTGGTCGGCAACAACGAGTTCGAGGCGGCGTGGCTCGACGAGGGCTTCAACTCCTACACAGACTCGGAAGTGCTCTGGCGCGTCTTCGGTCCGGAAGTCGACACGACCGACTACGCGCGCGTCCCGCTCGACGGCGTGCGTCCGACCGCACTGCCCGGCTCGGGTGGAAGTCGGATCGAGCGCGCGCTGACCGCGCAGGACCTGCGCCTGCCGCGACCCGACTGGGTCGACGAGTGGAAGCTCACGAAGAACGCGTGGGGCTACGTCGTCTCGCCGGTGCAGAACGTGATTGGCAGACCGCTGCGCTCGAGCGGCGTCGTCGACCTGTGGCGCGACCAACCGTGGTTGACGCTCGTCGACCGCCGCTACGACACGCGCTGGAGCGATCGCTACGGATACCTGCGCTCGCCCGACGACGATCCGATCGAGACGTACTGCTGGAAGTACGTCGACGGCAACAGCCACCGCACCAACTCTTATCCGCGCACCGCGGTCGCCCTGCGCACGCTTCGCGGCCTCGTCGGCGAAGAGGCCTTCCTGCGCGGAATGCGCGCCTATGCGGCCGACTGGCGCTACCGCCACCCGTACCCGCAGGACTTCTACGCGTCCTTCCTCGAACACTCCGGCGCCGACGTCGCGTGGTTCCTCGAGGACGCCTTCCAGACCGTCAAGACGATCGACTGGTCGGTGGAAGTGGACGAGTCGAAGGCGAAGGAACCCGTTGGCTGGTTCCTGAACGACGCGGGTCAGTGGGAGAAGCGCCGCGAGGCCGACGCGGAAGAGACCGCCGAGGCGCCCGAGGAACCGGAAGCACCGCAAGTGCTCGAGTTGACGCTGCGCCGCAAGGGCGAGCTTTGCATGCCGCTCCTGGTTCGCGTGCAGTACGAGTTCGAGGGCGACGTCGAGAACGCGCCGCCCGCCGCGGACCTCGTCCAGGAGTTCACCTGGTCCCGCGAGGAACAACTCGCGCGCCCGTGGATGAAGTGGGAGCGCGAGCTGCCGAAGGACTGGCGCACGAAGTCAGTGATCCTCGATCCCGAGCGGAAGATCTACATGGATCTCGACATGAGCGACAACCAATGGTTCCGCCGACCGAACGGTCGTGACGGCAAGGCAGCGGCGCTGCACTGGACCGAACGAGTGCTGCGCTTCACGCAGAGTCAGCTCGTGTGGCAATCGGCGATCGGAGGTTGAGGATGGACGCCGTCGTCGTCGATGTCCCGGCGCCCGAGCGGACCCCGCTGCACGCGCCCGACCCGCACGAGTCCGCGCCGCGCAAGGGCGGCTGGATCTTCCTGCGCGCCCTCACCTGGACCTGCCGCCGCGTGCCTGTCTGGCTGGTGTGCTGGTTCGTGATGCTGATCCTCGGCCTCACCGTCACCCTGCCGTGGTTCTCCGCCTTCAACTCGATGATCGGCGAGCGCTACGAGCACGGCGCGATCATGACCAGCCTGTTCCGTAGCTTCACCGCCGCGGAGGGCGCGGTCGCGGACGCCACCTTCCTGGCGGACCACGCGGACAAGCTCAGTTCGCTGAACACGAACTCGGCGCGCGTCGGCGCGGTCACGGCCTTCCTCGCGATCCTGTGGGGCACCTTCGCGGCGGGCGGCTGGCTGCAGATCACGCTCGGCAAGCGGCGCGGCAAGTACGTGAAGCGCTTCTTCCTCGGCGGCACGCGCTACTTCGGGCGCTTCCTCCGCCTCCTGATCCTCGTGCTGATCAAGATCTCCGTGCTCGGCTGGCTGCTCTACGGCATGCCGTGGAACGAGCTCGTGCTGAAGGGCATGTACGGCGTTCCGAAGTCGGACTGGGGCGCGCTCGAGACGCTGCCGTCCGAGGAACTCGTCGTGCACCTCGGCTGGACGCAGGCGAGCCTCTTCGCCGTCGGACTGTTCGGCGTCCTGACCTGGGCGCGCTACACGCGCACGCGCATCGCGCTGCACGACACCAGCTCGGTCGTCTGGAACGGCATCCTGACCTTCTTCACGATGCTGCGCCATCCGATCCAGACGCTGCGCCCGATGATCCTGCTCTTGATCGTCGAAGGACTCGTGATGTACGGCGTCGCGCGGCTGATCGCGCAGCTCGAGCTCGGCCTCGACGGCAATCCCGACTTCGGCCGGGTGCTGCTGATCGCCTTCGTCGCGCAGGCGCTGGTCGCTTTCCGCGTGATCGTGAACGGCGCGCGCACGCACGCCGCCGTCGGCGCGAGCCAGGCGACCGTGCGGCCGCTCATGCGCCCCGATCCGTGGAAGTCCAGCGTCGGCGGCCCCGGCGGCCCGCGCTACCCGATCGAGGACGGCGACGACGAGTACGCCATCTCCGTCTGAACGAAACGACACGACGAACCGGGGGGGCGCCGCACTCGCAGGTACGCGAGCGGCGCCCCTCGACTTGCCCCCCATGATCCGCATCGCCTTCTTCGACCTCGACGGAACGCTGATCGACGGCGACTCCGAGTTCGCCTGGTCGCGCTTCCTCGTCGCGCGCGGCCTCGACTACATGCGCGACGTCGAGCGCTTCCAGGACGAGTACCTGCGCGGCGTGCTCGACATCGACGAGTACATGCGCTTCCAGCTGCAGCCGCTGATCCGCGAGGACTGGGACACGCTGCTGACGTGGCGCTCGGACTACCTCGGCGGGGAGCTCGACGCGCGCTTGCGCTCCGCCGCGCTCGACCGCATCCGTGCGCACCGCGAGCGCGGCGACGTCGTCGTGTTGGCGAGCGCGAGCCACGACTTCCTCGCGGAGGCCATCGCGACCGAGCTGGGCATCGACGAGTGCCTGGCGACGCGCGGCGAGCGCGCGGAGGGCCGCTACACCGGCCGTCTGTCCGGTGCCGCGTGCTTCCGCGAAGGCAAGCTGCACGCCGTCGAGCATTGGCTCGCCGAACGCGGCCTGCGCCTCGACCAGCTCGACGAGAGCTGGTTCTACTCCGACTCGCACAACGACTTGCCGTTGCTCGCCGCCGTCAGCCACCCGGTCTGCGTCACGCCCGACGCGGTGCTTCGCGAACGTGCGCAACGCGAATCGTGGCGCGTCGTCGAGGGCGGCGCGTGGGGCTTGCTGGCGTGAAGATCGAAGAGCGGCTCGAGCGCGGGACGCTGCTGCGTCGCTACAAGCGCTTCCTCGCCGACGTCGAGCTCGCGGACGGCGCCGTCGAGACGACGCACTGTCCGAACCCCGGCCGCTTGATCGGCTGCTTGCCCGACCGCGCGGAAGTGGTCTTGCGCATCAGCGCCAACCCGAAACGCAAGCTCGCGAAGACGCTGCAGACGATCCGCGTCGGCGACGAGTGGGTCAACGTCGACACGCTGCTGCCGAACCCGGTCGTCGGTGAGGCCCTGCGCGCCGGAACGATCGCTGAACTCGCCGGCTATGCGCATGTACGAGCCGAGGTGAAGAGCAGCGACGGCACGCGCATCGACTTCCTGCTCGAGGATCCGGCCCGCGGCCGCTGCTGGGTCGAGGTCAAGTGCACGACGCTCGTCGAGGACCGCGTCGCGATGTTCCCCGATGCCGTCACCGCGCGCGGGAAGAAGCACCTCGAGGAGCTCACCCAGCTCGTCGCCGCCGGCGACCGCGCCGTGATCTTCTTCTTCGTCAGCCGCGCCGACGCCGACCGCTTCGCGCCCGCGGCGCACATCGACCCGGCCTACGCGAAGGCCCTGCGCGCGGCGCTCGACGCCGGCGTCGAAGCCATCGCCTACCTCGCGCACGTCGAACCGCACGAGCTGCGGCTGGATCGCCCGATCCCGATCGCGTTGCCCTGACCGGCTCCGCGGCAGCCGAACGAGGTCGTTACGATCGCCCCGGGCGCTTGCCGTATGCTGTCCGCCCCTTCGTCCCGCACACCGCCATGCACGCGATCCTCACCAGTCTCTTCCTCCTCGTCGCTCCGCAAGAACCCGCCCACGTCCCGCCGACGCCGCCGCTGAACATCCGCTGCGGTCTGGGCGCCGACTTCCATGCCGGCCGCCGCGCGGCGCTCGGCGAGAAGCTCGGCAACGAAGGCGTCCTGGTGCTGCGCGGCATGCACGAGACGCGCGACTACACTCGCTTCCACCAGGACAAGACCTTCTGGTACCTGACCGGCGTCGAGAGCCCGGACGCGGCCTTCGCGATGGACTTCGAAACGGGGCGTCAGGTGCTGTTCCTCCCGCCGCACGACGAGCGCTACGAAGTGTGGAACGGTGAGCGTTGGGATGCCGGCGACCGCTGGGTGACGCCGCTCACCGGCGTCGACGAGATCCGCTCGGTGGACGACATGGAAGCCGTGCTCGACGAGATGATCGACGACGGCGATCGCGTCTGGATCTCGTACCACCCGTGGGTGACCTTGTCGGGCGGCTACGACCGCGCGCAGCCGGCGGACAACGCGCAGGCCCGCGATCCCTTCGACGGGCGTCCGAACCGCGAGAAGCAACTCAAGACGAAGCTCGAGGAACGCTACGGGGCGGCGGTCAAGAACTGCGCGCGCGAGATCATCGAGCTGCGCCTCGTGAAGACGGAAGAGGAACTCGACGCGCTGCGCCGCGCGAGCGTCGCCGGAGCGCTCGCGATGAACGAAGCCGTCCGCTCGACCCGCTCCGGGCTCGGCGAATGGGAGCTCGACTCGCTGATGGCGTGGGTCCAACGTCGCAACGGCGCCGCCGGCTCCGCCTACCACCCGATCGTCGGCAGCGGGGCGAACTCGCTGACGCTGCACTACCAGGCGAACGACCGCCGCATGCAGGACGGCGACATCCTGCTGATCGACTACGGTCCCGAGATCGACCACTACGTCACCGACATCACGCGCACCTGGCCCGTGAACGGCAACTTCACCGACCGCCAGGCCGAGCTCTACGACGCCGTGCTCGCCGCGCAGCTGGCGGGCATCGAGGCGGCGAAGCCGGGCGCGACGATCGGTTCCGTCACCGGCGCGGCGAACGGCGTGCTCGTCGAACGCGGGTTCTCCAGCCTGATCCGCCACGGCGTCTGCCACTGGGTCGGCATGGAGGTGCACGACCCCGGCGACTACGCGACGGTCCTGTCGCCGGGGATGGTCTTCACGATCGAGCCCGGGCTCTACGAGCCGGCGACGGACATCGGCATCCGCATCGAAGACGTCGTCGTGATCACCGAGGACGGCTGCGAGGTGATCACCAGCGACGCGCCCAAGTCGCGGGAGGACATGGAGCGGCTCGTCGCCGAAGAGGGGATCCTCGACGTGCTCGACGGCGAAGATCCGGCGGCGGAGCGCTGAGCTCGACGACCGCGAGCGCGGTCCGCGCGCCTCGAGAAGCCGCGGCGCGCCCCTTCCGCTGCTCTCCCGAGAGCGTAGAATCCTCCGCCCCATGGCCAGCATCAAGGAATCCCAGGACCAGGCGACCGCCTTCCTGCGCCGGCTCGAGCAGCTGAAGGAGAGTCTTTGACTACTCCTCGCAGCTCGAGCGTCTGAAAGAGATCGAAGCGGCCGAGCTCTCGGGCGACTTCTGGAACGACCAGGAGCTCGCGCAGAAGATGATCTCGGAGAAGAAGGCCGCGAAGACGATCACCGAACCGATCGAAGAGGTGCAGACGGCCCTCGACGACATCGAAGCGCTCGCCGAGATGGGCGCGGAGGACGAGGACGCGGTCGCCGACGACCTCGAAGAAGCGGTCGCGAAGGCCACCGAGGGCATCGAGCGGCTCGAGTTCCGCGTGATGCTCGGCGGTCCGCAGGATCGCTCGAACGCCTTCCTCGCGATCTCGGCCGGTGCCGGCGGCGTCGACTCGTGCGACTGGGCCGGCATGCTGATGCGCATGTACGCGCGCTGGGGCGAGCGCCAAGGCTTCGACGTCGAGGAGATCGAGCGCACCGACGAACCCGAGGCCGGCATCCGCTCCGCGATGCTGCACATCAAGGGCCCCTTCGCCTTCGGTCACCTGAAGGCCGAGACGGGCGTGCACCGCATCGTGCGCATCAGCCCGTTCGACTCGCAGGCGCGACGCCACACCGCCTTCGCCTCCGTCGACGTGACGCCGGACATCGAGGACGACCTGGACGGCGACCTCGAGATCCCGGACAGCGAGATCCGCGTCGACACGATGCGCGCGGGCGGCGCCGGCGGCCAGCACGTGAACAAGACCGAGTCCGCCGTGCGCATGACGCACATCCCGACCGGTATCGTCGTGCGTTGCCAGAACGAGCGCAGCCAGCACAAGAACCGCGCGACCGCCCTCAAGCTGCTCAAGGCCAAGATCCTGCAGATGCGCGAGGCGGAGCGCGACAAGGAACTCGCCAAGCTCTACGGCGCGAAGGGCGAGATCGCCTTCGGCAGCCAGATCCGCTCGTACGTCATGCACCCGTACCAGATGGTCAAGGACCACCGCACGAACTTCGAGAAGGGCAACGTGCAAGCCGTGCTCGACGGTGACATCACCGAGTTCATGGAAGAGTACCTGCGCAGCCGCGGCGGCCCGAGCGGGGCGTAGCGCGACGCTACGGCTCGGCACGCGGCGACGTGCAAGAACGCGGGACCCTTCCGAAGAAGGGTCCCGCGCTCACGTCAGGAGTCACTGGCAGGGGAGAGAGAGCACGCGAGCCGGGGGACTCGCAGCCGCGTTACGGCTGGAAGGTCAGCTCGAGGCCGTTCGAGAGGTTGAAGGCGGTGCCGGCGGGGTCGCGGTACCAGAACTGGAAGTTCCAGGTCGAGCCGGCGGTGATCATGCCCGCGCCGGAACCGGCCGGCGTGGAGTTGAAGTCGATCACGTGGCTCGCGGAGCCGACGGGGCTCAGCGTCTGCGCGGGGCGCAGGCGGTAGTGCGGACCGGCGACGCACAGCGTGCCGGCGCCGAAGGGCGTGGCGTCGCGGCCGGCGCCGTAGAAGAAGATGCCGGGCTGCGAGGGGACGGCGTTCAGCACGCGCAGGATCACGGGTCCGCCGCTGATCGAGATGCCGGCGGTGGTGTCGATCGTGGCGCGCGTTCCGGCCGAGTTCAGGCCGCCTTCGCAGTAGCTCACGATGCCGGCGGGGCCGGACTGGTTCGTGAAGTGCGAGAGGTCGTTGCTGTCGCGGTTCGCGGTGAGCACGTCGCGGTCGCCGTCACCGTCGAGGTCGGCCGCGATCACGGTGCCGGGGCGCGTGCCCGTCGCGTGATTCGCTTGGACGGCGAAGAGTCCGCTTCCGTCGCCGCTCATGAACGCCAGCGCGTTCGAGTCCTGGTTGGTCACCGCGACGTCGACGAAGCCGTCGCCGTTCATGTCGGCGGCTGCGAGCGAGGAGGGGTTCAAGCCACCCGTCGCGCTGTTCAGCGGGGCGCCGAACACGCCGCCGGTGTTCGTGAAGGTCGTGACGAAGTTGAAGCCGTTGCCGGTGGTGGCGACGAGCAGGTCGGCATCGCCGTCCTGGTCCACGTCGGCGCTGGTGATGCCGTCGGGGCGCACGATGCCGCCGACCGAGAGAACCGTGCCGGCGCTGAAGCCGCCGAGTCCGTTGCCGCTGAAGAGGCGCACCTCGCGCGAGTCGTGGCACGACACCGCGAGGTCCATGGCGCCGTCGCTGTTCCAGTCGCCGGCCGCGATCGCGCGCGGGTCGAGGTTCGCGGCCTGCGTGGTCGCGGCGCCGAAGCTACCGCCGCCGGTGGCGACCAGCACGGAGAGGCTGTTGCCATCACGGTTCGCCGTGGCCAGGTCGGCCATGCCGTCGCCGTTCCAGTCGCCGGAGATCAGGTGAACGGGGTCGAGTCCGACCGCGTTCGTGCCGACCGAGGTGAACACGCCGGCGCCGTCGTTGCGCAGCACCTGCACGGTGTTCATGTCCTTGAGCGCCACGGCAAGGTCCGCGTCGCCGTCACCGTCCACGTCGGCCGCGACGATCGAGCCGGCGCTGACGCCGGCGCCGAGCAGGAAGCTCTGCGTCGAGGTCCACGTGCCGCCGACGTTCTGGAAGAAGAGCACGCGGTCGAGGTTGTCGACCGTCGCGACGAAGTCCAGCGCTCCGTCGCCGTTCCAGTCGAGCGAGGCCAGGCCGTCGGGGCGCTGCGCCGCCGGGATCGAGACGGCCGGGTCGAGGGGGGACTGGGCGAAGACGGTGGTCGTGCCGAGGAGGCCGGCGAACGCGCCGAGGAGGAGAGTTCGGGGAGTCATGTCTCTGTACCTGAGAAGAAGAGAGAAGAGAGCGTCGCGCAGTCCGATCCGCGCCGACGTGACCCCTCTTCCAAGGCGCGTGCCAAGCCGCGAAATCGCCTCGAATCGGCTTCTGGAGGCCCCCAGGGGCCGTTTCCGCGGATCAACTCCAACTCCCGGACCGTCGCGGTCCAAATGCAGGACGGGCGCATCCAGCAGGTGGATGCGCCCGTCCGCGACGGCGTGTAGGACTTCGCGCCCCTAGGAGCCTGCGTCACGGGTGGCGAATCCGTGGGCACTCCCGAGGACCACGCCGGCTGCGTTGCGCCACACCCCGAATGGCGTTCGGGCCATGCGGGGTGCGGACGCGCCTTGCCGGCGCGGCCCTCGCGAGCACCCACGAATCCGCCACTCGTGACGCAGACTCCTAGTTGCCGAGCAGCGTGGTCCCCGCCGGAACCGGCGTGCGCAGCAGCCAGCCGCGCGGCGCGCTCGGACGGAAGACGATGCCGCGCGGACCGTTCACGTTCGTCGCGATCACGCCCAGGTGATCCGAAGGCAGCAGGACCGGAGCAGCGACGACGGGCACCGTCGCGGGCAACAGCACTTGATGCACGCCGTCCTGGTAGACGCGCTCGAGCGTCACGGGACCGGCCTCGAGCCGGCGCACGAAGGACAGCCAGTTCGAGCCGAGGATCGGCGACTCGAACAGCAGGTTGTCGTCGCCCGCGACGAGGATCGAGGGAGCGTTCGTCAGATCGCCGGCGACGCGGAAGATGTGACGGATGCGCTGGGCGCCGTCGAGCTCCGCGGAGAACCACAGCTCGTCGCCCATGCGCCGCACCCAATCGAGCTCGCGCACGTTGTCGAGCACGACCGTCGACCCGGTCATGCCGGCCTGCACCATGAGCAACTGCCCGGTGCTCCCCGCGTCGTCGTAGATCAGCACGCGGTCGCTCACCGCGCTGCGCATGATCTGCGAGGCCTCGATCAGCGGCGGAAGCGTGAAGGGCGGCGACGTCTGGCCGGAGCTGGCCGTCAGGTTGTGCTGGGTCGTCGTCCCGTCGGGCAGGAAGCGCACCTCGAACAGGTCGACGCGGTCGAAGCCTCCCGCGGGGAGCGTCTCGCCGACGCCCATCAACAGCGAGTTTCCGGCCATGAAGCCGAGCTCGCCGATCTGATCCAGGGTGTCGATGTAGTTCGCGTCCGCGGTCAGGTGCTCGGGCGCGTTGCTCGGGAAGTCGAGTCGCGCGCTGTAGCACTCCGTCGCGACACCCACCGTCGCGCGCCACGCGCAGCGCGTGCCGTCGTCGGAGACCGCGAGCCACGGACCGTTGATCGCTTCCGGGAAGTGGCCGGCACCGTCCATCGCCATCGGCGTCGCGTTCGCGCAGCTGGCGGTGCCGTCTTCGGAAACCACCCAGGCGTGACCGTCGTTCGCGGCCGGACCGGCGATCAGCGCGGCGCGTGTCCCGCGCGGGCTGAGCACGGTCGAGCTCGAGACATGCGCGGGCGTTCCGCCGGCGAACTGCACGCTCGTCGCTTGGACGCCGAGGTCGGGCTGGATCACCAAGGCGCCGGTCGCGTGCGTCGCCACGCCGAACTCTCGGCCGAACAACAAGGACTCGGCGCGCAGGTCGAGCGGCGGGAGCTGTGCCGTGCGCAGCTCGACGGGTCCCGCGGCGGCGAGCGCGACGACGTACAGATCGCCGCCGGCTGCGAGCGTCGTCCCGAGCAGCGCGTTCGAGCCGTTCGGGCTGGCCGCGGCGCGCGCGAGGAAGGGGTTCTCGTCACCCAGCGGGCCGACGCCCGGGAGCTCGATCAGGCGGCGCGGCGATCCGTCGGGCGCGAGGTACCACCACGCGTAGCGCACCGTGCTCGCGTCGCGGCGCAGCAGCAGCAAGCTGCCGGCCTGCGATGGGAGGCGCAGGATCTTCCCGCCCCCTGCGAGCACCTCGGTGGCTCCCGCGGATCGGTCGAGTTGCTCGAGCGCCGACAGTCCGTTCAACTCGACGTCCACCGGCGTCAGCCCCGTCGTGATCGGGTTGCCCGGCAGCGGCCGACCGTCGAGCAGATTGCAGGTCACGAGCTCGAAGCCGCCGCCGGCAGCCGGCCGCAGCAGCTGGACCTGGTCCTTTGCCCCTGCGCCGGTGGCGAGGGTGAGGAAGAGCGTCGTGATGGCGTGTTTCATGGTGGAGTCCTTTGGCACGGCGGCTGCTCCACAACCTCCGTGCCCGATCTCTCCTTCCTCCAGAATAGCGCTGAACACCCGTTCGGCGGGGGTTTCCGCCCGACCCGGCCCCCCGCGTCGGCGGGATCGGCATCCAGCTTCTGGACCAGTCGTCTAGAATCCGGACACGTGCAGCCCGACAAGCGACTGGAGCTCGGCGGTGGATGGAAGGCACTCGATCGCCTCTCGGGGGACGGCGTGGAAGAGGTCTGGCGCGTTTCCCGCGCCGATCGCCTCGCCGTCCTGCGCTGCCTCGACCCCGCGGCGGGGGATCGGCTGCGCGGCGAGCTGGACGCGCTCTCGAGCGGGGCGGGCGACGGAACGGTCGGCTTCGTCGACTTCGGCAGGCTGCCGGACGGCCGCCTGGCGCTCTGGCGCGAGTGGGTCCCCGGCGAGGACCTCGAGCACTGGGCACGGGGGCGCGAGCCGCGCGAGCTGGCCGTCGTCTGCATCGAGCTCGCCGTCGCCCTGGCGGGGCTCCACGCGCGCGGCGGCGTGCACGGCGACCTGAAGCCGGCGAACGTGATCGTGAGGCCCGACGGGACGCCGATCCTGACCGACTTCGGGCTCGGCGGCGGCGGACGCGCGTGCGGCTCCGGCGGCGGCACCTTGCTCGGCATCGCGCCCGAGCGACTCGACGGCTCGGCGCCCGACGCCCGCGCGGACCTCTTCGCGCTCGGCAGCCTGATGCACGGCTTGTTCGCCGGGCGCTTCCCGAACCCTCGCGAGCTGTACGCGCGCTTCCCGGGGGAGGACTACCCGACCGCGGCCGGCATCCCGCTCGGCCAGCTGCCCGAGTGGTCGCGGTCGATCGTCGGGAGCTTGCTGTCGCGCCGGCCCGACCAACGACCGGAGAGCGCGCACGGCGTCGCCCGCGACCTCGCGGCGCGCATCGGATCGGAAGCGCCGCCGGCGCCGCGACCGGCGCTGCGCTTCGGCCCGCTCGAGCTGCGCGACGACTGGGTCCGCACGGTGCGCCGCACGCTCTCCGACGGCCGCAAGCGCACGTGGAGGTTGCCTCCCGGCGAAGACGGACCGCAGCTCGCGCAGGCGTTGCGCATCGAACTCGCCACCACGGACGAGGCGATGCTCGATCTCACGCTCGACGGGAGTCGCTTGGCGCTCGGGTCGGGATCGGTCGAGTTCTTCCCGCACGACGCCGACGCGCCGGACCTCGATCCGGCCGAGCAACCGCGTCAGCTGCCCGGACACGCGGCGGAAGCGCTCGCGGACCACTTGAGATCAGCGCTCGAGTCGACCCCCGAGGTGCTGGCGGAGCTCGCCGCGCGACTCACGAGCCACGGCGGCGGAGCGGACAGCATCGACCGCGAGCTGCTCCGGCTGCAGCGTCGAGGTGCCTTGGTGCGCGGCGCGCGGGGCTGGCGCTACGAGCCCGGCGCGGACGCCACGCGCGTCGTCGGCGACTCGCTCGAGGCGATCGGCGAGCAACGACTCGCCAAGGTCCTCGAGTCCGCGCGCGCGGGAGAGCCGCCGTGGAACGACGTGCGTGCCGAGTTCGTGCGCCTCTGTTCCGAGGATCGGATGCAACGCGCGCTCAGCTGGCTCGCCGACGTGCGCGACGCGTGCGACGAGGATCCGCCCGCGGACCTGCTCGCCGAGGAAGCCGCCGCCTGGTCGCTGATGGGGCGAGTGGACGACGCGGAGCGCGTGCTGCGGGAGCTGGCCGAGAGCTCGAGCGCCAGCGATCGCGCCTTGGAGCTCCGGACCCGCGGGCGCATGGCCGCGCGGCGTTACGACCACGAGGCCGCGCGCGAGTTCTTCGCCCGTGCGCTGGAGCTCGACCCGAACGACGGCGGCGATGCGCTCTACCGCTTCGCGCGCCTCGCTTACGAACGCGGCAACCGCGAAGAGCTGTCAGAGCTGCTCTCGCGCGCCGCGACGATGCCCCTCGACTCGCGCAGCGCGTGGAACCTCGAAGCGCTCGCGGCGATGGCGTGCTTGCGCTCCGGGGACGTCGACGAAGCGCGCCGGCGTCTCGACGCGCAGATCGAGATCGCGCAGCGCTCGGGGCGGCAGGAAGCGCTCGGCGTCGCGCTCTCGAACCGCGGCACCGTCGAGCGCCGGTCCGGTCGCCTCGCCATCGCGGTGCGCGACCTCGAAGAAGCGGTCGAGATCTACGCCTCGATCGGATCGGCAGTCGGCTGCGCGCGCGTGGAACAAGTGCTCGGCGGCGCGATGCGCGAGCTCGGCGAGCTGCAGCGCGCCGAGGAAGTCCTGCGTCGCACGCTCCTCGCCGCGGAACAAACCGCCGACGGCAAGGGCGCGCTGGCCGTGCGCGGCTCGCTGGGACTGTTGCTGTCGGATCGCGGCCACTTGCGCGGAGCCCTGGACGAGTTGACGGCGAGCGCGGACGCGCTCGAGCAGGCCGGTCGCGCGGTGGACGCGGCGTGGATGGGCGCGGCGCTCGCAGAGGTGCGCGCGCGCGTCGGAGCGGGCAAGGCTCCGTCCTCCAAGGACCCGCTGCCCGATCCGCGCGTCTTCCTCGCCGCGGCGCGCGATGCGCGCTGGTGGAAGCGCATCGACCTGGCGCGCGACTGGGCCGAGCGCGCGCGGGCGCTCGCCGCGAAGCTCTCGAACGACGGCAGCGCCGAGGAAGCCCGCTGGATCCTCGCGCGCCTCGACGGCATCGACGTCACGAAGCAGGAGTGGCGCGTCAAGCGCCTCGCGCAGGACGCCCGCGTGCTCGCCTGGCTGCATGCACCGCCCGCCACGCTCGACGCGCAGGCTGCGCTCGACGACGTGCTCGAACTCGAACAAGCCGGTCGCGACGACCGCGCCGCGCGCCTCGCCGGCGCCGTCGCCCTGCGCACACGGGACGAAGCCCTCTCGCGCGAGGCCGCGAAGGTTGCGAAGCGTTGCTTCGACCGCGCGGCGAGCGGATTGACGGAAGGCGAACGCGAGGTGTTCGCGCGTCGCTTGCTCGACGGACCCGACGACCACCCGGAGGAGTCGGAAGTCCTCCTGCACGAATTGCCCGAGGAGTTGCTCGACATGGATGCACTGGCCCTCTTGGAGATCAACCACCGCTTGGTGGAGCAGCAGAAGCTCGACGAATTGTGCCGCGAGATCGTGCGCAGCGCGGTGCGCATGAGCGGGGCGGAGCGCGGTTTCCTGGTGCTCGAGGAGGACGGCGAGTGGTCGTTCGACACGGCGTTGAACTCGCGCTGCGGAGCGATCGACGAGCCGGAGGTTGAGGTGTCGACCTCGATCCTGCGCCGAGCTCTCGACGTCGGTCGTCCCGTGCGCAGCTCGAACGCGCTCGACGACCCGAACTTCGAGGGCGCGCGGTCCGTCGTCGAGCTGAACCTGCGCTCGATCCTCTGCATGCCCTTCCAGGCTGACGCCGACCTGCGCGGCGTGCTGTACCTCGACCACCGAGTGGCCGAGGAGGTCTTCGACGAACGCGCCGAGCGCTTGTTGGGCCTGCTCGCGGACCAGGCCGCGCTCGCGATTCGACAAGTGCGTCGTCTGGAGGAGATCCAGCGCTTGAACGGCATGCTGCGCGAGCGCGTGGCGACGCGCGAGAGCGAGCTGGAGACGGCGCGGCGTGCGCTGCGCGACGCAGAAGTCGTCGTTCCCGCGTCGGGGCTCGTGGGTAACTCGGGACCGATGCGCGAAGTGCACCGCTTGCTGCAATTCGCCGCCCGCGCCGAGCTGCCGACCTTGATCACCGGCGAGAGCGGAACGGGCAAGGAACTCGCCGCGCGCGCCGTGCACTCGATGGGCCCGCGCAAGGACGGGCCCTTCGTCGCGGAGAACTGCGCGGCGCTTCCCGAATCCTTGATCGAGTCGGAGCTGTTCGGCGCCGAGAAGGGCGCGTTCACCGGCGCGGACAAATCGCGGCCCGGCCTCTTCGAGCGCGCCGACGGCGGCACGCTGTTCCTCGACGAGATCGGCGAGCTGCCGATCGGCTTGCAGGCGAAGCTCTTGCGCGTGCTCGAGACCGGCGAAGTGCGCCGCATCGGCAGCGACCGCATGCGCCCTGTGAACTTCCGGCTCGTCGCGGCGACCAACCGCGACCTGCAGGCGGAGTCCGACGCGGGACGCTTCCGCGCGGACCTGATGTACCGCCTCGACGCGATGCGCATCGAGATGCCCGCGCTCGCACGCCGCGTGGAGGACATCCCCGCGCTCGTCGAACACTTCCTGCGCGTCGAGTCGTCGCGCACCGGCGTCGAGCGCCGCATCGCCCCCGAGGTGATCGCGGCGCTCGCGCGGCGCGCGTGGCCCGGAAACGTGCGTGAGTTGGCCAACGAGATCTCGCGCCTCTGCGCGCTGGCTACCGGCGACATCACCGACGCAACACTCGTGCGCGACGTGCGCGAAGTGCGGCCGACCGCCGGCAGTGCCTCGATCCTCCAAGGCACGCTGGAGGAGATCGAGCGCCACGCGATCGAGTCGGCGATCGAGGCCTGCGGCGGCGACAAGAACGCCGCGGCCAAGCGCCTCGGCATCTCCCGCGCGAAGGTCTATCAGCGCTGGAAGGCGTGGCGCGAGTGACGAGCGGACCCGAATCGGCAGGTCCGAAGACGGATGGGGAACGATCGTGGACCGGAGCCGTGCTCCGGAACCCAGTTACGTTCGCGCGCGAATCCCTGAATCAGGTCGAGGTCGAAGATTCTTGCCGTCCGAAGTCGGCCTGGCGGTGCAGCTTGCGGTCGATACCTCGTAGTTTCGTAGTTTCGTAGTTTCGTAGTTTCGTAGTTTCGTCCAGATGGGTAGCCTCGGCGCAGTGAGCGCAAGAGGGGGCGCGAGGCGTCTTTCGTAAAGACGCGGCGCCGCCGACGCACCGCTCACCTTCCGCGCCGGAGTTCCCATGCACGTCTCTGAACGGAGTGGGACCTCGGCCTAACCAAGCTCGCAATGCATGAGCGCCCGAACGGGCGTTCGCGCTGAAAACCTGAATGCCCAAGGGTAAGGACACAACGATGCTTCCCAAGTTCTGTCTCGCCGTCTTCCTCGGTCTCGCCTTCGCCTCGAGCGCTCCGGCGCAGATCACGTGCTCCGGCTGTGATTCGCCGGAGCTGGTCATCTCGAAGTCCACCGTTTTCTCGAACGGGACCACTCTGGCGGTCACCGTAACGGCGACACCAGGTGGGTGCATTCCCGTTGCCGTAACGGGGATCTTCTCGTGCGAGGCAGAGCCCTGCAGTTTCGATATCTCATGGTCCTACTCTGGTGCCGCGCCAGACGAAGAAGTCTCGGTCTGCTGGGGTCGATTCCGGCCGGACGACTCCACCATCCGAGAGAAGAACTGTCCCGTCTTCGACCAGAAGTCACCGGCCACTGGCACCGACTCCGGAACGGCTCAGGCTACTGCGGCCGGCGGAGTGGTGTGTACTCAGCTGCCCTACTACTTCGGTCTCACTGTCGGCACCTTTTCGATTGAGGTGACCGCCAAGTGCACCGCATGCGGCTGAGGCGATCATGCGCGAGAACCGCCGAGGACTGTGCGCCTCATTGGCCTTGGTCCTCTTGGCCTCGACGGCTCTGTGGTTCCTGACTCGGGGCGCACCGGGAACCACGACCATCGAGAACTCGGCATCGGAACGCTCGACGCAAGTTGATACTCCGCTCGCGCCGGTCAGCGTGGGACCTGCTCGAAGCAGCGTTGACGAGTTACGCGAACCGATGCCGTCGGGGAATGAACAGGCCGGCGTCGGACAACTACGTGACGATCCCATGGATGATGCTCGCCCATGGGCGTGGTCGCGAGTGGAAGCTCGCCTGAAAGAGGACATCATGTTGTCCGACGCGGCGGCGGAACAGCTTCGAAAAAGTCTCATAGATTGGCCGAGTCCACTCACGCCGGAGAACTCTGCGATGCATCTGAACAGAAGCCTGAGTCAGGCCGAGATTCAGCAGCTCGAGGCCGTCGTCCTGCCCTTCAACCGGCAATTGGAAGCGATCGCCGACAGCTACGTGGCCGAGATTCGCGGCGCTCAAGAGCGGCTGTGGGCTGAACAGCGCTACGAGGTCGAGTCCAGAGCGATCACCGAAGGGGTTGACGCTCCCTCTGAACCAGGTCTGAGCGTCCACGAGTATCCGGGATGGAGGGTGTCATACAGACTGACCAGGGATGAATTCCCCAAGATCAGAGATTTCGACGAGAGGATCAAGCAGTTGAAGTGGGAGAGGCTGTCGAACGTGCAGGCGGCCATGCGTGGATTCTGAAGCGGCCTGGATGCGTCGAGCCTCGTGGCGGCCTCTGGTCGCGTTACCATGCCGACATGCACATCAAGTACGCCATGATCTTCGTCAGCGACATGTCGCGAGCGACCGCCTTCTACCGTGACGTGATCGGCTTTCCGCTGAAGTTCGAGTCTCCGGGTTGGACCGAGTTCGCGACGACCGGCGCGACACTCGCACTGCATCCGACGCAGACGCCGGGAGCACCGGCCGGGGATCGCAATCCGGCAGGTACGGCGCGCTTCGGATTCGAAGTACCAGACCTCGCCGCCTTTCACGACCGCATGCTCGAGCACGGAGTCCCCTGCATCTCCGAGCCCAAGGAACAGTTCGGCGCGAAGCTCGCGCAGTACTCCGGGCCCGATGGAATGATCTTCAGCGTCGGCGAAGCGCGCGGCTAGCGCGGTACTTCTCGTCCGGCGCGCTCAGTATCCCAGCGCTTGGATGCGGCTCGCCACGTCCGCTTGGAAATTGTCCGCCACGGCGTCGCGGCTCTCGGCAGCCAGGCGGTGCAGGTCGACCTGCCACTGCGTGCGCAGGTGGCCCTGGTGCAGGAACACGTTGTCGAGCTCGAGCGGATCGGTGGGCAGGTAGTAGAGCTCGTAGCGGTCGTCGCCGGCGAAGTAGATCAGCTTGTACTCGCTGTCGCGCATCGCGAGGATCGTCTGCGGCGCTTCGGGCGGGTGCGCTTCGGCCATCAAGATGCGCGGCGTCGTGTTCTCGATCACGCGGCCGGTCGCGCCGTCGAGGCGCGGGACGCCGAGTTCGCGCAGCAGCGTCGGCGCGAGGTCCTTGTGCCGCACGAGCGTTCCGGCGGCGCGCGCGAGGTGCGCCGGCCGCGCGCTGTAGGGCAGCTTCATCACGAGCGGCACGTGCAGGGCTTCGTCGTAGAGCTGCACGGCGTGCCCGACGATGCCGTGCTCGCCCAGCCCCTCGCCGTGGTCCGAGGTGAGTACGATAAGGCTCTGGTCGTAGAGTCCGCGCGCCTTCAGCTCGGCGATCAACTCGCCGACGGCGCGGTCGACGGCCTCGACCTCGGCCACGTAGCGCGCGCGGATCTCGGCTAGCGAGGGCACGTCGTTGACCCAGGCGCGCACCGTCGCGCTGACGGGAACGACTCGCGGGTTGACGACGCGGATCGTGATGCTGCGTCCGGCCTCGAGCAGTTCGCCCTCGGTCAGCTCCCACTGCAGGTCGCCGCGCGCGTCGGTCAGCTCGAACTGGCGTAGCTTGAAGTCGTCGTCGGAGCGCAGGTGCAGGTGGTGCGTGCCCGGCCCGAAGCGGATCGTCTTGGTCCAGTCGGTCGCGCGTGAGGTGGAGACGACCTCCAGCTCCTCGTCGTTCAGCGAGAGGCTCGCCGTGCGCTCCGTCTCGTCGTAGGAGCAGTAGGGTTCGTGCGGGTCGGAGAAGTGCGCGAACAGGAAGAACGGGCCTTCCTTCGATTGCGCCGCGTCGAGCGCCTCGCGCACGCGCGGCAGCACCTCGAACGAGCGCGCGACCATGCGCTCGCCCGTGTCGTAGTGCTGGAAGCCGCGGTCGAGCCCGCGCAGCTGTTCGTTCGGCCAGAGCGTCGCGAGGCTGACGGCGGCCGCGGTCGAGTAGCCCTCGTCGGCGAGGTGTTCCGCGAGCAGCGGCAGGTTCGTGTCCACCAGCTGTCCGTTCGAGCGCACGCCGTTCTGGTGCGGCAGGCGGCTCGAGAAGATCGCCGCGTGGCTCGGCACCGTGAGCGACGCGTGGGCGAAGGCCTGACGGAACGCGATGCCGTCGGCCTGCAGCGCGTCGAAGGCGGGGGTCTCCGCCGCGCCGGCCGACTTGGACAGCGCGTCCGCGCGCAGCGTGTCGACGACGATCAGCACCAGGTTGGGGCGCGTGTCGGGTCGCAGGCCGGCTCCGATCGCGGCGCCGAGGCCGACGAGTCCGCCAAGCAGGATGAACAGGATTCTGGTTCGCGGACTCACGTGGCTCCTCGGTACGGAGGCGCCCCCGCGCCGGCCGAGGCGCCGGCCCGTCCAGGGATCCTCGGCTCTGGGATCGGCCCCCGGCGGAGCGATCCTGTAGCGCATCGCCTCCTTTCCGGCCGAGACCCGCGCGGCGGCCCCGAGCGGCTCGCTACACTGCGCGTTTCAAGCTCCGGGACCGAGGTCCCAAGACCCCCTTCTTCGAGCCCGGGTGGGCTGGAGAACCCCATGACATCCAAGATCCAACGGGCGCTGATCAGCGTCTCGGACAAGACCGGCATCGAGAACTTCGCGCGGGCCCTGTCGCAGTTCGGCGTCGAGATCCTCTCCACCGGCGGGACCTACGCCGCACTCGAGAAGGCCGGCGTTCCGGTTCGCGAGGTCAGCCAGTACACCGGCTTCCCCGAGATGATGGACGGCCGCGTCAAGACGCTGCACCCCAAAGTGCACGGCGGCATCCTGGCCCTGCGCGACGACGCCGGACACACCGGCGCGATGAAGGCGCACGACATCAGCGGCATCGACCTCGTCGTCGTGAATCTCTATCCCTTCGAGTCGACCGTCGCGAAGCCCGGCGTGACGCGCGCCGACGCGATCGAGCAGATCGACATCGGCGGCCCGTCGATGGTCCGCTCCGCGGCGAAGAACCACCGCTTCGTCGGCATCGTCACGGAACCGGACGACTACGGCCGCGTGCTCGACGACATGCAGAAGCGCGAGGGCGAGCTTTCCGATGAGCTGCGCCGCGAGTTGGCGGCGAAGGCCTTCGCCTTGACGGCGCGCTACGACGCGGCGATCTCGCGCTGGATGTTCGAGCGCGAACTCGAGGACGGGCTGGCCGACGCGGCCTTCCCGCCCAGCTTCGCGATCGCGGGGGTCAAGGAACTCGAGCTGCGCTACGGCGAGAACCCGCACCAGGTCGCGGCCTTCTACCGCACGAGCGGCTTCAGTGAGCCGAGCGTCGCCTCGGCGGAGGTTCTGAACGGCAAGGCGCTCAGCTACAACAACTTGATCGACCTCGACGCCGCGCACGCGCTGGCGAAGGAGTTCGACGAGCCCTTCGTCGCCGTCACGAAGCACAACAACCCGTGCGGCGCCGCGGTCGCCGAGACGATCGAAGCCGCGCTCGAGGCGGCGTGGGCCGGCGATCCGCTGTCGGCCTTCGGATCCGTGCTGGCCTTCACGCGCCCCGTGAACCTCGCCGCGGCGACCTTCCTCGTCGAAGGCAACCGCTTCGTCGAGGCGATCGTCGCGCCGTCCTTCGACGACGACGCCTTCGAGCTGCTCACCAAGAAGCCCAAGTGGGGCAAGTCGGTGCGCCTGCTCGCCTGCGGCAAGTTCGGAACGGGCGTGCGTCAAGAACGCGACATCGAGCTGAAGAGGCTCACCGGCGGTTTCCTTCTGCAGGGACGCGACCTCTCTGTCGCCAAGCCGTCCGACCTCGAAACGAAGACGGCGAAGAAGCCGACCGAGTCGCAGGTGAACGACCTGCTCTTCGCCGAGAAGGTCGCGAAGCACGTCAAGTCGAATGCGATCGTCCTCGCGCGCGGCGGGCGAGTGCTCGGGGTCGGCGCGGGGCAGATGTCGCGCGTCGACGCGGTGCGCATGGCCGTGCACAAGGCCGGCGACGGCGTCACGAGCAGCGTGCTCGCCTCCGACGCATTCTTCCCCTTCCCGGACGGCGTGGAAGCTGCGGTCGAAGCGGGCGTGACGGCGCTGCTCCAACCGGGCGGCTCGGTGCGCGACGAAGAAGTGATCGCGGCGTGCGACCGACTCGGCGCGTCGATGGTCTTCACCGGCCAGCGGCACTTCCGCCACTAGGCGCACGGCGACCTGGTCACACGACGCGGGCGGGCGGCTGATGCCGGCCGCCCGCGTGCATTCGGTCCGCGCGGAACGTCAGTCCGCGGAGCGCCCCGCGCCGCGCACGAGCGTCTGCTGCGTGTCGGCGTCGAACGGCCCGAACGACTCCGTGCCGCCGTCGGGCCAGCGCACGTGAACGGCGTCGACGCGCGTCGCTGCACCCAGGCCGACGTGCACGCGCGGATCGTTCGCGCTGCAGTAGCTGTAGGCCGTCATTGCGCGCTGCGACCAAGTCTTGTCGCCGGCCGTGATCGTCGCCATCGCGCCGAGCGCATCGCCGCCCGTCGGACCGACGAGGCGCAGCGTGATCCCGTGCCCCTTCGTCGACGCGCGGTTCGCGAGGATGCGGATCCCGGAGTTGTTGTCGAGCACGACCACGTCCACGTCCCCGTCCCCGTCGACGTCGCCGAAGGCTGCGCCGCGCGAGACGAGCTTGGGCGCGTTCGCGAGGCCGGACTTCGGTGCGACTTCTTCGAAGCGCGCGCCGCCGAGTCCGCGGAAGAGCTGGTCGGGTTCCGCCCACTGCGCCTCGCCGTCGGGACCCGTGTCACGGCGCGTCACGCGGCCGTTCGCGACGAAGAGGTCGAGGTTGCCGTCCTGGTCGAAGTCGGCGAAGCCCATACCGAAGCCGGTGTGTTCGAGCGACGCCGTCGCCATGCCCGAGCGGTGCGTGCGGTCGGCGAAGCGTCCGCCGAGGTTCTCGTAGAGCGTGTTCGACTCTTCCGCGAAGTGCGTCATGAAGAGGTCGAGCTTGCCGTCGCCGGAGAGGTCGAGCGCGGCGACTCCCATCCCGGCCTCCGCCTTGCCGTCGCGGTTCAACGCGCAACCGGACTCCATCGCGACGTCGGTGAAGGTTCCGTCGCCCTCGTTCCGCCACAGCTGGTTCGCCATGCCGTCGTTCGCGACGTAGATGTCGACGTCGCCGTCGTCGTCGAGGTCCCCCCAGGCGACGCCGAGCCCGTTGCCGTAGGCGGTGTTGAGCCCCGCTGCGCTCGTCACGTCGGTGAAGGTGCCGTCGCCCTCGTTGCGGTAGAGCACGTCGCGCGCCGGGTTGTGCGCCTTCGGGCTGCAGTAGACCCGCTTGCCGTAGCTCGCCGTACACGGCACGACGAGGTCGGGGCTCCAGACGACGTAGTTCGCGACGAAGAGGTCGAGGTCACCGTCAGCGTCGTAGTCGATGAAGGCGGTCGACGTTCCCCAACCTCCGTCTCCGACGCCCGCGACTTCCGTGACGTCGGTGAAGCGGCCGGCGCCGTCGTTGCGGTAGAGCGCGTTCGGCCCGACGTTCGTGACGTACAGGTCAAGGTCGCCGTCGCCGTCGTAGTCGCCCGTCGCGCAGCCCATGCCGTAGTCGGTGAGCGTGAAGCCCGCTTCACGCGTGGCGTCCTCGAAGCGACCGTCGCCGCGGTTCAGGTAGAGCCGACCGGTGTCGCCGACCTGAGGATCCAACAGATCGCCGCCCTGGACGCAGAAGAGGTCGAGCAGGCCGTCGCCGTTCGCGTCGAAGAGCGCGAGACCGCTCGACATGATCTCCGGCAACCACATGCGTTGCGTGTGCGCGCGCACGTGGACGAAGTCGACGCCCGACGCGCGCGTGACGTCCTCGAACCACGGCTCGCCGGTCGTCGCGGATCGCTCGACGCCGAGATCGATGCGCTCGTGCGTGCCTTCGGAACAAGCGGTGAGCGCGAAGCAGGCGACGATGGGGGACAGGCGTCTCATGGTTCGAGTCAGCGACCGGCTCGCTCCGCGAGCTTGGCGTCGAGCTGGCGGAGCGCGGGAGAGTTCGGGGCGACCGCGCGCGCTCGATCGAGCGACGCACGGGCTTCGTCGAAGCGCGAGAGCCCCATCAGCACCGAGGCGAGCGCGAACTCGTATTCGGCGTCCGAAGGGTCGAGCTCGGCGGAGCGGCGGAAGGCCGTGACCGCGGCTTCGTACTGCTGCGCCGCCGCGAACACGTTGCCGAGGGCCGAGTGGTAAGCGGCGTTCTCCGGCTGCAGGTCGAGGGCTCTGCGCGCCGCCTGCATGGCGCCGGGTAGGTCCGACTCGCGTCGCTTGGCGACAGCGAGGATCGACCACGCTTCGTG
Source organism: Planctomycetota bacterium (assembly GCA_020638835.1). Taxonomy (GTDB): domain Bacteria; phylum Planctomycetota; class UBA1135; order UBA1135; genus JACKHV01. The sequence goes on along the minus strand of JACKHV010000004.1, from coordinate 205,068 downwards.
GTTCGTGTCGTCGAGCGCGACGGCGCGCTCTCCCGCTTCGACCGCCGCGGGAACGCGTCCGGCGCGCACGTAGAGCCGCGCGAGGTTCCCCCACGTCCGCGAGAGCCGACCGTCGAGCCGCGTCGACGCTTCGAGTGCGGCGATCGCTTCGTCCGTGCGGCCGAGGCGGTCGAGCGTCTGGCCGCGGTTGTTGTGCACGACCGCGTCGTTCGGGAAGTCGCGCGCGAGCTGGTCCAGCAACTCGAGTGCAAGATCGGATCGGCCTTCGACGGAGAGCTGCGACGCGCGCGCGAGCACGTCGGCACGATTGACCTGCGCCGAGACGATCTCGCCGCTGAATGAAGTCGGCATGTTCGAGAGGATGGCGTCGGCACCGGCCTCCATCTCGGCGCGTCCGCGCTCCACTTCGCCCAGGGCGACGAGCGCCGAGCCCAGCACGAAGCGAGCTTGGCGGAAGCCCTGCTGCAGCTCGAGCGCACGCGTCGCCAGCTCGCGCGCCAGCGCCGGGTCACCGGAGTCGAGCGCGAGCGTCGCGAGGCCGACCAGGGGTTCCGGCCGGCGTGGCTCGAGATCCCGCGAGCGCTCGAAGGACTGCCGCGCGCCACTGACGTCGCCGTCCTCGAGCTGCAACCAACCAAGCAGCAAGTGCGCCGGTGCGAAGCCTGCGTCGCGTTCGAGCGCGCGCTCCGCTTCGGCGCGGGCTTCGGCGGACCGGCTCATCAGCATCAGTGCGCGGGCGCCGTAGTAAGGCCACAGCGGTTCCTCTTCGCCGAGCGCGGCCGCTTGCGCGAAGCTCTCCGCGGCGGGCAGCCAGAGTCCGTTCGCCTGGTAGGCCGCGCCGAGTCGCGCGTGGGCTCGCGCGTCGGCAGGTGCGGCTTCGACCGCGGCGACCCGCTCGTCGACGAGTCGCTTCACCGGCGGCTCGAAGCCGGAGGAGTCCTGCGCGAGGGCGGGTGGATAGCCCGAGGGGCCGCAGGCGGTGAGCGATGCGGCGAGGAGCAGGCCGAACAGGGCAGGTCGAGTCATGGTCGGCCATAGGGTACGCGATCCGAGGTGGGGCGAAGCCGGAGGCCCGACCCGCCCTCGGAGCAGCCTGCCCACCACTTCCCGTCGATCTGCGCCCAGGGGCGTAGTGCGTCCCCGCCGGGCCCACGGTCCCATGCGAGGGCTGCCTCCCGCCGGTCGTTCGGCGCCCCGCAGGAGGCTCCCCCTCGACTTCACCGGGTCCCCCGCCCATCCCCCGCACTCCGGGACGAGTTCTGCCGTCTTCTGCCGGCACGGGGGACCCCTCTTACCCAGGATCGCCAATGCACCGGAACTCCACCCACCCCGGACTCACCGCCCAGTTCCTCACTCCGAGCCGCCTGTGCCTCGTCGGCGCGTTGGTGATGGGTCCCTCGGCCCTGCCCGCTCTCGCCAACGACGCCGCGGTCGAAGCCGCGCGAGCGCTCGCCGCAACCCAAGAACAGAGCCAGTCGTACGGCGAGTTCCGTGATGCGCTGACCGGCGGCAAGTGGTGGCTCAAGCTGCGCTACCGCTTCGAGACCGTCGACCAACAGGGTTTCGCCGACGACGCCTACGCCTCGACGCTGCGCACCCTGTTCGGCTACGAGACCGCTGAGTACAAGCACTTCCGCGGCCTCCTGGAGTTCCAGAACGTCTCCGTGATCGGCGACCCGGACTCCTACAACTCGACCACCAACGGCATCACGAGTCGCCCGGTCGTGGCCGACCCCGAGGCGACGCAAGTGAACCAGGTGTTCCTCGGCTACACCGGATTGACGGACACCGACCTGCGGGTCGGACGGCGCCGCATCAAGCTCGACAACGATCGCTTCGTGGGAAACGTCGGATGGCGCCAGAACGAGCAGACCTTCGACGGCTTCTCGGCGGAGTACAAGAACGCCGAGGGCATCGACCTCTTCTACTCGTACGTGCAGAACGTCAACCGCGTGTTCACCGATGAGTCTCCGATCGGCAACGCGCGCATGAACTCGCACTTGTTCAACGCCAGCTACAACTTCGAGGGTTACGGCAAGCTCGTCGCCTACGCCTACCTGCTGGACTACACCTACGCGCCGACGGGTTCCACCAGCTCGCTCGGCATGCGCATGTCGGGCAAGCCGGACTTCGACGGCTGGGCGCTGTCGTACGAGGCGGAGTACGCGAAGCAGAAGGACTACGCCGACAACCCGAACAACGTTGACGCCGACTACATGCACGGCGCGCTCGGATACCACCGCTCGGGCTGGACGCTCAAGGGCGGCTATGAGCTGCTGGGTGGCTCGGGCACGCCCGGCGACTCCTTCCAGACGCCGCTCGCGACCTTGCACGCTCACAACGGCTGGGCAGACAAGTTCCTGACGACGCCCGACGCCGGCCTGCAGGACACCTACGGGCAGCTGGGATGGTCGTACGGCGATGGCGGATTCGCCCTGATCTACCACGACTTCTCGCCCGACAGCGGCAACGGGGAGTACGGCAAGGAGTTCGACGTGCAGTGGACGCACAAGGTCAACAAGGACCTCGACGTCGGCGTGAAGTACGCGGACTACGACGCCGATGCGAACGCCACGGGCGCGCAGGCCGCCGACACGAAGAAGGGCTGGATCTGGGCGTCGTACTCCTTCTAGGGGCTGCCAGACACTGAGATGCACCGGAGCCGCGGGGCTCACCACGCGGGTGGTGAGCCCCGCGGTTCGTGCTCGTGAAGCGCGCCTCGTCAGGAGCGGGGGGGCGCGGCGAGTAGCTTCTCAGCGAGCTCCGAGACGGCCCACTCCTCCGCGATCCGTCCTCTCTCGAAGCGCGAGACGAGAATGTCGCACCAGCGCAGCTTGCGCCCGCTCGCAGGCATGCCGGACAGCTTGGCCGCGTGGGTGCCGCTGAGCGTGCGCTGCCACGCGATCGTGTCGCCCTTCACGAGGAGCGGCGTCACCCGCACCACGCGCAGGTCGGGGAAGGCGGTGCGCACCGCCCGCACGAAGCGCACGACGAAGCGCGGACCGTTGCCACGGCGGCTGCCGATGCGCGCGACGTAGTCGGGCGTGAAGAACTCGTCCACCAGCTCGAGCTTGCCCTTGCCCAGCAGCTCGCGGTTCGCGAGACGCACGCGCTCTTCGAGGTCCGTCGCCTTCTTCGCCATCTCGATCCTCCAGCTGCCGTTTCGCGGACGAACACAGCCTAGCGCCGATCGCCGCCGTCGCGAGGAACGCAAGGCGGCCGGTGCCGGGGTTTGACCCGACACCGGCCGCTCTCTCTCGGAGGGCATCACCCCCCGGCCCCGGTTTGCCCGAGGCGGTTGCTCGTTGCGGCGCCTAGCGCTCCGCCGAAGCGGTCAGCGCGCGCGGCGTGCCGGGCTGCGGCTCGAGCTCGGCGTAACCGACCTCGCCCAGCCAGTCGTAGATGCGGTCCATCGGCGTCACGAGGCCCATGTGCGGCACGACCGTCGGCCGCAGGTTCCCGTGCGTGTAGATCTTCGAGAAGATGCCGAGCAGCTCGTGCGTGCGCGCGTCGAAGATGCCGCCGCCCGAGTTGCCGATGTACGTCGGCGCGCTGATCATCCAGTAGGCCTCGTCGCCGACCTTGTGCTCGGTGTCCGCCACCTCGCCGTAGGTCGGGATGGGATCGTTGCCGAGCGGGCAACCCACCGCGTAGATCGGGTCGAAGACGCCCGCCTTCTCGAGGCGCTCGAAGTTCGGCAGGCTCGCGCCGTAGGTGTAGGCCTTGTCGCTGTTCATCACGAGCAGCGCGACGTCGAGCGTCGGGTCGAACTCGAGCAGCGTCGCCGTGTCGTGCGTCGGTTCGCCGTGCGGCGCGTAGAGCGAGACCGGGATCGGTCGCTCGAGGCCGTCGGCGTCGGACAGGATGTCGCGCACGACGTGCCACGCGGTCAGCAGGTGCGTGCGGTAGGTGCCGTCCGCTTGCTCGCGCGAGCGCAGCAGGACGCCGCTGCCGACGGTGCTCTCGCCGGCGAGTTGGACGGTCGGACCCATCAGCTCGGCCCACATGCGCGAGCGGTCGGGTTCCTCGCGCTCTTGAACTTCGCTCACGCGGCCGCTCGCTGCTTCGGCGAGGCTCTGCGTCTCGAAGACGGCCTCTTGCAAGTCGCTCCAGCGCGACTCGATGCCTTCGTTCAGCGCGGCGATGCGCTCGTCGAGGCGCGCTTCGACGTCCTCGCGCAGCGAGGCCTCGGTCAGCGTGCGCTGTTGGTCCGCGAGAAGCTGCGAGCGCGTCTCGGCGAGCCGGCATTCGAGGTCCTCGAGCACGACGCCGAGCTCGGCCATGCGCGCCTGACGCTTGCGCAGTCGCTCGACCTCGACCTGTGAGTCCTCGAGCCGCTGCTCGAGCTCGGCGACCTGGCGCATCACCGCCGCGACGCCCGGGTTCGTAGTTCGCACGGGCGGGCCCCCGGTGGGCTGCGCGTCGAGTCGAGGGAGCTGGGTCAGGCCGATGCCTGCGAGGAGGCTCAGTCCGATGAGCACGAAGAGTCGCTTGTCCATGAAGAGATCGGTCCGGCAGGTCTTGCGGCCGCCGGGGAGCGACCGTCACCCGGCTGTTTCGACCTCCCGCGGCGGCCAAGTGGAGTCCCCCGGCCATCCACAGCCTTTCCCGGTCAGCGAATTCGAAGCAAGCCGTGAAATCTCAACGAGTTACGAGCGCTGCGCCGCAGGCTTGTCCACAGGCGTGGACGAGCGTTGTCCATACCGTGCCGCACAACTTGTTGCGGCCTGTCCACCGATTTTCACCGCACGATGGTCGCACCGCGCAGCCGCGCCGACAGGATCCGATCTCCGACCTCGAGGGCGTCGAGCACCTCGAAGCCCTGCACCAGCTCGCCGAAGGCCGTGTAGCGTCCGTCGAGGTGCGGCGTGGCGCGGTGGCAGACGAAGATCTGGCTGCCGCCGGAGTCGGGGTCCTCGTTGCGGGGCATGCCGAGCGTGCCGCGGCGGAAGGGGCGGTCCGAGAACTCGCGGCGCAGCGGCCGGCCGTCGTAGGTGCGCGAGCCGTTCCCGTCGCCCCGGTGGTCGCCGCCCTGCACGACGAAGTCCGGGACGACGCGGTGCCAGTCGAGGCCGTCGTAGTGACCGCTCCGCACGAGTTCGACGAAGTTGTGCACGTGACGCGGCGCGTCCTCGGGCGCGAGCTCGAAGAGCAACAACCCGCGCGTCGTGTGCAGCTCGACGAGCGGCGGTGACGGATCGTAGGGCGGCGGCTCGGGGCGCTCGCCCGGGATCGGCGCAATGGGAGGGAACGTCGTTCCCGGCGCGCGCTCACTGATCAAGCGTCGCGCGAGTTCCGCGATGTACGGCTCGGTCGACTCGACGCCGCGCCACAGCAGCGCGTCGGCCTTCTCGCCTTCGATCGCCGCGGCGCGGTGCAGCACTTCGCTGCGGATCTCCTGCGCGATCTCACCTTCACTCGTGCGCCAGGCGTACTCGAGGTGCGGGAGGTCCTCGGGCTGCGGATCCTCGGCGAGCGCGATCAGCGCGGCGAGCCGGATGCCGCCGTCGTCGTGCGAGAGGAAGATGTGCAGCCGTCGGCGGCCTTCGCCTTCGAGGTGATTGCCGAGCGCCATCACGGCGGCACCGGCGACACGCGGGTAGCGGTCGCGCGCCAGCGAGGTGAGCAACGGGATCGCGCGTTCCGTCGGGAGGTCTCCCGCCGCTTCCGCGACTCCGGCGCGAATCACGGGATCCGCGTCGAACGCGAGCATCTCGAGGTCCGGCGCGAACTCGTCGCCCCACAGCTTCGCTCGCGACGCGATCACCGCGGCGCGCACGCTCTTCGACTCGTCGACGCTCGAGCGCTCGAGCAGCGGTCGCACCTGTTCACGCTGATCGACGAAGGCGGCGAGGCCGAGCGCGACGACTTCACGCACGTGCGACGAACGGTGTTCCAGCGCGCGCGCGAGCGCCGGCAAGCTCTCGGGCCGCGCGTGCGCGCACACGCCGCGCGCGCCTTCGACCGCGACGCGCCAGTCGTCGTCGGTGAGCGCCGCGCGCATCAGTTCCAGGCCGGACTCGTTCGCCTCGAGCGCGGCCAGGCCCTGCAGCGCGAACAGGCGGATCTCCGTCGGCGCGTTCTCCTGCGCCCAGAGCTCGAAGCACGCGCGTCCACGCTCCGAGCGACGTCGCGCGAGGCTGAACACGGCGAGCTCGACCTCGTCGAGGTCGGCGGGCGTCGGCGGGTGCTTCGGGTCGTAGTCGACGGCGTGCTGCGACTCGAGCAAGTGCGCCGGAGCGCGCTGCGCGAAGAGCACCAACGCGGCGTCGACCAGGCCGGCGCCGGCGTGCGAGGTGTCGAAGCGGTGCGGCGCGAGCAGCGCGGCGGAGCGTACGGCGGAGTCCGCGTCGCCGATCGCGAAGAGCAGTTCTTCCAGCAGTTCGCCGGGAGCGCAGCGGCTCGCGGCCGTCACCGCGGCGGCGCGAACGCGCGGATCCGGATCCGCGAGCGCGACCGCGAGGGCCGACGCCACGCCGCGTTCCTCGCGCTGGCCGAGCGCGAAAGCAGCCGCGGCGCGCACCTCGGCGTCAGGATCGGACAGCGCGCCGACGAGCGCGCTCGGCGTGCCGGGGGCGCTGCGCGGGGGCGAGAGGCGGCCCAGCGCGATCGCGGCGCGGCGGCGCTCGTCACGCGACCCGCGCGTGAGGTGCGTGATCAGCCGACCGCTCTTGTCCTGTCCGAAGGCCTCGATCGAGGCGATCTCGCGCTTCGCGGCGTCCTCGGGCCGCGCCTCGGCCGGCGACGACTCCACCGCCTGCGGGTCTCCGGCGGGCGGCGCGGTCCGACAGGCGCCGGCGAGCGCCAGCAGGAAGATCAGTCGTCTTGCCATGGCAGAGGGGTGCGGGGTGTGGAGCGAGCGGCGTGCGCCGTATTATGGAGGGTTCGAAGGGCACCGCGAAGAACCCTGGGAAGAACCATGACCACCGCATCGATTCCGGAAGTGCTCGACGCCCTGCGCGCCGGCCGCATGATCATCCTCGTCGACGACCCCTCGCGCGAGAATGAAGGCGACCTGGCGATGCTGGCGGAACACGTCACGCCCGAGGCGATCAACTTCATGGCGCGCTTCGGGCGCGGCCTGATCTGCATGCCGATGGCGCCGGAGATCTGCGATCAGCTGGACCTGATCCCGCAGGTCGAGAAGAACACCAGCTCGATGTCGACCGGCTTCACCGTCTCGATCGAGGCGAAGAGGGGCGTGACGACGGGCATCAGCGCCGCTGACCGCGCGCACACGATCCTCACCGCGGTCGCGCCGAGCGCCACGCCGGAGGACCTCGCGCGGCCCGGCCACGTCTTCCCGCTGCGCGCGCGAGAGGGCGGCGTGCTCGTGCGCGGCGGACAGACCGAGGGCGCCGTCGACCTGGCGCGCCTGTGCGGCGCGCGCGAAGCCGGCGTGATCTGCGAGATCATGAACGACGACGGCACGATGGCGCGGATGCCCGACCTCGAGCGCTTCGCCGAGCGTCACGGCCTCTTGATCTGCACGATCGAGGACATCATCGAGTACCGCCGGCGCACCGAGCGTCTCGTCGAACCCGCCGACGAGGGCGTGCCGCTGCCGACGCCCTACGGCACCTTCCAAGTGCATCTGTTCCGCTCGAAGATCGACGGCAAGGAACACATCGCGCTGTCGCGGGGTCTGAACGAGCCGGGCCCCGACGGGCCGCGCGGCCCGATCGAGGAACCCGTCTACGTGCGCGTGCACTCCGAGTGCCTGACGGGGGACGTCTTCCACTCGATGCGCTGCGACTGCGGCGAGCAGCTCGACCGCGCGCTCGAGTTCCTGGGCGCTCAGGAGCGCTCGGTCCTCGTCTACATGCGGCAGGAGGGACGCGGGATCGGCCTCGAGAACAAGCTCAAGGCCTACCGCCTGCAGGACGAGGGGATGGACACCGTCGAGGCGAACCAGGCGCTCGGATTCGCGGCCGACCTGCGGGAGTACGGCCTGGGGGCCCAGATCCTCCACTTCCTCGGCGTGCGCCGCATGAAGCTGCTCACGAACAACCCCAAGAAGATCGCCGGCCTCAACGGCCACCAGCTCGAGGTGGTCGACCAGGTGCCCCTGCGCTCCCGTCCTAACCAGAGTAACCTGCACTACTTGCGCACGAAGCGCGACAAGCTCGGGCACACCTTGGAGGGCGTCGACGGCCCGCTCGCGGCCCGAGATCCGCGGGAATAGACCCCTCCCCACGGCGTCAGAGGCGCCGCGATGGGAACCCCCATGATGGAGCCGGCACAAGCGGAGGACAGCCAACTCGTCCAGGAGACCCTGGCCGGGAACCGCATGTCCTTCCAGCTCCTGGTGGAGCGCTACGAAGGCCGGCTCTTCTCCCTCGCACGGCACTACACGCGCAATCCGGTCGACGCCGAAGACATCGTGCAGGAGGCCTTCCTGAAGGCCTTCCGCCGCCTCGACAGCTTCGACGGGCGCTCTTCCTTCTACACCTGGATCTACCGCATCGCGGTCAACACGGTGCTCGACGTGATGAAGCGCCGGGGGCGTTCCCCCGTGCAGAACGTCGAGGACCCGGAACTGGTCGGCGAAGCCCGTCCGGTCTCCTGTCCGGCGCCCGACGCGGGCCTGCACACGCAGGAAGTCAGCGAGATCACGCACCGCGTGCTCGAAGAGCTGCCCGAGATCTTCCGCACGGTCCTCGTGCTGCGCGAGTTCGAGGAACAGAGCTACCAAGCGATCGCCGATCTGCTCGGCATCTCGATCGGCACGGTCGAGTCGCGTCTGTTCCGCGCGCGCGCCAAGTTCAAACAGAAGCTCCTCGCCCTCTATCCCGAGTTCGGCGGAGCCTGAGTGACGGAGTCCACGCCATGGAAGCCTGCAATCAACAACGAGCCCTGATCCCGAGCTACCTCGACGGCGAGCTGAGCGAAGCCCAAGCGGCGCCGCTGCGCAAGCACCTCCTGGCGTGCCAGGACTGCCGCAACCAAGCGCAAGGCGAGAAGTCGCTGAAGGCCTGGTTCCGCACCGAAGGACCGGCCGAGGTTCCCGAGGGCTTCGCGGCCCGCATCGCGCGTCGCGCCTTCGACGGCGACACGGGCGAACCCGTCGCGCCGCTGCCCGCGCAGAACGAGGCGCCGATCCTGCGCTTCGTGCTCGCCGCGACCTCGGTCGCCGCGGCCGTGCTGCTGATCCTCGCGATCACGCTGCGCAGCTCGGACCTGCCGTCGAGCGATCGACTGCGCGCCGACTCCGACTCGCCGCAGCAGCTCGAGGAAGTGCTGCGTGAGCTCGATCGCGTCAACGCGAAGGCCGCTCTCGAGGCCGAGCGCAAGTGAACGACCTGCGGGCGTGGATCCTGATCTTGGCCCTCGTGAGCTTCCTCGCCGGGGGGGCCGCGGGCTTCGTGATCGGCCGTGACGGGGTGGCCGCTCCGGTGGTGCCGGGGCCCTTCGCCGACTACGAGGCGCGCTTCTCGCAGACCTTCGAGCTGAACGACGAACAGCGCGGACTCTTCCGGGACGTGCTCGCCCACTACCAGGCGGACATCGACGCCGTCCGAGCGCGCCAAGAGGCACGCAGCGCCTCCGCGATGGAGCCCGAGCTGCGCGAGCTGGGAATCCGCTATCGAACCTTGATCCGGGACCGGGTCTTGCCCGACAACAAGCGCCCGCTCTTCGACGCCTTGGGCGAAGAGAACACTGGAATCCTTTCGGAGGCCCCCTGAATGGCCCGCGCCTGTGGACTGAGACTCGGATCGCGACGGTACGAGCTCGTGGTGCTCGACGGCACCCCGAAGAAGCCGAAGCTGATCGAGTGCTTCAGCGGCGACCTGCCGCCGCACACCCCCGAATTCGCGAAGCAACGACGCGCGGCGCTGAAGGCCGTCTTCAAGCGCGTCGGCAAGGGCCTCGACAACCTCGGCGTGGCGCTCGACGTGCGCGGCGCGGCTTTCCGCCGCCAGAACGTGCCGCTGTCGGACACGTCGAAGATCGAGTCGGTCCTCAAGTACGAGGTCGAGGGTCAGCTTCCGCAGTTCAACATCGACGACGTCAGCGTCGACTGGATGGTGCTCGATCAGGCGGGCGACTCGTCCAGCTTGCTCGTGACGGCCGTGCCGAAGGACCTGCTCGCGCAGGTCATCGAGGACTGCACGCGCGCCGGCGCCGAGCCGATGGAACTCGAGCTCGAGACCAGCGCCATGGTGAACGCCGCGCAGTCCGCGGGCCTGCTGACCTTGGACAGCGCGCAGCTGCTCGTGCACGTCGGCGAAGCGTCGACGGCGGTCGCGGTGGTCGACGGCGGCAAGGTCCGCGAACTGCGCGCAATCCACATCGGCGCGCTCGCGCCCGACGCCCCGGAACCGGAAGCGCCGGCCGCGGAACCGACCGTGCCGGACGCGCTCGCCGAGGGCGGCGAGGAAGGTGCGGAGGCCGCCGAGGAACCGGAGCGTCAGTGGACGCCCGCGCGCGTGGTCTCCGGCCACCAGCTGGACGAAGTCCTGTCGCGCATCTCGCGCGAACTCGCGCGCACGGTCTCCGGCGCGCGCACGGTGAACACGATCGACAAGATCCTGGTCTGCGGCTATCGCCTGCCCGGCATGCTGGGCACGGACGTGATGGGCGTGCCGGTCGAGGCGCTCGAAGGTTTCCCGATCGAAGAAGGTGCGACGCAGTTCCACAACTCCGGCGTCGTGGCCTACGGTGCCGCGCTCTCGCGCCTCGGCGGCGGCTCGATCCACGCGAAGCTGCGCCGCGACGAGCTGGCGTACACGGGGACGATGGAACGGCTCGAGCTGCCGCTCGCCGTCGTCGCCCTCTTGCTGGTGACCTTCCTCGGCGTGCAGCAGATCTTCCTGCGCAAGGAGATCAAGCAGACGCACGATGCGATCGGCAGCTGGCGCGACTCGTCGAACAACTACATGCTCGGCGATCCGAAGAAGGGCAAGAAGGGCAACCTCGTCAATCCCAAGGAACCGAAGCTCGACAACAACGGCAACGTGGTGCGGGTCGACGGCGTCGAACAGCGCGTGGGCCGCATGGACGGCCTCGTGAACTACGTGAACAACTTCTGCGGCAGCGTCGACGGCAAGTTCGTCGACGACGAGCAGATGCCCGACCGCGTCGCGCAGCTCAAGTACATCGAGGGCCAGCTCAAGAAGGGCATCAACGACGTGCAGAAGGAACTCGGGCAGGTGTCCGACGTCCCGCAGCCGCCGTCCGCGCTGCACGGCTTGAGCCTGGTGCTCGGAACCCTTGCCGACAACATGGACGCGGAGGGCTGGCGCCCGTCCTTCCGGCGCTTGCGGGCGACGTCGAACGACCGCAAGGGCAAGGACAGCACCGTCGAGGTGACGATCGACCTCAGCCTCTTCGGCGAGAGCGATACCGAAGCGCGCCGTGACTACGAATCCTGGCTCTCCAGGATCGAAGCACAGCCGTGGTGCCTGAAGGTCGACCGCAGGGCGACCACGCCGCTCGAGAACGGCAAGGGGATCGCGACCAGCGGCCTCAAGATCTCCGTGGACCCGAAGAAGGCGGAGGTGCTCTAGTGGCGAGCTTCTTCAAGAACATGAACCTGGCGCGCGCCATCATCCTGGTCGCGGCGCTCGGTTCGATCGCGCTGTACTTCCTGAACCGCGGTGATCGCGAGAAGCTCGTGTTCCTGCAAGACTCGCTGACGGACAGCGTCCCCGACACCGTCGAGAACATCCAGAAGCTCTCGCAGCAGTACTCGAAGCTGGTGAACCTCCAGGAGTCCGAGGGCCTCAAGCGCACGACCACGCCGGAGACCTACTTCGACTCGAAGAAGGACATGGACGGCGCGAACCTGGGCTTCCTCGACTACACGCCGTCGAGCAGCACCTACGACCGCGGCATCGAGGACTCGAAGTACCGCATCAAGCCGAGCGAGAAGGACGCCAGCTACACGCGCGACCAGATCGCCTTCTTCATGTGGAACCTCGAGGCGGGCAGCAACCGCCTGAAGGTGACCGACATCGACATCCAGCTCGCGAACCGCAAGGGCCTCAAGGACCACGACATCCCCGAGGACACCTGGACCTTCAGCATCGAGACGACGACGCGCCAGGAGAAGGCGGAGTAGCGTTCGTACCGTGCCGCACAACTTGTTGCGGCACGGTACGAACCGCGCCCCGCTATCCTGGTCGCGCCATGAAGGACTTCCTCAAGCTGTGCCTCGCCGCCGGATGCGGCAGCTTCGCGACCCTGACCGGACTCGGATGCGGTGGGTTCCTGTTCCTCGTGATGCTCGCCGCGGCGCTGGAGACAGCCAAGCCCGTGCCCGAGGGCGCGCTGCTCGTCGTCGACCTCGACCTGCCCGTCGCTGACGCGCCGCGGGAGCTGAATCCTTTCGAGGTGCTGCCAATGGGCAACGGCGGTCCGACGGTGCACCCCGCGCGCTTGTGGGAGATCACCGACGCGATCCGTCGCGCGGCGAAGGACGATCACGTGAGCGGCGTGCTGCTGCGCGGCAACGTCGCGACGACGGGACTGCACTCCGGCTGGGCGGCGCTCGCGGAGCTGCGCGAAGCCTTGCTCGACTTCAAGCAGAGCGGCAAGCCCCTCTGCGCCGTCGCGACGATCTACGAGGAGCCGACCTACTACCTCGCGTCCGCCGCGGACCACGTCTGGGTGGATCCGATGGGCGGCGTGCTGCTGAACGGCTTCGCGTCCTCGCGCCTCTACTTCGCGTCCGCGCTCGAGAAGCTCGGCGTGGAGATGCAGGTGACGCGCGTCGGCCGCTACAAGTCGGCCGTCGAGCCGTTCCTCACCGACGAGCGCTCGCCGGAGGACCGCGAGCAGACGACCATGCTCCTCGCCGCGATCGAAGGTGCCTTCGTGAACGGGGTGACGAGCACGCGTTCGTTCGACGCGGCGACGCTGCGCGGGTGGATGGAGGAGGGCGTGTTGCTCTCGGGAGACGAGTCGGTCGCGCGCGGTCTAACGGACGGCGCGTTGGGACACGCCGACATGATCTCCGAGCTCGAGGACCTGATGAAGGTCGACGAATTCGAGACGATCACGATCGAGGGCTACCTGAAGCCCGACGATCCGCTGAAGCGCCCGAAGAACGCCGTCGCTGTGATCTACGCCGAGGGCGCGATCGTCGACGGTGAGAGCCGCGAAGAAGTCGGCGGCGACACGCTCGCCCGCACGCTGCGCGCCGCCGCGGACAACGACGACTTCGACGCCGTCGTGCTGCGCGTGAACAGCCCCGGCGGCAGCGCGATCGCCTCGGAGGTGATCCTGCGCGAAGTCGTTGCGCTCTCCGGCAAGAAGCCGCTAATCGTCTCGATGGGATCGCTCGCGGCCAGCGGCGGCTACTGGATCTCGTGCCAGGCCGACCACATCGTCGCGGAACCGACCACGATCACCGGCTCGATCGGCGTGTTCGGAATGCTGCCGAACGCCGGCGGCCTGCTCGACAAATTGGGCCTCTCGGTGGACGTGGTGAAGACCGCGCAGCACGCCGACGTGATGGCGATCCACCGCGCGAAGACCCCGGAGGAGATGGCGACGATCCAGGTGATCGTCGACTCGATCTACGATGGTTTCCTCGACCGCGTCTCGGTCGGCCGTGACATGGACCGCGAAAAGGTCGCGGAGATCGCGCAGGGCCGCGTGTGGTCCGGCGAGCAAGCGCTCGAGCTCGGGCTCGTCGACGAGCTCGGCGGGTTGGAAGACGCGATCGCCTTCGCGAAGGCCCGCGCCGGCCTCGATGCCGACGCCGCGCTGCGCTTCCCGCAGGCCGAGGATCCGGACTTCATGAACGTCATGCTGAAGGAACTCGCGCGCGAAGGCCGCGACCGTCCGCTGACGTCGACCTCGCCCTTCGTCGGCGAGTTCGAGAGCTTGCGCTGCGAGCTCGAAGCACTGCTCGGGCAGGGCCCGGTGCTGGCGCGGATGCCTTACCTCCTGCGCGTCGACTGAGAAGTACGGTACCGCGTTCGTTTTTCCAAAATAGCGCGGCCCAGCCTTCGGCGCGGGCCGCGCTATTTTGGAAAAACGAACGCGGTACCGTACTTCTCAGCGCCGCGTGCCGAAGATCTTGCGGTCGAGCTCGGTGCGGTAGTTGCGCATCCGTGCGTCGCTCGAGAGGTACTGCGAGTCCCAGGACGGCGAGGGTCGGCTGCTGGAAGTCGCGCTCCATCGATATCCCGAGTACCAACTCGGACCGCTGCGGATCGCCTCCAGGTTCTCGCGACGGATGCGCTCGCGCTCGCGGTTGGCCTGTTCGAACAGCCGCGCCGTGGCCTCCTGTTGTTCAGCCTTCCTTCGGCGCTGCTCCTCCGCGTAGGCGAGGGAAGCCGCGCGTTGTCGCGCTTCTTCGGCGGCGCGCTCGCGTTCGGTGACGATCGCGGCCTTCATCTCGGAGAAGCCTCCGCCCGCGACGCGCGCCTCCTCAGCCAGCCAGTACTCGTCAGTGCCGAACTCGACCGTCCGGAAGAACCGCAGCGCTTCCTGGAAGGCTTCGTCCTCGAAGTTGCCCGATCCGTCGTTGAGGACGGCCACGGCGGCCGAGATGTAGGAGCCGTACTCCGCTTCCACGCGCTTGGAGACGAACTTGCCGGGGTAGACCTGCACGTCGAACTTGCCGTGTTGGATCAGCGGGCCCGTCTCGGTCAAGAATGCGTCGAGCTTCGGCCCGAGGTGCGTGAGCAGGTACTTGTCCGCCTCGAAGCGCTTGTCTCCGTAGGTCGGATCCGCGCGGCGCACGTCGCCGCAGAAGCGCGTGAGCGCGGCCTTGCGGCTCGCCAGTGAGTCCGCGAGTCCGAACTCGCGGTGGAACTGCTCCAGCGCCGCGGCCCACACCTTCGGCCGCTGTTCCATGCGCGCGTGGAAGCGCGCCTTCGTCGGCGCGTCTCCGGCGCCGTAGAGGAAGCGGAAGCCGAGGCACGGACCGAGATACTGCGTGTCGGGATCCTCGAAGAAGGCGTCGATGGGCTTGCTCGAGGCGGCGACGGTCAGGCGCACGCGGCCGCCGCCCCGCACGCCGAAGTCTTTGCGGATCGCCTGCGTGAAGTCCTCCGCGACGACGACACTCGTCTCGGCACGGCTGAGGATCGTGCCGCCGACCGCGCCCTCGCAGAGGAAGGCGCGCGCGCCTTCGCGCACGGAGACGAAGTACTGGTTCTCCAGGATGCTGGACATGTCCAGACGACAACCTTGCGCCAGCAACAGGCCGCCCTTCTCCACGTGGACTGCCGTCGTCGGTGGATCCCCGAGCCCCGTTACCAGGTACCCGTTCTCGTTCTTGGGCAACTTCAGCCACACGCGGATCCCGTGCAGCGCGCTCGCGCCCGGCACGACGAAGACCGAGTGACGGTCCGTGATCATCACGTTGAAGTTGGCGGGTCCGCCGACCGACACGAGGCTGACGCCGTCCGGGACGACGAGCGCCTCCCTCGAGTCGTACTGACCCATCTTCACGCCGACGACCGTCCCGGGCGCGGCGCTGCGCAGCGCCGACGCGAGGCCGGCGAAGGTATCGGCCACGACGTCGGGCTCTTGGCCCGGCATGGTGACGCGGCGCACGACGAGGCCATCGACCTCGACCGCGCCCGGTCCGCTCGCGAAGTCCTCCGCACCGAAGGCGAGGACGTTCGTCCCGACGACACGCGCGTCTTCGGCTTCGAGCACGACGCTGTTCGAGCGCACGCCCGCGAGTTCCACCGACTCGAGCGCGAGCGTGCTGCCCGCTTCGAGCGTCAGACTGCCTCCCGCGAAGATCGACCCGTGCAGCAGCGTCACGACCGAGTCGACGAGGCGCCAGTCACTGCCCGCGGGGAGACGCGTCGCGCCGGTGAAGCCAAGGTGGCTGTCGTACGCGATGAGCTCGTGCGGACCCTTGCCGGCGCCGATCGAAACCGAGCTCGTGAGGTGCAGCACGGCGTCATCGGCGAAGGACAGGCAGGCGAACTGGCCCTTGGCTCGCGCACGCTCGAGGTAGGCCTTGTCGCCCACGTGCACGCGCGCCGAGACGCCGCAGCCGTGCAGGTTCAACACGCTCGACTCGGCGGTGCCGAAGGAGTCCGTCGAGCCGACCGACACGCGGTTCGACTCGAGCAAGCGTAGCTTGCGGTTCTTCAACGCGCCCGGCCCGACCATGAGCTCTCCCAGTTCGACGGTGTTCACGCCGGGACCGCGCAAGCGCAGCACGTCACCGGGCGGCGCGGCGCCGAGCTGCACGACGCCCAAGACCTCGAGCGCCTGACCCGGCGCGAGCTGCGCGAGCTCGTTCTTCCCGAGCTTCGCGTTCGCGGGGAAGGTCCACGCGTCGGTCGGCCGGACCGGCGTCGCGGGGAAGGTGACGGTGCCGTTCTCCGCCGAGGAGACCAGCGCGTCGTCGCCGATGCGCCGCGCGGCGTCGGTGATGACGCGCGGTTCCAAGTCGACGCTGAGTCCCTGGCTCCACTGGAAGCGCACCAAGTCGCAGAGGGCGACGTCGTCCTGCGCGTCCGCCGCGATGCGCGCCTGCAGCGCGAGCGCGACCGGTTGCATCGGATCGAAGCGCAGTGCGCGGTCGAGAGCGGGCAAGGTTCCTTCGAGATCGCCCGCTTCGTAGGCCGCTCGTGCGGCGAGTGCCGACTCCGCGGCCGTCGCGAGGTAACGATCGAGCAGCGCGACGAGCGCGGGTTCCTCCGCCTCGTCGCGACCCGCCAGCACGAAGGCGGCGTGCAGCGCGAGGCGCGGCGCGTCGAGTGCGACGCAGGCGTCGCGGCGCATGCGCCACAGGTGCGGGTCCGCCTCTTGTCGCAGGAGCACTTCCGCAGTGGCTTCGACGACCGTCGCGTAGTCACCGCTCGCGAGCGCGGCCTCGGCGGTGAGGCGCGGGCGCTCACCCAGCCAGACGTTCACCCAGCGGTCGAGCAACCACGCGGCTCGCCCTTCGCCGCGGCGCGCGCGACGCAGGGGATCGAGCGCCTCCTCGTCGAAGCGCGAGACCTCCGTCAGCATCGAGCGCAGGTCCGCGGTGCCGTCCTCCGGCGGCCAGAGCATGTTCCTCGCATTCGCGGCGTGCTCGCTCAGTGCGTCGAGCGCGGAGTCGAGCGGCGCCGGCAGTTCACGTTCTGCCTCGCGCAGACGCGTGACTTCGGCCGCGAGGCGCTCCATCGCCGCGAGCGTCGGCGGCGGGTCCAGCGCGTCGAAGGCGTCGAACTCGGCGTTGATCGCGTCGAGGCGCGCGTCCAGCTCGGCGCGCGCCGCGAGCACTTCGGCGAGCGTCTCGCCGTACTCTTCGTCCCACGCTTGCTTCGCGGCCTGCGCCGCGAGCGCGGCCTCTTCGAGGTACGGACCCTCGAGCGGGTCGCCATCCGTGCCGTACTCCTCGACCCACATCGCGCCGGCGCTCGCCACGTCTTCGGCGTGTGTGTCGATCCGGCGGCGATAGCGTTCCTGCACGAGCTCCGGCAGTGCAGCGAAGCCCGGCGTGTCGAGCACGGCTCGGTCCGTATCCGTGATGTCGTGGTAGGGAATGCGCGTGACGTGGTCCAGGTAGACCGCCGCGAGCTCGGGGTGCTCAGGGTGGCGCTGCACGAGCGCAAGCGTGCCGTCCTGCAGGTTGTCCGGGTCCATCCACTGCCAAAAGGAGAGCAGCACGACCGCGGACTCGGGCGACATCGACGTGCCCTCCTGTTCGAGCGAACGGAGCCAGGTCATGAGTTCGCCCCACGTCTCGCGTTCGAGGTGACGCGCGAGCGACGCGCGTCCGAGCGCGCGCAACGAGTCGCGCGTGTCGTCGTCCAGCTCGGGCGCGGCGGCGACGGCGCGGAACGCGCTCCACGCGCCGAGCGAACGACCGCACTGTTCCAGCGCGCTCGCACGCACGAGGCGCATCTCGGTGGTCAGCTCGGCGTCGGGATCGCCGGCGAGCACGCGGCCCGCGTGCTCGAGAGCCGCCGCTCCCGCGCCGAGGCCGAGGTAACTGCGCGCGAGGAGCGCGTCGAGTTCCGCCTCGGGATCCAGCCGCCGCCAGTGTTGCAGCCAGAGGTGCGCGTCCGCGGCATCGCCCTGCTCGAGCGCGGCGAGCGTGCGCGTGCGCGACTGCTCGAGTGTGACGGGATCGGCCGGAGCGGCGGGGGCGCTCTGGGTGAGCGAGGGCAGGATCGAAAGCAGGAAGCAGGCGCTCAACATCATGGTCGTGCGGGGGACTGGCCGGGATCGGAGTCGGGCCGGCGGGAGCGGGCGAAGAGCACGCTGAGGCCGAACACGGCGAACAGCGCGGCCCCGCCGACACCGACCCAATACTGTCGGCCGACGTCCTCCGGAAACATCAGCTGACCCGGATTCGCCGGGTTCACGAAGACTTCGTGCCTCGTTCCGGGGGCGTAGTCCCCGGCGGCTTGGCGTTCCACGTACGGCAGGGAGCCGCTCGCCACCTGCTCGTCGGAGGTCTTGGCCTCCGCGCCCTCACCGACGGCGAAGACGGCGTGCAGGTAGTAACGGTCGTCGTCGAGGCCTCCGTAGCCGACCCGGTTGCTGACGACGGTCGCCTCGGCGAGCTGCCAGGAATCGCGCAGCTCCTCGCGCTCGAGCGCGCTGACAGCGCAGCCGCGGTAGGTGAAGAGGGCCAGCAGGAACCAGAAGATGCTGTACGCCTTGCCGGTCTTGGAGCGCTGCTTGGGATCCGAGCCTTCGGTCATGAGCAGACCATAGCGTGTCGAGCTGGCGCCCGTGAGGAAGGCGACGGGTCCCGCCGGATCACGCGAGCGCGGCGGACAACGCGGTCCACAGCTCTTCGGTCGGCTCGCAACCGATCGAAAGGCGCACGAAGCCCGGATCGACGGCGTCGCCCCAGCGCGCGCGTCGCTCGGCGGTGCTGTGCACGCCGCCGAAGGAGGTCGCGGGCTCGAGCAGGCTGCAGCGCTCGATGAAGCGTTCCGCCGCCCCGGCCGAGTCGAGCGTCATGCTGATGACGAAGCCGAAGCGGCGCATCTGTCGGGACGCGAGTGCGTGCGACGGGTCCGTCGGCAGGCCGGGGAAGCGCACCGACTTCACGGTCGAGGAGGCAACGAGCCGCGGAGCGATCACCGCCGCCGACTCGCACATGCGCGCGAAGCGCAGCTCGAGCGTCGCGAGACCGCGCAGCGCGAGCCACGCCTCGAAGGGGCCGGCAATGCTGCCCGACAGCTTCCGCCAGCGGCGCAGCGTCTCCCACAGCTCGCCGTCGCGCGTCGCGACGTGTCCGAGCACGACGTCGGAGTGTCCGTTCGGCGCTTTCGTGTCCGACGCGACGACGACGTCCGCGCCGAGCTCGAGCGGACGCTGACCGAAGGGCGTCATCAAGGTGTTGTCGGCGACGAGCAAGCCGCCGCTCGCGTGCGCGCCGGCCGCGACGGCGCGCAGGTCGCAGACGTCGAGTCCCGGGTTCGACGGCGACTCGACCAGCACGACGCGGTAGCCGTCGAAGCCGCCCTGCTCGAACGACCGCGTCGGTCGGTAGTCGACTTCGATACCGAAGCGCGACGCGAACCAGCCGCAGAGCTCGCGCGCCGCGTAGTAGCCGTCGGCGGGGACCAGCAGCCGGTCGCCCGCGAGCAGCGTCGACGCGAGCACCGCCGTGATCGCCGCCATCCCCGACGGGAAGGCGAGCGCCGGCGCGTCCTCGAGGTGGCTCAACGCCCGCTCGAGTTCCTCTACCGTCGCGTTGTCCGCGCGGCCGTATTGCCGCACACCCGCTGGGTCCCCCGGCAGGTGGAACATCGACGTCAGCTGGAGCGGCGGTGCGACGGAATCGCCCTTCGCCGCGGAGGCGCCGCGCAAGTGCGCCAGAGACGCGGCGCGCGCGAGATCGGAGTCACTCATCGAAGGTCTCCTGTCCGACACGCGCGGCCGGCGCGCGCGGTGCGGCGCGCAGGCTCACGCGCGCTTCACTGCGCCGCGAGCTGCGCGTGGTGTTCCTGCAAGGTCGAGACCTTGTAGTCACCGGCCTTGCGCGCGAACAGCGCGCTGACGATCGCGGAGATGCCCGCGAGCGTCGTGATGCACGGGATGCCGGCCGTGACCGACGCCGCGCGGATGTTCGAGTCGTCGACGCGCTGCTGCTTGCCGTAGGGCGTGTTCAGCACGAGGTCGATCTCGCGGTTCTTGATCATGTCCACGATGTGCGGTCGGCCTTCGTGAACCTTGTTGACGCGCTCGACGGGGATGCCGTTCGCGCGCAGCGTGCGGAAGGTGCCGTCGGTCGCGAGCAGCTGGTAACCCATCGCCGCGAGGTTGCGCGCGTCGGGGACGATCTGGCGCTTGTCGGCGTTGCGCACGGACAAGAACACGCGTCCTCCGGGTGCCGGCAGCTTGAGACCGGCGGCTTGGTACGCCTTGACGAAGGCGAAGCCGAGGTTCGGGTCGATGCCCATCACCTCGCCGGTCGAACGCATCTCGGGCGAGAGCAGAAGGTCCACGCCTTGGAACTTGTTGAAGGGGAAGACCGGCACCTTGACCGAGAAGTAGGGCGGCTCGACTTCTTTCGTGAAGCCCAGCTCGTCGAGCGTCATGCCCGTCATGATCTTGGCGGCGAGCTTCGCGAGCGGCACGCCGATCGCCTTGCTGACGAACGGCACCGTGCGCGAAGCGCGCGGGTTGACCTCGATCACGTAGAGCTTGTAGCCCTTCACCGCGAATTGCACGTTCATCAAGCCGACGACGCCCAGCTCGAGCGCCATCGCCTTCGTCGCGGCATGGATCTCGTCGATCACTTCGCGGCCGAGCGTGTGCGGAGGGAGCACGCAGGTCGAGTCGCCGGAGTGCACGCCGGCTTCCTCGATGTGTTCCATCACCGCGCCGATCACGACGCGTTTGCCGTCGCAGATCGCGTCGACGTCGACCTCGATCGCCTCCTCGAGGAACTTGTCGACGAGGATCGGCTTGTCGGGCGAGGCCTGGACGGCGTTCGACATGTAGCGGTCCAGCGCGTCGTCGTCGTAGACGATCTCCATCGCGCGGCCGCCGAGCACGTAGCTGGGGCGCACGAGTACGGGGTAGCCGATGCGGCGCGCGACTTCGAATGCCTGCGCGACCGTCGTGGCGATGCCGTTCTCCGGCTGGCGCAGCCCGAGCTTGTCGAGCATCGCCTTGAACTGCTCGCGGTCTTCCGCGCGGTCGATCGAGGCGACCGAGGTGCCGATCAGCGGCGCGCCGGCCTTGTCGAGGCTCGCCGCGAGGTTCAGCGGCGTCTGCCCGCCGAACTGCACGATGATCCCGGTCGGCTGGACCTTGCGGACGATGTTCATCACGTCCTCGTGCGTCAGCGGCTCGAAGAACAGCTGGTCGGAGGTGTCGTAGTCCGTCGAGACCGTCTCCGGGTTGGAGTTGACCATCACGGCCTCGTAGCCGATCTCCTGCGCCGCGAAGGCCGCGTGGCAGCAGCAGTAGTCGAACTCGATCCCCTGGCCGATGCGGTTCGGACCGCCGCCGAGGATCATGATCTTCTTCGCATCCGACGCCCGCAGTTCACACTCGGTCTCCCAGGTCGAGTAGTAGTACGGCGTCGCGGCTTCGAACTCGGCTGCGCAGGTGTCGACCAACTTGTACGTCGGGTGGATGCCGAAGTCGCTGCGCAGCGCGGCGACCGCATCGCGTTCCGTGCCGGTGGCGAGCGCGATCTGACCGTCCGTGTAGCCGAGTTCCTTCGCGCGTCGCAGCAGCGGTTCGTCGAGCAGCGCGCCGCCGAGTTCTGTCTCGAAGTCGACGAGTTCGCGCATGTTCTCGAGGAACCACGGGTCGATCTTCGTCGCCTCGTGGATCTCTTCCGTGCTCCAGCCGGCGAGGTAGGCCGTGCGCAGCGCGATGAGGCGCAGCTCGTTCGGCACGCGCAGGCAGCGCGTCAGGCTCTCGCGGTCGGTCAGCAGGATGTCGGCCGGGTTGCGCGGGTCGAGCCCGAGTCCGGGGCGACCGGTCTCGAGGCC
Organism: Planctomycetota bacterium; assembly: GCA_020638835.1. GTDB lineage: Bacteria > Planctomycetota > UBA1135 > UBA1135 > JACKHV01. The sequence goes on along the minus strand of JACKHV010000004.1, from coordinate 183,184 downwards.
GCGCAGCGCCTTCTGCAGCGATTCCTTGAACGTCCGACCGATCGACATCGTCTCGCCCACCGACTTCATCTGCGTGGTGAGCGTCGTGTCCGCGCCCTCGAACTTCTCGAAGGCGAAGCGCGGCATCTTGACGACGCAGTAGTCGATCGTCGGCTCGAAGCAGGCGGGAGTCTCGCGCGTGATGTCGTTGCGGAGTTCGTCGAGCGTGTAGCCCACAGCAAGCTTCGCCGCGAACTTCGCGATCGGGAAGCCCGTGGCCTTCGACGCGAGCGCCGACGACCGCGAAACGCGCGGGTTCATCTCGATCACGATCATGCGCCCGTCCTTCGGGTTGATCGCGAACTGACAGTTCGACCCGCCGCACTCGATGCCGATCTCGCGCATGATCGCGATCGACGCGTTGCGCATGTTCTGGTACTCGCGATCGGTCAGCGTCTGTGCCGGCGCGACGGTGATCGAGTCGCCCGTGTGCACGCCCATCGGGTCGAGGTTCTCGATCGAGCAGATGATCACGACGTTGTCGTTCTTGTCGCGCATCACCTCCATCTCGAACTCTTTCCAGCCGAGGAGGCTCTCCTCGACCAGCACCTCGGTGTTCAGCGAGGCGGCGAGTCCGCGCGAGACGATGTCCTCGAACTCCTCGACGTTGTAGGCGATGCCGCCGCCGGTGCCGCCCATCGTGAAGCCGGGACGGATCACGCACGGCAGACCGATCTCGGCCAGCGCGCGCCGCGCGTCTTCCATCGAGTGCGCGACCCCCGACCGCGCGCTCGCGATCCCGCAGCGCTGCATCGCGGCGCGGAACAGGTCGCGGTCCTCCGCCTTGCGGATCACTTCCGAGGTGGCTCCGATCATCTCGACGCCGTACTGGTCGAGGATCCCCTGGTCGTAGAGCGCAAGCCCCGTGTTCAAGCCGGTCTGGCCGCCGAGCGTGGGGAGGATCGCGTCGGGCCGTTCTTTCTCGATGATCTTCGCGACGGCTTCGACGGTGATGGGTTCGACGTAGGTCGCGTCGGCCATCTCCGGGTCGGTCATGATCGTCGCCGGGTTCGAGTTGACCAGGATCACTCGATACCCCTCCTCGCGCAGCGCCTTGCACGCCTGCGTACCGGAGTAGTCGAACTCACAAGCCTGGCCGATGACGATCGGCCCGCTGCCGATGATGAGGATGGACTCCAGGTCGGTGCGGCGGGGCATGCTGAGGCTGGTGCTCGGTGAGGGGGCGGCGCGCGAGGGGTTCCCGGAGCCTTGCGGCAGCATCCGGAATTTCGGCGATTCAAGCATGGATGGGCCCCGAAGTCGACCGCAGCGGCGGGTCTTCGCCGCGCGGCGCGCAGGGATCGCACCGCAGTGGGCAGGCGGGGCGCCTCAGCGCGCGGCGGGTGCCGGCAGGACGTCGATCCGCACGCGGCGTTCCAGCTCGTCGACGAGCTCGCGCAGCTCGTGTTCCTCGGGCCCGAGCGGGTGGTCGAGCAGCACCCGCGAGCCGGTCGCGTGCGCGGGCTCGATGCGGCGGAGCAGCTCGGCCAGCGCGTCGGAGCGGTAGCCGCGCGAGAGGCGCGCCGTCTCGTGGATCTCGAAGGCGCGCAGTCCGTACCTGCGCATCGCCAAGTACCGGTGAGCCCGCGAGGTCGCCAGCACGATGTCGCCGCGGTGCGCATCGTGCTCGAGGACTGCGCGCCAGCCCGACTCGGGGTCGCTCGCGCGGACGAACCCGCGCGCGGCGAGCAGCGACCCGATCGACAGCGCGGCGATCGCGAGGGTCGCGACGCGCCCATTCCAGGCCGGCCGCGTGGCGAACAGCCGGTACCAGCCGAACGCGAGCGGCCCGAGCACCCAGAGCCACGGCAGCTCCCGGTGCGCGCTCCCCGCGAGGCCCAGCCCGAGCGCGGGCAAGAGGCACCATGCGAACACCCAGCCGGGCGCGCGCTCGCCGCGGCCGAACCAGCCGAGCGCCCCGAGCGCCGCGAGGCCGAGGGCGGGGAAGGCGACCCACAGCCAGCTCGGGTCCTGCGGACCGCCGCCGCCGGCGAGCAAGTCGCGCAGGATGGCGCGGCCGAGCTCCAGCCAGCCGCGGGCGTCGGCCCCCTCGATGAGCTGCGCCGCCGCGGTGCCGCTCAGCCACACGAGCGCCCAGCCGGCGGCCCAGGCGATCCCCGCGAGCAGTCCGCGGCCGCCCCCGCGACCGCGCGCCAAGCCCCACGCCGCCGCCGGCAGACACCACAGGTACAGCGGCGCCGTTCCCGCCGCGAAGCACCAGCCCACGCCGGCGCGCAGCCCGCGGTGCCGCCCGGGCGTCACCAGGGCGGTGAAGGCGTAGATGGCACCCAACGACCCCAGAACTTCCGGCCCTGGATAGGTCCCGGCGGTCCACACGACCGGCGCGGTGAGCAGCGGCAGGCAGCACAGCCAGCGCGCGGCGGGGGAGGCCTCGAGCGCCCGCCCGAGGTTCCAGAGTTGATATGCCAGCGCGCCGAGGGCCAGGGCGGAGAGCAGGAAGCCCGCGCGCTCCGCGCCCACGCCGGGCAGGGCGTCGACCAGCTGCGCGAGCGGCAGGTAGAGCCCGCGCGAGCTGCCCCACCCGCCCGTTGCGAGAGCGTCGATCAGATCGGGTCCGGGGCCGAGCAGCCGTTCGGTCGGCAGCCCGAGCGCGCAGAGCGCGGTGCCCGACGCCAGCAGCAGTCCGGCGAGGGGCAAGCGGCGGCGCAGGCGCTCCTCGCGGGCCTCGACCAGGTCGCGCGTCGCGTGGCGCGGGAATCCTCCGACGAGCTCGGCCGCGGTGTCGCGCTCGTCCTGCTCCGCGAAGGGAGCGTCGCCGCGGGAGCCGACCATCAGCCCTTGGAGGCGACCGCGCGGACTTCGCCGAGGCGCACGGGCAGGATCCAGAGGGCGCCCTTCTTGTCGAACTGCATCGCGTCGGCGAGTTCCGCCTCGCTGAGCGCCGCGCCGCTGCGCGTGCGTAGCTCGTCGAGCCCCGTCGGGAGTCCGAGGCGCGCGCACAGCCGACGGATGCGCGCCGGCAGGTCGCGGTCCTGCAGCACGCCTTCGTGCGCCGAACGCACGCACGCGTGCAGCATGCCGACCGCGACGGCGACGCCGTGGGGGATGCGGCCGTAGCCGGCGGCGCGCTCGATCGCGTGGCCGAGCGTGTGCCCGAGGTTCAGCGCGCGCCGCGGGCCGGCTTCGCGCTCGTCGGACTCGACGACTGCCGCCTTCTGGCGCACGCACGCTTCGACGACGTCGAGCAGCAGATCGGGGTCGCGGCGCAGCAGCGCTTCGGCGTGTTGTTCGAGCCGCGCGAAGTCGGCTTCGCCCGCGAGCACCGCGGACTTCACCACTTCGCCGAGTCCGGACGCGTAGTCCTGGTCGTCGAGCGTCGTGAGCAGGTCGACGTCGATCCAGACGCCGGCGGGTTGGTGGAAGGCGCCGGCGAGGTTCTTGCCCGAGCGCAGGTTGACCGCTGTCTTGCCGCCGACCGACGAGTCGACTTGCGCGAGCAAGGTCGTCGGGCACTGCAGCACGTCGATGCCGCGCATGAAGAGCGCGGAGGCGAGGCCGCCGAGGTCGCCGACGACGCCGCCGCCGAAGGCGACGAGGCACGAGCGACGGTCGAGTCGCACTTCCGCCAGCGCATCGAGCACGCGTTCGAGCTGCTCGAAGCTCTTCGAGCGCTCACCCTGCGGCACAATGACGACACGCGCATCGCCGGCCTGCAGCTTGTCGCCGTGCAGCTTCCAGACGTGGTCGTCGCTGAGCACGGCGGCGGCGGAGTACTCGCGCGCGGCGCGCATCGACTCGTGCACGATGCCGCGCCCGAGCCGCAGCTCGTACGGCGCGGCCGTGCGGACTTGGACGGTGCGGGCGCTCACGTTCAGGCGGTGCCGGCGCCGGCGGCGCGGCGGCGTGCTTGCTTGCGACGAACGAGTTCCTCGCGCAGCTTCTCCGACTGCTTGCGGTCGCGGATCACCAGGTAGGGGATCAGGATCAACAGCAGGATCGTCAGGCCGCCCACGAAGAAGAAGATCGTCGCCACGTTGTTGTCCTCGACGGGCGTGTAGATCTCGACCGACTGCATCACGAAGTAGGGCGTGACGCGCCGTTCGCTGGCGGACGGTTCGTACGAGAGGTGCTTCAGGAAGAAGCCGCGGCCGCGGATCAGCTGGTTGGTGCCGGCAGCGTTCAGCTCGGGGTGTTCGCCCGGGAGGACGAAGTTGATCACGGAGCCCTTGTTGGTCCACAACACGCTTCCGATCCAACCCGTCGTCAGCTTGTCGATGCGCGCGGGGTTCTCGCCGGCGTCCTGCGTGCGGGATCCGAGGTTCTTGCTGATGTCGAGCACGAAGGGCATCCCCCGCGCCGCGTCCGTGTTCGTCGGATCCATCAGCCACGTGAAGGTCGTGTTGTCGAGCTTGCGTGCGACCTGCGGATCGTCCCAGGCGATGTCCTTGCCCCAACCCTGCTCGATGCGGTCCATCAGCATCCACTGCGCGAGGAAGGCCGCGTCGTCGATGCCGGTGTAGAGGTTGTTCGTGTCGTCGACGACGGCGGCGAGCAACGTGCCGAGCGCCTCGTCGTCGAAGCCGTCCATGCGCGGGTACGACTTCTGGAGACGCGAGCCGACGAGCAGCGGCGTCTCGACCCAGCCGTCCGCTTCTTCGCGGCGGTAGACCTCGAGGAACAGCGCCTCGAGCTTCGCGTACGTCAGTTCTTCCTCGACGGCGGCGAAGAGCTTCTTGTCGAAGCTCGACGTCATGAAGGTGACGGGGACGCCGTCCTCCGACTCCATCGTCCCGTACCACGCGACGCGATCGCCGACCGGGCGCTCTTCGTAGGCGGTCAAGCGTCCGCGCAACCAAACCGGTTCGGCGCGGTGCGCGGCGGGATCGGCGAGGATCTGCTCGAAGCGTTCCGTGTCGAGCTTCGCGGGCTTCAGCCCTTTCCACTGACCGGGACCGTAGCCCGCGACGTGATCCAGCATCTTAGCGAGCGGACCGAGGTCGATCAGCACGCGTTCTTCCGGCGTCGCGTCGCGCACCTCGCCGGCGATCGTCGCCGGGTCGAAGCGTCGCACGGCGATCACTTCGTCGGGTTGCTCGACCTTCGGCACGCCCTTGGCGAGTTCGTCGTTCTGCGCGTGCTCGTACTTGTTTTTCTGCAGCAGCGACGCGCCGAACGCGATCGTCAAGCCGACGAGCAACACGCCCATGAAGATCAGGCGGTTGCGCTCGCTCTTGTTGAGCATGCCGGCCTTCTCGGGGGGGGCGCCGAACATCGGCTTCTTCGGAGGCGTGTGCTTCATCGTGCGGTGTTCTCCAAGCTGAGGCGCATCGCGCGCATCGCGGCGGCGGCCACGAGTCCGCGGAAGAGCCCGTCGTGCGGGCTGCCCTCGTAGGCCAACTCGGGGTGCCATTGCACCCCGACGGCGAAGGGGTGGTGGCGTCGTTCGATGGCTTCGATCAGCCCCTCGTCGTCGGTGGCGACGACGTTCCAGAGGGGGCCGGTATCGGAGAGCGCCTGATGATGACGGGAGACCACGGGCAGCTCCTCTACACGCAGCAGGCCGCCCAGTTTCGATTCGCGACGAACGGTCACGGCGTGTTCCACGTTGCCGGTGTGCTGACGGCTCCCGGGGCGATCCTCGGGCAGGTGTTGGTGCATCGCGCCCCCCTCGGCGAGGCCCAGGAGCTGCATGCCGTAGCAGATCCCGAGCACCGGCATCCCGATCGCGACGGCGCGGCGGGCGAGCTCGAAGTCCCAGTCCTGTTTCTCGGCGGGCGTCTTCGTGGCGGACGGGTGCGTCGCTCCCAGACCGAGGCGGTCCATGTCGAAGTCGTCTCCGCCCGTCAGCAGCAAGCCGTCGAGTCGGTCGAGCGTGCGCGCGATGTCGCCGGGGCCGCCGACGGGTGGCAGCACCAGCGGGACGCCGCCGGCCTTCAACACCGAGTCGGCGTAGCGCGTGGCGAGCTCGAGGCGATCGACGCCGCCGCGTTCCACGAGCAGGCCGTTGATTCCGATCAAGGGGGCGGAGGAGCTTTCCATTGCGCTCGATTCTAGCGAGTCGAGACCGGAAAGCGCCGCTCGCCGAGGAGAGCCGCGCACGATCTCGCTAGTATCCGCGCCATGGAGCACTATCTCCTCGACTTCGTCCTCTTGGCCGGCGGCTTCCTGCTGCTGGCGAAAGGCGCGGACTGGCTGGTCGGCGGCAGCGCGCGCATCGCGCGCATGTGGGGCGTCAGCGCCCTGATCGTCGGGCTGACCGTCGTCGCCTGGGGCACCTCCGCGCCCGAGGTCGTGGTGTCGACGCTCGCGTCGGTCGAGGGCAAGCCGGGCATCGCGATGGGCAACGTGCTCGGTTCCAACATCGCGAACATCGGTCTGGTGCTCGGCGCCTGCGCGCTCGTGCTGCCGCGCGTGATGGAGAAGGCTCCGGAGGTCCGCGAGTCGTTCTGGTTGATGGCGTCGCTCGGCGTGCTGTGGTGGACCGTGACCGATCTCTCGGTCGACCGGATGGACGGCATCCTGCTGCTGCTCGCCTTCCTCGCCTACAACTTGCAGCTCTACTTCACCGCGCGGCGCGGCGCGAAGGAGGAAGAGCCCCAAGAAGGCGACACCCGCCACCCCTGGCGCGACGTGATCCTCGGCTGCGTCTCCGTCGCGGTCGGCGCGAAGCTCGTCGTGATGGGCGCCGAGAGCATCGCGCAGTCGTTCGGCGTCTCCGACCGCGTGATCGGCTTGACCGTCGTCGCGGTGGGCACCTCGCTGCCGGAACTCGCCGCCGGACTCGGCGCCGCCTTCAAGGGCGAGAGCGAGGTCAGCCTCGGCAACGTCGTCGGCTCGAACGTCTTCAACGTACTCGCGGTGATCGGGATCGCCGCGCTCATCGCGCCCTTCGACGGCAAGATGCCGGGCCTCGCCGACGAGCTGCGCCACGCGCGCGACGTGGACTTCCTGGTCGTCGCCGGCTTCCACTTCGCCGCACTGCTCGTCCCGCGCGTCGGTGGACAACGCTTCGGCCGCTGGAAGGGCCTCGCGTTCCTGCTCGCGTGGGTCTGGTACGCCTGGCAGAGCTTCTGAGGTCGAGCCGGCGTCAGGACCCTGTACCGGACGAGCAACGGAGCCGGGGGCGCGATGGCGCTCCCAGCTCCGTTCCATCTTGTGGCACCGGATCCGGACGCGTCTCAGGGACAGTCCAACGACTCGCAGAGCTTCGGATCGGAGCGGTAGTTCTCGGGCACTTCCGAGACGTCCTCGCACTCCTCGCCGCAGCTGCTGTCCACGTGGACATCGCCAGACCACTCGCCTGTCATTCCGGTCCAGACGTCGATGAAGCCGAGTGGTTTCGATTCACTGAGGATCGAACCGCCGCTGGTGGTGCACTGCCGGCGAGCCCAAACCGAGAAGCGAATGCGCTTGGGGCCGAGCAGGAAGGTGCCCGTCAGGCAGCTCGCGGGGGGAGTCAACTCGCCTTCCGATTGACCGTCGATGCGCCCGCTCACCGACTTGGTACCTTTGTTGAGCGTTGTGGTGGTCGAGCTGTAGCTGCCGCCGGCAGTCACCTTGAGTCCTACTTTGGTTTCCGCTCCGGCGAGCGCCGTACCTGCTTTGACTCCGACCTCCTTGGAAGCTTCGACGTCCAAGTGCATCTCCCCTGTACGTTCCTCTCCCTGTTGGGTCTCGGCTGAAGTCGAGCCGATGAAATGTCCGCAGATGAACTGGGCTTCCGCCGCCCCGGGCATCGCGCAGTAGAGAACCGTGTACTGCAGCTCCCAAGGTCCCCACTCGCACGGGTCATCGCCCGCCAAGTAGCTGTACTCGAACGAGTTCAGCCCCTCACCGACGGCGATCGTGGCTCTGCTCGTTTCGCCGCTGCCGGGCATCGGTCGGCTGTCTATGAGCGAGAAATCCTGATCGTAGAGCAGGCAGGTCCAGGTCTCATTGTTGACGGTTTCTCCCGGTGCCTCCGGTCGACGAGAGGCAAGGATGTCACGCCGCACGCTTAGCGTCAGGCCGCCGTTCCCGCCGAGAATCAGGCCGGGCACGGGGTTGCCGAAAGAGTTCAATCCGACGATGTAGTACTGGGCGAGGACGATCTCCTCGGAAAGGTCCGAGGACTGCGCGAACGCCGGCACGGGAATGACGAGCAGCGCACAGTCAACGGCCAATGCTCCGGGACTCGCGGTAAGGATTCCGACACCCGGAATGGTCACCGTTCCGCCATCCTGAGCGCTGATGACCGGTGTGATGTTGCCTGACTTGAAGGGGATCAGTGGTATCCAGGCCCCGTGCTCATCTCGCCCGACGAGGCGGCTCACGGGCACGTGATCCGCGAGCCTAGCCCGCACGCGGACCGCGTCCAGCTCGTCGAACCGCTCGCGGAGCGACAGTCCGGGAGCAGTCGTCGGAACGATCGAGAAGGGCAGGAACGACGTCCATCCGTCCTGATCGGTCTGTTGGGTCAGCTGGTCTCCGCCGAGGGTAACGTCGACCTCCGCGTTGACCAACGGCACCAAGGCCGTCCCATCGTAGACCGCGACTTTCACGCAGGTGAGGGCGTGCGCGTCACCAGAAACTTCGGCCGCATGGGGGCCGGACTCGGTTGCGGTGGCCGGGGCAATCGGCAAGAAGAGCACGGCGTTGAGAATTGCGCGAGCGAGCATGGGGTGGTTTTCTTTCCTTGAAAGGTGGAAGTGGTCTTTCGGGAATAGCCGTGGAGCGCATTCAGCGAAGCCACGGCGGCAAGTCACCCTAACGGTCTACGCGGGGGGGGGGGCAAGCTCGACGCCGACAATTCAGGGGGGGTGCAACCCCGGCACTTCAATGACACTTTGGCGGACCGGAACTCTCACGGGTGAGAATCCGGATGGGTGCATTGGCGCCAGGCAGGCGTGAAGAATCGGATCCTGCAGCGCACGGAACAGGCAGGTGAGGTGCTCGAGCCCGCGCCGCGCTCGGTCTTTGCCACTCGGATTGGAATCCGGCCTGATGCCGCGCCGAATTCGGTCGCGACCTCCGTGTAGCTCCGAGTGATGATCGACTGAACTCAGTCCAGCCACCGCGGCACCAGCGGATAGCGGTGGCGCTTGCCGTTCTTCACGTCGAGCGCCGCTTGGATCGGCAGCACGATGCCGAAAGCGAGGCTCAGCGGCCAGACGACCGGCGCGGTGAAGGTGATCAGCGCGGCGAGGTTCAGCAGCAAGTAGTTGAGCTGGAAGTTCACCGCTTCGCGCGCCTGGTCGCGCACGAAGTCGTCGCGGCGGCCGGCGGTGTTCTCGATCAACAGGCCGGGCACGAGACCGAAGCCCGTCAGGATCAGCAGCATGCCGGCGAGTGGCGTGACGTGCGCCCAGAAGGCGGGGTCGCGGTACCAGTCGGGACGCGCTTCGGCGGCGACGGCGGGCGCGAGTGCTCGGCGCGCTTCCGGAGCCGGTGCATCTTCCTCGGGTTCGGCGGCCCGCGGCGGTTCCGGCGCAGGCGGCTCGGGAGTCGTGGGCCGCACCGTCGCGCGCGTGACGACGGGGAAGTCCGCCTCGAGCACCTCGTGCCGGGCGCGCGGCGCGTGCGGGGCTGGCGGGCCGGAACGCTTCGGCGGTGCGCCGAAGGAGTCGCCTTCGTCGTCCGTCGGCGTCGCGAAGGGGTCGTCCGCCGCGGAGCGCGGCGCGGCTTGCTCCGCCGCAACGGTCTCGACCGCCGCGCGCTCGTGCGCGTCGCGCCCGAACACCTTGAAGGCGGAGGGTCGCGAGCCCTCGCCCTGGATCTCTTCCTCGGAAGCGCGCATTCCAGAGAGGCTAGCCATCTTCCGCCGCCATGCGAGGGGGAAGAGACCCTAGTCGCGCGCGCTCAACGACGCTCGGGGCCGGCGAGCAGCGCGGCGAGGCGGTAGAGCAGCCGCGCGCCGACGATCGCGTCCCACGAGTCCTCGTCCGCCGCGCACTCGGACGGGCGCACTTCGACCAGGTCGGCGCCGACGACGGTGCGTCCGGAGTCGGCGAGCGTCTTCAGCCAGAGCGCGGCTTCGTTCCAGTCCAGGCCGCCGGGAACGGGCGTTCCCGTGCCCGGGCAGAGCATCGGGTCGAGCCCGTCGATGTCGAAGGTCACCCAGACGCTGTCCGGGAGCAGCGCCACGCGGTCGCGCACGAAGCTGACCAGGTCCTGGCCGGCGAGCTTGGCGAGCGCCCACTCGTGGTCGAAGACGGCGTGCACGCGCGGGTCGGCGTGGATGCGCTCGACCTCGGCCTGGCCGACGTCGCGCAGTCCGACTTGCAGCAGCGCTTCGAGCTCGTGCGCGTCCTCGAGCACGTTGTGCAGGATCGACGCGTGCGACCAGCGGAAGCCCTCGAAGGCGACGCGCAGGTCGGCGTGCGCGTCGAAGTGCAGGATGCCGAGCCCCGGGTGCTTGCGCGCGGCGGCGCAGATCGCGCCGTAGGGGACCGAGTGGTCGCCGCCGACGATCAGCGGGCGCTTGCCGGCCTCGAGCAGTGCGGTCGTGCGCTCTTCGACGAGCTCGTTGACCTTGGCACCCAGCGCGTCGACGCGCTCGAGCGAGCGCACGAGGTGCGGGTCCCCGTCGATCGCACCGCCGCGCGCGATGATCGGTTCGGCGTACTCGCGCGCTTCCTTGTTCCACTCCGCGATGCGCGGATCGACTTCGAGCCAGTGCAGTCCGGCGAGGTACGGCTTGCCGAAGGCGAGGTCGGCCAGCTCGACCTGGTGCGTCGCCGCGAGGATCGCCTCCGGACCCGCCGCCGTGCCGTCGCGGTAGGAAGTCGTCGCGTCGAAGGGCACGGGCAGCACGTGGATCAGCGCGTCCTCGGCCGCGTGGTCGAGTCCGAAGGGTCCGCTGCCGGGCGCCGCGGCGGCGTCGGGGTCGAAGGGCGTCGTCATGGCGGGGAGCCTAACACCTGCGCCGGATCGCGCGAGGAAGGGCGTGAATGTGGAACGCGCGAGCCGGTAGTGCGCCGCGACCTTGGCTCTGCCGCTCGCGAGCTGGCACGATCCTCGTCTCAAACCCAGAGGACAGGAGGTCCGGCATGGACACAAGAGATATGGATGAAGGCTTCGGGCAGGCGCGACGGCCCGGGCGGCGGCCGAAGGCGCAGATCAACGTGTCGCCCGCGAAGCTGCTGGCGGTGGTCGTGATGATCGGCCTGATCGGATTCGTCGGCATCGCGGCGATGTCGGGCAACCTCGGCTTCAAGGTGATCAGCGCGCAGGAGGTCGGCGTGAAGGTCAACTACGTGACGGGGAACAAGGAGGTCATGAACACGCCCGGCGTGAAGATCTACATGCCCTTCCTCGAGAACGTGTTCACGCTCGACAAGACGCCGCAGAAGTTCGTGATGACGGGCAACCGCTCCAACGAGGACAACCGCGCCAGCAAGCTGACGGTGCGCGCCGCGGACGGCTCGAACTTCTGGTTCGACACGCTCGAGATCCAGTACGAGCTGATTCCGAGCAAGGCCGATGTCGTGCTCGAGGACTCGGGCTTCGGCGGCTCGTACAAGCGCGACTGGGTGCGGGCCTATTCGCGCTCGGTGCTGCGCGACGAGTTCGGGCGCTTCGACGCCGTGGGTGTCGCCGACCCGTCGAACCTCCAGATCGCGGGTGACAACAGCAAGGAGCGTCTGGACGCGCTGCTCGACCCGCACGGCATCCGCATCGTGCAGATCGTGACCGAGACGCCCAGTTTCGATCCTGCCTACGAGAAGGCGATCGAGGACCGCAAGGTGGCGGACCAGGAGGTCGAGCGCCTCGAGGTCGAGCGCAGCAAGTTGCTGCAGGAACGCGAGCGTCGCCTGGCCGCCGTGAACAAGGTCAAGGAGGTCGAGCGCACGCAGCTGCAGGGCGACCTCGTGCGCCTCGTCAAGGAAGCCGAGAAGGACCGCATCCGCGTCGAGAAGGCCGCGGACGCCTACCGCGTCGAGCGCGAGGCGGAAGGGCTCGCCGCGCGCGACCGCATGGTGCTCGAGGCCGAAGGTCTGACGGCGAAGTACACCAAGGAGGCGGAGGGCTTGATCGCGCGGGCCGAAGCGCTCGAGAAGCGTGGAACGGTCGTCGTGCGCGAGGCGCTGATCGAGAAGCTGCGCCGCGTGCGCTTCACGTTGATCCCCTACAGCAAGGACCCGTCGCCGAAGCGCCTCGAGCACGTCGACGCGCGCAACCCGCACCTGGAAGGAGCCGAACAATGAGCGTCAACAAGATCCTCTACGCGCTGCTCGCGATCGTCGTTCTCGGCCTGCTCTCCGCCTCGATGCTGTTCGAGCGCATCGAGCCGGGTGAGATCGGCGTACGTCAGAGCCTGTGGGGCAGCGGCGGATTGATGAAGCAGGACTTCACCGCCGGCTACCACCTCGGCATCACGGGCGTGCACAAGTGGCACGTCCTCGACCGCCGCACGCACTTCCTCAACTTCGCGGACGAGTCGAGCCAGATCGAGACGAGCCGCCAGCACCAGAACTCGCAACAGATGCCGGCGCTGAAGATCCGGACGGCGGACAACAACGTCGTCACGCTCGACGTGACGGTCGTCTATCGCATCCAGGCGGACAAGGGGCACCAGATCGTCGCCGACGGCGCGCAGACACAGTACCGCGACCGCGTCGCGTCGCAAGTGCAGTCCGTGCTGCGCGAGGAGCTCTCCAAGCTCACGCCCGAGGACTTCCAGGAGACGGAGAAGCGCCTCGCCAGCGTCGAGGCGACACTCCCCGTGCTCGCGGCTTCGATCGAGGAGTACCACGTCGAGCCCGAGCGCATCCTGATCCGCGCCGTGCGCTTCCTGCCGAGCTACGAGGACAAGCTGCAGCAGAAGCAGCTCGCGCAGCAGCAGGAGCGCCTCGCGACGGCGCAGCGTCACGTCGAGGACGCCGAGAAGGTCACCTTCAGCATCGAGAAGGAGACCGAGGCGCTCGAGAAGGAGAAGACGGCGGAGTGGGACAAGGACCTGCAGGAGATGCGCTCGGTCAACGAGGTCGCGATCAACGAGATCCGCGCCGCCGCGGTGCGCTACGAGAACCAGGTGAAGCCCGAGGCCGACAAGAACTACGACGTCGCTCTGGCGGAGGGCAAGCTGGCGATCGACCGCGCGGAGGCCTTGCGCGACGAGCTGCGCAACGCCGCGCTCGACACCGCCGGCGGCCGCATCCTGCAAGCGCGTGACGCGGCGGAGAACCTGCAGTTCGAGAGCGTGACGCTGAACTCGAACGACCCCTCGGTGCCGAACATCATCGACATCGACGCGCTGACGAAGCTGCTGATCGGCAGCGACGCGCCCGCCGACTCCGGCGACTGAACCGCGCGCGCCGAGCTCCCGTTCTCACGCGGGCCCGTCCCTCCCTTGAGGGGCGGGCCCGCCTCGTGACGCCTCCGACGCCTTTCTCAAGCCCCTGTCAACAAGGCGCTTGTGACGGTCTATCCTCGGGCGAGCGGGCGGATCCTCGCGCCGCTGACCAACAAGCTCGCGGGGGCCGGCGTTCGCCCCGCATTCGGACCGGGAACCCATGAACGAAGCTTCCGACGGACAACTCCTCCGGGACTGGCGCGAGGGCCGCGAGACCGCGGCGTTCACCGCGCTCGTCCACAGACATCAAGACGCCTTGCTGCGGCAAGCGCGCGGCCTGCTGGGTGCGGGCAGTGTCTACGAGGACGTCGTCCAGGAAGTCTTCCTCAAGCTCGCTCGCGAAGGACTGATTCTGACTTCGGAAGCGAGCGGGGACCCCGACGCCGAACGCCGCCAGCTCCTCGGCTGGCTGCACACCGTCACGAGGAACGCCTGCATGGACGCCATTCGATCCGAGACCCGTAGGAAGCGGCGCGAACAAGACGCCGCCTCGCCCGACCGAGCCGAAGGCGGCTTGCGTCTGGTGGAAGCCGACGACACCCGCTCCGTCGTCGAGCGCGAGCTCCAGAAGCTCCCCGTGGACCAGCGCGACGTGCTGGTCCTGCGCTTGTTGGCGGATCGTTCGTATCGGGAGATCGCGGAGATCACCGGCAAGAAGATCGGCACCGTCGGCTGGTTGATCAGCGAGGGGCTGAAGCGCCTCTCCGCGCAACTCGCGCCGCTGCTCGCGATGGACGGCGCTCCTGTGCACGGCCTCGCCGCGGCGACACAGCCGCTGACCGGCCGGAATACGGGACTCTCGGGGCAGGATCGCGCGCAGGGAGGATTGGCATGAAGAACGAACGAGAACACGAACCGTCGGAACGCGACGACCACGGCCTGCTGACGGCCTCCGTCTTCGGAGAGCTCGACGCCGGCGAACGAGCCGCGCTCGACGCACGCCTCGCGAAAGAACCCGAGCTGCGCGCGCAACGCGACGCGATCGCGGCGACCGCCTCGCTGGTGCGCGACGCCTTCCCGGCGGGCGAGAGCCTGCCGCCGGAGATCCTGGCGAGCCTCGAGCGCGCCGCATCCGCCGGCGCGGCGCAGCCCACGCCGAGCGCGGGCGGGCGCACGAACTGGTTCCGCATCGCGGCCGGCCTGACGCTGCTCTGCGGCGGCGCGATCGCGGCGAACGAGTGGTTCAAGCACCGCGGCGCGGAGGGCGGACGCGAGGATCGGCTCGCGCAGTCGGACGTGCATCGTGTGTACAACCGCAACGCCGAGCCCGTCCAACCCGAGCCGATCGACCGTCGGGAGAAGTCCACCGAGAGCTCGGGGTACTTGCCGATCACGGCCATCGACACCGAGGGCAACGTCGTGATCAAGCGGCAGACCTACTGGGACGTCGACTCTCCGGAGGAGTACGAGAAGATCCGCGAGCAGCTCGGCGAAGTCGCGGAGAGCATGAACTCCCGCTCCGAGTCGAAGGGTGGGGCGGCGCAGCTCCAGCTCCCTGTCGAGGAGTCGCAGGGCGCCTACGTCGTGAACGGGCTGGCCGCCGGGCAGACTCGCGCGCCCGGGTCGAAGGACGTCGGTGAGATGCAGAGCGGCGGCGTGCCGAAGCCTCGAGTGGAGACCGCGTCCGACGACGCCTTCTTCATCGGACACGGCAGCCTCGACGAGATCCGGGCCGGTGACCGCTTCGGCGCGCGCGGATCCGCGACGGCACCAGCGACCGTGCCCCCCGTCGACGGCACCGGCAAGTCGAGCGGCGGCAAGTACAAGGGCGCCGGCGACACGGTTCCGCCCGCCGGCGAGACCGGACAGTCGGTCGTGGGCGGCTTGCGCCTCGGCTTGGAGGCTTCCGCCGAGTCGCCCGCGCCGGGTGCCGGCGGTGCTCCTCGTCCGACGGCTTCCACCAGCGGCCCCTCGTCGCCCGGACCCGCGGGGCCCACGAGCCCGGGGCCTGAGCTGAAGGCGAAGATGTCGAAGTCGGCCGAGCCGACCGGCGCGCCGGCGGAGAGCCCGCGCGTGAACGACGCCCTGGGCGGTCTCGGCTACCTCGGGGACGACCAGGGCGAGGAAGCCGACGCCGGTCGCTTCCGCCGCGCGCTGCGCTACGACGAGGACGCCGACGACCTCGAGCTGGAGGATCGCAAGCGCGACTTCGCCGGCCGCCGGATCTACACGGACGACGAGCTCGACGCCATCGCCGCGGCGCGCTGCGAACGCGTGCTGCTATCTTGCCGTCGCCTGCCGAACGAGCGTCCGAACATGATGTTCTTCCGCTTCTACGGCGACAACGCCTTCGAGCTCGCGCACCTCGACCCGCTGTCGACCTTCGGCGCGGACGTCGACACGGCGAGCTACACGCTCGCGCGGCGCTACCTGCGCGACGGCCTGCTGCCCGAGAAGGCGCAGATCCGCACGGAGGAGTTCGTCAACTACTTCAAGCCCGACCTGGCGCCGCCGCCGGCGGACTCGAAGGTGCCCTTCGCGGTGCACACCGAGCTCGGCGTCAGCCGCTTCGGTCGCGACCGCTGGGCGACGGAATCGAGCGAGACGACCGACCGCTGGATGCTGCGCGTCGGCGTCCGCGGCAAGGAAGTCGCCCGCGAGGAGCGCCAGCCGCTGCAGCTGACCTTCGTCGTCGACACCTCGGGTTCGATGAAGGAGGGCAATCGCATGGAGCTCGTGAAGCACGCGCTGCGCCTCTTGATCACGGAACTCGACGCCCGCGACTCGATCGCCCTCGTCGCCTTCAGCAACGAAGCGCGTCAAGTGCTGCCGATGACCAGCGCCGCGAACCGCGGCCTGATCGAGACGGCGATCCACGGCTTGAACCCGAACGGCGGCACGAACGCCGAGGCGGGGTTGCGCATGGGATACGAGACGGCGGGCCTGTCGCTCGCGCCCGGCAGCCACAGCCGCGTCGTGCTGTTGTCCGACGGCGTCGCGAACATCGGCCAGACCGACCAGGACCGCGTCAACGCGGACGTGCGCAAGCAACGCGAACGTGGGATCTACCTCAACACGGTCGGCGTCGGCATGGGCAACCACAACGACGTCTTCCTCGAGCAGCTCGCCGACAAGGGCGACGGTCTCTGCAACTACGTCGACGACGAACGCGAGGCGCGCCGCGCCCTGGTCGAGAACTTCACCGGTGCCTTCGAGACGATCGCTCGCGATCTGAAGGTGCAGGTCGAGTTCGACCCGAGTCAGGTCTATCGCTACCGCTTGCTCGGCTACGAGAACCGCGCGATCGCCGACATCGACTTCCGCAACGACAAGGTCGACGCGGGCGAGGTCGGTGCGGGACACCAGGTCGTCGCGCTCTACGAGCTCGAGCTGACGGGCAACGCGTCGGAAGCGCCGCTCGCCAAGGTCAACGTGCGCTGGAAGGAACCGACCGGCGCGGGCCGTCACCCCGACGAGGACGTCGCGGCCGGTGAGCTGTCGTTCCCGGTGAGCGCCGCGTCGCGCACCGCCTTCGAGGCGACTTCGCTCGGCTTCCAACGCGACGCCTGCGTCGCCCAGTTCGCCGAGATCCTGCGCCGCAGCGTGCACGCCCGCGGCGACTCGCTCGACGACTTGATCGCGCAGTCCGCCAAGCTCGACGCAGAGCTGCGCGATCCGGACTTCTCCGAGTTCGTCGACATGCTGCGCGCGAGTCGTCAGCTGATCATCGATCGCGCGCCGCGCACGAACGACCTGACCGACTGCATCGACGCGCTGCGACGCAACCGCATCCTGCGCGCTCAGATGGAAGAGCTGCGCCGCGAACAGAGCGCGACGCTGCTGTCCGACCTCGAGTCGCAGAACGCGCAACTCGAGCTCCGCATCCGCGATCTGATCCGCCAGGAGCTGGAACAAGAGCTGAAGTGACGCATGTCACTCCTGATGCCGCGCCTTCCGGGGGGGATGCGCGGCGGCACCCCGGCAGGGGGTGCGAAGGCGGCCCCCGCATCGATCACGATGCGGGGGCCGCCTCTTCGATCGAGGCGCGCGACCCTAGGGATTCCACTCGCGGCGTTGCGCCGCGCCGCTCCGGTCGAACCACTCGATCACGAGCGCACCATCCTCGGCGCGGGCATCCAGCACGGCGCGCACGTCGGCGGCGGTCTTGAGCGGCGTGCCGTTCAGCTTCGCCACGATGTCGCCGGGCCGCAGACCGACCGCTTCGGCGATCGTGCCGGGCAACACGTTCTCGACGTAGAGCCCCGTCCCGGGCTCGAGACCGTCGACACGTCCGCGCCAAGCGTTCGCCTCCCGCATCATCACGCCGAGCACGTCCGTGCGGACCTCACCGGGTTCGAGCACGGAGTGCGGCAGGTCGAGCTCGGTGCGCAGTTGGTCGAGCAAGGAGCGCATCTCGTCCTGGCCGCCCGAGAGCGGTTGCAGGCGCAGCTCGTCCTTCAGCTCGGGGTGCAGCTCGAGCAGCTGCTCCATGCTCTCGGCCTCGTAGGTCTCGACCGTCTCGTCACCGTCGACGTTCGTGCGGCGCTCGACCTTCACGCCGTCGGGGCCGGACTCGATCGAGAGCCCCTGGCTGTGTCGCTCGGCACCCTGCGGCAGGCGGTCGAGCGACTCCTGCATCTCGCGCATCAAGTCGGAGATCGCGAAGGGGTCGCCGCGGAACATCCCGCGACCGAAGCCGCCCTGGCCGAAGAAGTCGTCGTCCAGCGGGTCGGCGGCCATCGGTCCGCCGTGGAACCACGAGTCGAAGGGATCGGTGCGCACGCCGTGGGGGCTCGCTTGCACTTCCGCCAGGGCGACGTAGGCCGTCCAGGCGAGGCCGGAGTCGGAGCCCTTCGCCCACTCCTCGAGCGCGGCGCGCGCATCGGGGTTGGTGCGCGCCTCGCCGATCAATTCGCGCATCGCGCGATAGCGCGCCGCGAAGTCGTCTTGCGTCAGTGCAGCCTTCCAGTGCGCCGCGTCGAAGGCGGCCTGCAGCGGCTCGACGTGTGTCGCGCCGGCCCCGTCGTCGACGGGGGTGAGCGGCGTGCCGCTGCCCGATTGCGAACGGGCGGCGAGGGCCAGCCCGGCCGACACCGCCACCAAAGGAATGATCCAGCTACGTTTCATGTTCATGGGTGCTTGCCTCCGCCCGGTGGGCGTTCCACCCCGAGCTACGCAGCTCTCCGGGAAGTGATGGCGCGGATCCGGCGCCGGCCTCACAGATTCTCGGCGTACGGACGCTTAGACTCTCGGGCCGACCGGAACGCACTCCGCGGGCCGGCGGCAGGCCCTCGAAGGACGTGCGACATGGCGGAACTCACCCTCTACGACCTCCACCCCAGCCCGAACTCGATCAAGGTTCGCTTGGCATTGGGGTACCTCGGAACGCCCTATGAGAAGGTCAGCGTGCACCCGATGGACCGCAAGCAGGTCCTCGAGGCGAGCGGCCAGCCGCTCTGCCCCGCGATCACCCACGGGACCGTGCGGCTCTTCGACTCGAGCGCGATCCTGCGCTACCTCGACGCGAACCTCGCCGGCGACAAGCGCCTGTTCTCCGCGGATCGCGACGAGCTGCGCCAGATCGAGCAGTGGGAACAGAAGACCCGCGGCGGTGGGTTCGGCGAACCGATCGGGATCGCCTTCGAGCAGTGCTTCTCGGAGAAGAAGAAGCCCGCCGAGGCGGAACGCGCGCAGAAGATCTTCGACGAACGCTGTCGCGCGATCGAGGACGCACTGGCCGGGAAGCAGACGCTCTGCGGCGATCGCATCACGGCTGCGGACCTGTGCGTCGTGCCGCTGCTCGCCTACGGGCACCTGCCGGCGGGCTTCATCGAGAAGTCCGGCCCGGCGGAGGACATCTGCCGCTTCATCGCGGGATTCTTGAAGATCCCGGGGGACTGTGCGCAGACTCGCGACTACGTGACCCGCGTGATGGCGTACGACCGCTGAACCACGCTCCGGTCCGCGGAACCGAATGACTGACCGAGGGAGCATCCAAGGGCGCGGGTGGCTGCGCGCGATGGTCGGCACGACCTGCGTGCTGCTCGTCGCCGCGCTCGGCGTGCGCGCCCTGCAGCCGCAGCGCGTCTACGGACCCAGCGAGTCCGAGGCGGCGCTGCGCTTGCCGGAACCCCTGCAGTTCCTGCTCGGCGGCGCGAGCCTGCGCGTCGCGGAGCTCGACGAACACGTCGCGGAGTCGCGGCGCGAGCGCTGGGTGAAGATGCGGGAGACCGTCATCGACCTGGACGGCTGCCCGCGGCTCGGCGCCTGGCTCGACACGGCCGTCGGCCTCGAGTTCGAGCAGCTCAACGCGGAACTCGTCCGCGGCTCGTCGGAAGAAGCGCTCGCCGCGCTGACACTGCTCGTCGCGCTCGCGCGCCGCACGGAGTGGGACTCGGGCTTCCTGGGCGGCGGCGAGGACGCGGGACGACTGGGCGGGCTCGTCGCCGAGTGGTTGATCGCGCGCTCCGATGGTTCGCTGGAGGACGCGTTGCTCTACGAACCCGCGCTGTCCGCCGTGGTGATCTACGGGCGCGCGATGCGGACCGCCTACCAAGCGCCGACCTTCGGCCGCGACGACGCCGCGTACGCCCGCGCGCGCAGCACGCTCGAACGGCTCGTCGGCATCACCGAACAGAAGCGCACGAACTTCGGCGCGGCGGTCCAGGCGCGCTACGGCCGCGCGACCAGCCTGCTGGAAGGGGACGGCGACTTCCTGCTCGGCTTCGACCAGGAAGCGCGCGTCAGCTTCAAGGACCTCGACGGGGAGTGCGAGGAGTGAAGTTGCTCGAGCTCCCGCGCCACGAGACGCGGCACGCCGAGCTGCACCTCGCGCTCGCGTGCCTGATGATCGGGCTGGGCGGCGTGTTGCTCGGCCTGCAGGTCGACGGGAACGGCGACCTCGTCGGCACGGGCTACACCGCGCTCGGCGTGGGCGCGCTCGTCGCGCTCGCGGCAAGCCTGGTGCAGGCGAGTGTCGGAGGGAAGTTGCCGACGGACTGGGTCGCGGGTTTCTCCGCGGCGTGCGGATTCCTCGGCATGTCGTTCTGCGTCGCGGGAGTGCTCGCACCCGGCGGTTCGTGGATGTTCTTCGAGCTGCTGCTGCTCTTCTGGTTGCTCGCGCGACGTCGCTCGCGCAGCCAACCGGGCGGACCGGAGATCACCGGCGGCACGCTCGTCGCGATGGGCTTGATGCTCGTCTTCCGCCTGTGGATCACCTGGCAAGGGTCCGAACACCGCTGGGCCGTCATGTCGATCGAGCTGCCGATCGTCAGCTGGCTCGACGCGCCGTGGCTCGACTCGGTGCGCACGGTGAACCTCGGTTCGTTCACGCCGACCGAGCTCGGGTTTCCGCCGACGGGCATCGACTTCCCCGTGTCGATGACGCTCTGGTCGGCCGGCTTCGCGCTCGCCGCGACGGGCCTGTGGATGCGCAACCGCGCCGCGCGCAACCACCAGGACGACCGCATCCACGCCTTGATCCACACGCTGCCGCCGGGGCCCGCGGCGCTCGTCGAGCGACTCGTCCCGGAAGAAGAGTGGGAGACGCTCGGCCTGCACGGCTTGCCGATCCGGCGCATCGCGAAGCGCCTCGAAGCGCTCGTCGCGGAGCGCATGCAGCGCTACCAGGACGTGCGCTCGTCGATCCTGCGCTCACCACTCGCCGAGCTCGCCGCCGGCGACGACTTCGCGGGAGCCGTCTCGCGCGCGCTCGTCCGCGGACTGCCCGAAGAAACCGAACGAAGCATCGAACGATGAAGCCGAACTGGATCTCGATCGGCGCGCTGAGCGCGTTCTTGACCGTCACCCTGGGCGCCTTCGCGGCGCACGGCTTGAAGGACAAGCTCGACGCCGAACAGACGGCGTGGTGGGCGACCGCCGTGCAGTATCAAGCGCTGCACGCCCTCGGCATGCTCGCGTTCGGGTTGTTCCGTCGCCTGAAGTCGGGTGGCAACCTCGTCGGTTGGTGCTTCCTGCTCGGCACGCTGCTCTTCAGCGGCTCGCTCTACGCGATGGGGCTCGGCGCCCCGCGCTGGTTCGGCGCGATCACGCCCTTCGGCGGAACCGCCTTCCTCGTCGGCTGGGGCGCGTTCGCGTGGGCGGCGCGGGGGATCGGTCAGGAAAAGCCAACGGCCTGAGCGAGTCGGCGTAAGCTCGCCCCCGACTTCAGCTCCGCCATGCGCATCATCCTCACGTCCATCGTCCTCGGCTCCTGCCTCGCGCTCTCGGCCTGCCGCGTCTTCCGCGAGGACGTCGTGGACTCGAGCGTTCCGGCGATCGAGTCCGCGGACTTCGGACGCATGCGCAACGTCTCGCGCACCGGCGACGTCTGGTTCGGGAGCGCACCGTGCGCGGACGACCTGGACCTGGCGCGGCGCCGCGGCATCCGCACGGTCGTCGATCTCTCCTTGCCGGAAGAGGACACGCGCTGCGACGTGCGCGGCGTCTCGTCGGAGCTCGGACTGCGATACTTCGACCTGGCGCTGACGCGCGAACACTTCCTGAACGACGAGACGGTCGACCTGGTCCTCGCGAAGCTCGGCGACGAGAGCGCCGGACCCTTCTTGCTCTTCTGCGGCTCGGGCGGACGCTGCGCGATGTTCGTCGCGATCTTCCGCGCCGCCCAGCTCGGCGTACCGCTCGACCAAGCGCTCGAGGAAGCGCGGCACAACGGTATGGACGGCGGCAAGCAAGCCGACTTCGTCCGCTCCCAAGTGGCTCGCCTGGCCGGCGAGCCCCCGACCGACGCCACCGCGCCTTGACCGCGCCGTCGGCTCGAACTCTCGCGTAGCGCTTCTTGCGCCAGCGCGCTTCTGGCAGCTGGGAGCTGCCGGCACGGTCAGCTAGCCTCGCACGAAGAACACGAAGGAAAGGAAGAAGAACGAACCACGGTTCGGCGCGGCCGGCGGATCGGAAGGAGGAGCCGACCGCTAGCGTCGGCTTCCAGCCGAAGGGCGACCTTCGGTGGAGGCGGCGGAGGTGACCTTCGCCGCGGGCTAGTCGGCGGCGTCGAGAGCGAGGAGGGCGGAAGTGATTTGGTCGCACTCCGACTCGGTCGTGCACGAGGGCGGCATCGTGTAAAGGACGTTGCCGAGGGGGCGCAGGAGGACACCGTGTTCGACGGCGAGGGCGCGCAGGCGGGGGGCGGCGGAGGCGAGGTAGCCGGATTCGCTCGAGGGCAGGTCGAAGGCGACGATGCCGCCGGTGCGTCGCAGGTTGCGGGTGTGGGCGCCGTCGCCGAAGTGGTCGGTGAGGGCGTTCTCGATGCGGGCGCCGATCACGTCGAGGCGTGCGGCGGTGTGCTCGTCGCGGCAGATCGCCAGGGAGGCGAGTCCCGCGGCGCAACCGACGGGGTTCGCGGTGAAGGTGTGGCCGTGGAAGAACGCGCGGCCGCGGTCCTCCGACTTGAAGGCCTCGAACGTCGCCTCGTGCGCGAGTGTCACGGAGAGCGGGAAGTTGCCGCCGGTCAGGCCCTTCGCGAGGCACAGGTAGTCGGGCGAGACTCCCGCGCGGTCGCACGCGAAGAGCGCGCCGGTGCGGCCGAAGCCCGTCATCACCTCGTCGGCGATCCAGGGGACGCACGCGTCGTCGCAGGCGCGGCGCACTTCGCGCAGGAAGTCGGGCGGCTGCATCACCATCCCGCCGGCCGCTTGCACGAGTGGTTCGCAGATGAAGCCCGCGGCGCGGCCGCCGAGCTCGTCCAGCGCGTTGCGCAGGGCCGCGGCGTCAGCGGGGACGCGGCGCACTTCGAAGAGCATCTCCTCGAAGGGCAGGAAGAAGGGGTCGGGATCGCCGACCGCCATCGCGCCGAAAGTGTCGCCGTGGTATCCACCTTCGAGCGCGACGAACACGCGCCGCGCGGGCTCGCCGCGGTGGAGCCACGCCTGCACGACCATCTTCAGCGCGACTTCGACCGCCGTCGAGCCGTTGTCGGAGAAGAAGACGCGGTTCAGGCCCGCGGGGGCCAGCGCGACGAGTTCTTCGGCCAGGCGCACGGCCGGCTCGTGCGTCGCGCCGCCGAACAGCACGTGGTCGAGCTCACCGAGTTGTTCCGTGATCGCCGCGACCATGCGCGGATGCGAGTGACCGTGCAGGCACGCCCACCACGAGCTGATCCCGTCGATCAGCGTGCGCCCGTCGGTCAGCGTGAGCGTCGCGTCCCGCGCGCTCGCGACCGGCAAGAAGTCGGTCTCGAGCCCGTGCTGCGTGTACGGGTGCCAGACGTGCGCGGCGTCGCGCGCGAGCAGGTCGTCTCCTCGTTCGGTGCTCATCGTGCCTCGAACAAGAAGCCCAGCGGGTTCGCGTCGAGCCATGCGCCGAGAGCGGACGCGGAGAGCTCTGGCAGCACCGGCAGCTCGAGCACGTGGCGCACGCCGCTCATGCGCGCGAGCGTCTCGCGGTTCGACGCGTGCGGCGCTCCGACCAGCAGCAGTGCGCGCGGCACGAGCCCGCGGCGCCGCAGCGCTTCGATCGAGAGCAAGGTGTGGTTCAGGGTGCCGAGCCCCGAGCGCGCGACGAGCAGCAGATCGGGCCGGCGGCGCGCGACCCAGTCGAGCTGCGTGGTGCGGTCGTCGTAGGGGACGAGCAGGCCGCCCGCGAGCTCGACGATTAAGCGACTGCCCGAGCCGGCGAGTTCGTCGAGGCGCGCGTCGATGCGCGCGAGGTCGACGGCGGAGTCCGCCGCTGCCGCGGCTTCGTGCGGCGAAGCCGGCAGCGGGAAGTGGTGCACCGGCGCAACGAGCGCGAGTTCCGTGTCCGCGCAGAGCCGCCCGACCTCGGCAGTGTCCGAGTCGTCGCCCGTCTGCACCGGCTTCCAGTAGGTCGCGGGTCCGAGCCGCGCGGCCGCGCGGGCGCAGAGCGCGGACGCGACCGTCTTGCCGATGTCGGTGTCCGTGCCGACGACGAACAGCGGTCCGTGCGTCGTACTCTTCGCGCGCGCCGTCGCCAGGCGCGGCACGTCGGCCAGTGCGGCGGCGAGTCGTTCGAGTTCCGCGTCGGTGTTCGTCGCGTGCAGCACGACGCGCAATCGCGAACCGCCTTCGGGCACGGTGGGCGGGCGCACGGCGCGTACGTCGAGTCCGGCACCGCGGCAAGCATCCGCCGCGGCGAGCGCGCGCGACTCGTCACCGACGAGGACCGGCAGGATCGCGGCCGGCGGCGCGGGCGCGTCGAGCTGCGCGCAGAGGCGTTCCATCGACGCCCGCACCCGCGCGCGTCGGTCGTCGGCATCGCGGGCGAGCTCGATCGCCGCGCGGATCGCGCCCGCGACGGCCGGCGGGGCTCCGGTCGTGAAAACGAAGGACCGCGCGCGGTTGACCAGCTGTTCGCGCAGCGCGCGCGAACCGACGACGATGCCGCCGGCCGCGCCGAGCGCCTTGCCGCACGCGATCACGCGCGCCGCGAGCCGCTGTGCGCCGCGTCCGTCGGCGGCGACCTGAGCCCACGCGCCCGCGCCCTCGGGGCCGACCAAGCCGACCGCGTGCGCTTCGTCGACGACGAGCCACGCGTCGTACTCCGCGCACAGCTCGTGCATCTTGCGCAGCGGCGGGACGTCGCCGTCCATCGAGAACACGCCTTCGGTGACGACCAAGCGTCGCCGGGCCGCGCGCGCCGCGGCGAGCTCGCGCTCGAGCGCTTCGAGGTCCGCGTGCGCGAAGATCCGCGCTTCGGCGCGCGAAAGGCGCACGCCGTCGATGATCGAGGCGTGGTTCAGCGCGTCCGAACAGATCACGTCGCCGGGGCCGGCGAGTGCTCCCAGCAGTCCGAGGTTCGCCTGGAAGGCGCTGGGGAACAAGAGCCCGGCCTCGTCGCCGAGCCACGCGGCGCACGCGTCTTCCGCGGCGCGATCGAGCGGCGAGCCGCCGCCGAGCAAGCGCGAGGCCCGCGCGCCCGCGCCGTGTTCGCGCACCGCCGCGCACGCCGCCTCGACCACGCGCGCGTCGCGCGACAGTCCGAGGTAGTCGTTGCTGGTGAAGTCGGCGAGTCCGGTGTCCGGCGCGAGTTCGCGCCAGAGACCAGCGGCCCGCAGCGCTTCGGCCTCGCGCGCGAGCTGGTCGTCGAGGGGACGCCCCAAGGCGGAACCCTCCTTACTCGCGCCCGGCGGGAACGAGGCCGAGTCGGCCGAGCAGCGCGGCGTCCGAGCCGGGTTCCGGGTTCGGCGTCGTCAGCAGCTTCTCGCCGACGAAGATCGAGTTCGCGCCGGCCATGAAGCACATCGCCTGCGCGGCGTCGTGAAGCTCGCGCCGACCCGCCGACAAGCGGATGTCCGCGCGCGGCATCAGGATGCGCGCCGCGGCGACGACGCGGACCAGCTCGGTCCAGTCGACGTTCTGACGCTCGGACATCGGCGTGCCTTCGATCGGAACGAGCGTGTTGATCGGAACGCTCTCGGGCGCCGGGTCGAGGCTCGCGAGTTCGGCGAGCAGCTCGGCGCGCGCCGTGCGGTCTTCCCCGAGGCCGAGTATGCCGCCGCTGCAGACGGAGACACCCGCCTGACGGACGGCGTGCAGCGTGCGCAGGCGGTCGTCGTAGCTGTGCGTCGTCACGACCTTGTCGTAGTGGCTGCGTCCGGTGTCGAGGTTGTGGTTGTAGAAGTCGAGCCCGGCTTCGGCGAGGCGTTCCGCCTGGTGCGGCTCGAGCATGCCGAGCGTCACGCACGACTCGAGTCCGAGCTGCTTGACGCCCTTGACCATCTCGATCACGCGGTCGAAGTCCTCGCCGTCCTTCACGCCGCGCCACGCGGCGCCCATGCAGAAGCGGTCCGCGCCGCTCGCCTTCGCCTGGCGCGCGTCGGCCAGGACGGCCTCGGTGTCCATCAGCGCCTCGCGCGCGACGGGCGACTTCGAGTGGCCGCTCTGCGAGCAGTAGCCGCAGTCCTCGGGGCAGCCGCCGGTCTTGATCGACAGCAGCTGGCTGCACTGGATGCGGCGGGGATCGTGGTGCTCGCGGTGGACCGTGGCGGCCCGGTGGACGAGGTCCAGGAGGGGCGTCTCGAGCAGCGCGAGCGCGTCCTCGACGGGGACGGCGGTCGCCGGTGCGGTCTGGGAGGTCGACATGGCGCGGGATTGTAGCGTCACGCGTCGGGCCCTGCCCCGATCGCGCGGCTTCGGCATCCTGGAAAGGCCTGGCGCACGCAGAGCGGCGGCGCCCGAGAGCGCCGCCGCGGCTCGCGATTCCGGAGCGCCCGAGGTCTCGAGTGATCGAGAGGCGGGTTCGGGGCTCCTTCTGCCACTCCCCCCAGTGGCGGCGAGCCCCTTTCCCGGTCAGACGTTGCGCGTCCTGTTGCTGATCCGCCGGTCCGCCGGAGATCGGCGGAGGTTTCCGAGCAGGTGGGCGGGGGGCTCCGCGAGTCCGAACGCGACCCGGCCCTGCCGCCCGCCAGGGTTCTCCGAATTTCTTGCGGAGGACGCCGGACGAGAGGCCGGGCGCCCCGCCTGCCTGCGGAACGCCCGGCACGTGTGATCCACGATCCGGCGGGTTCAGTCGGAGGAGTCCTCGCGCTCTTCGAGCCAGGCGTGGATCGTCCCCGGGGACTCGGGGGCCTCGACCGACTGCTCGGGCGCGACGGCCGACTTCACGGGCACGTAGCTGTAGATGACGTGGACGGAAACGACCGCGTCGACGAGCAGGAGGGACTCGGTCTCCGAAGGCTGTGTCGTGCTTCCCATCAAGTCCACGGAGAACGGCACGCCGTCCGGGTCGCTCGTCTTGATCCAGAACACGTCCGGCGCGAACTTGAGCTCCGTCGACTTGTCGCCCGCGAACGTCCCGTTGGCGGCGGAGCTTCCGCGGAAGTCCAGGATGTTGTCGAAGCCGGAGAGAGCGGCTTGAACTTGGTCGCGCGCCGTGCAACGAATCAGCTCGCGATCGGAACCGATGGTTGCCGTGACTTGGCCGGCACCGCCGACCTTCGTGAAGCGTTCCTTCTCGACGGTGTTCTCGACGGCCCAGGCCCCTTCGACGTGCGAATCGAGTCGAACCCAGACGTTGACCAGAGTTCCGAGCGATGAGTCGAAGCCGGGAACGACGATGGTGTCGCTCTCGGGTGAGTTCGGCTTGTCGGTCTTGAGCGCGGTCGAGAGCTTGTGGCTGATGATCTGCGTTTCGGCTTGCGCGGTCCCTGCCAGGAGCAGCGCGAAGCACATGGTTCCGTAGCGGAACAGCTTGGTTGCGTTCATGGTGTTTCCCTTTCGTCCCGGGACGCGCCCCCTCGGCGCGGCCCACTGCCTTGGACAGGAGCTAGAACGCTGACGCGGTGGAGTCGCGCCAGGAAGCTCGGCGCGATTCCCACGACTCGCTGTTCCGCACTTGGTCGGGTGTGGGCTCCGAAGCTACGCTCTGCGCATGACTGCCCCCCGACCGACCACCTACTGGGGTTACATCCAAGTAGAGGAACTGCTCGCGCTCCAGAGCGGGATCGAGCGTGACGAATCTCAGCTGACCAACGACGAGGTGCTCTTCATCACGGTGCACCAGGTCTTCGAGTTGTGGTTCAAACTCGTGCTGCGCGAGCTGCGTTCCGCACGGGAGCTCTTTCGCTCCGAACCGGTCGCAGAGCAGGAACTCTCCGGCACCGTGCGCAGCCTGAAGCGCTGCACGACGATCCTGCAGCGCTGTTGCGATCACTTCACCGTGATGGAGACGCTGACGACGCGCGAGTACCTCGCCTTCCGCAACAAGCTGATGCCGGCATCCGGTTTCCAGAGCGCGCAGCTGCGCGAGATCGAGATCGTGATCGGGCTCGAGGCGTCGGAGCGCATCGGCTACGGCCTGGACATGGACTGGATCGAGTCCTTGCGCGCGGCGGACGGCGGTGAGTCACCCTCGATGAAGCGCGTCCTGAAGGCACTGGAGGACAAGACGACGCTGAAGGACGCGATCGAGGACTGGCTCTATCGCACCCCGATCGACGGCGTCGCGCACGATGCGCCGGATGCGGAGTCGAGCCTCGACCGATTCCTGACGCGTTTCCTCGCGTCCCACGCCGTCGAAGTCTCCGATGCGCTCGAGCGCGCGCGCATGCTCGCGGACAAGGACTCGGACCGCGACCTGATCGAGAAGCGCTACGCGGCGGAGCGTCGGTCCGTCGTCGACTTCTTCGCGGCGGGATCCGACGAGGCGTCGAAGCGTCGGCGCCGGGTCCGCGCGGCGATGCTCTTCATCGAGACGTACCGCGAGCTCGCGCTGCTCTCGTGGCCGCGCGAAGTACTCGACGCGATCGTCGAGTTCGAGCAGCTGTTCGTGATCTTCCGCCAGCGCCACGCGCGCATGGTGGAGCGCGTCATCGGTCGACGCACCGGCACCGGTGGTTCGGCCGGCGTGGACTACCTCGACCAGACCGCGCTCAGTTACCGCATCTTCCGAGACCTCTGGGCGATCCGGACGCTGCAGGTCTCGCAGCGCAACGCGCCGCCGCTGCAGAACGCCGACTACTACGGCTTCCGCTACGCGGACTGACCGCGCCGGCGTTCATGCCCGTTCGTGGAAGACGAAGCGCTGGTAGAGCAGCGAGACGGCGACCAGCGACAGCCCGAGGCCGAGCAGGGAGGCGACGCGGTAGAGACCCTCGAGGTGCGCCAGGTCGAACAGGAAGACCTTCGCGAGCGAGAGCAGCAGCACGGCGAGGCTCAACCAGCGCGCCGCGCTCAGGCGCTTCCACATGCCTACGCCGAGCCACGCGAGGCCGTAGAGGATCCAACTCGACGACAGCGTCAGGTCGCGGGCGGGGAGGTGGTCGAAGCGGATCGCGACGCGCGCCGTTTCGGTCCAGTGGTCGAAGACCGTCAGGTTGATCCACTGGAAGAGGCACACGGCGAGCGCGAGCGCGGCGACGACGGAGATCGGCGTCGTGAGGCGCTGCAGCCACGGTCGGCTCTGCGCGAGGTGCGCGCGATCGGGGCGTGTCGAACACCACAGCGCGGCTCCGGCGCACGCCGCGGCACCCCAAGCGTCCAGGGTCATGCGGCCTGGGAGGAAGCGTTCGCTCACCTCGTACCAACGCTCGAAGCCGGCGATGACCAAGGCGCAGATCGCGCCACAGAACGCGAGGCTCCCGACGACCGCCGGGCCGGGGTGTTGTTCGGCGCGCGCCACGAGCGCGAGCAACGCGCCGCTGATCGCCATCCAGAGGATCCCCCAGTTGCCGCCGGCCCACATGACCATCGCCGCCGCGACGAAGGGCGCGGCCGTGCCGCGCAACCAGGTTCGCGCGACCCGGCGCACGGGCACTTGGCGGGAGCTGCGCAGCTCGGGATCGAGCCGGCGCGCGCCGAGCGCGTCGACGGCGAGCAGCAGTGCCGCGACGAAGGCGGGTGCGAGGAGCTTCCACGAGCGGCCGAAGTGTGGAGCCAGCACTTCGATCATCGACGTGTAGAGCAGGGCCGGCGTCGATGCGGCGGCACGCCAGGCCGCGGTCGAGGACGCGAAGCGGCCGCGGAACAGCGCGGGCCAGGCCGACAGCGTGACGGTCGTCGCGACCACGGCGAGCAGCGTCCACTCGCTCGTCTTGTCGAAGCCCGCTTGCGTGATTCCGCCGAGCAGGTCGTGCACGGGGATCGCGACGACCGCGAGCGCGGACGCGGCCTGGAGCAGGAGTCCCGACTGCGCGCGCGTCGCCAACACCGCGACGCACAGCGCCAGTGCGCCCATCGTCGCCACGTACCAGCCGCCGGGCATCGACAGCAGCGTCGTCTCGAACAGCACGAGCAAGGGCGCGATCGCGAGCGCGGCGACGAAGGGCCGCTGACGGTCTCCGCCACGCGCGCCGAAGAAACCGGCCGACGCGAGGGCGACGCCGAAGGTCAGCGCGGCCGCGAGCCGGACGCCGGGAGGCGGAGCGAAGGCGCCGAGCGGATCCGTCCGCAGGTAGAGCGCGACCGCCGCGAGCGCGCCGCCCGCGAGGCTCGGCAGGAGCCGCCACCAACCGAGCGAGCGGTGTTCGAGCACGGCGACGATCGCCAGCGCCGAGGCGCCGAACCACGGCCACGGCGAGTCGTCGAGCCGGTAGCCGGGGTGCAGCGCCAAGCCGGCGAGCAGCACCAGCATGCCCGACTGCACGCTGAGCGCGCAGGAGCGTCCGGTCGTCGTGCCATCGACGCGACCGACGACCGTGAACAGCAGCACGGCGCCGATGCTGACGGCACACAGCTCGACGGCGTCACGCCCCTCGATCAACCTGCCGCCCGACCACGCGAGGACCACGGCGACGAGCGCGAGCGCCGAGGCGATGGCGAGCGTCGGATTCCCTTGCCGGCGCGCGAGTACCAAGCCGGCGAGCGCCAGGATCGACGCGTAGGTCGCGAGCACCCACAGCTCGAGCCCGATGCCGCCGCGGCGCGCGAACACCATGCCGAGCGCCAGCGGCGTCAGCACGACGAGCCCGCGCGTCACGTGCGCGATGATCGGTTCGACGCGGTCGAGCGCCGGCTTGCTCGAGACGAAGACCAGCGCGATCGCCGTCAACGCGCCGAGTCCGACCAGCGCTTCGTCGGGGCTCGCGTGCACGAGCACCCAGTAGGTCTCGAGCGCTCCCGTCGCGAGGATCCCGAGCAGGCCCAGCGACGACCAGGACTTGCGCTTGCCGACCATCAGGAGTCCGGCGTCGAGCAGCAGCAAGTACCCGAAGAACCCGATCGGGTTGCCCGCGGGCATCTGCAGCACGAGCGGCGTCGCGAATCCGCCGAGCAGGCCGAGGACAGCGACGAACTGCGACTCGTGCCGCAGCGCCATGCCGACGCAGAGCGCGGTGATCGCGGCGAAGGCGGCCAGCGCCGGCACTTGGCCGATCATCGCGTACAGCCCATGCGCCGCCCAGGTCGAGGCGTAGAGCGCGACGATGCCGGCGGCTGCGCACGCGCCGGGCGCGAAGCGGAAGCGCTTGCGACGCAAGTACTCCGCGACGGCGACCAGCACGAGGCCGGCGCCGCTGCCGCTGAACACCCGCGAACGCGGCGTGATCCACTGCTGCTCGACGGCGTGCAAGTAGAGGAAGACCGCGGCGAGCGCGAAGAGCACGCCGCCGAGCAGGGCGGCGCCACGCACGCCGACCCAGCGCTCCCACTCGATCGGTCGACGCGGCTCGCGCGGGGCTGGCGGCGGGACGCGATACGCGGGAGCGGTCGGCGGCTTCGGTTCGATGAAGGGCGCGGGGACGGGGGGCGGAGGAACGGGGCTTTCCTTCGGCGCTTCGGCCTCGAACTCGTCGCGGAAAGGAAGTGCGGGCTCGGGCTGCGGCACTGGTGCGGGCGGCGGCGCGGTCTCGCGCGGCGCATCGTCGCCTTCGCGCGGCAACAAGTGCTCGCCGCGGTCGAGATGCTCGACCCAGCGACGCAGCTTCATCAACTTCGCCTCGGCCTCCTTCGCGCGCCGCAGCGCGGCGAGGGCCAGGAAGGGGCCGACGAGGACCCACGCGATCAGCGCGAGGGCGACGAGCGTGAGCAGGGCTTCCACGCGGTCAAGGTATCACCGCGACGAGAGGAAGCCTCCGCTTCGAATTGAGCCTGTCGATTCGCGGGGCGAATGCACCGCCGATCGGCGCTCAGGCGCTCCGTCGCAGCCAGAGTGCCGGCAGCAGCACGAAGTCCCCGACCAGCGCCGCGCCGACCCCGGTCGCCACGAGGATTCCGAAGTGCATCGTCGGGGCGAAGCCCGAGAGCGCCAAGCTGCCGAAGCCCAGCGCGAGCGCCGTCGCTCCGAGCGCCGCGGGTTCGGCGACGCGCGCAAACGCCAGCGTCGTGCCGCCGTGCTGCCGCGCGTGCACGAGGTGCAGCGTGTTGTCGACGGCGAGGCCGAGCACGACGGCCGCGACCATCACGGTGCTCGCGTCGAGGCTCGCGTAGCACAGGCGGTTGACGAGCATCACCACCGCGACCGGGAAGAGGTTCACGCAGAAGGCCGCGAACAGCTCGCGCGGTTCGCGCGTGACGAGCAGGAACAGCAGACCCGTGACGAGCATCGTGAGCGCGAGCGACGTCGCGAGCGTCGCGAGCAGCGCGCTCTGCATGTCGAGCGCGCCGAGCAGCGAACCGCCGAGCCGAACCGTCGCGCCGGGGTACGCGTGCTCCGCGACTTCGCGCGCGCGCTCCGCGAGCGTCCGCGTCTCCTCGGCGTCGCTCGTCGGCAGGAAGACCGTCCAGCGCGCGCCTTCGGGCTCGACCGTCGCGGCGCGTCCGCTCTTCTGCAGCGCGACGCCGAGCAGCAACGGCGCCGTGGCCTTCGACACGCTCTCGAGGTCGCGCCGCACCAGCTCGGGTCCGAACACGGGGCGCGTCGGATCGACTTCGCCGAGCCGCACGTCGAGGTCACCGCGCGCGAGTTCCTTCGGCGGCACGCCCTCGACGAGCACCTCGACCGCGGAGAGCCCGACGTGGTCCGCTTCGAGCTCGAGGAAGGCCTCGAGCAGCGGATCGCCGGCGGGGAAGTAGTCGAGCGCGTTCGTGCCGGCGCGCAACCCGCGCGCGCCGAACAGCGCGGCGCCCGAGATCAGCAGCGCGACGCCGATGACGGCTCGGCGTCGATGAGCGGCGTGCTCCGCGAGGCGCGCGAGCGAAGAACCGCCGCGCGCCGTGCGCCGCGCCACGCGCAGCCCGGGCAGCACGCGCCGCAGGCAGAAGAGCGCCACCGGCGTCCCGACCGCGATACCGAGCGCAGACGCGATGCCGAGCCGCCGCACGGCTTCGACGTCGCTCGTCGCGAAGACGCCGAAGCCGACCGCGGTCGTCGAGGCGGCGAGCAAGCTCGCGCGGAGCACTTCATGCAAACCCGCGCGCGCCGCCTGGGACGCGTTCATGCCCGCGTCGAGCGCGCGTCGGAAGGCGGCGGCGTAGTGCAGGCTCGCCGCGAGCACGATCACGAAGACCAGCGGACCGACGGCGACCAGCACCAGGTTCGAAGGCCAGCCCGCTGCGTGCAGGGCCGCGCGCGTTCCAACGGAGGCGAGCGCGGCGGGGAGGACCGTCGCAAGCGCCAGCGCCGGAGAGCGCTGCAGGATCGCGAGCAGCAGCGCGGCGAGCAGCACCAGCAAGGGCGCGAAGGTGCGGTCGACGCGCCCGGCTTCCTCGTCGAGTGCCGCCGAGACGAGCGGATGACCCGCGGCGAGCACGCGGTGCCCGGACTCGGCGGCTTCCTTCGTGATCTCGTCGACGAGCTGCGCGAGCTCGGTGCGCTCCGCGGGCGTCGCGTCGGTGCGCAGCGCGACGACGAAGTCGAGGTTCGATTCGTCGGCGAGCCGCAGCTCGCGCACGAGCGGTCGCTCGAGCGCCGTGCGCAGGCGGTCGGGCGCGGGCGTGAGGGCGTCGCCGCTGCCCGGCAGGTGCAAGGGATCGACGACGTTGGATGCGGCGGGGGAGGCGGCGAGGCGATTCCCGAGTGCGTCGGCCCAGGCGAGCGTCGCGCCGTCGGAGCCGTGCTCGACACGCAGCAGCAGGAACTCGTCGCCACCGTAGGCCTCGCCGAGCCGCTCGAGCACCCGGGCGCCCTCGCCGCGGCTGACCCACGAGCTGATGCGGTTGTCGGGGCGCCAACCCTCGGCGAAGCGCGCGAGGGCGGCGACCAGCACGGTCAGGGCGACCAGTCCGAACAGGCTGCGGCGCGACATGGGGGGGCGCGGCGGCGCCGCGGGCGCGTCAGCATGGCGGGGCGCGAGAGGCGGGCCAAGGGCGAGGGGGCGGATCGCGCCCCGAGCCAGGCGCGAGAAAGTCGAAGCGGGCTCTTGACGCAGTGTCTGTTGTGACGAATATTGTCGACACAGGTGAACCGATGAAGCACGCCCTCCCCCGACCCGAGACCCTCGAGCACCGCACCTTCCTCGCGCTGCTGCAGGCGCACGAAGCCCTGCAGGCCGAGGCGCAGCAGTGCTTCAAGGCCGCCGGCCTGACCGATGCGCAGTTCAACACCCTGCGCATCCTGCTGCGGGGGCCTGAGGAGGGCTGTTCCTGCCAGCAGATCGGCGACGAGCTGCTGAAGCGGGTCCCCGACGTCACGCGCCTGATCGACCGCATGGAGCGCGCCGGCCTGGTGACCCGCGAGCGCTCGCAAGAGGACCGGCGGGTCGTGCGCGTGCGCATCACCCCCGCGGGGCAGCAGCGCGCCGAAGCGCTCTACGAACCGCTCGGCGAGCTCCACGCTCGGCAGTTCGCCCACCTCTCAGCCCAAGATACGGATCAGTTGAACCGCCTCCTGCGGACCCTCTTCCGCGAGCGCTGATCCCCGCACCCTCCACCCCGCCCCGGCGGGGCCTTCTTCAACCCAATACTTGTTCAAACAGCCTTCGTGCCAAGGAAGAAAACCATGAACCAATCGACCCGCTCCGACCTCGGACTCCTCGCCCTGCGCCTGATGATCGGCGCCGTCTTCGCCTTCCACGGCGCCGGCAAGCTCTTCGGCTGGTTCGGCGGCTACGGCATCGAGGGCACCGCCGGTTTCTTCGAGGGTCTCGGCATCCCCTTCCCCGTGCTCAGCGTGGTGTTCGCCGGCGCGACCGAGTTCTTCGGCGGCCTGCTGCTGATGGCCGGCTTCGGCGTGCGCCTCGTCGCCGCGCCGCTCGCCTTCACCATGCTCGTCGCGAGCTTCACCGCCCACGCCGGCGCCTTCAACTCGCAGGCCGGCGGCATGGAGTTCCCCCTGACCCTCGCCGTGGCCGCCGCGGCCCTCGGACTCCTAGGACCGGGACGCTTCGCCTGCGCTCCGCGCTTCTCCGCGAAACGACGGCTTGCACCGGCCGCCTGAGCGGTCCCATGAGATTCGCAGCGGCGCTGCACTCCGGTCCAAGACCGTCCGCCGCTGACCACACTGCCCGCGATCGACCGAGTGGTCGATCCGGCATCGCGCCACCCCGCACGACCCGAATCGTGTGGGGTGGCGATCTCGTGTGACCGGTCGGAGGAGGCGGCTCGTCGATCGACACGCGTAGCGCAGGTGCTAGCCTGCCTGCGCCTTGAGGACCCGCACCACACATCTGCTGGCGCTCCTGTGCGCCGTGGCACCCGCCGCGTGCGCCGCGCGCGAACCGCGCTCGAGCGACGACCGCATCACTTGGCAACCCTGCGAGCTCGTGGGCGACCCCCTCCTGCTCGGCATCGCCTTCCCCGACGACCGGCTCGGCTTCGCCGTCGGCGGCACGACCGAGCGCGGGCCTTCCGTCGTGCTGCACAGCGAGGACGCGGGGGCGAGTTGGACGGAGGTCGAGGTGGGGACGAACGGTCGCCTGTACGACGTCGACTTCCCGACGCTGCGGCGCGGCTACGCGGTCGGCGTCGGCTTGATCCTGCGCACGAAGGACCGCGGCCGGAGCTGGGAGCCCGTGACGATCCCCGCCGACCGTTGGCTGTCGGCCGTGGACTTCGTCTCGCGCGAGGTCGGCTTCGCGGTCGGAGGTGACGAGCGGGCGGCCGTGCTGTGGACGACCACCGACGGCGGCGACCACTGGACGCCGATCGACGAGCGCCTGCCGGACGCGGGTCGCGTGGCCTTGCGCGACGTGCGCTTCTTCGACGAGGAACACGGCGTGGTACTCGGCGAGCAGGGAGTGCTCTGCGAGACGCGCGACGGCGGCGCGACGTGGACGCTCGTCGAGACGGACAGCGACGCCTGGCTGCGCTCGATCTTCGTCGAGGGCGAGCGCACCTGGATCGCGGCCTCGCCCGGCCTGTTGACGCGCGCGGCGGGCGAGGCGCGCTGGACGGAGATCGGCGCCTTCGCCGAGGAGAAGCTCTGCGACGTGCACTTCCTCGACGACCGCCTCGGCTGGGTGACGCGCTTCGCCGGCTCCGTGCACGCGACCTCCGACGGCGGCGCGACCTGGTTCCCCTCGCTCGAGTTGCGCGGCACGCCGACGAGCTTGACGCAGCTCGGCGACGAGTGGCTGTTCGTCGCATCGGACGCGGGGATCTGGCGCTTGGCGCTACCGCGATGAACCCGCCGCGCGTAAGCCAGCTCGGAGCAGCTCGGAGCAGCTCGGAGCAGCTCGGAGCAGCTCGGAGCAGCTCGGAAGAGGTGAGTCCGCGCTCGCTCTCGCCACGTGCGCTGCGCTGATCCTGTTCGCGTACGGCGAGCTTCTCGAAGCGTGGTTCCATCCGATCGACGACGCGCTGCACCTGGTCGGCGTGACCGAGGGCAAGTACCCGATCGCACACTGGCGACCCCTGCACTTCGCGTGGAACCGCACGCTGTTCGCCTGCTTCGGAACCGACGCCCTCGCCTGGCACGCCGCGGCGTTGGTGCTGCACGCGGCGTGCGCATGCCTGCTGTTCTCACTGCTGCGCCGCGTGGGCGTCGGGATCGCCGGAGCGCTCGCCGGCTCGTGCGTCTTCGCCGTGCTGCACGCGCCGCTCGCGGCCGTCGCGTGGATCTCCGCGGCGAGCGGACCGCTCGTCGTGTTCTTCGTCCTGCTGTCGGGAGTCTGCTGGCAGCGCTACCTGGAGAGCGAGCGCTCGAGCGCGAGATCCGCGTGGTACGTCGCCGCCTTGCTGGCGCTGGTCTGCGCCGCCGCGTCGAAGGAGGACTGCGTCCTCGCCGGCCCGCTACTCTTCGGCTTGCACGTGGTCCGCGACGGATGGCGCGCCGTGCTGCGTCCGCGCGGGTTGTTGCGCTACACGCCCTTCGCGTTGTTCGGCGCGGTGTACCTCGCATTCGTCTTCGACCCGGCTGTCTGGGCGGATCGACCGGGAGTCGGTCAGTACAGCTTCCGCTTCGAGATGGTCCCCAAGGCCGTCACGAACCTGGTCGTGCTGTTCTGGCCCAGGCACATGACGATCGGCGCAGCGCCGCGCTGGATGCTGTTCGTCGGGATCGCGCTCCTGCTCGTCATCGTCGGAGCGGCTCGCAACGGCCGCGAGCGCTGGCAACGCGTGCTCTACCTCGGACTGGCCGTTGCGTTGTTCGGTTTGCTGCCCGTGCTGCCGGGACCGTGGGAGTCGGCCGCGGCTTCGCGGCTCGGTTATCCGAGCGCGATCGGCGTGGGGATGATCGTCGCCGCCTTCGCGCAGGGCGCTCTCGCGAGGCGCTCGACGTCGTTGCGCGTCGCAGCCCTCTGCGCGATCGCCGCGGGCTGCGCCCTTCATGCGCTGTCCGTGCGCTCGACGATCGCTTGGCGCTTCGTCGACGCCAGCAGCGACTACCGCGCGCTGGTCGACGCGACGCTTTCGTGCTTGGACGCGAGTGAGTCGGGCAGCGTGCTCTTCGTCGCGCCCCCGGTCTGGAACGCTCTCGACCACGAGCGCGGCGCTCTCGCCTTCGCGAACGGACGGGGGATCGACAGCGAGCGATTCGAGCTGCCGCTCGAAGAGATCGACGCACGCCTGGGTGCGCTGAGCTCCAGGGCCGAGGTCGTCGTGTGGGAAGACGATCGTTGGGTGCGTGCCGACGCGAGCACGCTCGACCACGAGATGCTACGCCGCGCCGCGGACGCCAACGCCGTGCACGGCCACGCAGGCTCCGTTCCGGCGAACTGGTTGCGACGCCCCTGAACCTCAGTCGAGGTGCCCGCGGTCCGAGTCGCCCATCTCCACGCCGCCGCCCGGGAAGTACTCGGACCAGCGGCGGTCGACGAGCTCGGCGGTCGCCGGGTCGCAGAAGAGTTCTTCGGGATAGGAGGGCTTCATGCGCGCGTCGATCAGGATCGGCGCGTGGTGAGCGAGGTGGCCGCGGAGGGCTTCGGTGCGGGAAGCGTGCAGGTCGGTCGCGGGGTCGAAGCGCGTGAAGGTCGTCCAGAGGAAGTTCTGGGGGCTCTTCGTAGCGCGCTCGGCGTCGTCGGTGAGGACGAGCAGCGGCCAGTCGTCGAAGGCGGGGTCCTGGGCGATGCGCGCGGCGGCTTCCGCGTCGTCCGCGAAGGACGGGCCTTGCACGACGAGGCAGCCGGGGCAGAAGACGCGCGCGTCGGTGACGCCGGAGGTCGGCGTGCCGGTGAAGGCGGCGGGGCACTTGCGGATCGGATCGCCCATGCCGAGCAGCACGCCCTTCGAACCTTCGTTGATGCGCGGGCCCGCGTAGTCGAGCGTGTCCATCGACACGTTGCAGAACAGGAAGAGGTCGGTGCGCGGGTCGGTGCGCTCGAGGACGTGCGCGAGCACGGAGCGGAAGTCCGCGAGGTCGACGTCGCCGCCCGTGACGAGCAGGAACTTGGTGAGCGAGAGCTGGCCTTCGCCGAGGATGCGGAAGGCGGAAGTCATCGCCTCGCGCTTGTAGCGCTCGCGCACGACCGCGGCGGAGAGCGAGTGGTAGCCCGTCTCGCCGTAGGACCACAGCTGCTTGACGCCCGGCATGACCAGCGGGAAGAGCGGCGAGAGCAGTTCTTGCAGGTAGTCGCCGAGGAAGAAGTCCTCTTGGCGCGGCTTGCCGACGACCGTCGCGGGGAAGATCGCGTCCTTGCGGTGGAGGAGCGTGTCGACCTTCATCCACGGAAAGTCGTGCACCTCGGAGTAGTACCCGTAGTGGTCGCCGAAGGGTCCTTCGGGTCGTCGCGCGCCCGGTTGGATCGCGCCGCAGAGCACGAACTCGGACTCCGCGACGTAGGGGTAAGGCGTAGCGGACGAGGTGCCGAGCGGCAGGCGTTCACCGAGCATCAGCGACGCGAGCAGCAGCTCGGGCACGTTCTCGGGGAGTGGCGCGATCGCGGAGAGGATCAGCGCCGGCGGACCGCCGAGGTGGATCGCGACGGGCAGCGGGCGGCCGAGTTCCTCCGCGAGGTGCAAGTGGTTGCCGCCGCCGCGGTGGATCTGCATGTGAACGCCGACGTCGGAGCCGCCGAAGCACTGGATGCGGTACATGCCGAGGTTGCCGACGCCGGACTCGGGGTCTTCGGTGTAGACCAGCGGCAGCGTGAGGAACGGACCGCCGTCGCGCGACCAGGTCTTCAGCGCCGGCAGGCGATCGAGGTCGGGGTCGCGAACGGCGACCTCGGCGACGGGGCCGGCGCCCTTGCGCCGCATGCCGACCTTGGCGAGCGAACCGAAGAGCCTGCGCTTGCCCCACAGCTTCCCGAGCGAGGGCGGCATCAGTTCCTCGGGGAGCTTCGCGACCTCCGCGATGATCTCGGGGCCGCGCTCACCGAAGGCGAGGTCGACGCGGCGCTTCGTGCCGAACAGGTTCGTCACGAGTGGGAAGTCCTTGCCGCGAACGCGGTGGAAGCAGAGCGCGGGACCCCCCGACGCGATGACGCGACGGTGGATCTCCGCGGCTTCGAGGTCGGAGCTGACCTCGCAGCGCACCTCGGCGAGCTCGTTGCGCTCCCGCAGGAGCGCCAGGTGTTCGCGCAGGTTCCGAGGTGCGCGCGAGGGGACCGTCATCGGGGAACTAGTCCTCGACGACCATCACCGCCGTGACGTTGAACTCGTACGGCTCGGCGGGGACGGGCTTGCCCGCTTGCTCCAGCGCGGCGATCTGCTCTTCGGTCAGTTCCTTCGGGTACAGGTCGCCTTGCACGACGACGCGGCCGCCGACGGCGTCTTCGGGGAACTTGTAGCTGCCGCCGCAGCCGGAGTCCCAACGCACGGTGGCCCAGTGGCCTTCGTCCTCGATCTGCATCCAGCACTGCATCTTCTTGCAGACGGCGTAGGCGTTCGCTTCGACCCAAATGGTGCGATCGTAGAACTCGGACGGGTTCGCGTCGACGACGGCGAAGCGGACGACTTGGTCCATGTCTTCGTTGTTGCCGATCCACTCACCGTGCGGCAGCGCGGAGGAGGTGTTCGAGTCGGTACCCGTGCCGGCACAGGCGGCGACGAGGCACAGGGCGAGCGGAGCGAGTTTGGTGAAGAGCTTCATGGCGGTGGTTCGATGAGGTTCGTGGGCCAGGCTGAGGGGGACCAGCTTAACCGCGACGGGCGCGCCGGGGGAGTGCGACGCGCGATTCGGCACCCGTGGTGTGGCCGCGGCCGCGAACCGGCACGAGGAAGGCGCCCCGTCCGACCGAACGGCGAAACCTCGACAGCTCGGTCCGGTTGGGGGAGGATTGGATCCCGTCGACCACGAACCGATTCGCTGCGAAACCTCATAACCATGAGCATCAAGTCCTCCGCCACCTGCGTGGCCGTCCTCGTGCTGACGCTCTTCGGCGCTTCGCTCGCCGTCGCCCAGAACGGCCCCGAGGCACGCGCCGAAGCCCCTTCGCGGCGCCTCGTCTGGAACGCGCGCACGGTGGAACACCTCTACAACCGCGCCGGCTTCGGCGCGACGCCGGAGCAGGTCGAGGAGGCGCTCGCGCGGCGGCCCGAAGATGTCGTGGAGGAGTTGGTCAGCGGTGGGCGCGAGGTGGAGCCCTTCTACGTCGAGGGTCCGACCCCGCTGCAGCGCATGGACGAGTCCGGCCTGACCGGCAGCGAACGGGCGCGGCTGCGCAGCGCGATCCGGGGCGCCGACCGCAAGCAGATGTCGGCCTATTCGCAGTGGTGGCTCGACGCGATGGCGTCCGGAGCCGATCCGCTGCGCGATCGCATGACGCTCTTCTGGCACGGCTTCTTCACGAGTTCGTACCGCGACGTCCGGCGCTCGGACCTGATGGCGCAGCAGCACGAGATGCTGCGCTCCGAGGCGCTCGGGAGCTACGCCGTGATGCTGTTCGAGATCGTGCACGATCCGGCGATGCTCAAGTACCTGAACAACGACGTGAACAAGAAGGGCGCGAACAACGAGAACTTCGCGCGCGAGTTGATGGAGCTGTTCAGCCTCGGTGAAGGCAACTACACCGAGCAGGACATCAAGGAGGTCGCGCGCGCGCTGACGGGCATGCGCTTCGACCTCGAGGGCGACTACAAGTTCCGACGCGGGCAGCACGACTTCGGCAAGAAGACGGTGCTCGGCGAGAAAGGACGGCTCGACGGCGAGGACGTCGTCGAGATCCTGCTCGAGCAGGAAGCCTGCGCGCGCTACGTCGCGGGCCGCGTGATCGAGTTCCTGGAGGGCGTCGCACCCTCGGAGCAGCGTCTCGACTTCTACTCCGCGCTCCTGCGCGAGTCGAAGTACGAGCTGGCGCCGCTGTTGCGATCGCTGCTACTCGACCCCGACTTCTACCGCGACGAAGTGGTCGGGACGCGCGTGCAAGGGCCCGTCGACTTCGCGGTCGGTGCGATGATCCGCCTCGAGATGCGCGTCCCCGCGACCTTCGTGCGCGAGGCGACGGCCGAGCTCGGCCAAGAACTGTTCCTGCCGCCGAGCGTGAAGGGTTGGGAAGAAGGTCCGGCTTGGATCACGACTTCGTCGCTGATGTTGCGCGGGAACCTGGCGGGGATGATGCTCGGCGTCGTCGACCTGAACGCGGTCTTCGGCGACCGCATCGCGCGCGCGCGTGAACTCGCCCGCGGGGGCGAGCCGCGACGGGACGGCTTCGACAGCCCCGAGTCCGAAGTCGACGACGACACCATGCGCGGCAACGACGACATGATGGGCGACGACGAGATGATGGAGTCGGACGACGGCGCGCTCAAGCAACGCGGCAAGCAAGACTTGCCGAAGGTGATCCGCGACCTGCGCGGCGAGATCGGTTCGAACTACATCCCGCGCATCAACCTGCGCTGGCGCATGCAGCGCGCCGGGCTGACGCGTGACGCCGAGATCGCGACGTACTTGCTCGACGCCGGATTGGCGATCGAGGCACCGGAAGACTTGCACACGCGCCTGATGGGGCGCTTGCGCGGCGAACGCGATCAGCTCGGCGTGAAGGACGGCGAGCTGCTGAACCACCCGGAGGCCGAGAAGGTGCTGCGCCGCGCGCTGCACTGGGTTCTCTCGACGCCGGCCGCGCAGCTCTCTTGAATCCGGAGAAGACGACGATGAAGCTCGATCGCAGGACTTTCCTCTCCGCCGGCGGCTCGCTGCTCGCGGCCTCGCTCGGCGCCCCGCGCGCCAGCGCCGCGCTGCGGCTGTTCGGCGGCGGCGACGAACGCGAAGGACGCACGCTCGTCCTGATCCAGCTCGCCGGCGGCAACGACGGCCTGTCGACGGTCGTGCCCTACGCGCACCCCGTCTACCAGAGCACGCGAACCTCGATCCGGCACAAGCAGGACGAGCTGCTCGTGATCGACGACGAGCGTGCGCTCAACGGCAAGCTGGTCGGACTGAAGTCGCTGTACGACGCCGGCAAGCTCGCCATCGTCGAAGGTGCCGGTTACCCGAACGGGATTCGCTCGCACTTCAAGTCCTTCGACGTCTGGCACACTGCGAGCACCGAAGGCCGCGCCGTGGGTGAAGGTTGGGTCCCGCGCCTCGTGCGCGACGCCTTCCCGCGCGAGGACGCGCCGGAGCGCACGGTGCACATCGGCAAGCGCGTTCCCTACTCGCTGCACTCGCCCGACTCCGCGCCGATCGCCTTCGAGGTGCCTGAGAGCTACCGCTGGTTCGGCGAAGCGCCGGGCGAGGTGGCGAGCGGCGAGTCGACCGGCAATCCGGCGCTCGACAAGCTGCGCGGCGTGCAGGCCGACGCCTCGGCGTCCTCGCAGCGCATCCGCAGCGCGGCGCGCAAGTACAAGACCTCGGTCCAGTACCCGAACTCAGAGTTCGGCCGCGCGCTGCGCGTCGCCGCGGCGCTGATCGACGCGCGCATCGGCGGACGCGTCATCTCGATCGAGGTCGGCGGCTTCGACACGCACAAGACGCAGCGCGGCACGCACGACAACCTGATGAAGACGCTCGACGACGGCCTCGCGAGCTTCACCGCCGACCTCCGCGGTCGCACGGCCGGCGACGAGACCCTGGTCGTCGTCTTCAGCGAGTTCGGCCGCCGCGTCGCGGAGAACGGCTCGCGGGGAACGGACCACGGCCGCGCCGGCCCGATGTTCGTGCTGGGCACGCCGGTCGCGGGCGGCCTCTACGGCGAGGCGCCGAACCTCGACCGCCTCGAGTCGGGAGACCTCGCCTTCACCACCGACTTCCGCCGCGTCTACGCGACGGTCTGCGAGCGCTGGTTCGGCGCGAACACGAAGGCCGTGCTCGGTGCCGACTACGAAGCGCTGAAGTTCGTCTGAGCGGTGGCGCGCTCAGGCCGCGCTGAGCAGCGTGTGCAGCCGCATGATCGCGGCGCGGTCCACCTCGAGCGCGAGCTCGGGGAACGCGCGCGAGAAGTCCGCCCAGCGGAAGTCCGACCAGCTCGGCGCGAGCCGCAGGATGCGGTCGGCGTCGGGCAGCGCGTGGAAGGCGTAGTGCCACTCGATGACCTCCTCGTCGCCGAGCACCCAGCGGGCCGGCATCTCGAGGTCGATCAGGTCGAGCGGCCGCGCGAGTCCGATGTCTTCGTGCACTTCACGCTGCGCCGCCGTCTCGAGCTGCTCGCCGAAGCGGATCGCACCCTGCACCGG
The DNA here is from genome assembly GCA_020638835.1 of Planctomycetota bacterium. GTDB lineage: Bacteria > Planctomycetota > UBA1135 > UBA1135 > JACKHV01. The sequence goes on along the minus strand of JACKHV010000004.1, from coordinate 139,630 downwards.
TCCCCACGAACTCTCGGCGCCTTGGTCGCGCTGGAGCAGCAGGTAGTCGGGCCGGTCGCCCTTGATGCGATAGACGAAGACCTTGATGCGGTGGATCAGCTCGGACATGGGGGACGGGGGTCTCGGTCCTTATCGGACGATCGGACGCTCGACTCCGCACCGAGTTCGGGGAGTCCTGCTAACTTGCCCGCCATGAGCGCCCCGGAGCAAGACGCGCGCCGCCTGCGAGCGGCCCTGGATCGCATGGACCTCCTCGTCGACTGGGAGCGCCGCGACCGCCGCGACTGGGACCGCGACCTGGAGCCGGTGAAAGACCTGCTGGCGCGCCTCGGCGATCCGCACCGGCGCTTCCGCGCCGTGCACGTGTCTGGGACCAAGGGAAAGGGCTCGACCTGCGCCTGGATCGCCGCCGGGCTGCAACGCGCGGGGCACCGCACGGGAGTCTACGCCTCGCCGCACGTCGAGCACCCGTCGGAGCGCGTGCGGATCGACGGCCGCGGCGTGGCCGACGCGGTCCTGGCGGAGGGCTTGGAGAGCGCCCTCGACGCCCGCGAGGCCGGGCTGGCCGCCGGCACCCCGGCCGGCGCCGCGACCTGGTTCGACCTCTTCACCGCGGCGGCTTTCTGGATCTTCGCCGCCGAGGGCGTCGAGTGGGCGGCGGTCGAGGTCGGGCTCGGCGGGCGGCTCGACTCGACGAACGCACTGGACGGCGAGCTCTGCGTGCTGACCAACGTGGACCTCGAGCACACCGCCGTGCTCGGCGACCGGCTGGACGGCATCGCGGTCGAGAAGGGGTCCATCGTGCCCGAAAGTGGGGTGCTACTGACGGGGGTACGCCGAGGAGCGCCGGAGGACGACCCGCTCGGCGCCCTCGAGCGGCTGTGCGCGGAGCGCGGTGCGCGGCTGGTCGTCGTCCCGCTCACCGGGCCCCTGCGCGAGCGCAACCGCGAGCTGGCGGCGGTCGCGCTCGACCTGCTCGGCGAGATGGGGGTGCACGCGCGGGACGGCGCCCCACTGACCCGGGCTTTGCTGGACGAAGAGGCCGCCCGCCTGGCCCGCATCCCGGGACGCTGGGAGGACTTCCGCGTGGGGGGCACCCCCGTGCACCTCGACGCGGCGCACGTGGCGGGCTCGCTGCAGGGGCTCCTCGGCGAGCTGGAGCCGCGCCTGCCGGGCCGCCCGAGCGTGGTCCTGGCCCTGGGCAAGGACAAGCAGCACGCCGCCGTCCTCAAGACCCTCCTGGGACGTGTCGATAGGGTCTGGTGCACCACCTCGCGATCCGGACCGCTCTTGTCGGCGGAGGAGCTCGCGGAGCGGGCCCGCGCCGTCGGCCTCGAGGCCGTGGCCGAGCCCGACCCGGGCCGAGCCCTCGCGGCCGCGCTGGAAGCTTCCGGGGGGGGCGGATGGGTGCTGGTAACCGGTTCCTTCTACCTCGCGGGTGAGCTCAGACCGAGCCTCACCGCGGCGGCCCAGACCTCCCGCTAGCTCATGTTGACGATCGTCTCCGACCTTCTCCTGACCGACTCCTTCCTGATCAAGGGGAACGTCGAGAACAAGTACACGCGCCTCAGCCAGGTGCTCGACGAGAGCCGTCGCTACTTCCTGAAGGTGCGCGACGCGACGCTGATCGACCTCAAGACCTGCGAGCGCATCCAGACGCCGCTGCTGCACGTCAACCTCGACGAGATCCTCGTCGCCCACGAGTTCCTCGACGAAGCCGGCGACCGCCACCTCAAGCAGGTCCACACCGATGAAGACCTGCACCGCGTGCGCGTCTTCTACACCGGCAACCTCAACGTCGAGCTCGCCGGCTACTTGCGCCCCGGTGCCTACGAGGCCGACGACCACACCTCGCGACGCTTCGTCGTGATGCGCAAGCCGCAAGTCCGCGGCTTCAACGACCGCGGCGACAAGGACCTCAAGCTGCTGAACGGGATGGGGTACTGCATCCTGAACAAGCTGCGCCTGTCGTACATCTACGACTTCAACTAGGCCGCCCGCTCTCGTTCGATCTCACCGCGCGCCGCGACAGCCCCGAGCTGCCGCGGCGCGCGGTCGATTTCGCGCGAACCAACGCCGCCCGGTTCGGTCTCTCTCCTGGGCGGACTCCCGACACTTCAGCGTCGCGTTCGTCCACCGCGTCCTGGAAGGGCCGGGGAAGATGGAGAGCCCGCAGACGAAACTCCCTGGCGTGGAGAGCGCCGTGATCGACCCCTCGAAGGTCAGGGACTATCTCTTGTCCCGCTCCCATCGCGTCGGTCGACACAAGGCGACCTTCTTCGTCTCGTTGGGGTAAGGCCCTCGGCACTGGGCGCGGCTCACTTCGGACCTCAGGGCTCACGCGCGTGACGGAGTCGTGCAACGGTCGGAGCGGACCCCGTACGGTCGGAAGTACGAAGTGCGTGGTACGATCCGAGGACCGGCGGGCAAGCTCGCGGTGCTCGTCGCGGTTTGGATCGTGTCCCCGGACGGGGGCGCGCCGAGCTTCGTCACGGCCTATCCCGGGGGGAAACGTTGAGCTTCGAGCTACTGCAATCCGTCGTCTTGGCGCGGGACCTGGTGCAGCACGGACTCCGTGCCGGAGACCTCGGTGTCGTCGTCCACCTCTACGAGCCCGATGGGCTCGAAGTCGAGTTCGTCTGCGCCTTGGGTCGCACCGCTGCCGTCGTGACGTTCAAGACGAGCGACGTCCGGCCCGTTCGAGACAGCGATCTGCTCTCCGTGCGCCCGCTCGACCGTTCGGCCTAGCGGTCGATCTCGCAGCTCGCGACGATTCGTGGGGAAGCGCGTCGGCGTTGAAGCGAGTCGAGCTAGCGGTGACGCACCGTGGCGTGCGTGCTCGCTTCGACCGGCGAGATGCGTTCGAAGGAGGAGTTCGAGCCGGAGGTGAACGGCGTCGCTTCGTCGTTCATGCGCGTGATTGCCGGCGGGTCGGCGCGGCGCGTCGAGGTGACGCGTGCGTGCGCGAGCTGCGTGTTCGTTCCGGCGGCGTGCATGCCCTCGCGACGCGCCGTCTCCTTCGTGCTGCAGGACCACGTCCGGCAGCAGGCGGGAACTTCCGTGGCGACGAGATCGTCCTCGGAGCCCAGGTGGTGTTCGTGGAACGGCACGCGGAGTCCGTCCTCGGGATCGGCACCGAGCCGTACGTGCGCGTCGCAGTCGACGAAGCGGCGATCGCCGCGGAGCTCGTCGGTCCGCAGTTCACCGCGTGGGCTGCGCGGGACGAACCAGGCGTAGTCGACGGAGTCGGCGGGGTAGTCCGCGTGCGACGCGGCGACGGCGTAGAGGGCGGGGCGGTCGAGCTCGATGCGCACGACGCCGTGTTCGTCGGTGGAACCCGTGCCCGCGAGGATCGGTTCTTCCGCGCCGAACTCGTGCCGCCAGACGGCGACGCAGGCGAGTGGCAAGGGCGAGCCGTCCGGTGCGGCGACGCCGACTTGTACGACACCCGCGCGCTGCAGCACGACCTCGCCCGCGGGGAGCACCAGCTCGACGATCCAGGCCTGTGGTTCGTCGGACAGACGCAGCTGTCGCACGGGTCGCGCGGCGGTTCCGACGTCGGGGTGTTCGGCGTGCACGCAGAAGACGCCGCGGCCGTCGAAGGGGATCGTCGCGATTCCGTCGACGTCGGTCAGCGCTGTGCCGTCGAGGACGGGTTCGGCACCACGTCGATGACGCCAGACGTCGACGCGCGCGTTGGCGGCCGGGACGCCTCCGTGGCTGCGGACTTCGACGACGGCGCGGTGCCGGTGATTCTTCATCGCGCTGCGCTCGGGCGCGGTCTCGCGCGCGCGCGGCGGCGGCAACGGAAGCAGGTCGACGAGTTCGCTCGCGGAGAGCTCACAGTGCTCGCAGTCGGCCTTGCAGTAGAGCGGCTTCAACACGACGACTTCGTCGTCCGCGGGGGAACAAGCGAGGGCGAAGAACCATGGCACGCACACGACGCCGAGCCGTACGCCGCGCCGAGCGAAAACCGAGCCGGACATGGGGACCTCTCAGGGAGTTGGTCCCCGGATACGCGACGTCGCACCGCAGCGTTGGCAAGAGAAGTACGGTACCGCGTTCGTTTTTCTCAAATAGCGGGGACCGGCGCCGAAGGCGCCGGTACCTGCTATTTGAGAAAAACGAACGCGGTACCGTACTTCTCGCTAGGCGTCCTCGGGCTCTTCCACGTCGTCGTAGCCGATCGGATCGGGTGAGGCCTCCATCAGCATCTCGAGGTAGCTCATGTATCGCGTCCGCGCGATCTCGCCCTCCTCGAGCGCGTCGAGCACGGCGCAGTCCGGCTCGTGGTCGTGCGTGCAGTTCGGGAACTTGCAGCGGTCCTCGTAGCGCGCGAACTCGGGGAACAGTCCCTTCAGCTCCGAGCGGTGGATGTCGTGGATGCGGAAGACGCGGATGCCGGGCGTGTCGATCACGTCCGCGCCGAAGTCGAGGTGATGCAACTGCGAGTAGGTCGTCGTGTGCTTGCCCTGTTCCCAGTAGCTGCTGATCTTGCCGACCTTCAAGCGCAAGCCGGGTTGCAGCGCGTTGAGCAGCGTCGACTTGCCGGCGCCGGATGCGCCGTAGAGGATCGACGTCTTGCCGCGCAGACGTTCGCGCAGCTCGCCGACGCCCTTGCCGTCGGTTGCGCACGTCTCGATCATCTCGACCGGCACGCTGGCGTAGGTCGCGCGCAAGGCGTCGAGTTCCTTCGGCTTCGCGAGGTCCGTCTTGTTCAGCACGAGCACCGACGGGATCCCGTGCCACTCGCACGCGGCGAGGATGCGGTCGGTGCGGTTCGAGGAGAACTTCGGCGACTTGACCGACGCGATCACGAACAGCTGGTCGACGTTCGCGGCCAGGACCTGCTCGCGCGGATCGTGCGACGAAGCAGTGCGGCTGAGCTGGTTCCGGCGCGGCAGCACGTTCACCAGACTGACCGGATCGCCGGACGGGTCGATCTCGACGTGGTCGCCGACCGCCACCGGGTTCTTGACTCCTTCGAGGTTCTCGAACAACGCACCGCGCGGCGCGGCGAGCACGACCTCGCCGTCGACCTCGACGTGGCAGACCTTCGCGTCCATGCGCAGGACGACGCCGCGCTTCAACTCGCTCATCGATGTTCCGGGGCTTTCACGGCGCCGATGCTATAACAGCCGCCGATGAGCGCGAAGCCCGTGATCGAGTCCAGGACGAATCCGCTGCTGAAGCGCGTCGGCGCGGTCGCGGCCGGACAGGATCGCGAGCGCATCCTGCTCGAAGGCGAACGGCTCGTCGGTGACGCGCTCGCGGCCGGCTGGAAGCTCGAGCTGTTGCTGGTCGACGCGGCGCGCGAGTCGGATCTCGAGCGCTTCGTCGGCGACGTCGACGAACGGCGACTCGTCGCCTCGGGACTCTTGGACCGCGTCAGTGCGCTGAAGACCGCGCCGGGCGTCCTGGCCCTGGCGCCAGCGCCACCGTCCCGCAGGCTCGCGGACCTCGAGTTTGCCGCCGACGCGCTGCTGCTCGTCGTCGCGGGCGTCGCGGACCCGGGCAACTTCGGCGCGCTCGCGCGGTCGGCCGAAGCGGCCGGGGCATCGGCGCTGTGCGTCCTGCCCGGCGGTGTGTCGCCCTGGAACCCGAAGGCGCTGCGCGGCTCGATGGGCAGCTTGCTGCGCGTCCCCGTCTGCGTCTTCGATTCGCCGCGCGAGCTCGCCGACGAACTCGACGCGCTCGGTGCACGATCCGTGCGCGCCGAGACGCGCGGCGGCACGCCGTGGCGCGCGTTCGACTGGTCGGGGCGCATCGCGCTGTGGGTCGGCGCGGAGACCGGCTCGACGCCCGACCTCGCGCGCGGCTTCGAAGGCGTCTCGATCCCGATGGCCGGCGCCGCGGAGTCGCTCAACGTGACGGTCGCGACTTCGCTGCTGCTCTTCGCCGCGGGTCGCGCGGAAGGCGGCGCGCGATGACCGGCGGCCTGTTCGGAGAACCCGAGCCCCAGCTCGAGTCCTTCTTCGGCGGCGACGACCCGAACGCGCCGCTCGCCGACCGCATGCGTCCGCGCACGCTCGACGAGTTCGTCGGCCAGGCGCAGCTCGTCGCCGAGGGCAAGCTGCTGCGGCGCGTGCTCGACGGCGAACACATCCAGAGCCTGATCCTGTGGGGCCCGCCGGGCACCGGCAAGACGACCTTGGCGCGCTTGGTCGCGGCGAAGTCGGGGATGCGATTCGTTCCGTTCAGCGCCGTGCTCTCGGGGATCAAGGAGATCCGCGGCGTGATGGCCGACGCGGAAGCGGCGCGTCGGCGCGACGGCTCGCGCACGTTGCTGTTCGTCGACGAGATCCACCGCTTCAACAAGGCGCAGCAGGACGCCTTCCTGCCGCACGTCGAGCGCGGCGACATCCTGTTGATCGGCGCGACCACGGAGAACCCGTCCTTCGAGGTCAACGGCGCGCTGCTCAGCCGGGTGCGCGTGCTGGTGCTGGAGCCGCTCGCGGTGCCGGATCTCGTCAGCCTGCTGCGCCACGCGCTCGAGTCGGAGCGCGGCTTCGGCGGATCGCACTCCGCCTCGGACGCGGCGCTGCAGCGCATCGCGCACGCCTCCGACGGCGACGCGCGGCGGGCGCTCGTCGCGCTGGAAACGGCCGCTGCGATCGTCGAGGCGGGCGGCGAGATCCGGCCCGAGGACGTCGCGGAAGCCCTGCAGCGCAAGCTCGCGCTCTACGACAAGTCCGGCGAGGAGCACTACAACCTCGTCTCGGCGCTGCACAAGAGCATCCGCAACTCGGACGCGGACGCGGCGCTCTACTGGCTGACGCGCATGATGGAGAGCGGCGAGGACGGCATGTACCTCGCGCGTCGGTTGATCCGCATGGCCTCGGAGGACATCGGGCTCGCCGATCCCTTCGCGCTGCGGATCGCGCTCGACGCGGCGGACGCCTTCCACCGGCTCGGCTACCCCGAAGGCAAGCTGGCGCTCGTCCAGGCCGCCGTATACCTCGCGCGTGCACAGAAGTCGAACGCGCTCTACGTGGCCCTGGACCGGGCGCAACGCGACGTTCAGGAGACTTCCGCGGAACCCGTGCCGCTGCACCTGCGGAACGCGAGCACGGGTTTGATGCGCGAAGTCGGCTACGGAAGAGGCTACCGCTACGCGCACGACGACCCCGGCGCGGTCGACGAGATGCAGTGCATGCCGCCCTCGCTCGCCGGTCGGAAGTACTTCGGCAAGCCCGGAACGCCGCGCGGCGAAGGCCGAAAACCCTCGAATTCGTGAGGGAAAGCGCTTGTCTCGCGCTTCGCGCGTCTCTACAAGTCGAGGCGAATCGATCCTGCCAGCACATCCGCTGACGGCTCCGACTCGCTCTTCGGAGCGGCGACGAGACAGGACGACTCATGACGCAAAACTCCGGGGCCTGGCGGCATCGTCGGCAGGCTCCGGGTTTCTGTTTCCGGAGAGCCTCGCGTGGACCGCGCCGATCAGCGCTCGCCGGCCGCGCGCAGGCGTTCCGCCAAGGCGCTGCGCCGTTCGCCGCGCCGCTGGTTCTCGAGGCCCATGCAGAGCGCGCGCCACGACCCGACCAGCACGACGAGCCGCTTCGCGCGCGTGACCGCGGTGTAGAGCAAGTTCCGCTGCAACATCAGGGAGTGCTCCGGAACGACCGGGATCACGACCGCGGGGAACTCGCCGCCCTGCGAGCGGTGCACGGTGATCGCGTAGGCCGGCATCAAGTCGCCGATCTCGCCCGCTTGGTACTCGATGCGACGGTTCTCGAAGGCGACGGTCAGGCGGCCGTCGGGTTCCACTTCGACGATGCGGCCCATGTCGCCGTTGAAGACCTCGCGCTCGTAGTCGTTGCGCGTGTGGATCACGCGGTCGCCGAGGCGCCAGCGCCGGCCGCCGCGTTGCAGCTCGAGGCCGCCGACGCCGTTCGCTTCGCGCAGGCGATCGTTCAGCGCGTCGACGCCGCACGCGCCGCGGTACATCGGCGCGATGACTTGCACGTCGCGCATCCAGTCGAGGCCGAAGGAACGTGGAACGCGTTCGGTGACGACTTCGACGAGCCGATCCGCCGCGCGCTCCGAGTCGTCGGCGGGGAAGAAGTAGAAGTCGCTGTCCGTGTCGCCGCGCTCGGGCAAATCGGGCGGCAGGCCTTCGAGCATGTGGTGCGCATTCGTGACGATGCGGCTGCCGGCGGCCTGGCGGTAGATGCGCGTCAAGCGATGCACGGGCAGCACGTGCGACTCGATCAAGTCGGCGAGAACGTTGCCGGCGGCCACGGAAGGCAGCTGATCGGGGTCTCCGACGAGGATCAGGCGCGTCGAATCGCCGATCGCACCGGCGAGGTGGTACGCGATGACGAGGTCGAGCATCGAGATCTCGTCGACGACGACCAGGTCAGCCTCGAGCGGCTTGTCCGGCCCGTGCTGGAAGCCGCCTTCCGCCGGGTCGTAGCGCAACAAGCGGTGCACGGTCGACGCGTCACGGCCGCTCGCTTCGGCGAGCCGCTTCGCCGCGCGACCCGTCGGTGAGGCGAGCGCGACCTTGCAACCCGCCGCTTCCGCGAGCGCGACGACGAAGCGCAGGATCGTCGTCTTGCCGACGCCCGGGCCGCCGGTGAGCAGCGCGACCGGGCTCGACAATAGGCCCAGCACCGCGCTCGACTGGTCGGGGTGCAGCTCGATGCCTTGTTCGTGCGCCAGCGCCGCGACGCGCGCTTCGTCCGCGAGCGGCGGCGTCTCGTGCGCGAGCAGCTTCGTCAGGCGATCCGCGAGGCCTTGTTCGCAGTGGTGCAAGCGCGGCGGGTAGACGCGCGCGTCGCCGTCCTCCTGCCCCTCGACGACGACTTCGCGTCGCTTGTGCAGTTCCTGCAGCGTCGTCTCGAGCACCGCGGGGTCGACGGCGTCGTCGAGCAGGTTCGACGTCTTGCGCAGCAGCTCGGTGCGCGGGAGGAAGGAGTTGCCGTCGTCCGCGTCGCGCTCGAGCGCGTGCAGCAGGCCGGCGCGCGCGCGCCGCGGATCGTCGAGCGCGAGCCCCAGCTCGAGGGCCACCTTGTCCGCCGTCTTGAAGCCGATGCCGTGCACTTCGTCGGAGAGCACGTAGGGATCCTCGCGCACGCGCCGCTCACAGTCGGCACCGAGCGTCGCGAGCGCCGTCGCGGCTTGCCACGGCCCCAGCGACAAGCCGCGCAGGAACGCGCTGGCCTTGTGTCGGTCGAGCTCGGCGACGACCGTCTCGGCGAGCGTCGCCGCGACGTCGGGGCGCAAGCCGCGGATGCCGTTCAGGCAACTCGCGTCGGTGCGGATCTTCTCGAGCGCGTCGGATCCCAGCGCCTCGACGATGCGCTGCGCGAGCGTCTCGCCGATGCCGTCGAAGGCCTTCGAGGCGAGGTAGCGCACCAACCCGCGCTCGTCGGCGGGGGGCAGCGGTTCCAGGCTGTCGAACTCGAACTGCTTGCCGTGCGCCCGATGTTCGCCCCAGCGACCGCAGAGCCGCACCCGCAGGCCCTCGCTGGGCTCGACCGCGCGGCCGACCGCCGAGGCGCGCCCGGGCCGGAAGAGGTCGTCGCTGGCGACTTCATAACCCTTTTCCGGCGCCAGCTTTAGGACGGTGTAGAGCGTCTCCGGGTCGTGGTAGGTGACGCGCTCGACGAGCCCCTGGAGGACCTCGCGGGCGTCTCGCGCTTCCTCGGCGGGATCTCCCGCGCCCTCCCGCCTGTCGCCGTCCACGCCGGGAAGCATCGCAGGGCCGGCAACGGGTTTCCAGCGGCCCCTTTGCCCGAATCGCTCGGCCTGGCTATGATCTTCGGCCCTTCACAGCGGGATCGGCCCGCGTGAAGGCAACGCCTCGTCACCGAAACGATGCGGCGCCGCGCGTGGCGGTCCGCACCCCCAGAGAACCGAAAAGCACCTCCTCGTGATCAAAGTCCAGGTCCGTCCGAACGAATCCCTTGAAGCCGCCCTCCGCCGCTTCAAGCGCCAGTGCAACTTCAAGGGCGTCTTCCGCATCGCCAAGGCCCAGTCCTGGCATGAGAAGCGTTCGGACCGCCGCCGCCGCGAACGTCGCGAGCGCCTGCGCACGATCCTCAAGGCCGCGCGCAAGAACGACCCGAACTTCCGCGGTCGCGGCAAGACCCGCCCGCGTCCGAAGCGCGCGCGCGTCAAGCGCTCGTAGACGCGACCGGCGAACGTTCGCCGCGCCGCACTGCTCGAGAGGCCCTGGACGACGAGGCACCAGGGTCTTTCTGCATGTCTGGACCGAACGCACGCGCGCCCCGCAGAATGAACACCGCATGGGCATCTTCGGGAAAGACCGCGACCTGAACCGCGCGCCGGACCGCGTCGAGCTGTGCGTCGACGCGAGCGCGATGGGCATGAAGGTCGAGGACGTGCATGTGCGGCTCGACAACTTCCTGCAGCAGCACCTCTCCTGGCGCTCGCGCAGCTCGATCCAACGGCTCGTCAAGGACGGTTGGTTGTACGTCGACGCCGCGACGCCCGACCATCCGCAAGGATCCGGCGAGCTGCTGCAGGAGACGCGCCCGGGGCGCAAGCTGAAGCACGGTTCGCGCGTCGTCGTGATCATCCCGCCCGAGCTGCGCTTGCCCGGACCGAGCGGCGAGACCTTCGAGCTCGACGTGCTCTACGAGGACGAAGCGTGCATCGCGGTCGACAAGCCGCCGCTGCTGCCCGTGCACCCGTCGGGTCGCCACGTCAGTGACACGCTGATCCAGCGCGTGCACGCGCGTCACCCGGAGCTGCTCGAGCGCGGTCGCGCGCCGCGGCTGTGCCACCGCCTCGACCGCGAGACCTCGGGCATCGTGCTCGTCGCGAAGGAACCGCGCTTCCACCCCGAGCTGTCGCGGCAGTTCGAGGACCGCGAAGTGGAGAAGGAGTACCTCGCCGTCGTGCGCGGCGTGCCGGAAGCGGACAGCGGAAGCATCGAGATGCCGATCGGCCCCGCGCGCGCGAGCGCCGTGCGGCTGAAGATGGCGGTGCAGGCCGACGGCTTGCCGTCGCGCACGGACTGGCGCGTGGTGGAGCGCCGCGCGGCGCACGCGCTGCTCGCCGTGCAGTTGTTCACCGGCCGTCAGCACCAGATCCGTGTGCATCTCGAAGCGATCGGGCACCCGATCGTCGGCGACAAGCTGTACGGCTACCACGAGTCGTACTTCCAGCGCAGCGTCGAGGGTTCGCTGACGGAGGAGGACTGGGCCGTGCTCGAGCTGCCGCGCCAGGCGCTGCACAACCACCGCTTGGTCTTCCGCTCGCCGGCGACGCGGGAGCGCGTCGAAGTCGTCGCGCCGCTGCCGCACGACCTGGCGGACTTCCTCGCCGCGCACTGAGCGGGCGCTCAGGCCGGCTCGACGGCGCGGCGATCGGCGCGCGCCGTGCGCCACTCGACGGCGAGGGCGAGCGCGGTGAACGCCAATGCGCGTGCCGGCGTCGACGCGAGCTGGTACTGCGCGAGCGTCGCGAGCACCACGAGGCCCACCGCGAGCGTCGCCAGCATCCCCATCCAGTCGTGCTGGACCTCGACTTCGTCGGCGGGCACCGAGAGCGGGTTGTCGCGGACCACTTGCGGGTAGAGCACGCGCATCACGACGAGCGTGATCAGGAAGCCCGCGGGCGTGAGTCGCAGCGCGAAGTCGAGTCCGGCGAGCGCGGCGGCGAGACCGCCGAGCACGACGAAGAGCGGCACGAGGAAGCGCACCGCGAGCGCCTTGATCGCGCCGCCGCGGATCGCCGCGCGCGTGACGGGCGCCGACTCGAGGATCCAACGCGCGCGCGGACTCGAGGTCGCGGGGACGTGCGCGAGCAGGATCGGCAGATAGATCGCCGGCGTGAACAGCAGCACCGCGAGCAAGCCTTCCCGCGCGGGTCCGGCGTCGCCCTTCGCGCCCGCGAGGAAGAAGGCGAGCGGAAGTCCGACCATCGGGTAGGTGCGCAGCACGAAGTCGCGCTCGAGCGGCAGCGCCTCGCTCACGAGGTGGAAGCTGGCGCGTTCGTCGTCGCGCACCCAGAAGCGCGCGGCGAGCGCGGCGAGCGGCGCCAACAAGCGCGCGAGCGGCGTCCTGCTGCGGCGGCCACGGCTCTCGTGCGCGGGCGGGATCGCGGTGAGGAGCACCGCACCGGCCAGCGCGACGACCAGCGGTAGACCCGGCGAGGTGTGCGGCAGGCCGAGCGGCGGCGCGGTGATGCTCGACGCGACGTGCGTGGACGGCAGCCAGGCGAGGAGCTGCGGTGCTTCGACCTCGCCCGATTCGAACGCGCGCAGCCAACCGAGCAGCCGCAGGCTGGCGAAGGTTGCGGTGACCGCGACGGCGACGATCGCGGTCTGCAGCAGGACGAGCAGGCCCTCGGCGCGTTCGCCGAGCAGCGCGGCGATCGCGAGCAAGGAGGCCGCGAGCCCGATCGACTGCGCGAGTACCGCGACGAGCAGCAACGCGCGCTCGAGAGCACCGAGCGTCGCGGGCGCGAACAGCACCGCCGGCAGTCCCATCGCGAGCGTGAGCCCCGAGAGCAGCACGGCGATCAACGCGAAGTGCGCGAGACGGCGCTCGAGCTCGCTGGACGGCAAGGCTTCGGCCCACTCGCCGGCGGGATCGCGGCGCAGGATGCCGCCGAACTCGCCGAGCAGGCTGAGCAACACGAGTCCGCCCGACAGCGAGAGCGCGAACATCGCGTAGCCCCACGGCCCGACCGTGTCGCGCGCGAGCAGGCACATGACCGCGACGAACGAACCTTGCGCGAGCAGGGCGGCCCACGGCGGACCGCCGGAGAACTGCGCCGCGAGCCGCGCGCGCAGGATCGCGAGGATCCGACGCGTCATCGCGTCACTTCCGCGGGATCGGCGCGGGCTTGAAGTCGTCGTCGACCGCGACCATCGTCACGCTCGCCTCGGTGACGTGCACTTCGCCCTCGCGTCCGAAGCGGCGCTGCGCCCAGACGTCGACGCGCACGGTGATCGAGGTGCGGCCGAGGCGTGAGACCTCGGTGTAGCAGCTGACGAGGTCGCCGACCCAGACCGGGAACTTGAACTCGATCTTGTCCATCGCGACGGTGACGAGGCGACCGGACCAGTACTTGTGCGCTTCCACCGCGGCCGCGAGGTCGATCTGCGAGAGGATCACGCCGCCGAAGATCGTGCCGAGCGCGTTCGTGTCGCGCGGCATCATCACGGTGCGCATCGCGGGAACGCGTTCGCAGGGGAAGTCCGAGGAGGGGCCTTGGGGAGTCGTCATGGTTCGTTACGCGAGCCAGGAGCGGCAGGCGTCTCTCACGCGCGCCTCGAGCTCCGTCGTGTGGTTGCGGAAGAAGTGGTCCGAGCCCGGGATCTCCGCGAGTTCGAGGCCAGCGTACAGGTCGGGGTGTCGCTCGCGCAACGCGGCGAGGTTGCCGTACTCGTCCTCACCGGCCTGCAACACGAAGCCGGGCGTGCGGACGTCCTCGATGAAGGAGCAGTCGAAGGCCGCGCAGGGGAAAGCGACGAGCAGCAGACGGTCGATGCGTTCGTCGTGCGGCGCGAGGCGCGCCACGGTACGCGATCCGAACGAGAAGCCGCCGGCCCACACGGGGAGCGCGCCGCCGAAGCGCTCCGTCATCCAGTCGATCGCGGCGCGCGCGTCGAGTTCTTCGCCGCCTTCGCCGTCGTGCACGCCGTAGCTCTCGCCGACGCCACGAAAGTTGAAGCGCAGCACGGCCGCGCCGGCGCCCTGCATGCCGCGCGCGGAGCGGAACACGACCGTGTTGTTCAGCGTGCCGCCGTGCAGCGGGTGCGGGTGGCACATGATCGCGATCGCGCGCGGGGGCGCGTCGCCGTCGGGCATCCAGAGCTCGGCCTCGAGCGGACCGACCGGGCCGGGAATGGTGTGCTTCGACATGCGTGGGGCGGACGGCTGAGAAGTACGGTACCGCGTTCGTTTTTCAAATAAGCAGCGAGGTCGCCGCGGTAGCGGCGACCGCGCTGCTTATTTTGGAAAAACGAACGCGGTACCGTACTTCTCAGCCGAGGACGCGCAGTGCGGCTTCGCGTGGATCGCCGGAGCGCGCGACCTTCGCGAAGACTTGTTCGAGCGTGCCTTCCGAGCCGGCGCGCTCGCGCAGCTCGTCGAGCGTGCCGAGTCCGACCAACACGCCGCGGTCGAGGATCGCCATGCGGTCGCAGACGCGCTCGACCACGTCGAGCAGGTGGGAGGTGTAGAGCACGGCGCCGCCGCGGTCGGCCCACGCGCGCAGGATCTCCTTGAACACCGCCGCCGTCGGCGCGTCGAGCCCCGAGAGCGGTTCGTCGAGGATCAGGATGCCGGGGCGCGGCAGCAGTGCGCAGGCGAGTGCGGCCTTCTGGCGCATGCCGCGCGAGAAGCGGCCCACCGGATCGTCGAGACGGTCGCCGAGGTCGAGCGCGGTGAGCAGTCGGTCGCCCTCCGAACGGATCACGTCCTCCTCGAGCCCGAACAGACGGCCGACGAGGGCCAGGTGCTGCCGCGGCGAGAGGTTGGCGTACAGCGGCGCGCCGTCGGGCAGGTAGGCGAGGTGACGGCGCGCGGCGAGCGGATCCTGCGCGACGTCGACGCCGCGCACGACGACGCGTCCGCGGTCGGGCCGCTCGAGGCCCGTCAGCAGGCGCAGCGCCGTCGTCTTTCCCGCGCCGTTGGGCCCGAGCAATCCGAACACCTCGCCCGCCTGCAGCGCGAGATCCAAGCCCTCGAGGGCTCGGATCTCGCCGTAGTGCAAGGTCGCCTGCTCGAAGCGGACGATCGGCTCGTCGCCGGACACCGGATCAGTCGTCGAGGTCCGCGGAGTCGAGCACCGTGACCGGCGCGCTGACCTTCTCGGAGAGCTGTTCGACGATCTCGTTCATGCGGGTCTTCGTGATGCCGCGGGGGCCGCCGCGCTTCTTCGCGTCGGGGCTGAAGATCTGGACTTCCTTCGGCGTCAGGTCGCCGAGGCGGCGGATCCAGCCGCGGACCTCGCTCTCGGTGGAGTTGTCCACGTCGCCGCGCACGAAGCACGCGCGCACGATCAGTCGTTCCAGCGTCGAGAGGAAGCGCGTCATCTCGCCGAGCTCGGTGGACTTGCGACCGGTCATCTTCGAGAAGGTCTTCGTCGTGCCGTGCTCGAAGCGGATCACCGGCTTGTCGTAGATGCCGAGGGCGATGCGCACTTCGGCGCTGTCGATCGACGGCGCGTTGGAGATCAGGACGAGCTTCGCGCGCGGGAACCACTTCTGGCGGAGCGCGCGCAAGTTCTCACTGATCTCGCGGAAGCCGGGGTGCAACGTCGGGTCGACTTCGGATCCGACGACCACGATGTGCTCGAGCTTCTCGCCCTCTTTCGAGAGTCGCATCAGTTCACGCGCGGCAAGCGTGACGACCACGGCGGTGCGGGGCAGACGGTTGTCGCGGGAGATGGCCAGGGTCGAGTCGGGCGTGCCGAGATCGAGGGTGAAGGTCTGGCCCCACGCGTTCGTTTTTTCCGGTCCGGAGATGATGGACGCGGCGTTCAAGACAACCATGAGGATCTGTCAGTGCTGGGGTTAGGGTCAGCGGCGGACCGCTGAGCGGGCCGACTATAATAATAGGCCTTCCTGTTCTTCACCAGCCCCCGAGCCCGGTCTCTCGGCCCGGGGTGCCTCCCGGGCGCGCGGCGGGACGGCCGCGAGGGAGGCGAGGAGGACCGCCGCGGCGACCCAAGGGGCTGCTTCTGGGGTCCAAGTGGGCGGCAACGGCATCTCGAACGGCGGATCCAGCCCGCGGAGCAGCGCGGGCAGCAGGGCGCCGAGGCCGAGCAGGATTCGGGCGGATCTCGTCATGGCAGTGGGGGTGCGCGGGCGGACGCCCGGAGCGATCGACCATCTCTTCCCGCGCGGGTCATCGGTGAGCTCCCCGTCGGCGCGACGCGCGTCCCACCCGCGGAGCGCGCGGAAGCGGCCCCCGGGTGGCGCCGCACCGGGCGGCGCGAGGCACTCCACGCACGCTCTGCGTTGCTTGACAGCGCTTTCGGGGCCCTTCTAGACTCCCCCCTCCCGCGCCTTCGGAACCCTCGCTCGGCGAGGAATCAGTGCCCCTTGCCACGCCCGGACCCCGCCGCGCCCACGCGGAGGGGTGCTGCGGGCGAGGAGTCTGCGAACCGTGGCGAGACCGCACCCCCCTCATGCACTTCGACTACTTCAACGTCCTGGTCTTCGCCGCCGTCGGTTTCGTGTTCGTCATCGCGAACATGCTGATCGGCGCGATCATTCGTCCGGCGCGCAAGCAGCAAGAGGGCCTCGAGGTCTACGAGTGCGGCGAGCCGACGATCGGCGACGCCTGGATCAACTTCGACGTGCGCTACTACACGGTCGCGCTCGTGTACCTGGTCTTCGCGGTCGAGATCGCCTTCCTGTTCCCCTGGGCGCTCGTCATGCAAGGCGCGCTGAAGGGTGAGGGGCACGCGGCCGGCGTCGGCTACTTCGCGCTCGTCGAGGGCTTCCTGTTCATCGCGATCCTCTTCCTGGGGCTCGCCTACGTGTGGGCCAAGGGCGACCTCTCCTGGACCGCCGAGTACCAGGGCGAGGACTACCACCCGCAGAACCCCAGCGAGGGGCGCGCCGCGGTTCCCAGCCTGGCGGAGCTGCAGGCGGCCGAGAGCGAATCCACCGAAGAGCACGCGGCCGAGTCGGAGTCCGACGAGGAAGCGGCCTGAGCGCTTCGGCGCAGAGAACACACGAATGTCGCTGATCGAGAATCGCTTCGAGGAGAACCTCCTCACGACCAAGGTCGACTGGCTCATCAACTGGGCCCGTCTCTCCAGCATCTGGCCGATGACCTTCGGCCTCGCGTGCTGCGCCATCGAAATGATGGCGGTCGGTGCCGCGCACCACGACCTGGACCGCTTCGGCGCCGGCGCCTTCCGCGCCACGCCCCGTCAAGCGGACCTGATGATCGTGGCGGGTACGGTCAACTTCAAGATGGCCGAGCGCATCAAGCGTCTCTACGACCAGATGCCCTTCCCGAAGTACGTGATGGCGATGGGCGCCTGCGCGACCGGCGGCGGGCCCTATTACAAGTTCGGCTACACCGTCGTGAAGGGTGTCGACCGCGTCGTCCCCGTCGACGTCTACATCGCGGGCTGTCCGCCGCGCCCGGAAGCGCTGATGGAAGGCCTGATGAAGTTGCAGGAGAAGATCCGCAACACCTCGGTCATCCGCAAACCCGCGCGCACGGCCTAGACGCATGGACTTCCAAGGCATCTACGACCGCTTGCGCGCCGCGAAGGCTCCGGGCCTCCTGGACTGCGACCTCCCGCGCGCCGGTGACCCCGCCGACAAGAAGGACCAAGGCCGCGCCGGCGATGCCTTCGTGCTCGTCGATCCCGCGCACTGGGCCGACTTCTTTCGAACCTGCAAGCAGGACGAACGCCTCGGCTTCGAGCAGCTGATCGACCTCTCCGCGACCGATCCGGCGAAGGACGACGAGAACTTCTGGGTCAACGTCCAGCTGCTCTCGCTGAAGCACAAGCACCGCCTCGCCGTGAAAGCGCTGTTGCCGAAGGACCCCGGCCGCATCGCGACGCTCGCGCGCGTCTACCGCGCGGCGCAGTGGCACGAACGCGAGTGCGCCGAGATGTTCGGCATCACCTTCGAAGGCCACCCGGACCCGCGCAACATCCTGCTGCCCGACGACTGGGCCGGCTCGCCGCTGCGCAAGGACTACGAGTTCCCGAAGGAGTACCACGGCATCTCCTGCGAGTAGCCCCGCGGCGTCATGAGCGAACAGACCACACAGTACAAGCCGTCGATCACCATCGCGGACCAGCAGGCGGCGGCCGGCAAGGGCGCGCGCGAGTTCATGATGGACGTGCGGACCACCGACCTCGAGGTCAACATGGGTCCGCAACACCCCGCGACGCACGGCGTGATGCGGATCCTGATCCGCGCCGACGGCGAGCTCGTCACGGGCGCGCAGCCGCACCTCGGCTACCTGCACCGCTGCGCCGAGAAGATCGGTGAGAACGTCGAGTGGCTCCAGTACCTGCCGTACACGGACCGCTACGACTACCTCTCGTCGATGAACAACAACCTCGGCTACTCGTTGGCCGTGGAGAAGTTGCTCGGCATCGAGATCCCGCGCCGTGCGTCGATGATCCGCACGATCTGCGTCGAGCTGAACCGCATCGCGTCGCACCTCGTCGCCTTCGGCACCTACGGGCTCGACCTCGGCGCGTTCACGCCCTTCCTGTACTGCTTCCGCGAGCGCGAATGGCTGCTGATGCTGTTCGAGAAGATCTGCGGGGCGCGCCTCACCTACAGCTACCTGCGCATCGGCGGCGTCTTCAACGACGCGCCTCCCGGCTGGCTGGAAGAGGTCGAGCAGTTCTGCGACGTGTTCGACGAGAAGTGGGTCGAGTACCGCGACCTCTTGATGATGAACCACATCTTCATCAAGCGCACCGCGGACATCGGCGTGATCACGCCCGAGCAAGCGCTCGACTTCGGCCTCACCGGGCCGATGCTGCGCGGCTCCGGCATCGACTGGGACCTGCGCCGCGACATGCCGTACATGCTGTACGACGAGATCTGGAAGGCGGGCGTCTATCAGATCCCGCTCGGCAGCGGCGCGCAGGGTGTGCTCGGCGACTGCTGGGACCGCGTCTACGTGCGCGTCCAGGAGATGGTCGAGTCGATCAAGATCGTGCGCTGGTGCCTCGCGAACATCGAACCCGGCCCGACCATCGCGGAGCTGCCCAAGGTGCTGCGCGTCCCGCCCGGCGAGGCGTACGTCGGCATCGAGAACCCGCGCGGCGAGCTCGGCCACTACCTGGTGTCCGACGGCGGCAAGGTCGCGGTGCGCTGCCGGGTGCGCGGCCCGAGCTTCTGCAACCTGCCGATCCTCGAGGACATCATGCCGCACACCTTCCTCGCCGACTCCGTCGCCATCATCGGGTCCACCGACGTCGTGATCGGCGAGACGGACCGCTAGCCGATCGAAGATCCCTTGCTCCACCAACTGGCCGCACCTCAAGCGATGAACGACGGCAACGCGCTCTACCGCTTCCTCCAACCCCACGCACCCGACTTCGTGCCGGACTGGGGCGTCGTGCTCACCGTCGCGATCATCGGCGTGTCGATCGTGATCGCGATCGTCGGCCTGATCGCGCTCGCGGGAACGTGGGCCGAGCGCAAGGTCTCCGCGCACATCCAGTGCCGCTACGGCCCGATGTACGTCGGCGGCTGGCACGGCTGGGCGCAGGCGCTCGCCGACGGCATCAAGCTGATCTCGAAGGAAGACATGATCCCCGTCGGCGCCGACCGCATGTTGTTCATGCTGTCGCCGTCGATCCTGCTCGGCTCGGTCTTCGCCGCGCTGTGCGCCATGCCGCTCGCGCCGGCCTTCTACTTCGGCTACATCGACCTCGGCGTGTTCATGATCCTCGCCTTCTCCTCGCTGACCACGATCGGCGTGGTCATGGCGGGCTGGGCGTCGAACTCGAAGTGGTCGCTGTACGGCGCGATGCGCGAAGCGGCGCAGGTGGTCGCCTACGAGATCCCGCTCGGAGTCAGCCTGCTCGCGCCGCTGCTCGTCGTCGGCACCTTCAACATGGTCGAGGCGAGCAACGCCCAGGCCGACTACTTCGGCATGGGCTGGCTCGCCTTCAAGAACCCCTTCGTCCTGGGCGCCTCGGTGATCTTCTTCATCGCCGTGCTCGCCGAGACGAAGCGCGCGCCCTTCGACCTCCCCGAAGCCGAGTCCGAACTCGTCGCCGGCTTCCTCACCGAGTACTCGGGCATCCGCTGGTCGCTCTTCTTCATGGAGGAGTACGCCGCGATGTTCCTGATGTCGGTCGTCACGGCGTTCTTCTTCTTCGGCGGCTTCGAGTCGCCGCTCTCGTACCTCGCGATGAAGAGCTTCGGTGACGGCTACGTCTATCAAGTCGTCTGCTTCCTGACGCTCGCCGCGAAGGGCTCGTTCGGCATCTTCATGATGATGTGGCTGCGCTGGACGCTCCCGCGCCTCCGCATCGATCAGGTGATGACCATGGGATACAAGTACCTCACGCCGCTCGCGCTCTTCTGCGTGCTCGGCGCCGGGATCTGGGAGGCGATCAAGCATGCGGTCAGCTGACCGCGGGATCGAACAAGATGGTCAAAGCCAATCCCGTCCGCCGATACCTCAAGAACATCTGGGACTCGGTCTACTCGACCGCGGTCGGCATGCGCATCACGGGCAAGTACCTGATGCAGAAGCCGATCACGGTGCAGTACCCCGACGAACGTCTGCCGATCCCGGACCGTTATCGCGGCATCCACTACCTGGAGCAGGAGAAGTGCATCAACTGCCTCGCCTGCGCGCGCGCCTGTCCGATCGACTGCATCGAGATGGACGCCATCCGTCACGGCAAGGAACTCGAGTGGGTCTCCTTCACCGTCGACTACCAGAAGTGCATGTTCTGCGAGCTGTGCGTATACCCGTGCCCGAAGGACTGCATCCACATGGGTACGGACTTCGCCTTCACGGTCTTCGACCGCAGTGAGCTCGTGCTCGACCTGCTCTCCTACAAGGGCATGTCGCGCGAGGCGCGCATCCGCAAGAAGGAGGCCGAGGAGAAGAAGGCCGCCAAGGAAGCCGCCAAGGCCGCGAAGGCCGCCGGCGCCGCCGACAAGAGCGCGAGTGCTGCCGACGACGAGGAACAGGAAGGCTGATGGACCTCCGCAAGCAACAAATCGCCTTCTACACAGCGTTGCTCTTCGGAGCGCTCGCCGCGATGGGCTGGGGACTGAAGACGGCCGGCATCCAAGGCGCGATGTTCGGCTTCTTCGCGTCCTTCACGCTGGGCGGCGGACTGATGTGCATCTGGGAGCGCTCCGTGGTGCGCAGCGCGTTCAGCCTGATGGCGACCTTCTGCGGCGTCGCGGGCCTGTTCATCCTGCTCGGGCACGACTTCCTCGCGATGGCGCAGATCCTGATCTACGTCGGCGGCATCCTCGTGCTGATCCTCTTCGGCGTGATGCTCACGCCGCCGGACCTGAACGAGCGCCAGCTGCCTCGCGTCGGACTCGGCGTCGTCGCGGTCGTCGGTGCGCTCGCCTTCGTCGGTGCGAAGGTCGCGGCCGTCGTGAACTGGGCGCAGGCCGAGACCTTGCCGCCCGCCGAGACCAAGGCCGAACAGATCGGCGCCGCCTTCCTGCGCGCCGACGGCTACGTGATCGCCTTCGAGCTCGCCGCCGTGCTGCTCACCGTCGCGCTCGTCGCCGCGGTCTACATCGCGCGCCGCAAGCCCAGCGACCTGATCGACCTCACCGAAGAGGGAGGCTACTGATGGGACTCGAAGCCTACGTCGTCGTCGCCACGATCCTCTTCGGGCTCGGCATCGCCTGCCTGATCACGCGTCGCAACGTGATCTACGTGCTGATGGGGATCGAGATGATCCTCAACTCGGCGAACATCAACTTCGTCGCCTTCAACCGCTTCAACGGGGACGGCATGGACGGTCGCATGTTCGCCATCTTCGTGATCATCCTCGCCGCGGCGGAAGCCGCCGTCGCGCTCGGCATCGTGCTGAACGTGTTCCAGCTGTTCGGCACCGTCAAGCCGAGCGACGTCGACCTCCTGCGCGAGTAGCTCTTCCCCCCTCGAGAGCCGTATGGACCTGACCTTCAACCCCGAGACGGACTTCAAGTGGCTCCTCGCGGTGCCGCTGATCCCGCTCTGCGGCTACGTGATCCAGATCTTCTTCGGTCGCTTCCTGCCGCGGAAGGGCGACTGGCTGCTGACGACCGGCATGGCCGTGACGATGGCGATCACGGTCTGGATGGCGTTCAAGGCGATCGCCGCGACGCAGGGAGGCGAAGGCTTCTTCCACGAGTCGCTCGACTCCGACTTCGGCTTCCGCTGGCTCTACGCCACCGAGAAGGGCGCGACGGATCCGCTCAACGTCACCGCCGGCATCCTCTACGACGGCCTCGGCGCCGCGATGCTCGCGGTGGTCGGCATCGTCAGCTTCTTCGTGCACCTGTTCTCGACGGGGTACATGCACGGCGACCGCCGCTACCACATCTTCTTCGCGAACATCAGCTTGTTCACGGTGGCGATGCTGGGGCTGGTCCTCTCGGACAACATCCTCTTCCTGTTCGTGTTCTGGGAGATCATGGGCCTGATGTCCTATCTCCTGATCGGACACTTCAGCCACGATCCGAACAGCCACCGCATCAAGCAGGCTGCCGCCGCCTGCAAGAAGGCGTTCCTCACGACGCGCGTCGGGGACACCTGCTTGCTGGTCGGCATCATGATCTTCTACTACCACTTCCAGACCTTCCGCTTCACGGAACTCTGGGAAGCCGCGCAGACGACCGTCGCGGCGAACGGTGGTGAGTACCCGGCCTGGATGACGGCCGCCGGCCTGCTGGTCTTCGGCGGCACCGTCGGCAAGTCCGCGCAGTTCCCGCTGCACATCTGGCTGCCCGACGCGATGGAAGGCCCGACCCCGGTGTCGGCCATGATCCACGCCGCGACGATGGTCGCGGCCGGCGTCTTCCTGCTCGGGCGCACCTACCCGCTGATGTCGCCCACGGTGCTGAACGTCGTGACCTGCTTCGGCACGGTCACCGCGCTCTTCGCCGCGACGATCGGCATGACGGTCTTCGACATCAAGGGCGTGCTCGCCTACTCGACGATCAGTCAGCTCGGCTTCATGGTCGCGGGCATCGGCACGGGAGGCCTCGGCCTCATCGCCGGCCTCTTCCACATGGTCACGCACGCCTTCTTCAAGTCGTGCCTGTTCCTCTCCGCCGGCTCCGTGATCCACGGCTGCCACCACGAGCAGGACATGCGGAAGATGGGGGGGCTGCGGAAGAAGATGCCGCTGACCTTCCTCGCGATGCTGATCTGCACGCTCGCGATCGCCGGCGTGCCGCTCTTCGCGGGCTTCTACTCGAAGGACAAGATCATCCAGTCGGCGTTCATGAAGATGACGCACGGCGGGTTGCTCGACGGCGTCGGCCTCTTCGCCTACGCGGGTCTCCTGATCGCGGCGGCCATGACGGCCTTCTACATGTTCCGCCTGATCTTCATGACCTTCTTCGGCGAAGCCCGCGACCACCACGTGCACGACCACGCGCACGAGTCGCCGGCGCCGATGGTCGTCTCGCTGCTCGTGCTCGCCACGCTGGGCATGTTCGGCGGCAAGATGTGGCTGCGCGACTTCGACCTGATGGGGGCCAAGGGCACTTGGTTCGAAGGCCTGACGTCGGAGATCGACGACGGACACCACGGACACGGTTCGGAACACGAGGGTTCCGTCGGCGAAGCGTTCAGCATCGACCGCATGTACCCGGGCATCGCGATCACCGAGATGAACACCTACGTCGGTGACTCGGCGGAGCACTTCCAAGAGAGCCTGCACGCGGGCCACACCTGGGCCATGCGGGGCTCGCTCGCCGTGGCTCTTGGCGGCATCCTGCTCGCCGTCTTCATCTACCTGCTGAAGAAGGCCGACCCCGCGAAGATCGCCGCCGCCTTCGGCGAGATGTACACGACCGTCGCGAACAAGTACTACGTCGACGAGTTCGTCAACGCGACGGTCATCAAGCTCCAGATGGTGCTCGCCCGCACCTTCAAGTGGATCGACGAGAACATCGTCGACGGCGTCGTCAACGGCACCGGCAAGATCAACCGCGCCTTCGGCTTCATGTGGGCCTGGTTCGACAGCACCGTCGTGGACGGCGTCGTCAACGGCGTCGGTGCGGTCACGAACATGACCGGCTCGCTCGTGCGCCTGTTCCAGACGGGCCGCATCCAACAGTACGCGTCGCTCGCCTTCGGCGGGTTGCTCCTGCTCTTCGCTTGGCTGTTCCTCGCCTAGAAGGCCGACCGCAGCTCGCGACTCCAGTCACTTTCCACCACGCTCGGGTCCACACCCCCTCACAGCACACTCCCCACGCGCCGGACCCCAAGGACCATCCATGGACCACACCCTCCTGAACTGGATCATCTTCATCCCCATGATGGGGATGGCGGCGATCCTGCTCTGCCCCAAGCGCTCGGTCGGTCTGATCAAGGTGATCAGCCTGGTGGCGACCTTCATCCCGCTCGTGCTCGCGACGTGGCTCTACTTCGTCGGCTTCGAGGTGGGGTCCCCCGCGTACCAGTTCCAGTTCATGCGCCCGTGGATCTACAGCTCCAGCGAAGCCATGAACATGAAGGTGAACTATCACGTCGGCGTCGACGGGATCAGCTTGCCGCTCGTCTGGCTGACGACCTTGCTGCTGTTCATCGGCGTGCCGGCCAGCTTCGGGATCAAGAAGGGTGAGAAGGCGTACTACGCGCTCCTGCTGCTGCTCGAGGTCGGCATCATCGGCGTGTTCGTCTCGCTCGACTACTTCCTGTTCTACGTGTTCTGGGAGATCATGCTCCTGCCGATGTACTTCCTCATCGGCATCTGGGGCGGACCGCGCCGCGAGTACGCCGCGATCAAGTTCTTCCTCTACACGCTGGCCGGCTCGGTGTTGATGCTGGTCGCCGTGATCGCGCTGCGCCTCGAGACCGGGACCTTCAGCATCCCCGCGATGACCGAAATCGCGATGCGCGGTGATCTGCTCGGAACGAAGCTCTTCGCCGGCGGCATGCTGCTCGGCATGAAGTTCACGACCTGGGTCTTCTGGTTCCTCTTCGTCGCCTTCGCGATCAAGATCCCGGTCTTCCCCTTCCACACCTGGCTGCCCGACGCGCACGTGCAGGCGCCGACGCCGATCTCGGTCATCCTGGCCGGCATCCTGCTGAAGCTCGGCGGCTACGGCCTGATGCGCGCCTGCTTCCCGATCGTGCCGGGAGCCTTCGACGACTTCGCCTTCACGCTCGGCGTCCTGGGCGTGATCTCGATCGTCTACGGCGCGTACGTCGCGCTCGGCCAGACCGACTTCAAGCGCATGGTCGCGTACTCGTCGGTCTCGCACATGGGTTACGTGCTGCTCGGCGTCGCCGCGCTGACGGAGTGGGGCGCGAACGGCGCCGCGCTCCAGATGTTCAACCACGGCACCTCCTCCGCCGCGATGTTCCTCGTCGTCGGCGTGATCTACGACCGCGCGCACCACCGCGACCTCAACGGCTTCGGCGGCCTCTCGCAGCCGATGCCGGTCTACTGGGGCCTGACGACGCTCGCTTTCTTCGCCGCGCTCGGTCTGCCGGGCCTCGCGGGCTTCGTCTCGGAAGCGGTCACCTTGATCGGCGCCTACAACGCCGGCGACCCGCGCTTCCGCGTCCTCGTGCTGATCTCCGTGATCGGCATCGTGATCACCGCGGCCTTCCTGCTGTGGGCGATCCAACGCGTGTTCCTCGGCACCTTGAACGAGAAGTACAAGGACTACCCCGACATCAACGCGCGCGAGATCTTCTGCCAGGCCCCGCTGCTGTTCCTCTGCGTCGCGCTCGGCATCCTGCCGTTCTACCTGCTCGACTGGATGGAGGGCAGCGTCGAACACTGGGTGTCCTCGATGAGCCAGGCCATCCAGATCATCAACGGCTAAGGAAAGCACCCACGTGGAATACTGGGATGGGATGAAGGCGATCGCGCCGGAGCTCTGGTTGACGGGCTTCGCGCTGCTCGCGCTGCTCGTCGACCTGCTGACGAAGGGGCGCAACTCGCGCACCGTCGGCTACGTGACCTTGGCGGGGCTCGGCGTCACCGCGCTCGCGCTGATGGGGCAGAGCGAACGCGTCACGGCCTTCGGCATGGTCGAGGTCGACGCCTTCGGACGCTTCTTCAAGCTGTTCACGCTCGCCGCGCTCGCCGTGGTGTGCGTGTTCGTGATGTCCGACCGTCGCGAGCGCCAGCACGGCATCGGGGAGTACTACTTCCTGCTGCTCGGCGCCGCCGTCGGCATCTTCTTCATGGTCTCCACGAACAACCTGCTGTTGCTCGTGCTCGGCCTCGAGCTGCTCAGCCTCGCGTCCTACTCGCTGGCGGGCTTCCACAAGGGCAACAAGGCGTCCGCCGAAGCCGCGCTCAAGTACGTCATCTTCGGCGGTCTCTCGGCCGGCGTGATGATCTTCGGCATCAGCCTGCTCTACGGCCTGACCGGCACGATCGACCTCGCCGAGATGGCGACGCTCGGCGGCGAAGGCCTGCCGCGCGGCCTCGTGAGCCAGCTCGCCGCCAGCCCGATCCCCGTCGGCATCGCGGTGACCATGGTGCTCGCCGGCTTCGCCTACAAGATCTCCGCGGTGCCGTTCCACTTCTGGACGCCCGACGTCTACCAAGGCGCGCCGACGCCCGTCACGACCTTCCTCGCCGTCGCCTCGAAGGCCGCCGGCTTCGGCGCCCTGCTGCGCTTCCTCGGCGTGATGTTCGTGCGCGGCGACGTGCAGGGTCTCGTCGCCGACTACGGCGGACAGGTCGGCCTGCTGATCGCGGTGCTCGCCGCGATCACGATGACGGTCGGCAACGTCTCGGCCCTCGGCCAGTCCAGCCTGAAGCGCCTGCTCGCCTTCTCGTCCGTCGCTCACGCCGGCTACCTGCTGATGGGCGTCGCGACGATGAACAACGAGGGCTTCAGCGCCGCCCTGTACTACATGGCGGCCTACTACTTCATGAACCTCGGCGCCTTCGGCGTCGTGCTCTACTTCGAAGGCGTCAACGGCAACGACCACATCGACTCGCTCAAGGGACTCGGCCGCAAGGCGCCCCTGGTCTCGATCGTGATGGTCGCCTTCCTCGTCAGCCTGACGGGCCTGCCGCCGACGATGGGCTACTACGGCAAGTTCCTGCTGTTCACCGCCGCGATCGACAACGGCATGACCTGGCTCGCCGTGATCGCCGGCCTCAACAGCGCGATCAGCCTCTTCTACTACTTCCGCATCGCGAAGGCGCTCTTCCTCGAGGAACCCAGCGACGAGTCCGTCCCGCGCACCCAACCGATCTTCACCGGCATGCTGACCGCCTTCGGCGTCTGCACGGTGCTCTTCGGCCTCTACGTCTCGCCGATCATGCAGTGGGTCGTGAGCTCGATGGACCTGCTCGGCTGAGAGGAACGTACCGTGCCGTAACTGTTTGCGCCATCAGCGGCCCGCGCCGCCGGCATAGCCGGCGGCTCGGTCCGCTGATGGCTCAATCAGTTACGGCACGGTACGTTCCTCAGACCGGCACGTCGTACGACTCGCGCAACAGCTCGCGCAGCTCGCCGAAGTTCGCGACGACGTGCGTCGGCTCGATGCCGTAGTCGACCGGCTTGCGGCGGGCGGCGCGTGAGGACCAGACGGCGGGCATGCCTAGGAATAGCGGCGGCGCGATGTCGTGTTCCGGGTTGTCGCCGACGTACATCACGCGGGACGGTTCGAGCTTCAGCGCGCGGAGGGCGTACTGGTAGAGCTTCGGGTTGGGCTTCGAGATGCCGACCTGATCGGAGATGAACACCGCCATGGGGTTCAGGTGGCGCGCGACGCCGAGCCGCCAGAGCTTCTCCGCCTGCTTGACGGAGAGTCCGTGCGTGATGATGCCGACGATCACGCCGGCCTCTTTCAAGTCCGCGAGCAGCGGCAGCACGTCCTCGAAGGGCGCGATCGTGCGGAACTTGGTGTCGTGGTAGGCCGCGACGCCCGCGGCGACGATCAGCGCGCTGCTCTGGTTCGTCGTGGCGTGCGGGCCGAGGCGCGTGAGGAGCTTGTCGAAGTGGTGCTCGTAGTTCGACGAGAACTCGGCGATCACCTCCTCGAGCTCCTTCAGCACCAGCTCCTCCGGTGCGTCGAGTCCGGCCTCGATCATGGCCCGCACCGCATTGCGCCGCGCCCGCCCCGCGAAGGCGGTGGTGGGGAAGAGCGTGTCGTCGATGTCGAAGAAGACGGCGTCGAGTGCGGGCAAGGCAGTTCCTCGTGGGACGGGGAAAGCCTACCGAAGGCGATCGAGCACTGGCAGCAAAGCCCCCTCACGACCCCCGCTTTTCCCGCCCCGGAGCCCGGACGACCCGCCTCCGCCGTCCCCGTTCCATGCAGCTGACCTCCGAAGCACGGTCCTCCCGACTCGAACTCGCCCCAGCGCGGTGCCGGGTCCTTCGCGTCTTCGCGCCAGCCACCCGGGGGGCTGCACGTGACACGCGCGACCAAGCCCGGCACGACCTTTCGCGCCTTCGCGTGATTCTCTTCGTCGGCCGCGCGGACGGTGGCTTCGGTCCGTGCGGTGGAGACGCTGGTTTCACGCGAAGGCGCGAAGGAGGTCTTGGGCGAGGGAAGCGCTGGTGACCTGCAGCTCCCGGTCAGCTCACGCGAAGACGCGAAGAAGGATGAACCATGGTTCGGCGCGGCCGACGAATCAGAAGGAGGAGCCGACCGAGAGGCTTGGCTTCCAGCCGAAGGACGGCCTTCGGCCGAGGAAGGGGCGGGGGCGTGCGCGGGAGAGGGCGAGGGCGAGGGTGAGTGGCATGAAAAGAGCGGAGGCCGCCTCGGGGGGCGGCCTCCGCTCTCTGAGTCATGACTCGCGGGTGGCTAGTAGCTGCCCTCGAGACGCTTGACTTCTTCGCGGATGTCCGTGATCTGCGCGCGGATCAGGATCATCAGCGACTCCTTCTCGTCGTTGTAGCCCTCGTTCTTGAAGAAGAAGCCCACGACCGGAATGTTGGCGATCCACGGCACTTCGGCGCGGCGCTCGATGTTGCGGATGTTCGAGAGACCGCCGAGGAGGATCGAGCCACCGTCGGGGATGACGGCGGTGGTGAAGACGGATTGGACCGCGAGCTCGGGGAGCTCGAAGGTCACCGGCGAGGTGTTGCCGCCGAGGGTCGACGAGTACTCGCGCACGTTGACGATGTTCGCCACGGTCGGCTGCACCTCGAGGGTGAGGTACTTCCGGCTCTGGTGGATCGTCGGGCGGACGTCGAGCACGACGCCTTCCGTGAGCACGTTGACCTGCGGGTCGGCGACCGCCTGGAATTGGGCGACCTCGACGTCGAAGTCCTGGATGTAGGCCTTCTGGTTGATGACCGTGACGTAGGCGCGCTGCGTGTTGTGCACGCTGAGCACCTGGTCGTTGATCAGCTCGAACTTCTGGCTCTTCTCGACCGCGCGCAGGATCAGCTGCAGGTTGAGGTCGTCGAGGTAGGTGATCTGGGAGGTCAGGCCGCCGATGTTGGTCAGGCTGGAACCCAGAGCCGCGCCGAAGAAGTTCTCGGTGCGCAGGCGGAAATCGCCGTCGGCGCCGTCGTCGTAGAAGATGCCGGAGGAAGGCGCGCCCGCCGCGTTGGAGCCGGCCGAGCCGGT
This sequence comes from Planctomycetota bacterium, assembly GCA_020638835.1. GTDB lineage: Bacteria > Planctomycetota > UBA1135 > UBA1135 > JACKHV01. Next base: position 110,447 of record JACKHV010000004.1, on the reverse strand, counting down.
GCCGTTGTTGTCGAGACCGCGAGAGGACATGTCCTCGAGGCCGTTCGTCACGTCCGTCAGCGGGTTCGACTCGAGGCCGCGGAAGTCGACGCCGATCTCCTGCAACCAGTTGTCGCCGACCGACATGAACTTCGACTCGATCGTGACGAGCGAGGAGCTGAAGCGGCGGAGGTCTTCGAGGAAGGCCTGCACCTGCTGCTGCACCTCGGGGGTGTGCACGATGATGATGTGGCCTTCGTAGCTCTCGATCGTCGGGCCGTCTTCCCAGGTGCCGACCGCGACGTTCTCTTGGATCATCGTCGCGAGGTCGTCGGGGTTGATCAGCTGCGGACGCTCACCGATGCCGCCGAAGGGGCCGCCGCCGTCGTCGTCCTCGAGCTCGTCGAGCAGACGGATGCGGTCGATGCGCGGGCCCATGAAGTCGGTCAGGCCGAAGATCAGGTCCTGCACGTCGTGGTGGAAGACGATCGGCTCGCCGCGCGCCTTCTCCTTGGTCGTGATCAGCACGGCGTCGTGGCGGATCGTCCAGGTGACCTGTTCGCCGGCGCGGTCGCAGATCAGGTTCAGGATCTGCTCGACCGACAGCGGGTTCTCGAAGGAGAAGGTGAACAGGATGCCCTCGTCGAGCACAGCGTTCTCCGCGGCCGGGTCGACCACGATCGGCAGACCGGTGATCACGCGGATGTAGTCCATCACCAGGCGGAGGCTCTCTTCGTCCTCGACCGGCTGCATGCGCACGGTCGTCGACTTGAGCTTGGCGCGCAGTTGACGCTCCGACTCCGGAACCATCGAGGCGAGGTCGAGACCGCGACGGCTGCCGCGCAGCTCGGTGATCTCACGCCAGCGGTCCTGGTCGGGCATCGTCACCACGTCGTTCCACGGGATGCGGAGCTCGTGGAGCTGTTCCTGCCACTTCTTGTACTGCTCGGCCTTCCGGGCGACGTAGTCGCGCGAGACCTTGTCGCGGCCCGCCTTGAAGGCGTTGTCGCGCAGGTCGGCGGCTTGCTGGTTGTGCGGGTCCTTGCGCAGCGCTTGGTCCGCGAAGTCCATCGCCTGGTCGTATTCGCCCGCGTTGAACGCGTCGATCGCCTGGTCGAGGATGTTCGCGACGAGCACCTTCTCGCGGTTCACTTCCGCGGACTGCTGCGCCTGCAGTTCTTCGTAGGCGCGGCGCTGTTGCGCGAGGCGTTCGGCTTCCTTCGCCGATTCGCGGTCGGCCTTCGCGCGATCGAGCAGGGTCTCCGCCTCTTCGTCGACGCCTTGCCAGTCGATCGAGTAGGGGGCCCAGCGCACGCGGTTCAGGCAGATCGTGAACTCCGCGATGGCGGCGTCGTAGTCGCCGCGCGCGAGCATCAGCTTGCCCTTGCGCAGGTTCTCCGAGGCGTCTTCGCGCAGCTGTTGCGTCTTGAGCTCGTAGTCGCGCGCGATGCCTTCGGTGACCGTGGTCACTTCCGCACCGGGGATGCCCAGCAGCGCTTCGACCTCGGCCAGGAGGCTCTTGACCTCCGGATTGTCGCCGTCGAGTTGGCGCGCCGCGAGCAGCTCATTGCGAGCGTCTTCGTTGCGCAGGCGTCCGCGGAACTCGCGCGCCTTGGCGATGTGCTCCTGGACGAGGAACTGCTTGCGCTGTTCACGCAGGGTGAGCTGTTCGCGTTCCGCGGCGAGTCCACCGTCCTGCGCGGCAGCGGGCGTCGGCGCGTTGGCGGCGCCGGGATCGACCACGGGCGCGGGTTCGACCGGTTCCGGTTCCCACGCGGCCTTCTGCGTCGAAGAGCAAGCGGCGAACAGGATGGCCCAAGCGGGGAGGGCACGCGCGGTGAAGATGAAGCCGGAGTTCCTCATTCGGGATCTCTCACGTTGCTGACTGGGGATGGGGGTGACAGCCGCACGGGGTCCGCGGGCAGGCCGCGAAGCGGCGCGCGAGACGGACGGACGACGACGGACAGAGCGAGGGGTGGAGCGTGGGGAGAAGCTGCGCGAGTCACCGAATCCGGACGCGCCGGGAGGGGAAGTAACCGCGAGTTTCTTGACGTCGGCGACCGCGCGGGTCGCCATGCGAGGGGTGGCCCGGAACGGCGCGCGTTCCGGTGTGAGGGGTCAGAAGATAGCAGGCTGCGGCACGGGCGGTCAAAGGCGGATCTGCAAAACAACCCGCGCCGGGGTAAGGACTTAGGACGGCTCGCGGAGCGACTCGCGGCGACCTTCGCACGGCCCGCCCGCGCTGCGCCGGAGCGCTCCGCGGGGCGGGCTCGAAGGGGCTCTGAGTGGGCTCAGTCGGCGCCGCGGATGACGACCTCCGACCAGCCGTAGGCGGCGAGTCGATCGAGGACGCGGACCGCTTCGGACTGGACCACGCCGTCCTGCGGGACGAGCTTGATCGGGGTGCCGTCGGCTTGCGGACCGAGCATCTTCAGGCGGGCGTCGAGAGCGTCGAAGCTCGTGAAGCGCGCGGGCCCGAGCGTGTAGGAGAGGACGCGGTCGGAGCCGTAGCGATAGCGGCCGCCGCCTTCGGTCCACGGTTCCCCGCGCAGGGAGAGGCGCGTGCCCGGTTCGACGACGCGGATCACGAGGTCGAGCGGGGTCTTCGGCTCGATCAACTCGCTCGGGTTCGGTCCGACGTCGTTCGGCAGATAGGCGTCGAGTTTGCCCTCGAGCGTTTTGAAGCGCAGGGTGGCGAGGAAGAAGATCAGCAAGAGGAAGGTGACGTCGATCATCGGCGTCATCTCCAGCTTGGCGTCTTCGGGAAGGCGGCGCGGGACGAGGCGCATGCGTTCCTCCTGGAACTGGATGGGAGAGAGCGGGTGAGCTGGGGGACTCGCCCGGATCTACCCCGGACCGCGTGACCGGCAACCGCCGAAAAAAAGGAAGCGGCCCGCCGGATCGCTCCGGCGGGCCGCTGCCTGTTCGAGTGGCGCGGGGCGGCTACTGCTTCTCGTAGGAGCCGACGAAGGTGACTTCCTCGAAGCCCGCGGAGAGCACGACGTCGAGCACCTTGGCGACGTCCGAGTAGACGATGCCCTTGCGCGGGTCGATCGTCGCCGGACGCTTCTTGCCGCCGACCTCGGTCATGTTCTTGATGCGATCACCGAGCTCCTTCAGGTCGAAGGTGCGCATCGGGCCGACCGTGTAGCGCACGCGACGGTCTGAGCCGTAGACGAAGCGCTTGTTCTTGCCGTCCCACGGCACTTGGTCCGCCTTGAAGGGCATGTACTTCGTGCCCTCGTCGATCACCTGCAGCATGATCTCGACCTTCTCGATCGGTTCCGCGTCCGAGGTGTTCACCCCGACGTCCTGCGGCAGGTAGGCGGCGAGCTTGCCCTCGAGCGTTTTGAACTTGAGGGTGCACATGAAGAAGATCAGCAGGAGGAAGGTGACGTCGATCATCGGCGTCATCTCCATCTTGCTCTCCTGCGACGCAATGTCCTTGAGCATCGACATGGCTTACTTGTCCTTGTTCTCCTCGGGGGTCGACACGGCGAGCTGCAGCTTCCAGATCTGGATGCCCTTGTAGCCGCACTGTTCCATGACCTTCTGGACGTGCTTGAAGGGCGAGCTCTCGTCGGCGCGGATCAGCAGCGCGTCGCCCGGCAGCTTCGGGTTCTTGTCGTCGCGCTCCATTCGGCGGGAGACGTCGGCCAAGTGCTCGCGGAGCTTCTTGTAGTCGTCCGGATCCTCGGGGTCGAAGTAGGTCTCGCGCTTGATCTTGATCTCGCCCGCGATGTCGATGTTCACGACCGGCCGGTACTTCTTGGGATCCGGCTTGTCCGGGACGGCGTGGAGCGCCATGGGGAGCTGCAGATCCTCGAGGTCCTGCTGGGTCATGTCCGTGATGACCATGAAGAAGATGATGAGCAAGAACACGACGTCGATCATCGACGTCATGTCCATCTCCATCTCGGTCTCGGGGTCGTGCTTGGTGAGGTTCATGTTTTCCTCCGGGCTCCCGGGAGGGAGGGGGGCGCGAGCGGGCCGGCGGGACAGGAAGTGCTACCCCGGGACGGAGGGGGAGCTACCGAATCGGCAGCCGCCGCCCCGGGGTGGCCTGACGGATCAGTGGCCGCTCTGGCCGGGGCGGAAGCGCTCGAAGAGGTCCTCGACGATGGCGCCGATCTCGATCACGGACTTCACGAGGCGGTTCCGGAGGAACGCGAAGGAAGCCGTGGTGGGGATGGCGACCACCAGACCGAACATGGTCGTGAGGAGCGCCGCCGAGATACCGCCGGCGAGGTCGGCCGGGTTGGCCTGACCGCCCGAGGCCGCGATCACGTTGAAGGCCGTGATCATGCCGCCCACGGTGCCGAGCAGACCCATCATGGGCGCCACGTTGGCGATCAGCGACAGCCACCCGATCTTCTGGTGGAGGCGGATCGACTCCTCGTCACCCATCTCGGAGATGGCCTGTTCGATCACCTCGAAGGAGTGGCCGATCTTGGCGATGCCGGCGCCGGCGACGCGGGTGAAGAAGGTGGGCTCGTTCTCGCAGAGCTCCATCGCCTCCTGGAATTGCTCTTCGTCGAAGAGGGCCTGGATCTCGTCGATCAGATCCGGCGGCGCGAGCTTGTCGCGCTTCAGGGAGACGAAGTTCTCGATGATCACCGCCAGGGCGACGATCGAGAGCACGACGATGAGCATACCGATCGCGCCACCGTCACGGAACACCTTGAAGACGCTGTCGTTCTGGGGAGCCGCGGCGGCTTCACCTTCCTGAGCGAGCGCGATCGAGGCGGTGAAGAGAACGGCGGAGGCGGCGGGGATGGCACGCACAGCGAGGGAGGCGATGCGATTCCGAAGCGTTGAGATGTTCATGGCCGAGGAACTCCTTTGGAGTCTCAACTGGGTGAGGGGATGGGGATCCGGTGGACGGTGGCCAGCGACATCACCGCGAGTGAAATCGAGACCTTGGAATGACGAGTTGTTCGGTTCCGGGGGGGGAGCCGAAGAGCAGCCAGCGCGAGGCTGGTTGGACGGGTTGTGAAGCGCGGCTACTGCGCCAGCATCTCGCGCGCGGCGCGAGCGCTGGGCGTGGTGCCGAACTGCTCGACGATCTCCTTGAGCAGCGCGCGCGAAGTCGCGACGCCGTCGGAGTCACCGAGTTGGACGTAGCAGCGGGCGAGGCCGAGCTTGGCCGCGGCGGAGCGGTCGTTGTCGGTGTAGTCGAGCGCGGAGACGATCGCGAACTGCAGCTGCGCCTTGCGCGTCTCGCCCTTGCCGAGCAGCGCGAGCGCCATGCCGTAGGTCGCACCGTAGAGCGCCGTGGCGTTCTTGGAGGTCTGCGCCGTGGTCTTCTGGCCGCTGAAGAAGGTGATCGCCTGGTCGTACTGGCTGGACGCCACGTCGACGAAGCCGGGTCCGAGGATCGCTTCCGCCTCGAGCTGCGCGAAGAGCTGGCGCTCGGGGGAGCCTTCTTCCGCCTGCGCGGCGGCGGTGCGCGCGCGGTTCGCGAGCACGCCGTAGATCTCGCGCGCGGCGAGCGTGTCGCCCGCGTCGACGAGGGCGCGCGCGGCTTGCAGGCCCGCCTTCAGGCACAGGCCGAGGTCGTAGCCGGGCGTCGGCGACGCCGAGGTGCCTTCCTCGAACAGCGAGCGGTAGAGTTGGCCGGCCTTGGCGGCGTCGCCCATCAGCCACGCCGTGCGCGCGCGCAGCGAGCGGGCGAGGGGAAGCTCGCGAGCGCTCGAGTGGCTCGAGATGTAGTCGTCGAGCTGGCTCGCGGCCTCGGAGTAGTGACCGGGTTCGGTCGCGCCCCACTCCATCAAGGAGCGGGCGGCGAGCAGGCGCGCGGCCGCTTGCACGACGGTGCGCTCGCCCTCGCCGGCGGCGATGAGGAACTTCCCGGAAGCGTTCTCCCAGTCACCGCGGTCGAAGTAGGTGTAACCCTCGACGAAGGCGGGCGAGCTCTCGCCCCAGACGACTTCTTCGATGAGCGCGGCGTCGAGCTTCGTCTCCTTGCCGTCGCGCGTCACGACGACCTTGTCGATGCCGTCGGCCGTGATCGTCCCGGAGACGACCTTCACCTCGCCGGTCTTCACGTTCTTGACGTAGACCTGGTCGGGACGCCCCTCGGTCACGGCGGCCTCCGGCCGCGCGATCGAAGCGGGTTCCGCGAACGCCGACGGCGTCGCGCCCGCGAGCGCGAGTGCGGTCAGGCCGAAGGCGAGGGGGGCGCCGCCCAGGAGGGAACGAACGGCGCGCGGAAGAGAGGGGCGGGTCGATTGCATGGGGCAGGGGGCGAACATTCTAGCCGGGGGGACGGGGCGGACAACCCAAAGCTGGCCGCGCAGGCGCGGGAGCCTCGTGGACCGGAGCACGGGTCGGCCTACTCGGCGTTCTTGACCTTCTCCCAGAGCCACGCGAAGCGGTTCTGCAGCGTTCCGCCGCCGAACTCGGAGCCGAACTCTTCGTCGGTCGAACAGCGATCCTCCACGCCGTGGAAGTCCGCTCCGATCTCGGGGGCCTGGGCGAGCGGGGCGAGCTGGCGCCTCGAAGACGCCTTGCGGTCGGAGAGCTGCGGACCGCCTTCCGCGGTGGCGCAGGCGTAGTAGGCCCAAGCCATCTGGAAGCGCAGGTCGTACGCCTCGCACGAGTACTTGTCGGAGAGCGAGTTGAGCATCGCGTTCAGCTTGCCCACGGCGTCGTCGAACTCTTCGACCTGACTGCCGACGCCCGGGACGATCGTGAAGGGCGTCGAACCGCCTTCCACCCAACCGATGACCGAGCGGATCCAGTTCAGCACCGTGCGCTTGCTCGGGCGGTTCGCCGCGTCTTCCGCCATCAGGGGCGTGAGGATCGTGTAGGCCTCGGCGACCTTCTGCTGTCCGAGCAGCGCGTGCGCCAGGTCGGGCAGCACGTACTTCTCGATGTCCTCGGCGCGTTCGCCGTCGGAGAAGCTCGCTTGGATGCGGCGCAGCACGCGCTCCGCCTGGCCGAACTCACGCAGGTTCATCCAGTGGTTCGACTCGCTGCGCAGCTTCGCGTAGTCGGGCGTCGACGAGGCGTTGCTGGTCTGCAGCAAGGTCGCCATGTCGCGCTCGAGCTTGTCCTTCTTCGCCTGGTCGGTCGCCTGCTCCTGGAGCTTGGCGAGGCGGTTGTAGATGTCGACGGCGACGGTACCCGTGAACTTGTTCGACTCGAAGCGCTCGAGCATCTTCGCGTACACGTCGCGGGCTTCCTGGAGCTTGTCGAGCTGCAGGTTCGCCGTCACTTCCATGTACATCATCCACGGCGCGGTCGTCGTCTGGTCCTTGAACTCGTTCGGGTAGTTGCCGACGCGGCGCAGGACTTCTTCCCAGCGCTCGGGTTCGACCGGCGCGACGCGCGCACCGTCCTCGAACTTCTTCAGGTCGTCCTTGGCGGGGTCGAAGGCGGCGAGCGCGTAGTAGAACTCGGCGCTGGCGCGCGCGACGCGGCGCATCGCGGCCTTGATCTCGCTGTCGCCGATGGCGCTCTTGACGGGATCCTCGAGGTAGTCGACGAGGTAGCCCTTCAGGAGCCGCTCGCCCTCGGCCTCCTGGCCGCTGCGGTATGTGCAGACGGCGATCTGGACCATCGCGCGCTCGTAGTAGTTCGAGGCCGGCGAGATCTCCGCGTACTTCGCGATCGCTTCGCCCCACGTCTTGTCACGACGCAGCTTCTCGGCCTTGTTCCACTTGATCTCGTCCTGGTCGGTCTGGCTGGCGAAGCGCTCGGCCAGGCTCTCGGACTCGGTGTACAGCGCGGCGAACTCCGGCGCGTCGCCCGAGCCGGACTTGAGGTCCTTCATCAGCGTGAAGTACCCGCGCGCGTTCGGTTGGTCGTACTCGGGGTCGCCCTGCCAGGTCGTGCAGCCTTCGCGGAAGGCCATCGCGGCCTCGAGGTTGCGGTCCATGCGGACGTACGCGCGACCGATGCGGTAGAGCGTCTTCGGCATGAACTCGGTGCGCAGCGCGGCGTCCTCGTTGTCGAGCACGCGCAGCAGGCGCTTGAAGGCGTAGATCGCCGTCTCGTACTCGCCTTCGTTGTAGACGCCTTCGGCGGCTTCGTAGAGCACGTTCGGGTCGACCTTCACGCCCGGGCGCTCGATGATCTTGCCAATCAACTTCTGGGCGCGGACCTTCATCCGGTTGCCCTTGTTCTCGCGGTTGATCTGCTGCGCGATCGCCAGCGCACGGTCGGTGGTGGGGTAGCGGTTGCGCTTGTTCGAGACCGCCGCCTTCGCCGCGTCCTCGTCCGCGAACCATGCGGCCTCGCCACCGGTCCAGTTGCCCGCGACCCAGCCGCCCGAGTCGAGCAGACAGCGCGCGACGGCGAGGTAGGCCTCGTAGCCGAAGCCGGGTTGGATCTGGAAGCCTTCCTTCTTGAGCGTGTTGTGGAAGTGCATGGCGTAGCGGCACGCTTCCGCGACGTCGCCCGTGGCGAGCAGCGACTCGATCAGGCCTCCCGTGGCGAGCTGCACGAACAACCAGCGCTGATCCTTCGCGGCCTGGTCGAGTTCCTGCTCCTTGACCAGCGTCGCCCAGGACTCGGGGTCCGACGGGATCGCCTGGTTCACGACGGCTTCGAAGAAGGCGTAGGCGGACTGCGGGTCGCCCTGCGCCATGAAGCACTGTCCGAGCAGCTCGTAGGCCTGCAGCGAGCCGGGGCTGCCTTCGCCCGCGACGAAGACGGTGTTCTCGAGCGTGGTGTAGGCCTGGTCGAAGGCGAACTGGCCGTCCTCCTGACTGCGGCCGAGCGCGATCAGCATGCGGCCGCGGCTGAGCATCAGGTTGACGAGTTCGCGCTTGCCGGCAGCGGTCTCCGAGGTGCCCTTGTCGATCAGCTCGCCCGTCTTGGCGACGGCGTCGGTCAGGACTTCGATGCGGCGTTGGCGCAGCGCCTCGGCGGCTTCGCCGATCGCTTCTTCCTGGGCGATCTCGAGCGTCTGCGCGTAGGCCGACGCGACGCGCACGTAGCCGGCTTCGGCTTCGGAGAGGCGTTCCGAGCGCGAGTTGTTCGAGATGAACGACTGGTAGGCGGCGAGCGCTTCCTCGAAGAGCTCTTGGCGACGCGAGACCGTGGCCTCGTTGAAGGCGCCGGTCGCGAAGACGTCGCACTTCGCGAGTCCGAGACGTTCCTGCGTCTTGGCCGGAACGCCCTCGTCCTCGATGCGTTGCAGCACGTCACCCGCGAGGTCGACGAAGCCCCAGCTCTCGGCGAGGCCCATCGCGAACTCGATGTCGTCGGCGATCTGGGCGTCGCTCTTCTGCGTCGCGGCGGGGGCGGCGGCGAGAGAGCCGAGGAGGAGCGCGGCGGCGATCGGAGCCAGCGCGAGGGGACGGAGTGATTCGGATCGACGGTTCATGTCGGGATCGGCCGGGATGGGGTCGGGCGATGGGGATCCCAAGGGTGCCGGTGGCACCGGTCAGCTCCAGCCATACCCACGCGATGCAGGCTGGCAACGAGCCGGTTCGGGACAGTCCCGCCTGCGCCGTGCAGGAGGCGAAGCCGTGGGGGGGAGGCTTCGGCGCAGCGGATGGATAAGAGAGAGGGGAGGTCGCAGGCGAGCCCGGACCTCCCCTTCGAGTCTGGTCCGACCAGCGAGGAGAGGATTCCTTCTGGTCGAAGGGGATCTACATGCCGAGCTGCGCGGGGGTCGGCTCGTGCTCCGCGGGGATCACGATCGAGGCCTTGAGCAGGATCAGCAGCTTCTTGTTGCGGTTGTAGACACCCTTGCGCTCGAACAGCAGCGACACGATCGGGATCTTGTTCACGATCGGAACGCCGTTGCGGTAGTCCTTGTTCTCCGAGACCTTCAAGCCGCCGAGCATGACGGTCGCGCCGTCGGGCATCGGGATCGAGGTACGGACGCGTTGGATGTCCACCTCGGGCAGCTGGATCGTCACCGAGTTCTGCGAGCCGAGCGTCGTGGCGCGTTCGCGGATCGGGCGACGCAGCGTCGCGATGGTGGGGCGCAGCTCGAGCGTGATGAAGCGGCGGTCGGCGGAGACCACCGGGCGCACGTCGAGGATCACGCCGTCCTGGATGACGTCGATGATCGGGTCGGCGATCGAGGCGCCTTGGGCGATCTCGACGTCGAAGTCCTTCACGTAGACGACCTGGTTGAGGACCGTCAGGTTCGCACGGCCGGTGTTCGACACCAGGATGCGTGGGGCGCTGACGAGCTCGACGCGTTCCGACTTGCTGACGGCGCGCAGGATCAGTTCCAGCTGCGAGTCGTCGAGGTAGGTCCACTGGAAGGACAGGCCGCCGGAAGCTTCGATCACCTCGGGGTCTCCGAGGGCCGAGTCGTAGAGCTGTTCGACGCGGCTGCGGATGTCGCCGTGCTTGCCGTCGTCGTAGAAGAAGCCGAGGTCGGTGCCTTGGCCGATCTCCTGGCCGAGGGTGGCCTGGGTCGTCGCGTCACCGAAGTCGTTGATGAAGTTGTTCGTGCCGGGGCCCGGTTGGCCGAGGCCGCGGAAGTCGACGCCGATGTCTTCCAGGAAGTTGTCTTCGACCTGCAGGAAGTTCGACTGGATGTCGACCATGATGCCGGTCGCCTCGCGGAGGTCTTCCAGCAGCAGCGCGATCTGGTCGTGCACCTCGGGCGTCTGGTTGACGACCATCACGCCCGACTCGTTGATGCGCAGGCTGTTCGCCGGGTCGGCGTCCCACGACTCGGGGGAGATGTTGTTGCGCACGAGCTGGTCGAGCAGGTCGAGGGTGACCACGTTCGACTCGCGCTCTTCGAGGTCTTCGTCGGGGTAGGTGATGCCGCCCGAGACGGAGACGTTGATGTCGCGCCCGGGGAAGTCCGGGATCGGGTGGATCAGGTCGGTGACCGCGTAGAAGCGCAGGATCTGACCGCCGAGCATCTCTTCGGCCGTGACGAACTTGACGACGCCGTCCTCGACCTTCCAGCGCAGGTTCTCGCTGGTGGCGACGATCAGGTCGAGCACCTTGCGCACCGAGTAGGTGGGCAGCTGCAGGTTGATCATCGTCTCCTCCGGATCCAGGTCGGCGACCAGGGGGGAGATGATGAAGTTGACGCCCGTCAGGCTCTGGAGGTACTGGGCGACGACGGCGAGCTCGGCGCCTTCTTCGTCCTCACCACCGCCGAAGTTGGGGGAGAAGACCGTCTCTTCGAGGCGCGACATCACGGCCTGCAGGTCGGCGTCGGCTTCGCCTCCTTGCGTCTCGAATTCGAGCGGCTTGCGCTGCGCGACATCGCGCCAGCGGGTGAGGTCGTCGAAGACGAGGGCTTCGGTCTGGATCACGTTCGAGGTGTTCAGGTCCTCGAAGGTGCGGATCCACTGTTCGCGGTAGTTGCGGCGGTTCGTCGCGTCGCGCTTCTCGTGGCGGGCCTTGCGCGCCACTTCGGCGAGCTGCATCGCCGCGGCGTTGTCCGGATCCTCGAGCAGCACCTGTTCGCAGAGCTTCTCGGCGGTCTGGTAGTTCTGCGCGAGGAAGGCGGAGTGAGCCTCGTTGAAGAGGGTCACGAGCTTCTCTTCCTTGTAGCGGCGCTCGGCGAGTTCCTTCTGCTCGCGGGCGCGGCGCGCGGCGTCTTCCTTGGCGCGCATCGATTCGATGCGGGCGTTCTCGGCGAGTTCCTCGGCGCTGGCGAGCTTGCCGCTGATGATCTGCTCGTCGAGCGAGTTCGTCGCGATCAGCGGGTGGTAGTGCAGCACCAGCTTCGCGTTGCGGTAGTTCGAGATCGCCGTGTCGTAGTCGGCCTTGGCCAGCGCGACGTCGCCGCGCGCGGCGTAGCGCTCGGCTTCGATGCGGGCCTGGGCGCGGCGCACGAGTTCGCGCTCGACCTCGTCCTGCAGCGCGTCGGCGGCGACGGCGTAGTCGTTGCCCATGGCGGCCTCGACGCGCTGGATGCGCTCGCGGGCCGTCTGGTTCGAGGGGTCGATGGCGAGCGCCTCGGAGTAGGCGGTCAACGCGGCGCTGAGGTCGGCGCGCTCGAAGTACGCGTCGCCTTCCGCGATCGACTCACCGGCCAGGAACGCGCGCTGTTGGCGCGTGCGCTCGATGCGCTCGGCGTCCTCGCCGAGGTCTTGCGACGTCGAGCCGCTGGTGGAGTAGCCGGCTTCGATCGCACGGGCGTCGCCGTCCATGTCCGCGGCGTCCTGATCGAAGTTGCCTTCGGTCGGGAGCTGCGCAGCGGAGTCAGCGGCTTGGTTCCCGGTCGTCTTGGACGACTGGCAGGCGAGGGGGAGTGCCGCGATGAGCGGGAGGAACAGGAAGCGCAAGCGCATGGGTTCTCGAGCCTTCCGTGGGGATGCGGGGTGGCCTGCACGAGGAAGGGCGTTGCGGGGGGGAACCGCAAGGCGAGCGTGCAGGTGGGGTTTTCGGACCACCGCCTCGGCCGCGAGGGCGAGGACGGTGAGGGGAGGTGCCAGTTGTAGAGAGACCGTTGCCGACGACACCGCGAGGCGCGCGACGAGGGAGTCGCGAGTGCGCGGAGATCCGGGCGCCTCGCGGCGTGGATCAGCGTGCGGTCGTGGTGACGACGTGAGGGGTTGCGTTGTGTTGTTCCGCCGACGCGCGGCAGTCGTTCCTCGTTCGAGCGCCTCGCACGAGCGCGCCGGAGCCGGTCCCGATCGCGTCGCGCGCGACCCCGGTCCACGCGGGACCGAACCGATTCCGACCCGCGAGAACGGGACGGTTCCTCGAAAAGGAAGTCGGGAGGATAGCGGCAGCTCCCGGGGGGGTCAAACGCTCATCCTGAGCGGGAAGAGCTGGTCCGGGGCGGCCGGGATCCTCCGACTGATCCCCGGCTACCCCTCGGCACGGGGGCAGTTACCGGCGCTCTGCGAGCTCCCTCCGGCGCTCGATCAGAGTCCCAGCTCGGCCATGGCGAGCCGGATGTCGTCCCAGACCTTGGCCTTCACCGCGGCCAGCTCGGGGCCCGACTGCCGCAGCACGTAGGCCGGGTGGTAGGTCGGCACGAGCTTGCGGCCGTCCAGCTGGTGCACGCGGCCACGCAGTCGCCCGATCCCGGCCGCGGAGCGCAGCAAGCGCCCCGCCGCGTGCGAACCGAGCGGGACGATCACCGCGGGGTCGACGAGCTCGATCTGGCGATCGAGCCACGCGCTGCAGATCGCCTTTTCCTGGGGCGTGGGGTCGCGGTTCTCCGGCGGGCGGCACTTCACGACGTTCGCGATGTAGACGTCGTTCGCGCGGGAGAGCTGCATGCCCTTCTCGATGATCCCGCTGAGCAGTTGGCCCGCCGCGCCCACGAAGGGCACGCCGGTGCGATCCTCCTCCGCGCCGGGACCTTCGCCGACGAACATCACGCGCGCCGTCGCGGCGCCGTCGGAGAAGACGGTCTGCGTGCGCCCTTCGCAGAGCCGGCAGGCCCGGCAGGCGGCGACGCGTTCGGCGAGCTCGCCGAGGTCGCGGGCGGCGCGGGCGGCGCTGCGGACTTCCTCGCGCTTCGCGAGGAAGAGGGCCTTGTGGCGCTCGGACAAGTTCGCCGTCAGCGCGGCCTCGAGCGCCGCGGCGTCGGAGGAGCGCCGGGGGGCGGGCTTGGCGGGTGCAGACGGCTCGGAGGGAGCCGTCCCGGAGGGGGCGGTCGAAGCGGTCGGCGCGGGCGAGCGTTCCGGGCGCGCGGCGGGCGCCCCCGCGGCGGTCTCGCGGGCGGGAGCGGGGTGCGCCGGGCGGGGGACCTGCGCGGACCGCTCGGCCGACTCGCCGGTCTTCCCCCGAGGGGTCGTGACCTCTCCCCGATCAGAGTTAGAAGCCGGCGCCGGCCGTCCGGGGGCCTGCGGGGCCGCCGGGAGCGGTGCGGGGGGCAACTCGAGGACCGCGGCGCCGAGTCGGGGCAGGCCGCGGTGCCCGCTGCGGCGGCGCCGATCCAGGACCGCGCCGAGGCCGGCCGCCAGCCGGGCGAGCTCCTCGGCGGGGTGAAGCTCCGCGCCGGCCTCCTCCGCGGGTCGCGGCGTGTTCGTCACCGCGCGTGCTCCAGTCGGTCGTTCGCCGTGGCGTGACCGACGAGGCGTTCCTCGCCCGACTCGGCGTCGCGCTCGAGCGCGAGGCGCACGTCGACGCGCGGGGGCAAGGGGCCCTCGAGTTCCTCGAGCGGCACGCGCACCCTTTGATAACGGCCCGAGAGTCCGACGGCGCCCTCGAGCACGATCGAGTCCTCGGCACCGTCGAGGGAGCGTCGGTACTCGACCTGCAGCTCGCTCGCCAGCTCGGAGAGCGCGGCGCGACGCTCGCGCACGAGGGGCGGCGGCGGCGGTGCACCGAGGTGTTCCGCGGCGGTGCCGGGGCGCACCGAGAACGGGAAGACGTGCAAGCGTGCGAAGCCCGCGCGTCGCACCGTGTCGAGCGTGCGCTCGAAGTGCCGATCCTCCTCTCCGCAGAAGCCGACGAGCACGTCGGCCGTGAAGGCCGGGCGGTCGAGCGCGGAGCGGATGCGGTCGCAGTGGCCGAGGTACTCCTCGACGCCGTACCAGCGGTTCATCGCGGCGAGGATCTCGTCGTCGCCGCTCTGCAGCGGCATGTGCAAGTGCGGAGCGACGCGGCGCGACTCGCGCGCCATGACCTCGAGCAGGCGGTCCGAGACCTCGGTCGCCTCGATCGACGAGAGGCGCAGGCGGAAGTCGCACGGGCGGCCTCGCGCGCCGCGCGGCGCGGCGGCGCAGAGCGCGGCGACGAGGTCGGCGAGCTCCAGTCCGAGGTCGCGACCCCAGTGGCCGATGTGGATCCCGCAGAGCACGATCTCGACGTAGCCGGATTCGGCCAAACGCTCGACTTCGGCCACCAATTCCGGGATTGGACGCGATTTCGACTTGCCGCGAACGGACGGGATGATGCAGAACGCGCAGGCCATGTCGCAGCCGTCCTGGATCTTCAGGAAGGCGCGCGTGTGGCCGGAGAACTCGGTGATACCGCTGGGGATGCCGAGTTCCTCGGGCGTGAACTCTTCGCCGAGCTCGCGCAGGAAGTGCACGGGTTGTTTCGCCTCACCGTTGCCGAGCACCCACTCGACGCCGGGCATCTCGCGCAGCACCTCGGGCTCGCTCTCGGCGAGGCAGCCGGTGACGCAGATCTTCGTCCGCGGGTCTTCGCGGTGCGCGCGTCGGATCAGCTGGCGCGCCTTGCGTCCGGCTTCGGCGGTGACCGTGCAGGTGTTCACCACGAGCAGGTCGGCGCCGCGGTCCTCTTCCTTCCAACCCCGGCGCACGAGGGCCTCGCGCAAGACCTGGGTGTCGTACTGGTTGGCCTTGCAGCCGTAGGTGACGAAACGGACGGAGCCCATGCGGCGCATGCTAACCTGGGCGGCTCGCACAGCGACTCACGAACTCGCGCCGCTCCTCCTCCATCCATGCGCCCTTCGCTCCGCCTGCTCATGCTCCTTCCGCTCGCGCTCTGCGCGTGCACGGACTCCTCGGAGGACTCCACCCACGCCTCGACCTCGCCCTCGGGCGCAACGGCGCGCGCGGAGCACCGCGCGCAGCGCGAGGAGGACGAAGAAGTGCGCGCGCTGCGGCGCCACGTCGACCTCGGTCGCCTCGAGGAGGCCTCGCCCTTGCTGCGCAGCTGGCGCGGCCGGCTCGGGATCGAGGCCGACCTGATCGACGCGCGCATCCAGACCTTGCTCGGCAACGACACCGACGCGGTGCGCGCCGTCGAGCGCGCGCGTGCCGTCGATCCGCAGGATCCGCGGGTCTACGCCACGATGGCGGAGATCTCGGCGGCGGTGGGGAACGTCGACACGGCGCGCTCGGAGCTGGAGCGCGGGCTCGCCGCCGTCGGTCCGTGTCCGGAACTGACGCGCGCGCAGGGCGTGCTCGAGCTCTACCAGTCGGGCGGCGCACGCCGCGGCGTCGCGACGATCGAGTCGGCGCTGCGCAGGGACCCGCAGCTGCCCTTCGTCGACCGCGCGCTCGCGCAGGGTCACCTGCTGCTCGCCAAGGAAGCGCTCGCCGCCGGCCAGCCGACCGCCGCACTCGAGGCCGCGCAACGCTCGTTGTCCTACGACAGCCGCGAGGTCGAGACGCGGCGCGTGCTCGCCGACATCCTCGCCGCGCGCTCGAGGCTGGAAGAAGCGGTCCTCGTCATCACCGAGCTCGTGCAGGAAGGCGAACCGCTGCAGGGCGAGCTCGCCGTGCTCCACAAGAAGGCCGGAATCGCCGCGCTGATCCCCGCGCCCGGCGAGACGGAGGCGGATCACGAAGCGCGGCGCGGCCGCGCGCTCGAACACCTCGTCACCGCGCGTGAACTCGGACTCTCGACGGAAGAGCTGTCGAGCGGCGCGCGCATCCTCGCGGACGAAGCCGTGCGCCTCGCGGACCGGGGCGTCGACGCCTACTCGCACGAAGACCTCGAACTCGCTCGCGAGTGCTTCGAGCGCGCGCTGCGCTACGACCCCGACCACTTGTCGGCGCGCAACCACTACGCCGTCGTGCTCTACCGCATGAAGGACTACGCCGAAGCCGCGCGTCAGTGGCGCGAGGTGATGGTCGTCATGGAAGGGGAGGGCATCGTTCCGCCCGAGCCGATCCACTTGAATCTCGCGCAGGCGCAGGTGCAGGACGGCGACCGCGAAGGCGCGCGCGGAACGCTCGAACGCTGGCTCGAGCGCAACGAGTCGAACGAGGCCTACGCGGACTACGTCGTGCGGACGCGCGAAGTGCTCTCGCAGCTCTGATCGACGCGTCGCGCTCGCGTCGTCAGCGAGACGCTTCGAGCGCTTCCGTGCCGCCCAGCTCGCGATAGCGTGCGTAGCGCCGCGTGGCGCTCTTCTCGTCGCCGAGCTCCACAAGGACGCGCGCGAGCGCGAGGTGGGCTCCGACGAAGCGGCGGTCCGAGCCCGCGTGCTCGTCGTCGCAGAGCGCCTCGAGCTCGACGCGCGCCGCCTCGGGCTCGCCCGCGTCGACGAGCAAGAGCCCGAGCGCGAAGCGCGCGACGTGTTGGTCCGGATCGCACGCGACGGCGCGCGCGTAGGCGGCGCGCGACTCGGCGAGGCGTCCCTGCTTGCGCTCGAGCTCGCCGAGCGTCGTCCAGGCCGCGCACGCTTCGGGGTGTCGCGTGAGCACCGGGTCCAGCTCGGCCCGCGCGCGGTTCCAGTCCTCCGCCGCGATCCACAGCTGCGCGAGGCCGATGCGCGGCTCGGGCGCGTCGGGGTTCGCGCGGCATTGCAGCCGTCGCGTGCGGTAGTACGCGTGCCAGCGACCCAGCTCGGCGCCGCGCTCGCGGCACTCCCTCGCGCGCTCGAGGTCGCGGCGCTCGAGCGCTTCCTGCGCGAGCATGTGCCACGCCGCCGGCGCGTCGGCGTGTCGCGGCCAGCGCTCGACGAAGGCCTCGAGCGGAACGCGCGCACGGCCTGTGGCGCCGGCGCGGACGCGGGCGCGACCGAGCAGGAACCACGCGCGCGGCGCGTCTTGGAGCTCCGCCCGCACGGAACCGTCTTCCTCGGCGAGGCGCGCTTCCACCTCCGCGAGTCGGTCCTCGTCCAGGTCGAGCGCCGCGAGCGCGACGTCGATCGCCGCGCGCTCTGTGGTGTCCTCGCTCGCCGAGCGCAGGGCCCTCCGCGCGGCGTCCCGTTGACCGGATGCCGCGAGCGCCGAGGCGTAGAGCGCGAGCGCTTCGCCGTCCGCGGAGAGCGACGCAGCACCGCCCTCGAGCGCCGCGACGGACGCGAGCACTTCCCCCGCGAGGTCGAGCTCGAGCGCTTCCCGCCAGCTCGCGATGCGTTCCGCGCGCGCGTCGGCAGCGCGCTCGACCTCGACCGGCGCGTCCTGCGCCGCGACCACCTGCGCAGCGCCGACGAGCAACGCGAGCGACAACCACAGCGCGCGCATCGCTAGAGGTCCCTCCGCTCGACGATGCCTTGGCCTTCCTGGATCACGAGGCGCCGGTCCGCCGGCCCCGCGAAGATCAGTTCCGTCGCGCCGGACGGCCAGAACACGCGGATCTGCTCGAATCCCGTGCGCTCGCCGAAGCCGAAGTGCAGCCACGGCGCGGAGGCCGACTGGTAACCGGACGCGGTCTGCACCTCGCCGCGCAGGCGGGGGAGTTCGTCCTTCGCGTCCATGATGATCTCGACGCGCGCGCCCATCGCGTCGCGCGGTGTGCGCCGCCCGCGATAGTCGTCCGGATAGCCTTCCGGTCCGCGCAGCACGAGTTCGAGCCGGTGGTTCTTCGCGCCCGTGCGATTCATGCCGAGCGCGGCGGGACCATCGATGCGTGTGACGACGAGGTCCGGACGTGCGTCGCCGTCGAGGTCGCCGACCGCGCTGCCGCGGCTCGAGGTCGGCTGCGCGAAGATCGAGTCGTCGCGCAGCGGCTCGAAGCGACGCGCGCGCGGTTCCGGGCCCAGGTGCCAGAGGGTGTCCGCCTGCGCGTAGCTCGTCCCCGTCAGCGGTTCGTCCGCCTGCGGATAGACGTGCCCGTTCGCGGTGAACAGCTCGAGCCACCCGTCGCCGTCGAAGTCGACGAGGTGCACGCCCCACGACAACAGCGGACGCGTCTCGTTGCCGAGCCCGTAGCGGAAGGTCGCGTTCTTGAAGCCGGTCGGCACGCCGAGGTAGAGCGCGGTCGGCTCGTCCGAGAAGTTCGTCAGCGCGATGTCGAGGAAGCCGTCGCGGTCGACGTCGCCGCTCGCGACGCCCATGCCTGCCTCGGGCATGCCCTCGGGCGAGTAGGCGAGCCCCGTCTCGAAGCCGTGGTCGACGAAGCGTCCGTTGCCTTCGTTGACGAGCATCAGGTTCGCGGCCGAGTCGTTCGCGACGAAGAGGTCCGTGTCGCCGTCGCCGTCCGCGTCGAACGGCAGCACGCCGAGCGTGAAGCCGGGTTGGTGGCCGGGCAGCGCGTCGCGCGTCGCGTCCCAGAAGACGCCGTTCGCCGCGCCCCACAGGAGGCGGTCGGGTTGCGCGCGCATGCCGCGCGGACCGCAGTAGACCTCGTGACCCTTCCAGCGGCACGGCACGGCGAGCGCGCCCTCGCCCAGCTCGCCGAGCGGCGGGTCGACCGGGTCGAGGTCGAGGTACTGACCGACGTAGAGGTCGAGCGCGCCGTCGCCGTTGCTGTCGAAGAGCGCGAGGCTCGTGATCCAAGCGGGCGGCTTGCCCGCCGCGCGCGGCCGGCCCGGCACCAGCGCCGCGTCCTCGTCGTAGGGCGGCAGGCCGATCAGGTCCGGCCCGGGCACGAGCTTCCCGTCCTCCTGCCAGAGCACGCGCAGCGCGCCGAAGCCGCCCGCGACGAGGTCCGTGTCGCCGTCGTTGTCGACGTCGCCCGCCGCCAGTCCCGTCCACCAACCCGAGAGCCCGGGCCCCGGCAAGCGCCGGAAGTTGCCGCGGCCGTCGTTCTCGTAGATCGCGAGGTCGGCGCCGGGTCCGGTGGTCAGGGCGTCGAGCGAGGGCAGGCCTTGCGCGAAGACGATGTCGAGGTCGCCGTCGCCGCCGAGGTCGAAGAGCGCCACGCCGGCGCCGTTCGCCTCCAGGATCGTGGCCTTCTCCGGCCGCCCGGAGCGGTTCACGTAGTCGACGCCGCGCGCCCGCGCTTCGTCGGGGAAGTCCGCCGGACCGGCCTCCTCCGCGCACGCGGCGAGCAGGCAGAAGGCGGCGAGAGCGAGCGGGAGGGGGGGCTGGCGCATGGGTCGGGGGAGGGAGGATGGGCCGCCGCGGGCGAGAAGTCCACACGCCCCTACGGGGAGCCGCGGGGACCGGGCTCGCCGTTGACGCCGAATCGGGGCCGCTCTAGAATCTCCGCCCCTTCGTGCCGCCGTCCGGCCTGTCGCCGGCGGGGCGCTGGCTTCTTGACAACCCGTCCCGTCCCGCGTTCCTTCGTGGGGGTCCGGATCGGATCGAACGACCTCGCCGCCGGCAGGGACCCTCGACGCCGCAGGGCCCGCAACCGATCGAACGCCATGACACCGCGCCCCAAGAACATGCTCGAGGCCTTCCAAGCCTCGACTCACGCCGCCGCGCAGGAACCGGCCCCCACGCCGACTCCGGTCGCGCCGCCCGTGAAGAGCCCCGGGCTCGACGACTTGCCGCCCTCCATCGAGCGTCGGCAGATCGAACCGATCCTGGCGGTCGCCGCCGGTGCGCTGTTGCTCGTCCTCGCGTTCTTCCTCGGCCGCTTCTCGGTGGGGAAGCCGGCGCTCGCCGCGAACGACGACAGCAGCAGCAAGGCCGCCGACGCCGACTACGCGCTCGACCTGCGCCGGCCCGTCGACACGCCGCCGCCGGTCGTCGACCAACCCGCGACCACCGACGACACCGCCACCGAGTACCGCACGGAAGTCGACCGCTCCTTCCTGCTGCCCGAGAGTCGCGTCACGGTCTGTGCGCAGCGGTACGGAAAAGATGAACAGACGCGCTGGGAAGCCGACTACTGGCGCCTGAAAGACCTCGGCCTGCCGGTCGTGCTACCCGTCTCCGACCGCAACGGCAAGTGGATCGTGCTCTGCGTCGGAGCCGAGCCCAAGAAGAACAAGAACATCGAAGACGTGCTGAAGATCTTGCACGCGATGCCGGACTTCTCGTCCGCCTACGTCGACAACATCGACAACGTCTTCAAGCGCTGACCAACTCACCGAACACCAGCCGCCGACTCCGGCAGCACACACCGACCGACGCGCGGTCACGACGGGACCCGCGAACGAAACACTTCTCTACTCAAACAACACTAGTCCCATGTCCATCCACTCAAGCCTCAAGGGCATCGACACCCTGGCCGGTGAGCGCAGCGTCCTGACGCGCGTCGAACGCATCGCCAAACTCACCAAGGACGGCAAGTTCAAGGCCGACGACGCCTCGGTGTACGGCCTCCCGAAGGTGCGCACCAAGTACAAGATCGTCTCCGGCAAGAAGGCGAAAGCCATCGCCAAGGAGCGCGAGGAAGCGCTCAAGGAAAAGGGCGCCAAGAAGAAGTAGCGCCCGCGCTACGCCTTCGCCCTCCCGGCCTCGATCCGGCCCGCTCTCGTCGGACTCCGGCGCTCTTCGAGGAGCGACGGGGTCCGCGCCTTTGCGGGGAGCACCACAGCGCGCGACATGAACGCCGCCCTCGCCACGCGAGCACCCGTGCTCGAAGCCTTCGCCTCGATCCAGGGGGAAGGGCGCTACGTGGGGCAGCCGCAGGTCTTCCTGCGCCTGCGCGGATGCCCGCTGCGCTGCGCGTGGTGCGACACGCCGGCTTCGTGGACGTGGCGCGGTGACGAGACGGCGCGCGTCGCGGCGCCGAGCGGGACGCGACGCGAACCGGCGCTGGTCGACGTCGCGACCGCGGCGGCTTGGATCGACGAACTCGATCCGTCGCGGACTCGCCCGCTCAGCTTGACCGGCGGCGAACCGCTGCTGTGGACCGACTTCCTGCTCGCGCTGAAGCCGCTGCTCGGTGAACGTCGTCTGCACCTCGAGAGCGCGGGGGCGCACCCCGCGGCGCTCGAACGCGTGCGCGACGCCTGCGACCACCTGAGCCTCGACCTGAAGTTGCCGCGCGACCTGAACGAACCCGTCGAACTCGAAGGACTCGCGGTCGAAGAGACGCCGCGCACGGAGGACGAGTGGACGGCGGCGCGACGCGCCGTGCTGCGACTCGCCGCCGGGCGTGACGCCGCGCTCAAGTTGGTCGTGGCGGGCGGTCGCGCCGATGTCGACTTCCAGCCGCTGATCGACGACGCCCGCGAACTCGCTCCCGACCTGCGCCTCGTCGTGCAGCCCGCGACGCCGATCGGCGGCGTGACGGCGCCCGATCAAGGCCTGCTCGACGCCGTCGTCGACCGCGCCGCCCGCGCCGGTCTCGACGTGCGGCTCCTGCCCCAACTCCACCGCCTGCTCGGCCTCGCCTGAGGCACCGCGCGGCGTTTTCTTAGACCGGCCCCACCGGGCCTCGTACCCTGCTCAGCTCATGTCCGAATCCTCGCAACCTCAGCTGCCCCGCGTCGCCATCGTCGGGCGCCCCAACGTCGGCAAGTCGACGCTGCTGAACCGCATGTGCGGCAGCCGCGTCTCGATCGTCGAGCCGACCGCCGGCGTCACGCGCGACCGCATCGCCGTGCCCGCGCGCATCCTGCGCGGTGATCCCGAGCACTGGGTCGAAGTCATCGACACCGGCGGCGTCGGCGTCGTGGACCGCGACGACCTGGGCCCGCACGTCGAGGAACAGATCCGCGCGGCGCTCGCCGGCGCGGACCTCGTGCTGTTCATGGTGGACGTGCGCGAGAGCATCACGCCGCTCGACAAGGAAGTCGCGGCGCGGCTGCGCGGCTTCAAGATCCCCGTCTTCCTGGTCGTCAACAAGGTCGAGGGCGAGAAGCTCGAGTGGGGCGTCGACGACTTCCTGCGGCTCGGAGTGGGTGAACAACACTTCCCGATCTCCGCGCAGAACGGCGGAGGCTTGACCGACCTCTTCGAGGCGATCGCGGAACGGCTCCCGCAGTCCGCGTTCCACGGCAAGCCCGTCGCGGAACCGGCGATGAAGCTCGCGGTGATCGGGCGTCGCAACGCCGGCAAGTCGACGCTGATCAACCAGCTCGCCCGCGAGGAGCGCATGATCGTCTCGGAGATCGAAGGCACGACGCGCGACGCCGTGGACGTGATCTTCGAGCGCGACGGCAAGCGCTTCGTCGCGATCGACACCGCCGGTGTGCGCAAGAAGAGCCGCATGGAGGACGCGATCGAGTTCTTCAGCGACGCCCGCGCCATGCGCAGCATCCGCCGCGCCGACGTCGTCGTGTTGCTGTTCGACGTGACCCGCAAGTTCTCGGCGATCGAGAAGAAGCTCGCGCGTTACGTGATCGACCACCACAAGCCGGTGATCCTCGCCGCGAACAAGTGGGACCTCGCGGAGGGTTTCGAACCCGAGGACTTCCGCAAGTACATCGACGCCGAGCTGCCCGGCATCTCCTACGCGCCGATCGCCTTCCTCTCCGGCAAGCGCGGCGACGGCGTCGACGAGCTCCTCGCGCTGGCGCAGGAACTCTTCGACCAAGGTCGCCAGCGCATCAGCACCGGCGAACTCAACCGCGTGCTCGAGAAGGCGCTGCAAGCGCGCTCGCCCAGCTCGTCCGGCTACCGCGCGCGCGTCAAGTACGCGACGCAAGCAGAGACGTCGCCGCCGACCTTCGTCGTGTTCGTCAACGACAAGAAGCTCTTCGGCAAGGACTACATCCGCTACTTGACCAACCGCTTGCGCGAGGAGTTCGAGTTCAAGGAGATCCCGATCCGCCTCGTGATCAAGTCCAAGACCGACGCGCCCGATCCGTCACACAAGCCCTCGAATCGATGATCCACACGAAAGCCCTGCAGTCGCTGCTGCTCGTCGCCTCCGCCCTGCTCCCCGTCGGCTGCTCGAGCCTCGGCCTGTCCGACCCGTCGCCGATCTGGGTCGTGCAGGAAGCGCCGATGGTCTCGGAACGCGTGCTGTGGGTCGTGTGCGAGAACGCGATGGTGAAGCAGGGCTTCCCGGTGCTCGCGAAGGAGTTCGACCCGAAGTCCCGCGAGGCGCACTCGGGCTGGCAGCTCGACCTGCACCCCTTCAAGAACCAGGGCTTCCGGGAGCGCGCGGTCGTCGCCTACGGGCTCGGTTCGCCGGGCAAGCTCGAGCTGCGCGTCCGCGTCGAGCGCGAGATCAACGAGAACCTGGCGAAGCCGCTCGATCCGTCGCTCGCCAAGTGGTCGCGCGAGGGCGACAACGAGCAGCGCGCGCAGATCCTGCTGCAGACGATCCTCTCGACGCTGTCGACGCGCGATTAGGGCAGCAGGGCCGAGAGGCTCGGAAGAGGGCGGTGAGGGCGGCTGCGGCGGCCCTCACCGCCCTCTGCGCGTCGGGGGCCCCCGAATCGGCCGCTGCGGTTCATTTCGGCCCTCGGGGGTGCCGATGAGGCCGCAGCGGGACCCCTCCGACCGGGGGGTCCCGGCTGCATGCGTCCCTCCCGCTCGACCGATCCCCGCTCCGTCGCCGCCGAACCCAGCGCCGCTGGAGGTTGGGTCGTGCCCGGACGGCCTGCGGGCCTCGGGCTGCTGCGCGAGATGGCGGCGCTGCCGCGGACGCTCGCTGAACACATCGACCTGCTGCGCGGCGGCCTGGCGCGGGAGCTCTCGGCGCGCTTCCGCGGCTCCGCGCTCGGCTTCGGATGGGTGCTGCTCACGCCGCTCGTGCTCTTCGCGATCTACGCCTTCCTGTTCACCCGCGTGCTCGGCATGCGCATGGGGCCCGACGCGCCGGCGGCGGCGATGGGCGTGTACATGTACATCGGCACGCTGAGTTGGTCGGGCGTCTCCGAAGGCATCGCGCGCGGCACGAGTTCCGTACTCGAGGGTCGCAACCTCGTCAGCAAGCTGCGCTTCCCGGCCGAGCTGCTTCCGATCCAGGCGGCGCTCGCGTCGCTGATTCCGACGGTCTGCGGACTCGCGATGTTCGTGCTCGCCGCGCTCTTCACCGACCTCTGGGCGGCGCCGAGCGCGCGACTGCTCTTCGCGCCGCTCGTGTTGCTCGTGCAGCTGCTGCTGACCGCGGGCCCCGCGCTCGCCTTCGCGGCGTGGCACGTGCGCGTGCGCGACACCGCGCAAGTCGTCGGGGTGGGCTTGACCGTCGCGATGTTCGCCACGCCGGTCTTCTGGGTCGCGTCGCCCGAGCTGCTGCCCGGCATCGAGCCGCTGCTGCGCTGGATCGAAGCGAATCCTTACCATCACCTGCTGCAGTGCTGGCGCGCCGTCTTGATGGGGGACGAGCCCGCCGTCGTCTTCGAGCGCACCGACCTGTTCGCCTCGCTCGGCTACGCCGCCGCGTGCGGCGTCGCGTCGTGCGCCTTCGGTCTGGCCGTCTTCCTGCGCGGACGACGCGAACTCAGCGACGAGGTCTGAGGTGGGGAAGCAACTCGCCATCGAGACGCGCGGCCTCGGCAAGCGCTACCGCAGCTGGGCCTCGCCGACGCAGCGCATCCTCGCCGGGCTGACGGCTGGGCGTCGCGGGCGTTTCACCGACCACTGGGCGCTGCAGGGCGTCGACCTCGCGCTGCCGAAGGGCGCGTCGCTCGGGCTGTGCGGCGCGAACGGCGCCGGCAAGAGCACCTTGCTGAAGGTCCTCGCCGGGACGACGGCGCCGAGCGCGGGCGCCTACCGCACCGCGGGGCGAGTCGCCGGTCTGCTCGAGCTCGGCGCGGGCTTCCACCCCGACTTCAGCGGGCGCGAGAACGTCTTGCTCAACGGCGTCCTGCTCGGTCATTCGCGCCGCGCCGTCGCCGCGCGCCTCGACGAGATCTTCGAGTTCGCGGAACTCGAGTCCGTCGCCGACGCGCCGGTGCGCACCTACTCGACGGGGATGGCGATGCGCCTCGGCTTCGCGGCGGCGCTCGGGCTCGAGCCCGAGGTGCTGATCCTCGACGAAGTCTTCGCGGTCGGCGACCAGCACTTCCAGAAGAAGTGCGTCGACCGCTTGCTCGCCGAGCGCGCGGCGGGACGCACGATCCTGTTCTGCAGCCACAGCCTCTACGACTTGCGCGCGATGTGCGACGAGGCCGTCTGGCTGCGCGAAGGCCGCGTCGCCGCCTCGGGCGACGTAGCGATGGTCACGAACCGCTACGCGGCGTGGCAGGAAGAGCGCGGTGACGCGGGGGCGTCGCCCGACGAAGGTCCGGACGGTTGGCCGCGGATCACGGACATCGCCGTGCGCGGCGCGGACGGCGAGGCGTTGACCGAAGTCACCAGCGGCGAGTCGATCGAGGTGCACATCGGATGGGTGAACTCCGAGCGACGTCCGATCCAGATCGGCCTCGGCTTCATGCGCCAGGACCACGTGCTCTGCGCGGCGCTCGGCACGCAGTTCGACGGCGTCCGGCTCGAGGGCGAGTCGGGCACCTGCGTGCTGCGCTTGCCGAAGCTCGCGTTGCTCGCCGGGACCTTCCGGCTCGTCGGCTACCTCTTCGACGGCGACGGACTGCATCGCTACCAGGAACGCGTCGCGGAGGAGGACCTCGTCGTGAACAACGCGACGAAGGAAGTCGGCCTCGTGCGCCTCGAGCACGCCTGGGAGCTGACCGACGACCGGGGAGCGGCCGCATGACCCGCCTCTCGGCTTGGATCGTGAACCACGACTCGGGCGCGTTCTGCCTGCGTTGCGTCGAGAGCCTCGGCGCCGAGTGGAAACGCGCGGGCGGCGCGCCGGACGAGCTCGAGGTGATCGTCGTCGACTCGGGGTCGAACACGGACCAGTCGCGCTGGTGGCGCGAGCTACGAGCGCTCGGCGCGCGCGTCGTCGTGCGCGACGAGAACGTCGGTTACGCCCGCGGCATGGCCGTCGCACGCGCGCACTCGACGGGCGGTGCGGGCGACCTCGTCGCCGTGCTGAACCCCGACCTCTGCTTCCTTCCGGGATCGGTCGCGCGCCTGCTCGAGGCCTTCGAGGCGGACCCCGCGCTGGCCGTCGCCGCGCCGCGCGCCTTCATCGACGAAGCGCGCGAGCTGCGCCTGCCGGCGCAGTCGCCGCCGACGCCCTGGGCCGAGCTCGCCGAGCTCGCGAGCCACCGCTTCCCCGCCTGGGCGCGTCGTCGCGCGGAAGAACGCACGCGGCGCGACCTCGCGCACTGGACGGCGGACGCGCCGCGCGACGAGCGCATGTTGTCCGGCGCGTGCCTGTTCGTGCGCCGCGACGTGCTCGACGCGCTCGGCGAGCTGTTCGACGCACGCTATCCGCTCTACTACGAGGACGCCGACTTCGCGCGCCGCGCCGCGCGCGCCGGCCTGCGCATGCGCTCGGTCCCGAGCGCGGAGATCCTGCACCACTGGTCGCGGTCCGCCGGCGCGGGCGAGGACTTCGCGGGCGAGCCCGCGCGTCGCCACGCGATCAGCCGGGCGCGCTACCTGCGCCGCTGGTACGGCCGCGTCGTCGAGCGCACGGCTCACGCCATGCGCGGCGAGCTCGAGCGCCGCCTCGCGCGCCGCGGTCCGCGCCCGATGCACGACTTCGAAGACCTCGGCGTGCTGAGCGAGGCGCCGCGGCTCGCGTTCGACGAGCAGGACGTGCTGCTCGAGTGGTCCGTCACGCCCAACTTCTCGCTGGCCGCGGGGATGCTCGTGGACGGCGAGGAGGCGCGCCTCTCCGCGCGCGGGTGGTCGTGGCTCTTCGCGGGTCGGTACTGGCTGCGCGCCGTGCGTCGCGCGGACCTGGCCGTGATCGGCGCGTGGACGTTCGTGAAGGAAGCGCCGGCGCGCGCATGGCCCGTGGATCCCGAGGTGTTCGCCGACGAGGCCGAGCACCGCTACCGCCGCGTCGACGGCGATGAGGTCGAAGGATGGCGTTGAACCCGAAGTTGCCGAACGGACCGGTGCTGGTCGTGGCGCCGCACCCCGACGACGAGTTGATCGGATGCGGAGGCGTGCTCGCGGCGCACCGCGAGCGTGGTGACGCCGTCCGCGTGCTGGTCGTCTTCGACGGTGCGCTGGGCGACCCGGACGCGCGCTTCGGCACGCCCGCCGAGTGCGCGGCGCTGCGCGAGGCGGAAGCCCGCGCCGGCGGACGTCACCTCGGGCTCGACGACTACGTGTTCCTCGGGCTCCCCGAAGGGCACCGCGCGAGCGCCGGACAGCTCGAGACGGGTGCCAAGCGCATCGCGCGTGAAGCGCGAGCGCTCGGCGCGCGCTGCATTTACGCGCCGGCCGCCACCGACGCGCACTTCGACCACTACCAGACCGCCCTCGCGGTCGAGCTGGCGCTCGCCAAGCTCGGACGCGAAGTCGAGGGCTGGGGCTTCGAGGTCGAGACGCCCGTGCGCGCCGACTTCATGTTCGCCATCGACGCCTTCGCGGAGCGCAAGTGGGCCGCGCTGGCGGAGCACGCCAGCCAGCTCGCGTATCGCGACTTGATCGCGGCGGCGGAACGCACCGCGCGCCTGCGAGCCGCGCGCCTGGACGGCATCGGCGCGGTCGAGGCCTTCCAGCGCCTGCACGCCGCGGAGGAGCGACGCGCGGGATGAAGCTGGCACACGTACTCTCGCAGGATCCGACCCGCTTCCGCGGCGGGACCGAGGTCGTCACCTGGGCGCAGGCTCGCGCGCAAGCGGCGCTCGGTCACGATGTGCGCGTCGTCGTTCCGGCGCACGGTCGCGAGGCCGTCGGGTCTACGATGGTCGACGGCGTCGAGTTGGTCCGGGTCGACCGCGGCCTGCGCCTCGCGCCGACGGTCTTCGTGGACGCCGAGGCGCGCGACGCGGTGCTGCGCGCGACGGCCGACGTGGACCTCGTGCACGTGCACCACTGGTACGGCTGGTCGCTGGACCTCGTGCGTCACCTGGCGGTCGAGCGCGCCGTCGTCCTGCACTTGCACGACGCGTTCAGCACCTGCGCCCGCAGCTTCCGCGTTCCCGCGCACGGCGCGAGCTGCCCGACCGGCGGGGGGCACGACGCGTGCGCGCGCTGCTTGGCGCCCGACTTCGCGGCGCTGGGTACCTTCGGCGTGAGCGCGCTGCTCGAGGAACGCCGCGACCTGTTGCAGGTCGAGTTCGCCGCGGCCGACGCCGTCGTCGCTCCGAGCGCCTGGCTCGCGAGGCTCGTCGCCGAGGCGCTCGGGACGCGCGAACCGCTCGTCGTCCCGCACGGGCCGTGCGTCGACCCGGATGCGCGCGTCGAGTTCGTGCCGCGCGAGGACGGCGCGCCGCTGCGCCTGCTGCACGCCGGCAACCGCGCGACGGTCAAGGGCTGCCTCGACCTCGCGCGCGCCGTCGCCGCGCTGCCCGAGGGCTCGGCCGTCTTGCGCTTCGTCGGGCGCGAGGTGGAAGCGGGACTCGACCGCCGCCTGTCGGAGGTCGGCGGCGAGAGCGTGGTGATCGAGGGCGAGTACGAGCTCGCCGACTGGCCGCGCCTCGCTGCGGAACACGACATCTGCCTGCTGCCGTCGCTCGCCGCCGAGAGCTACGGGCTCGTCGCGGAAGAAGCGCTCGCGCTCGGCCTCCCGACCTGGGTGGCGGACAGCGGCGCCTTGCCGGAGCGCGTCGAGTCGGCACACGCCGCGGACTCCTGCGCGGGCCGCGTGCTTCCCGCCGGTTCGCCGGAAGCGTGGACCGAGGCCCTCCTGGAGCTTGTCGAGTCTCCAGGCAGACTGCACCATGCTCGCCGCCTCCTGCCGCGGCGGACCCGCTCGGTGCACGACAGTGCGCTGCAGCTCCTGGACTTGGGCCGCGCGCTCCTCGCCGCCGATCCACGCCTCCCGTTGCGCAGCGCCTGAACCCACGATGCACGCCTTCCCGGACCTCACCGGCTTCGACGAGTTGCCGCGCCGCGTGCTCGTCGTCGCGCCGCATCCCGACGACGAAGTGCTCGGCTGCGGCGGTGTGATCGCGCTGCACGCGCACCGCGGCGATGCGGTGCGGATCGTCGTCTGCACGGACGGCGGGGGAGTGGAACACGATGCGGCGCTCGCGGCGCGTCGGCGGGCCGAGTGCACGGCGGCTTGCCGTGAGCTGGGCGTATCGGACGTCGTCTTCCTGGGGTTCGCGGACGGCGGGCTGGAGGCGGACGGGCTGTGCGAGGGGCTCGCGGACGAGTTCGCGAAGTACGCGCCGGAGCTGGTCTACGCGCCCTCGAAGCGCGAGTACCACGCGGACCACCGCGCAGCGGCGGCTGCCGTCGCCGAGGCGGCGGGCGGGACGCGCGTGCTCTCCTACGGCGTGAACGCGCCGGTGCGCTGCGACTTGCTGCTCGACACGACGAGCGTCGTGGAGAAGAAGCGCGCGGCGCTCGCGAAGCACGCCTCCCAGCGCGGAGACGGCCGCCTGGGCGAGCAGAGCCTCGCGCGCGACCTCGCCAACACGATCAACGTCGACGACCCGAGCGTGCGGGCCGCCGAGTGCTTCGAGGAAGCCGGATTCGCGCGCGAGTGCGTAGCGGTCCCGGCGGAGTTCGCGGGACTCCCGCGCGCGACGGCGGTGATCTCGTCGTGGAACAAGATCAACGAGGTGCGGGCGAACCTCGCCGGCGTATACGCGCAGACGCTGCCCTTCGCGAAGGTCGTCGTCGTCGACAACGCCTCGACGGACGGCACCGTCGAGATGATCCGCGCCGAGTTCCCGTGCGTACACCTCGTCGAGATGCCGCACTCCCGCTACGGCGCCTGCGAGACCTTCAACATCGGCTTCGCGAACGCCGACACCGAGCTGACCGCGATCCTCGACGACGACATCGTGATGCCGCCGGACTGGCTCGCGAAGGCGACGCAGCGCCTGGCGCAAGAACCTCCGTCCACGGCGATCGTCTCGACCAAGGTCGTCGAGCCGGGCATGCCGGAGAGCTACCGGAACTCCGAAGAGGTCAACCGCGAGCGCTACATGTCGACCTTCCGCGGCTGCGCGTCGCTGGCGCGCAGCAAGGCGCTCGCCGAGGCGGAGTACTACGACGAGCGCTTGTTCATCTACGGCAACGAGCGCGACCTGACCTGCCGTTTGTTGAACCTCGGCTACCGCGTGCTGCAGTACTCGGGCGCCGAAGTGTTCCACCACACGCCCTTCGGTCTGAAGCCGGGCAAGCGCAGCCTGTACTACCACGCGCGCAACGCGTGGCTCTCGATGCTGAAGTACGCGCCGGCGAAGGATCTCGCGCGCCTTCCGTGGCTCGTCTTCTCGAAGGTCGTGCTGCGCTCGCGCAAGTCCGAGGAAGACGGCGCCGTGACGGACGCCGTGGGGACGATCGGCATCGGCAAGAGCTTGAAGGAGACGCCCGGCGCCTTCTGGATCGTGACGAAGGCTGCGCTCAGCGTCCTCTACAACGTGCCGTACTGTCTGAAGCGCCGCGCGCCCGTCACGCACGACGACTTCGACCTCCCGCTCTCTTGAGCCGATGAGCGACGCCGGATCAGCGGAGCGCGCGAACGCCGGCCTGGGGCCGGTTTCCGTGGTGATCTGCAACTACAACGGCGCGGGTCACCTGCCGCCGTGCTTCGCGGCGCTGGCGCAGCTCGAGGGCGTCGTGGACGAGTGGATCCTCGTCGACAACCAGTCGACGGACGCGAGCTTGGAGGTCGTGCGCGAACTCGCGCCGCACTTCCGCGTGATCGAGGCGGGCTCGAACGACGGGCCGGCGCGTGCGCGCAACCTCGGCCTCGCCGCCGCGAAGAACCGCTGGGTGCTGTCGCTCGACAACGACGCCGTGCTCGAGCCGGACGTGCTCGTCAAGCTCGCCGCCGCCGTCGCCGCGAACCCCGGCACGGTGATCGCGCAGCCGCGCAGCGTGTTCGAGCACGAACCGACGCGCGTGCACTACGACGGCGGCGGTTTCCACGCGGCCGGCCTGATCGTCCTGCGGAACTTCTACCGCCCGCTCGCCGAGGCGGAAGGGGAAGGCGTCGTCAACGTCGACTGCGCGATCGCCGTCGCGCTCCTGATCGACCGCGACCGGCTCGCTGCGATCGGCAACTACGACGAGCGCTACTTCATCCTCTTCGAGGATCTCGACCTCTCCTACCGCCTGCGCGCTCAGGGCGACCGCATCCTCTCCGTCGAGGACGCGATCTGCCGGCACCGCGCGGGCACGCCCGGCGTCAGCTTCCGCGAAGGCCCGAATTACCCCGGCAGCCGAGTCTTCTACCACTCGCGCAACCGCTGGATGTTCCTCGCCAAGAACTACCGCGGCCGCACGCTCTTCTTCGCGACCCCGCTGCTCGCCTGCTACGAGCTCGTCTGGCTCCTCTTCGCCGCCGCCGGCGGCCACGCCGACGAGTGGCTGCGCGGCAAGCGCGAGTTCTTCGTCGGTTGGCCCGAGACCTCTCGCCTGCGCGCCGCGGCCCAAGCCGCGCGCAGCGTGCCCGACCGTCGCTTGCTCGTCGGCGGTCCACTGACGACCACGCCAGCGCTCGGAAAGACGATGGTGCACCGAGCGATACTCGGCGCGCTCTCGGGAACGCTGCGCGCACTGTGGGCGCTCGCGCGGCCGTTGGCGGGGTAGCACACCGCGAGCGACCTCCTGCGCCCGCAAGCCTCGAGCGCGACCGATGCGGTCGGATGCCGCACGACGGCCCGCCGTGCACGACGCGCCGCGGCGCTTCAACTCTTCATCGCCGGCGCCGCACTCAGCCCGATCGCACGATAGTGCCGCTTCCACCCGCAACTGAGCTTCCACCCGCCCCGCACCACGACCTCACCCGCACCGCCCGCCTCCCGCTCCGGCGGCCTCCCCGCCCAACCGTCGAAGTAGCACCCCGACGAGAACACGTCCGGCTCGCCCACCACGCCGCACGGGTCGTACAGCGTGCCGTGCTTCAGGTGGTTGTTCAGCACGTACACCAGCGCATTGCGCACCTCGCGCAACGACTTCAACACCCGATCATGGAAGCGCTCGCGCAGCACCCTTCCCGTGCGGCGCCAGATCCCGTTGAGCGTCCGCGCGATCCGCTAGTTCAGCCCCTTCATCCCGTTCGACAGCGCCGACTTGCTGTTCGCTTCGATGATGAAGTGCACGTGATCGCGCTGGATCGAGTAGTGCACGATGCGGAAGTCCGCCCGCTGCGCGTCCCGGATGCAGCACGTCACCGCCCGCGCCTCGAGCCACTCGCGCAACCACGGCAAGCCCTGCGCCAACTTGATCGTCACGATGCGCGGGTCGTGCCGCGACACCCGCTCGCGCGCCGCGTGCGCGACACCGCTCTTGCGCTTCGGCCGCCCGGCCCCCTTGCGGCGACCTCCGTGCGTGCGCGGTTCGGGGAACTCGAAGTCGGTCTGTTGCTGTATGCGGCGCACACTACTTAGAACGATGCGCGCGGCGTGAAGTTCGCGATAAGTGCCGGATTCTTGCGGTATTCGCCGAATGGACGCACAACCGAGAATCCGTGTCCGGGAGGTTTCGGTCGTTGGAATCGGCGTTCGTCGTTCCGCGTTGGTTGTCGGACTTTGGTCGTCGGTCACGGCTGACGCCGCGCTTCGCTCGAGCTCCGCCAAGGGCTCCGCTCCGCGCGGCTCGCTGAGCGCTTGACGTATCGCGGCATCGGTCGCTTGCCGGTCGCCGATGCGCTCGCACGACAACACCGCCGTTATCAAGTTCGAGACGCGCCGCACCCGACCCCGCTGACGTGAAAGCGAGCCCCGCGAGCGGAGCCCTTGGCGGAGCTCGAGCGAGCGGGGCGGCACTGCGACGACCAACGACCAATGACCAATAGCCCAACGACCGACCGCCGACGACTGAAGATCAACGAACGACGACCAACTCTCGAGATCGTCCGCCGGCCAGTGCGTCGACTTCAGGTCGTGGCGATCACCGTCGCTGAGTTCTTGCCTTCAAGTCGCGACCATCACCAGTCGCTGACTGGTCGAGTTCAGCTCGCGACCCTCGCCGTCGCCTAGCGCTCGACTTCACATCGCGGCATTCGCCGTCGCTCACTCGGCATTCGTCGCTGGCCGGTGATCGTTGATCCTTGGTCACGGCTGACGCCGCGCTTCGCTCGAGCTCCGCCAAGGGCTCCGCTCCGCGCGGCTCGCTGAGCGCTGGGCGTGTCGCGGCATTCGTGTCTTGCCGGTCGCCGATGCGCTCGCACGACGACACCGCCGTTATCAAGTTCGAGACGCGCCGGCCTCGTGCTCGGAGACGTGAAAGCGAGCCCCGCGAGCGGAGCCCTTGGCGGAGCTCGAGCGAGCGGGGCGGCACCGCGACGACCAACGACCAACGACCAACGACCAATGACCAATAGCCCAACGACCGACCGCCGACGACTGAAGATCAACGAACGACGACCAACTCCCGAGGTCGTCTGCCGGCCAGTGCGTCGACTTCAGTTCGCGGCGATCACCGTCGCTGAGTTCTTGCCTTCAAGTCGCGACCATGACCATCGCTGACTGGTCGCCTTCAGATCGCGACCTTCGCCGTCGCTGAGCGCTCGCCTTCACATCGCGGCACTCGCCTTCGCTCACTCGGCATTCATCGCTGGCCGGTGATCGTTGATCCTTGGTCACGGCTGACGCCGCGCTTCGCTCGAGCTCCGCCAAGGGCTCCGCTCCGCGCGGCTCGCTGAGCGCTAGGCGTGACGCGGCATCGGTCGCTTGCCGGCCGCCGATGCGCTCGCACGACAACACCGCCGTTATCAAGTTCGAGACGCGCCGCACCCGACCCCGCTGACGTGAAAGCGAGCCCCGCGAGCAAAGCCCGCGGCGGAGCTCGAGCGAGCGGGGCGGGGCCGCAGCGGCAAATGACCTCGAGCACTCGACCCTCCCTTCGGCGCGGGCGTGTAGGTAGGGTGGGCGCATGCCTGACCAAGCACTGATTTGCGCGTATGGCTTCGATGGCGCGGGGGGAGTCAGGGAACTGGATGCCGGCGGGGTGCGGGGGTGGAAGCCAGGAGAGGGATGGATCTGGCTGCACCTCGATCGGACGAAGGCGGAGGCCTGGCTGCGGAACGAGTCGGGCCTCGATCGCTTGACGGTGGAGGCGCTGCTCGAGGTCGAGACGCGGCCGCGGTCGGTGGGCTTCGCGTCGGGGATGCTCGTCATCCTGCGCGGCGTGAACTTGAACCCGGAGTCGGACCCCGAGGACATGATCTCGATCCGCTTGTGGGTCGAGCAGGACCGCATCATCTCGCTGCGCGCGCGACGCTTGATGGCCGTTCAGGACTTGCGTGATGCGATGGCGCACGGCGAGGTGCCGGAGACGCCGGGCGCGCTGCTCGTCGCGATCACCGGCTCGATGACCGACCGCATGGCCCCCGTGCTCGACGACCTGAACGACGCGGTGGACGAGCTGGAGGAGAGCGTGCTCGACTCGCCGAGCTACGAGCTGCGCGCGCGCCTCGGACAGTTCCGGCGACAAGCGATCGGGTTGCGTCGGTTCCTCGCGCCGCAGCGCGAGGTGCTCGCGCGCTTGCAGACGGACAGCGGTACGCTGCTCGCGGAAGTCGACCGCAACCGGCTGCGCGAGACGACGGACCGACTGACGCGCTACCTCGAAGAACTCGACGCGACGCGTGAGCGCGCCGCCGTCACGCAGGAAGAACTTGCCGGGCGCATGTCGGATCAGATGAACCGTATCATGTACGTGCTGTCCGTCGTCTCGGGGATCTTCTTGCCGCTCGGCCTGCTGACCGGCTTGCTCGGCATCAACGTCGGCGGCATGCCAGGGGTCGACAACGACCACGCCTTCGCAATCGTCTGTGCGGTCCTCGTCGCTCTGTTCGTCGCCGCCGTGTGGATCTTCCGTCGTCTCAGACTGCTGTGATCGCCCACATGGACGCTTCACGTCCGAGGTCGATGGCGCTCTCCGCCTGGCATCAGGCGCCCTGGATCGCGCTCGGGATGTGGGCGCCGTACCTCGCCGTTCGTTTCCTCGATGCGCACCACGCGGCCGGCGACTGCAGCTGCACGGAGAGCCTCGACCGAATCCTGCCGGTGGCGCCCGGCTTCTTGGGTGCCGTCCTCGTCCAGCCCTACATCGGTGGCGAAGCGCCGCTCCCGCTCCTCGCGGGCCTGTTCTCGATCGTGCTCTGGGCCGGGCTCAGTCGGCTGGCGGCGATCGGTCGCGCCGCGGCCTGGCTCACGATCGTCGCCACCCTCTTCCTGTCGACCCTCGGCGCGATCGCACTCGCGTCGGCCTTGGCGGCTTGAATGCGCGCGAAGCATGCAAACACCTGTCGAACGCACTGCCCGCGACGTGATCCACGACCTGCGCGCCTTCACGAACCCGGAGCGCCGCGCATCCACGCTCGGCTACTTCCCGAGCGCGATGGAGAACCTTGGCGTCGCCGTTCCGGACATCCGCAGGGTGTTGAAAGCGACTCGACAGCTCGTGCGCGAGTGGTCCGACGTCGATGTGCACGACCTCGCGCGCGCGATCGTCGCCCAGGGCACCCTGGAAGGTCGGCAGCTCGCGTACGAGCTGATCGCGTCGCGCAAGTCGCTGCTCCATTCGCTGCGCAAGGCCGACGTCCTGCGGCTCGGCGAGGGCATGGACAACTGGGTCTCGGTCGACGTGTTCTCGTGCTCGATCGCCGGACAGCTCTGGCGCGAACGCGCGCTGCCGGACGCCGAGCTGCTGCGCTGGGCGCGCTCGCGGGACCGCTGGTGGCGGCGGGCGGCGCTCGCCTCGACGATCCCTCTGAACCTCGCTTCGCGCGGCGGGAAAGGCGACGTCGAGCGCACGCTGCTCGTCTGCGAACGGCTCGCCGCCGATCGCGAGGAGATGGTCGCGAAGGCGCTCTCCTGGGCGCTGCGCACGCTGGTTCCGATCTCGGCCGTGACCGTCGAGACCTTCCTCGCCGAGTACGAGGACGAGCTCGCGGCGCGCGTGCTGCGCGAGGTGCGCAACAAACTGCACACCGGTCGGAAGAACGGGCCGCGCACCTAGGCGACGCGAATCGAGGGCAAGAAGAAGGGGCGGCGGCTCGCAGCGCCACCGCCCCAGACTCCTGATGGGCTCTCGTTCCCACCCGGCGAGCGCGGTCGATCGCCGAGTCCTCGGTGCCGCGGACGTGTCCCGGGGATCCTCACGGGAGAGCGAGGACGGGGGGGGACCCCGAGCGGGTCGCGCCACCTAGTCACGACCCGAAGTCCGCCGGCACTGTTGAGGACCGAGGAGAGGGAGGATAGGTCGCGTCACCCGGGCCTTCTGCTACGGGAATGACAAAAAGATGCACTCCGTTGTCCAGTGGTGCCAGCGATGGCCCCCGAGAGGCCATCCGGCTGCTATGCTGTGGACCGATGAAGGCGAAGCGGCAACAGCTCTCCCTGACCTCTTGGGGGCGCGTCCGGGCGGCGCGGGAGATCCAGGAACAGGGGCTCGAGTACGAGCTGCACGTCCACGAGCAGATCGAGCTGGCGCTCTTCGACGAGGGCTGCGGCGAGCTCTTCGCCTTCGACCACTCCTTGCCGGTCCCCGAGGGCGGCGTCTACGCCGTGCACGCCGAGGTCGCGCACACCTTCGTCAGCCGGCCGCGTGGTGCCGGCGTGCGCGCGCTCGTCGTGCACTTCCCGCGCTCCGTCCTGAAGAACTTCGACGCGCCGAGCTGCTTGCCGACGCGCCAGCACTCCGCCGCGGCCGTGGTCTTCGACGGGCCGGCCTCGAGCGCCTTGCGCGCCCTCTTCCGCGACGTCGTCGAGCTCTCCGACGACGGCGAGGATCCCGTCCGCGGCATGGAGGTGCGCGCCGCGCTCTACCGCCTGCTGGCCGCACTCTCACGCACCCAGATCGCCGGTCGCGTGCCGCGCAAAGAAGCGACGCAGCGCGGCGGTTCCGACGGAGCGCGCCTGACCGAGGTCTACAACTACGTCAACCACCGGCTCGCCGACGAGATCGAGCTCGCCGAAGCCGCGCGCCGCGCCGGCCTGCGCCCGGAATCCTTCTGCCGCTTCTTCAAGCGCACGACCGGTCAGACCTTCACGCACTACGTCAACGGCGCGCGCCTGGCCCACGCCGCGCGCGAGCTCGTCGCCGGGAACCGTCCGGTGCTCGAGTTGTGCTACGAGTGCGGCTTCCAGAACCCGTCGTACTTCCACCGCCGCTTCAAGGAACGCTACGGTGTCACGCCGCGGGAGTACCGACGGCAGCACTCGACGAACGGCGGGGTGCCGGGCTGATCCCGACAGGCGGCTCAGCGCGCCGTCACAACGACTCCGCCCACTTCCTGAGCGTCGCCAGCTCCGCGCCGTCCACTTTCGAGCCGGGGTGCAGCGGGGTGTAGAACCAGAGCGGCATCTCGCCCTCGGCGATCTCCTCGATGCACTCTTCGCCGAGCTCGCGGCGCGCCTTGGCGTCCATCGTGGTCCACTCGGAGAAGTTGAGGTGTTCGCGGCCTTCCTCGACGTCGTGGGCGACGAGCCAGGAGACCGGCGCCACGTGGCTGTACCAGGCCCAGCGGGTCTCGTTCGAGTGGCAGTCGTAGCAGCTCTTGCGGAGGATCGCCATGACGTCGTCGGGCGCGTGCAGCGGCGCGACGACCGGCGGGTTCAGGTGGGCCGGGCGGACGACTTGGATCAGGAGGAAGAACAGCGCGACGCCGAGCAGGATCTTCTTCAGCAGCTTCATGTGCGGGCGGGGTCTGGCATGGTCGGGGCGGACAGGCTTTCATGGGCCGCGCCGCCAGGCAAGCCCCATGCGCCTTCTCCT
This sequence comes from Planctomycetota bacterium, assembly GCA_020638835.1. GTDB lineage: Bacteria > Planctomycetota > UBA1135 > UBA1135 > JACKHV01. Next base: position 72,474 of record JACKHV010000004.1, on the reverse strand, counting down.
CGTCAGTCATCGCTACCCGCCGGACCACTCCGCGGGCACCGAGCTCTACACCGCGCAGCTCGCCGCCGGCCTCGTGCGCCGCGGTCACGAGGTGCGCGTCTTCACGGCGGAGAAGGACATCTCGGCGCCGGACCTCTGCGTTCGCGAGCGTGAGCACGAAGGCGTGCGGGTCTTCGAGCTGGTGAACAACCTGCACTACGACGATCCGCGCCAGAGCTGGGAGCTGCCCGGCGCGGCCAACGCCTTCGCGTGCGTCGTCGACGAGTGGAAGCCCGACCTGATTCACTTCCAGCACCTGCTGCACTTGTCGGTCGGCTGCGCGGAAGTCGCGCGGAAGAGCGGCGCCGGCGTCGTGATGACGTTGCACGACTACTGGCTGCAGTGCGCGCGCTTCGGGCAGCGCGTCCACGTCGAAGGCACCGTCTGCCACGAGATCGACCGCGCGCGCTGCGCGCAGTGCCTGTCGCACTTCAAGTACGCGCAGACCCCCACGGAACAGCGGCTCGCGGGCTGGATCTCCGGGCTCAAGCGCAAGACCGGCATCGACCTCGGACCGGCGGCGCGGGGGGCGGGGCGCGCGCTCTCGCGCAAGGCGGACGGCGACGCGGCGGACCCCGATCCGCGCGCCGAGGCGCTGTGGACGGAGCGGCTCGCCGAGCGCGAACACGACTTCCGCACGCGCTTGCTCCCGTCGGTGGACCGCTTCCTCTCGCCGAGTGCGTTCCTGCGCGAGCGCTTCGTGGAGTGGGGCATGTCGCCCGACCACATCGAGCACTTGCCGACCGGCGTCGACCTCGACGCCTTCGGTCGCTTGCCGCGTGAGCCGCGTGGCGCGGAAGTGCGCGTCGCCTTCCTCGGCAGCATGATCCCCGCGAAGGGGCCGGACGTCCTGCTGGAAGCGTGGGGGCGGCTGACGCCCGAACAGCGCTCGCGCGCGCGGCTCGACCTCTTCGGGCCCGCGGCGCAGCCGGAGTACGGCAAGCGACTCGAAGCGCTCGCGCGTGCGTGCGGCGCGCACTTGCACGGTCCGCTGCGACGCGACGCCGTCGCCGCGCAGCTCGCGCGAACCGACTTGCTCGTCGTGCCCAGCGTGTGGTTCGAGAACGCGCCGCTCGTGATCCTCGAGGCGCTCGCCGCGCGCACGCCGCTGCTCGTCTCGCACCTCGGCGGCATGGCGGAACTCGTGCACGCCGGCGAACACGGCCTGCACTTCGCGCCGGGCGACGCGCTCGACCTGGCGCGTGTGCTGGGTGAGGCGATCGACGACCCGTCGCATCTTGACGCCTTCTACCGCGCGGGCGAGTTCCCGCCGACCTTGGACGAGATGCACGACGCCGTCCTCGCGGTCTACGAACGCGTGCTCGGGGAACGCGCCGCGCGATGAAGGTGCTGTTCCTGGTGCACGGCTATCCGCCGGAGCTCTCGGGCGGGACGGAGCGGCACGTGCAGCAGCTGGCGGAGTCCCTCGCGTCCGCCGACGGCGCGCACGAGGTCGTCGTCTGCGCGGGAACGCTGCACGGCGGCCCGGGTGCCGAGGAGAGCCGGGAAGAGCACGCGGCGCCGCGTGGCGGGACGGTCCGCGTGCTGCGCTTGCCGCGCACCGACCTCTACTACGACCACTGGCAGAAGAGCTCGTCGCCGGCGATCCACGCGCGCGTGCGCGAGCTGATCCGCGCGGAGCGTCCCGACGTCGTCTCGGTGCACCACTGGACGCGGCTCTCGCGCGACCTGGTGCTCGCGGCCGCGCGAGAAGGCGTGCCCGCGACGGTGCACCTGCACGACCACTGGACGAGCTGCCCGATCGCGTTCCGCGTGAAGCCGACGGACGGCAGCTTCTGCGAGTCGCCCGCGAACGGCATGGTCTGCCCGCCGTGCGCCGGCGCGTTGCCGCCCTTCACGCCGTGGGTGCGCGCGGAAGAGCACTTCATCGCGCTCGCCGAACGCCAAGCTGACTTGCAGCGCGAGTTGAAGCTCGCGCGCACAGTCAGCGCGCCGAGTCGCGCGCACGCCGATGCCGTCGCGCGCTTCATGGACGGCGCGCTCGAAGCGAGTGAAGTGCGCATCCTGCCGCCGCGCGTCGCGGCGCGTGCGACCACCGCGGTCACCGCGGAACCGCTCGCCGCCGGACCGCCGTGGACCTTCGCGCAGTGGGGCGGGCTCTCGCGCCTGAAGGGCACGGACCTCTTGTTCGAAGCCGTCGCCGGCCTGCGCGATCCGAGCGTCGTGCGCCTCGAGCTCGCGGGCTCCTTGGAGCGACCCGGCTTCCTCGACGACCTGCACGCGCGCTTCCCCGCCGTCTCCTACACGAACCACGGACCCTACGACGCCGCCGCGCTGCACGAGCGAGCCTTCGTCAGCGCGCACGCCGCGGTGATCCCGACGCGCGCGCGCGAGTCGTACGGCCTCACCTTCGACGAAGCGCTGGACGCCGGCCTGCCCTGCGCCGTCGTCGACGCCCCGGCCTTCCGCGAGCGCGCCGCCGACGGCGTGGGCGTGCGCTTCTTCGAGCGCGGCTCCGCGTCCGAGCTGCGCGACATGCTGCAGTCGTGGATCGACGATCCCGCGCGGCTCGGCGCCCTGCGAGCCGACGTGGAGCGCGCGCGCGCGTCGCTGCCCCGCGCGGCGACGCCCTCGTGCGACGGCCCCGACCCGGACTTCCTCCGCCTGCTCGAGGACACCTTCGCCCTCGGCCGGCCCGACCCCGCGAGCCTCCCGCCCGAGGACTGGTTCTCGGACCGCATCAAGCAGCACGCGCTCGAGGAGTGGGACCGGCGGCTGTCGCAGTGCAGCGCGGCGGAGTTGGGACTCGGCTGAGGAGACCCGTTCCCTCGGGGCCCGCGGACGCTAGAGTCTTCGCCCCCGGAGTCTCCATGCGCCCCCTCACGACCCCTCCCGTCCTCGTCTTGTCGCTGCTGACGCTGCTCGCGGCTTGCGGCAGCAACGAAGCCGCGGACGAAGCTCGCGGCAACGACACCGGTCGCGTCGTCACGCTCGACGAAGTCCCCGCGAGCTACCGAGAGGCGTGGTCGGCGTGGTTGCAGTCCGGCGAGGTGTGGGCCGCGGCGCGCGATGAAGCGCTCTCCGATCCCGACCGGCGCCAGGCGCTGATCGACAACTGGATCATCGTGATGGGCCAGTTCTACTCGGGTCGCGCGATGGCGCAGCGCGGGCAGATGCCGGGGCCGTTCCTGCGCGCGCAGCGTGAGCTCGTCGCGCTGGGCGTCGAGTCCGCGCCGAGCTTGATCGAGCTGGTGCGCGCCGGTGACGAGGTGGCGGCGACCATCGCGGCCGACACGATCGCGCTGATGAACGACGCGCACGTCTGCGTGATGGTGCTGCCGCTGCTCGAGGACGAGCGCGAGGCGTCGCGACGCCGCGGCGCGAACCTGCTCGCGCGCTTGCCGCACGCGAAGAACGACGAGGCGACGGTGCGCGAAGCGCTCGGCCGGCTCGCGACCGACGACCCCGAGTGGACGGTGCGCGCCCAGGCGACGCGCGCGCTCGGCGAGCGAGGCAAGAACGCGAACGTGCTCGAGCCGACGCGCGTGCTGCTCGTGCGCTGCCTCTTGGACCCCGACCCCGCCGTGCACGAGGCAGCTTGCCGCGGGCTGGGGCAGCTCGGCGATCCGTGGGGGATCCCGCCGCTGATCTCGCACCTCGACGCGCTGCTGCGGCGCGACGCGCGCCCCGCCAGCCCGCGGGCGGCCCAGGACGCGCTGCAGAAGCTGTCCGGCGTCCGCGAGTCCTGGTCGCCGATCGAGTGGGAGCGCTGGTGGCGCTCGGAGGGCCTCAAAAGGGCCCCGCGAGCGGGATCCGCCACGCGGCAGTGAGTAAGCTCTGAGCAGCCGATTCGCGGCCTCCAGCTCCCCGGAACCCCCTTCATGGCCCAGTGGAAGATCCGTCGCCGACAAGGCGAATGCAGCGCGTGTGAGCACGTCTTCACCGACGGCGAACGGCACGCTTCGCTGCTGCGCGTCGACGGGGACGACCTGCAACGCGGCGACCTCTGCGACGCGTGCTGGGCGGAACACGAGACCGGTGGGGACGACTTGATCTGGTGGTTCACGCACCACCAGGAGAACAAGAAGCGCACGCTGGCGCTCGACCTCGCGACGATGGAGCGGCTCTTCATGGAGCTCGCCGACCGCGACACGGAGCAGCTCAAGGAAGTGCGTTACTTGCTCTGCTTGCTCTTGATGCGCAAGCGGCGCTTGAAGCTGGAACGCGTCAAACGGGCGAAAGGCGCCGAACTCTTGGTGATGCGTCGTCCGCGCCGCAAGGAACAGCTCGAAGTGCAGGTCTTCGACTTCCGCGCGGAGCGCATGGACGAACTGCGTTCGCGCCTGCAGGAGGTGCTCGAGGGCACCAGCTTCGAAGAGGACGGCGAGTCGATCGGTGACGAGGACGGCGCCGACGAGCTGCAAGCTCCGGTGAGCGAGGCGCGCGCCGCGGCGCAGGCGTCGGGTGAGGCGGAAGAGTCGGACGAGGTGGACGCGGAAGCGGACGCCGACTCGGGCGCGCTGCCCTCGGCGTCGAACTAGCGGATCCTGCTCGGCTTCGCGGCGCCGCGGGTGGCGCTCGGTGGGGCAGCGGACGCGAGCGCGGGCCGTCCGATGGGCCCTGCGGAGCACCCGCGGCAGCGCTCGGTGGGGCGCGGTGGCACCGGCGTGCCGTGAGCGCGCCCGCCGGGGGCCGGCCCGCGTGGCGCGCGAGGTCCCGAGGCGGTGGCGCGCGGTGGCGCGACGGGATCGGGCCGGCGGGTGGCGCTCAGGAGCGCCGCGAGGCGCGATCTCATCCCTGGCGCGCTCTTCTCTCGATTTTGAGAGAGCCTAGGGGCTCCCTAGATCCGGTGTGGCAGTGCGGGTGGACCACCAGATCTGGTGGGTCGCTCCCGAGGGGGCACCACGCGGCCCCCGGACGCACGGAAAGTCCGGCCGGAATTGGATCCGGGGCGCTAGACGGGGGGGCGGTGTCGCGGAAGAATAGGGGCGTGGTGCTGAGTGGTGCAAAGTGGCGCTGGAGTTCGACTCCGGCCGTTCAGGGGTGACAGGGATGTTCTACGGGGACTCCTTTCACTCGATGGATGCCAAGCACCGCGTCTTCGTGCCCAAGCGCTTCCAACAAGCGCTCGGTCGCGATGCCGAGGGGAACATGGTCGCCTTCCTGACCCTGGGCCTCGACGGTTGTCTGTTTCTCTTCTCCGAGGACGGTTTCCAGCGCGCGCTCGCGCGGATGGACACGCAGGCCTTCACCGGCGCCAAGGCGCGCAAGATGCAGCGGTTGTTCTTCTCGAACACGCACCGCGTGCAGCTCGACGCCTCGGGCCGTCTGCTCGTTCCGGAGAAGCTACGACAGCAGGTCGGGTTCGAGAAGGAAGTCGCCATGGTCGGCGTGATCGAACGCGCGGAGCTCTGGCCGCGCGAACGGTGGGAGGCGTTCCAGGAGGAGAGTGGTTCCGACTTCGATGAGTTGGGCGAGGTGCTCTGTGGCGGCGGCGGGGACTGAGGGGTCCCGGGCGCGGCAGAAGTGAAGGGGAGATGATCGAAGCGATGGCGAAGCAAGAAGGGCCGGCGGAGCCGGGGCGCGAGGGGCGCCCTGCGCACACGCCTGTCCTTCCGACCGAAGTCCTGGCCGGCATCGTGGGGCAAGACCCCGCGATGCTCGAGGGCTGGGTGGTCGACGGAACGCTCGGGATGGGCGGTCATGCTTCGTTGATCCTGCAGACCTGTCCGAAGCTGCGCCTCCTGGGCGTGGACCAGGACGATCTCGCCTTGACCCTGGCCGGTGAACGGCTCGCCGAATTCGGCGATCGCGTGCGCTTGCGCAAGGGGCACCTCGCCGGACTCTCTCGCTTGATCCGCAAGGAGCGGATCGGGCGGCCGGTCGGAGCCTTGTTCGACCTCGGTGTCAGCTCGATGCAGATCGACCGACCCGAGCGCGGCTTCTCGTTCCTCGAGGACGGGCCGCTCGACATGCGCATGGACGTCACGCGGGAGCGGACCGCGGCGGACATCGTGAACGAGTGGGACGAGTCGGACCTCGCGGACCTCTTCTTCTACGAGGGGGACGAGACGCGCTCGCGCAAGGTCGCGGCGGCGATCGTCGAGGCGCGGCGCCGCGTGCCGTTCCAACGTACGGCCGCGCTCGCGCAGTTGATCGCGACGACGCTCGGGCAGGGCGGCAAGATCCACCCCGCGACGAAGTGCTTCCAAGCGCTGCGCCGCGCCGTGAACGAAGAGGGCGAAGAGCTGCTCGGCGGCCTCGCCGCGGCGGAACACTGGCTCGCCGAGGGAGGACGCCTCGCGGTGATCTCCTTCCACTCCGGCGAGGACCGCGAGGTGAAGCGCTTCTTCAAGGACGGCGTGCGCGACGGCCGCTGGGAACTGCTCACCAAGAAACCGATCAGCGCGAGCGAGTCCGAGCGGCGAATGAACCGTCGCTCCCGCTCCGCGCGACTGCGCGTGGCCGTGCGTCAGCGGCCCGAACTGGACACCGCGTCGTCGAAGCTCTCTCGGGGCACGAGGGGAAGGCGATGACGCGGCTCTTGCTGTCGTTGTTCGTCAGTTCCACCGCACTCGCGGTGGGACTGGCAACGACCTGGGTCCAGTCGGGTAACCACGCGCGTGGTCAGGCCCTCGACTCGATGAAGCGCGAGGGGGACTTGATCCGCGCAGGCAACGAAGGACTGACCGCGCGCTTGATGCAGGAACAGTTCCTGTTCGACCAGGACGACCTCGTTCCCGAGGCGGAGACCGACCTGGCGGAGCTCACCGAATGAAGCCGGCGAACTTCCGTTCGGCGTCGGGCTTGCGCCCCGCCAGCGCGTTCTTGTTCGTGGCCGTGGTGCTCGCCATGGTCGTGGCGAAGGCAGTCGGATACGGCGTGCTCGAGCACTTCTCGCAGCCGAGCCACGCGAGCGTGCACGAGCCCCCGCGCCCCGACTTCGACATCGTGGACCGCGGCGGCCGCGTGATGGCGCGCTCGGTCGAGCGCATGGACCTCGTCATGTCGCCGCGCGCGATGTGGCAGGCGCACACGCCCGAGCGCATCGCCGAGCGACTCTCCGTGGCGCTCGGTCCGCAGTGCGACGCGAAGTCGATGCTCGCGAAGATGCTGCCCGGCGCGTACGGCGGCGTCTTGCGCACGAGCGGGACCTTGTTCCAGCTCGACCGTGACCAAGCGCGCCGCGTGCACGAGTGGTACACGGACGAGGACCTCGACGGCTTCCAGGTCGTCGCGCCCGCGCAGGGGGATCGTTGGGAGCTGCTCTGGGAACCCGCGCGCGCCCTCGGCGAAGAGGTGCGCGGGCGGCACGCCGGCGAGATGGGCACGCCCAGTCCGACGACGTGGAGCCGTTTCCTCGCGGACGGACTCGCCTCGAACATCCTCGCCGCGTCCGAGCTCGCCGACGCGAGCGACGACAAGGCGATGCGCAAACAGCGCGAACGCATCTGGCGAGGCCTGATGCCGAGCGCGGACGCCGTCGCCTTCGAAGGCATCGACCCGTCGCGCGTCGACGACGTGATCGCCGTCCTGGACGACGAGAAGGTGGCGGCTCATCAGATGCGCGTCGACTTCCAACATGCACGCACATATCCGGTGCGTGACGTCGCCGCGGAGCAGGATCCCTTCGAAATCCTCGGAGAGTGGCGCTTCGTCGACGAACCGCGCGCACGCGAGATGACCGCGCTGCGCTGGGCAGAGACCGAACACGACGGCGACCCGGAACAAGAGCGGCTCGCCTTCGAGCACGAAGTGCGCAAGACGCTCGACCACGTGCATCCGTTCTGCGGCCTCGAGCTGCTAGGCGCGCACCTCTTCGAAGAAGACCCGTGGCGCGAGTTGCGACCCGCGCCCGCGCACTACGAGTACGAACGTCTGCAGCCCGCGCGCGGTGCGGGCAAGCGTTACTACCAGTGGGACACGCCGGAGGGGGAGACGCCCGCGGTCGTCACGACGATCGACGCGCGCTTGCAAGCCTTCACGCGTCAAGTGTTGCTCGAGGTCGTGGAAGAACACGAGCCTGCCGTGACGATGGCGATCGTCGTCGACGTGGCTTCGGGTGAAGTGCTCGCCGTCGACGGCGTCTCGAAGTATCCGTCGGCCGAGTTCCTACCGCTCTACCACGAGTACACGCCCGGCTCGACCTTCAAGGTCCTCGTCATGGCGACGGCGCTCGAGGCCGGGGTCGTCCGCCCCGAAGAGATCTTCGACACGCACGACGGCACCTTCTGGTTCGAGGGCCGCAGCAAGCCGATCCGCGAGGCGGAGGGCCACCAGACCGGGCTGCTCTCCGCGCGCTACGGGCTCGCGCACTCCGTGAACGCGATCCTCGTGCAGATCGGAACGCGCGTCTCGGACAGCTTCATGCACGGCAAGCTCGAGCAACTCGGGTACGGCACTGAGCCGCGTGTCGGACTCGGACGCGAGCGCGGCGGGCACTTGACCGCGCTCCCCTGGAAGCGTGCGTACACGCATGCATCGGTCTGCTTCGGGCACGAGGTCGGCGTGACGTTGTGGCAACACGCCGCGGGCCTCGCGACTGTCCTGCGCGGCGGCGAGCGCAAGCCGCTGACGCTCGTACGCGGCATCGGCCTGAACGGCGAGCTGTACACTCTCGACTCGGAGCCGCGCGAGCGCGTGTTCCGTCGAGAGACCTGCGACCAGGTCCGCGACATGATGCGGCTCGGCGCGCTCGAGGGAACGGGCAAGGACCTGCAGAAGGCCGTCGTCGCGTCGGGCTCTCCGATCTGGTTCGGGTCGAAGACCGGCACGACCGAGAAGGAAGACGGCGTCGTCTGTTTGCACCTCGAGCAGGAGCGCAACCACTTGAACCGTGGAAAGCGTTCGAAGGACAAGGGCTTCATTTCGTTCGCGTCGATCAAGACGAAGGCGAAGCCGCACTCGCGCGCGTGCTACGTCTCTTCGATCTGCGTGTTCGGGCACGCGCCCGAGAGCGACCGCGAGGTGATGGTGTATCTCGTCGCGGACGAAGCGCTGAAGAACGGCAAGTACGGATCGAAGATCGCCGGACCCGCCGCGATGAAGTTGCTGCACGAAGCGCTCGGCCTGACGCACAACGGCGTCCCCGGCTGGATCGCGCACGAGCGCAACGGCGAGGCTGCGTACGACCACATCCAGAACCAGTTCGAACGTCCTTGGACCGACCGCGTGTCCGTCGTTCACGCATCCTGGCAGGAGGGCGACGCGGAGTGATGTTGGGGGCACTCGTCGATCGTTTCGGTGGTGAGCTGCGTGGGGGAGTCGGCCGCGAAGTCGACGTCCTCGGCGTGAGCCTGGACAGCCGAAGAGTGGCCCAGAATGACCTCTACGTGGCGATCCCGGGCCATTCGACGGACGGCTCCCGCTTCGCTTCGGCAGCGCTCGACGCCGGTGCGCGCGCCATCCTCGCGCCGCTCGCGAACGCGGACCTCGATTCCGCCGTCGCGCGCTCGGGCGCGCCGCTGTGGTTGCATCCGCAAGCGCGTGGCCTCGCCGGCCGCGTCGCGTCGGAGCTCTACGGCAACCCGTCGCACGAACTGACCGTCGTTGCCATCACCGGCACGAACGGCAAGACCACGACCGCCGCACTTGTCCACGACTTATGGACAAGTTGTGGAAAGCGCTCCGGTGTGTTGGGGACGGTCGGCAACCGACTCGCCGGTGATCGCTTCGAAGCAGCGACGCACACGACGCCGGACGGTCCCGGACTGCAAGCCTTGCTCGCGCAACACGTGCGACTCGGCGGTGACTCCATCGTCATGGAAGTCAGTTCGCACGCGCTCGACCAAGAGCGCATCGCCGGCGTCGAGATCGACGTTGCGATCTTCACGAATCTTGGTCGTGATCATCTGGACTATCACGGAACGATTGACCAGTATGCGTCAGCGAAGGCACTGCTCTTCACTGCTCTCGATCACAACTCGTCCGCGGTCATCAACGCCGACGATCCTCACCACCAGGTGATGGTCGCGGCGGCCGCGAAGAAACACGCACGCATCATCACTTTCGGTGTTGCAACGAACGGTACTGCGCACGTCGCCGACCTGTCGGCTTCTCAGCTCGTGACAGATTTGCAGGGAACGCTTCTTACCCTGAGTGGGATGGGGTTTTCCGGGGTCGAGCTGCGGTTGCCTCTGTTGGGTCGTCACAACGTCGAGAACGCCTTGGCGGCGACGGCAGCAGTACTCACGTCGGGTGCGAGTCCTTCCGCGCTTGCGGAAGGGCTCGCAGCCGTCTCCGCTCCTCCGGGGCGTCTCGAGCGCGTCGGAGAATCGGCGAATGGAGGTCGTTCTCCGGCGGTATTCGTCGACTACGCCCACACGCCGGATGCGCTCGTGCGAGTTCTGGACGTGTTGCGAGATGCCCTGCCGACCGGCGGAAGACTGTTCGTCGTGTTCGGTTGCGGCGGTGATCGCGACCGCGGCAAGCGCCCCCTGATGGGACGCGCCGCGGCGAGTCGCGCGGACGTCGTCGTCGTCACCAGCGACAACCCGCGCTCCGAGGATCCGAGCGCCATCTGCGACGCGGTCGCGGAAGGTGCGCGCGGTACTTCCGCTGAACTGCACGTCGAGGTCGATCGCCGCGCCGCGATCCGACTCGCGCTCTCGTCCGCGCGTTCGGGCGACGTCGTGCTCGTGGCCGGCAAGGGGCATGAGACCACTCAAACGATCGGCAGCGAAGTCCTGCCGTTCAGTGACCGCGAAGTCGTCCTCGAGGAGCTCTCGTGATCGAGAGGATCGGGTGATTCGCTTGCGCATTCAGAACATCGTCGACTCGACCGGCGCGGAGTTGCTGCGCGGTGACGCGGCGCGTACAGCGGTGGGCGTCAGCACGGACACACGCAGCCTCGCGAAGGGTGCGTTCTTCGTCGCGTTGTCCGGACCGAACTTCGACGGCAATCGCTTCGCTGCCGCGGCGCAACGCGCCGGAGCCGGCGGCTTGCTGCTGCGCGGACCGGCTTCGGAACTCGGTTCGACGCTCGCGGAACTCCCCGCCGAGCTCCCCGTGCTCGCGCACGCCGATCCGCGTCGCGCGCTGTCCGACCTCGCGTCGTGGCACCGCTCGCAGCTCGACGTCCCCGTGATCGGCATCACGGGTTCCTGCGGCAAGACGACGACGAAGAACATCCTGTTCGAGCTGCTGTCCACCGTGCGCAACACGGTGAGCTCGCCGAACTCGTTCAACAACGACATCGGCGTCCCGCACACGCTCTTCCTCGCCGACCAGGACACGGAGGTGCTCGTCGTCGAGATGGGTACCAATCACCCCGGCGAGATCGCCGCGCTCTGCCGCACGGCGCGCCCGACGGCCGGCATCATCACGAACATCGGCGCGTCGCACCTCGAGGGGCTCCTGTCCGTCGAAGGCGTCGCGCGCGAGAAGGGCGAGCTGTCCGCATCGCTGCCGCGAGACGGATTCTGCGTGCTGAACGCCGACTGCCCGTGGACGCCCACCTTGCGCGCGTCGACCGCGGCGCGCGTGATCACCTTCAGCGTGGGTGGGGACGGTGATCTCGACGCGCGGGATCCTTGGTTCCACTCCGGCGGGACGACCTTCCGCCTCGAGGGGCGCGAGGTGACCTTCCCGCTGCTCGGCCGTCACAACGTGCAGAACCTGCTCGCGGCGCTCGCCGCGTGTCGCGGGCTCGGCATCGAGCTCGACGAAGTGTTGCCTGCGGTCAGCCGGCTCTCCGGCGGACACCGTCGCATGGAGCGCCACGACGTCGACGGCGTCACGCTCTTCGACGACACCTACAACGCGAACCCGGACTCCGCGAAGGCCAGCGTGCGGGTGCTCGCCGGCCTGCACGGCTTCGAGCGGCGCATCCTCGTGCTCGGCGACATGCTCGAGCTCGGAGAGTTCGCGGCGGAGCTGCACCACGCCGTGGGCGTCGACGCCGCGACCAACGGAATCGACGAGCTCGTGCTCGTGGGCGATCTGTGCCGAGCGACGGCCGCGGGCGCGCTCGAGGGCGGACTCGCGCAGGAACACATCCACCACGCCACGGGCGTCGCCGAGGCCGCGAGCTTCGTGCGCGACACGTGGCGCGCCGGCGACGTCGTGCTCGTCAAGGGCAGCCGCGCCGTCGGGCTCGAACGCCTCGTCTCCGAGCTGCTGGAGGGTCGCTAGTCTTGCTCCCCGGCATCTTCGACGACGCCCTGGGCGTGCAGCTCTTCGGCTACGTCACTTTCCGCGTCGCGATGGCGACCCTCACGGCCTTCCTGTTCGCGCTGTGGTGGGGGCACTTCGTGATCCGCTGGCTCAAGGGCCACCGCGTGCTGGAGGACGTCGAGAAGACGGACCTGCAGCCGATCCTCAAGCCGGGCCAGATCAGCAAGCGCGGCACGCCGACGATGGGCGGCTCGTTCCTCGTCACCTCGCTGCTCGCGTCCGTGCTGCTGTGGTGTCGCCTCGACAACGCGTACGTCCTGCTCGGACTCGTGCTGACGGCGGGCGTCGCCTCGGTGGGCTTCGTCGACGACTTCCTGAAGCTGACGGTCAAGAACTCCCACGGCCTCGCGCGCGGCGCGAAGATGGCCGGCCTGGGGCTCGTTGCGCTCTTCGTCGTCGGCGCCTTCGCCTACTACGCGCGCACGAACGGCCGCGAGACGCTGCTGAACCTCTACCCGCCCTTCTTCAAGGACCTGTCGATCCCGCTGGGTGCCAGCTTGATCGGCGTGCTCGCCTTCGTCGCCTTCGAGTGGGTCGTCGTCGTGGGCTGGGCCAACGCCGCGAACATCACGGACGGGATGGACGGCCTCGCGTCGGGCTGCATGATCATCTCCGGCCTGACGCTCGCGATCTTCTGCTACGTCAGCGGTCGCTGGGACTGGACGAGCTACCTCGCCATCCCGTACGTGCCCGCGGCGTCCGAGATGGCCGTGATGGGCGGGGCGCTCGTCGGCTCGTGCCTCGGCTTCCTCTGGTACAACGCCTTCCCCGCGAAGGTCTTCATGGGTGACTCGGGCTCACTGCCGATCGGAGCGTTGCTCGCGTGGATGGCGCTCGTCGCGAAGCAGGAGCTCGTGCTGCCGCTGATCGGCGCCGTCTTCTTCGTGAACCTCGGCAGCTCCTGGCTGCAGACGTTCTGGTACAAACGCAGCGGCGGCAAGCGGATCTTCACCTGCGCCCCCGTGCACCACGGCCTCGAGCGCCACGGCGGGATCTTCCACGAGGGCGCCGCCCCGTGGCACGAAGTCACCGTCGTCGTGCGCGCGTGGATCGTCGCGGCGGCTTGCGCGATGCTCGGTCTGGCCCTCCTCAAGGTCCGGTAGGCAGATGGCACGCTTCCGCAAACGCGCCGGCGCCGTCGCGCTCGGTCCCTCCGAGCACCAGCTGACGATCTTCGAGCGCCTCGAGACCTTCACGCGCCGCGCCGAGGCTCCGTCGCCGTCGCGTCCGGCGCTGCGCCTGTTCCTCTGCGTCCTGTCGCTGATGGGACTCGGCATGCTGCTGCAGGCGAGCCACGCGGCCACGACCCTCAGCCCCGCCGACTACAAGAGCGAGGTCACCCAGCAGGCGATCTACCGCCTGCTCGGCGTCGGCGCGATCCTGATCTGCGCCCGGATCGGCCCGCAGGGCCTGCGGCGCTTCCTCCCGGCCCTCGTCGTGGGGGTGGTGATCGCCTTGATCTGCGTCTGGGTGCCGGGGATCGGCGAGGCGCGCAACGGCTCGGCCCGCTGGGTCTTGCTGCCCTTCGTGAACCGGACCTTCCAGCCCTCCGAACTCGCCCGGATCGTGATGGTGCTGTGGGTCGCCGACCGCTGTACCCGGCTCGGGCCGCGCCTGCTCGACCTGCGGCAGGGTGTCGGGCCCGTGCTCGGCATCGGCCTCTTCGTGATGGCATTGATCGGCGCGGAGACGGACCTCGGCGGAGCGCTGCTGTTCTTCCTGTGCTTCGTCTCGACGCTCTACATCGGCGGCGCGCGCTTCATGCACTCCGCCGGGTCCGCGATCGGCATCGGAGGCGCGGCCTTCGTCGTAGGCGTGACCTTCTTCGACTACATCCGCAAGCGCGTCGACGTGTTCCTCGGCGTGTCGGAGAACGCGCAAGCGTCGGACGCCGTGCGCGCGCTCGGATCGGGCCAGTATTTCGGCGTCGGACTCGGTCACGGCGGCTTTCGCAACAGCGGCATTCCGTACCAGGACTCCGACTACATCTTCGCGATGATCGGTGAAGAACTGGGACTTGTCGGAACACTCCTCACGTTGGGCTTGATCTTGGCCTTCGTTTGGTTTTCTCTGCGCATGGTCCTCACGATTCGCAACCGCTACCTCGCGCTGAGCTCGTTCGGTCTGCTGTTGTCGGTCAGCGTGCAAGCCATGCTGCACATGCAGGTCGTGACCGGCCTCGCCCCGCCCAAGGGGATGACGCTGCCGTTCCTCTCGGACGGCGGAACCTCCCTGATCGTCTCTTCCATCGCGGTCGGCCTCGCTCTCGGCGCGGCGCGACGGACGGAAGAGGACTCTCCCGAAACCACCTGACACCTGACCTTCGTTCCGTCGGCCCCAGCCGACTCGATCCCCGGAGCCCGCGATGCAGAGAATCGAACGCTACGGCGTCCTCGCCCTCGTCTTCCTCTTGGTGACCCTCGTCACGTTCGCGCTGTGGGACGGCGACTCCAAACCGGCGGACGAGAAGGTCGCGAAGGCGGGACCGGCGAAGGAAGCGCCCGCGCGTCAACTCACGCCCGCGGAGCGTCAGCAGCGCGAGGCCCTGCGCCGCCGCGAAGAGGCGAAGCGCGCCGAAGAACTGCACCGCAGCCAGCAGGCCGCGAAGGCGAAATCGCTCGAGGAGAAGTACGCGACCGGCAAGTCGGCGGCGGAACTCGCCAAGCAGACTCAGACCGGCGCCCCGGGGGTCGGCTTCGTCACCACCGATCGCCCTGTGGTCGACGGCCCGGCGGTCCGGCCGGCGGGGCTCCAGATCGGCATCGTCCCTACCCAGGACCCGGCGAACTTCCGTCCCACTCCCGCGGCGGATCTCCCGGCGACCAACCGGCCCGAGCCGACGCCCGGATCGGGCCGCGACAACCTCTCCAAGATGGACAAGCACCGCCGCCAGCGTGAGCACGTCGTCGCACGCGGTGAGACGCTCAGCCAGATCTCGATGGAACAACTCGGCACGACCCGCCGCATGCAGGAGATCGTCGCGCTGAACCCCGGCCTCGACCCCGACCACTTGTACGTCGGTCAGAAGCTGATGCTGCCCGGCGCCGACGCGGCCACCGAGTCTCTCGCAGCGCGCACGCCGTCGAGCAAGCCCGCGGTCCCGAGCGGTCCCGGCGGCACCTACACGATCCAGTCCGGCGACGTGCTCTCGCGCATCGCCCAGGACCAGCTCGGCAGCGTCAAGCAGGTCTCCGCGATCCTCGCGCTGAACCCGGGCCTCGATCCGAACCGCATGTCCGTCGGCCAAGTCATCGCGATGCCCGCCGGCGCGCGCGTCACGACGACCACCGAGGTCGCCTCCGCGTCGCGCAACAGCTCCTCGAACCGCGCGTCGGCCGATCGTCCTCGGGTGCGCTGATGGATCCGCGAGTCCGTAGCTTCGTCTGGGCCGGCATGGCGTTGCTCGCCGCCGTCTCGCTGCGTCCTGCCGGCGAAGTGCTCGCCGCCGACCTGCGCGGCACCTCCGTCGAGAACGCCGAGCCGAACGCCGAGGTCGTGACGGTCGAGCAGACCGCCGCCACGCGAGAAGACTCGATCGAGACCGCCTCCGAGCGCCGTTCCTGATCGATGTCGACGACGACTCCGGCCCCCGGCCCTCGCCTCGCCTTCGCCGGCGGCGGGACCGGGGGCCACATCGTTCCCGGCTTGCACCTGCTCGCCGACGCGCGGGCGCGCGGAGCGACGCCGACCGACCTCCTGTGGTTCACGAGCGGTCGAGCGGTCGAGGAGTCGGCGCTCGCCGGGCTCGCCGCGCTCGCGCCGGACTGCGAGCGCGTCGTCCTGCCGCTCGAGCCGGCCGGTGGGGGAGCCCCGGGCCTCGCGCAACTCGCGCGCCGCGCCCTGCCCGCCACCCTGCGCGCCCGCCGCGCGCTCGTCCGGCACCGTTCCGAAGTGTTGCTCGGTCTCGGCGGCTTCACCTCGCTGCCCGCGGTGCTCGCGGCGCGCAGCCTCGGCCTGCCCTGCGCGCTGCTCGAGGTGAACGCCGTCGCCGGCAAGGCGACGCGCACGCTCGCGCGGCTCGTCCGACGCGTCTACCACGCCTGGCCGGCCAGCGTTCCGGCGGCGCCGGGGACGCGGCATCGCCTCGTCGGCCCGCCGCTCGATCCGGCGCTGGCGCAAGGCCGCGCGACGGACGCCGAGCGCCGTGAACTCGCGCGCCGCGTAGGCCTGCCCGGCAACGGACCCTTGTTGCTCGTGCTCGGCGGCTCTCAGGGCGCCGGCAGCCTGAACCGCTTCGTCGCGGAACACGCCGATGGGCTGAAGGCCGGCGGCATCGAGGTTCTGCACCAGTGCGGCCCCGGTCGACTCCCCGAGGCGCCCGCCGCGCGCGCGGGACTCGTCGTGCGCGAGTACCTCACCGGCGTCCCCGCGCTGCTCCGCGCCGCTGATCTCGTGCTGTGCCGCGGCGGGGCGTCGACGCTCGCCGAGGTCGCCGCCGCGCGCGTGCCCGCGGTCGTCGTGCCCTACCCGCACCACGGCGACCGCCACCAGGAGCGCAACGCGCGCGGGCTCGGCGAAGGCGTGCGCATCGTGGACGACGAACGGCTCGACGCGGCGCTCATCGCCGAACTCGTGCGCCTCGCCGGACCGACCGGCGCAGAGGAACGCGCGCGTCGCGCGGCAGCGCTGGAACGAGCCGTTCCGCTCGACGCGGCGCGGCGCATCCTCGACGACCTGATGCTGCTCGCGCGCGGCGGTGATTGAACGCCAGGAATCGGTCGGCCGTGCTTTGAGAGCGCGCTCCCGATCGGTTGAATGGACCACACTTCCGAGCCGCTCGACGCGCGCTCTCCGATCGGCACTCCGCACTCCGCTTCCATGAAGGACGCCCTCCCTCCGTCCCTGATCCCCGGCCTCCCCGCGCACCTGCACCTCGTCGGAGCGGGCGGCGCCGGACTCTCGGGAGCCGCGCGCATCCTGTTCGAGCGCGGCCACACGATCACTGGCCAGGACGCGGTGGCGACGCCCTTCACCGAGGGGCTGCGGAAGCTCGGGATCGCGGTCGGCAGCGGGCCTTCGCCGTCGAAGCTGCCGGCTGGTACCGGCGCGCTCGTGCGCTCGGCCGCCGTGCCGCTCGACGATCCGCAGGTCGTCGCCGCGCAGGCCGCGGGCTTGCCGGTGATGAAGTACGCGGAGCTGCTCGGCAAGCTCGCGCCCGCCGGCCGCGGCTTGGCCGTCTGCGGCACGCACGGCAAGACGACGACGTCGTGGCTGCTCTACTACGCGCTGCGCGGCGCCGCCGCCGCGGCCGGTCGCGGAGCGCCGCGCCCCGGCGCGCTGATCGGCGGCACCGACCGCGAACTCGGCACGAACGCGATCACGCCCGAGGTCGGCGGTTGGTTCGCGATGGAGGCGTGCGAGTACGACCGCTCCTTCCTGCAGCTCGCGCCGACCGGTTGCGTGATCACCAACGTCGAGGCGGACCACCTCGACTACTACGGCACGCTCGAAGCAATCGAGGAAGCCTTCGCGCGCTTCGCGGACCGCGTCGACCCGAACGGCCTGCTGGTCGTCGGCACCGAAGTGCCCGAGCGCGTCACGAACGGCGCGCGCGTCCCGGTCTGGCGCCTCGGCCACGAGCTGAAGGTCGAGCTGTCGGGCGAGGAACGCGGCTGCTTCCGCTTCCGCCTGATCGGACCCGGCTGGGCGACGCCGGAAGTCGCGCTGGCGGTCCCCGGCGCCTTCAACGTCGAGAACGCCGCACTAGCGCTCGGCCTCGTGATCGGACTCTGCTCGCGCGAGTGGCACCTCGAACCGCGCGACGTCGCCGAGGCCGCGGCGCGCTCGATCGGCGAGTACCGCGGCGCGGGTCGGCGCTTCGAACCATGGGGGACCATCGACGGCATCGAAGTGATCCACGACTACGCGCACCACCCGACGGAAGTGCGCGTCACGGTCGAGGCGGCGCGCCGCGCGTCGTCCGGCGGTCCGCTGCACGTCCTCTTCCAGCCGCACCAGCACAGCCGCACGGCGCGCTTCCTCGGCGAGTTCGTCGAGAGCTTGCGCGGCGTCGAACGCGTCGTCGTGGCGGACGTCTACGGCGCGCGCAAGCACATCGACGCGGTCGGTGCGGGCGCCGAGGAACTCGCGTCGCGCCTGCGTCGCGCGGGCGTCGAGGCGCTCGCCGGCGGCGGCCTGCAGAGCAGCCTCCAGGCCACGCTCGAGCGGCTGCCCAGCCAGTCCACGCTGCTCGTGCTCGGCGCGGGCGACATCGACAGCATCCAAGATGATCTCCTTGAAGCACTTTCCCTGCGTAGCACTGCCCAACGAAGACCTGTCCGCTAGGACGACGATGCGGGTCGGCGGTCGCGCGGAGTGGCTGCTCGAACCGAAGTCGCCCGACGAACTGTGCCGCGCGCTCGTCGAAGCGCGGGAGCAGGGCTTCCCGGTGCGCATGCTCGGCGGCGGCGCGAACCTGATCGTGCAGGACGGCGTGCTGCCCGGCGTGGTGATCGCGACCGACTGCCTCGACCGCGTCTTCCGGCCGGAGGTCGAGGCGAAAGGTGATCCCTACGCGGACGAGCTGCCGACGAGCCGCGTCGCGCCGTCCTCGCGCGAAGAGGATCCGCGCCTCGTCGCGTGGTGCGGCGCCAGCCTGCCGGGCCTCGTGCGCAAGGCGTCCGAGCTCGGCTGGGCCGGGCTCGAAGGCCTCGTCGGCGTCCCCGGACACCTCGGTGGGGGCGTGATGATGAACGCGGGCGGACGCTGGGGCGACCTGTGGGACGTCGTCGAGAGCGTGCGCATCCTGACCATGGACGGCGAGGTGAAGGACCTCGCGCGGGCGGACTGCGACCCGCAGTACCGCAGCGGCAACCTGGGCGAGGTCGTCGTCGTCGCCGCCGTCCTGCGCCTCACGCCCGAGAACCCGCTCGTCGTGAAGGAACGCGCCCGCGAGTTCCTGCTCGAGAAGAACCGCGTCCAACCGGTCACCGAGTCGAGCTCCGGCTGCATCTTCAAGAACCCGAACCCCGAGCTCTCGGACGGCCGCAGCGCCGGGAAGCTGATCGACGACCTGGGGCTCAAGGGCCTGGCCCGCGGGGCCGCGGTGGTCAGCGAGCGCCACGGCAACTTCATCGTGAACCGCGGCGGCGCGACGGCGGCGGACGTGCTCGGCCTGATCGACGAGGTCCGCGAACGGGTCGCCGACGCGACCGGAATCCGATTGGGCATCGAGGTTCGGCGCTGGCTCGCCGAAGAATAGGGCCCGGTACCTGAGGGAGCCCCGCCGCCGTCTGGCGGCCCCTGGGCCCCCGGGGTACCCTTTCTCGCCACGATCCCCCAGGGAGGGTCGTGGCCCTTCTCGTACCAGGTGGGTGCGAGCGGGTTCATCCATCCCGCAGGAGACGATTGCATGTCAGAGCTCCAGGAGGCTCGAGAGCCGGTGGAAGCAGCCTTTCCCCTCTCGACCTTGCGCCACTCCGTCGCGCACTTGATGGCTTCGGCCGTCGCCAAGCTCTTCCCCGGTGTTCGCTTCGGCTTCGGGCCCTCGATCGAACACGGCTTCTACTACGACTTCGACCTCGAAGAACCGCTGACCGACAAGGACCTGCGGAAGATCGAGAAGGAGATGCGGCGCATCGCGAAGCGTTCTCCCGAGCTGGTCTGTCACGAAGTCACGCGCGAAGAAGCGCGGAAGCGCCTCGCCGGTCAGGACTACAAGCTCGAAGCGCTCGAGCTGATCCCACAGGACGAGAAGCTGACCTTCTACGAGCACGGTGACTGGGCGGACCTCTGCGAAGGGCCGCACATCGACCGCTTGGACCGCGACTATCACTTCAAGCTGCTGAACATCGCGGGCGCGTACTGGCGCGGCGACGAGAAGCGCCCGATGCTGCAACGCATTTATGGCACCGCCTTCTGGTCGCAGGAGGAACTCGACGAACACCTCGAGTGGCTCGAGGAGATCCGTCTGCGCGACCACCGTCGCCTCGCGACCGACCTCGACCTCTTCAGCTCGCACCCCGAAGCGGGATCGGGCTTCGTCTTCTGGCATCCGAACCTCGGCGCCGTGCGACGCGCCGTGGAACAGGCGTGGTGGGATCTGCACACCCGCGCGGGCTACAAGCCGGTCTACACGCCGCACGTCTCGCGCGAGAGCTTGTTCAGCGTGTCCGGTCACCTCGAGAACTACGGCGACCTGATGTACGCGCCGATGGCGATCGACGAGCTGCCGTACCGCGTCAAGCCGATGAACTGCCCGGGCCACATCTTGATCTACAAGAACCGGGGGCGGAGCTACCGCGAGTTCCCGATCCGCTGGGCGGAGCTCGGCACGGTCTACCGCTACGAGCGCTCCGGCGTGCTGCACGGCATGCTGCGCGTGCGCGGCTTCACGCAGGACGACGCGCACATCTTCTGCACGCCCGAGCAGCTGTCGGACGAGATCGCCGGCGTCTGCTCGCTGGTCGACGAGATCATGGGGTACTTCGGCTTCGAGTACACCGCGTACCTCGCCACGCGCCCGGCGGACAAGACGATCGGCGACGACGAGATCTGGGAGAAGGCCACGCAAGCGCTGCGCGACGCGGCGAAGAAGGTCGGCCTGAAGCTCGAGCTCGACGAAGGCGGCGGCGCGTTCTACGGCCCGAAGATCGACTACAAGATCAAGGACGCCCTCGGCCGCGAGTGGCAGAACTCCACGATCCAGTGCGACTTCAACCTGCCCGAGCGCTTCGACCTCTCCTACACCGACTCCGACGGCATGCAGAAGCGTCCGATCATGGTGCACCGCGCCATCCTCGGCAGCCTCGAGCGCTTCGTCGGCGTGCTGATCGAGCACTTCGGCGGCAAGTTCCCGTTCTGGTGCGCGCCCACGCAAGTGGCCGTGATCCCGATCCGCGAACAACACGCGGACTACTGTGTGAAGCTGAACGAAGAGCTGCAGGCGGCGGGCTTCCGCACCGAGTGCATGGTCCAACCCGGCCACATGAACAAGAAGATCAAGGAGGCGCAGCACGCCCAGATCCCGTTCATGTTGATCGCCGGCGACCGCGAACAGGAAGAAGGCTCCGTCGCCGTCCGGCGCCGTGGTACGCGCGAGCAGGAAGAGATGTCCTTCGAGGACTTCATGAAGCTCGCCAAGCACCTCGACGACGGCCGCGTGCTCGAGCTGGATCACGCTCCGGCGAAGAGCTGACCCACGCGGCACGACGAAACGCGCCCGGCGCGCCCCGCGAGAGGGGTGCGCCGGGCGTCTCCGTTGAAGAGCTCGTGTACCCAGGTAGACTCCGCGCATGACCGAGCGCATCCGCTTCAAGCGCGGCGACCTCACCAAGGAACGTGTCGACGCGATCGTCAACGCGGCGAACGAGCGCTTGCGCGGAGGCGGGGGAGTCGATGGTGCGATCCATCGGCGAGCCGGTCCGGGGTTGCTCGCCGAGTGCATCGAGCTCTATTCCGAGGGCTGCCCGACCGGCGAGGCGCGCATCACCGGCGGGCATGAGTTGCACGCGAAGTACGTGATCCACACGGTCGGTCCGATCTGGGAAGGCGGCTCCGCGAGTGAACCTGAGCTGCTCGCGGCTTGCCACGCGCACGCCATCGCGCTGGCCGCCGAGCACGGGATCAAGTCGCTCGCGTTCCCGGCGATCTCGTGCGGCGTCTACGGATACCCGCCCGAGAAGGCCGCGCCTGTCGCGTTGGGCGCGGTCAAGGAAGCGCTCGAGCAGCACCCGTCCATCGAGCTGGTGCGCTTCGTGTTCCTGGATGCGGATCTGCGCGATCTGTTCTCCGCGGCCGCGGATCGCCTCGGCTGAGCGGGATCGCCGAGTCGCGCTGACGCCGCCTCCGCGCTCAGTTGCGCGCGAAGTAGAACAGCGCCCGGCCGTCGCGCGACACGTAGAACTCGGCGGGGGAGCCGAGCACCATCGAGAGTCGCCAGCCGTAGCTTCCGAGGTCCACTGGCGGCTCGTCCCCGAAGGCGACCGGCTGGTCTGCGGGCATGCCGAGTTCCGTGACCCACTGCACCGCGCCGCCCGTGCGTCCGCGCATGCACCAGGTTCCGTCGTCGCGGTGACCAATCTCGAGTTCGAGTTCGTTGGAGAGCGACTCGACGTCGTCGACGGAGATCTCGAGGTCGGTCTCCACGTCGCGCGTGAACCAAGGGCCGCTGTAGCTGGACGAAACCATCAGGCTCAGCGTCTTGGGCTCGGCGGTCCGGGCCTCGAACCAGGTGACGAGCCGCTGCAGCTCGGCCGTCGGTCGCGGCTCGGTGTCGAAGCGGAAGTCCGCGGACGGATCGAGGAAGGACGCGAGCCGCGCGACCCGCACCGCGAACGCGCGGTCGTCCGCGGTCCACGAGCCATCGTCGAGGCGCGTACCCAGCACTTGCATCGCGCCGGGGAGCAGCTGGCAGGCGCGTTCCTGCGCTCCGCCCGTGTTGCGCGGCTTCTGCGCCTCGTCCGACGGATCGCCGTAGTCCTCCGCCATCTCGTCGATCCAGCGCGCGAGGTCCGCTTCGCGCTCGAGCTGCCCTGCGGGGCTGATCTCGTCCCAGCCCTTCAGGAACTCGAAGGCCTCGAGGCCGGGGAACACGAGCACTTCGACCGCGGATTCGCGCGCGGGATCGGCGACCTTGGCGGGCGTCTCCGCGTCGTTGCAGGCGAGCTGTGAGCAGAGGGCCAGCGCGAGGATCGGAGCGTGCTTCATCGAGTTCCTGTCGTCTGCCGCAACCAGTCGACGGTGCGCTCCAGCGCCTCGTCCATGTCGACCTCGGGCTCGTAGCCGAAGTCGCGTTGCGCGGGGGTCATCGTGTACGAGTGACTCGTGGCGAGCTGCAGCGCGACGAAGCGCGTCATGCGCGGTTCCCCGCGCAGGCGCAGACCGCGCCAGACGGACTCCATCAAGAGGCCGGCGGTGTAGGCGGCGCGCACCGGAACCTTGCGCGTCACGGGGCGTTCGCCGAGGCGCTCGAGCAGGCCGTTGATCCACGGCCAGAGCCTCACGGCGTTCGCCTGGCCGATGAAGTAGGCCTTGCCCGCGTGCGGTGCGTCGGGCGACAGCGCGTCAGCCGCGGCGAGGTGCGCGAGCGCGGCGTTCTCGACGTAGGTCAGCGTGACCTCGTTCTCGCCGGTGCCGACGATCGCGAGCTTGCCGGCGCGCGCGGAAGCCACCAGGCGGGGGAGGATGTGCGGGTCGCCGGGGCCGAAGATCAGGTGCGGGCGCAGCGCGCAGGTCGCCAAGCCGCCTTCGCCGTTCGCGTCGAGCACCAGGGCTTCGGCGATCGCCTTGGTCTCGGGATAGGGCGCGAGGAAGCGGTGTGCGCGCGGCAAGTCGTTCGACGCGCCCTTGTGGTCGCCGCCGTCGAAGCAGACGGACGGCGAGCTGGTGAAGACGAAGCGCGCGACGCCCGCGTCGATCGAGGCGCACAGCAGGTTGCGCGTGCCTTCGACGTTCGCGCGCCAGAAGTCCTCGCGCCGGCCCCAGACGCCCGCCTTCGCGGCGACGTGGAAGACCGTGTCGTGTCCGCGGACCGCTTCGCGCACCGCGGCGCAGTCGGCGAGGTCGGCTTGCAAGTGGCGCACGCCGAGCCGGTCGAGCTCGGCGTAGCGACCGCGCGAGAGCGAAGTGACCTGGTCGCCGCGCGCAACGAGCCGTCGCACGATGGCGCCGCCCAGGAATCCTCCGCCGCCGGTGACGAGCGCCTTCATGCGAGCCGCGCCTCCGCCTCGCGCTTCAGGTTGTCGCGGTGGATCTTCGCGTTGTGTCGCACGTCGACGGGGAAGCCGCGGTGGAACAGGAAGCCCTCGACGACGGACGCGGCGGGGTGCTTACCGGCGTGTTCGCGCAGCTCGTTGGCGAAGCGTTGTTCGGCGGACGCGTTGGCGGGGAACTCGTCCGGCGTCGGTTCGACCCACAGGTACGGACGCTCGCCGCCCGCGGGCCCGACGCCGACCAGCGCGCTGCGGTGGACGCGCGGGTGCGTGTTGAAGATGCCTTCGACGCCGACGGTCGGCAGCATGCCGTTCGCGGTCTCGAGTCGGTGCGACTTGCGGCCCAGGAACCACAGGCGGCCGTCCGCGTCGAGGTAACCGAGGTCGCCGATGCGATGCCGCACGCGGCCCGCGTGGTCGAGCTTGGCGGCGGCGGTGTGCCGCGGCTCGAACTTGTACTGGTGCGTCACGACCGGACCGAGCACGGTGATCTCGCCGATCTCGCCGGCGGACAGCTCGAGCTCGTCCGACCACTTCGCGATCGGTTGGTCCGTGACGCGGATGATGCGCAGGTCGATGCCAGGGGCGGGACGGCCGACGCAGGTGCCCGCGCCGGCGGCGGAGCGTTCCGCTGCGACCTCGATGATTTCGCGTCCGGCGATCGACGAGACCGGCAACGACTCGGTCGCCCCGTAGGGCGTGTGCACGTCGGAGTTCGGGGCGAGCACGCGGTGGAAGCCCTCGACGAGCGACGGGGGCACGGGTGCGCCTGCGATCAGCACGCGGCGCAGCGTGGGCAGTTCGACGCCGTGCTCGAGGCACCACGGTACGACGCGCCGCCAGATGGCGGGGGAGCCGAAGGTGCTGGTCGCGCTGGTGCGCTTGATCGCCGCGACGACGCGCGCCGGGTCGCAGGACGCGGGCTTGCTGGGATCGAGCTCAGGGAAGACGCAGGTCATCTCGAGCGCGGGGCTGAACAGCGCGAAGAGCGGGAAGCACGCCGCGTCGGTCTCGTCCGCGCCGAAGGCGTAGAGCCGCTTCAGCGCGAGCACCTGCGCGTGGAACATCCCGTGTGTGTAGACGACGCCCTTGGCGGGTCCGGTGCTGCCCGAGGTGAACAGGATGGCGGCTTCGTCCGACGCGAGCGTGTCGGCGAGCACTGGCCGGTCGTCGTGTTCCGCGAGCAGTCGGTCGAGCGTCGGGCCGCCCCAGAAGAGACGCTTGCCGACCGTGAGCGTCAGCTGCACCGTGCGGAACCGCTTGCGGAACAGCTTGCGCAGCGCGTGCGTGCGCGGGATGCCGACGAAGGCCTTCGGCTGCATGCGCTCGACGCACGAGAGCAGCGCTTCGCGGCCCATGCCCGGGTCGATCAGCACGGGAACGGCCGCGGCCTTCAGCAGGCCGAAGGTGACGGCGATCAAGTCGATGCCCGGCTTGACGAAGACGCAGACGCGGTCGCCGCGCTGCAAGCCTCGGCGCACGAGCCCCCCGGCGATGGCGTCGGAGCGGCGGTCGAGTTCGGCGTAGCTGATGTCGTCGAACTTCAGCGCGTCCGGCGGTCCCTTGGCGACGCGGACGGCGAGCTTGGCGGGTTCGCGCGCGGCGAGCCGCGGCAGGAACTGCGCGATGTTCACGCGTTCCGGGAGCTCACCGAGGTCCGCGAAGGGGTCGGCGGCTACGCGCGGGTCGTGCGTTGGAGCTGCTTGGTGAGCCAAGGGATGACTTGTTCGTGAGCGTCTTCGAGCACGTAGTGCCCGGCGTCCTCGATCGCGAGCACTTCGGCCGCGGGGAAGCGGGCCTGCCACTCGCGGCGGAACTCGGGCGTGAAGCACCAGTCGCGTTCTCCCCAGAACAGGTTCACGGGGAGCTGCGCGAGGCGCGGCAGGCCCGCGTCGATCGCGGCGAGGGCATCGAAGCTCGGATGCTTGGGCGACAGGGGAATATCCTGCACGAAGCGCAGGGTTGCGATCCGATCCTGCCAGTTCCCGTAGGGCGCGAGATATCCGGCGCGAACAGCAGGCGTCATGCGCTCGCGCTTCTCGACGGCCATGACGGTCGCCGCGCGGGCGAAGGCGTTCAGGCCGCGGATCGCCAGCGGGCCGAAGACCGGCAGGCGACAGACGTCGATGCGCGTCGGGATGCGCGTCGAAGGGAAGGCCGCCGTATTCGAGGCGGAGATGGACAGGAAGCGCTCGGGGTGGCGTACGGCGACGCCGGTCCCGATCGCGCCGCCCCAGTCGTGCACGACGAGGTGGATGCGCGAGAGGTCGAGGTCGAGGACGAGCCGCTCCAGGTTGGCGATGTGGTCGGCGAGGCGGTACGACCAGTCCTGCGGCTTGTCGGAGAGTCCGCAGCCGATGTGGTCCGGCGCGAACACGCGGCGTTCCGGCGACAGCGCGCGGATCAGGTGGCGGTAGTAGAAGGACCAGGTCGGGTTCCCGTGCACGCACAGCACGACTTCGCCGTCGCGCGGCCCTTCGTCGACGTAGTGCAGCGCGCCGCCGTCGACGTCGTGGAAGTGCGGCTCGAAGGGGTACTCGGACGCGAACGGAAGCGTGAGTCGTCGCGCGCGCGCTTCACGCTCGCGGGGAGGGGAGGCGACGGTCATGGATCAGGCGCGTGCGGAGCGTGTGTCGGGCGGTGCGTCGCGCCAGTCCCACTCGAGGACGGCGTCGAAGGGCAGGTCTGCGCAGACCGAGGCGTAGTGCGCGCTGCAGAAGCGCTGGTTCACGAAGTGGTGCCGGTCCTGGAAGTGGATCACGAGGCCTTGGCCCGACGGCACGGCCGCGAGGCGGCAGTCTGCGAGCTTGTCGAGCTCGCGGCCCGCCTTGCGCAGCACCGCGAGCTTCGCGGACAGGAGGCGCGCGAAGTTCTGCCAGCGGAAGCCGCCCAGCAGCTCGTACTCCTCGCGCTCGCCGGCTTGTCGCACCGCGTCCTGGCCGTGGTGGCTGACGCGTTCGACGGCGATGCCGACGGGGAAGGGTGCGGCGACGCCGCCGACGAAGCTGCCCGTGTGGCTGACGTCCCAGTACCAACCGTCGCAGGGAACGGGGTGCCCCGCTTCGTCGCAGGTGAGTCGACGCAGATGGTGACCGAGGCTGAGCGCGCACTCGCGGCAGACGGCGCGTGCACCACGGCGTTGATTCGCGGCGCGCACCTCCGAAGGCAAGCTCGGATCTTGCCCTGGCGCGCGTCGGATCACGGGGTGCAGGCGCAGCATGGTCAGGCGTCCTCGGTGGCTCGCTTGACGAGCTCGCGGTCGAAGTAGTTGACGCCCATGCCCGCGTCGACGACGACGCCTTGCGCGTTGATGCCGGCGGAGCGCGGGCTGAGCAGGAACAGCGCCGTGTCGGCGACTTCCTGCGTCGTCACGCCGCGCTTGCGCAGGGTGGCCGCTTCGCCGAAGAGGTAGGACTCGAGATAGCCGGGGATGCCGGCCGATGCGGAGGTCTTGAGCAGCCCCGCCTTGACCGCGTTGAAGCGCACTTCGCCGAGCTGCGAGAAGCTCTTCGCCAGGAACACGACCGCCGAGTCGAGCGCGGCCTTGATCGGCGCCATGTAGCCGTAGTTCTCCGCCGCCATGGTCGTGTCGGAGATCGAGATCGTGACGACCGACGCGTCCGGGGCGAAGAGTTCCTTGAGCGCGTTCGCGAGGTTGATCAGCGAGAAGCAGGAGATGTCCACCGCCTGCAGGAAGTCGTGCTTGTCCGTCTCGTGGAAGGCCTTCCAGCCGCCTGAGTAGTTGGCGAAGGCGATCGAGTGCACGAGGCCGTGGACGCGGTCGTGGTTCGCGGCGAGGTCCTCGCGCAGGCGGTCGATCTGGTCCTGGTGCTCGACGTCGCAGACGTGCACTTCGCGGTCGGCGAGCAGCTTGGCGACCTGCCGGCGCCGCTCTTCCGAGCGGACGACGTAGACGACGCGCGCGCCGGCTTCTTCCAGTCCGCGACCGACGTGCCACGCCACACTCTTCTTGTTCGCGACTCCCGTCACGATCACGGTGCGGTCTTGCAGGTTCAGCCAGTTCACGCGCCTTGCACCTCGGTGAGCGCGACGACGAACGAGAGGCGCAGGACCAGCTCGTCGCCGCAGCGCACTTGCCCGCGCATGTAACGCGCGGGACCCAGCTTCTCGGTCAGCTCGAGACGCGCGGTGAGCGTCTCGCCGGGCCGGACCATTCGTTTGTAACGCGCGTCCTCGATCTTCGTCAACACGGGGACCCCGCTCTGCGGAGTGTCAGCTCCCGGATCGGAGAACAGCAGCGCCGCGGACTGGAAGCAGAACTCGGCGGAGAGCACGCCCGGCAGCAGCGGCTGACCGGGGTAGTGCCCGCGGAACACGTCCAGCTCGGGGGAGACGGTCCACTCGGTGATGATCGAGTCCTCGGTCTGCTCGAGGATGCGGTCGACGAAGAGGAACGGATCGCGGTGCGGGATGCGCGCCTCGATCTCGGCGCGCTGATCAGAGACCACCGGCGACCTCCAGCACGGAACCCGTGACGTAGGAGGCTTCGGGAGAGGCGAGGAAGAGCACCGCCGACGCGACTTCCTCGGGCGTGCCGAAGCGCTTTGCGGGCACCGACTGCGCGTACGCCTTCTTCTGTTCGTCGGGCAGGTCGGCGAGCAGCTCGGTCTCGATGAAGCCGGGCGAGATGCAGTTGACCGTGATCTTGCGCTTCGCCACTTCCTTGCAGAGCGAGCGCATCAGGCCGATCTGGCCCATCTTCGACGCGCCGTAGTTGCCCTGGCCCTCGAAGCCGTGGCGACCGGCGGGGGAGGAGACCATCACGATGCGGCCGTAGCGGCGGCGCATCATGTTCTGCACCGCGAACTTCGACATGACGTAGGAGCCGCCGAGGTTCGCGTCGATCACCGTCTGCCAGTCCTCCGGCGACATCATCGCGAGGATCCCGTCGCGGCGTAGGCCGGCGTTGTTGACGAGCACCTGCACGCCGTCCGGGGCGGCGGCGTCGAGCTCGTCCCAGAAGGCCTGGGCCGCGGTGTGGTCGCTGACGTCGAAGCGGTGCAAGAAGCAGCGCTCGGCGGCGTCGCCGAGGCTCGCGCGGAACGCGTCGGCAGCGGCGCCGTCGGAGCGGTATGTGGCGTGGACGACCGCGCCCTCCGCGAGGAACGCTCGCGACATCGCCGCGCCGAGCCCGCGCGTGCCTCCCGTGATCACGACGCGTTGGCCGTCGAACTTCATGCGGTCACCTCTTCGAGCGAGTGCAGCCAAGCGTCCACCTTGTTGGCCTGGATCACGCCGTAGTTCGCGGCGCCGAGCCAGCCGGACATGATGATCCCGACGCTTCCGGCGTGGTACAGGCCCGGAACCTGCTCGTGCAGGTTCATCGAGTAGGGCAGGCCTTCGAACTTGGTGCCGAAGGACGCGCCGGCGGGATGTTGCGTGTAGAACTCGAAGGTGCGCGGCGTGGCGACCTCGACGTGCTCGATCTTCGCGCGCACGCCGGGGACGTAGCGCTCGAGGCACGCGATCGAGTCCTCCGCGAGGCGCGTCTTCGCAGCCTCGTACTCCTCGTCGCTGAGGTCCTTCCAGTCGTCGTGGTGCGCGTTCATCGAGCTGACGACCGTGTACCGATCGCTGCCGGGGCGCGTCTTCGGGTAGTAGAACGAGAAGGTGCGCGAATCGCCGTGCAGGTCGCACAGCGCCGCCGAGTCGAAGGTCTCGCGCGTCGACGTGAACAGCAGGTCGGTGACCCACGGGAGCGTCTCGCCCTGGCGGATTCCGAGGTAGACCTGCGTCGACGAGTTGTTCACGCGCACTTCGCGCAGGCCTTGCAGCCAGGCGGCGTCGAAGTGCTCCTCGCCGACCAGCCTCAGCGCGGTCGCGTGCACGGAGGCGTTCGACAGCACGGCGCCCGCGGTGATGCGGCGCCCCAGGGCCTCGACGCCGACCGCGCGGCCGTCCTCGACGACGATGCGGTCGACCTGGACGCGCGCGCGCAGGTCCACGCCGTTCCGCACGAGCTCCTGCTTCATCTTCTTGATCAGCACCTCCGTGCCGCCGGCGAAGGTGTAGACGCCCTGCGACATGAAGTTGGAGAAGACGATGCCGTAGGTGATCGCCTCGTCCTCGAGCGAGGAACCGTTCGCGTACGAGATCGGTTCCATCAGCAGGCGGTGGACGTCGTTGCGGCCGGGGAAGAAGCGCTCGAACAGCTCGCCCGTGGTCTCGTGGTTGTCGTCGTAGAAGTTCATCGCGCGCAGGTGCGAGAAGAACTCCTCGACCTTGGCCTCGGCGATGCCGAAGTGGCGCACGAGCTTGTCCGTGAAGTCCGCGCGGTCGAAGCTGGTCTCGAAGTCGAACTGCGGGTTGGAGAACCGCACGCCGTCGAGCCGGACGATCGAGTCGGCGATCTCCTGGTTCCAGTACTTGCGGCAGGTCTTCTTCATCCCGATCGGGAAGCCGTGCAGGCTGATGTCGAAGACGTGGCCGCCGGGTCGCTTGAACCACGTGGCCATCCCGCCGAGGTTGTAGTGCTGCTCGAGCAGCAGCACGCGCTTGCCGGCGCGCGCGATCACGTTCGCCGCGGTCAGTCCGGCGAGGCCGCTGCCGATCACGATCAGGTCGTACGCGTCCGCGATGCCTTGCAGCGGATCGCCGGAAAGCGGTCGCTTCCCGTCGCTGCTGCCCTTGTAGTACTTCTTCTCGCGCGTCATCGGTCTGCCTCGTGCGAGTGCGTCACCAGCGCGTGCCGGTTGGCCATCGAGATGCCGGAGAGGATCGCGCCGACCACGCCGAGCATGCCTTGATCGGTGCCCATCAGGTGCAAGCCCTCGATCGAGGTCGTGCCGTCGAGGCGCTTCATCGGGCTGCCGTAGACCGCGCCCTTGTCGTGTCCGGTGAAGCGCCGCACGGTCGTGGGGGTGAAGGAGTCGCGGAAGACTTCGTGGGGGCGGGGATCCATGCCGTAGCGCGTCGCGACCGCGAGCGCGCGTTCCGTCTGTTCGCGCTTCGCCGCCTCGTAGTCCGCGCCCTCGAGCGCGTTCCAGCGCTCGTAGTTCGCGAGGTTCGTGTAGCGCAGGATTCCTTCGGGCAGCGGCGTGTCCGCGGCGTAGTTGTTCGGCGAGCAGATCACGCCGCTGCGCGGATCGATCAGGTCGTCGGGCACGCGGTAGCGGAACTCCGGCGCGTCGTTGAAGAAGATCACGGCCGCGCCGTGGTCGTGCTGCACCGGCTCGGTGTCCATGACGAAGATCGTCTCGGTGAACGAGAGGTGGCCGCGCTCGGCGTCCTGCACTTCGGCTTCGCGCCCGGCGAGCCGCATCGTCTCCACGTAGCCGGCGCTCGACAGCACGCGATCCGCCGTCAGTTCCGTGCCGTCGTCGAGCCGCACGCCGGACACCTTTCCGTTCGCGGACAAGATCGCCTGCACGCCGCAGCGCAGCCGCAGCTCGCCGCCGAGCTCGAGGTAGCGCTTGCGCAGCAGGTCGAGCATCGGCTGGATGCCGCCCTCGGGGCGCGAGAAGCCCTCGAAAAAGAACGAGCGGAACAGGATCACGAACTGGTACCAGTCGATGTCGTCCACCCTCGCGCTGCCGTAGTAGCACATCGGAAGCATCAAGGCTTCGATCAGCAGCGGGTCGTCGAAGTAGGTCGCGAGGACCCGGCGCGCGCCGAGCGTCGTGTCCTCGGGCGTGAAGGCTTCGGCCTCGCGCACGTCGCGCACGAGCCGCGCGAAGCCGTCCATCTGGGCCGGGAAAGCTCGCGCGACCTCGGACTCGAACAGCTCGAACTCGTTCGTGAAGCGCAGCCGCAGGTCGGGGAAGGCGATCTCGGAGAAGCGTTGTTCACCGAGCCGCAGGTCCTCGTGCTTGATGCGCAGCTGGCGCAGCATGCGCGTGAGCGGCAGGCCGCGCTCGCCCTTCGCCGCGTAGTTCGTCAACGCGTGGAGGCCGACGTCGAACCGCCGGCCTCCGCGCTTGTAGAAGGAGTTGAGCCCGCCCCACAGGTAGTGGCGCTCGAGTACGACCACGCGCTGGTCGAACTGCGCGAGGCGGATGCCCGCAGCCAGTCCGCTCATTCCGGCGCCGATCAGGATCGTGTCGTAGTGCGACATGGCGAGGGCGGGGCGCGGCGCACCGCGCGGGACGGATCAGGAACCGACCTTCAGTTCCTTGCCGGCCATCTTCGGCGCCAAGTAGGCGGCGCAGCTCGAGAGCGTGGCGAGCTCGCCGTACTCCTCTTCGGGCACTTGCACGCCGTAGCGCTTGCGGAGCTCCATGACGATGTCGAGGAAGTCCATCGAGTCGAGCTCGATCTGATCGCGCAGGCGCTCGTCCTCGTTGAGGCTCGTGGTGTCCTCGTCGGGGGCGATCGTGTTGATGATGTCCTTGACGGCCAGGATGATGTCTTCGCGAGTCATGTTGGGAGAATGAGGGGCGCTAGTAGCGCTTGACGATGACAGCCGAGTTGATGCCCAGCATGCCGAAGGAGAGGTTGAGGATCGTGTCGACGCGTTCCACGCTCCGTGGAGCGTTGACGACCAGGTTGCGCACTTCGCAGGCCGGGTCGAGTTCGTCCACGTTGATCGTGGGGTGGATCACGCGGTCCGTGAAGGAGGGCAGGTTGCCCGCCAGCTCCAGGGCGCCGGCGGCGCCCATGGTGTGTCCGATGTAGCTCTTCGTGTTGTTGACGAAGGTCGTCGCGCTGTCGCCGAAGACGGCGCGCACCGCCTCGCACTCCTGGATGTCGCCCTGCGGCGTGGAGGTGGCGTGCGTGTTGACGATGTCGATGTCGGTCGCGTCGAGTCCGGCGAACTCGAGTGCACCGCGCGCGCACTCGTTCTGGCGCTCGGAGAGCGGCAGCACGAAGTCGGACGCGTCGGAGTTGACGTGGTGGCCGATCACCTCGGCGACGATGTTCGCGCCGCGGGCCAGCGCGTCCTCGAGGCGTTCGAGCGTGTACAGGCAGCCGCCTTCCGAGACAACGATGCCGTTGCGCGCCTTGTCGAAGGGGCGCGACGCCTTGGTCGGGTCGGGATGCGTTGCGAGTGCACCCTGCGAGCCGAAGCTGGCGAAGATGCCGAAGGTATGGATCGACTCCGAAACGCCGCCGGCGATCGCGAGGTCGACCATGCCGAGCTGCAGCATCTGCATTCCCTGGATCAGGCCCAGGTTGCCGGCCGCGCAGGCGCCGCCGAGGCAGTAGGCCGGGCCCGTGATGCCGAGGTTCAGCGTGACCTCGCCCGCGGGGTTGTTCGCGACCGTGCGCGGGTTGTGGTGGTGCGACCAGTACGAGAGGTCGAAGTCGTACTTCGACACTTCGTGGACCTCGTTCTCGGTCTCGACGTTGCCGTGTTCGGTGATGCCGACGTAGATGCCGGTGCGGCGCTTGTCGTAGCGCTCGACGTCCTTCGATCCCGCCGCCTTCAGCCCCGCGTGCTCCAGCGCTTCGTTCGCGCAGTAGATCGAGATCGACCCGGCGCGCGTGCCGCGGCGCAGTTCCTTGCGGTTCTGGTGCTTCTTGACGTCGAAGTGGCAGACGCCGGCGATGGTGGGGCCGACGTGACGGATCTCGTACGGCTGCACGCCGCTCTTGCCGGCGAGCAGGTTGGCGCGGAACTCGTCGTAGTCGTTGCCGTTCGGGCTGGCGAGCCCGACGCCCGTGATCACGACGCGAGGGAGGCTAGCCACGGGAGACCTCCGCTTCGTCCGTGTCGTCGTCGTCGTCCGACTCGAGCGCGGCGAGCTTCGCGATCAGCTCCGCTTCACCGGCCGGTCCGACGTTGAGGAACTTCGACGGCACGGTCATGCCGACCTTCAGCGCCGTCGAGACGGCCTTGGACAAGAGGCTCTGGCTGTCGCCGAGCGCGCGTTCCACCGAGGTGAACACGAGCTGCATGACCGCCTCGGCGATCTCGCACGACGAGAGGATCGAGCGCAGCGTGAGCACGCGCGGATCGCGATCCCCATAGCGCGAGCGCACGTACTCGAGCGTCGCGTTCGTCGACTGTCGCAGCTTGGCCATCACGACCTGTTCGCGACGGCGGAAGACGGTCGCCACGATCGACATCGTGTTGCCGACGGGCTCGTGCAGGTGGCAACGGCGCGCGGAGTCGAAGGACGAACGCACCGCACCCCACTCGGACAGTTCGTTGAGCGTCGTGCTGGTCGATCCCTGGCTCATGTCGAGCGCGGAGGCGATCTCCTTCGACGACAGCGGACGATCGGCGAGCACCAGCAGACCCCAGACGCGGCCGTGCAGGCGCTTGAAGCCGAAGGTCTTGAAGAACAGCTCGAAGGTGGGGAGCTGTTCCGCGAGCTTGGGCTCGAGGCCTTCGAAGGTCGGCGCTGTGGGGGGAGTGGGAGAGCCGCTCATGGGGTGGAATCGCGCGATCCACGGATTTCAAGAAAACTTGAAAGCCGTGAGGTGCGAGATCATCCACTCCCTGGAGCGCCTGTAAACAGCTCTCCTACGAAAATCGGAGGCCGTGCGAGTGCCGCCCTGGCTCGCTTTGCGATGTCCTAGGTGGCGGAGTGATCCACGGCGCAGGGGGGCGCTGCAGTGAAGTACGGTACCGCGTTCGTTTTTCCAACATAGCGGAGCCCGCTATGTTGGAAAAACGAACGCGGTACCGTACTTCACTGCAGCGCCAGCATCGAGCAGTGCAGGCCGCTGCCGATTCCGAGGAGGGCGGTGCGCTGGCCGGTGCGAAGGGCGCCGGAGGCTTCGGCGAGGGCGTACGAGATCGGCAGGGAGACGGAGCCGACGTTGCCGAGGAAGCCGACGGTGGGGTGGTCCTTCGCGGTGTCGAGTTCGAGGCTCTCGAAGAGCAGGCGCCGGTGCGCCGCGCCGACTTGGTGGGTGACGACGGCTTCGATCGTCTCGCGCGTCCAGCCGGTCTCGTCGAGGAAGTTCGCGAAGGTGCGCACGGCGAGGGCGTTGCCCGCCTGCAGGAGCGCTTCGGAGTCCGTGTCCATCAATGGTCCTTCGCGTCCCTCCGCGCGGTCGCCCTGGCAGAGGCCGACGTGTTCCGTCGCGGCGAGGCTCGCGCTCGCGATGAGGCGGCGGGAAGTGTTCGCGAGGTCCGCGTGCGTGAGTAGGACGGCGGCCGCGCCCGAGCCGATCGTCAGCGAGGCGTAGGCGCGCTTCAGCTCTTCGCGTCCCGCGGAGTCGTCCGCGAGCAGGTGACGGATCGTCTCCTCGACGAGCGGTCGCCCGTCTTCGCCCGCGACGACGAGTCCCGCGCGGATCGCGCCCGCTTCGATCATCGTTGCGACCTGCACCATGCCGTTCGCCACGCCGAGGCAGGCGTTCGAGAGGTCGAAGGCGCCGCAACGCTCCGACAAACCGAGCGCGCCGTGCACGACCGAGGCCGTCGCGGGCTCCAGGAAGTCGCGGCAGACGGCGCCGTGGATCAGGACGCCGATCTCGGCCGGGTCGATCCCGGAGCGTTCGATCGCGTCGCGTCCCGCGCGCGCGGCGACTTCCGACGGCCGCGTGCCGGGCGGCCAGAAGCGGCGTTCCCGAATGCCGCTCATCAGCTCCAAGCGGCCGACGGAGACGCGCAAGCGGTCGTAGAGCGGCAGCAGGCGCTCCTCGAGCGCGTCCGAGGTGACGGCCTCCTCGGGCAGCGCGCGCCCGAAGGCTTCGACGTGGACCTCGTTGAATCGCATGGGAATCGGCCCCGCCGACAGGCGCAGGGGCGGAAGAGGATAGTGCCGTCACGCCCGGCCGAGAAGCCCCGCCGGCTCCCGAGGTTGACGGATCCGCGGAAGCTGCCGCACCCTGGTCGCATGCACGAGTCGCCCCTCTCCATCCTGCACGTCGACATGGACGCGTTCTATGCGTCCGTCGAAGTGCGGGACAATCCGTCGCTCGCCGGGCTACCGGTCTGCGTCGGGGGGCCGGCGTCGGGGCGCGGCGTGATCTCGGCGGCGTCGTACGAGGCGCGCGAGTTCGGCGTGCACTCGGCGATGCCGACCTCGCAGGCGCGGCGCCTCTGCCCGCAACTCGTGCTGCTGCCGCCGGACTTCGACCGTTACACCGAGACGTCGCGGCAGATCATGGAGATCTTCCGGCGCTACACGCCGCTGGTCGAGCCGCTGTCGCTCGACGAGGCCTTCCTCGACGTCAGCGGCTGCGAGCGCCTGTTCGGCGATGCGGTCGCGGTCGGTCGGCGCATCAAGCAGGACATCCTCGCCGAGACGGGGCTCGTCGCGTCGGTCGGCGTCGCGACGTCCAAGTTCCTCGCGAAGCTCGCGTCCGACCTCGACAAGCCGGACGGCTTCCGCGTGATCCGCGCGCACGAGATCCGCGACGTCCTCGACCCGCTGCCGGTCTCCAAGATCTTCGGCGTGGGGGAGCGCACCGCGAAGCGGCTCGAGCAACTCGGCGTGCACACCGTGCGCGACCTCGCCGACAAGCCGCGCGACGAAGTCGCCAAGGAGTTCGGCGCCAGCGGCATCTGGATCCACGACCTCGCGCACGGCATCGACACGCGCCGCGTCACGCCGCGCCGCGAGGAGAAGTCGCACGGCATGGAACGCACCTTCGCGGAAGACATCGCCGACCGTGCGGAGCTCAAGTTGTTCCTACTGCAGTTCTGCGAGGAGGTCGCCTTCGGCCTGCGCGACAAGGGCCTGCGCGGCCGCACGATCACGCTCAAGGCGCGCTACTCCGACTTCAAGACCGTCACGCGCACGAAGACGCTCGACTACCCGACGAACCTCGGCCCGCGCATCTTCGCCGTCGCGCGCGACCTGCTCGACCGCGTGAAGCCGGGGCCGCTGCGCCTGATCGGCATCTCCGTCTCGGGCCTGCTCGACGTCCGCGCGCCGATCCAGGAGACCCTCTTCAACGGCCACCACGAGGGCGGTTCGCGCGAGGATTGGCTGCAGACCTCGAAGAAACTCGAGCGCGTGACCGGCGGCATCGACAAGCTGCGCCGCAAGTTCGGCCGCGACGCGGTCCTGCCCGCGAGCCTGCTCGGACGTGAGCGCGCGAAGGGCTTGGACGGGTCGGACGGCAAGCCTGGGCTCGAGTGAAGTACGGTACCGCGTTCGTTTTCTGAGCAAAATAGCGGGGCCCGCGCCGTCGGCGCGGGCCCCGCTATTTTGGAAAAACGAACGCGGTACCGTACTTCACTGCCAGTCCACTTGGAGTCCCTGGCTGAAGTTCGAGCCCGTGCTGCAGGGCGAGCCGGGGCCCGGGTCGCGGTACCACATCTGATAGAAACGACTCACGCCGGGACCGGGGATGTTGCCCTCGGTAACGATCGAGCTGGTCGAGCTGCCGCTGCCCGTGCCGTCCAGTCCGACGACTTCGAGGCGCCGCGTCGGGTTGCCCATGCACAGGATGCCGTCCTTGAAGGGCGTTGAGATCGCGACGCTGCCCTGCAGCAGCAGGGCGGGTTGGCCCGGACGCGCTTGCGTCACGGTGAAGCTCAGGTCGTCCGCCGCGAAGGAGTTCGAACCGTTCGCCGTCAGCACCGCGCCGTGGCCCTGCGAGTTGAGGCAGCCTTCGCCGGAGCCCGCGTTCGACCAGTTCAGGCAGGGGCAGACGCCGCCGGTGCCCTCACCCGTGCAGAACGAGCTGGCGATCGGGCCGCCGCCCGTCACGTCGATGATCAGGTCGTACTGGTTCTCGGGACCCGAGTTGTTCCAGATGTGCACCTTGATGACATAGCTGCCGTCGGCGCCCGAGTTGTTCGTGTACGACATCTGCTCGTCGTCGGTGCTGGTGTAGCCGCGCACGAGCCAGTTGTCGAAGACGCAGTCGCCGACGCCGGCGTAGAGGTAGATGTCGATGTCGGCCGTCGCCGCGGTGTGCAGCGCGGAGACGTCGATCGTCGCGCCCGAGGGCACGTCCACCTCGAAGTAGTCCTCGTCGTCGCTGCGCACCGTCAGGTTCGGGTAGCTGCCGGGCAGCAAGGGCCACGGCGTCGCGCAGGTGTCGTTGTCCTCGAAGGCGTCGTCGGAGACGGGGGCGGCCGTGATCGTGACGGTCATGTCGTAGCTGTTGTCGTCCGCGTTGGACGCGCTGTCGTACATGTTGACCTGCAGCCAGTAGGTCTTCGTGGCCCCGGTGTTGTTCACCCAGCTGATCGACTCGTCGTCCGTGCTCGAGAAGCCGCGCACCAGGTAGTTCGTCTTGTCGCCGCAGTTGATGCCGGCCGAGCCGTACAGGTAGCAGTCGATGTCGCCGTTCGCGTTCGTGAAGGAGAGGTCGACCTGCAACGTCTCGCCGTCCGCCAGCGTGATCGCGTAGTAGTCCTCGTCCGTCTTCGCGACGTTCAGGCCGACGTCGGTACCCGCGCCGATGACCGCGGCGATCGAGCAGTTGTCGTTCTCCTCGTAGATATCGTCCGCGGGGCCGGTCGTGCCGGTCGTGTAGAGCGTGGGACGCCAGTTCTCGAGCGTGCAGCGCATGCGGTTGGCCTGGTCGGCCGTGAAGCCCGTCATGCAGGTGTCGTCCGAGTAGTCCATGTAGTTGCGGACCGGGTCGGAGGAACCGCAGCTGGTCGAGCTCGTCGCGCAGCCCCAGTTGGCAGACGACTCCGCGTTCGTGTCGCAGATCAGGTCGCCGCTGGTGCTGCAACCGCCGCCGCCGCAGCCGCCTTCGAAGGTGTGGAAGAGGCCGAGGTAGTGACCGACTTCGTGCGTGGTGGTGCGGCCCTGGTGGTAGGGCCAGTTGGAGCTGTTCCGGCCGAAGGAGGAGTACAGGATCACCACACGGTCCGACGAGTTGCCGGAGTTACCCGAAGGCGGCAGGTAGGGCACGTAGCCGAGGTTGCCGCCCGCGTCGTTCGTGTAGATGTTCAGGTATTGGTCCGGATCCCAGGCCAGCGAGGTCCAGTACGAGCCGCTGTCGTTGAACCAGGTGTTGTTGGTCGTGTACGTGATGCCCGTCGTGGGGCTGCCGCCGGGATCCAGGGTGGCGAGCTCGAACTGGATCTTCGTATCGACGCCGCCCGAGCCCGGCGTGCCGGAGAGCGCGCGGAAGTCCTCGTTCAAGATGTCGATCTGGGACTGCACCATCGACGCCGAGAGGTGCCCCGTGCCGCTGTTCGTCTCGATCACGTGCACGACGACCTGGATCGTGTAGACCGCGCCGGGGTCGTACTGCGCCAGCGTGTTCGTCTGGCTGAAGTTGCAGTCCGAGGTGGCGGCGAAGCTCGGCGCCGCGGTCGCGAGGTCGATCGGCGCCGTTCCGCAGCGACGTCCCTGCGCGCGGAAGCCCGCCGAGGAGTTCCACGCCTGCCAGCTGGGCCAGGACTTGCCGCCGATCACGACTCCGGAGCCCTGCGCGAAGGGCGCCTGCGGATTCTGCACCGCGGCCGTCAGGTTCTGGGCGGCGGCGTGCGAGGGAACGAAGAGCGCGGCGGCGAGCCCGAGGGCCGCGGCAGGGGGTGTGAGGCGCATGGGGAGAGGCCGCGAGGGACGGCCGCTGGGGGATCGGTGGAACGTCCGGCGCGCTCGAAGCCGGAGCGCGCCGGAGGGATGCGGGGGGGGAGCCGTTGAGGGACCGGGCCGCTCCGCTTGGATGTGACAGCCCTGCATCCCTACGGTCCATCACGGCGGAGCGACCGGACCTAGAGGTCTAGACGGACCGTTCCGCGCGAGGGTTCCCGATCGATCGGGCGGGATTCGCCTGCTTCCGAAAAGACGGCGGCCGATCCCCCCCGGGACCGGCCGCCGCCGCGATTCGATCTCCGCGCCGCGATCAGTGTTCGTCGGTCAGGTAGCTCATGAAGGACATGCCGATGTCCTCGAACTGGTGCGCGCGCGGCACGACCACGGCGTCCTTGATGCAGACCTGCTCGCAGAGCTTGCAGGAGATGCAGTTCTTCTCGATCACGGCCGCGATGCGGTTGTTCTGCGGCAGCAGTCCGACCGGCGTGCCCTCGAAGCCGGGGGCGGGGACCATCTCGAGCGCCTCGAAGGGACACACGTCGACGCAGTACTCGCAACCCGTGCAGAGTTCCTCGTGGACCTCGGCCTTCGGGACCTGCTTGGGCTTGATCTTCTGGACCACCACTTCCTTCGCGTCGTCGATGGCGTCGAAGGGGCAGTAGACGCCGCAGACCGAGCAGTTGATGCAGAGGTCCGGCTCGATGTGGTAGCGCTCTTCGCCCGAG
This sequence comes from Planctomycetota bacterium, assembly GCA_020638835.1. Taxonomy (GTDB): domain Bacteria; phylum Planctomycetota; class UBA1135; order UBA1135; genus JACKHV01. The sequence goes on along the minus strand of JACKHV010000004.1, from coordinate 32,553 downwards.
GTGATCGCGTTCGTCGGGCAGACGCGTTCGCAGATCGAGCAAGCCGTGCACGCCGTCGTGATGAAGTGCGAGCGCCACGCCCAGTTGTCCATCTTCGCCTGGTCGGTGAAGAGGATCACCTCGACGATGCCGTGCGCGTCGTGGCGGTGCTTCATCCCGATCACGTCGCGGTGCACGTCGAAGCTCGCCGTGAACTGACCGGGGAAGGACGAGGAAGTGTGGCACAGCGCCTTCACCTTCGGATCCTTGACCCACGCCGTGATCAGGACCTGGTTGCCCTTCCGGTAGACGTGCGAACCGTAGTCAGGCATCACTTCCGGCAAGCCGTACTTGAAGCGATCGCGCACCGCCGGAACCCGCGTCGGCAGGTTCATGTGGATGTGCACGTAGCCGTCTTCCTCGCTGACCGTGTAGTCGCGGCCGTAGCGGCGATCGCGCTCGACCTTGTCCTCTTCGACGTGGCGCCACTTCGCCCACTCGAGCTCCCAACCGGGAACCTCGGTCAGCTTGCCGAGATCCTCCGCCTCGGGCAGCTCGCCCGAGAAGTGGATCGCGTCCGTCGGACAGATGTCGACGACCGTGCGCGCGTTGTACAGGTCGGCCTTCTGGTCGTCCCGCGCGTGCGCCTTCTGGTCGTCCCCCATGTAGAAGATCTCGGGGAAGTCCTGGCAGCACGCATCGCACGCGATGCACGCCTCGGGATCGACGCGGAAGCTGTCGATCGAGATGACGGACTGGGTCTCTGCTTCGGCCATGGTTCAGCTGGGGGAAAGGTCGCGGCGGGGCCCTCGGGCCCGTCGAGGGTCATCGAAGATAGGCCCGCCGCCGCTGGAGACAAGCTCGGACCCGAGCCTAGCACGAACTCGCGCGAGCGGGACGCAAGCCGTTGGGGGTCAGGGGGTTGGGGGAGCGGAGGGGGGATGGAAGCGGAGCTGGGACTCCGGTGATGGACGGCTCGGAGGGGTGGGAACCGCGGGGGTGGTGGGAAGCGCGGGAGGGGTGAGTTGCTTCACCGTTGAGAGGGAACGGCGGGGTGGAAGCGCTCGACGGCTGAGGGGCAACGGTGCGGTGAGAGGTTCTAGGGCTTCGACCGGGAGGGGAGGTGGCGCGTCGCGGGAGCGATCGCCGGGTGAAGGGCAACGGCGGTGTGTGGGCGGGAGGTGGGAGCTTCGGCGGGGTGTGAGGCGAGGGGAAGTGAGAGCGACGGCGCGGTCCGGAGCTGGAAGGTTCGGGTGGCTGCGGGCGCTCGGGCGGGCGGCGAGTTGGCGCGAGGGAGAGGAATGGAAGAGGAAGAGGAAGCCGGAGGGGCGGACGGAGAGAGAGGTCAGCGGCGTGCGGGCAGAGTGAGGAGCGAGAAGCGTTGGTGCCGGTGTCGCCAGCCGAGGCGCAGCTTCCACCCGCCGGCGGCGACGTACGAGTCGGGCTCGCGCGGGTCGTACTCGCGGGGGTGGTCCGACCAGCCGTCGAAGTAGATGCCCGAGGAGAAGAGGTCCGGGCGCGGCGCGCTCCGCGAGTCCAGCGCGACGCCGTGCTTGCGGTGGTTGTTCAGCACGTAGACCAAGGCGTTCCGCACCTGGCGCAGGCTGCGCAGCACGAGGTCGTGGAAGCGCTCCGCGAACACCGAGCCCTTGCGCTCCCAGCAGCGGTTCAAGCCACGGGCGATCCGACACGCGAGGCCCTTCATGCCGGCGCCCAACGCGCGGCGGTCGTCGGCCTCCACGATCAAGTGCAGGTGATCGCGCTGGATCGAGAAGTGGCAGATGCGGAACCGCTCCCTCTGCGCGCTCCGGATCGCTTCCACGATCACGGGGCCCGCGACGCGCGTGCGCAACGAAGGCAAGCCCCGCGCACACTTCATCGTCACGAGTCGCGGGTCGTGCGGAGAAACACCCGCGCGCTTCCCGTGCGCCGAACCCCTGGAGCGCTTGCGCCGACCGGCCCCCGCGCGCCTTCCACCCCAGCCAACGCTTTCGGGAAACTCCAGCTCCGTCTGCTTCGCTCTTCGCACGTTGGTCAAGACGAACGGGAGGCGGAGCGGTTCCCGCGAAAGTGTCGAATTCGCGAGCTATTCGCCAAATGGAGACGGTTCAAGCCAGTTCCAGAACTTGAAAGCGGCGGTCTTTCCGCGCCGCCCGCGCACTCACACCGGCCGCGCGCCCAACGCTGCGGACGCGTGCCGCACCCGCACCTCACCGCGCCGCCGCGCACACCCCGCCGAATCTCTCACCGCTCCGCCGCACACACCGCGCCGAACCTCTCACTGCTCCGCCGCGCAGACCGCGCCGAACCGCTCACCGCTCGGCCGCGCACACCGCGCCGAACCTCTCACTGCTCCGCCGCGCAGACCGCGCCGAACCTCTCACCGCTCCGCCGCGCACACCCCGCCGAACCTCTCACCGCTCCGCCGCGCACACCCCGCCGAACCTCTCACCGCTCCGCCGCGCACACCCCGCCGATCCTCTCACCGCTCCGCCGCGCAGACCGCGCCGACCCTCTCACCTCCGACTCACACGCCGCCGTTGCCCATCACCCGGCGATCGCTCCCACCCCGCGCAACCTTCCCTCCCGGTAGAAGCCCTCGAACTTCCCACGCCGCCGTTGCCCCTCAGCCGTCGAGCGCTCCCACCCCGCCGTCACCTCTCAACGGTGAAGCAAATGACCACTCCCGTGGCTCCCACCGCTCCGGACCTTCAGGACACCTAATGCGCCTCCAACCAATTCTTCCCGGACCCGAAGTCCACCGCCAACGGCACCCTCAACTCCGCCGCACCTTCCATCCTCCGCCCAACCATCTCCCGCGTCTCCTCCAACTCCTTCACCGGCACTTCCAACACCAACTCGTCGTGCACCTGCAGCAACAACTTCCCACTCAACCCCGACCCCTTCATCTCCTCCTCCAGATCGATCATCGCCCGCTTGATGATGTCCGCGGCCGACCCCTGGATCGGCGTGTTCACCGCGACATTCTCCGCCCCGGCCCGCAACCGCGCGTTGTCCGCATTGATGTCCGGAATCTCCCGCCTCCTCCCGAACAAGGTCTCCACATACCCCTTGTCCCGCGCCGACTCGAGCGTCGCATCCAACCACCCGCGCACGTTCGGGAACGAATCGAAGTAGTGGTCGATGAACCTCCGCGCCTCGACCATGTCGAAGCCGGTCTCCCGCGCCAGCCGCGCCGGCCCCATGCCGTACAACAAGCCGAAGTTGATCGCCTTCGCCTTCGACCTGAGGTTCCGATCCACCTCACCCTCCGGCACGCCGAACAGAATCGACGCCGTCGACGCGTGAATGTCCTTGCCGTCCGCGAAGGCCTGGATCATCGACGGGTCCTCCGAGAAGTGCGCCATGATCCGCAGCTCCACCTGCGAATAGTCCGCCGCGAGCAACTCCCACTCCCCGTGCTCGTCCGCGAGCCGCGGCACGAACGCCTCGCGCAGCTTCCGACCGCGCTCGGTCCGCACCGGAATGTTCTGCAGGTTCGGATCACTCGACGCCAGGCGCCCCGTCGCCGCCGACACTTGGCTGAACGAACAGTGAATGCGACCCGTCTCGTTGTTCACGTACCGCGGTAGCGCGTCGACGTACGTCGACTTCAGCTTGCTCGCCTCGCGATACTCGAGCAGCTTCTCGACGATCGGAACCCCCGCGTACTTGTCCGACAGCGTCTGCTGGTCCGTCGACCATCCCGTCTTCGTGCGCTTCGGTCGCTTGACGCCCGCGGCGTCCTGGATGCGCAGCTTCTCGAACAGCACCTCGCCGAGCGCCTTCGTGCTGTTGACGTTGAAGTTCTCGCCGGCGATCTCCTGGATGTCCCAGACGAGTTTCTCGATCTCCTTGCCGAGCTGCTCACCCAGCGCGTGGAGCTGCTCGGTCTCCACCCGGATGCCGCGCTCTTCCATCGCCGTCAGCACCGGCACCAGCGGCAGCTCCAATTCCTGGAACAACTCGACCGCCTCCGCCTTCTCCAGCTCCGGTTCCAGCACGCCGCGCAAGCGGAAGGTGACGTCCGCGTCCTCACAGGCGTACTCGCCGACTTCCTCGATCGGCACTTCGGCCATCGTGACCTGCTTCTTGCCCGTGCCGATCACCGCCGAGGTCGGGATCTTGCGCAGGTCGAAGTAGTAGAGCGCCAGCTCGTCGAGGTTGTGCCGACGCGCGGCGCCCGCCACGCAGAAGGACGCGATCATCGTGTCGAAGTCCGGCGGGGGCACGTGCAAGCCTTGGTGCGCGAACACGAGCGCGTCGTACTTGTAGTTCTGGCCCCAGCGCTCGTACTTCGCGTCGGTGAGCAGCGGGCGCAGCGCCTCGATCAAGCCGGGCGTGCCGCCCTTCAGCGGGGGATCGAGGTTGGCCGGCACGTAGAACGCGCGACCTTCCGCCGCGCTGAACGAGACGCCGACGAGGTCCGCTTGCAGCGGGAACAAGCTGGTCGTCTCGGTGTCGACCGCGAACGCGCCGGCCTTCGCGAGCTCGGCGATCATCGCGTCCAGCTCGTCGTCCGAGCGCACGATGTGGTAGTCGCGTTCCAGCTCCTCGCGCGGGCCGGACGCCGTCTTCTCGGCGAGGCTCTTGAAGTCGAGCTTGTGGAACAGCTCGAGCAGCGCCTGCGGGTCGGGGTGGGGAGGTCCGACGGACTCGAGGCCGGGGTCGAGCGGCACCTCGCGGTCGATCGTGACGAGCTCGAGCGACATCAACAGCTGGTCGCGGTCGCGCTCGATGTGTTCCTTGGCCTTGCCCTTCACCTCGTCGAGGTGTTCGAGCAGCCCCTCGACGGAACCGAACTGCTGCACGAGCTTCGTCGCGCCCTTCTCGCCGATGCCCTTGACGCCCGGGACGTTGTCCGACGTGTCGCCCATGATCGCGAGCACGTCGATGACGTGGTCGGGCGTGGTGCCGAACTTCTCGAGCACGGAGTCCTCGTCCTGGATGACGAGGTCGATGTTCGGCTTGAACAGGTTGTAGAGCTTCACCTTCGGCCCGACGAGCTGCATCAGGTCCTTGTCGCCGGTGACGATCATGACCTCCATGCCCTTGGCCTCGGCCTGCGTCGAGAGCGTTCCGATCACGTCGTCGGCTTCGAAGCCGGGCACCTCGAAGATCGGGATGCCGTAGGCGCGCACGATCGCGCGGATGTCGTCGAGCTGCGGCGGGAGCTCGTCGGGCATCTTCTCGCGCGTCGCCTTGTAGTCGGCGAACTGCTTGTGCCGGAAGGTCTTGCCGGGTGGGTCGAAGGCGACCGCGACCAGGTCGGGCTTCTCCTGCTCGATGATCCGCCGCAGCGTCATGGTGAAGCCGTAGGTGGCTCCGGTCGGCCGCCCGTCGGTCGTCGTGAGACCGGAGCGGAACATCGCGAAGTGCGCGCGGTAGGCGAGGGCGGTGCCGTCGAGGAGGAAGAGGCGGGGCATGGTGCGGCGCAGCCTAACAATGCAGGCAGGGCGCTGCCCGATCCGGGCTACACTCCGCCGCCCATGACGACCCCCCGCGTTCGACTCGCGCCCGGCGTTCCCGACTGGAACTCGCTCGGCCTGCCCGAACCCGCCGAGATGCTCGCGGGGGCGGAGTGGCCGCGCGGTTCGGAGGCGCTCGAAGGCGCGGACGGCGTCGAGCGTGCGCGGACTCCGCTGCCGGGGACGGTGCACGCGGACGGTCGGCGCAACGGCAAGCCCGCCGGTGCTGGTACGGGGTGGCTCCGCGTCACGCGCTGGACGCGTCCGGCGCTCGGCGAGCTGCTCCGCGCGCGCTTCACGAGTCCGGCTTCGGTCAGCATGGCCGAGCGCGCGTGGAACCTCGCCTGCGCGCTACGCTCGGCGGGCGTCTCGACCGCGGAACCGCTGGCCGTCGTCAGCGACGACCGCGCTGTCGCTGCGCGCCGTTCGATCCTCGTGACGCGCGAGCTGGAGAAGTGGCTCCCGCTTCCGGCCTGGCTCGAGCGCTTCGACGCGCCGCGCGACCGGCGGCTGCTCTCACGAGCGCTCGGTTCGCTGCTCGGACGCCTCGTGGCGTCGGGCGTGAGGCCGAACGCGCTGCGCTTCGATGACTTGTCGGCGCACGAGAAGTCCGGCGGGCGCTCCGACTGCGCGATCGAGCGCATCCGCGACCTGCAGGATCGCGCGGCGGTGCGGGGGCTCGAACTCTCGGCGCTGCCCGAGCTCGCGATCGGGGAGGTGCGCGGCGGCCGGATCGGACCCGCGCTGGACGCGCAGGAGCGCCTCGAACTCGTCCGCGAACTCGGGCACTCGCTCCCGGCGAAGCTCGCTCCGCGCGCGACGGAGGTGCTGCGTTGCTTGCGCGGCGCCCTCGGCTCGAGCATGGATCGCGCAGCGCGGCACCGAGCCGCGCGCGAGCTCTTCGCCACCGAACTCGTCGAACTCCGCCGCGACGCTTGAGTCGAGCGCGGGGGCCGCGAGAATGCGCGCACCCCTCACCGCAGCCATGCAAGACGAACACGATCCGCGCGGCACCGCCGCCCCCGAACCGACTCCCGTGTCCGTCGGCCCCGCGCCGCAACGCGTCGTCGTCGGCGGCTTCCTGATGGGCCTCGCGAACCTCGTCCCCGGCGTCTCCGGCGGAACGATGATCCTCGCGCTCGGACTCTACGACCGCTTCATCGGCGCGATCGCGGACATCACGCGGCTGCGGCGCGAGCCGCGTTCGATCGTCTTCCTCGGCCTGATCGGCATCGGCGCTATGCTCTCGATCGGCCTGCTCTCCGGCGTGGCCGTCGACCTCGTCGTCAACCACCGCTGGGTGATGTACAGCCTGTTCGTCGGCATGACGCTGGGCGGCGTGCCCGAGCTGTGGAAGCAGTGCCGACCGCCCGGCGCGTCGGTGGTCGCGGGGACGCTCGTCGGCCTCGGCATCATGGCGGGCCTCGCGTACGGGCTCAGCACGACGCAGCTCCCCGGCAACACGCTGGTCTACGTCGTCGTCGGCGCGATCGCCGCGTCGAGCATGATCCTGCCCGGTGTCTCCGGCTCGTACTTGCTGTTGATCCTCGGCATGTACGAGGTCGTCATCGGCTCGATCTCCGAGACGCTGCACGGCGACCGCATGGACGGGCTCGCCGTGATGGTGCCGGTCGGCGTCGGCGCGGTGCTAGGCGTGGCGCTCTTGTCGAACGTGCTGAGGCTCGCGCTGGCACGCGCGCCCAAGGCGTCGCACGCGCTGCTGCTCGGACTGCTCTGCGGCTCGGTGCTCGGGCTGTGGCCGTTCCAGGAGGCGCGCTATCCCGAGCTGACGAACCGCGACACGCGCAAGGCGGTGACCATGCTCGTCGGAGGTGAAGACGTCGCGGCGGTCAACGACACGCTCGGCACGGACTTCGACGACGCGCGCGCCAGCGACCTGCTCGCGCGCTACGGCCAGGACAGCCCCGACGAACTCAAGGCGAAGAGCGTCGCCCTCGAGCGTTTCGATCCGACGGGCGGGCAGTGGATCGGCGCGATCCTGCTGGTGCTCGCCGGCGGCGTCACGACGCGCTTCCTCGGACGCGGCGCGAAGCCGCACTGATCCAGCGGACGAGATGGCGAAGAAGAACGATGACTTCACGATCTGCAGCTTGAACCTCAACGGCGTGCGCGCCGCCGGCAAGCGCGGCTTCACCGACTGGCTCGCGAAGACGCAGCCCGACCACCTCTGTCTGCAGGAACTGCGCGCGATGCCCGACCAGGTCGGCGACGAGCTGCGCGCTCCTGCGGGCTACGGCGCGCGCTGGAACCCGGCGGAGAAGAAGGGCTACGCCGGAACGGCGATCTACTCGCGCGAGGTCGCGAACCGCTACCGCCACGGCGTCGGGCTCGACTGGGCGGACGCGGAAGGGCGGGCGGTGCGCGCCGACCACGACGGGCTCTCCGTCGTCAGCCTCTACGTCCCGTCGGGATCGTCGAGCGAAGAGCGCCAGCAGCGCAAGTTCGAGTCGATGGAACACCTGCGCGGCTGGTTCGCGCGCCTGCTCGAGGAAGACCGCCCGATCGCGGTGTGCGGCGACGTCAACATCGCGCACACGCCGCTCGACATCCACGCGCCGAAACGCAACGAGAAGAACTCCGGCTTCCTGCCCGAGGAGCGCGAGTGGTTCTCCGGCATCCTCGAGCTCGGCTGGGTCGACGTGCTGCGCGAACTGCACCCCGAGACGCCCGGGCTGTACTCATGGTGGTCGAACCGCAGCCGCGCGCGGGAGAAGGACCTCGGCTGGCGCATCGACTACGTGCTCGCGACGCCGTCGCTCGCCGCGCGCGCCCGCGAGGCGTGGATCGAGAAGGACGCCGACCTGTCGGACCACGCGCCCGTGTGGGTGCGCTTCGAGCGCTGAGCGCGTCGGGTCACGAAGCGCGCAGGGCGGAAAGCTGGGCTTCGAGCGCGTTGCGCTCCGCCGCGTCGAGCGGCTTGCCGGCGTAGGCGACGCGCTCGAAGGCCGTGGCCACCGGGCGCAGGCGGTCCGCGAGTGCCGCGTCCACCGTCGCGACCGCCGCCACGAACTCGCGCCACGTCTGGTGCGGCGCACGGCGGTGTCCGCGCGCGGCGAGGTCGGCGAGCCAGCGCTGTTCGAGCTTGCGCGAGCTCTGCACCGCCGGCGCGACGCGTTGTTCGAAGCGCTCGCGCACGCGCCGGTCGCGGCGGCGCCAGAGCAGCGCGGCGATCGCGCAGGCGAGCAAGATCGCCACCACGAGCGGCCGGCGCTTCGAGCTGGCCCAGGCCGCCTCGGGAAAGTCGAGCGCCGTCTGGAAGGCGAGCTTCAAGTAGCGCGCTTCGCCGCCGGAGCCGGCCCACAGCTCGACGTCGGTGGCGAGGTCCGCGGCCCATGCCGTGAGCCCGCCGCCGTCCGCGGTCCAGTCGAGCGCGCGCGCGCGGCGGGTCATCGGCGTCGTCTCGAACGGAACCCAGCCGACTCCCTCGAACCAGACTTCGACCCACGCGTGACCGTTGCGGCTCGAAACGAGCCAGCCGCCGAGTTCGGGGTCGTAGGTGTTCGCCAAGTAACCGGTAGCGATGCGCGCGCTGACGCCCTGGCAGCGCAGCATCAACACCGTCGCCGACGCGAAGTGCGTGCAGTGGCCCGAGCCGCGGTCGAACAGCGCGACGACGCCCTGCACGCCGGGCAGGTCGCGCGTGATCAGTTCGTAGTCGTAGGCCGCGAAGTGCTCGCGGACGGCGAGGACGCGCTCGTAGTCGTTCGTGGCGCCGGCGCACACGCGCGCCGCGACCGCCGCGATCTCGCGCAGCTCGGCCGAGTCGCGTGGCAAGCGGCGCGTCGACTCGTCGGGGTGCTTCGCGCTGCGTCGCTCGAACTCGTGGTCGCGCGCCGACCAGTCGTAGGACTGCAAGCGCAACTCGAACCAGTCGTCCGGCGCCTCGGGCAGCGTGGTCATCACGTCGGGGGAGTGCAGGACCGCCGGTGCCTCGACCGCGAGCAGCGGCGCGGGCGCGAAGAGCGCGATCGACCCCTTCACGCCGATGCGCATCGGACGCTGGCGGACGACGAGGTCGAGCGTCGGGTCGTCCTTGGCGCTGGGGAAGCGCACCCAACCGTCGCGCACGCCGTCGTCCTCGTCGGCAACGCGCCGCACGCGGTCGACCGACGCTTGGACGCGCGTCTCGCCGACGCGGTCGAGCGCGAGTCCGCGCAGGTAGAGCGAGCCCGCCTCCGGCCCGAGCGCGACGCCGTTCCGCGCGACGCGCACTTCCATCACCGGTCGTCCGGTGAAGTCGACGGCATCATCGCCGTAGCGCACTTCGTCGGGGAAGATGCCTTCGAGCGCGCGTCGCTCGAGCGGATCGCGGCTCTCCGCGCGGCGCGTCGTGCGCGGCGGTTCGGAACGCGGACGCGGCTTCCAGCTCTCGCCGAGCGGGCTCGGCAGCGCGTCGAGTCCCAGCGACGCCAGTCCCGCGGCGGCGACGATCAGCGGCAGCAACACCCAACCCGTCGAGGGAGCGACGCGCGCGCGAACGGCGGGCCGCAGCTCGCGCGGGCGGCGGCGGTCGTACCAGCGCGCGCGCACCGCGAGGCCGAGAGCAGGCGCGGCGCCGAGCGCGAGGATCAACTGCGCGAGGAAGGTGAACGGCCAGTGCGCGCCGGGCTCCAACACGAGTCCGCAGGCCGCCGCACCGGGACCCGCGGCGAGTGCCCAACACCACGTGCGCGGATCTCGGCTGAGTCGCGTGGTCGCGGCTTGCGCGGCGTGGAGGCACGCGAGGAATCCGAGCGCTCCGGGCAGCGCGGTCGCGGCGAGCAGCGCGAGTGCGATCGAGACCGTGCGGGCGTGCCGCTTCCCGCGCCAGCGCACGGCGGCGGTCGCCGCGAGTCCGATCGCGGCGAGTGCGAGGTAGTCGAAGGCGTGCGTGCCGGGGCCGCGCGCGATCGAGACGAGCACGGCCGCGACGCCGACGACCGTCGACGCCGCCGTCGCGCGCCGGATCGCGGGCACGAGCCACGCTTCGCGCAGCGGACGGTTCGGCAGGCTTCCGCGCGAGGCCCTCACGCCGCACCTTGCCCTTGCAGCTCGCGCACGAGGTAGAGGTCGCTGCCCGCGGCGTCGACGTCGAGCACGGTCCACTGACGCGGCGCGTCGGGAAGGCCGCGGCCGCCGCCGGCGAGCACCAACATCAGCTCCTCACCGCGCAGCGGCGGATCGAAGCGCGCCGCGACCGAGGGGCCGCGCTCGGCGCGCGCCACCGCGAGGGCGGCGAGCAACGGCCACAAGCCGCTGCGACCGCGCGCCGCCGGCAGCGCTTCCTCACCGATCACGAGTCGCACGCGCCGTCCGTCGCGCAGGTGGTGCGCGGCGAGGCTCGCCGTCAGCCGCACCGCGCGCTCGAACGAGCGCAGCGCGCCTTCGTTTCCGGGCACGCGCGTCTCCAGCACCAAGCAGAGGTCCGGTCGAGCGGGACCTTCGTGCTCGCGCCGGTACAGTGCGCCGCGCCGCGCGGAGTGCTTCCAGTGCACGCGCCGCATGCTCTCGCCGGGCCGCCAGGCGTGCAGCGAGCGGAACTCCTCGTCGCCGGTGCGCCGCGCGTGCGCGACAGCGGCCTGCGCACCGTTCACCGGCGCCAGCAGCGTGAGGTCCGCCAGCGGCAGCGGGCGCGGCAGCACGAGCACGTCGATCGGCAGCTCGTACAGCTTGCGCACGCGCAGCAGGCCGAGCGGGTGGGCCGTCGCGAGCTCGACCGACAGCTGTTGCACCCGTCCGCGGTCGGTCCAGCGCTTGGCGAAGTCGACGCGCGTCACCGCGCCGCGCCGCAGCGCCGCGGCGAAGCCCGCGGGTCGGTCGCCGCGCTTGCGATCGGCGTGCACGCTGAGCGCGCGCGGCGCGAACGGGCCGGGCGAAGCGTGGACGTCGAGCTCGAGCTTCCGCAGCTCACCCGCGAAGCTGCGGTCGACGTCGGGCGGCACCACGCGCAAGCCGCGCGCGACGAGCAGGCCCGCGACGGCGTCGACGACGATGACGGCCCAGACCGTCGCGGCGAGCAGGTTCGCCGCGCCGCCCGCGGCCCAAGCAATCGTCGCCAAGCTGACGCCGAGCGGCAGCAGGATCTTGCCGGCAATCGTCGGTTCGACGCGCGTCGCGAGCGGTCGAACGGGGGTGGGTTCCGCGCTCACGCGGGGACCGGGACCTCTTCGAGCAGCGCCGCGATCTCTTGTTCGACGCCGCCGTCCTCCGCGCCGCCGCCGAGCGCCATGCGCGGCGTCTGCACGACGCGGTGCGCGAGCACGGGGACCGCGAGGCGCTTCACGTCGTCGGGCAGCGCGTGGTCGCGTCCATCGATGCGCGCGAGCGCTTGCGCGGCGCGCATCCAACCGATGCCCGCGCGCGGCGAGGCGCCCAGCAGGAAGCGACCGCTGGTGCGCGTCGTCTCGATCAGGTCGAGCGCGTAGTCGAGCAGCAGGTCCTCGACGTGCACGCGCCGCACGGCCTCGATCTCGTCGAGCAGTTCTTGGCGCGTCAGGACCGGCTGCAGCTCGTCGAGCGGATCGCCTGCGAGGCGGCTCTTCAGCACTTGGCGCTCGACGGCGCGCTCGGGGTAACCGAGGCGCACGCGCAGCATGAAGCGGTCGAGCTGCGACTCCGGCAGCGGATAGGTGCCCTCGAACTCGAGCGGGTTCTGCGTCGCGATGACCATGAACGGGCGCTCGAGCTCGTGCACGTCGCCGTCGACCGAGGCGCGGCGTTCGTTCATGCACTCGAGCAGCGCCGACTGCGTGCGCGGCGTCGAGCGGTTCAGTTCGTCGGCGAGCACGATGTTGCCGAAGATCGGTCCGCGCCGGAACACGAAGTGTCCGTCGGTCGGCGACGGCGCGCTGAAGCCCAGGACGTCCGCGGGCAAGAGGTCGGAGGTGAACTGGATGCGGGAGAAGTCGACGTCGATCGAGCGCGCGAGGGCGCGGGCCAAGGTCGTCTTGCCGGTCCCCGGCACGTCCTCGAGCAGCACGTGACCTTCCGCGGCGAGGCCCACGACAGCGAGCGTGATCGCTTCGTGCTTGCCGTGCACGACGCGCGCGATGTGGTGGACGAGGCGGGCGAGGGGAGTGGCGGCGTCTTGGTGCATGGATTCTCCGGCCGGTGTGCGGGACCAGCATATCCGCTCGGCGCGCGGCAGTTGCGCTCGGAGCCGCGGGCTTCCGAACGGGCGCATCCGCGAGGACGCCTGCTAGACTGGCGGCCATGCGCTGGTCGTTGATCGTCGCCTCGGCAGCCCTCGGGTCACTCGCCGCCGCCCTGGCGTGGCGCGGTGCCGGCGAGTCGCACCAGGTGCTCGAGGCCGATGCCGGCGCGTCGCGGCGCGCGTCCACGAGCGTCGCCGCGCTCCAGCCGCCGGACGCCGGGTCCGCTCGCGACGGTGCGGCCGTCGACCGCGTGCACCGCGAAGGTCTGCTCGACGAGGACGAGCTGCCGCAACCGGGCGTCGACGAACACCCCGAGGACGTGCTGCCGCCCGGGTTCTCGATCGAACTGCCGTCCCTGCGCACGAAGAGCGACGACCTCGAGGTCGAGAGCCCGCTACCCGAGGACTACGAGCTCGAGGCCTTCGACGGCCCGCTCGTGCGCGCCGAGTACGAGGACGGAACGCTGTGGTTCGAGGCCCAGCGCTCGCTCGACGCGGACGGGAAGTGGGAGCGCGACGGCATGTGGAACTGCTGGCACTCGAACGGCGAGCTGCACGAGCAGGGCGAGTATCGCGCCGGCGTCGCGCACGGCCCGTGGAGCTGGTGGTACCCCGACGGCAACCGCATGGCGACGGGGAACTTCGCGAACGGACAGCGCACCGGTTCGTGGACGTGGTACTTCGACACGGGCGACTTGGCGATGAAGGGGCGCTACGCGAACGATCGCGGCGTCGGCACGTGGACGCTCTACTACCCGAGCGGCGGTCGGCACGCGGAAGGCGCGTTCGACGAGACCGGCGCGTCGGGCCACTGGACGGTCTGGACGGAGAACGGCGCGATCGATCCCGAGCGCACCGGCGAGTATCGAGACGGAGTGAAGGTCGAATGAGCTGGAAGCACCTCATCCTGTGCGTGGTGGTCGGGTTCGGCGCGGTGAGCGCGGCGATCCCCGCCAGCGTCGAGGTCGCGCGCGACGACGAGGCGACGATCGACTACCAGCTCGAGGTCACGACCGCGCTCGACCAGCTCGAGCAGCGCTGCGGTCACTTCTTCGAGCTCAAGGACATCGACTGGAAGCAGGTGCACAAGGAGTTCGAGAAGCGCGCGAAGGCCATCACCTCCGACGGTGAACTCTCCGCGACCTTGCTCGAGCTGCTCGCGCGCTTGAAGGACGGCCACGCCGCGCTCGTGCCGCTGAAGGAAGGCGCACAGCTTCCGTGGCCCGACGGCTACTGGCAGGAGAAGGTCGGCCCGGGCTTCTTCCTGTGCCGCATCGGCAAGGGCGTCTACGTCAAGAACGCGTGGTCGAACGCGGCCGAGCTCGGCATCGAGCCCGGCATGGAGGTGCTGAAGATCGACGGCGTCGCCGCGCCGAAGTGGCTCGACGCGCGGCGCGCGATGTGCGCGGAACGCAACAGCTTCTCGACCGAGGCGCAGGCCGACTTCTACGCGTGCCACTGGGGTCTCGCCGAGCCGGCGGGCACGCGCTGGAAGCTCGAGCTGAAGGGCGTCGACAAGAAGAAGACGAAGCGCACCGTGACCTTCGAGAAGGCGAGCGTCGTCGCGAACGGCCCGGCCTTCCCGCCGCAGCCGCTCACGTGGGACGGCGAGAGCCTCGGGTGGGGGCGCACGAAGGCCGGTTGGGGTTACATCCACATGCGCCGCATCAAGGGCACGGTGCTCGACGAGCTCGACCAGGCGCTCGGCAAGATGCGCGATGCGCCCGGCTTGATCCTCGACTTCCGCGGCAACTCCGGCGGAGGCTGCGACCACGATGCCTTCGAAGCGCGCTTCGTCCCCGTCGGCCGCGAGATGCCGCGCATGGCGCGCGCCCCGCTCCCCGGCGCCGGCCCGCACGGCTACGGCGGCCCCGTGATCGTGATCGTCGACGCCACCGTGCGCTCCGCCGGCGAGACCGTCGCCGGCATGTTCAAGGAGGACGGCCGCGCCTACATGATCGGCGAGAGCGCGACCGCCGGCATGAGCGCGCAGAAGGAGACGATCGAGCTGCCTTCGGGCAAGTACGGGCTGTACGTCGCCGTCGGTTCCAACCGCTCGTCGTTCAACGGCGGCCGCGGCATCGAAGGCATCGGCGTGCCGCCGAACGAGATCGTGCAGTACGACCCGGAGGACCTGGCGGCCGGAAGGGACACCCTGATCATGCGCGCGGAGGCGCTGCTGGCGAAGTACCCGCAGAAGGAAGTGCGGTACGACCCGGAGGAGTATGGGTGGGTGCCGGGGGAGTGATCCGACGGGTCTCGTAGACTGAGCACATGAGGTTGACGCGGAGCGAAGCCATCGACTGCCGAGCCAGCGGGATGGGCCGGTTCGTCCTCGCCCACTTGCTCGCGTGCATCGCATTCGGCCTGGCGCACTTCGCCGTGGGGATGCTCATGTCCGCTCGTTGCGCGGTATCGGACGGCTATGAAGTCCTGATCGTCTTCGGTTCGGGCATCATCTTCCTTGTCGCACTGGTCGTCGGAATGCCGGCGTCGGTGGCCTTGCGCTACATGGCCGAGCGAACGGGCGTCGGCCTCGGGATGGCCGCGATCGTGGGGGCGACCTATGGAGCGGGGATCGGGTTGACCCTCGACCTCTCGATGACGGCACTCGCGGAGGACGGTCTCGGTCTGCCGGCGTTCACCATCTCGTGCGGATCGGCGACGGCGCTGGCAGCTGTCGTCTTCATTTGGTTCGTCCGGATGACGAAGGGGCCGAAGCTGGTCTGAGGATTCACCCTTCCGCGACATCGTGCCGCGCACTGTGTTGCGGCGAGACCGCGCTTCCGAACCGCGCACCCTCCTGCGCTCGAGGCACAAGATCGTGCCGCACGTGATCGCGCGCTCGCGCCGCAACAAGTTGTGCGGCACCGTATCGCTCAAACAGGCGCCGGCATCCCGCACCGGAAGTCCGTCACCACCAGCTGCAAGCTCGTCTCGCCGCGGAAGGTATTCCAGCCCGGCGTGTAGACGAGGTGCACGGGATGGCCCATGACCAGCTCGCGTTCGCGGGAGGCGAGGCCGAAGGCGATCGCGCGCAGCTCGTGTCCGCCGCGGCGGAAGCGCAGGATCAGGTGGGTGCGGTCCGAACCGACGATGCGGGGCGGTTCAGAGAGGCGGATGTCGCGCGAGAGCAGGACGGGCTTGGCGTTCTGTTCGCCGTAGGGCTCGAGCTTCTCGATCTGTCGCATCAGCTCGGGCGTCATCGACTCGAAGGGCACGTCGGCGTCGATCGCGAGCGGTTGTTCGGGCATGCCGTTCGGATAGGTCTCGCGCGCGCGGGCGTTGACGGCTTCGCGCAGGGCGTCGACTTGGTCGGCGCGGATCTCGAGGCCCGCGGCCTGCGCGTGTCCGCCGTACTGCCGCATCGCATCCTTGCCGGCGTGCAAGAGGTCGAGCAGGTCGACGCCGGGCAAGGTGCGGCACGAACCGCGACCGGTCTCGCCGTCGAGGCCGATGATGATCGCGGGGCGGTGGAAGCGTTCGACCAGGCGCGCGGCGACGATGCCGATCACGCCTTGGTGCCAACCTTGACCGGCGAGGACCATGACCGGCCAGCGCTCGATGTCGGTGAAGGCCTCGGCGGAAGTGAGCGCTTCGTCGGACAGCTCGCGCTCGATCTCCTTGCGCTGAAGGTTGAGGCGGTCGAGCTCGAGCGCGAGCGCCTTCGCGCGCACGGGGTCGGTGCACATCAGCAGCTCGACGGCGGTCTGCGCCGTGCCGAGTCGGCCGGACGCGTTCAGGCGCGGACCGATCTGGAAGCCGACGTCCTCGGCGTTCAAGCCGCGCCCCGCGAGGCCGCAGACCTCGAGCAGGTTCTTGAGCCCCGCGTGCTGCGTCGCCTCGAGTGACTGCAGGCCGTAGCGCGCCAGGATGCGGTTCTCGTCGACGAGCGGCACGACGTCGCAGACCGTGGCGATCGCGACGTAGGCCATCGCGTCGACGAGGAACTCGCGCAAGTCGTCGCGCACGCGGCCGCCGCCGGAGAGTTCTTGGCAGATGCCCCAGGCGAGCTTGAAGGCGACGGCGCCGCCGCACAGCTCGCGGAAGGGGTACTCGCTCGTCGCGAGCTTGGGGTTCACGATCGCCACGGCGGGGGGCAGGTCGCCGAGCGGCGGTTCGTGGTGGTCGGTGACGACGGTGTCGATGCCGCGCGCGGCGAGCGCGGTGATCGTGTCGAGTGAGGACGTGCCGTTGTCGACGCTGACGACGACCTTCGCGCCGACCTCTTCGGCCTTCTCGATCGAGTGCTCGCCGAAGGCGTAACCGTCGGTGAAGCGGTTCGGGATGTGCCACGCGACCTGCGCGCCGAGCAGCTGGAAGAGTCGCACGAGCAGCGAGGTGCCGGTGACGCCGTCGACGTCGTAGTCGCCGTGCACGAGGATCGTCTCGCGGTCGTTCACCGCGCGCACCAGACGCTGCGCGGCGGCGCACATGTCCGGCAGCAGCATCGGATCGTGCAGCTCGGTGAGCTTCGACGAGAGGTGACGCCGCGCCGCTTCCGCGTCCTTCCACCCGCGCGTGGCGAGCAGGCTCGCGACCAGCGGCGGCAAGTGCAGCTCGCGACTCAAGCGGTCCTGGACGGCGGGGTCGGTGGCGGTGAGTTGCCAGGGTCGCAGCGAGTCGGTGGCGGGGCTCATGGTCGGGGCAGAGCGTAACGGGCGCGGCGGCGCGGGATCGCGCCTCATCCGGCTCTTTCGCCCTTGTCGGCCCGCGGGCGGATCGGGAGACTCTCACCTATGGCATCGACCGACGCACGAGGAGGGACGGACGCGGACCCGCGGGAGGCCTTCCGGGCCCTGCCCTCGGTGGACGAGGCGCTGCGGCGGCCCGCGCTGGCCGAGCTCGGCGAGGGGCGCGACCGCGACTTCATGCTGCGCCTGGTGCGCGAGCGCATCGAAGCGTGGCGGAGGGAGATCCTGGACGGCCAGCTCGACGCCGCGGGCGTGGTGGAGGGACTCGCGGCCGGCCGCCTGGAAGCCGAAGTGATCGACGCGCTGCGCCGCGAGGACTCGAAGGGCATCCAGCGCGTGATCAACGCGACCGGCGTCGTGCTGCACACCGGGCTCGGCCGCGCGCCGGTGCACTCGGAGGTCGCGCAGGCGATGGCGCGTGCGGCGGGCGGCTACTGCCTGCTCGAGGTCGACCGCGCGAGCGGCCAGCGCAACCAACGCGACGCACGCCTCGGCGAACTGCTCGCGCGCTTGACCGGCGCCGAGGACGGCATCTGCGTGAACAACAACGCCGCGGCCGTGCTGATCACGCTGCAGACCTTCGCGCGCGGCGGCGAGGCCGTCGTGAGTCGTGGCGAGCTGGTCGAGATCGGCGGCTCGTTCCGCGTGCCCGACGTGATGACGCGCGCGGGCGTGCAGCTGGTCGAGGTCGGCACGACGAACCGCACGCGCATCGCGGACTACCGCGCGGCCGTGAACGAGCGCACGGGCATCCTGCTCAAGGTGCACCGCTCGAACTTCCGCGTGGTGGGCTTCACCGAAGAGACGGGAGGGGACGAGATCGGCGCGCTGGGACGCGAGCTCGGCGTGGCGACGGCGAACGACCTGGGCTCGGGCCTGCTCGAGCTCGCCGGTGCGCGGCCGCTCGACATGCTCGGCGGCGAACCGCTCGTGAAACAAGCCGTCGCGGACGGCGTCGACGTCGTCATGTTCTCAGGCGACAAGCTCCTCGGCGGACCGCAGGCCGGCTTGATCGTCGGCAAGCGCAAGGTCGTGCAGCAGATCCGCAAGAACCCGACCTACCGCGCGATGCGCTGCGACAAGGCGACGATCGCGGGGCTCGAGAAGACCCTCGAGCTCTACCTGGCAGGCCGCGCGGACGAGATCCCGTCGCGCGCGATGATGCTGGCCTCCGCCGAAGAACTGCGCCCGCGCGCCGACGGCCTCGCGAACCAACTCGCGGACATCGAAGGCCTCGACGTCCAGGTCGTCGCCGACCGCTCCCAACCCGGAAGCGGCAGCGCACCGGACGTCTACCTCGACACCTACGTCGTGAGCCTCGCCGCGAAGAAGCTCTCGACCACCGCCTTCGCGAGCGCCCTACGCGACGGAGACCCCTGCGTCTTCGCCCGCATCCAAGACGACCGCCTGCTCTTCGATCCGCGCACCCTGCTCCCCGGCGAGGACGACGAACTCACCGCCGCCATCCGCGCGGCCCTCTAGCGCTCTCGAAGCAACCGACACTCGTCCCGGCCGAAGGCCGTCCGTCGGCTGGAGGCCGAAGCGAGCGGTCGACTCCTGCTTCGGATTCGTCGGCCGCGCCGAACCGCAACTCCTTCTTCTTCGCGCCTTGTCGTGAGCTGCCCGGGGGCCGCACGTTGTTTCTAGCGTCGCGTGCCGCAGAACCCCCTTCGTGACCTTCGTGGGGAACTTCCCGTCGGCCGCGCCGGACGCTCTCAGCGCTCCGTCGCGCTCGCACGAAAGAGGGGCGACCTCGGTGGTCGCCCCTCTGTCGGATGCGGACTCGGTTCAGTGGGAGACTAGAGCCACTGCACTTGCAGGCCCTGCGTGAAGTTCGATCCGTTGCCGCAGGGTGAGAGTTGCGGGTCGCGGTACCACTGTTGGTAGTAGCGCGTCACGCCGGCCGTGATGCCGCCCTCGGTCACGATCGAGACGGTCGAGGTGCCCTCGCCGGCGGCGTCGAGGAACACGACCTCGAGGCGTTCGGTCGGGTTGCCCATGCAGAGGATGCCGTCCTTGAAGGGGACGAGGATCTGCGCGGTGCCCTGGATCAGCATGCTCGGCTGGTTCGGGCGGCCTTGGGTAATCTCGAAGCTCATGTCGTCGGCGGCGACGACGTTCGACCCGATGGCCGTCAAGATGGCGCCGTGTCCCTGCGAGTTGTTGCAACCCTCTCCGGCTCCGAGCGCCGACAGGTTGCCGCAGGGGCAGAAGCCGTCCGTTCCGTCGCCGAGGCAGAAGGGCGTCGCGGCCTGGCCGAGAGCGCCGCTGATCAGCAGCGAGTAGGTGTTGCACTCGTTCGAGTCCCAGGTCGGGATGAACAACTCGAGCTCGTAGGTGCGCGAGACCGCCTCGACGTTGGTGAAGGAGATCGTCTTCGAATCCGCACTATTGGTGGCGCTCGCCACGTGGCTGGACTGGTCGCACTGGCCGATGTTCGGGTCGTAGAGGTACCCGACGACGTTGCCCGCGCTCGAGATGCAGTCGATCGTGACGTTGACCGTCGCTCCCGCAGCGACCTGGACCTCGAAGTAATCCTTCACGAACTGGGAGACGAACAGGTTCGGGTGCAAGCCGGGGGTCAGGGCAGGCCCGGAGCCGCAATTGAAGTTCGGGAAGTAGACGTCATCACCGCCCGTGAGGCACGGGTTGTCGTAGACGTCGACGACGAGGTCGTAGCCGTTGCAGTTCGGGATGTCGTAGGGCATCACGACTTCGACGTAGTACGTCTGCGCGCTCGCGCTCGCGTTCGTCACCGAGACGGCCTCGTCATCGGTCCAGCTGGTGGAGGTATCGACGGTGTTGACACAGAAGGCGTCGTACAGCTTCAAGTCGATGTTGCCGCTGTTGTGGGAGAACAGGGCGGACACGTCGAGGCGCTGGTTCGACGGCACGGTGACCGCGAAGTAGTCGGTGTACTGGTAGAAGACCTGCAGGTTCGTGTACGTGCCCGGGGCGAGAATCGCAGCGGAGCCACAGCCGTGGTTCGGTGAGAAGCCGTCGTCGGGCACCGAGTTGCACGGATCGGGCATCATCGTGATCGTGATGTCGTACGAACCGCAGTCGTAGGCCAGGTCGTAGCCGACGACTTCGAAGTAGATGTCCTCGGGCACGACGCCGAAGTTCGTGTATGAGATCGACTCGTTACCCGCCTGGTAGTTGCTGTAGGTCTCGTAGTTGCCGCACTGGCCATCCAGCAGGCCGAGCCCGATGTCGCCCTGCGCCTGCGAGTACGCGACGTCGATCGTGATGATCTCGCCGGCGGGGAGGCCCTGCACGACGTAGTAGTCCTTGTCCTCACCGCCGAGGTGTCCGGCGCCGAAGACCACGAAGCCGGTGTGGGTGCCGGGCGTGATCAGCGCGGGCGTGGTGCAGATGTCGTTGTCCTCGTACGCGTCGTCCGGCGTCGAGTTGCAGGGGTTCACGCCGATCGTCATGTTCATGTCGTAGTCGACACAGACCGTCGAGGGCGTGGGGCTGCGCACCTTGCAGACGAGCACCACCGGGGCGGCGGTGATGTTGTTGTAGTAGACGCCCGCGTCACCGTCGGAGCTCTGCGTGTCGACGTCGACGAAGCCCGTGGTGCAGACTCCGTCGTCGTAGAGCCACAGCTGCAAGAGCCCCTGGTTGAAGTCCCAGTCGATGTCGAAGTGCATCTCCTCGCCGGGCGCGACCGTGATGCGGTAGAAGTCCTCCTTGAGGCCTCCGACCGCCGAGTAGCCGTTGATCGTCATCCCGGGGTAGTTGCCGGGCAGGAGCTCGACGGCGGTGGCGCAGGTGTCGTTCGGCTCGAAGCTGTCCGCGATGCACTGGGCGTTCGCGTTCGAGGCCGAGAGCGTACCGAGGAGTCCGCACAGCGCGGCGGTCAGGATCGGGGACTGGCGCATGGGTCGTTTCTCGTGAGCAGGGGGTCGCGGTGGGGCGTTCGGGCGGCTTGCGCGCAGGGCATATGCACTTCGATGTACGCGTGCAGACCTCGCAGGCGCTGCTGTCATTGCAGAATGCAGCGTTCTGATTGAAGGCTAGTCGCTTTTCAGCGGGCCGGAATCGGGTCTCTACCCGGTTCGGGGGCCGCTCGCGCCGGAGGGGGGTACGAAGCGCGATCGCGGCGCGGATCCGCTCGTTCGAAAGAGCGCCGCGGAGACCCTCTCGGGGCTCCGCGGCGCGCGTGGTTCAGTCGGCCCCCGTCGGGGCATAACGGTCGCCTACAGCCAGTTGACGGTCACGCCGGCCGAGAAGTTCGAGCCGTTGCCGCAGACCGAGATGGCCGGGTCGCGGTACCAGAACTGGTAGTGCCGCGTCGCGCCGGGGCCGGGGATGTTGCCCTCGGTCACGATCGAGCTGGTCGTCGAGCCGGCGCCGGTGGCGTCGAGGAAGACGACTTCGACGCGCTCCGTCGGGTTGCCCATGCAGAGGATGCCGTCCTTGAAGGGGAAGGCGACGAGCGTCTCACCCTGGACGAGCATGCTGGGCTGGTTCGGGCGAGCCTGGTCGACGCTGAACACGAGGTCGTCGTTCGCGAAGATCACGGTCCCGCTGGTCTGGATGCGGGCGCCGTAGCCCTGCGAGTTCTTGCAGCCCTCGTTCGGCGACGAGCTCTCGTTCAAGCAGGGGCACGCGACCGGGCCGCTGCCGTTGTCCCACGATCCGTCACCGGCGCAGATCGAGTTGCCGCCGGCACCGACTTCGACGACGCCGTAGCAGGGACCCCAGTAGCCGACCACGGGGAGGTTGGCGAGGTCGTTCCACTCGCCCGTGGCGCTGTGGTAGTCGATCATGCCGTAGTCCTCGCCGCCCGCGCCGTCGTTCGGTTCGTTCAGCGCCCAGTTCGTGTAGCCCACGGCCGAGCCGTCGACCCACGTCCAGGTGCCTTCGACCAGCTGGTCGGTCATGCCGATCCAGAGCTGACGGTTCACGCCGCCGAAGGTGCCGAAGGTCGAGGCGATCCAGGCGTTCTCGACCGCGTCATCGACGGTGGCGAGGTTGCCGCCGAGCACGACCGCCGCGGCCTGCGCGTCCGTCCAGCTCGAGTCGCGCAGCAGGTGGTACGTCTTGCCGTTGCTCGGGTTCACCGCGGTGTGCAGCGGGACGGGCGTGCCGTCACTGATCGTGAAGGTGCCCGTGCCGCCGGCCGAGGTGGGAGACCACTGCCCGAGGCGAATCACGTAGTCCTGCCCGCTGATCGCCGCGAAGGTGAGCTCGCTCTGCAGGCCGACGGAGCAGCCGTCGTCGTCGCACGCGAGGATCGGGCCCGCGCAGTCGTCCGCGTACACCGCGAGTCGCGTGTCGAGTGTGGTCTGACCGCAGGTGTCGACCGTCACGATGCCGTCGAAGGTCGAAGTCCACAGGTACCACACGTCCAAGTTGACGTTGTCCTGTCCCGCGTTGAGGCAGAGTGCATCGGGAGCACCGTCGGTCGCCGCGGCGGTCGTGTCGAAGGCGAAGCTGCCGAAGCCCGTGATCGGCTGCGCGTTCGCGCACAGGTCGGCGCCCTGCGCCGATGCGAATCCGGCCAGCAGGGCCAGAGCCAGGGTGCCGGTGAAGAACTTGCTTGTCATGGAAGAGTCTCCTGAGCGTGCGCCTCGCGGGCGCAGCGAGTATCCGTTGGGTGGGAGGTGGGTCCCGGGGGACCCGATCGATCGGGCTTGGCTCTGACGGACGGCGGCGCCATCCGACACATGGAGGCTATTCTGCATGCAGGGATCTGGCGAGCGCAGATTCTCGAACACGGCGGAGAGGGTGTGCGGAAGGGCCGCAGGGGCTATCCTCCGCCGCATGCAACAGAACCAGAACAAGCGCCTTGTCGACTACGCCGCCTGCGCCGGCTGAGCTGCCAAGATGCCCCAGGGGCAGCTCGCGCAGGTCTTGCGCGGCGTCATCGGTGAGGACGACGAACGTCTCCTGGTCGGTCCGACCACGGTGGACGACGCCGGCGTCGTGGCACTCGGTCATGCTGCCGGTTTCGCCGAGACGCACCCGCTCGCGCTGGTCCAGACCGTCGACTACTTCCCGCCGGTCGTCGACGATCCGTACTACTACGGCGCGATCGCCGCGGCGAACTCGCTGTCCGACGTCTACGCGATGGGCGGGAGGCCGTACACCGCGCTGAACCTCGCGGGCTTCCCCAAGGACTTCCGGTCCGACTGGATGCACGAGATCTTCCGCGGGGGCTTCGACAAGGTGAAGGAAGCGGGCGCGGTCGTCGCCGGCGGTCACACCGTGCAGTCGGAGGAAGTGCAATTCGGTTTCGCCGTGACGGGCTTCGTCGACCGCCGGCTCGTCTCCGCGAACGCAGGTGCGCAGGTGGGTGACGTGCTCTACCTCACGAAGGCGCTCGGCATGGGCACCATGACGACCGCCGCCAAGCGCGGAAAGGTCGCGTGGGCCGACATGCTGCCCGCGGCGGAACAGATGGCGATGCTGAACGCGCTCGCCGCGGAAGCGATGAACAAGAGCGGCGCGCGCGCGGCGACGGACATCACGGGCTTCGGACTCGCGGGACACGCGAAGAACGTCGCCGCGGCGTCGGGCGTCACGCTGCGCTTCGACACGGCGGAGCTCCCGGTGTTCCCTGGTGCACTCGAGCTCGCGCGCGCCGGTTACATGTCGGGCGGCTCGGCGCGCGGTCGTGCGGCGCTCGCCGGCGAGGTCGTCACGGCGGAAGGGCTCGACGACACCCTCGCGAAGCTCGTCTTCGACGCGGAGACCTCCGGCGGCCTGTTGATCGCTGTTCCAAAGGAACGCGCGACGACGCTCGAGCGCGAACTCGAGGCCCGCGGTCAACTCGTGCGCGCCGTCGGCGTCGCCGTACCGCGCACCGCGGCCTGGGTCGAGTTCGCCTGACGGCATGACGCGGGACGACGCGCCGCAGACGCGAGCTCCGGGTCCGCCCTGGATCCAGGGGCGCCGCGGCGCGCCGCGCGAAGCGCCGGAGAACACGCTCGCGTCCTTCCAGCGCGCGCTCGCGCTGGGCGCCGACGGCTTCACGGCCGACGCGCGGCGCGTGGCGGGGGACGACCTCGTCGTTTTCGCGGACGAGATCCTCGCGCGCACGACCGACGGCACGGGACGCATCGCGAACCACGGACTCGTCGAGCTCGCCGGGCTCGACGCCGGGGGCTGGTTCGGCAAGCGCTTCACCGGAGAGCCGATCCCGGCGCTCGACGAGCTGCTCGAGCTGGAGGACGAACACCTCGTCGGTCCCGCGCCGCTGACGTGGATCGAGGTCCACGAGTCGGGCGTCGCCGAGCAGCTCGCGCGCGGGCTGCGGCGCAGCGAGCGCGCGCACGACGTGCGCGTCGCCTCGCGCGATGCGCGCCTCTGCCGGGAAGCCGCGGACGCGGGACTGCAAGCCGTCTTCATCTGCTCGCGCGCGGACGCGCACGCCCTCGAACTCGCGCAGCGCGCGCCGCTCGCCGCCGTCGCCGCGACCGACTGGTCGGGCGAGCTCGCGGCGCAGGCGTGGCCGTGTGAGCGCTGGGGCCTCGAGCTCGACGAACCGAACGCCTTGCTCCGCGCGCTGCGCGGCGGCGGCTTCTCCGGCGTCACGACGAACGAGGTCGCCCGCGCCGTCACGGCGCGCACCCTGGCGAAGCTCGCGCCGCACGACGACGGCGGCTGGCCGCTCGAAGCGCCGGACTTGCCGCTCGAGCCGGATCAAGAGACCGAAGGCGGCGCGTGGCGCGGTCACTGGAACGTCTCTGCGCGCGTGCGCAACCCGTTCGCTCACCCCGTGCGCGTCGCACTGCGGCTCGCGGTGCGCCAGGGCGCGTTCGACTGCGAGGGACTGCCGGAGGCGAGCTTCGAGCTCGGTCCGCGCGGCGAGTTCGAGCTCGACTTCACGCTGCGCGGCGGCTCGTGGAGCCCCGGCGGCGATCCGCTGCTCGTGGCGCTCTTCGACTGGCCGGCGAGCGACGGACGCGCAGCGGGGCGCCTGTTGTTCGACGCGCCGCTCGCGCGCCGGCGCCACGCCGTCGCCGACGTGATCACGCGTCGACTCTCGATGCTGCGCGAGAGCCCTGGCGAGGCGCCGGCCACGATGACGATGCGTCGGCGCGGCCGCGAGCTGCACGTCGCCGTCGAGAACGCGGGCGGCCTGCTCGAGCCGCGCGCCTGGGTCCGGCTCGGCGGCGAGCACCGCTTCGGCGGCCGCGGCGTGAAGTTGCTCCTGCCGGACGACTTCGATCGGCGCGCCGGCGGCGTCGACTTCGCCTGCGGCTTCCTGGGCTCGCGAGCCGGCGACGCGCGCCCGCGGCTGCGCCGCTTCAGCGGGGGCCTGGAGTGGGGCGCGGACCCGGGTGCCGCGGCGCGCCTCCACTCGCACCTTCCGCGCTGACTCGCGGGGCGCGGCTTGCAAAGATCCCGTGCGCTGCGTGGAATGTCGCGCAGCCTGGGGGAGTGGATCCGTGCTGGTGTGCGGCCCGGCCTTCAAAGCCGGTTGGGCTTCGTGAACAGCGGGGCCGGTGGGTTCGATTCCCATGCACTCCCGCCATCCCTCCTCGCGCCGACTCCTCCTCCCACGCCGCCTTGCCGCCGCACCCGACGCGCCCATCGAGTGACCCCGCGGCGCGTCCCGTGATCCGCGCGATCGCGCCGGACGACGAAGCCGCCGCGCTGCGCGCCTTCGCGGCGACCTTCGAGCTCGACGAGGACGCGGAGCTGCTGCGGCCGGGCGCCTGGACGCGGCGTTACTTCGCGAACCCCGCGGGCACGCGGGCGACGATCGCCGCGCTCCCGGACGGGCGCCTGCTCGCGCAGTACGCCGGGCTGCCGCAGGGCGCGTGGCTCGACGGCGAACGCGCGACCTTCACGCAGGGCGTCGACTCGCTCGCCGTGCCGGACGAAGGACGCGGCGGGCTCGGCTCGCTGTTCGTGCGCGTCGGCCGACGCTTCGCGCAGGCATACGGCGGGCGGCGCGGCGAGGGCGATCCGTTCATGTGGGGCTATCCCGTGCGCGAAGCGTGGCGCATCGGGCGGGCCGCGCTGGGTTACGAGACGATCCGCTCGCAGCTGGCGCTCGTCGCGCGCGTCGACGCGCTCGCGGTGCATGTTCGCGACGAGGCCCTGGTGGAAGAGCTCGCTGCCTTCCCGGACTCGCTCGACGCGTGGTTCGACGAGCACCGCAAGCGCTACGCCGCGATCTGCGACCGCACGCGCGCGGCGCTCGAGTGGCGCTACGCGGGTCGAGGATACCGCTTCGCCGTCGCGACGCGTGGCGGTGCGCTGCGCGGGCTCGCGGTTTGCCGCGACGTCGAGATCGAGGGCGCGCGTCGCTTCGTGCTCTGCGAGTGGCTCGTCGAGCACGATGCGCGCGGCGCGCTGCTCGCGTGGGCGCGCGAAGCCGCGCGCGAGGCGGGCGTGGAGACGCTCTACGCCTGGCTGCCGCCGTGGTGCGAGGACTTCCTCGCGCTGCAGGTCGCAGGCTTCCGCGTGCACCCGACCTCGCGCGTGCTCGTCGGCCGCTCGTACGACAAGCGCTGGGCGCCGGAGTGGTACGCGGAGAACTGGTTCATGACGCTCGGAGACACCGACCTCGTATGAACCGCGCGCTCGAGATCAGGCCGCTCGACGCGGCACGCGACGCGGACTCGCTGCTCGCGACCTGGGCGACCGTCTTCGGCCGCGAGCGGCGTCGCGCGGAGTGGGAGCACCAAGTACTCGCGAACCCCGCCGGCACGCGCGTCTTCGTCGCGACCTGCGACGGCCGTGTCGTCGCACAGTACGCCGGCGTGCCGACGCGCGTCTGGATCGACGGGGCCGAGCGCGTGTTCACGCAGTCGGTGGACTCGCTGGTGCACCCGGAGTTCCGCAAGGGCTTGAAGCGCCCCGGGCTGTTCGTCGACGTCGCGCGCGCGTACTTCGACCACTACGGCGTGCACGGTTCGGATGCCGTCCACTACGGCTGGCCGCTCGAGGCGGCGTGGCGCATCGGGAAGCGCTTCCTCGAGTACGAGTGCGTGCGCGAGGAAGTCGTGCTGGTGCGCGACCTCGACGCCGCGCCGGCGGAGATCTCCGCACCCGAGTTCACCGTCCAGGAGGTCGTGCCGACGGGCGAGGAGCTGCGCTGGCTCTGGGAACGCTGCTGCGGCGCGTGGGGCGCGAGCGCGATCCGCGACGCCGCCTTCTACGCGTGGCGCTTCGCGGGGCACGCGGACGCCGCGTACCGCCTGCTCGGCGCGCGCGACGCGGGCGGGACGCTCTGCGGACTCGCGGTGTTGCGACGCGGTGACTGGCTCACGCCGGGCTCGCGAGCGCTCTGCGACTGGCTCGTCCCGCGCGTCGAGCTCGCCGCGTCGCGCGAGCTCGAGGCCGCCGTCCTGCGCGCCGCGGAACGCGACGGCGGGCACCGCGTGGTGACGCTGATCCCGGAGTGGTCGCCGCACTTCCTGACGCTCCAGGAGCGCGGCTGGTGCGTGCACCCGGCGCCGTATCGCCTCGCGGCGCGCTGCTTCGACCAGCGGCTCGATCACCTCTTCCTGCGCGAGCACTGGTGGCTCACGCTGGCCGACTCCGACCTCGCCTGACGAAGCTCCGGTTGCGCGTGAATCCGCGCGGGGCTTTCCGCGTAGAATGCCGGCGACCATGTCCTCCTTGCGCACACTCCTCGCCGCCGCCTGCGTGGTCGTCGGACTCCTCGGCACGCTCGCGGCCTGCAGCGAAGCGCCGCAACCCGACACGGGCCCGCCGCCGGCGGCGATCCACGTGCGGCTCGAGGGCGAGCTCGAGATCAGCAACATGGCGCTCCTGGAGCGCGGCTTGCGCGCCGCGCGGGCGGGCGGGCAGGAACTGATCGTGGTCGAGATCGACACCCCGGGGGGCGGGATCGACCTCGCGATCGAGATCGCGCGCATGCTCGCCGAGGCGAACGAGGACGGCCTGCGCACCGTGGCGTGGATCAACCCCGCTGCGACGAGCGCCGGCGCGCTGGTCACGATGTCGTGCAAGCGCGTCTACATCTCCTCGACCGGGACGATCGGCGCGGCGCTGCCGGTGATCTTCACACCGGGCGGTATGAGCGCGGTGCCCGGCGAGGAAGGCGAGAAGATCCGCTCCTACCTGCGCGGCGAGTTCCGCGCACACGCCGAGGCGAACGGTCGCTCGAAGGTGCTCGCCGAAGCGATGGTCGACCCGGCCATCGAGGCGCGCGAGGTGCGCGTCGGCGGCGAGCGCCGCGTGATCACCGGACAGGAGTGGGACGACCTCTCCGAGCGCGACGAACAACCCGAGTTGCTGCGCACCCTCGTGCGCCGCGGTGAGCTGCTCAGCCTGATCAGCAGCGAAGCGATCGAGCTCGGCATCGCGGACGGCCGCGCCGACGACCTCGCGGAGGTGCTCGAGCGCGAAGGCGTCGAACCCGGGCGCGTGGAGAGCCTCGAGATGTCGCGCAGCGAGAGCCTGCTCGCGAAGCTCAACATGCTCTCGCCCGCGCTGCTCGCGCTGGGCCTGATGCTCGGCTACATCGAGTTCAAGACTCCCGGCTTCGGCATCGCAGGCATCCTCGCGCTGACGTGTCTCGGCGTCTTCCTGCTGGGGCGCTACATGGTCGGCCTGGCGGAGATCCCGCACCTCGTGATGGTCGCCCTCGGCGCGATCCTGATCTGCGTCGAAATCTTCCTGCTGCCCGGAACGCTGTGGATCGGCCTGCTGGGCGCGGTCTGCGTGATGGGTGGGCTGTGGCTCTCCGAGTTCGGTCCGGGCTTCTCGTTCACCAACCCCTACGACCAGTCGCGTGCGCTCGACGCCGCCTTCGAGCTCGGGCTCGTCGCGCTCGGCTCGCTGGTCGGGATCTGGATCCTCTCGCACTTCCTGCCGGACACGCCGATCCTTCGCGCGCTCGTTCAAGCGCCCACCGACGGCGGCGGCGGCTTCGGCGGCGGGTTGCAGGTCGCGGGAGCGACGCAGCGGCGCGCCATGCGCGTCGGAGCAGAAGGCGTCGCGCTGACCGACCTGCGCCCCGTGGGCAAGGTGCGACTCGACGACGCACCCGGCGACGAGTTCGAGGCGAGCGCGGAAGGACCGGCGATCGAGCGCGGCGCGCGCGTTCGCGTCACCGCCGCGCGCTCGGGGCGCCTCTCCGTGGAACTCGCCGCACCGGAGGCGGACGCATGACGTGGGCCGTGTTGTTGCTCGGCGCGGGCCTCTTGCTCGTGCTCGCCGAGGTGTTGATCCCCAGCATGGGCGTGCTCGGCACGCTCGCGGCGGCGTGCATCGTCGGGGCGCAAGTCTTCGCCTGGCGCGTCAGCAGCCAGACCGGCGTCAACTTCCTGCTCGTCACGGGAGTGCTGGTCCCCGCCGTCGTGATGGGGGGCTTGAAGCTCTTCCCGCGCACGCCGGTCGGCAAGAAGCTCGTCGCGCAAGGCTTCAGCTTCGAGGACGGCCGCGCGATCGACACGCGCGACTCGGGGCTGCTCGGCGCGGAGGGTGTCGTGGAAGCGATGCTGCGGCCCGCGGGCGTCGCGCGGCTGAACGGGCGCCGCGTGGACGTCGTCAGCCGCGGCGAGATGATCCCCAAGGGCGCGCGCGTGCAGGTCGTGGAGCTGACCGGCAACCGCGTGGTCGTCCAACCGATCCAGAACGACGAAGGGCCGGCCTGATCCCGGGCCGCCCGACAGCGAACTCGAACCGAAGGAAGAGTCAGAGATGATCCCGAACCCCATCGCAATTCTCCAGGGCGCCGCGTCGGACGGCGGCGACCTGCTGCGCAACATCGGCCTGGTCGTCCTCGCCGGCGTCCTGCTGCTGTTCCTGTTCGTGTTCCTGCGCTACGCGAACCTCTACCTGCGCTCGGTGCTGACGAAGGCCGGCGTGGGCCTCTTCGACATGTTCGCGATGAGCCTGCGGAAGGTGCAGCCCGCCGTGATCGTGAACGCCAGCGTGATGCTCGTGCAGTCGCGCATCGAAGGCGTGCACCGCCGCGACCTCGAGGCGCACTACCTCGCCGGCGGCGACGTGATGCGCGTCGTGCGCGCCCTGATCTCCGCGAACCGCGCGGGCATCGACCTCGACTTCCGCACGGCGGCCGGCATCGACCTCGCCGGACGCGACGTCTTCGAAGCGGTGAAGACCTCCGTCACTCCCAAGGTGATCGACTGCCCGAACCCGGCCAGCGGCAAGACGACGATCGCGGCCGTGGCGAAGGACGGCATCCAGGTGCTCGCGCGCGCTCGAGTCACGGTGCGCATGAACATCGCGCGGCTCGTCGGCGGCGCCGGCGAGGAGACGATCATCGCGCGCGTCGGCGAAGGCATCGTCAGCACGATCGGCTCGAAGGACACGCACGCGATGGTGCTCGAGAACCCCGACGACATCTCGAAGACCGTGCTGGCGCGCGGCCTCGACGCCGGCACGGCGTACGAGATCGTCTCGATCGACATCGCGGACGTCGACATCGGACACAACATTGGCGCGCGCCTGCAGGCCGACCAGGCCGAGGCGGACAAGCGCGTCGCGCAGGCTCAGGCGGAGAAGCGCCGGGCGATGGCCGTCGCGGCGGAACAAGAGTTCAAGGCCGGCGTCGAGGAGAACCGCGCGATCGTGGTGCTCGCCGAGGCGGAAGTGCCGAAGGCGATGGCCGACGCGCTGCGCAGCGGCAACCTGGGCGTGATGGACCTCTACCGCATGCAGAACATCCAGAGCGACACGCGCATGCGTGATTCGATCTCCGGCGGCGACGCGCCGCCGCCCGCGGGAGGCGAGGCGTAGGGGACGCGATGGAGGCGTTCACGCCGCAGCTCGTCCTCGCGCTGGAGGGCGGCAGCCTCGGGGAAGCGATCATCGTCTTCCTCGGTCTGCTCGCGTACGTCGTGCCCGGCTTGATCAAGCGCTGGCAGGAACGCGAGGGCGCGTCGCAACAGTCCGACGAAGGGCGTCCCGGTCGACGGCCGGGTCGTCGCGGCGCGCGTGGGGGCGGCGCCTTCACCGACCCGGCACACGACCCGCGCGAGCGACGCAAGCAAGCGCTGAAGCGTTGGCAGGACCTGCTCGTCGGCGAGGATGAACCGCAGCCCGTTCCGCGTCCGACCAAGCGGGTCGCGGAGGCTCCGGCTCCGCGCCCGACGGCGATCGAGCTCGAGCCGCCCTCGCCGACGCTCGTCGAGCTCGGCGAGTCGATCGAGGAACTGCACCGCACGCTCGCCGAGCGGCAGGCGCAGCTCGAAGAGACGCACGCGGGCATGCCCAGCGAGGCGCTCGCTTCGCCGCTCGTGTCGTCCGTGCTCGGCGCGCTGCCCGAGGAGGACGAGCTCGAGTCGTTGACCCAGCTCGTCGCCGTCGACGAGGACCCCGCGCGGCTCCCGGACTCGTCGCGCCGGACGGTGCGGCGCGTGCCGCGCAAGGCGTGGCGCCGGGCGGTCGTGCTCTCCGAGGTCTTCGCGCCGCCGATCGCGCTGCGCCCGCCCGCCGAGACCGCCGGCCGCATGCCCGGCTGAACCGAGACCCCCCGACGACATGACGAACGACCGACCGCGCTACTGGCTGATGAAGTCGGAGCCGAACGCCTTCTCCTTCGACGATCTGCTGGCGGCCAAGGGCAAGCGCACCTGCTGGGACGGCATCCGCAACTACCAGGCGCGCAACTTCATGCGCGACGACATGCGCAAGGGCGACCGCGTCCTCTACTACCACTCGAACGCCAAGCCGCCCGGCGTGGTGGGGCTGGCCGAGGTGGTGAAGGAGGCCTACCCCGACCACACGCAGTTCGACCCGGCGAGCCACTACCACGACCCGCAGAGCGACCCCGCGGACCCGCGCTGGCTGATGGTGGACATCAAGGCCCTGCGCAAGCTGCCGCGCCTCGTCGAGCTCGACGAGCTGAAGAGCCGGCCCGAGCTCTCCGAGATGGCGGTGGTCCAGCGGGGGCAGCGGCTCTCGATCCAGCCGGTGACCCCCGAGGAGTGGGCCGTGGTCCTCGAACTGGGCGGTCTTACGGCCAAAATCTGAGGGTGGGCCGATTCCTCCCCGGGCGGGGCACCCCCCGCGCGGAAGCGTCCAAGGCGCTGGCAGGGGGCGGGTTACGGCGACCCTGGAGGCCCCCGAGCGGCTTTCCGACCCCTTGGAACGGCCTTTCCAGGGCGTTCTCCGCTTGCAGCGCGGGGGGGAATGTGGCCTACAAGGGCTCCCAGGAGGGGTGCTGAGCGCTCCCCGCGCACCCCACAGATTCCCAAGCAGTCCGTCACCGAAGGTGCTTTGAACCATGAGTGAACACTTCGATCGTCTCGTCTCCGTCGTCGAGGCCGCCCGTGAAGACGTTGCCAAGGCCGAG
>JACKHV010000003.1 GCA_020638835.1 Planctomycetota bacterium | reverse complement strand
GAGTCCGCGATCGGGCGAAGACTCCGCAGTCCACGGCCAGCTCGCTATGCCCTGTCCGTCGGACGCCCTCACCGCCAGCCGGCACTCCATCCACTCGATCGCGTCGCCCGATTCATCGTGGCGAACCCGGACACGGAAGGGCGTCAGCCTCTGGCTCTCGATGAAGATGGCCCAGCCAGCGACGGTGAGCTCGCGGTCCGCAGACTTGATCGCGAAGAGCGGTTGGAACCCGTCGAGCCCCAGGTCGCACTCCTGGGCCTCCCGAAGCGCCCACGGAACGAAGTGCTCGAGGAAGGACAGAACCTCCTGGAGCTCGTGGCATAGCGCATCTCCCCCCTCTCCGACAGCGCAGGGTTCGAGCACGAGCCTCAGCGCCTGGCTGGCTGTGCGCTCAGCTCCGGAAGGATCGACGTGGTCGGGTAGGTGTTCGGCTGAAGGTCTCCTCAGGGGGCGGGCAGGAGCCGTTGCCTGGCCTCGCGGGCGTTGGCTACGCGACGCTGCCGAGGGCCGGAGTGGAGCGGGCGAAGGGGCTCGAACCCTCGACATTCAGCTTGGGAAGCTGGAACGGATCGAGTGAGTCGAGGGCGACATTCGCAGACGTCTCGCGAAATCGAGCGACTTCGTTGGACTCGCTCGGACAGAAGAGGACACCAGGACAAGCAAGAACCTCGGCCGACCGGAGCGACTGAGGTTCTGGCGATGGAGCGCTCGGGTGGCGTGCTACGCACTTATGGACGTTCGGCCTAGCGTTGGGACACTACGGCGATCGGGCGCGGCGGAAGTCCTGGATAGGACGGGCCAAGTCGCTTCGTAACCATCTCTCGTCGTTGACTCAGGTGAGCCGAACCGCTCAAATCGCGAGGCAACAGATCAGAGTGTGGGCCCGGAATCGAGCGAGCCCACGGTGCGCACCGATCGCTTACACTCTCTCGCCTTACCCCAGACCATAGCTCGCCGAGAATGAACTGGAAGACGACCGCAATCATTAGCCTGGCCCTCGCCGCAGTCGCCCTACGAGTATCCTCCGCAGCGACCGCTGTTCCAACCTCTCAGCTCAGTCTGAATGGGGTGGAGTTGGCATCTTCGGCTGCGCCAGTCAGTAGTTCGTACTCCGCCGAGTGGCGAGAGCTGATGGGTCTAGAGTCCTTCGGTCTTGTCGAGGCGACGATTCCTGGAGATCAGTTCGTGTCACTGCTCTCCAACTTCCGGCTCAAGGATGGACAACCGTTTGATACGTCCCGCGTTATGTGGGCGTTTCTCTACAGTGACTTGGAGGCGGTCGTGGCTGGCAGCGTGCCCGGTCAGAACATTCTGGGCGCAAGCGTGATCGAGCGGCACCTGGACGGTGGAGTGACACACAAGTACTTCGAGCGGGTCAGGGGCCGGATGAAGGAAATCGGCGAATACTCCGTAAAGGTAAGAGGACCCTTGCCAAGCGAAGTAGTGCTGATGATGCACTTCGCTGCGACGGGAGCGGCGGGGATGCCGAGCGCGTCGGCCATATACGACCTATCCAACGAAGACATTCCTACCTGGCCCTTTGGCTTCGAGTGGAACGCCCCCGATACGGCCTTGACGATGATCGCCTTGCAGGACGACGCGCGGTCGATCGGCGCACGAACCATTGGCGTTTCCGGCTCTGACGACCTCTCCCTTGCAATCATCGGTCAAACTCTGGCGCCCGACTGTGAAACCAATGTCTTGTGTGAAGATAACACAAACGACAAGGACTACTGCTGCAAGTCGGAACCTCGGCTTTGGCGCTGTTTCAACAACTCCGACGGCACTGACTGCATGGCGAGAGATGGAGGGGAGCTCCTCTCCCAAGTGCAAGCACCCGTTGCCCCTCCCCCCTACGCGACTCTCTGGGAGTTTAGAGACGAGTTCTTGGCCTCGTATCAGCGCGGCGTTCAGTACAAGAACAGGTATTACATCCTGAGTCGATTCGCGAAGATGGATGTTGCGAGCGCGCTGAAGTACTCTGAGTTCTACCCGCTGGCCGTGCAGGCGATCGACATCCTGATGAACGAGTCCAGTGACGCCGTCGTGATTACTCCAGAGTTGTTTGCGGCTTCGATTGACATCATTGAGCTTCACAGGGACATCGAGAACCAACTCGTTCAGGATGCTCTCGACTCCGCTGAGGAGGACCTCAACGAATACATTGGACTGACTCGGTCGCAATTCATCTCCAAGTTCGGAGAGCCACTAGACTAACGGAGTGGCCGAGACCTTCCGCGTGGGGCACCTCTCAGCGCTCTTTCGGTATCGACACGCCAAGGGGGCAATAGGAGTGTTCACCTCTCCGCTGCTTGTGTTCGTGCCAATGCCCGCCCTCGGGACGTTCATACATGAACTGAGCCACTACTCGGTGGCCACTGCCGTCGGCTTCGACGCTACGCTCCATTACCGCTCGACGACCTGGGAGACCCCAATACCATCGAGTGAGATGGCAGAATTGCTTGTTGTGCTTGCTGGCCCTCTTGTCGGGATCACAATCGGCACTTTCGGCCTGTGCTGGCTGGTTAGTTTAGACCGCCGCGGCCACTTGATTCCGGCCAGCACGAAACGTGGATGGGTCCCGTTTCTACTGACGCTGTTTTGGGCACGCCAGGTGTTCACAGCGATCTTCGCGCTCCTCAAATCGGTAGTCAGTGGCGGGTGGACGCTAACCGATGAGACGATTGCCTGCTTGATGCTGGGACTTCCTCTGTGGGTGCTACCTGCAATACTCGGTGGATTCGGGGTCGCCGTCTGCGTAAGGGGGGTGAGACTGTTTGTTCCCGTGCCCAACCGCGCACTCTTCCTTGCTGGTGCTCTCGTTGGATGCGGCGCGGGATGGGTCCTTTGGATGCACGTTCTTGGGCCCTGGCTGCTGCCGTAAAGAAGGCCGCCACACCAACTTGAAAGGTACCGATCCAGTAATAAATCATCACACCCCCCTCGCCCTTCCGCCGGACGCGAGTGCGGCGCACGGTGATCGGTGATGAACGGGGGAGCCTTGCCATGGGACTCGATGCTAGCGTGACGGTCCGAACCAGGTCAGAATCCTCACCCCCCGACACGGAGACGTGACGCCGGGCTCCGGTCGAGACGGGGCATGATGATTTTGACCTGGTTCGGTACCGTCTCGCGATGCCCCGCGCCGACCTCGACTCGCTTCGCTGCTTCTTCCTCGCCGGACCGCCCGCGGGTGGAGTGGCGCGGTTGCTTCCGGAGGACGAACAGCATGCGCTGCGCGTGTTGCGCGTCGCGGTCGGTGATGAGCTGCTCGGGTTGGATGGTCGCGGTGGAGCTTGGCGGATTGCGGTGATCGGGGCCGGCAAGCGGAAGCTCGAGCTCGGGGTCGTCGAGGCGCTGCCGGTCGAGCCGGCTCCGGGCGAAACGAATGCGCCGCTGCCCTGGATCGAGGTCTGGGCTCCCCTGCCGAAGGCCGGTCGCGCGGAGGAGATGGTCGATCGGCTGACGCAGCTTGGCGCGGCGCGGGTGGCCGCGTTGGTGACGGAACGGACGGCGCCGCACGCACGGGAAGCGGGGGCGAACCGGCTCGAGAAGCTGCGGCGGCGGGCGCGGGAGGCGTGCAAGCAGTCGGGGCGCAGGTGGATGCCGGAGTTGGAGGGTCCGCGGACGCTCGAGGAGCGCCTGGCGGGCCGGCCGACCGGCTCGCGGTTGGCATGCCTCGATCCGCGCTCCGAGCGCACTTTGGTGGATTTCTTGGCCGGAACAGGGCCGAGTGAGCCCGAAACGGCCAAGAGAATGACGATTCTGTCCCTGGGCCCCGAGGGCGGTTGGAGCCCTGACGAGGAGCGGGCGCTGGTCGAAGCCGGGGCCGCGCGAGTCAAGCTGACTCCCTTCGTGCTGAGGATCGAAACGGCGGCGGAAGCGGCCTGCGCGATCGCGGCGGTACTGAACCAGGTATAAATCATCACACCCCCGCGACCACCAAGCCCCCCTGGGGGCTTGGTGGTCGCGGGGGTGTGATGTTTTATACCTGGTTCAGTACCGCCGGGTTCAGTACCCCTGGATCACCCCATCGATCATCTCCATGAAGTCGCGGAAGGCCGGCCCCAGAGTGACCAGGAAGATGCTCGGCAGGAAGAAGGCGACGAGCGGGAAGACGAGCTTCACCGGGAGAGCGTGTGCCTGGACCATCGCCTCTTCGCGGCGGCGCGTGCGCAAGTCGGCGGCTTGACGCGCGAGCACGGCGGAGAAGCCGGCGCCGACTTGTTCCGCTTGCACCATCGCCGAGCAGAAGATCGTCATCGAACCGACGCGGCAGCGGTCGGACAGGCGGCGGAAGCACTGCACGCGAGGGATGCCGGTCAGGGTCTCGAGCTGGAAGAGACGCAGCTCGGCTTCGAGGGGACGGTCGTCGTTCTCGGACTCGAGCAGCTTCGAGAGCGAAGCGTCGAAGCCGAGGCCCGACTCGGAGAGGGTCGCGAAGAGGTCGAGCACCACCGGCAGGTCTTGTTCGATCGAGAGCACGCGCTCGCGGCGTCGACGGCGCACCGTCAGCCACGGGATCGATGCGATGCCGAGGAACAGCAGCCACGGTCCGGCGGCGAAGAGCGGTCCGCTGACTCCTCCGATCGCGACCGGCATGTTCTCCGCGCGCTCCTGCAACAGCTCGAACAGACCGAAGCTGTGTGACGCGAGCCCGAGCGCCGCGCCGAGCGCCGCTGACAAGAGGCACGCGAGCAGGAAGGCGCTCGCGGAACCGGGCGCCCGGTAGCCGGCCAGCGCCAACCAGCGCGTCAACCTGTCGCCCGACTCCTCGGGGACCTCCTCTTCCATGATCACGTCGCCCGAGTCGAGCACGCGGCGGCGCACGCTGGTGAGGCGGTGCCAGCGCGTCGCGATGAGATAAGCGACCGCCATCGCGAACAACCAGCCGAGCGTGATCAAGAGTGACTTCATGGCCTAGTACCGGATGCGGCTGAGCTTCGACATGATCAGGAGACCGACCGCTTGCAGGAACACCGCGCCCGCGGCGAAGCGCGCGCCGGTCTCGTCGTTCAGGAAGGCTTCCATGCGCTCCGGATCGACGCGCCACGTGACGATCGCGATCGCGTAGGTGATGAAGAGGATGCCGACGACCGACGCCATCGACTGACGTGACTCGGAACGCACGCGGCGTGCGAGGTCGATGCGGTCGCGCATGGTGCGGCCGACGCTGGAGAGGATCGGCGCCAGGCTGCCGCCCGTCTCCTCGTGTACCAGCACGGTGAACGAGAACAGGCGGAAGCTCTCGAGCGGGACGCGTTCCGCGAGGTCCTCGAGCACGGCACGCGGCGTGTCGCCGTAGCGCAGGCGGCCGACGAGATCCTCGAAGAGGCCGCCGAGCGGTTGACGCACTTCCTTCGAGGCGTTGTCGATCGCGTCGAGCGTACCGCCGCCCGCACCGAGCGAACCGACGATGAAGTCGATGCCTTCGGCGAGCTGCGCCTCGAGGTCGAGGCTCTCCTTCTGCGCGCGGTTGTCCTCGTGGATCCAGAACAGGATGCCGACGACGAGGGCGAGCGAGATCGCGAACGGCAGCTTCAAGCCGACGATCGGGCCGAGCACGATCCACACGCCGAGCGCGACCGCCGGCGGTACCCACGCGCGCACGCCGCGCAGCACGGGCGGCCCGACCTCGCGCTCCTCCTTGATCTGCACGTACGGCTCCGCGAGTCGCTCGCGCGCGAGGTCGCGCAGCCTGCGCCGGCGCATCGCCCATGCGCCCGCTCCGACCACCGCGGCGGCTCCGCCGCTCATCACGACTTCAAGCATGGCCGTTGTAGTTCGCGGGTTTCTTGAACAGCTCGAGCGGGAAGTCGAAGCCCTGCTCGCGCAGCTCGAGTGCCACGCGCGGCACGATGCCCGTCGCGACGAACTCGCCCTGGATGCGACGCCCCTTGCGACCGGTGCAGTGGAAGCGGAAGACGTCCTGCAGGAGCGGCGTCGTACCTTCCATGCCCGTCAGCTCCGAGATGCACTCCACGCGGCGCACGCCGTCCTCGAAGCGACGGATGTGCACGACGATCTGGATCGCGGAGACGATCTGTTCGCGGATCGCGCGGCTCGGTAGGTCGAGCCCCGCCATCAAGACCATCGTCTCGAGACGAGCGAGCGCGTCGCGCGGCGAGTTGGCGTGGATCGTGGACAGACCGCCGTCGTGGCCCGTGTTCAGCGCTTGGAGCATGTCCAAGGCCTCGGGTCCGCGCACCTCGCCCATGATGATGCGGTCGGGCCGCATGCGCAGCGAGTTGATCACCAGATCGCGCGCCGTGATCAGACCGCGACCTTCGACGTTCGGCGGACGCGTCTCGAGGCGCACGACGTGTTCTTGGTCGAGCACGAGCTCGGCCGTGTCCTCGATCGTCACGATGCGCTCGTGATTCGGGATCGCTTCCGCCATCGCGCCGAGCGCCGTCGACTTACCGGCGCCGGTGCCGCCGGCGACGATGATGTTCTTGCGCGCGCGCACGACGTGCTCGAGGAAGGCGACCATCTCCTCCGACCACATGCGCAGGCGGATCAGGTCTTCGCGGCGCAGGCGCTGGCGACCGAAGCGGCGGATGGAGAGCGTCGGGCCGTCGATCGAGACGGGCGGCAGGGTCGCGTTCACCCGGCTGCCGTCGGGCAGGCGCACGTCCACCATAGGAGACGACAAGTCGATGCGCCGGCCGACGCGCGCCGCGATGCGCTCGATCACGCGCTTGACGTGGTCGTTGTCGCGGAAGCGCACGTCGGTCTTCTCGAGCCGGCCGAAGCGCTCGACGTAGATGCGGTTCGGGCCGTTGACGAGTATGTCGGTCACGGCGGGGTCCGCCATCAGCGGGGCGAGCGGTCCGATGCCGAGGGTTTCCTCGACGAGTTCGTCGGCGAGGCGTCCGCGCTCGTCCTCGTTCAGCGGCAGCTCCTCGGACTCGAGCACACGCTCGACGAACTGGGTGACGGCAGCGCTGACGACCTCTTCCTTCGCGCCGAGCAGGTTCTTCTCGCCGATCTCGTCGAGCAGGCGCTCGTGCAGGTCGGCCTTGATGCTCAAGTAGTCGACGCCGCTGGCGCGGCGCTCCGCCTCGGCGCGCGAGTTGCGCTCCGAGCGCGCGCGCTCGGGACGCAAGCGTGCCGCCGCGGCCGTCGTCAGCGCGGCGCGGAACCGGTCGCGTGCCTCCACCGAGTTGTCGGTGTTGGCGCTCTGTCCGTTCGAGTGGACGTTCACGCGAGCACCTCACCTCCCACGCGGCCGTCGCTGGGACGCGTGCGGAACTCCACCGACGAACCGTGCGCACCGGGCAGGTTCTCGATCTCGTCGGCGAGGCGGTTCAGCGACTTGCCGAAGCCCCAGCGGCGACCCGCCTTCAGCGCGTACGGCCGTCCCGTGTTGAGCGCCGTCAGGATGCGCTTCTGGTACGGGAAGACGTGGTCGACCTCGCGGCCCAGGCGCTCGACGACGTCGTCGACGCGCAGCGCGCCCGAGACCTTGGGGAAGTTGTAGTTCAGCACGACGCGTTGACGCCCCTGCGAGACGCCGACCTTGCGCAGAACGTCGATGAAGTGCGCGTTGCCGACGACGCTGGGCACCGTGCCGTGGAAGACGACGTAGACCAGGTCCGACAGGTCGAGCGCGGCCATGATCACCGCGTCGAGCATCGGGTAGGTGTCGACGACGACGTAGCGGTACGCGCGGCGCGCGAGCGTCAGGATGCGCGAGAAGCCTTCGTCGTCGACGTGGCTGGCCTCGACGGCGTCCGGCGGCGCGGCGAGCACGTGCAGGCCGCACTCCGACTGCACGGCGAGCTGGCGCAGCAGCGTCTCGTCCAGGCGGTGGCTCTCGCGGATGGCGTCGACGATCGTCGTGCGCGGGGCGACGTCGAGCATCATGGCGGCCACGCCGAGCTGCAGCGAGGTGTCGACGAGCAGCACTTCGCCCGGGTGGCGCATCGCGAGCGCGACGGCCGTGTTCACGCTGATCGTCGACTTGCCGGCGCCGCCCTTGTTGCTGACGAAGGACAGCACCTTGCCCATCCGCCCCGAGCCGCGTTGCGCGCGGTTGAGCGTGCGGTCGAGCGTCTCCTGCAGCTCGCTGCTCGAGAGCGGGCGTTGCAGGAAGTCCGCGACGCGCGAGCGCATCGCCTCGATGAGGAACTTGCTCTCGCTGTCGTCCCCGTCGAAGCTGCGCTTCTGGTACGCCGCCACGATCTGGCAGTCGGGCGCGGCGACCGAGAGCTCGCTCGCGAGGCTCTTCAGCGCATCGCAGTCGCGCGGCGACTCGATCACGACCAGGTCCGGCCGGCGGCTGCGCGCCAGCTCTACGCCTTGACGGCGGTCGTGGGCGAAGTGCACGAGCGGGTGCCAACGGCGCAGGCCGTCGGTCGCGGCCTCGAATTCAGCTTTCAGTGCCGGGTCGGACCCGATGAGCAAGATCTGCGGATTCTCCACCTTGCGGCCTCCAGTATCAGCGCACGATCGACGGGGCGTGGATCGCGCCGTCGAGTGAGTTCAGTTGTCCGAGTACCCAGTCCCACAGCTGCGGGGAGAGGGTGGGTTGAGCACCGCCGAAGCTCGTGCTCGCGTTGCGGTAGGCCATCCACGGCCTGCCGGGCGACGTCGTGTTGCGCAGCTTCGTGACGCGCATCATCGGTTCGCCGGTGTTCGGGTCGAGGATCGGGTTGCCCGCGTCGTCGCGCGCGATGCCGACCTTCAAGCGCAGGAAGCCGATCACGAGTCGGCGCAGTCCTCCGGAGAAGACCGTGCGGTAGATCGGCGCGTAGCCTTCGCCGCGCGCCCAGTACACCGGGTCCGCCCAGCCGGGCGTCGGCTCGGTGTTGATCGTCACGGTCGTGCCGACGACGGTCTGCGCGTTCTGGATCAGCACGCCGGTCAACCATTCGCCGGACTCGCCGAAGACGTAGTGGTCGTACTCGTCGCGCGCCAGGTCCATGTACTGGTTGCCGTTCTCGTCGAGCTCCCACCACAGCGGGTTGCTGCTGAGCAGCACGCCCTCGAAGAAGGCGACGGGGATCAGACCGATGTCCCAGCCGTTCGGCATCCCCGGCTGCGCGGTTCCGACGCGTACGACGGGAGCGGAGTCGCTGATCGTCGTCGCGCGCACGGCGATGCCGCGGTGGCGGATCGAGAACTCCTCGGTCGGCGAGCTCGTCCCCTGGATCGTCGTGCCGCGGCCGAACAGCAGCGGGAGCGTGCGGCCCGTCGTCGAGACGTAGGGCTCGTTGTCGAGCGCCAGCGCCGCGGGGTCGAAGTTCGTCCGCGTGCGACGCAGGCGCACGAGCACCGAGCGTCCGAAGGGCGCGTCCTCGGGAGCCGCGGGCTCGAAGTCGAGGCGCGTGTAGTCAGCCGTCTCCATCCAGCGCGGGTTGCCGCCGATCCCGGCGACACCGTCCCCCACCCAACGACCGCTCACGACGTCGCCGTTCGCGCTGTTGATCGGGTTGTTGATGTCCGCGTCCTCGTCGTACTGGTAGTTGAGGCGCAAGCCGGGCGCCGACCAACCGCTCTCGACGAAGGTGGATCCGGCCTGCAAGCCGCCGGGCCCCGCCGCGTGGTGGATGTAGGCACCCGCTCCGTTCGTCTGCCCGGGGATCACCTCGGTGCCGACCGCGGCCACGAAGGGCGCGTCCGCGAAGGGCGTGTTGTACTGGCGGCGACGGCGGTCGCGCGTGAAGGCGGGACCGCTGTTCGTCGCGTTCAGCCGCGTGTGGTCGCGGTCGCGCAGGATCTCGAGCGCCGCCGAGTCCGACGCCGTCTGCATCTGCCGCTGCGTCAAGGTCGCGAGCCCGAGGTCGACCATCAGCGCCATGACCGCGAACAGACCGACGACGACGAGCGCGAAGATCACCAGTACGGCGCCTCGCTTCTCGTTCGCGGTCCTCGGGGTCGTGGGTCGTTGCATGGCCTGAGTCCGTCTGTGCCTAGTTGCCCGACTGTTCTTCGTAGCGGTTCACGCGGATCGTGCGCGTCGTGCCGCCCTCGCGGATGCGGATCTCGCGCGTCGATCCGAGGATCTCCTGCAGCTTCTGCTGAGGGTCGTAGTTCACGTCGAGCTTGCGGTTCGCCCACGCGACGTCGTTGCCCGAGTAGGCGATACAGTCGAGGTCGTCCTTGCCCTTCAGGGCTTCTAGCAGGAGGCTCACCTCGTTTTCCGCGACGGCGATCGCGATCGGCGCCTTGCCGCCCGAGCCGCTCGCGGGCAGGTCGGGTAGGCGCATCGCGTCGCGGCAGACCTCCATGCGCTTCGCGTCACCGCGCAGGCGCCCGAGCTCGATCGCTGCGTCGGGAGACAAGCCTTCGACCGCCTCCTGCGCGGCCTTGATCTGCTCCTCCGAGATCTTGACCTGTGCGACGAGGTCGAAGCGATCCTGGTAGTTCAGCGTCTCGAGCCCGTGGATGCGGCCGTGCGGGATCGTCACCATGCGCATGCCGGGAGGCACGAGCGACGCGACGCCGGGGCGCGTGCCCTCGGGCAGGAAGTCGGACTCCTTGAAGGCCTTGTCCTTGAGTTTCGCGTGCGCCATCACGCGCCCCTCGATTTCGCCCCAGCGCAGGATCCACTCCGGCTTGACGCTGTCGCGCGGCATCCAGACAACCTTGAAGTTCTGCACGGTCGGGTCCCAGACGTCGGCGCGCATCACCGCCTGCCCGGGCTCGAGGTCGCGCGCCGTGATCAGCACGGGGACGCGCTCGACGCCGACTTCGGCGGCTTGCACTTCGCGACCGAGGACCTTGTCCACGAAGGGCAGCTCGAGCTGTTCCGTGAAGTGCAGCGTCAGCAAGATGCCGACGACCGCGACGAGACCCAGCAGGCCGGCGAGGAAGGGATTGAAGGTGGAGCGCCTGCGGCGCAGCGGTGCGGGAGTCATGACGGAACTCGTCTCTGGCGGGAAAGTGGCCGGCTCACTCGACGACTTCGCGTCGGAAGCTCGCCTGACCGGTGATCAACTTGCGGAACGGGCGCACGGAGCGGCCGTACGCGAACTGCTCGCCCAGGCCCAGGTCGCCCGCGTAGAGGCCCGCGTCGCTGCCGCCCGCGAGCGCGTAGCCCGCGGGGAGACCGCCGCCGCCGCCGGCGCCCGTGGCGGGCGTGCCGTCGGCGCCGAAAGCGCTGAGCGTGGCGGACTGATAGGGATAGCTGACGCGCACCGAGGCGACGCCGGCCCACTGCGTGTCGGGCGCGTCGATGCCGAAGTGGCTCGTCGTCTGGCCGACGGGCAGCACTTCCTCGACGGGCGCGACCCAGTCGACGACCGTCGTCGTGCCGTCTTCCGCGGTGGCGACGCGCGGGATCATGACGGTCAAGCCGTCCGGACCGGTGACGAGCGCGCCGGGGTAGCGCAGGTAGTTCGCGCCGCCGACGCGGTCGACCACGTAGAGCGGGCGAAGCAGCTGGTTCACGACGGGCAGACCGGCGAAGTAGGCGTCGAGGTCGGCGGCCGTCGGGTAGAGGTCGCGGTCGATGACCAGCGCGCTTGGGTCGTAGATGCGCGCCCGCACGCTCGGTCGCGCGAGAGCCGCGTCGAAGTCGAGGGTCGCGCTGCCGGGACCCAAGGAGATCGTGGCGAGCTCGCGCGCCATCGAGTGCGCGGCGGACTGCACGACCTGGCCGGCGAAGATCGCTCGTCCGAGCGAGATGCCGGCGGCGAGCAAGAGGTAGAGCGCGAAGGCGACGAGCGCGAACTCCACGAGGATGCTGCCGCGTCGCTGCGCGTCTCCTCGCCGTGTCGTGCGTCGCTCGAAGTTCACTCGCTTCATGCGCTCGTCTCCTGCCTCGCGAGAGGGACCCCCTGCGACCCGCGAGCCCTGCTCGCGGATCGCCGGGGAAGGTGACGCTCGGGGGCCGCGTCTCAGTCGCTGATCAGATCCTCGGCGCCGGCGCCGTAGACCTGTCCCATGGTGTTGGTGTCGCTACCGTCACCGATGCCGTTGAAGTCGATCTCGTGGACGCCGTTGGCGCTCGTCGAGTGGATCAGACCGGCGCTCTTCACGGGGACGTTGTCAGCAGCAGTCGCGCCGGGCAGCACGCCCGCGGTCACGCTGATCATGTCGTTCGTCTTCTTGCCGAACAGCGAGATGCCGACGGCGCAGACCAGGGCCACGCCGGCGATGAGCAGGCCGTAC
This sequence comes from Planctomycetota bacterium, assembly GCA_020638835.1. Classification (GTDB taxonomy): domain Bacteria; phylum Planctomycetota; class UBA1135; order UBA1135; genus JACKHV01. The sequence goes on along the minus strand of JACKHV010000003.1, from coordinate 600,246 downwards.
TCGACCAGCGCAGCACCGCGCTTCTTGCGGTTGATGTTTTTGTTGAGACGCATGTGCGTCACTCCTTCCTAGGGTTCGTGTCGAAAGCGATGCAGAGAGATGTGCATCCTGGAAGCCGGCCGAGCGCGACGCGGAGGCCGCGCGGGGTCGGGCTCGGAACGGGCGAGTGCGCGTGCGCAACGCGCGGTCCCCTTCCGTGCTTGGTGTGCGGGGTGGCGTTCAGAACGCCGCCTCCCCCGCCGTGGCGAGCAGACCCGCCTTGCGCGAAGCCGCGGCCCGGTACTCGGGGCGCTCCGCCAAGGAGATCTCGTACTGTTCGATCGCGCCGCGCGCGTTGCCGGCCGTCTCCGCGATCAAGCCGCGGTTGAAGGCCACGCGCCAGGCAGGTGCACCGAGGCGCTCGGCGACTTCGAGTTGCGTCAGGGCGGCCATCAGGTCGCCGTCCAGGAACTGAGTCGCGGAGAGCGCCTCGCGCAGACCTGCGTGGTCCGGCGTGAACTGGATCTGTTGCTCGAGCGTGCGGCGCGCGCCGGAGAGGTTCCCCTCCTCGATCGCGATGCGGCTGCGCAGGACGGCCGCCTCGGGGTGGACGGGGTGGCGCGAGAGCAGCTCGTCGAGGTAGCCCGCCGCGCGCTCCTTCTCCCCCGCCTCGTACGCGAGGCTCGCCGCGGCGAACAGCGTCGGGGCGTGGTTGGGGTACTCGAGGGCGAGGCGCTCGATCTGGTTCCGCGTGCGCTCGTGGTCGATCACGATGCGTCCGCGCTCGTCGATCAGGTGGCGACAGCGCTCGCAGTTCGGCTTGCCGCGCTCGGCGCATCCGTTCGGGCAGGACTGCGTGACGTCTTCGCCGTGCAAGACGCTCATCAGTCCGATCAGGCGGACGTCGGGATCGGTCTCCGAGGACCGGTAGCCCATGCCGGGCGAGTTGCACGCGGAGAGCGTGACGAGCGCGCCGAGGGCGAGGATCTGCAGCAGGCGGAACATCAGCGCACCCGACCTTTCACGAAGGGCTCGTCGTCGTAGTCGGTCCGGTAGGCCACTCCCGGCTCGTCCGCGAAGTACGCATCGTCGTCGGTCTCGAGGCGCGCGGACGGCACTTCGTCGGTCGCGGCGGGTTCGTCGACGTTCGTCTCGACGTCCTCGGGTTCACCGCTCGGCACGCGCGGAGGCGGCGGCGGGAGAACCGGGATCGGCATGACCGCGTCCAGCATCTCGTTCGTCCCGGGGAACGCCCACAGGCTGGCCTCGGGGATCGGGTCGCGCACGATCGAAACGCGCACCATCACGACGAGCTCGAGGTCGTCGTCCGAGTAGTCGAAGTTCTGGAACAGCAGGCCGAGCAGCGGGACCTTGTTGATCCACGGCACCTGGGCCGACGCGTCGCGACGGTTCTTCTGCGACAGGCCGCCGACGAGCAGCGTGGCGCCGTCGAGCATCCGCGCGCTGGTGCGCAGCAAGCGGCTCTCGAAGGCGAAGGTCGACGGGTTCTCACCGGTCGCCGTCGCGAGGGCCGCGGTGAGGAAGGCGTCGGGCGCCGTCACCTCGGGCGCGAAGTCGATCGTGACGAAGTCCTTCTCGTCGACGAGCGGGCGGATCGCGAGCTTGATGCCGAACTGGATGAAGCTGACACCGTTGAACACACCGTTCGCGCCGACGTCGTTCGTCGCGAAGCTCTGGTCGATCGGCACCTCGCCGCCGACCTCGAACACCGCCGTCTCGCCCGAGAGCACCGTCAGCGACGGCTTCGCGAGACTGCGCGCGACCTCTTCCTTCTCGAGCAGGCTGAACAGGCTGTCGAGCGCGGCCTTCGAGCCGGAGATCTGCAGCTGGTTCGACGCCTTGCCGTTGAGGAAGCCGAGCGCGTTCTGGATCGCCTTGCCGCTCGCGCCGACGCTCGCGGCGTTCGTTCCCTGCACGGCCGTCGCGACGCCCGCCGGCGAGAGTCCGCCCTGGTCGAAGTCGCTGAGCAGCAACGCGAGGTCGCTCTCGTACTCGAACAGCGCGGTGCGGTTCACCTCGTACAGGCGCAGGTCGACGCGCACCTGCGGCAGGTCCTCGACCTCGATGAACGAGAGCAGACGGCCGTCGGCGAGCTCGATCGCCTTCGCGCGGCCGAGGTTGTTCTGGATCTTGTTGCGCAGGCCGCCGTTCGCGATGCCCGAGCGGTTGCTGCCGCTGCTGCCGGTGCCGAAGCCCGAGAGCAGCTGGCGGTCGCCCGTGTTGCCGCCGGCGTCGTCGATGCCGACCAGCGCGCCGGCCTCGTCCGCGATCACCTCGAGGTCGTCCGCGAGCGAGCGAATGTCGCCCTCGTACTCGGTGACCTGGTTCGTGATGCCGTCGGTGACGCGCTCGTTGACGTCCTTGCGCGCGCCGTAGAAGACCTTGTAGGCGATGCTCAGCACGCGCACCAAGGACACCTGGTCCGGCACGGTGCCCTCGAGGATCAGAAGGTCCTGCTCGTCGTCGGGCAGGCGTCCCTTCATCACGCGGCGCACGCGCACGTCGTGGTCGCGGAGGCCGGAGATGGCCTCCATGATCTTCTCTTCCGCGCTCTTCGTGCCGAGGCTCTCCGGAAGGCTGTCGATGCGGATCAGGTTGATCACGGACACCGTGCGCGTGCGGCGGCGTTGGTCGCGCCCGGCGCGGCTCTGCTCGCTCGCGACGCTCTCCGCGGCGTCGCCGACCAGGAACTCACCTTCCGGCGAGGACGCTTCGAGGTAGCGCCGCGCGATGTCTTCCGCGCGCTGCGCGTAGACGGCGAGCGGCACGCGCCCGAGCAGCACGACCGCTTCGCGATCGGGCGCCTTGTGCGCGGTGATCGAAGGGTGCACGTCGGCGAGCGCGCTCGACAGCACGCCGAGGTCCATCAGCACGGTGATCGGGACTTCGACCGGTCCGCTCTCGAAGCCGAGGATCAGGTTCGTGCTGCCGGGCTTACGACCGAGCAGCAGGAGCTCGCGGTCGTTGTCCAGCTCGACGGCGGCGATCTCGGGGTCGCCGATCGAGATGTCGAGGATCGGGCGCTCGAAGCGCAGGCGCTTGTACTGTCCTTGCTGCAGCAGCTCCGGCGCGCCGGACTGCGCGTGCACGCGCGGCGCCGGTGCGAGGACGGCGGGTTGCGGAGCGGGGTCCGCGGTCAACAAGCGCACGGGCGGCCGCGCCGCCGGTTCCGCGCCGCCGTTGCCCGACGGCGTCGCGGTGACGCGCGCGCCGAGTCCGCCGCACAGGATGGCGACGCCGGTGCACGCGAAGCGTGCGAGCATGCGGCGCCTCTTCATCCCACTCGAGTCGTGCACGAACCTTCGTTCGCGACGCTCCTCACTCTTCCCGTACAGCGGCTTCACTGGTGTCTCCTCGGTGCGGTTCGCGCCCCGCCGATCGCGGCGGGGGGATCTCAACGCGAGCGCTTCCGTCCGCGCGGAGTACCGGGGGCCGAAAGAGCGCAAAAAATCGACCGCAGTCCCGGCGCGGGACGGATCGGGCGCGATGACGGCGGATTCGAACCGCGAGCGGGAGTGAGAAGGGCGTGCGAAGAGAGGGACGCGACACCCCCACTCGGCACGCGCGGGAGCGGAGGCGCGGGAGTCGCCGCATGCCTCGCCTGGGCCGCGGCGGCACGCTCGCGCCCAGCCGGCCCGGCGGCGCGCCTCGCGACGCAGCTCGTGACGACGGACCTTATTAAAGGAGGAAGGGCGAGTCGCTCAGCGCTCGCCCGTCCGGTGTGCGGCGCGATCCACCCCCCCGGGTCGGTTCGCTGCTCGCGAGAGGTGACCGGCGCGCTCGTGTGCGGAGGGCCGCCTCACGGCGCGCGCCGGTCCATTCCCCCACTCGACAAGGGACGTCCGGTTCCCCGATCGCCGGGGAGAGTCGCGAAAAGATGCACGCGCGACTCAGACCTGGGACGCGGGGCCCCCTCCGGGCCGGATCCAGCCCCGCTCGCGCAGCGAGACGTAGCCGCCCTCGGCCACGACCAGGTGGTCCAGCAGCGGGATCCCCAGCAGACGCCCCGCGCGGACGAGCCGCTCGGTGACCTCGAGGTCCTCCCGTGAGGGCTCCGGGTCGCCCGAGGGGTGGTTGTGGACGACCAGCACAGCGGCGGCAGCCGCGCGGACCGCGTCCCGGAAGACCTCGCGCGGGTGGACCAGGCTGCTCGTCAGGGTGCCTTCGCTGACGCGGGAGACGCGCCGTAGACGGTGCTTGCCGTCGAGCAGCAGGACGTGGAACTCCTCGCGCTCGAGCCCCCGCAGCCGGGGCAGCATCAGGCGGTGCACCGCGGCCGGATCGCGCAGGGCTTCGGAGGGCTGCCAGCGCGCGGACTCGACCCGGCGTCCCACGTCGAAGACCGCGCTGAGGCGCTCGCAGCGCTCGGGACTCCAGCCCGTCTCACATGCGAGATCGGCGGAGGGACGGCGCGAGAGGCCCACCCAACCCTCGCGTTCGAGCAAGGCCGCGAGCTCGGCAAGCCCCTTCCCTCCCCGCAGCCCCAGCACGCGCGCCAACTGCGGCAGTCCCTCGGATGCCGCGTCTTCCTTCGACTTTCCGCGATCTTCGACCTCGCGCATGCAGGCGAAGACCCTGTCCAGCGCGAGCGGTTCGCGTCCTTTGGTGGGTAGAGCGGCACGTCGGCGTCGCTCGACCCGGCCCCGGGACACGCGGGAATCGCCCCGATATGAGATGGCGGTCTTTCCGGCGGTCTGCGTTGAAGGGAGCAATTGCTGCCGATGGAAACATGCAGAGGTCGCGAGGCCTCGATCTTCGAAATGCTGAACTGGATCCACGGGTTGGGCGGCGTCCTCCTGGTCCTCTGGGCGATGGAGTCCTGCGTCTTCCTGCTCTCCTACAAGCTGTTCTCTCGCTCCTGAGTGTGGTGGTGCCCACGAGGGCTCACCTTCGTCGCGACCGCGGCGCGAGCTGCGGGCTGCCCCTCTGCTGACGGGGGCGTGCGACGACGGAACCTCGCGCGGCACGTAGTGCGGACGGGCGGCCGTTTCTCCTGAGCGGCCGCCCTCCCATGCACCGCAATCCGCGCTCCGACGAGTGCGCCGACTCGCGCAGGCCGCTACGGCCACGCGCTCGAATCGACACGGGATCCGCGCGGCGCTCTCCCTAGAATGCGCGCTCGGTCATTCCACCCGTGAGAGCACGCATGCAGCATCCGTCCCGACTCCTGGTCGCCCTCCTCGCCGCCTTCGCCGGCGCCTGCGAGAAACCCGCCCCCGCCGCCTACCAGCCGCCCCTCGTCACGATCACCAAGCCGGTGGTCCGCGACGTCACGCGCGAGCAGGTGTTCATCGGGGAGACCCGTCCGGCCCAGACCGCCGAGGTGCGCGCCCGCGTGCGCGGCTTCCTGCAGTCGATCGAGTTCGAGGTCGGTGCGGACGTCCAGGCGGGTGACGTCTTGTTCACCATCGAGAAGTCCGAGTTCCAAGCGCGAGTCGCCCAAGCCCAAGCGAGCCTGCGGATCAGCGAAGCGGAGTACAACCGGGCGCAAGCCGACTTCGAACGCGTCGAAACGGCGGCGAAGTCGAACGCGGTCAGCGCCTCGGAGGTCGGACTGCGGCGCGCCGAGCGCGACAAGTCCCAGGCGAACATCGAAGCCGCGCGCGCGGCGCTCGAAGAAGCCCAGCTGAACCTCAGCTACACGGACGTGAAGTCGCCGGTGACCGGTCGCGTCAGCCGCAACCTCGTCGACCTCGGGAACCTCGTCGGTTCAGGGGAGCCCACGCTGCTGACCACCGTAGTCGAGCTGGACCCCTTGCACGTCTACTTCGAGATCTCCGAGCGCACCTTCACGGAATTCTTGCGCGAGTTCAGCGCGCGCGCGGTGGACGAAGGCTCGGAACGCGCTCGCCATCCGGTGCAAGTCGCCCTCGAGGGCGACGAGGGCTTCCCCCACGAAGGTTACATCGACTTCATCGAGAACACCGCGCAGTCGAGCACCGGCACGATCCAGGTGCGCGCGGTCGTGCCGAACTCCGACTACCGCATGTACCCGGGCCTCTTCGCTCGCGTGCGCGTCCCGCAGGACGTGATCGAGGGCGCCGTGCTCGTGCAGGAGAAGGCGATCAGCGCCGACCTGGGCGGGAAGTTCGTGCTGCTGGTCGGCGCGAACGGCACGGTCGAACGACGCTACCTGAAGCTCGGCCAACAGCAGGGCGAGCTGCGCGTGGTGAACGACGGGCTCACGGCGGACGAGGCCTACATCGTCGACGGCATGATCCGCGCGCGGCCGGGCCTTCCGGCGAGGACGCAGACGCTTGAAGAGGCCGCCGCCGCCAAGGCTGCCGCGAAGCCGGCCGGGTCCCCGGCGAAGGCCGACGGCGGCGCGAAGAAACCGTCCTCGAACTGACGGAGCGAGGACGACCCGATGTTCAGCATCTTCTTCATCCGACGCCCGATCTTCGCGAGCGTCGTCTCCTTCTTCGTCGTGATCCTCGGCCTCGTCTCGATCCCGGCCTTGCCGATCGAGCAGACGCCGAACATCACGCCGCCGACGGTCCAGGTCACGACCTCCTACCCCGGCGCCAGCCCCGAAGTGCTGGCGCAGACGATCGCGATGCCGATCGAGAAGGAGGTCAACGGCGTGGACGACATGATCTACATGTCGTCGATGTGCTCGAACGACGGGCGCTACACGCTGACGGTCACCTTCGAGGTCGGCACGGACATCGACATGGCGACGGTACTCGTGCAGAACCGCGTCAGCATCGCCGAGCCCAAGCTTCCGGAAGAGGTCAAGCGCCAAGGCGTCACGACGCAGAAGCAGTCGACCAACATGGTGATGGTCGTCAGCCTGCTCGCCGAGGACACCGAGCGCTACGACGCCATCTACCAGAGCAACTTCATCGACACGAAGCTGGTCGACTCGCTCAAGCGCGTCCCCGGCGTCGGCGGGGTCACGGTCTTCGGCGCGAAGAACTACGGCATGCGCATCTGGCTCGACCCGGCGCGGCTCAAGGCGCGCGGGTTGACCACGGGTGACGTGCTGAACGCGATCCGCGAGCAGAACGTGCAGGTCGCCGCCGGCCAGATCGGCGCGCCGCCGACAACGGAAGGCACGGAGTTCACCTACACGATCAACACGCTCGGCCGCCTCGCCGAGGCCTCGGAGTACGAGGACATGATCGTCAAGGTGGGCGCCGACGGCAGCCTCGTCCGCATCCGCGACGTCGCGCGCGTCGAGCTCGGTGCGGACAACTACGGCCAGTCGATGACCTTCGACGGCCGGGTCTCGATCGGCATGGGCATCTACCAGCTGCCCGGCGCGAACGCGCTGTCGATCGCGGAGGGCGTGCAAGCGCAGATGGAGGAGCTCGCCGGGAGCTTCCCGCCCGGCCTGACGTTCACGATCGCCTACGACTCCACGCGGTTCATCGAGGCGTCGATCGACGAGGTGTTCTCCAGCCTGCTGATCGCCGTGCTGCTCGTCGTGCTGACGGTCTACGTCTTCCTGCAGGACCTCCGCACGACGCTGATCCCCTCCGCGACGATCCCCGTCTCGTTGATCGGCACGCTTTTCGTGATGAACGCGCTCGGCATGTCGATCAACACGCTGTCGCTGTTCGGCATCGTGCTCGCGATCGGAATCGTGGTCGACGACGCGATCGTCGTCGTCGAGAACACGATGCGCATCATCGACGAGGAGAAGCTCCCCGCGAAGGAAGCGACGGCGAAGGCGATGGGCCAGATCACCGGGCCGGTGGTCGCGACGACGCTGGTGCTGCTCGCGGTCTTCGTGCCGACGGCGATGATGGCCGGCATCACGGGGCGCCTGTACCAACAGTTCGCGATCACGATCTCGGTGGCGACGGTCTTCTCGTCGGTCAACGCACTGACGCTCTCCCCCGCGCTGTGCGGCATCCTGCTGCGCCCGACGCCGGAGAAGCGGAACTTCTTCTTCCGCGGCTTCGAGCGCATCCTCGACTCCTCGCGCCGCGGGTACGTCGGCCTCGCCACGCGACTCATCCGCCGCCTCGCGATCGCGATGGTGCTCTACGCCGCCTTCCTGGGCGGCGCGGTGTTCGGCTTCATGAAGGTCCCCAGCGGCTTCCTGCCCGACGAGGACCAGGGCTTCGTGTTCGTCAACGCGATGCTCCCCGAGGGCGCGAGCCTCGAGCGCTCGCAAGCCGTGCTCGCCTACCTCGAAGAGAACCTGCTCGCGATCCCGGGCGTCGAGCACACGATCGGCATCGGCGGCTACTCCTTCCTCGACGGCGTGAACACGGCGAACGCGGCCAGCGTGATCGTGACGCTCGACCCGTGGGAGGATCGCACGGAGGTCGAGCAGAGCGTCGCGTCGATCCTCGCGCGCGCGAACGGATTCCTGCACTCCTACCAGCCGGCCGCGGGCTTCGCCTTCTCTCCCCCGCCGATCAGCGGCCTCGGCAACGCCGGCGGCTTCGAGTACAAGCTCGAGGACCGCGGCGGCGTCGGACCGCTGCAGCTGGAACAGTTCGCCAACGACCTCGTGCTCGGCGGCTTCCAGGACCCGGTCCTGGGGCGCATGAACAACAGCTTCCGCGCCAGCACGCCGCAGCTCTACCTCCAGCTCGACCGCGAAAAGGTCAAGCGCCTCGGCATCCCGCTGCAGACCGTCTTCGACACGCTGCAAGCCAACCTGGGCTCCGCCTACGCGAACGACTTCAACGCCTTCGGTCGCACGTACAAGGTGATGGTCCAGGCGGACCTCGCGTACCGCGACCGCGTCGACGACATCGCGCGCCTCGAGGTCCGCAACGCCGCGGGAGACATGGTTCCGCTCTCGACGCTGCTCGCCGTCGAGGACCAGGTAGGTCCGCGCACGATCTTCCGCTACAACAACTATCCCTCGGCGACGATCACCGGCGCGGCGAACCCCGGCTACAGCTCGGGTCAGGCGATCCAAGCGATGGCGGCGCTCTCGGAGCGGACGCTCTCCTCGTCGATGGGCTACGAGTGGTCCGGCACGACCTACCAGGAACTGAAGGCCGGCAGCGACACGATCAAGACCTTCGGACTCGCGCTGCTCTTCGTGTTCCTGTTCCTCGCCGCGCAGTACGAGAGCTGGGCCACGCCCCTCGCCGTGCTGCTGTCGGTGCCCTTCGCGATCCTCGGCGGCGTCGCGCTGACCGCGGCGCGCGGCATGGACAACAACGTCTACACGCAGATCGGCTTCGTGATGCTGATCGGCCTTGCGGCGAAGAACGCGATCATGATCGTCGAGTTCGCGAAGCAGCAGGTCGACGAGGAAGGCGTCTCCTTCGTGGACGCGGCGATCGAAGGCGCCCGGCTGCGTTATCGCGCCATCCTGATGACGGCCTTCAGCTTCCTGCTCGGCGTGATTCCGCTCGTGATCGCCTCGGGCGCCGGCGCGGGAAGTCGCCGTTCGCTCGGCACCGCCGTGTTCGGCGGCATGCTCGTCGCGACGATCGTAGGCATCTTCTGGATCCCCGTGCTGTACGTCTTCGTGATGAAGGTCTTCTCGCGCAAGCCGCAGCCCGCAGCGGCGTCGACGTCTCCCCCACCGGCGGGTGCGACCGCCGAAGCCTGACCTTCGACGGACCCGAACGACGCGCCTCGCGAGCTCAGCGCCCGCGGGGCGCGTTCACTTGGCGAGGTCCGTCGCCAAGTCGCCGAGTGCGTCATCGAGCTTGATGTAGAGCTTCGTGCGGAAGGTCTCGTCCACCGACTTGCCGTCGCGGACGCCGAGCACCAGCTCGAAGAGCAAGCGCTCGCCGTACCAGTCGTGGAGCCACGCGACGAACGCGAGCGACTGCGCGTACGCGCGGCGGATCTTCGCGTCGTCGTCCCACGCCGCGATCGTCGTCCGCAGGTCGGAGAGCGGGAAGAGCTGCCCGTCCGACAGCGCGGCCCGCGCGCGTTGCACCGCAAGTGCGCGTCCGCCGGCCTCGGGCGCGAGCCACTGCGCCAGGCCCTCGTTGAGCCAAGCGGGGACCGCCCGCGCGCCCAGTGCCGAGACGTAAGCGTGGACGAGTTCGTGTCGCGCCGTCTCGATCAGGGTGCGACGCTCCGCCCCGAGGTCCTCGACCGGGATGCGCACGACACCATCGAACGCGCCGCCCGCCCAGTGTCCGAGCCCGGTCAGCTCGCGGAACTCCGCGCGTCGGTACAGCACGACTTCGATCTTCGGCGCGCCCTCCTCCACCGGGTAGTGACCGAACAGCTCGCCGTAGTCCTGGTACGCGCGCTCGAGTTCCTCGGTCAGGACGCCCGTGCCGTGCATCAGCTCCGCGCGCGAGCCGTCGAAGGACAGCGAGAAGTGCGCGGTCTCGTCGGTCCAGTAGCCGTCCTCCGTCTCCGCCGTCTTGCGCCAGCGCTCGAGCAGTCCGGCGAGGTCGGAGCGGTCCGGCGCCAGATCCACGGCGCGCGCGAGGTGCGCGATCGCCGCGCTGCGCGTGTCGCGATCCGCGTACTCGGCGAGGGCGAGTCGCGCGAGGGCCTCGGCCAGGTTGGCGGCGAAGACCGGTTCGTCGGGCTCGGCGAGCAAGCACGCTTCGAAGTGTTCGGCCGCCTCGGCGAAGCGTCCGTCGTTCAGCGCCTCGATGCCGAGCGCGTTGCGGCGCGTCCACTCCGCGCCGGTCGACGCGGCGGGCGCGGCGCTGGGCGCGACTTCCGGCAGCTCCTCGACCGGCGCGCGCTCGGGGGGCGCGGGAAGTTCCTCGACGGGCGGACGCGGCGCCGGCGGCGCGGGTTCACGCGACGCGCGCAGCTCGAGCGCGATCCACGCGGCGCCCGCGAGGCCGATCAGCCCCACCGCGCCCAAGCCCCATCGATCCGCCCGGTTCATCGCTATTCCTTCGCCTTCGTCGCGCCGATCCCGCGCGCTTCGAGCAGCGCGGGGAAGCGTCCATAGGCTACCGGGTATCCGCAATCCCGCTCGATCTCGCGCACGCGGCGTAGGAAGTACTCGTGAGCCTCCTGCAAGACCGACTCCGTGCGCTTGTCGCAGAAGTACGTTCTGCAGCCGAGCGGGCGGCCTTCGCGCGCGGTGCACAGGCCGCCTTGGTGGTACGGGCAGCGACCCTCCGCCTCCGGCTCCGGCGCGTCGGGGTGTCGGTCCGCGGCGTAGTCGGCCTCGAGCGCGGTGGCGTACAACTCGTGTCCGGCCTCCTCGAAGCGGCAGCAGACGCCGCGCACGATGCAGACCGGCTGCGCGCGCTCGACGAAGGCGTCGACTTCGCGGTAGAGCGCTTCGAGGCGCGCGAAGGCTTCCGAGCGGCGCTCGGGTTCGGCCTCGACGGCGATGCCGGGGCACACGGCGCGGGCGCGCTCGAACGCGGCGGGATCCTCGAGCACGGACGGCCAGAACGGGAATTGCGAGCAGTGCCGCGGCCGCGCGCGGTAGACCGAGCAGTGGTTCGTCCCCTCGAGCAGCGCGCAGGGTCCGCCGGATCCGCCTGACTCGCGCTCGCGCAACGAGAGCCGCGGGCGACCCGACTTCGGATCCGTGACGCGCTTCACGTAGTCGCGGACGAACTCCGCTTCCCCCACGCCCTTCGCGCGCGCGAGTCCGGCGAGCTCGTCTTCCTCGACCCACACGAAGCCGGCGCCTCCCGTGCAGCAGTGCCCGCAGCGGTGACACGCGAAGCGGAACGGCACGGCCGCGTTCAGGCCCGGCTGGTCCATCGGATCAGCGGCGACGGCCGCGTCGCGGCGGACGCGCGCCGCGCGAGTAGTCGAGGCTGCTGCGCCCCTCGAGGTTGCCGCGCACGTCGTCGATCAGCTCCGCCCAGTCCTGGTATCGGACCTCCGCGTCCTTGGCCATCATCTTCTCGACGAAGTAGTGGAGGTGCGGCGAGAGCCCGCGACCCTTCAGCTCGGGCGAGGAGAGCGACTCCATGATCTGCATGCGCAGCAGTTCGCGGTCCTCGGACGACTCGAAGGGCAGGCGCCCCACGACGAGGTGGAAGAGCGTGACGCCGAGGCTGTAGATGTCGCTGCGGATGTCCGCGAGCGCGCCGCCGCGCGCCTGTTCCGGCGAGAGGTACGCGACCGTTCCGACCGCGCTGTCCGCCTGCGCCGGCGCGGACTCGCCCTCGGCCGCGAAGCCGAGGTCGATCAGCTTCATGCGGCCCGACGAGCTGAGCATGATGTTCCCCGGCTTGACGTCGCGGTGCACGATGCCTTCCTCGGCGAGGTAGCGCAGAGTCTCCGCGACGCCGAGCACCGCGCGCAGAGCGGCTTCCTCGTCGAGCGCGGAACCCTCGTCGAGGATCTCGAGCAGCGTGCGGCCGTCGACCAGCTCGAGCTTCGCGAAGTACGTGCGCCCGTACTTCGCGATGCCGAAGCCGCGCACGAGGCCGGGGTGGTCGAGACGCTCCAGCATGCGCGCCTCCGAGACGAACGCCTTGCGCGTCGCGGGGACTGTCACGAACTCGGGCTTCAGCACCTTCAGCGCGAGCAGCCGCCCCGTGGCCTTCTCGCGCGCGCGGAAGACGTCGGCGGTGCCGCCGGTGCCGAGCCGGTCCATGACCTGGAAGCCGGGGATCTCGGGGATCTCGCCGGCGCGCGTCCGGCGCAGGTCCGCGATCTGTCGCGGGGTCCAACCGACGCGCCGTTCCAGCGCTTCGTCGAGCGCGGAACCCGCGCGGAGGTCCGCCATGAGTCCTTCCGCCTGGTCACGTTCGAGGTGGCCGCGGTGGACCAGGAGAGCCAGGAACTGGACATCCTCCTTGGGGTTTTCGCTGGGGCTCATGGGGCTCGGACGGCCACCGACTCGGGCCGCCAGGAGTTTTTGCACGGAGATCGAGAGCGCTTCAAGTCTGCCTCCCCGGGGAGTCGAAATCACGGGCGCGGCGGGCGATTCCCGAGCGACCGGGCCCTCGTCCGGCCGTCCTCGCGGAACCACTCTTCTCCCAGGGAGTGGCACGTCCCCAACCCTCGCCGCGATCTCTGCGTGAAGCCCCTGAAGCCGACCAAGGTCCATCGCTACTTCGAGCTGGCGGACTCCTTCCTCGAGGTTCGTGTCGTCGACCGCGAGACCTTCTGTCTCCAATCGCCCGCGCACCTCGACCGCGCCTCCTACCGCCGCATGGTGATCGACACCTGCTTGCCGGCGTTCGAAGGCGACGTCGACGCGCGCATCGAGGGCTTGTTCCCCGAGGACCCGATGCTCGCGGAGGACCTGCTCTACCGCTTGTGTGTCGACGTGAACCCGGAGCTCGAGATCCATCGCGTCAGCCTGCGGGCCGGCGAGGAAGTCGCCTCGCGCGTGATGCCCGCCGCCGGAGCCGGCGGTGCCGAGGATTGGGAAGGCTTCCTGGGTCAGCTGCGCCGCCGCGCGCGCACGCTCGGCGACCGCCTGTCGCGCCGCATCCACGGCCAGCACGAGGCGATCGAAGCCGTGCAACGCTCGATCGCGTCGGCCGCCGTCGGCCTCGGCGTGAAGCACCGCCCGCTGGCGTCCTTCCTGTTCGTCGGTCGCACGGGAACGGGGAAGACGGAGCTGGCGCGCGCGCTCGCGACCGAGCTCTTCGGCGAAGGCCCCGAGCACCTCGTGCGGATCGACTGCAGCGAGTACGGACAAGCCCACGAGACCGCGCGCCTGCTCGGCGCCCCTCCCGGCTACGTCGGGCACGAGGGCGGCGGTCAGCTGTTCCAGGCGCTCAGCGGCAAGCAGGGTCGCGTCGTCGTCTTCGACGAGATCGAGAAGGCCCACCCGCGCCTCCACCACCTGCTGCTGCAAGTCCTCGAGGAGGCGAGCCTGACCGACGGCCAAGGTCGTCGCGTCGGCTTCGAGCACACCGTCGTCGTGTTGACGTCGAACGCCGGAGCCCACGAGATGTCCGCGGCCTCGCGCACCGTGGGCTTCCACCGCGACCGGCAGCTCGGCCGCGAGACGCTGCTCGACATCACGCGGCGCGCGCTCGAGAACGAGTTCCGACCGGAGCTGCTGGGCCGCGTGGACGACGTGCTGCTCTTCGAGGAGCTCTCGCCCGAGAGCGTCCGCCGCATCGCCGAGGACCAGCTCACCGAGCTCGCCGTCCGCGCCCGGCGCCGCGGCCCCGTGGTTGCCTTCACCCCCGCCGTCGCGAAGTGGATCGCCGAGCGAGGCTGGTCGCCGGAGTACGGCGCCCGCGAGCTGCGCGCCGTGATCCAGCGGGAGATCGAGCCGCGCCTCGCCGAGCTGCTGCTGTCGGACGACCTACGCGCGAGCCAGTTGCTGCGCGTGCGGATCAAGAGCGGCGCGCCGACCTTCGAGCTCGAGGACTGACGCCTCGACGGTACCGCGTTCGTTTTTCTCAAATAAGGCGGCCCCGCACCCTAGGTGCGGGGCCGCCTTATTTGAGAAAAACGAACGCGGTACCGTACTTCTCTTGCCATGCCTCACCGCACCAAGCTGCTGCTCGCCTGGATGGCGCTGCTCGTCGTCGCGTCCTACTTCGGGCCCGCGGACACCTTCACGTGGTTCCTCGAGGTCGCGCCGATCCTGATCGCCGCGCCGATCTTGATCCTCAGCGCGAAGCGCTTCCCGCTCACGCCGCTGCTCACGCTGCTGATCGGCGTGCACGCGGCGATCCTCGCGCTCGGCGGCACCTACACCTACGCGGAGGTTCCCTTCGGCTACTGGCTGCGAGACCTCTTCGGCTTCGAGCGCAACCCCTACGATCGCCTCGGTCACTTCGCACAGGGCTTCGTCCCGGCGATCCTCGCGCGCGAGGTGCTGCTGCGCACGTCGCCGCTCCGCCCCGGTAAGTGGCTCGCGTTCCTCTGCGTGTCGGTCTGCCTCGCCTTCAGCGCCTTCTACGAGCTGGTCGAGTGGTGGGCCGCCGCGTCGACCGGTGAGGCGGCCGAGTCCTTCCTCGGAACGCAGGGCGACGTGTGGGACACGCAGTGGGACATGTTCCTCGCCTTGATCGGCGCGTGCACTTCGCTGGCGCTGCTGTCGAAGTTGCACGCGAAGCAGCTCGCGCGAGTCGTGAGCGCCTAGTCGATCCCGGGGAACAGCAGGACCGCGTTGCGCGGCGCGGGGCAGACCTCGTGGCAGACGCCACAGCCGGTGCAAGCCGCCTCGAGGATGCGCGGTCGACCGTATGCCAGTTCCATGGCACCCGGCACCGGGCAGCGGTTGACGCAGCTGGTGCAGACGACACCGCGATACGCGACGCACGCGCTGGGTGCGATCCTCGCGGTGCCCATCTTCACGCCGCGCGACAGCGTCAGGACTCCGGGGCCGCACGCCGTGATGCATGGCGTGTCCGTGCACGAGACGCACGCACGCTCGGCGGCGCGGATTTGCGGCGTTCCCGCTCCCGGTCCCTCTTGGACCGGCGTGATCGCGTCGACGGGGCAGGCGGCGGCGCAGTCGTTCTTGCGTGTGCAGCCGGCGAGGAACTGGGGCTCGGGCAGCGCGCCAGGCGGCCGATGCACGCGCGGCAGGTTTCGGCGGGCGGGCGGGGGAGCGGACGGGAGGTCGGGCCGCGTCGCGAAGCGTCCGGTCTTCGGAGACGGGTTCCAGTTCACCTCTCCAAGAGGAGCGGGAGCACCCGGGGCCGGGCTCGTCGTAGCGGACGCGCCGTCAGCTTCCGGCGCGGGAGGCTCGACGCCGGCGACGGCATCGTCACGCTCGATTCGCGCGTCGGCGCGAAGCACGGCTTCGCGGTGCAGTTCCTCCGCGACCCCCTCGGCCATCCCCCGCAGGAAGCGGCCGAGGAACATGTCGCGCCTGGAGTAACGCCCGCGGTCTCCCATCGCCTCTCGCTACGAGCAGCCGCAGCCCGAGCCGCAGCCGCCGACCGGAGGCGGGGCCGAGTCGCTCGCACCTTGGTGGTCGCCGGTGAGCTGCTCGAAGCGTTGTCGTACTTCCTCGGAGCCCACGCGCCCGACTCCGCCGGGCATCGAGTCAGCGAGGTCGCAGAGCTGTTCGTAGTAGTCGTCGACGCGCATCCCGAGCAGGGTGGCACCGAAGAGTTCCGCTTCCTTGTTTGTGGCGATGTCGAGGTAGTTGATCGCGGGGACGTGATACGCGACGAGTAGCGGCAGCACTTCCTCGCGAGCCTCGAAGCAAGGGTGCACGAAGAGACAGAACCCCTCGGACGGACGCTTGCCCAGCGCGGCGGCGTAGGCGAACTCACCGTTCAGGAGCGCCTCGTCGTCGAAGCGCACGCCCACCGGGAAGCGCACGAATTCGGGGTCGCCGAGGATCCGGAGCATCGTCGCCCAGTCGACGTCCGGCCCGTACTTCGCGCGCGCCGCGAGGGCCTTGTCGACGACGTGCCCTTGAAGGGCCTCGTAGCCGTCTTCCTCCGTGAGTTTCAGCGTCTCGCGCATGTCGACTTCCTCTTCGATCCGAAAGGCTGGAACGGAACTCGGCGCCGTGAGCGCGAAGCTCCGGCGCCGAGTGTAGTGCGATCGAGTCAGCCGCGACTCACTTGTAGCGAGACTTGAACTCGTCCGCCGCGGCCTTGCGGCGGGCTGCCTCGTCCGGGTCCATCTTGCCCAGGTACCACTTGTGGTGGTCCGTGTTCAGGACCTCCTCGATCTTGGCTTGGAGGTTCTCCGCGGCCGCGATCTTGTCAGCGTCACCAGACTCCATTCCCTGGTGCACGAGTTCCTCGAGCTCCGGGATGAACTCGGAATAGAAGTTGCGAGCGAGCTCGTACGTTCCGTGCCAGTGCGTGTAGTCGGGCCCCATCATCGACGCGCCGTGGCGGGCGCGGCGACCTTCGTGGTGCCAGATCTCGAACCAGGTGAAGTCGATCGGGTTCGAGAACTTGACCGGCTTCAGCAGCGGGCCGGCCGCGGCATAGAGGTCCAGGCCGGGCTTGGCGTACTTCTCGTTGTACAGCTCGACGAGCGCGTCGTACTGCACGTAGAAGTTGTCGACCCACTGCTTGTTGTGGCAGTTGAGGCAGACGTCCTTCATGTTCTGACGCCGCGTCTGCCACGGCACGTTCGCGCCCGGCAGGCCCATCTTGGCGTCCGAGACTTCCGGACGCACGGAGACGGCGGGTCGGTTGTTCCAGGAAATGCGCATACCGATGTCGTGCGTCACCTTCTGGTTCTTCGTCTGCGACATGTGACAGGTGGCGCAGGTCGGAGCGACCGAGTAGTCCTCACCGACGATCCACTTGTTCGAGTCCAGGTTCATCTTGTCCACGTTCGCGAAGAACGCGATGCCGTGCTTGGACTCCTCGTAGATCTCCTTCTGCGGGTGGTCGGGACCGAGGTGACACTTGCCGCAAGTGTCAGGATGACGGGCCTGCGCGGCGGAGAAGGAGTGACGGCTGTGACACGCCGTGCACGAGCCCTCGGTTCCGTCGGGGTTCAGGCGTCCGATCCCCGTGTTCGGCCACGTGGCCGGATCGAGGCGTCCGTCGGGCAAGACCTTGATCTGCGAGCCGTGGCACTGCCAGCAGCCGTTGACCGCGGCGGCGGAGTTGCCGTGCGGGAAACCCTCGGTGACGAAGGCGGAGTTGCCTTCGACCACCTCGGCGAGCACGTTGTCGAGGGAGCCGAGGATGCGGCCTGCCTTCGAGTGGTGCGAGCCGACGAACTCCTCGACCTCGCGGCTGTGGCAGCGCGCGCAGTCCTTCGGGCTGACGATGATCGAGATCGTCTGGCCGAAGTGGTTGATCGCATCGACGTCGTCGCGCTCGGCGCGGTGACACTCGTAGCAACCGACGTTGCCTCGATAGTGCTTCGAGTCGCCCCACTGCTGGTAGAGCGCCGGCTGTTCCCGACGGTGGCAATCGATGCACTCCTGCGACTCCCGGCTGATCTCCGGCAGCCCGATGGCTTGAGCCGGTTCGACGGGGTTCGGTTGCGGCACGGGTGCGGAGCTGAATGCCGCGCCTGCCGTACCGAGGAGCGCCAACAGAGCGAGTTGAATCTTCATGCTTCTGCTTCTCCTGAAGTCAGTATCTGCGGGTTCTCGTTCGGTCCCTCGAGGGAGTACTCGCGATCGAACGTGAGTTCTCCGGACAGCACGGGGATCGTGATCCGGACGAAGATGGTGTAGAGCATCAGGCCGAAGGCCCAGATGCCGAGACATACGAGAGTCTCGTTGAGCGTCGGCGTGTACTCGACGACCTCACCGAGGGGGGTAGGAACGAATGCTGGGATGATCAAGCCCATCCCCTTCTCGATCCAGATGCCGACGACGAGCAAGACGCATGCGACGTTCATCCAGCGCATGCGGTTGCCGGCCGGGCTGAGCAGGATCAGCAGGGCGATGGCGTTCATGACGACGGCGGACCAGATCCACGGCACGAGCGCCGTAGCTTCTCCGATTCCGAAGAACAGATACTGGATGGAGCCGATGTGCGTGGAACCCGCGTAGAAGTCGGTGAAGACTTCCGCGATGAGCAGGAAGAAGTTGATCGCCAGAGCCACGACGACGATCGACTTCAGGGTGCGCAGAGCTTTGTCCGGCACCCGATAACGAGTGAAGTGCCGGACGATCTGAAGCGTGACGATCAGGAAGGCGGGGCCCGCGGCGAAGGCCGAAGCGAGGAAGCGCGGCGCCAAGATCGCGCTGTTCCAGAAGTGACGGGCACCCAGGCCGACCAGCAGGAAGGCCGTGACCGTGTGGATGCTGATCGCCCAGACGATCGCCACGAACACGAAGGGAATGTAGAACGCCTTGCTGGGCGTGCGTCGGCGATACGCGCAGTAGACGAGGTAGCCGCAGATGTGCAGGTTGAGCAGCAAGTAGCCGTTCAACACGATCACGTCCCAGGCCAGCATCGACTGAGGGAAGTTCATGCGCATCATCAGGTGATGCGCCTTGTCGGGCGCGCCGAGGTCCACGACGACGAACAGGAGACACATCACGATCGAAGCGACGGCGAGGAGTTCACCGAAGATCACGAGGTCGTGCAGTTCCTTGTTCTTGTAGACGTAGACCGGGATGACGAGCATCACCGCCGCCGCCGCCATGCCCACCAGGTAGGTGAAATTGGCGATGTACATACCCCACGAGACCTGGTCGGTCATGCCTGTCACTTGCAGGCCGTGGACCAGTTGTTTCGCGTAGGCGTTCAGGCCGAAGAGTGCGAAGACCGTCAGCACCAACATCCACGTCTGGTAGCGCCAGTCGCCGACGAAGCTGAGACGGAAGCAGCGCCAGAGGAAGCGAACGTATTCCTTCATCGCCCTTCCTCACCGCCGTTGCGCACGGGAATCGGGTGGACCGGGTCGGGCGGCATCGAGCCCTGAGGGTAGCGTTCGTCGAAGTAGTAGAAGAAGCGCGGGAGTGTGCCCACGTCCTCCTTCAGCACGAACACGCGCTTCGTGCGCAGGATGCGTGAGACCTCCGACTCCGGGTCGAGCACGTTGCCGAACTTGCGCGCGCCAACGGGGCAGACCTCGAGGCAGGCGGGCAGGCCGCCCTCGCGCGTCCGGTGCAGACAGAAGGTGCACTTCTCCATCACGCCCTTCGACCGCGGTCGATTCGAGAGGTACGCAATGTCGGGGTTGACGTCTGCGGTGGGGATCTGCGGCTCCGAGAAGTTGAATCGGCGTGCCCAGTAGGGGCAGGCGGCTTCGCAGTAGCGACAACCGATGCACCAGTCGTAGTCGACCACCGTGATGCCGTCAGACTCCTGCCAGGTCGCCTCGATCGGGCAGACCTTCGTGCAGGGCGGGTCCGCGCACTGGTGGCACTGAACCGGCATGTAGAAGTGGTCGTCGTCCGGTACCGTCGGGCGGTCGTAGTGGTGGTTGCCCTGCTCCATGTCGATGGAGCCGCGCGGCATCTCGAGCACGCGGATGTACTGCATCTCCGGCGTGCGGCTCTGGTTGTTCTCCTCGACGCAGGCGTAGACACACTTGCGACAGCCGACGCAGCGCGAGAGGTTCAACGCGTACACGAACTCGACCCCCTCGCGAGGCCGCACGTCCTTCGCGACCGCGTCGACGTCGTAGCGACGCTTGACCTGGGCCTCGATGCGGCGGAGCGCCTCGTCCATGTCGGTCGCCGACATCTGCTTGTAGTGCTTCTGGATGAAGCTCTCCAAGCCGCCGAAGTCCTCGGGGTCGAGTTCCTTGAGCGGCTCGAGTGCGGCCACCGCAGCGGCCATTCCACCGACTACGCTGACCGATGAACGCAGGAAGCTGCGCCGTGTGGTGTTGCTCATCGACGTCCTCCGTGGGCAGCGCCGTCGAGCGGCTGATCGCCGTGGCGCACGTTCTTCCACTTGGTCAACGGGCTCTGCGGACCGTGGTGTTCGTGCGCACCGTCGGGACTCTGCGGGCCCATCCGCAGCGTGTTGGGTGCCGGCATCGGAACGATCGGGGCGTAGGCGGGCGCGTGCGGATCGTGGCACTGTGTGCACTTGAGGCGCACTTGCCGGCCCGAGCCCTTGTCCCAGGAACCGTTCGTTCTCCCGTGCATGCCGACCTGCCAGTCTCGGTAGGTCGTGCCGTGGCACTTGGCGCAGAGCATCTCGACCTGGTCGTAGCCGATCTCCACGCCGCCGTGCAGCAGGAGCTTGTTGCGGTCCTCGCGGCCATGGCAGTTGTAGCAGCGGTCGTTCATCCCGTGCCGCAGCTCGATGTGCGCGTGCTGCTTCAGGTCGACGGGAGGGTCGACCACTCGCGAGTCGAACACCCCGTGGCAGTCGGAACAGCGCTGATCGAACGAACCGACCTTGATCGAGGGCGGGTCGCTCATGATCCGCCTCTGCGGCTCGGTGCTCAGTCGACTCGCGTCGTACTGCGTGGAGACGAGCTCGGGAAGCGGGTCGAGTCCGCCGCCGAACAGGAACCACAGCGCGAGGAGTCCGAGGACGGCCGCGACCGGGTAGGGAAATCCCAGGTACACCGTTCCGCGGTTCGAGACGGACATGGAGCGCTCGGGTGCGTCGTGGCTGTGGCGGGGCATGGGGAACTCGCGAGGTCGCCCGCGGCCGATCGCGGAGCGCTGTCTGGAGGGGATGCTTGCGGAAGGACCCGGGGCTCGTGGGCCGCGGATGAGGTCACACCGCGAAGCACCTCGAGGACCCGGAAGTCGCCCTCGCGGCCCCTGTGTTAGCGTTTTTGATCGACCCTCGCCAGCGAGAGCACGCGCGCTCGCGGCCACTTCCGCGCGATTCCGCGGGCGCCCCCACTTGTTCCGATCGCAGTACGAATTCGCATGCCAGTCGCCTGCGCACTCGTCTGTAGGAGCCGAGCACGGCATCCCCGAACTCACTCGGACTCGGGCACGCGATTCCCCCATGCAGGAAGTTCGTCGCGCGGCGCGAGAAGGCTCGCCCCCCGCTTCGCCGCCGCGCCGGATGCGGCGTCGACGAGAGACGAGCTCTCGTCACGGACCCCTCGAGAGGAGATCCCCGATGAGTCGAATCCTGGCCTACGTGTTGTGCCGATCGCTCGAGATCCTCGTCGCCTTCGGCGTGATCGAGAGCGTGAGAGCCTTCGACCTGTTCTTGAGCAACTGACGCGCTGCGCTCCGGTCGATCACGACGCGGCGCGCACGTCGGAGAGCCGCGAGAGGACGCGGCGTTCCGCGGCCGGGGATTCGAGTCCCTTGGCCGCGTCTCCCGTGGCGTCGAGCACCGGCGCGGTGAGCTTCTCGCGCTCGAGCAACTCGAGCAACAACGCTTCACGACGCGCGGACGACTCGAGGTCGACGATCTCCTCCACCACGGCGAGCAGCAACTCGTCACTCGCCGGCGTGAGCTTCGCGCAGCGCTCGACGACGCTCGAGCGCAGGACGCTGGAAGGCACGTCGCGAGCCGCGTGCAACGCCGCGATCCTCGAGCGATCACCTCCGGGCGCACAGGCCACGAGCTCGAGCAGGAGATCGGTCCACGCCTTGGGTTCGCAGCCGGCGCACGCGGCGATCCAGCGCTGCTCGAGCGCGGCGTCCTGCAGCGCGCCCTTGCGCCAGACGCCGAGCAGCGCGCGTTGCGCGTCGAAGCGATCCTGCGAGAGCATCGTCCGCTCGCTGCAGTCCATCAACGCGGCGTGCATACGCGCCGAGTCGGGGAAGCGCTCCGCGAGCCGACGGTAGATCGTGTGCTGCATGCCGCTGCGACCCAGCTCACCGTCGCAGGCCTCGAGCGCGGCGGCGACCTGGTCCGCGTCGAGCTCGTCCACGCTGAGCAGGGCATCGAGGTAGATCGCGCGCGGCGGCGCGGTCGCCAGCTCGCGGAAGCCGACGAGCAGCTTCTCGGCCCCCCCCTCGCGCAAGAGCCGCGCGGCGCGCTGCCTGGCGCCGACCTCGGCGTGTCGGACGACGTCCGGAACGAGCCCGGCGAACCACGCGCGCGCGTCGGCGTCCCACTCCCGCTCGACGCGGCTGACCTCGTGGATCACGCGGGGTTGGCCGAACTCGCTCGCGAGGAAGCGCACCTCGCGCATCACGCCGTCGCGCTCTTCGCCGACCCACAGCACCGCGCCCGGCCCGAGGCTCTGCACGGAGCGGTCGTCCGCGCCGAAGGTGACGGTGCCGGTGCCCGACGCCCAGCGCTTCACGCCGCCGTGTTCCCAGCTGACGTAGGTGTCGAGCGGTCGCGGGAAGCGGTCGAAGCACGTCGCTGCCTCGTCGAAGTCGTCGAGATCCTCGTCCTCGAGGCAGCTCACGCTCCCCCACTCGACGTCGGTCTCTCCGTTCTTCACCTCGAGGGTGCACGAGGCCGCGAGCAGGCAGAACAGAGCGATGACGAATCGGTAGGTGGTCATGGGGTGTCTCCTCGGCCCGCCCTTACGGACTCCCACCGCGGGAGATTTTCGGCGAAGTCGGATCGTTGTCGGCCCGATCGCCCGATCCGACGCTGGGCTGGCGCGCCGGGAACCGTATCGTGCGCGGCCCATGTCCGACACCGCACGCCGAGAACTCGTCACGCTGACGCGCCTCGCCACGCCGATCGTGATCACCCAGCTGGGTTCGATGGCGATGGGCGCGGTCGACGTGTTGATGCTCGGCAACTACTCGAGCCAGGCGCTCGCCGCCTCCTCGCTCGGCCGCGTCTGGCTGATGGGTACGCAGCTGATCGCGCAAGGCGTGCTGTTCGGCATCGACCCGCTCGTGGCCCAGGCGCACGGCGCTCGCGACGCGCGGTCGGTGAGCCTCGCGTTCCAGCGCGGACTCGTGCTCGCCGCGCTGGTCAGCCTGCCGCTCCTGCTCAGCTGGCTGCTGACGGCCGAGGTGCTACAGCTGACCGGGATCGACGCGGGACTCGCGCGCGAGGCGGAGGTCTACGCGCTCGGCCGCTGTCCCGGCGTGCTGCCGTACCTCGTCTTCATGGCGCTGCGCTCGTGGCTCCAAGGTCGGCGCATCCTGGCGCCGGCGCTGGTCGTCGTCGCGCTGGGCAACGTCGTGAACTGGCTCGCCAACCTGGTGCTGATCAACGGACTCGGCCCGATCCCCGAGCTGGGCATCCTCGGCGCGGGGCTCGCGACGAGCGCGACGCAGTTCGCGCTGCTCTTCGGGCTGTGGTGGTTCGTGCGGCGCTTCCGCCTGCACCGTGGCGGCTGGACGGGTTGGAGCCGGGACGCGTGGAACGGCGCGCAGCTCGCGCGCGTGTTGCGCATCGGCGTCCCGATCGCGCTGCAGCTGGGGCTCGAGATCTGGGCCTTCCAAATCGCGACGCTGATGTCGGGCCACCTGGGACAGCGCGAGGTCGCGGCGCACGCCGTCGTGATGACGCTCGCGAGCATCGCCTTCATGGTGCCGCTCGGCATCGGCATGGGCGCACAGACGCGCGTCGGCAACTTGATCGGCGCGGGCCGACCGGATCGCGCGGGACTCGCCGCACACGTCGCGTTGCGCGCCGGCGGCCTCCTGATGCTCGTCTTCGCGCTCGCGCTGATCTTCGGTGACCGCGCGCTGCCGCCGCTGTTCTCGGACGACTACGCCGTGCTCGCGTACGCCGCCGTGGCGCTGCCCGTCGCCGGCTTGTTCCAGCTCTTCGACGGCGTGCAGGTGATCGCGTCGTGCATCCTGCGCGGAGCAGGTCGCACCAGCCTGCCGGTCTGGTGCAACCTGCTCGCCTACTACGGCATCGGCCTGCCGCTCTGTTGGTACTGGGCGTTCGTCAGCGGCATCGGCTTCCCCGGCGTCTGGCTGGGTCTCGCCGTCGGACTCGGCGTCGCCGCGCCGTTGCTCGTCGCGAACGTGGCGTACGTCTTCCGACCGGCCGGAGCCGATCGACTGCGCGTCTAGCGTCAGTCCTGCTGCTGGCTCGCGGCCACCTGCGCCGCCAGCTCCGCGTTGTCGGGGAAGATCGCGGCGCCGTTCGCCCACGCTTGCTGCGCCTCTTCCATGCGGCCCTGCTGCTGGTAGAGGTTGCCGAGCATCAAGTACGTCTGCGCGTGCTTCGGATCGCGCGGGAGGTTCGCCTGCCGCTCGACCAGGATCTCGAGCTGCGTGACGGCTTGCGCGGGCTTGCCGGTGAAGGCGGGCCAGAACGAGTAGGACAGCGCCTTGGTGAAGCGCGCGTCCCAGTGGTTCGGGTCGACCTCGAGCGCGCGGTCGAAAGCCTTGTCGGCCTGCATGCCGAGCTGACCCTTGAGCGGCCCGTCGGTCACCTGCTGGATCTTGGCGATGTACGCGAAGCCGAGCTGGGCCTGCGCGTCGGCGTCGTTCGGGTTCTCGGCGGCTTGTTCTTCGAAGTGCGCGATGAGCGCGTCGGTGAGCCCCGCCTCCTTCGCCTTGTTCCAGATGCTGCTCCACTGGACGTCGCTGAGGTCTTCCGCGTTCAGCATCGCGAGCAAGTCGTCGACGGTCAGGTCCTCCGCGGACTCGCCCTCGGCGAGGGCCGCGCGAACAGCGGCACCCTCCGCGCCGAGCAGCCCCTCTTCCGCGAGCACCGCGCGCACCGCGGCGGCGATGTCGAGCACTTCCTCGCGCGAGGTGGTTCCGACCACCTTGGTCGGACGTGCCTGCGCGGCGTCGAGCTCGGCGCGCAGCTGGGCGAGCTCAGCGCGCAGCGCGGAGATCTCGGCGTCCCGCGCGCCGCCGGGATCGAGCACCGGTTGGGCCGCCTCCGCGGGTCCGTTGCGGAGGTCGAGGAGCAGGCTGGTGCCGGCGGCGGCGAGGACGGACAGGACGAGGACGACGGCGATGCGCATGGGGAGTTCCTTGCTGGGGATGGGATCGAAGGGCGGTCGGGCCCCTTCTCTCCGTGCCAGGCGTGCATTCTGTGCGAATTCGTCGGAGTTCCGCAGGACTTCTTCGTCGGAGCGCCTCCACCGCCGCGACGGGCGCCGATTGCCCGCTCCGGGCCGCGCCGATATCCTCCGTCCCCCGATCGCCATGCCGACCCGCTTCCAAGCCCTCCGACTCTTCACGCTGCCGCTCTGGCTCGGCGTCCTCGCGGTCGCCCTCTGCGCCGCACCGGCTCGCGCGACGAGCGCCGGGGCTCCGCAGGACGACGTCGCGGCGCGCGCCGGCGAGACGACCGTCAGCTGGGAGGAACTCGACGGCCTGATCTTCGTGCGCCACGCGAACTCGCCGGAAGGTCACGAGGCGTTGAAGCACCTGCTCAAGACGAAGCTGCTCGACCAACTGGCGCTCGAGAGCGGGCTCGTCGTCCGCGACGAGGAGGTCGACGCGCTCTGGCGCGAGACCGAGGAGAGCCTGCGCCAGGCCGGACAGGGCGACCTCCCCGAGCTGCTCGCGCAGCAGGGCATGAGCGCGGCCGAGTTCCGCGAGTTCCTGCGGCTCGGCGTGGTGCAGCGCACGCTCGCGCGCCGCGCGCTCGGCATCCCGGACGACCAACCGATCTCCGGCGAGCTGCAGGAGACCTGGCTAGAGAAGGTCATCGTCGAGCGCGGCCTGGTCGAACCGCCCGCACCCTGGACCGACGGAGTGGTGCTGTCCTGCGGCGGCGTCACGATCGGCGTCGACGAGTACGTGACCAACCTGCGCTACCGCATCGACCCCGCCGCGCTGCGGCAAGGGATGGAGCAGATCCTGCTCGAGAAGCGGCTCCGCGAGCGCATGCCCGACCTGGCCGAGTCCGCGCTCGACAAGGCGGTGAACGAGGAACTCGCGCGCCGCCGCACGAACGTCCTCGCCGACCCGCGCTACAAGGGCATCGGCTACGACGAGCTGATGAAGGCCAAGGGCATCCTGATCGACTACTGGCCCGAGGATCCCTCGCTGCGCGCGGCGGCTCTGACGCGGCTGTGGGTCGAGCGTCGCTATAGCGAGGAAGACCTGCGCCGGACCTACCAGGACGAGCGCGAGTACTTCGACGGCCACTTCGGCGAAGCGATCGAGACGTGGGTGCTGTTCCTGCGCGCCGGCGTGCTGAAGAACGACCTTGTCCCCCGCACCTTCGACGAGGCGGAGCGCGAACTCTTCGAGATCACGCGCGCGGTGCGCTCCTCGGCCGACTTCGAGGTCGTCGTTCTCGAGCACTCCGAGGCCGTGAAGAGCCGCGAACTGCGCGGCCGCGTCGGCTTCGTCACGCGCCTCGGCTCCACGCTTCCGGCGATCTTGCGCGACGAGATATTCCGCTGCGTCGACGAGGGTTCCTACGCGCCGGACCTCGACCCGAAGGACCGCCGCCGCCTGACCCACGCGATCCGCACGTCCGAGGGCGTCGCGCTCTGCTGGCTCGGCGAACGCACGCCGACGCCCGCCTGGGACGAGATGATCGTCCACGTCCACGCCGAACTTCGCGCGCGAGTCCAGGACGACTCGCTGGACACGAAGTCGGTGGTCACCTACCTCGACACCGAGTAGTCCCCTTCACGGCACACCCCCATGTTGATCGGCAAAGTCGTCGGCAGCGTCGTCTCGACGCGCAAGGACGAGAAACTCGAGAGCCAGAAGCTGCTGCTGCTCCAGATCTTCGACCAGCAGAACAAGCCCAAGGACCAGTACGTCGTCGCGGTCGACTCCGTCGGCGCCGGCACGGAAGACATGGTGCTCTACGCGGCGGGCTCGAGCGCGCGCCAGACGACGCAGACCGACGGCAAGCCCTGCGACGCGGTGATCATGGCGATCATCGACTCGTGGGACCTGGGCGGCGAGAACGTCTACGAGAAGTGGGCCTGATCCGATGTACCTGGGCCGCGTGACCGGGCGACTCGTCGCCACGACCAAGTACGAGGGACTCGAGGGCGTCCCGCTGCAGCTGCTGCAGCCTCTCGACGAGGAGGGCCTCGCGATGGGCGAGATGCTCGTCGCGACCGCCGTCGTCCCCTCGGGCCCCGGCGACCTCGTGCACTGGATCGACGGCCGCGAAGCCGCGCTCACCTGTCCGGAGACCTTCGTGCCCGTGGACGCTTCGATCATCGGGATCGTCGAGCAGGCGGTCTCGTGCGGCCGCGTGATCGGACGGGAGGAAGGCTGATGTTCCTCGCCGAAGTGATCGGAACCGTCGTCGCGCCGGTGCAGATCCCGCTGCTGGACGGCGAGACCCTGCTGCTGCTGCGCCCCGTCGACGCGAAGGGCAAGCGCGTCGGCAAGACGCGCATCGGCATCGACCGCGCGCAAGCCGGCGTCGGCGACCGCGTGCTGGTGATGGACGAAGGCAACAGCGCGCGCCAGATCCTCGGCGACCCGAAGGCGGCCGCGAAGACGATCGTGGTCGGCGTGGTGGACTACATCGACCACGAGGGCGAGTTGGTCTACGACGCCGGCGCCGGAGGCGAGGAACGATGAACCGGGGCGAGCTGAACGACCGTCACGGCTGGTCGGACGAAGAGGCGCGACTGCGGCGCTCGATCTGCGAGATCGGGAAGCTCTGCTACTCGAAGAACTTCATCGTCGGCGCGGACGGCAACATCTCCGCGCGCATGAACGACGGAACGATCCTGATCACGCCCGCCGGCGCGATGAAGGGCTTCCTCTCGCCGGAGCACCTCGCGCACGTCGACATGCAGGGTCAACCGGTGGACGACGGGCCGCGCGCCTCGTCCGAGACCGGCATCCACCTGGTCAGCTACCAGGAGCGCCCGGAGATGCGCGCCGTATTGCACTGCCACCCGCCGCACGCGGTCGCGATGACCGTCGCCGGCATCGACATGCAGCTCCCCGTGATCCCGGAGATCATCGTCACGATCGGCGGCATCCCCACCACGCCCTTCGCGACGCCCGGCACGCCCGAGCTGCCCGAGTCGATCCGCGACGTGATCCGCTGCTCCGACACGCTCGTGATGCAGAACCACGGCTCGGTGACGATCGGGGCGAACCTGCTCGACGCCTTCAAGAAGCTCGACATGCTCGAGCACACGGCGCGGATCCTGTGGCTGGCGCACACGGCGAAGGGCGGATTGGAACCGCTGCCCGAGGACGCGGTGCGCAAGCTGCTCGAGACGCGGTCGATGCTGGGGGTCTCTACGACGAACACGCTCGAGAACCGCTGCGGATTACGGAACCAGGTTTGATTCCACACACCGCCCCCGCCTCGGATGGCCCTACAGCCTTCGCGGAGTGCTCGGGGCGGTGAGGATTCATACCTGGTTCCGTACCTCATCCGATCAAGTCGAAACGCGCCGTGAACAAGCTCGCCCAGAGCAATCCGGCGATCAGCAACAACCCGAGGTTGATCGGGTCGAAGACGGTGACGCGCAGGACGTACTTGAACACCATCGAGCGCACCATCTTCGCCGGCATGCCGGCGACGCCCGCGACCTTCTCGAGGTGACGGATCAACAAGTAGGTGTTGCGGTAGCCGCGCACGCTCCAGAAGCCGAAGAGCGCGAGGGTGCAGGCTCGCATCAAGTAGTACGGGTCGATCCAGTCCATGGCCGCGTCCGGTGATCAGTCGAAGCCCTGCGTGACCCAGTAGACGAGCAGGTAGAGCAGGTTGGCGAGCACGAGCACCGTCAGCGAGAGCCTCACCTCGCGCCGCTTCGCCTGTACGGACCGCTCGATCGTCGAGCGGATGCGGCGCGTCTCTTCCACCATCGCACGCCGCAACGCGCGCACGGCGCGGTCCTCGATGTCGTCGGCGCGCGCGTCGTACGTCGACTGCGCAACCTCTCGGAAGCGCTCCGTCTCCTCCTCCAGCACCTTGCGGATGGCGCGCACGGCGCGTTCTTCGAGGTCGTCGGCGCGCCGGTCGTAGCTGTCGATCGCGACCCCGATGATGCGCTCGCTCTCCTCCTGCAACGCCTCGCGCATCGCCGCGACGGCGCGCACCTGCAGGTCGTCGGCCCGCGCGTCGTAGGTCGCCGCCGCCATCGACACGATGCCGCGCTTGACGCGGCCCGCCAGCCCGCCCTTGCGCGACGAGCTCGATTGACTGGGGGTCGCGGGCGGCTCGAACTCTTCGAGCGGCTGCAGCGTGCGGGGGTCGAAGCCCTCCGCGGGCTGCGCGGGTTCTTCGGCGGCCGGCTCGCGCGCGCCTCGCACGGGAGGCTCACCCGCGGACCGCTCGGCCCGAGGAGCGCCAGGATCCGACGGATCTTCGGCCGCTTCAGCCATGCGTCAACTCTATCCCCGGAAGCGGATCCGGGCCACGCGTCAGTCCAAGGAGACCGGGCTGACGAACCCCTTGGGCTTGATCGCGAGGATCGAGCAGTCCACCCGCGGCAGCAGGCGTTCCGCGGTCGTGCCGAGCAACACGCCGGCCACGCCCTCGGTCGCGGTCCCCATCACGAGCAGGTCGGGATCGAGGTGCGCGACCGCTTCGAGGATCGTGCTGAGCGGCGCGCCCTTGCCGATGTGGATCGTCAGCCCTTCGTCGGACGGCCACTCCCCACGAATCGCCTCGTGCAGCTGCCGCTTGGCGTCCGTCCGCAGCTTGCCGAGCCGATCTCCGAACTCCTCGTCGGAGATGCGACCCGCCTCCATCTGCAAGCTGAGCGGGACCTGCAGCGCGTGCACCATGTGCAGCTCGCATCCGTGCGCGTGCGCGATCGAAGCGGCATGACGTGCAACGCGAACGCCGACTTCGGAGAGATCGACTGCGGTCAGCACCAGGCGCTGCACGAGGTCGTGCCCGGGCTTGACCGCCCACACCGCGCACGGACACTTGCGCAGCAGCTTGGTCGTGACGCTGCCGATGCGGCGACTGTCGTCCTCGGTCTCGTTGCGCTTGCCGACGACGACGAGGTCGATCTCGCCGCGCAAAGCTCGACGGCTGACGTCGATCCAGGGGCGCTCCCCGGTGAACTCGAGCCGTGCGTCGACACCTTCCCCGCGGGCCTCCTTCAGGAGCGACTCGAAGGCCTGGTTCGCGGAGTCGGACAAGCCCCGGTGGACGAGTTCGATGCCGCCATCGAGGGTCTCGTGCCGTTCGTCGTAGTACGTGCTGTGGAAGAGGACGAGATCTCCCCCGCCGACCTTTGCCGCCCAGATGCCCTGCGTCAGCGCCTTGCGGCTGCCGGAGGTCGGTTGCGTGCCTTCGTCGTTCAACTCGACGCCGACGAGGATGTGTTGGAAGCGCTGCACGGGACTCTCCTTCTCAGACGAGGCGCCGGGACGGCGGAGCGGAGCGTTCGAGTTGTTCGCGGCGGGCTTCGTAGCCGGCGCGCCCCATCAGCGCGTAGGCCGCGATCTTGCCGGCTTCGACCCCGGGCTGGTCGAAGGCGTCGACACCGTAGTGTTCACCCATCAGCGCCACGGCGAGCTCCATCAGGTAGATGTACTGGCCCACGGTGTGCGCGTCGACGCGCGGGAACAATACGCTGCAGTTCGGTCGCCCGGCCTCGGTGAGGGCCACCTGGGTCCCGTCGCGCTCGGCGCGAAACAGCTCGGCGAGGTGTCGACCGTGCAGGTAGTGCGCGCCCTCGAGATCCGGGTACGGGCTCTCGATCGTCACCAGGTGGTCGCTCTCCTCGAGCGAGAACAACGTGAACCACTTGTCGAACGGTCCTTCCACGTAGAGCTGGACCTGGCTGTGCTGGTCCGTCACGCCCACCGCGCGCACGGGCGTCGGACCGGTGAAGAGCTCGGCGCCGTCCTTCCCGCTGCGCTTGCCGATCGACTCGGCGAGCAGCTGCGCGTACCAGTCCGCGAACAGCCGCAAGCGATGGCTGTAGGCGAACTGCACGGCGATCGGCTTGTGCTTCGCGCTCTGCATCAGCCACTGCACCGCGGCGTAGAACTCCGCCGGGTTCGTCTCGATGCCCGGCTGCGCGCAGAGTTCGTCCATCGCGGCGGCGCCCTTCAGCAGCCCACGCACGTCGATCCCGACGAGCGCGCTCGACAGCAGTCCCACGGGAGAGAGAACGCTGAAGCGACCGCCGACCCCGTCGGGGACCACGAACGAGCGATAGCCGTCGCGTTCGACGATCTCGCGCAGGATGCCGCGCTCGGCGTCCGTGGTGACGACGATGTGGTCCCGATGACCGGTCTCGCCGAGCGCCTCCACGAGCTTCTGCCGGAAGATCAGGAACTGGCTCATCGTCTCCGCGGTGCCGCCGGACTTCGAGACGACGTTGAACAGGGTCTTGGTGACGTCGAAGTGGTCGATCCACTCGCCGATCAGGTCCGGGTCGACGTTGTCGAGCACGAACAGGCGCGGGATGCCGGGAGCCGGAGCGACGTCTTGGTAGGGACTCGACAGCGCTCCCGAGAGGGCGAGGTTGCCGAGCGCCGAGCCGCCGATGCCGAGCACGACGACGTTCTCGAAGCGGCCTTGTTGTTCGGCGGCGTAGCCCAGGATGTCCTCGAGGACTTCCTCCTGGTACGGCAGGTCGAGCCAGCGCAGGTCCCGCGTGCGTCGCGCACGGACCGAATCGAGCGCTCGCGCGCTGGTCGGCGCTAGC
This sequence comes from Planctomycetota bacterium, assembly GCA_020638835.1. Taxonomy (GTDB): domain Bacteria; phylum Planctomycetota; class UBA1135; order UBA1135; genus JACKHV01. Next base: position 568,629 of record JACKHV010000003.1, on the reverse strand, counting down.
GCGGCGAGCTCCTTCTCGGTGATGCCGTGTTCGGGGCCGACGACGTCGGCCATCAAGTTCGTGCAGTCCAGGCGGATGCGGTCCATGGGCGTGCTCTCGGGGGGATCGGGGAGCGAGAAGCTTAGCGACTGCACGGCTCTCCGCGAACCGTGCATGCCGCCGAGACTCGCGATCCCGCAATCAGTCCGAGTGACGCCCTTGGGTCCGCAGGATCAGGACGATCAGCTGCATGATCGCGGCCAAGGTCGCCGCGACGTAGGTCATCGCGGCCGCGCCGAGCACCTTCTGGACGCCCTGCGCTTCCTCCTGCGTACTGACGATCCCGGTCGCCGCGAGCACTTCCTTCGCGCGGTTCGACGCGTCGAACTCGACGGGCAGGGTGACGAGCTGGAAGAGCACCATCATGCCGAAAAGCACGACGCCGACCTTCATCAGCACCGCCCCCATCACCGGCGACGAGGCGTTCATGAAAATGCCGATCATGAACGGCACGAGCCACAGCCGCGAGCCGATGCTCGCGATCGGCACGAGCCTCGAGCGCAGGTTGAGCAGCGCGTACGAGTCCGCGTCCTGGATCGAGTGGCCCGCTTCGTGCGCCGCGACGGCGATCGACGAGATCGAGCGGCCGTCGTAGACGTCGGGCGAGAGCCGCAGCGACTTCGCCTTCGGGTCGTAGTGGTCCGACAGGAAGCCCTGATGGCGCTCGATCGTGATGCCGTGGACGCCCGCGGCGCGACAGACCGCGGCCGCGGCCTCCGCGCCGGTCATGTTGGAACGCACGGCAACTCGCGAGTACTTCGCGAAGGCGCTCTTCACGCGCACCTGCGCGATCATCACGAGCGCGAAGCCGACCAGGGAAGCGATGGTCCAACCAGGACCGAGGACCCAGAACTCGAGCATGTCTAGAGGAGTGTCAGAGGAGCGGAACGGCGCTCCCCTTCGTCGATGGGCGCGGTTCCTTCAAGCCGTTCTCGGAGAACTCGGGCGCGCTAGAAGAGCCCCTTGATCTGACCCTCGGCGTCGAGGTCGACCTGCTTGTAGGCGGGCGTCCTGCCCAGTCCCGGCATGGTCATGATGTCGCCGGCGTACACCACGAGGAAGCCGGCGCCCGCCGACAAGCGCAGGTCGCGCACGGGGAACACGAAGCCTTGCGGCCGGCCCTTGAACGACGGGTCGTGCGAGAGGCTGTACTGCGTCTTCGCGACGCAGATCGGAAGGTCGGCGAAGCCGCGATCCACGATGCGGCGGATCTTGTCCTGCGCTTGCGGCGAGTATTCGACGGACGCGGCGCCGTAGATGCGCTTCGCGAGCGTCGCGATCTTGTCGGGGATCGAAGCATCGAGCTCATAGGCGAAGCGGAAGTCGGCGCCGCCCTGCTCGCAGACCGCGTGGACCGCCTCGGCGAGCGCGACGCCGCCCTCGGCGCCCTTCGCGTGCAGGTCGCTGACCGCGGCGTCCTGCGCGCCCGCGGCTTGCGCGCGCCGGCGGACCAGCTCGACCTCGGCGTCCGTGTCCGTGCCGAAGCGGTTCACCGCGACGACCACGGGGACGCCGTGCAGGCGCAGGTTGGCGATCTGCGCCTCCATGTTGACGCAGCCCTGCTCCAGCGCCTCGAGGTTCTCCGTGAACAGCTCGGGCGGGAGCGGCTTGCCCTGCTTCAGCGGGAACATGCCCGAGTGCGACTTGAGCGCGCGGATGGTCACGACGAGCACCGCGCAGTCGGGCTGCATCCCCGACTTGCGGCACTTGATGTTGAAGAACTTCTCGGCACCCATGTCGGCGCCGAAGCCGGCTTCCGTCACGACGTAGTCGAAGTACCGCGAGGCGAGCTCGTCCGCGATGATCGACGAGTTGCCGTGCGCGATGTTCGCGAAAGGGCCGGTGTGCACGAAGGCCGGCGTTCCCGACGTGGTCTGCATGATCGTCGGGTTGACGGAGTCCTTGAGGATCGCCGCCATCGCGCCCGCGACCTCGAGGTCCTCCGCGCGCACGCTGTGCTGCGTGAAGCTCTGCCCGACCACGATCTCACCGAGGCGTCGGCGCATGTCCGCGAGGTCCGTCGCGAGCCCGAGCACCGCCATCACCTCGGACGCCGCCGTGATGTCGAAGCCGGTGTCGCGCGGGATACCGTTCTTCGCCCCGCCGAGTCCCGTGCGGATCTCGCGCAGCGCACGGTCGTTCATGTCGACGACGCGCCGCCAGGAGATCGTCTCGGGATCGATCGCCAAGGGGTTGTCGAGCAGCACCGAGGTATCGATGGCCGCCGCGAGCAGGTTGTTCGCCGCGCCGACCGCGTGGAAGTCGCCGGTCAGGTGCAGGTTGAACTCCTCCATCGGCACGACCTGGCTGTAGCCGCCGCCGGCCGCGCCGCCCTTGATGCCGAAGACGGGACCCATCGAGGGCTGGCGGATCGTGCAGCACGCGCTGCGGCCGATCTTGTTCAGCCCCATCGACAAGCCGATCGTGTGCACCGTCTTGCCCTCGCCCGCGGGCGTCGGCGTGATCGCGGTGACGAGCACGTAGCGCGCGCGGCGTTCCCCCTGTGCCGCGAGGCGGTGGTCGACCTTCGCCATGTGCGGGCCGTAGGTGCGCAGCGCGTCGGTGGGCAGGCCGCAGTCGGCGGCGAGTTCCAGGATCGGTCGCAGGGTCGTCGCGCGGGCGATCTCGAGGTCGGACAGCATGGCGGGTGGCGGGCTCGGGAGAGGAGGCGGGAGGGCGATCCGTCATTGAGCCAAGCGCTGGAGCCCGTGCAAGTCCGGACGGCGGCTTCCTGTTCCCGCGGGATCCGGCCCCCTCTCGGTCCCATCAGGAGGCCGTTCGCGGCTTCCGCGGCACGCAGGCACTGGACCGATCCTTCACGCGAGGGTTAGGTTGTGATGAAGCGAAGGGGCCCTTCCCCGCCCCTCGCCCCTCCACTCATGTCCCAGCCCCAAGGTCCCGCCCCCGCGTTGCTCAAGATCGGCGACTTCGCCGAGCTCGTCGGCACGAACCTGCGCACCCTGCGCTACTACGAGGAGCTGGGGCTGATCGAGCCCGCGGAGCGCAGCGCGGGTGGCTTCCGCTACTACCGGCCGACGGACGTGAACCGGGTCCACCTGATCCGCGACCTGCAGGACCTCGGCCTGCACCTCGACCGCATCCGCGAGCTGGTGGGCCGGCGCGGCGAGAACGAGACCCGCGAGGCCCTGGCCGAGCGCGTCCGCGCGGCCCTGAGGGCGCACGACGCGCTGCTCGAGGAGCGCATGAACCGCCTGGAGTCCCAGCGCGGCCGCATCCGGGAAGCGCTCGGCAAGCTCGGCGCGTGCACGCTCTGCGAGCACAGCCCGAACCCGCGGAACAACTTCTGCGAGCCCTGTGCCTGCGACGGATCCTCGCTGCCGCAGCTGCTCAGCGCCCTCTTCTAGGCGCGCGTCCCGCACCCGCGCGCCGCTCCCGCGGTCCCGATCCGGGACGGCGAGGTCCCTGGCGAGGAGAATTGCCCGCCACGGGCTTCGGGCCCTCACGCCCGCGGGACGCGCGTCCGATGTAAGATCCCGGGCCCGCGATCCGCAGCGGGCCCCGCGCACAGCACGATGGCGACTCAGAATCAACAGTACAGCTTCCGCGTCTCCGGCCTCTGGAACACGCGGCACGAGGTCAGCGACGCCGACGGTCCGGTCGGCGTCCTCCACGTCCGGCGCAACGCCTGGGGCCGGATCGACGAGGGCGAGTTCCGGCCCGAAAAGGGCGAGATCCTGCGCATCCGGCGCGAACCGGGCTTGTTGCGCGGCCAGTTCTCCTTCTGGACGGACGCTCGCGAGTGGCTCGGATCGTCGTTGCGACCGGGCCTCCTGCGGCGCGAGATCCAGCTCTCGACGGGCTCGAAACCACTGCGCATGTTCGCCTCCCCGGGCTTCGGGCGCGGATGGCGCATCTCGGCGCCGCGCACCGGCGAAGTCGCCTCGATCGAGCGGACCGCCTTCGGTCGTGGCGCGCGTATGGAGGTCGGACGCCGCGCCGACCTCGAAGTCCTGATCTTTGCCTACTTCCTGTCGACCCTGGCCGGGTGGGAGTCCTGGCTCCCCGGACCGCAGAGCGCGGCCTCCGAAGCAGCCCCCGCCGCCGGCTGAGTCGACCGAAAGACCCCGCTTTTCCGGAAGTTTCTTCCGGGCCCCCCGTCCTTGGCGAGTCGGCTCCGCAGTCGACGCGCCCCGCCGGACCCTTCCTCGGGGTCCGCAGCCGCCGAACCGAAGGCGGCCTCTGAGCCACCACTCAAAGGCCCCGACAAACCTGAGCGGGCCGCGCCTCCGGCCCACCCCATCGACATGAAACCTTCAGCAGTCCTGACTCTCGTCCTCGTCGCGGTCGCCGCGCTGATCATCGCCATCACCCAGTTCGGCGGTGGCTCGGACAACATCACGACGGAAGACGTCGGCCCGACGACCCTCGAGTCCCCGACCGACATCGGTTCGCTCGACGCGCCGACGGTGAAGCAGCCGAAGGTCGACACCGGCACGCGCACCGAAGCTCCGACGACGGCGCTCGCGGGCGAGACCACCGAGGCGGCGCCGACGACGGACGACAACCGCCTCGCGGGCCTGGTCACGGACGAGCTGCAGAACCCCGTCGCGGGCGTCAAGCTGCGCCTCACGCGCGTCTCGGCGACCGGCTTCCTCCTCACCGAGGACGACCACGACCCGCGTCAGGACCGCACGACGATGTCGGACGCGAACGGCAACTACCAATTCGCCGGCATCGAACCCTTCGACCACTACGTGATCGTCGCCACGCACCCTGAGTTCCGTCGCACGGAGGTCACGGACATCGCGATCGGCGACTCGGGCACCTTCAGCGAGATGGTGGTGTTGCTGCCCGGGCACACGCTCACGGGATTCGTCTTCGACGAGGGCAAGAACCCGGTCCCCGGCGCGATGCTGCAGCTGGACGGCGTGTTCGGTCCCACCGCCTCCGAGGCGCACGACGACCGCCTGACCACGACCACCGACGAAGCCGGCTACTACGAGTTCACCAACTGCACGGTCGGTCACCACTCGCTGACCGTCACCGCGGACGGCTACGGCAACCAGATCATCCGCGGCCTGCAGTTCATCGAGGGCAAGGGCCCCGACCAACGCAACGTCTACCTCAAGGTCGCCGAGCGCATCGCCGGCCGCGTGGTCGGTCCCGACGGCTCCCCGCTCGGTGGCGTCGAGATCCTCGCCGTGAGCATCTCGAACTCGAACCGTCAGTGCACGAGCGGCGCGACCTCCGCCGCGGACGGCACCTTCGACATCGGCGCGCTCAACGAAGGCAAGTACACCGTCGTCGCCAAGATGGAAGGCTACCGCCTCGAGCGCTCGCACCGCGTCGACACCGGAACGGCCGACGTGCTGCTCCAGATGCGCCGCCTCAGCATGGTGACCGGTGTCGTGCTCGGCCCCGACGGCGTGGCGCCTGCCAGCTACGAAGTGCGCCTGCGTCGCACGCACGCGAACACCGACCAGACGACCGAGACCAACATCAAGGAGAAGTTCGCCAACGCGGACGGTTCCTTCAGCCTCTCGGTCCCCTCCGACGGCACCTACCTCGTCGAAGCCCGCGCGAAGGACTACGCGCCGACGTTCTCGCAGCCCTTCCGCATCCAGGACTCGGGCGACTTCGACGGCGTCACGATCAACCTCACCATCGGCGGGGTGATCACCGGCACGGTGTTCTCGAGCAACGGCGACCCGATCTCGGGCGCGGTCGTGAGCACGCACATGAACGACTACATGAACGACGAGTTCGACCAGTTCCTCGGCTCGATGAACGCGACCTCGGTGAAGGTGCGCACGAACGAGGAAGGCAAGTTCCGCATCCAAGGCCTGCGACCGGACACCTACCAGATCCGCGTCAAGTCCTCCGGACACGTCGAGCTCATCAAGCAGGACATCGCTGTCCGCGAGAACGTCCCGAACGACGTCGGCGCGCTGCGCCTGTCGGCGGGCGGCACCGTGCGCGGCGTCGTCTTCGATCCGCGTCGCAACACGATCACGTCGATCCACGTGACCCTGACCAGCGACGTGCGCGGACGCAACGAGCTGCCCCGCACGTACAAGGCGAAGACCGACTCCACTGGCGCGTTCGTCTTCCCGAACGTCGCGGCCGGCCCCTACCTGATCAGCGCCCAGGACCCGAACGCGGGTCTCGACGGCGACTTCGGCGACCTCATCCAGGATCCCAAGCGCAACATGGCGCGGCGGATCGTGGTCAACGAGGGCCAAGAGGTGAAGTACGACCTGAAGCTCTGATCACCGAACGCTCTCTCTCCTGATCGGCTCGGGCTCCCTCACGGGGGCCCGAGTTCGTTCGGGGAGTACCGCGCGCACGTCGAGCGCGCTAGATTCGTGCGCGTGACGACGCGCGAGGAAGACGACTGGCAGGCGTTCCTGCAGGCTCGGCTCGACTACCCGGTCGACGTGCGCTACGGACGCTCGCGCTCGACTCCCGTGCAGCTGCTCGCCGGGAAGCCCGGGCTGGAACGCGGCTATCTCGTGCGTCTGCACCGCTTCTTCGAGACTGCTCCCGACGAGGTCGCGGAAGATCTCGCGGCGTGGATGCGCGCCGGCAAGCGCGCACGCGCGGCTTGCGCGCGCCTCGACGGCTGGATCAAGGACCGCTGCGCCGAGCTCCCGGACGCTCCCGCGCGCGCCGAAGCCGTGCGTCCGACCGGACTGCACCACGACCTCGCCCCCCTCTCCGCCGGCGTACTCGAGCGCTACTTCGCGGCAGACTTCCACTCGAGCGCGCCCCCGCCGGCGACCTGGGGCAAGCGCGAGAAGAGCCGCGCGCGCCGTTCCCTGCGCCTCGGCAGCTACTGCTCGCGCAAGCGACTCGTGCGCGTCCACCCCGTCCTCGACTCGGCCGCGGTCCCCACCTGGTTCGTCGAGTCGGTCCTGCACCACGAGTTCCTGCACGCCGCGCTCCCGACCGAGCTCGGCTCCGACGGCCGCCGCCTGCACCACGGCCCACTCTTCCGCTCCCGCGAACGCCGCCACCCCGACCTCGACCGCGCTCTCGCGTGGCAGACCGCCCACATCGCCCGCCTGATCCACTGCGCCCGCAAAGGCGAACCGTTCACCCCCTCCCGCTGGTTCCGTCGCTGACCCTCCGCGCCCCTCGAACCGCTCTCGGCCGCAGGCCGCCCTCCGGCTGGAAGCCAAGACCAGCGGTCGATTCCTCCTTCTGATTCGTCGGCCGCGCCGAACCGTGGTTCGTTCTTCTTCCTTTGCTTCGTGTGCTTCGCGGGAAACACGGGGGCTCCACCGCGCGAGCGGTCTCGGCCCCCCGGCGACGACTAGCGGCGCGAGTAGTTGCGCGCCGTGTCCTCGACAGCGGCCGCGGTCAGGCAGGTGCCGAGCACGTTGCCGCCGAGCGTCTCGAGGGTGTTGTGCGTCTGTTCGACGTACTGCCGCGGCGTCGAGCCCAGGCGCACGACGAGCAGGATGCCGTCCGCCATGCCGCCGATCAGGCTCGCGTCGGAGATCGTCATCGCCTCCGGCGTGTCGATCAGCACGAACGAGAAGCGCTGCTTCAGCTGGTTCAGCACGACCTTCATGCGGTCGGACCCGAGCAGACGCGTCGGGTTCTCCGGCAGGCTGCCCGCCCCCATCACGGAGACGCCTTCGATCGCCGTCGGTCGGATGCCCGCGTCGAGCGAGCAGCGACCCGCGAGCACGTCCGCTAGGCCCTGGCGGTTCGGCAACTCGAGGTAGTCCTCGATCGCGGGATGGTGCAGGTCCGCGTCCACGATCAACACCTCGTTGCCCGGCAGCTCCGCGAGCGCCACGGCGAGGTTGATCGTCGAGACCGTCTTGCCCTCGCCGCGGACGGCCGAGGTGACCACGACGGTGCGCGAAGCTCCGTCGGGGTTCAGCGCGACGACCGAGTTCCGCAGGCCCCGGAACTGCTCGGCGATCTGGCCGCGCGGGTCCGCGATCATCGCGATCTCCTCGCGGCGGATCGGCCGGTTGCGGGCCTCGTCCGGCTTCGCCGGGTGCAGCGGCTCCTGGGAGCGCTTCTTTCGGAACAGTGCCATCGCGTGGGTCGGGGTCTCTGCCCCCTCGATCATCGGCAGGCCTCCGCGTGGGCCCCAAGCCGTTTCGCTCGGCATTCTGGCGCCTGGGGCGCGAAGATCCAGTCCGGGGCACGGGGAGGCCGGCCCTTCCCCCTCATGGGACGCCGGACGCCTCCCGCCACCCCGCGAATGGAAGCGGCGCGGATCACTCGCCCAGCCGGCGCACGAAGGCGCCGAGCCGCTGAGGCTCGAGCCGCACGCGCGGCGGGTAGCGGTCCGGGCCGAGCGCGTCGTGCAGCGGATGCGCCGGCGGTCGCACGGCCTCCCAGACCTTGCGCTGCAGCAGTCGCAGCTCGGCGTCGCGACGCTCCGCGCGGAGCGCTCCGGCCGCGGCGTCGAAGGCAGCGATCAAGGCGCGCGCCGCTGGCTCGTCCGTCCGCTCGAGCTCGGAGAGCAGACGATCGCGCGCGCTCGTGCCGAGCGGACTCGCGACCAGCGCGCCGAGCCGCACGAGCTCGCGCTCGCCGAGTCGCTCGCGGGCGACGAGTTGCTCCGCCTGGCCGCGTTCGTCCTCCGGCGTCGCGAGGTTGGCGCGAACGCTCAGGTCCTGCACGAGGTCGGGCTGCGTGTTCCCGAGGCTCGCGGCGATCCAGCGGCGCGCGTCGTCGACGCCGACGACGCGGCGCGCGTCGCGCACGACTTCCAACCAGCGTGCGAACTCGCCGTCGCTCGCGAGACCGCCGGCGGCGGAACGGCGCAGCAGGTCCTCCGCGCCGGCGAGGTCTCCGGTGCGCAAGGACCAGCTCGCCGTGAAGGCGGCCGCGCGCGGATCGGCGGAAGCGATCGCCGCCTCGCGCACCTCGGCCGACGGCGCGGCAACGACGGCGCCGAACAGGTCGAGCAGCTCGGACGCCCCGTCGCGCGCGGTCGCGTGCATCCGCAAGCGCGAGAGCGCGGCGGCGTCAGTGAGTTCGACACGCTTCCCGCCGCACGCCGCGAGCGCGCGCAGGGCCTGCAAGCGCAGCGCGGGCGGCCGCGCCTCGTCGGCCGCGACGAGCGCCGCGCGTTCCGCGAGCCGCGTGGCCGAGGAGCGCTGTCCTTCGAGCGCGACGAGCCGCAGCCAGTGCCGTTCGTCCGGCGCGTCCTCCGCCCAGTCCTCGAGCAACAGCGCGCCGCAGTCCTCGCCTTCGGGCGTGCGCGGTCCGAGTTCCGCCAGCGCGCGCGCGAGCGCTTCGCCGCGACGGCGCGACGACAGATCTCCCGCGGCGAGCCACGCATCGCCGCGCGCGAGCAACATGCGCCGCGCCTCTTCCCGCGTCAGTCCCGGCGCGACGAGCCCCTGCCGTGCGGCCGCCAGCAAGCCCTCGAGCGCGGCGTCCCGCGCGGGACCCGACGCACCGCCGAGTGCGCGCGCCTCGAGCCACGCGATCGCCGCGGGCCAACCGCTGCCGGCGAGCGCGAAGCTCGCTGCGCGCGACTCGGGCCCGCCGCGACGGACGTCGAGGCACCACTCCTCGAGCCGCTGGAAACCCGACTCGAGCCGCGCGCGACCGCGACGGTCGACGACGAGCACGGCCGGTCCCTCGAGCTCGTCCCCGCGGCCGACGCCCGCGAGCGACAGCCCGTCGTCGCGCACCGTCGCAATCAGCAGCTCGAGCGCCGTGCCGACGAGCGCCGGACGCAGTCCCGGTCCGTCCTCGGCCAGCAGCTCCGGCGTCATCACGAGCGGCACGCCGAGGTCCGTGTGCCGCGCGATGCGCTCCAGGCGCTCGACGAGGGTCTCGACGCGCGCGTCGAGCGCGAAGACCATCGCCGGTTCCTCGGCGCGCGCGGCGACCAAGTCGTCGATGCCGAGCGGCGCGTCGACGAGCCCGGGCAGCCAGGCCAGCACGAGCTGCTCGAGCGCTTCGCGGCCCAGCTTGCGCGCCGGCTCGCCGGTGTCGTCGCAGAGCCCGACGATCAGCTCGAGGTGCCGGTCGTCGCCGGCGAGGGCGCGTACGAGCCTGCGGCGCGTCTCTGCGTCCCCCGAGCGCGCCGTGTCGGCCACGGCCGGCTGATCCTCGGGTCGCAGGTGGACGGCGAGCCAGCGCTGCGCGGACTCGCGGTCGCCGGCGCGCGTCGAGGAGAGCCGGCGGAGCTCCCCCGCGGCGTCCGCGCGCGCGGGCTCGGCACCGAGGGCGCAGAGACCGACGCAGGCGAGGGCAGTGAGCAGCGGGCGGAAGCGCATCGCTCCATGCTATCCGGCGCTCTCCCGCGCGCCGAACGTTGAGAAGGAGCCGCGCCCCGATACTCTGTTCGGCCGCAGCAGTTCCCGCTCCTCGCCTCCCGCCCCATGTTCAAGAAGCTCCTGATCGCCAACCGCGGAGAAGTCGCCGTGCGCATCGCGCGCAGCGCCCGCGAACTCGGCGTCGCCTGCGTCGGTGTGGCCTCGGAGTCCGACCTCGGATCCTCGTGGCTCTTCGCGATGGACGAAGTCGTTCCGATCGGCGGCGCCGCGCCGCGCGACAGCTACCTCGACATGCTCCGCGTGCTGCAGGCCGGCGTGCAGACCGCGTGCACGGCCGTGCATCCCGGCTGGGGCTTCCTCGCGGAGAACCCGCGCTTCGCCGCGCTCGCCGAACAACACGGCATGACGTTCGTCGGCCCACCCGCGTCGGTCATGGCCCGGCTCGGCACGAAGCTGCCGGCGAAGGCCGCCTTCGAAGCCGCCGGACTACAGGGCATCCCCGGTAGCGCGCACGCGCTGGAGAGCGTCGACGAAGCGCTCGAACTGGCGCAGCGCATCGGCTACCCGGTGATGATCAAGGCCGACGCCGGCGGCGGCGGTCGCGGCATCCGACGCTGCACGGCCGCCGACCAGGTGCGCGACCAGTTCGGCGCCGCGCGCGCCGAGGCGGAGGCGGCCTTCGGCGACGGAGCGCTGTTCCTCGAGAAGTGCGTCGACAACGGGCGGCACGTCGAGGTGCAAGTCGTCTGCGACGCCTTCGGCAACGCGATCCACGTCGGCGAGCGCGACTGCTCCGTGCAGCGCAACCACCAGAAGCTCGTCGAGGAGACGCCTTGCCCGCTGCTCTCCGCGGAGGAGCGCGAGCGCCTCGGCACGGCCGCCGCGCGCGCCGCCGCCGCGATCGGCTACGTCGGCGCCGGGACGATCGAGTTCCTGCGCGCGCCCTCCGGCGAGCTGTACTTCATGGAGATGAACGCGCGCTTGCAGGTCGAGCACCCGGTCAGCGAGATGATCAGCGGCCTCGACCTCGTGCGCCTACAGCTGCAGGTCGCGGCGAACCAGGTGCTGCCCGTGCGTCAGGCGGACGTCCGGCTCGAAGGTTGCGCGATCGAGTGCCGCATCAACGCGGAAGACGCGTCCGACAACTTCCGCCCGACGCCCGGCGTGCTCGAGGTCTACGACTTCCCGCTCGACGTCGGTCCGGGCACGCTGCGCTTCGACACGCACCTCGCGGCGGGCGACGAGGTCCCGCCCGAGTACGACTCGCTGCTCGGCAAGCTGATCGCCTACGCGCCGACGCGCGCGGAAGCGATCGAGACGCTGCTCGCGGGGCTCGCCGCGGCGCGCGTCGAGGGAGTCTCGACGACGATCCCGCTGCACCGCGCGGTGCTCGCGTCCGACGACTTCGTGAGCGGCGACTACGACACGTCCAAGATCCCCGGCTGGTCGATGGCAGGGAGCGAGAGGTAGCGATGGCCAAGGTCCCCCTGATCCCGCTCGGTTCGCCGCGCGACGCGGTGCTCGACAAGGGCAGCTTCGACAAGAACCTCGAGGCGATGCGCGCCAAGGACGCGGAGCTCGAGCGCCGTCGCGCCGAAGTGCACGCCGGCTGGGGCGAGAAGTACCTCGAGCGCGTGCACGCCAAGGGCAAGCTCTCGTCGCGCGAGCGCATCGAGCTGCTGAAGGACGCCGGGACGCAGATCCGCGAGGTCGGCACCTTCGTCAACGACGGCCGCAAGTTCGGCAAGCTCGCCTCCCCCGCCGCGGGCGTCGTCACGGCCTACTGCCGGATCGAGGGCCGCTGGGCGATGGTGATCGCGAACGACAACACGGTCGCTTCGGGATCCTGGTGGCCGCGCACGCCGGAGAAGATCGAGCGCGCGCAAGAGATGGCGCTGCGCCTGCGCATCCCCGTGGTCTACCTCGTCGACTGCTCCGGACTGTTCCTGCCCGAACAATCGCGCTCCTTCCCCGGCGCGACGGGCGCGGGACACATCTTCAAGAAGAACGCCGAGCTCTCGGCGGCCGGCGTACCCCAGATCGCGGGAGTCTTCGGCGACTGCATCGCGGGCGGCGGCTACATGCCGATCATCTCGGACCGCGTCTACATGACCGAGCAGGCGTACATGGTCATCGCCGGTGCGGCGCTGATCAAAGGCGCGAAGTCGCAGCACCTCTCGAGCCTCGACATCGGCGGACCCGAGGTCCACGTGCACCAGTCGGGCTGCGCGGACGTGCGCGTGCCCGACGACCAGGTGGCGATCCGCATGATCCGCGCCGAGCTCGCGCGCCTCGCCAGCCCCGCGGTCGACTTCTACCGCCACGGCGCAGATCCGCTGCCGCCGCACCACCCCGCGCGCGAGCTGTCCGGGCTCTTCCCGGCGGACCACCGCATGACCTACTCGGCGGACGAGGTCATCGCGCGCCTCGTCGACCAGAGCCTCTTCTGGGAGGTCCTGCCGAACCGCGGCAAGGAGATGATCGTCGGCGTCGGACGCGTCAACGGCCTCTACATGGGCTTCGTCGCGAACCGCCAGGGACTGATCGACGACCCCGAACACCACGACCACCAGAAGGCGGCCGGCATCCTCTACCGCGAAGGCATCGCGAAGGTCTCCGCCTTCAGCCGCGCGTGCAACACGGACGGCATACCGCTGGTCTGGCTGCAGGACATCTCGGGCTTCGACATCGGCGTGGAAGCCGAGCGCCTCGGACTGCTCGGCTACGGCTCGAGCCTGATCCACACGAACAGCACGAACACCGTGCCGATGTTCACCGTCCTGCTGCGCAAGGCGTCGGGCGCCGGCTACTACGCGATGGCCGGCCTGCCGTACGATCCGGTCGTGCAGCTCTCGACGCCGATCACGCGGCAGTCGGTGATGGAAGGCCGCACGCTCGCGATCGCCGCCTTCAACACGAAGCTCGACGACAACTTCGAGATCGCGACGACCGACCCGGAGGAGCGCGCCGCGATCGAGGCGGGCATGCGCGAGACCGAAGCGCGCATCGAGGGCGACATGGATCCCTACGCCGCCGCGAGCCGCATGGACACCGACGAGATCGTCGAGACGGGTGAGCTGCGCGCGTGGCTCGAGCTGTTCGCGGAAGCCAGCTACCAGAGCTCCGGTTACCGCACCGTGCGCAACCCGCGCATCTGGTCCCTGCACGACATCGCCGTGCTCTCGGAGGCGCGAGGATGAACGACGAACTGGAACTCTCCGTGCGCCGCGACGGCGACGAGCTGGAACTGCTCGCGCCGGCGCCGGGCGCCTTCACGCTGGCGCTGGAAGAAGGCGCGCTGCTTTTCGCCGGCGCGACGGCAGGAGTGTTGCGCGTGCTCGAGCGCGACCACGTCCTGCGCGTCCCGGCGGGCGTCCACGGCCGCGTGACGAACGCGCGGCCGGAACGCGTGCACGAACCCGTCGGGCACGGTGCGCTGCTCTACCGGCTCGCCCCCCTCGACGCCGCGGGGCTCACCTCGGCGCCCGTGGGCGGAGCGGCGGCGGCCGAGGGCACCTCGGGGCTGGTGCTGCGCTCGCCCCAGAGTGGGCGTTTCTACCATCGGCCGGCCCCCGGGGATCCGGCCTTCGCGGAGGCCGGGACCGAGCTCTCCGTGGGCGACCCGGTCGGGCTGCTGGAGGTCATGAAGACCTTCTCCCACGTGCCCTACCGCGCACAAGACGGCCTCCCGCAACGGGCTAGGGTCGTGCGCCTCTTGGCCGGCGACGGCGCCGAGGTGCGCCGCGGGGACGTGCTGCTCGAAGTCGAGCCCGCCTGAGCCCGCCGTGAGTCGCAGGTCGGGAAGTCGCAATATTGCAATTTCTTACCCCACGAGCACGTCCCAGCGAGAGAAACTGGGAGAGAGCGCCTTTCGGCCCTCTTCACAATGGCTTCCCCGAGTTAGCCTAGGCTCTCGCTCACCAAGCGGATCGCCCCCCACCTAGGGCGATCGCCGGCGCGACCGGCGTACGCCCGCGCGGCGACGCTTGATCGGCACGGACTCTCGCTCGGCCCGCTCAGACAGCGGTCGGACTCCCACACTACATCAGGAAACAGCGATGAAACTCACATACGCGCTCAGCAGCTTCGCGCTCCTTGCCATGGCCGGCACGGCGCAGGCGGACTTGGTCATCTCGGAAGTCGTCGACGGCACCCTCTTCGGCGGACGCCCGAAGTTCGTCGAGCTGACGAACACCGGCGGCGCCGCCGTCGACATGACGCTCTACAGCTTCGGCAACTTCTCCAACGGCGGCACGACGCTCGGCGGCGGTGCCGCTTCCGTGCTGACCGGCATGCTCGCTCCCGGCGACTCGTACGTGATCGCGTACGAGGAAGTGCCGGTCTCGCAGGGCGGCGGCGGCGTCGTTCCCCCGAACGTTGCCTTCTTCGACGTCTACGGCTTCGACGCCGACTTCTGGATGGGCGGCGCGTACACGAACGGCGACGACACCTACGCGCTGTTCCTCGGCGCCGCGGTCGGCGACGGCACGATGGACGCGCTCGGCAACCCGACTCCGCTCGTCGACGTCTACGGCGCCATCGGTGTCGACGGAACGGGCACGGCCTGGGAATACACCGACGGCTACTCGTACCGCTGCAGCACCACGGCCTCGACCGTCTGGATCGAAGCGGACTGGACCGTCGGCGGCGTGAACTCGCTCGAGGATCCCGGCGGCGACGACGTGATCGAAGAAGCGCTGATGCTCGCGCTGACCACCCCCGGCGTGCACACGGGCTGCGGCCCCGCCACCGTCGGCACTTCCTTCTGCTTCGGTGACGGCACGGCCGACATCGGCAGTGGTCCGATCGCTTGCCCCTGCGCCAACGAGTCGACGCTCGGCGCCGGTGAGGGCTGCAAGAGCTCGCTCGGCTTCGGCGCGATCCTGACGGCCACCGGCAGTGCCACGGTCGCGAACGACGACCTCGTCTTCTCGATCAGCCAAGCCCGCGCGAGCCAGCCCAGCCTGCTCGTCCAGGGCGCCACGCTCGTCGGCGTCCCCTTCAAGGACGGCGTCTTCTGCATGGGCAACCCGACCGAGCGCATCGAAGTCGTCTTCACCGACGCCAACGGCGAAGGTTCGACGACGGCCTCGATCGTCACCGAGGGCAACATCACGCCCGGCGTGACCCGCTACTACCAGCAGTGGTTCCGTGACCCCGGCGGCGTCAGCCCCTGCGGCACCGGCTCCAACTTCACCCAAGGCATCGAGATCAACTGGATCTAGTGCCCACAGGCCGGGCCTCGCCCGGACGACCACGAACGAGGCGGCTCCGCTACGGCGGGGCCGCCTCTCTTCGTGTCCGCCCTTCCCCGCGGCGGCGAGATGCGTACGCTGTGCGCCTCCCAGTCCTCGAGCCGGCCCGTTCAGAAGAGCCAGCATGAAAATCCTGATCTCCGGAGGCACCGGCTTCGTCGGTCGCGCGCTCGTCGGCCAGGCCTTCGCCTCCGGCCACAGCGTCACGGTCGCGTCGCGGCGCCCCGCCGACGTGCACATGGCCTTCGCGCAGCTGAAGGTCGCCGCGAACTACCCCGACCTCTCCGGCTTCGACGCCGTCGTGCAGCTGTCGGGCGAGAACCTCTTCGCGAAGCGCTGGAACGCCGCGCAGAAGGAAGTGATCCGGAAGAGTCGCGTCGACTCGGCGCAAGCGATCGTCGACGCGATCGCGAAGGCCGACAAGAAGCCGCGCGCCTTGGTGCAGGCTTCCGCGATCGGCTACTACGGCAGCGACCGCGGCGAAGAGCTGCTCGACGAGACGGCCGCGCCCGGCGACGACTTCCTCGCGGGGGTCTGCCGCGAGTGGGAAGCCACCGCGGCGCAGGCGCGCGAGCACGGCGTCGCGACGACCTGCCTGCGCACGGGCATCGTGCTCGGCAAGGGCGGCGGCGCGCTCGCGCAGATGCTCCCGCCCTTCAAGCTCGGTCTCGGAGGCCCGATCGGTTCCGGACGCCAGTGGATGAGCTGGGTGCACATCCAGGACCTCGCGCGCATGATCGTCTTCGCGCTGGAGAAGGAACACGACGGTCCGCTCAACGGGGTCGCGCCCGAACCCGCGCGCAACAAGGACTTCACCAAGGCGCTGGGCAAGGTCATCCACCGCCCGACGCTCTTCCCCATCCCGCCCTTCGGCTTGAAGCTGCGCTTCGGCGAGGTCGCGGACGTGCTGACCGGCAGCCTGCGCTGCAGTGCGGAGCGTGCCCTGGCGAACGGCTTCGAGTTCAAGCACCCGACGCTCGAGCGCACGCTGGCGGACGTCCTGCACCACGCGCACTAGCCCGGCATGGCCATCGTCTCCATCGGCAGCGACATCACGCGCATCGATCGCATGGGCGAGCTGCTCGAGCGGCGCGGGGAGGCGCTGAAGGAACGACTCTTCACCGAGCGCGAGCAGGCCTACTGCGAAGCGCGCAAGACGCGCGTCACGAACTACGCCGGTCGCTTCGCGGTCAAGGAAGCCGTGATGAAGGTGCTCGGGACCGGCTGGGCGCAGGGCGTGCGCTGGGTCGACATCGAGACGCTCCGCGAGCGCGGCCAGGCGCCGCGCCTCGTGCTGCACGGCAAGTCGGCGGAGATCGCGCGGGCGCGCGGGATCGAGCGGATCCACATCACGATCACGCACGACGCCGGGCTCGCGATGGCGTTCGCGGTCGGCGAGTCGGACTGAGCCGGAGCTCCGCGATCACTCGCGGAAGTGCAACGCGACCAGCACGCAAGGTCCGCTGTGGATGCAGTCGATCGAGAGCTCGGCGGCCCGCGCGATCGCGGCCTCGCTCTCGGCGCCGGGCTGCATCCAGATGCGCCGGATTCCGAGTTCGGCGGCCTCCTCGACGAGTGCCTCGGTGATCGGCGGCGGCGTCACGATCGAGAGGCCGTGGACGGGCTCGCTGAGCTCGTGCAGGTTCTTCGCGCACGTCACGCCTTCGATCGCCTCCTCCTTCGGGTGCACCGGCCACGCGCGCTTGCCCGCCTGCAGGTAGGCACGCAGCACCTTGTTGCCGTACTTCTCCCGATCGCGCGAGGCGCCTGCCACCGCGAAGACCTCGCCCGCGAGGAAGGCCTTGATCAGCTCTTGGGTCTCCATCCCCGTAGTCTAACCGAGCCGCCCCCCGAGCGTCGCCAGTGCTAGACTGCCGCGATGAAGCGCTCAGAGAAGGCGGAGAAGATCCGCGCGATCCTGGATCGCCTCTTCCCGGATCCGCCGATCCCGCTGCACCACGCGAGCCCCTTCCAGCTGCTCGTTGCGGTGCTGCTCTCCGCGCAGACGACGGACGACCGCGTCAACCTGGTCACGCCTGCGCTCTTCGACGAAGCTCCCGACGCCGCGTCGCTCGCGCTCCTTCCGGTCGAGCGCGTCCTCGAACACATCCGCACCTGCGGCCTCGCGCCGACGAAGGCGAAGAACCTCTCGAAGCTGGCGATGCAGCTCGTCGAGCGCCACGGCGGCGAGGTGCCGCGGAACTTCGCCGAGCTCGAGGCATTGCCGGGCGTGGGCCACAAGACGGCCAGCGTCGTGATGGCGCAAGCCTTCGGCGTCCCCGCCTTCCCCGTCGACACGCACATCCACCGCCTGGCAGCGCGTTGGGGGCTCTCGAACGGCACGACGGTCGAGCGCACCGAGCGCGACCTGAAGGCGCTGTTCCCCGAGGACTGCTGGATCCGCCTGCACCTGCAGATCATCTACTTCGGCCGCGCCTACTGCCCGGCCCAGCGCCACGACCTCGATGCGTGTCCCATCTGCTCCTGGGCGGCGTCGAAGGCCCGCAAGCAGGCGGAACGCACGCGAT
This sequence comes from Planctomycetota bacterium, assembly GCA_020638835.1. GTDB lineage: Bacteria > Planctomycetota > UBA1135 > UBA1135 > JACKHV01. The sequence continues at coordinate 550,584 of JACKHV010000003.1, read as the reverse complement.
CCGCCCCGCGCAAGACGAAGAACACGGCCGCTCGACGCTGAGCGGAGCGGCGGGATCGCGCGGATTCCGCCGCACTCCGCGGTCGAATGCGCAGATCGGCCCAGGCCGACGGGCGCCGCTTCGGACTAACCTCTAGCGCTCGTCCTCTCGGCACCCCGGATGCCCACAGCCATGTCCAAACGCAAGCAGTACCGCCCGACGACCCGCCTCGTGCACGGCCCCGAGCACTCGGCCAAGTGGGACTTCTCCCACCACGTCACGCCACCGCTCTCCTCGTCGACCACTTATCGACTCGACTCCGCCAAGCGCGGCTCGCGCGGCTTCATGGAGTTCGGGCAACACGTCTCCGACCTCGGCGAGACGCCTGTCTACATCTACGACCGCCTCGACGAGCCGACACGTTCGATCCTCGAGGGCGAGCTCGCGGGGGTGGAGGGCGGCGAGTGCTGCGTGACCTTCGCCTCGGGCATGGCCGCGATCAGCGCGGCGATCGGCTGCCTGATGGTTCCGGGCGACGAGATCATCGCGCACCCGATGGTCTACGGCTGCACGCACTCGCTGTTCACCAACTGGTACCCGCAGCGGGGCTTCAAGGTGCAGCGCATCGACATGAACGACCTCGACGCGCTGCGCGCGGCGATCACGGACAGCACGCGCATCCTCTACTTCGAGTCGCCGACCAACCCGACGCTCCAGCTGATCGACATCGCGGCACTGCGCGAGCTCGTCGATGACGTGAACGCGAAGCGCAGCGAAGATCGCAAGCTGCTCATCTACATCGACAACACCTTCGCGACGCCCTTCGGCCAGCGCCCGCTCGAACACGGCGCCGACGTCGTGCTGCACAGCCTGACGAAGAACCTCGGCGGCTTCGGGACGGAGCTGGGCGGCGCGGTGATCTGCCCGGAGTGGATGCTCGCGACGCTCCTGCTCTACAGGAAGGACTTCGGCGGCATCCTCTCCAGCAAGAGCGCCTGGGCGATCATGGTCTACGGCCTGCCGACTCTGGCCCTGCGCCTGAAGCGGCAGCAGTACACGGCCAAGAAGGTCGCCAAGTGGCTCGAGGCCCGCGAGGAGATCGCGCAGACGATCTGGCCGGGTCTCGAGAGCTTTCCCCAGTACGAGCTCGCCAAGCGACAGCACCGTGACTTCGACGGCGACTTCGCTCCGGGCAACATGATCTACTTCACGCCCGACCCGAAGCTGGTCTCCGCCGAGGCCTTCGTGAACTACATCGCGCAGGAAGCCTACTCGTTGACCCTCGCCGTCAGCCTCGGCCACACGAAGACGCTCATCGAGATGCCCGCCTCGATGACCCACTCCGTGTACGGCGGCGGTTCCGGCGGTCAGTCGATCCGACTCTCGATCGGACTTGAGAGTCCGCGCGACATCATCCGCGACCTCGGTACCGCGCTCGACGCGGTGAAGAAACGCAAGAAGTAGCCCAGCCATGGACCAGAAGCAGTTCCTGATGCTCGCCGACGCCTGCCTGCGTCGCGTCGAGGATCGCCTCGAGGACTTCGACCCCGACGAGCTCGACTACGAGCCCGCCGACGGCGTCGTCAAGTTGATCTTCGCCGACGGCACGGTGTTCGTGCTGAACCGCCAGACGGCGGCCGACCAGATGTGGTTCGCGGCGGGAGCTCGCGCCTGGCACTACGACTGGGACGCGGACAGCGAGAGCTGGCGCGACGACAAGGAGGGCGGCGAGCTCTTCGCGCGCATCAGCGAGACCATCTCGAAGAAGCTCGCGCGCGAAGTCCGGGTCTGATCCACGACGAGCCCGGAACGAGAGCGGCCCGGCTCCTCGCGAGGAACCGGGCCGCTCGGTACTCCTGACGGATCGGATCAGTCGAAGACGACGATCACTCCGTTCGTGAAGTTCGAGCCGTTGCCGCACGGGCTCACGCCACCGGGGTTGCGGTACCACGCCTGGTAGTAGCGCGTCACGCCGGGCCCGGGGATGTTGCCGTTCGTCACGATCGAGCTCGAGGTCGATCCGGCGCCGTTGGCGTCGAGGATCACGACTTCGACGCGTTCCGTCGGGTTTCCGGCGCAGAACACGCCGTCCTTGAAGGGCGTCGCGATCTCCGACGATCCCTGCACGAGCAGGCTCGGTTGGTTCGGGATGGCCTGCGAGATCTCGAAGGTGAGGTCATCCGTCGCGAAGCTCGACGAGCCCAGTCCGCGCAGCTTCGCGCCGAAGCCCAGCGAGTTCTTGCAGCCTTCACCGGCACCGACCGTCGACTCGTTCAAGCACGGACACGCGATCGGGCCGGAACCCGCGTCGGCGGTTCCGTCGCCGAAGCAGAAGGCGGTGCCGACCTCGGTCTTCACGATCTGAATGCCGTTGACCGTCATGTACTCGAGGTTGAACTCGATGATGTTGATCGTGACGGCGGAGCCGCCGACGACGGAGACGCGGTGCCGCGCGTAGGTCACGCCTTGCACGTGCGCGCCGGTCCAGGTCCCGCCGACGTTCTGGATCGGGTCGAGCGATCCGACGACTTCGATGTCGACGTGGTCGATGTCCGAGTCCGGCGCCCAGGCGTACGTGAAGATCTCGTAGTTGCCGTCGGCGAGGCCGGTGATCGTGTAGGTGTCGTCCGGGTAGACGTCCGCGGCGTCGTCGAGCAGCGCTTCGTCGTCACCCGACGTCCCGGTGTTGTTGAACGAGAAGTCGAAGCTGTTCGGCCCCATGTTGAGGCTGGCGCCCGTCAGCGTCCCACCGAGGTCGATCAGCGGCGCACTCGTCCCGGGCAGGATCGCGTTCCACTCGCCGGGCTGGGCCGCGGCGGCACCGTAGGTGTTCGCGGGCACCGGCAGCAGCGGGTCGCCGATGTCGATGTTGAAGTTCTGCGCAAGGGCGCTCGAGGCGCAGCAGGACAGCGCAAGGGCGATGAGGGGGGTTCTGAGCATGGTGAGGGCCTCTGTCAGGCGGATGGAACGGCCGAGCAAGTCTATCTCGGACGTCTTGGGCCGGTCGGAGGTTCCGCCGGACCCCGGAGCGGCCGGGCCTCGCGAACGGCCCTCAGAGCCAGTCGACCTGCAGCGCGTTGCTCGTGTTCATCCCGTTCCCGCAGAGGCTCTGCGCATCGATGTACCACAGCTGGTAGTAGCGCCGGTCCCCCGGCAGCACGCCGCCCTCAGCGACGATCGAGACACTCGACGACGCACCTCCGAGGAAGTCGAGTTGCAGCACTTCGATGCGGCGCGTCGGATTCCCGGTGCACAGCAAGCCGTCCTTGAAACTCCACTGCACGAGCGAAGCGCCTTGCAACAAGATCGCCTGAGCGTGCGGCGGTCCGCCCGCTGCGTACAGCACGAGGTCGTCCGCGGAGACGAGCGTCGTGCCGACGTGCGCGAGCGTCACCCAACTCCCCGCGCCGTGGACGCAGCCGCCGGGCATGCCGGCCGGAGCCTGGTTCGCGCAGGGGCACGGCGCGTTGCCGGATCCCAGGCAGAGGCTCGCGACCTGCCCGGAGTAGACCAGCTGGAACCCGTTCACCGACGCGAAGCTCGATCCCGCGGCGGGAACGACGTCGATGAAGACCGTGCCGCTCGTCACGTTCAGGTGGTGCACGGAGTGCGTGATGCCCTCGGCCAAGGCGCCGCTCCACGCTCCGCCGACGGTCGCAGCCGGCTCGGTGGCTCCCGTGACGATCACGGAAGAGAGACCGGCGGCCGAGTCGGGCGCCCACGCGTAGGTCCAGAGCTCGTAGCCGCCAGGGAGCAAGCCGTCGAAGCGATACAGTCCGCTGCTGCCGGGATCCCCCAGATCGTCGAGCAACGCCTCGTCGTCGCCGACCGTCCCCGCGTGATTCCAGGTCACGGCGAAGTTCGAACCGTTGCGGAAGACGACGTTCGTCGGATCTCCGTTCAAGTCGGAGAGCGACGTGACGGCCTGCAGCACGGGGACGCCGTTCCACTCACCTGCTTGGCCAGCCGCGGCGCCGTAGTTCGAGCTCGGCACCCCCATCGCCGAGGCGTCGCCGATGTCGACGTTGAAGCTCTGGGGCCGCGCGATTCCGGTCGACGCCGAGGTGCAGAGCGCGATCAGCGCGAGCGCCGTTCGTTCGACGTTGGTCTGCATCTGAATCCCTCCTCGAGGCTGGAGCTCCGCCTCGGCGAAGCCGTCGGTGCGGGGGGATCCGGCACGACTCGTGCACGTCCCTGGACGAGCCCGTTCCGCGCGGAGTTCCGCCCCTGCACAGGAAACGACGTGCGCGTCCTGAGCACGCCAACTCGGCGTGGCATGAGCGCGGGAGGGACCCCACAATGCCCGGTCATGCGACATCCCTTCCGCCGTCTGCTGCTCGCTGCCTGCGTCCTCGCGGCCTGTGACCAGGTCGTGCACTACTCCGTGTTGAGCGACGGCTGGTTGATGGGACGCCGCATCGCGCCCTTCGAGCCGCCGCTCTTCTGCGAGGCGCAGCAGAAGGCGCAGGAGCACTACCTGCTGCACGCGACGACCGGTCGCCCACGACAGGAAGAGTTCCGCTTCGATGCGCAGCTCGGCTGGGCGCCGATCCCCGGGGTGCCTAGCGGTCCGATGCACTTCGACTGGGCGGGTTGCCGCATGGGACCCGCGGAGCTCGCACGCGAGAAGCGAGCCGGCGTGCGCCGCCTGATGACGATCGGCTGCTCGTTCACGCTGGGCGAGGAGGTCGCAGACGACGAAGCGTGGCCGCACCGCCTCGACGCCGCGCACGACGACGTCGAAGTCGCGAACCTCGCGATGGGCGCCTACGGCCTGGACCAAGCGCTGTTGCGCTTGCGGCGCGACGGGCTGCAGCTCGCGCCGGACGAGATCTGGCTCGGTTGGTTGCCGGCGGCGTCACTGCGCGTCGTCACGCTCTATCGTCCCGCGCAGCGCCACTGGTCGGGACCGACCCTGTTCAAGCCGCGCTTCCGGTTGAACGACGACGGCTCGCTGTTGCAGGTGCCGAATCCGGCGACGAGCATTGCGCACACGGCGAAGCTGATCTCGCGCCAGGACGAGTTCTACGCCGCCACGTGGAAGCACGACATGTGGGTCAGTCGCGCCGAGCGCGCCTACCGCGCCTTCGGGTCGAGCCTGTTGCATCGCAGCGCACTGACGCGCCTCTACCTGACGGCGATGGAGCGCGGCGGGCGCGACGCGTCGGATTGGGTGCTCGACGAGGGCTCCGAGGTCCACCAGTTGGTGCGGGCGCTCGTGCTCGAGACGGCGCGCGAAGCACGCGGCATCGACGCGCGCTTCAAGCTCCTCGTGCTGCCCGGTCGCGACGACCTCGCCGATCGCATCGAACGCGGCGCGCCCTACTGGGCCGCGGTCTGCGCCGACTTCGAGGAAGCCGGGATCGAGGTCGTGGACCTCTCGGACGCGCTGCTCGCTGCCGGCGCGCTCGAGTCGGACGAGTACTGGATGGGCGGAGGTCACTACTCCGCGCTCGGGAACCGCGTCGTCGCGCAAACCCTGGAGGCAGAGCTGTGATCCAACTGCACCGACTGGAAGGCTTCTACTGGGTCGCGCGCACCGGCGGATACGCTCGCGCCGCGCGCGCCTTCCCCTACCCGATCACGCAGCCGGCCGTGCACCAACAGGTGAAGAAGCTCGAGACGGAGCTCGGCCTGGCGCTGTTCGAGCGTGTCGGCAAGGACCGCATGATCCCGACCGCCGCGGGCGAGCGGCTCTTCCGCTTCGTCCGCCCGTACTTCGAAGGCCTACCGAGCGTGCTGCGGACGCTGACGAGCGACGAGATCTCCGGCGAACTCCGCGTCGCCGCGGCGGGGATGTTCCTGCGCAAGCTGTTGCCCGCTTGGGTCCGTCGCCTGAAGAAGCGCTACCCCGAGGTGGACGTGCACCTCGTCGAAGCGCTCGAGCCCGCCGTCGATCCGCTGTTGCGCGGCGAGGTCGACGCGGCGATCGACCACTTCCCCAAGCTGCCGAGCGCGATCGCGAGCCAGACGGTCGGGATCATGCGGCCGTACGTCGTGCTGCCCGCGAAGCACCCCGCGGCGGCGCGCAAGCGCTTGCGGCTCGAGGACCTCGAGCAGGAGACCTTCGTCGCCTACTCGCCCGGGCTCCTGCCGCACGCGCAGCAGTTCGAAGCGCTCGCGCTGCACGGCTTGACGCCGTCGCGGCGCATCACGGCCACGACGGCCGACGTGATCCTCGGCTTCGTCGAAGCGGAGCTCGGTTACTCGATCCTCCCGTCGCTCGAGCCCGAGCCTCCGAAGTCGCGCAACCTGCGCTTCTTCCCGCTGCCGTCGCCGAAGGTCGAGTTCCCCGTCACGCTCGCGTGGCGAAAGGACATGCCGGAGAACCCGTTGCTCGACGCGCTGCTCGAGTCCGCACCCGAAGCGCCGAGCGCGTGAACGCGCGTCAGTCGTCGCCGAAGAGCTTGCGCAGGCCCTTGCCGAGCGCGTCGCCCGCCGCCTTCGTCGACCCCTCGCGGACGACCTGCTTCAGGAAGTTCGAGTCGATGCCCACCTGCGGCCGACTCGGCTTGCCGTGGACGCGCAGCGGCACGATCAGGTTCGGATCGAGGTACGCGCGCGCTTCGTTCAGCACCTTGCCCACATCGCCGCGCAGTCCCGAGAGCGGCACGGAGCACGTGAACTCCATCGCCTCGTCGACGAGCGCATAGGTGCCCGCGAAGACCACCGGCGTCTTTTCGATCTCGATCGGGATCGAGTCGGACTGAACGACGCCGTCGCGCACGCGCAGGGTCAGCGTCGGCAACTGCGTCGGACGCAGCTGGTGGACCTGCGAGCTGAGCATCTCCGCCAGGCCGGGCAGCACGGCGGCGCGCACCAGTCCGAGTTCCAGGTGCACGTCGGCCTGCAGCCCCGCGAGCGCGGAGCGATCGGCGCCGGAGAGCGGCATGCGGAAGTCGGTGACGCGGAGCAGCGCCGGACTCCCGCCTTCGACGGACTGCATGCCGACGAGCATCGGCAACAGGTTGCCGACGATGCGTTCCTGGAAGAGCGGCGTCAGCCCGACCTGCGCCTCGAGCGACTCCGCTTCGCCGGACGACTGCAGCACGCCGTCCTGCAGGTGACCGGACCAAGCGAGCTGTGCGTTCCGGCTGTCGAGGCGCGCATCGAGCCGAGCTGCGCCCGCCTTCCAGTCGCGCACGTCGACGTCGAGCTGCAGCGTCGGACCGAAGACGTCGAGCAGCAAGCCGTCCTGCGCGGCGAGCACGTCGACGAGCTCCGTGCGCAGCCCGCTGCCGCTCAGCGTGGCGAACCAGGTCGGTTCGGCTCCGGCGTCCAGCTCCGCGAGCGTCTCGGCGGAGCGCAGCTTCAGCGTCGCGCTGCCCGCATCGCGGTCGAGCGCGACGTCCGCGTCGAGTTCGACGGGCGCCGCACCGTCGAGGTGCAAGCTCAGCTGCAAGCTGCTCAGCGCGATCGACTCGTTCGCCGCACGCAGCGCCTCGTCGGTGAACGAGACCGGCCCGAGCCGCGCTTCGAGCGTCGCCGTACCGAGCCCTCCTTCCAGCGGCCAGCGCGCCTCGCGCACGACGGCCTGGACGCGCACGCGACCGGACTCGGAATCGAGTACGTAGCCCTCGGGCCACGACTCGCCGGCCAGTGCGACGAGTCGTTCGGTCGCCAGCGCGAGCGTCAACTGTGTCGTGCCCGGCGCGAGCTCGACGACTTCTTCCGAGAGTACGGCCGTCGAGCGCAGGTGATTGCTGCCGCTCTCGAGTTCCACGTCGACGCGCACGGACTCGTCCGCGGCGGGCTGCGCCTGCAGGAAGAGTTGCACGGGATCAGCGAGGAAGCCGGCGAGCTGGTCGTCCTGTTCTACGAAGCTGCGCAGGAGCTCGGCGGGAAGGTCCGTCAGCGTGACGCGCACGCGGTAGTCGATTTCGTTCACGCGCTCGGGATCCGACGCGAGCGCTTGCCAGCCGGCCGGCAACTGCATCTTCAGCGCCGCACTTCCGCCGCGTCCCTCGCGCAGCGCGACGTCGACCATCAGCGGTCCGTCCGGCGTCATCGCGACGTCCAGCGTGTTGTCGCGCAGCTCGAAGCGCTCGGAACCCGTGCGTTCGACGCCGAGCTCGGGAACCTCGACGTGTAGCGCGAGATCCGCTCGCTGCCAGTCCGCGTCCGACTCGAGCGGCAGCGCGAAGCGCGTGACTTCGACGCGCACCGGCAAGCCGCCCTCCGGCGCGACGAGCTGCACTTCCTCCGGTAGCGAGTCGGCGAGCGCTTCGGCGAGCCAGGCCGGAGGGACGCGTAGGTCGAGGCGCATCGGCGCGTCCTCTGCGACGTGCACGATTCCGTCCGAGATCCGCGCGTCGAGCTGCAGCGTCTGCAGCGCCGACTGCACGCGCGCCGTGAGCCGCGCGCCGGCTTCGTCGGGCACTTCGAGGCGCACCTCGACGTCGAAGGACGGGCCGAGCGCGGCGGTCAGCTCGCCGTCCTCCTCGAGGAGGCGGTCGAATACCGGCGTGGGGAGCGCATCGAGTTGCACGACGCCGGTGATCGCGTCGCTCCAGACCGCGCCGCCGATCAGGCGCGAGACGTCGATCGAGGCGTCCGCCGCGAGCGGCGCGTGGCGATCACCGTAGAGGTGTTCACCGCTGACCGTCAGCCGCGCAGGCCGCTCCGGCTCGAAGACCATCCGTGCGACGAGGTCCTTGAAGCCGACCGCGCGCCCGCCCGCGTCGAGGCGCGGGTCGCTCCAGCTGAAGTGCTTGACCTGCAGCTCGAGCTCGAGTCGCGCGAGCCGGATGCCCGTGGTCACGCTGAACTCGACTTCGTTGTCCCCTGCGTCGGCGCCGGCGTCGCCGCTCGCGGAGCCGCCTCCGACACCGCCGCCCGAGCCCGCGCCACTCGCTGCACCGTCGCGCGGCGCCAGCGCGCGCTCGAGGTTGGACGGCACGCCGGGCCCGGTGACGAGCGCCAGCTCGAGCGTGCCGAAGAGCTTGCCGTAGTCGCCGTGTTCTCCGTCGTTCACCTTCCCGGCGGCGCGGATCAGCTGCCAGACCGAGGGGCACTCGAGGTCGAACTCCGCCACGGTGCGCCCTTCGGGGTCGCGCAGGCGCAAGCCTTCGAGGCGCTGCGTCCCCGTCCAGGAGAGCGCGACGTCGCCGATCTCCAGCTCGCCGGCGATCTCGCGGTTCGCCTCCTCGACGGCGCTCTCCATCACGAGCCGCCCGAAGAGCAGCGGCGCGAAGGCGACGAGCGTCGCGCTCGCGCCCAGCAGGAAGGCGAAGCAACCGCAGCCGCGACGGCCCCAGCCGCCGCGCCGCGGGGTGTTCGAGGAGTCCGTCTTCGATTCGTTCACTGCCTGCGTCATCTCGTCCTTCGCCTCGCCTGCCCGGCGCGCCTCGCGATCCACCGCGGGGGGCCCGCGGTCGCCCCTCCTACGGCCTCCGGCGCGGAAGCTTCCCGGGAGCGCCGCGCGCTTCCCCGAGCCGCCGAGGCCCCCGTTCGGGACACCAGATGAGCGACCCTGGCGCCCCGCGACCACAACCCGTAGTATGCGCGCACCCGCACCCCTCGCACCACACCCTCATGGCCGCACCGCACCGCATCTACCTCGTCGGCGCCCACTCCACGGGCAAGACCACTCTGGCCCGTTGGATCCGCGATCGCTACGGCCTGCCGATGATTTCCGAGGTCGCCCGCGGGGTGCTCGCCGAGATGGAGGAGCAGCTCGACTCGCTGCGCACGGACGTCGACCTCGTCGACCGCTACCAGGCCGAGGTCTTCCGCCGCCAGATCACCGCCGAGGAACAACAACTCGGTGCCTTCGTGTCGGACCGCGCCTTCTGCAACCTGGCCTACGCCGCGCAGCACGCCACGATCCTGCACCAGGTCGCCGCCGATCCGAAGCTGTCGGCCTACATCGACTCCGTGCGCAGCGGACTCGTCTTCTACCTCCGCCCCCACCGCGACCTCCTGTGCGAGGACGGCGTGCGCGCCGGCGTCGAGTGGGAGGAAGTCGTGCGCATCGACGGCATGGTGAAGTTCATGCTCGAGTGGTTCGGGATCTCGTACATCCCGGTCGACGCCCTCTCGATGCAAGAGCGCATGCGCCTGACGGAACGCGTCCTGGACCTCGCCGGTTTGCCGCGAAAACTGGCCGCTACGCCGGCGAGCGCGGAACCCGCCCCCGCCGCGCCGCTGGAGCGCGACCCCTTCGCCGCCGACGCGCTCGAGCGCGAACCGCAGGTCGAGATCCCCGGCCCGCCCGCGCGCTTGAAGCGCGACGCACTGAAGCCGGTGCGCTGAGCCGCCCGACCGCGTCTCAGTCGCCCGACGCGCCCTGCGTCTGCGACTCGTTCAGCAACGCGTCGAGCACCTGCGCCCGCCCCTCGAGGTGGCGCACGTAGCCGTACAACGCCGTCAGCAGGGCGTCGCGGTCGACGCCCTCGTCGTCCAGCAAGACCGCGAGCGGGTGCGGCCCGCCCTGGCGCTGGAACTCGATCGCCGCGTCGACGTCCGCCTGGGTGCAGTAGCCCTCCCGGACCGCCAGATCCCCCACGCGCTGCCCAGGCTCGGCCCCCTGCAGGCGCAGGATGGTGAGCATCTGGTCGGGCGTGATCTTGCGGTTGCGCAGCAGGATGCGGCCGAGCGGCATCCAGCTGTCGCGCACCTTCCGCTCCAGCCCCTCGGCCGTCGAGGCGGAGATCACGCCGGAGTCGCGGAGGAAGCGCCAGAATTCGCTCTGAGGACTGATCTTCATGGTGGGAGGCCGGTCTCGGCGATCCGCCCACGGCGCCGGAAGCGGGCGGCGGGGGGATCGACGCCTCTGTATCGGATCGAGAGCCCCCCACCATGAGTGCTTCCGGAACTGACTGGGTTCCGTGTGGTCCTCGGTCCCACAGTCCTCCGCAAGCCCTCTCCGCGCCCGGATTTCCCGACACGGGATGCGCTGCGCAGGGGGTCCGCACGCTCGAGGCGACGGCGAACGAGGAACGGATCACCCTCCAGGGGGACGGCCGCCGCGAGCCCGCCGGGGGACCCGCATGGCGGATCCACACGGAACCCAGTCAGTTCCAGCTCACATCGGGGGGTGGGTCGAAGGGGGTTTCGTCGCATCCCCCCACCTCCCGCTCGACCCGCCTCACCACCTGCCGCCAGGTGTGGTGTTCCGACCCCCCGAACAGCCAATCGAGCTGGGTCGCGGCCGGCAGCCACGATCCGCCGGCGAGCTCCTGGTCGAGCTGGTCCTCGGCCCAGCCTGAGTAGCCGACGAGGAAGCGCACGTCGCCCATCCCGTCGAGGCCCTGTCCGGCGAGGTAGTCCGCCGCGGCGTCGAGGTCCGCACCGAGCCACAGGCCCTTCACGAGCTCGGTCCCCGGTCGTGCGAGCTCGGGCACGCGGTGCAGGATCTGCATCTTGTCGCGGCTGACCGGCCCACCGAAGTGCACGGGGAAGCGCAGGCCGCCGAGCACGGGGTGGTCGGGCAGCAGCTGGTCGACCGTGTAGGCGGAGCGCTTGTTCACGACGAGACCGTAGGCGCCTTCGTCGACGTGCTTGCAGATCAACACGACCGAGCGCACGAAGTTCGGATCGAGCAGCTCGGGCGCAGCCGCCAGCACGATCCCGCTCTCCGCTCGCAGTTCCATGCTTCCCAGTCTACTCCTTGTCGGCCGTTCGGTGGCTCGCGCAGCGCACGACGGGCTGCGGCGGGTACTTCACGGAGACGGAAGGCGAGCTGCAGCGCCAGAAGATCGAGCCCTTCGCGCTCGTCACGACGCGCAGGTGCACGCAGTCCTTGCACAGGCTGTGCGCTCCGCCGGGGATGGTGCTCACGCGCGCGCCTCCCGGTCCAGCGTGAAGACGCACTCGACGTGCGGCGTGTGCGGGAAGAGATCGACGGGGCGCGCCGCGCGCAGGCGGTAACCGGCCTCGACGAAGTGCGCGAGGTCGAGCGCGGCGCGCTGCACGTTGCAGCTGACGTAGACGATGCGCCGGGGCGCGAGCGCCTCCACTTCCGGCAGGACCTTCGGGTGCAGCCCGGCGCGCGGCGGGTCGAGGATCACGACGTCCGGCTCGGACAGCCGACCCGCTTCGCGTTCTTCGCGCAGGCATTCGAGCACGTCGCCCAGAACGAACTCCACGCCCTCGATCCCGTTCTCCGCCGCGTTGCGCTCCGCGTCGCGCACGGAACTCTCGACCTGTTCGTAACCGCGCACGCTTCCCGCGAGGCCCGCGAGCAACAGCGAGATCGAGCCGGTTCCGCTGTAGAGGTCGAGCACCAGCTCGCTCCCCGTCAGCGCCGCCTCCTCGCGCACGATCTCGAACAGGCGCTCCGCCTGCAGCGTGTTCGTCTGGAAGAAGGAATTGGCGGAGATGCGGTAGCGCACGCCGCAGAGTTCCTCGTGGATCACGCCGGGACCGTGCAGCACGAACTCCTCCTCGCCGACCGCGACTTCCGCCTTGCGCGCGGTGATGTTCTGCACGAGCGTCGTGATCTCGGGGTGCCGCGCGACGAGCGCCGCGGCGTACGGGCCGATGCGTTCCGGCTCGGCGCGCGAGGTGACGAGGTTCACCATCACCTCGCCGGTGTGCACGCCGTGGCGCAGCACGAGGAAGCGCAGCAGGCCGACGTGTTCGCGCACGCACCACGGTTCCAAGCCGTGCTCGAGCGCGAGCTCGCGCGCCGAGCCAAGGATGCGCTCGCCCGCCTCGAACACGATCGGACACTCGCGCACGTCGAGGATCTTGTCGAAGCGCCCCGGCGCATGCAGTCCGAGCGCGAAGTCGTCGCGCAGGCCCGCCTCCTCCGTGCGCTCGACCCAGCGCCGGTTGCCGAAGGAGAACTCCATCTTGTTGCGGTACCGCCACGGGTCCTCGCACGCGACCGTCGGCGCGACGTCGACGACGCCTTCGAGTCCGGCGACGCGCAGTGCCTCGCGCACGTGTCGCTGCTTCTCTTCGAGCTGCCCGCGATAGTCGTAGGCCTGGAAGCTGCAGCCGCCGCAGTCACCCGCGTGCTGGCAGCGCTCCGCGACGCGCCGCGGCGAGTTCTCGAGCCGCTCGAGCACGCGCACGCGCAGCAGGTCGCGGCGGCGCTTCGAGACCTGCACGCGCACGCGGTCACCGGGCACGCCTCCGCGCGCTTCGACGGCGTACTCGTCGCTCTCGCCCAAGGTGCGACCCTTGTGGTCGAAGGCGGTCAGCAGCGCCTCGCGCTCGTCGCCCTTCTTGGGCTTGCGCAGCGGTTCTCGGGGGGCGGAAGACGTCATGCGGCGGACGAGTGTAGCGCGCGCGTGAGCCCGCGCACGCGCCATGCGAGCCAGGCGCACTGCGCCGCCGAGCCCAGTACGAGCGCGGCGAGGATCACGGCGAGGCTCGGTTCCCACTGCTGCGCGACGCCCGACACGAGCACCGCGATCGCAACGACGAGAAACACGACGACGGCCTCGGTGACGCCGCGCGTCCGACGCGCGTGCACGAGCAGCCCTTGCAGGTGGCTGCGAAGCGCGGTCAGCGCGGGCATCGGGACCGCGACCCACAGCACGCGGCGCACGACGTCGACCTGGTCGTCGCGCAGGTCGGAGAAGCCGCCGAAGTAGGCGTCGAGCAACGGCGTCGTCGCGACGAGCAGCAGCAGCGCGGACGAAGCGGCGGCGAGCAGCACGAGGAAGCGACGCAGGACGGGACGCGCACCGGCGCGGCCCGCGAGGTGCACGACGACTTCGTTGTGCGCGACGCCGGCCGCGCCGGAGAGGAACACGAGTCCGTTCAGGATCGGCCAGATCGCCAGCGCGCGCAGGCTGTCGGGCATGCGCGAGAGCGACGCGCTGCCGATCGGCTGCGTCGCGAGCGTCAGCAACGGCGTGAGCGCCAGCGGCAGGTAGAAGCCTACGAAGCGTCCGAGTCGCAGCGGGTCGAGCGGCGGCAACGCGTCCTTCAGCGGTCCGCGCGTCACGGCGCGGGACGAGACGCGTGCGGCGACCATTTCTCCGATCACGCCGCAGGAGACGGCGATGCCCGCGACCGCGATGCCGGGCAGCGCGCCGCTCGCGAAGCACGCGAACAGCGCGCTGATCGTCACCGCCAGGCGCACGGCCGTGCCGAGTCCGACCGAGCGCGAGCGCCCGAAGGCGATCAGCAGACCCTGGTGGAAGCGCCGGTCGGCGATCGCCCAGGTCCACGGCAACAGCAGCCGCAGTCCGAGTCGTCCCGCCTCGACGATCTCCTCCGGCGGACCGATCGCCGCGACCACGACGCGTTCGTAGAGCGGCGTGAACGCGAGCAGCGCGTGCACGACCGTCAGCGCGAAGCCGAGCATCGTCGTCGCCCGGCGCAGCCAGACGAACGACTGCCAGTCACGCGAGAGCGCGGTCGAAGCCGCGAGCATCATGATGATCGGCGCCTCGACCAGCAGCGCGACCGGGAAGACGATGCCGCCCCACGCCGCCAGGTGGATGTCCGCGTTCGGGAGGCGCGAGACGAAGGCGCCGATCAAGGTCGGCTCCGACGCCATCAACAGCCAGCTCGCGGCGAGCGGCCACCACGCGCGGAAGACGTCCGCGAGGCAAAGGTCCGCGACCGACGGCGTCACCGACTCCGCGTGCTCCACCGCGGTCCCCTGCCCGGCCGTGCTCCGGGTCTCTGCATCCACGCGAATCGCCAAGACTCAGTCTTCCTGGACGCGCTGCACGCGCTCGGCCGGTCGAACGTCGTCCGCGGCGCGCGGGTGCGCCGTGTAGGTGCCGTCGTTGTCTGGCATCGCGAGCCCGGCGCGATCGAGCGCCGTGTACAGCGCGAGGCACACGACGTTCGCGAGGTTGAGGCTGCGCACGCCGGGCTCGATCGGCACGTAGCGCCGGCGCTCCGGGTGCTCGGCTAGCAGTTCCTCCGGCAGCCCCTTGCTCTCGGACCCGAAGACGAGCACGTCGTCGGGCAGGAAGCGCGCTCGGAACAGCGAGGTGCCGCCGCGCGCCGTGAAGAGGTGCAGGCGCTCCGCGAGCGGCCGCGCGGAACCCGCGCTCAAGCTGCGCCGGGCCGCGTCCCAGCTCTCGTGCACGACCAGGTCGACGAGCGGCCAGTAGTCGAGACCGGCGCGCTTCAGGTAGCGGTCCTCGAGCGAGAAACCGAGCGGCTCGACGAGGTGTAGACGCCGCCCCGTCGCCGCTGCGAGGCGCGCGGCGCAGCCGGAGTTGTGCGGGATCTCGGGGTGCAGGAGGACCAGTTCCACGGTCGGCGGAGTCTAACGAGCGCCCGAGAGGCGTCGCCGTGAAAGGCGCGAAAGGGCGGGCCCGCTCGCGTATCCTCGGCGCCCATGACCGCCGATCCCGTGCTCGCCACCGTCGCCCTGACCGTCGCCGCCGGCACCGCCTGCCAGGCGATCGCGCGCTGGATGAAGGTGCCGGCCATCCTGCCGCTGCTGATCGCCGGCGTGGTGCTCGGACCGGACGTGCTCGACCTCGTGCGCCCCGACGAGCTGGGCGAGGGTAAGCGCGTGCTCGTCGGACTCGCGGTCGCGGTGATCCTGTTCGAAGGCGGCCTCTCGCTGAAGGCGGAGGCGTTCCGCTACTCCGGGACGGTGATCCGCAACCTGGTCACGCTCGGCTCGTTGGTGACTTGGGCGCTGTCTGCACTCGCGGCCTACTTGTTGTTCCCCGGGCTCGGGATCGGCGCATCGGTGCTCTTCGGTTCGCTCGTCATCGTGACCGGTCCGACGGTCATCCAGCCGCTCTTGAAGGCCGTGCGCCCGCGTCGCCGCCTCGCGGACATCCTGCGCGGCGAGGCGATCCTGATCGACCCGGTCGGCGCGTTGTGCGCCGTGCTGGTGCTCGAGTTCCTGCTCGAGGCCGCGCTGCACGGCACGACCGGCGTCGTGCTCGCCTTCCTGGGGCGCGTGCTGCTCGGCGTGGTGCTCGGCGGCGGCGGCGCCTTCGTGGTCGACCGACTGATCCGGCAGCGCGACTGGATCCCGCGCGATCTGCGCAACCTCTTCGTGCTCTCTTCGGCGATCGGGCTCTACTCCGCGAGCGAGCTGATCGCCTCGGAGTCCGGCGTGCTCACGGTCACCCTCGCCGGCTTCCTGCTCGGCTGGTTGCACCCGCCCGGCATCGACGAGATCGAGGAGTTCAAAGGACACATCACCGTGCTGATGGTCTCGATGGTGTTCGTGATCCTCTCGGCGGACCTCTCGCTGTCCGGGATGCACGAGCTCGGCTGGGTAGGGCTCACGCTCGTCGCGGTGATCGTCTTCCTCGTCCGCCCCGCGACGATCTTCGCGTGCACGCGCGGCTCGGAGCTGAGCCTTCGTGAGAAGCTGTTCCTCTCGTGGATCGCGCCGCGCGGCATCGTGGCCGCCGCGGTCTCCTCGCTGTTCGCGCTGTTGATGGAGCGCCACGGCATGGCCGAGGGGCGAGTCGTGATGAGCATGACCTTCGCCGTCATCGTCGGCACCGTGATGATCCAAGCGCCGACCGCGCGACTCGTCGGGCGTCGGCTCGGCGTGCTCGAGGAGAAGCGCAGCGGCGTGTTGATCGTCGGCGCGAACTCCGTCGGCCGCGCGCTGGGACGCAAGCTCGTGCGAGCCAGCGTCCCCGTGCTGCTGCTCGACACGAACCGCTGGAACGTGGAACGCGCGCAGAACGACGGACTCGACGCGCGCGTCGGCAACGCCCTGGACGAGCTCGTGATGCGCACGCTCGACCTCGACGTGATCGGGCGCTTGATGGCCGTGACGTCCAACGACTCCGTCAACCGCGTCGCCGTCCAGATCTACGAACGCGAGTTCGGACCGCAGAACGTCCACGCGATCCGCTTGGCCGACTCGCCCGAGCCCGACGAGGAGAGCGAGGACGCGCCGTACCTCTTCGGCGAAAGACTCTCGTGGGAAGACCTCTTCCAGAAGCTGGGCGCCGACCACACGCTGGAGAGCGCGGCGATCGAAGAGCGCAACACGAGCGTCTCCGACCTGATGCAACGCTATCCGGGCGTCGTGCCGCTCTTCGCCTTCGACGAAGAGGACGAGCTGCGCACGCTCTCCGACGACGCGCCGCTGCGCATCGGCGAGAGCGTGATCTACCTGCACGATCCGAACGCGGAGGACGCCGAGTCGGCGACCGCGGCGAAGACCGAGCCCCGGGCCGAGGCGGACGCGCCGGCGAGCTGAGCGCGCCTTACGCAAGCGCAACGTGCGCATGCGCTCGCGAGGCCGCGCGGACCTTGCGCGAAGTCGCTCGGGGAGCGAGCCTGAGGGGGTCCCGGAGCTTGCTCGGAGGCCGCACCGGTGGCACGGGATCTGCCCCGTGCACGGTCCCATCGCCGACGCGAACGAGATCGACCACGACATGATGTTCCGACAATCCACCGCCGCCCTGCTGATCCCCGTGCTCTGCCTGTCGCTGACGGCGCCGAACTCCGCCGCGCAACGCTCCGTGACCGTCGAGCCCGCGGCGCAGGAGGCCGTCGACGCACAGGAACTGTCCGTCGAGCGGCGGCGCATCCTGCACTTCCATGGCGGCGGCGTGTTCCGCGGCAAGACGCGCTTCGTCGACGGACACTGGGAGGTCCGCGACAGGAGCGAGTGGCAAGCGCTGCCCGCCGACGCCGTCGCGCGCGTGCGCACCGAGCGCGACGTGTTGCGCGAGTGCGAGCGGCTCTCCGACGCGAACGGCCGCAAGCCTTCCGACGACCAACGCGTGCGGCTCGCGAGCTGGATGCTCGAACAAGGCCTCTACAGCGAAGCCTTGGCCGAGCTCGACCAGGTGCTCGAGGGCGATCCGGACCACGGCGGCGCGCTCGCCGCGCTGCCCGACGACCTGCTCCCCGTCCCCACGGTCGACGTCGACGCCGACGTTGCCGAGTCCGCGCGCGCCTCGCTCTACACCTTCGGCGCGGGCGCGACGCCCTGCGGGCGCGAGTACGCCGTGCGCGAGCTGCGCCGCAACGCGGACGCCGAGGTCGTGCAGACGGAGCTCGCGAAGGAACTGTGCTCGCAGTCCTTGCGCCGCCGCTCCTTCGCGGCCTTCGCGCTCGGCCGCCTGCAACCGGGCGCCGAGCTCAAGAACCTGTTGATCCACGCGATCCTCGACCCCTCGGAAGAAGCGCGCCGCGCCTCGGCGCAAGCCGTTGCGGCGACGCACGACCCGGCGGTGCTCGTCCCGATGGTGCGCGCGCTCTCCTCCAGCTCGTCGCGCGTCCGCACGCAAGCCGCGGAAGCCCTCGGCAACGCGAACATGGAACACGCGGTGGAACCCCTGATGGTCCACCTGGCGAGCCTCAACGCCGCGCAGTCCACCAGTGCGCAGCGACGCGTCCCGCACGGCAACATCTTCGTCGGCAAGCAGTACGCCTACATCCAGGACTTCGACGTCGAGGTCGCGCAGTTCCAGGCGGTCGCGGATCCGCAAGTCAACGTCCTGATCGAGGGCGACGTGCTCGACGCCGGCGTGCACTCGATCGGCGAGTACGCGTTCACCTACGAGACGCGCATGGTGCGTGGGGCGCTGGCGCAGCTCACCGGCCAGAACCCGGGGCACACGACCCGCGCGTGGCTCGCGTGGTGGGAGGAGAACCAAGGTGACTGGAAGGCCGCGCTCGCGGCAGCCACGCCCCCGGAGACTCCCGGGCGCTGATCCCCCCGTCCCCCGAAGTCGGCGCGAGGCTCCCGTTCCACGGATCGGGGGCCTCCTTCATGTGGGCGCTCACGGTTCCTACCATGCAGGACTCCCGAGCCGGCCCTTCCCGGAGATCCCCCATGCATCCTCGACCTCCACGCCCTTCTCGCCGCAAGTTCCTCGCCGCGACCCTGGGCGGCGGAACCCTCGCGAGCTGCGCCATGGCGCCCGACGGCTATCGCTACGAGCGCCCGACACGGCCCACGGGCGCGTCGGACGACCCGCGCATCTCCGACCACGTCGCGGCGATGGACGAGATGTTCGCCGACCTCGTCGACGAGTCGGGCAGCGTCGATCCCATCTCCGCGAAAGAGCGAGCGGAACGCCGCACGCGCCTCGGCGGCATCCTGCGCGCGCTGAACCACGACGCCTTGTTCGTCGAGCCGGGGCCGACGCTCGAGTACCTGACGGGCGTCCACTGGGGACACTCCGAGCGCATGTTCGCGCTCGTCGTCGACGCGGACGGCGGACACTTCTGGATCGTGCCGGGCTTCGAGGAACAGAAGGCGCGGCTGCAGATCGACGGCGAGGGCAAGCCCGGCGGCGAACTCTACACCTGGAAGGAACACGAGTACCCCTACGCGACGCTCTCGGCGGCGCTGCGCGAGCGCGGACTGCGCCGCCTCGCGATCGAGCCGCAGGTGCGCTACGGCTTCGTCGCGCGCCTGCTCGTCGCGCTACCGCAGCTCAGCATCGCCGACGGCGGCACCGCGGTCTTCGACTTGCGGGCGCGCAAGGACAAGCACGAGCTCGCGCTGATGCGCCGCGCGAACGAACTGACGCAGCGCGCCCTCGTCGCGACCTCCGAACAGCTGCACTCCGGCATGTCGGGCTGGGACATCGGCGAGCTGATCGTGCACGCGCAGGAACGACTCGGACTGAAGGACGTCTGGGACCTCTCGCTGATCGGCCCCGCGGCGGCCTACCCGCACGGAACGCAGCGCGACGTCCCGCTCGCGCGCGGCGACATGGTGTTGATCGACACGGGCGGCGCGTTGCACGGTTACCAGAGCGACAACACGCGCTCGTGGGTCTACAACGCGCGCCCGACCGAGCGCCAACAAGCCGTCTGGCAAGCCGTGCGCGACGCGCAGCAACGCGCCTTCGAGGCGATCAAGCCCGGGGTCCGCGCCGGCACGATCGACGACGTCGCGCGGCAGTCGCTGACCGATGCCGGCTTCGGGCCGGGCTATCGGCTCTTCACGCACCGCCTGGGACACGGCATCGGCATCGAGGTGCACGAGGACCCGTACTTCGACTCCGGCAGCCAGGTGATCCTGGAGCCCGGCATGACGCTCTCCAACGAGCCCGGCGTCTACGTCTACGGCGAGTTCGGCGTGCGCATCGAGGACATCGTGGCCGTCACCAAGAACGGCGCCGACCACTTCGGGTCGTGGCAGAAGGGTCCGCAAGGGCCCGCCTGAGCGGGCCGCGCGCCGCGCTCACGACTTCGGATTGCGCTCGAGTTCCGCGACCATCCGGTAGCGCGCGACGACCTTCGCGTCCTTGAGCGCTCGCAGCACCGGAGGGACGGCCTTGGTGAGGTCGAGCGGCAGCACGTTGCACTTGGCAGCGTCCTGCACGCCCACCGAGACCGAGAGGTCCTGGCCGTACTCGATGTAGATCCGCTTGCCCTTGCGGACGTAGCGCACCGCCGTCGGCTGCGTGCCTTCGGGGAGCGAGGCGAACTGCAGCCCGAAGCCCTTCGAGTTGAAGTCCTCGATCGCGCCGTTCATCGCCGGACGGATCTCGTCCCAGATCGGCAGTTCGGTGCCCACGGCCGCGTCGACGACCGACTGGAACGCCGTCCCCGCCTCCATGTTCGCGAAGATCGTGGCGGCGGCGTCTCCGCCCCAGCCGTGCAGCGCTTGGTAGAGGTAGTCCTGCGCGGCCTGCATCGCGGCCGCCTCCGCGTCCGTGTCACGGATCGTGCCGTAGGCGGGGATCGAGGCCTTGTCGATCTCGATGGACAGGTGCAGCTTCAGCTCGACGGTGGAAACCATCAGCGATCACTCCTTCTCGGTGTCGTGTTGTGAAGGCCGGGAATGCGTTCACCGACCGAGGCTTCGCGCGCAGCGGAAGCCTTGATCCTGGGGGCTGTCTCCGTCGTAGGCCATGCCGTTGCACATCAGCGTGTTCTGCACGCCGTCCGGCGAGTACTCGCCGTGCCAGGCATCCGCCTTCACGATGCGCGCCCCCATCCCGTCGAGACCGGGCATCTCGACGGCCCGCGACTCGGTCCACTCGGCGACGTTGCCGAGCGCGTGGTGCAGCCGCGCTCCGAGCGGCAGCCGCGGTTGGACGGCGGCTTGCACGTACAGCAGGTAGGCGCCGCCGGTCGTGTCCTTGGTCTGGTCGCCGAAGCGTCCGACGTGCGGCGAGAACATGTTGAAGGCGGGCGTCGCCGTGCGGCTCAGCTCCGCGTCGAGCCAGCTGGGCTCGTCGTAGGCGCCGCGCGCGAACTCGAGCTCGAGGGACGTCGGCAGGCGCTTGCCGTAGAACTCGGCGTACGCGACGGCGTCGTCGAAGGCGAGGTCGACGACCGGGAGCGCGTCCCAGTCGTCGCGCGGCGGATCGTCCCAGATCGCGCGCCAAGCGGGGCTCCAGTACTCGGGGCGCTCACGGCCCGACGCCTCGAGGTAAGCGCGGTACTCGCCGTTCGTGACGCAGTGGTCGTCGATCGCGAAGGCCGGCAGCTGCACGACGCCGCCGTCCGCGCTGGGTAGCGCGTCGGCCAAGGTGCCCGCTTCGTAGCGCGGAACGACCTGTCCGCCGCTGAACACGATCATCTCGGTCTCGGACTCGCGCAGGTCGGTCGGGCGCGCGGCGACGACGACGCGATCTCCCGCCTGGAGTTCGCAGTAGTGTTCCGCGAAGGCGCCGTCCTCGGTGCGCACGAGGATGCGTCCCGCTCCTTCCGGCACGATGCAGTCGTCCAGGCGACCGCGCTTCGTCGAGCCCAGCTCCAGCTCGGGGCCCGCCGCCAGGTGACGCATGTCGAGCGGCAGGTAGCTGACGCGCGCGTCGCCGCCGTTCGCGATCTCGACCGAGACGCGCGGGCGCTGCGAGTGCGCGTAGACGCGCTGCGAGCCGAAGTACAAGAGGCCGCCGACGACGACGCCCAACACCGCAGCCGCCGGGAGCAAGCGCAGCAGCAAGCGACGGTCCACGAGGCGTTCGACGGCGCGCTCGCCGATCGACTGCGCCTTGGCGCCGACGCTCTCACCGGCGAGGAAGCGGTCGAGGTCGTCCGCCATCTCTTCCGCGGACTGGTAGCGGCGCTCGGGTCGCCGACGCAGCGCCTGCATGCAGACGAGCGCCAAGGCCGCCGGCACGTCGTGGTTGCGCCGGCGCACCGGGATCACCGGCTTGTGCAGGATGTTGTGGATGACCTCCGCGGTGGTCTCGCCGGCCGCGGGCGTGCGCCCCGACAGCAGCTCGTACAGCACGGCGCCGAGCGAGTAGATGTCCGTGCGGTGGTTGATGCGGTGCCGCGCGGCGAGCGCCTGTTCGGGGCTCATGTAGTGCGGCGTCCCGGCGACTTCGCCGCTCGTCGTCAGGTCGGCGAGCTCGAGGTCCTTCGCGAGGCCGAAGTCCGTCAGGTGCGGAGTTCCGCGCGAGTCGAGCAGCACGTTCTGCGGCTTCACGTCGCGGTGCAGCACGCGATCGGCGTGCGCGTGTTGCAGCGCCCGCGCGAGGTCGCGCACGAGCGTCGCGCAGACGCGCGGATCGCGCAGGTCGGGCCCCGTGGAGACCTCACGCTCGGCCGGCACCGCGAGGCAGGATCGCAGCTGGTCCCGCAGGTTCGGACCGTCGACGTAGTCCATCACCAGGTAGTCGAGCCCGGCGTCGCGGCCGAGGTACTGCACGCGCACCAGGTTCGGGTGGTGCAGCTTCGACGCGGCGAGGGCTTCGCGCTTGAAGCGCTCGTAGGTCGACGCGGAGCGCGCGACGTCCGCGCGCAGGACCTTGACCGCCACGGTGCGTCCCTTCGAGACCTGCGTCGCACGGTAGACGACGCCGCTGCCTCCACGTCCGAGCACTTCGTCCAAGCGGTAGTCGCCGAGCTCGGTGCCGAGCAAGGGATCGTCGGCGCCGCGCGCGGGCGGCAGCGGCCACTCGCCCGATGGCACTTGCGCCTCCAGCATGCGCACGAGTTCCTCGCGCAGGTCCTCGTCCTCGGGAGCGAGCCCGTCCAGGAAAGTCGCGCGCTCCGACGCGCTCAGTTCGAACGCGTGGAGGAAGAGCTCTTGCAGCCGTTCCCAGCGCTCCGGCGTCACGCCATCTTCCCCATCATCCACGCGCGGACGGCGCTCCACTTGCGCTGCAGCGTGCGCAGGGGGATGTCCTCGAGCTCTGCGATCTCCTCGAAGGTGAGCCCCGCGAAAACGCGCAGCTCAGCGACGCGCGCCATCTGCGGGTCGAACTCCGTGAGCGAGCTCAGCGCCTCGTCCATCGCGAGCACGTCGACGCCGTTGCCTTCGTAGCTGAGCGCCACGCTCTCCAGCGCGATGCGATCTCCGTCCGCGCTGCGCTTGTTGCTGTTCCTGCGCCGCGCGTGATCGATCAGGATCTGGCGCATCGCGGTGGCCGCGGTCGCCATCAAGTGCCGGCGGTCGGTGAAGTGCGGATCGTCCGTGCCGAAGAGCTTGAGGTACGCCTCGTTCACCAGCGCCGTCGGCTGCAAGGTGTGCCCGTTCGGCTGATGGCGCATCAGGCGATCGGCGCACTTGCGCAGTTCCGGCTGGATCAGCGCGATCAATTCGTCGCGAGCCTGCAGATCACCCGCCTTCACGGCGCGCAGTAGATCGGCGACTCCCCCCCCGGTGGAATCCGTCATGGTCCCATTGTGGCGCAAATGCCCGGGAGCGCGAGGGTGTGTTTCGTGCAGGTTCGAGGTCATGCTCGACGGGGCGATCGCAGCCCCCTCCAGCGATGAAGAACGCAAGCCGACTCGCTCGCCCGCCGCGAGATTCGAGAACCGTGGTTGCGGCGCGGTTCGAATCGGCCGAATCGACGTGGAAGTCGACGCATCCACGAAGTCAGGCGGGCGAGGATCGACCTCGCCCGCCCTTCGCTCCCGCTCGACCCGGTCGGGGTGCTCTTCGCGCGACGGGGTGAGCCGCGCGATCCGATCCGAGATGGAGAGTCCGTCGCCGAAGATGTTGTCCGACCAAGGTGACTACGGCGCGACCGCGCCCCCGGGGGTGCGGCGAGCCGGAGGATCCGGGATCGGCGACACCGCACAGAACGACGGCGTCGCGCGGGATCGCCGGACATTCCGCGGAATCTCGAGATTCAGCGCGCGCCCTCCTCGCGCGGAGCGAGGTATCGGTCGAGCCACGCGATCATCTCCGCCTGCACGTGCAGCACGGACTCCGCCGCTCGGTAGCCGTGTGCTTCGCCCGGCAGCATCACGAGGCGCGCCGTGCCGCCGTTGCCCTGCAGCGCCGAGAACAAGCGTTCCGACTGCATCGGATACGTGCCGGCGTTGGCGTCGAGTTCGCCGTGGATCAACAGCAAAGGCTCGTCGATCGTGTCGGCGTGCAGGAAGGGCGAGACGGTGTAGTAGACCTGCGGCGCCTCCCACAGTGTGCGTCGCTCCGACTGGAAGCCGAAGGGCGTCAGCGTTCGGTTGTACGCGCCGCTGCGCGCGATGCCGGCGCGGAAGAGCTGCGAGTGCGCGAGCAGGTTCGCCGTCATGAACGCGCCGTAGCTGTGTCCGCCGACGGCGATGCGGTCGGGATCCGCGATGCCGCGCTCCACCACCGCCGCGACCGCCGCCTCGGCCGCCGCGACGATCTGCTCGACGAAGGTGTCGTTCATCGTCTCGGGGTCGCCGACGACCGGCATCGTCGCGTCGTCGAGGATCGCGTAGCCCGCCATCAGCAGCGCGAGGTGCGAGATGCCGCTGACCGTCGTGAAGCGCGACGGACTCGCGTCGACCTGCCCGGCGGTGCTCACGTCGTTGTACTCGAGCGGATAGGCCCACACCAGCAAGGGGTGCACGTCGCCGGGCTTGTGCCCCGGCGGCAGGTAGAGCGTCGCGGAGAGCGGCACTCCGTCGGCGCGCTGGTACTTGAGCAGCTCCTTCGTCACGCCGCGCAGCGCGGGCTGCGGATCGGTGAAGCTCGTCACGGCGCGGCGGCCGCCCTCGCCGTCGTGCAGCACGTAGTTCGGCACCGCGGTCGGCGACTCGCGCCGTGTGAGGAAGCGCGGCCGCACTTCGGCGCCGCCGACGCCGGTCAAGCCGCTCGTGGAGAGGTGCGCGACGCGCTCGAAGACCCCGGGCTGGCAGCGCCAGAGGATCTCGGAGCGCCCGGTCGTGACGTTCTGCCGCGCGAGGAAGGGCAGCAGGCCGTCCGGCGTCGCGCCGTCGCCCGCGCGGTAGATCCACTCGCCGTCCTGCACGGCGACGCGGTCGCCGCTCTCGTCGTTCGTCAGCACGACGTTGCCGGGGTCGGCGTAACGATCGCGGACGCTGCGGTCCTCGAGCACCACGGGGCCGATGCCGGCGCCCGACAGGTCGTGGCAGATCTCGCGCGTCCAGCGCCGATCGCGGTCGTACTCGGAAGCGACGACCTTCTGCACGTCCGAGAGGAAGGTCAGGCCGCGCGCGCGGTGTTCGACGCGGAACAGCTCGCGCGGACCGCCGCCGGCGGCGAGGTCGAGCGCCATCCACTTGTCGCGCTGCGCCGCTTCGCGCTTCGGATCGCCGCCGTCGAGCGCCTCGCACCACATCACCGTGCGACCCTCGCCCGGCTTCCAGCGCGCCATGCGCGGTCCGGTGCGCACGCCGTCGATCGGGATCTCGCTGGCGAGCGGCAGGTCGGCGATCTCGCGCTCCAGCGTCCCGTCGAGCTTCCAGACCTCGAGCTTCGTCGCGAAGCGCCACCAGGGCTGCGACAGGCTGTACGGACGCTCGAGCCGCTCGACGAGCACGCGCGTGCCGTCGGGCGAAGGCGTCGCGGACACGATCAGCGCGGGGCGTCCGATGTTCACGTGCGTGCCGTCGTCCGCCGACACGACGGCGAGCTGGCTCTTGCCGTAGTGCTCGAAGAGCGCGGCGTCGTGCGCGCTCGTCAGCAGATCCTGGTAGGTGCGCAGCGGCGTGCGTTCGCCGCTCGCCTCCTGCACGTTCGGCCCGGGCGGACGCAAGGGCGCCGGCGGTTCCGCGCCGCGGCCGTCGGGCACCAGCGTGCACAAGAGCGAACGCTCGTCCGGCATCCAGATCGGCATCTGGAAGACGGTCGAGACGCGGTCGCTGATCAGCTTCGCGGAGTTCGGTTGCGCGGCGACGCCGACCCACAGCTTGCACGCGCCGTCGCCCAGTGTCACCGCGCCGATCCACGTCGAGTTCTGCGACCAACCGATGTCGATGATGCGCACGTCGTCGCGCGTCGGAACGCGTCGGCGCGCGCTGCCGTCGAGCCGCGCGAGCACCAGCCCGTTCTCGTAGCCCGTGACGAAAGCCGCGTTCGAGGCGGGGTCGATGCGCATACCGGCGAGCCCGAGCATGCGGCGGTTCACGAACTCGATGCTCGGCTGCGCGGGGCGCTCGATCTCCAGCATCCACTCGCCGTCGGGGCTGAACTCGACGCGCGGCGTGGGCGGCGCCGAGACGAGCTGCGCCACGGCCTCGGGAGGACGCCGGTAGCCGCCGGACCCCTCGATCAGGGGAACGGTGCTGCGCTCCTGCGCGACGACGCCGGGGGCTCTCTGGGGCGCGGGAGCGGCGACGAGGACCGCCGCGAGGATCAGGGACCACATGGGGAGACTCCTTGGGTTGGGGAGCGCGAGCATAGTGCCTCGCGGGCCTTGCGGCGATGTTCGGCATCCGTTAGGGTGCGCGATCCACGAGGTTCGCCATGGCTCCGCCCCCCGATCGCGCACAGCACCACGAAGCGCCGGGAGGCGGAGCCCGGCGGCCTCTCCCCGGCCGCGCGCGGGGGGTCGCGGCTCGCCGCATCCTGCACCTCGACGTCGACGCCTTCCTCGCCTCGGTCGAGTGCGCGGTGCACCCCGAGCTCGCCGGCAAGCCGCTCGTCATCGGCGGCCTGCCGACCGACCGCAACCTCGTCATGTCGTCCTCGTACGAGGCGCGCGCCTTCGGGGTCCGGCCGGGGATGTACCTCGCGGAAGCCAAGCGCCGCTGTCCGCAGGCCATCTTCCGGCGCGGCGACGCGCAGGCGGCGAACCGCTTGCGCGACGAAGTGACGCGCGTCTTGATGCATTACTCGCCGACGGTCGAGGTCGCGTCGATCGACGACTTCTTCGTCGACCTCACGGGCACGGAACGCTTGCTCGGCCCCGCCTTCGAGGTCGCCGCCGAGATCCGCCGCGTGGTGCGCGCGGAAGTGCGCCTGCCGCTGACGATCGGCGTCGCGACGAACCGCACCATCGCGCGCCTCGCGGGCAAGCTCGCGAAACCCGGCGCCGTGGCCGAGATCCGCCCCGGTTACGAGAAAGCCTTCCTCACCGGCCTGCCCGTCGAACACCTCCCCGGCGTCGGACACAAGACGCGTGCGCTGCTCGAACGCTTCCGCATCCGCACCGTCGGCGAACTGCGCGCCGTCTCGCGCGAGGTGCTCTTCGCGAGCTTCGGGCACGGCGGTCTGCTGCTCCACGAGCGCGCGCGCGGCGTCGACCCCGAACCCGTCGAACCGACCTGGGTCGCGCGCGAGGACGGCGTGCTCGAACGGCGCGCGCCGCGCTCGATCCGCCGCGACAGCACCTTCGAGCCGGAGGAAGGCGACCGCGCGCAGGTCGAGGCGATGCTCGCCTACCTCGTCGAGCGCGCGGCGTACAAGCTGCGCACCCTCGCGCTCGTCGCCGGCACGCTCGAGGTCCACGTGCGCTACGTCGACACGCATCCGCCCTCGCTGCGCCGCGCCCGCGAAGCCGACCGCACCGGACGCACGGAGAGCGAACCGCGCCGCGCGCGCCGCACGCTCGAACACGGCACCGACTCGACCGACGAACTCTGGCGCGTCGCACGCGAACTCCTGCGCTCCCTCCCCCGCCGCCGCGCGCTGACGAAACGCATCGGCCTCGAGCTCACCAAGCTCGGCCGCCGCGTCGGCTGGCAACGCAACCTCTTCGGGGACCCCGGCGACGAAGGCGCGCACGCGGGCTCCTCGCACGCCGACCGCCAACGCGCCCTCGACAGCGTGCTCGACGACCTCCGCGCACGCCACGGCTTCGGCGGCATGCTGCGCGGCTCGAGCCTGCCGCTCGCCCGCACGCACGAGTGGGGCGAGGACGGCTTCCGGCTGCGGACGCCGTCGTTGAATCAGTGACGGGTTCGCGAGATACCGAGATACCGTGCCGCGTTCATTCGTTCGCGACCAGCGCGCGGAACCACGCAAGCGAGCAAGAGTCCGAGATCGGAACCTCAGCGCGGTGCCGCGGCGGAGAGCAGGTCGAAGCTCACTTCGGCCGTCTCACCCGGAACCAAGGTCGCCCCGACAGAGCGAGTCGAGCCGAACTCCGCGTCCTCGAACTGCAAGATGACGGGACCCTCGTGCAAGAACTCCAAGCGGTACTCCCGAGCCTTGCCCGGCAGGCGTCCGCGAGCGTGAGCCTTGACGATGCGCACTTCCTGACCATCCGGAGCGACGGCGGACAAGTGCTTCGCGAGGTCGATCGCATCGAGGAGGATGGGCTCTCCTCGATCGAGCACTTGTAGACGCAGCCAGGAAGGTGTGGCGGGCTCGAGCTCTACGACCAAGGGATTCACGCCCAGCTCCAGCTCGATGTCCTCGACATGCCGGCGATACCCGTCTTGCTCGATCCAGAGCTGAACTCGTGGGCCACTCGTCGCGAATCGCAGCGGCCCGCCCTCGCCTTCTGACCAAAAGGGCCAGGAGCCCTTGATCCCCGGCAGCACGACTCTAGGACTGGCGTCGAGAACCGGACTGGAGTCCACGGCGTCGAGAATAAACAGCTCGAGGATTCGATCACTCCGCACATCGATAACGACGATTTGCGATTGCCCACGTTCGAGGACGACGGGCTGTTCGACCTGCTCGGGAAGCACGCGGACGACGTACTCGCCAGCCGCGACCGCACGAAACCGCATGATTCTCCCGTCGGGCGCTGCGAGCTGCTCGCCAGTGCGCCGGAGCTCCTCGACGACAACACCCCTCTTGTCAATGAGGACGGCCTGCTGGGCTACAGGCTCCAACAACGAAGTGAACCGCAGCTCGCAGGTGATCGATGCATCTGCGGGCTCCTCGACGAGTTCAACGACGGGATGATGCCCCTCATCGCCCTGAACAGCCAGTGCTGCTGAGTCGACGTAGCGCCAGTCGTCCCAGAAAGGTGTGCGCTTCTCGAGTGTGGCCGAGTAGTTCCCCGGCTTTAGAACGCAGTCGAACGAAGTTGCACGTCGTTCGATGAGAAACTCCTCGACGACCCGTGACCCATCACGCAGAACGACCCTCCGATGCTCGGCGTCGCACTGAACTCGAAACTCACAGGTCGTCCCCTTCGACATACTCAGGACGAGGTCCATGGCTGCAGGTTCAACGACGAACTCGAGAGCGCAGTAGGAGGGAGCATGGACCCTCAACGTCATCGCTCGCTCGACAGCCGGCAATCGAATCGGCTTTCCGACGCACCGGTGCGCTGCGCCACCTGAATCGGCAAGGGGAAGTTCGACGTAGGCATCAGGAACCTCTCGACCCGACTCGCTATCAATCACAAGAACACTCGCCCCTGGCTCCAGATCCAGCCGAATGGGCTCTGCATCCGCTTGCGGTCTGGTCTCGTCCAGATTCGTAGCCACAGCCACGAAACCATCCGCGACCGCCGACCGCACGCTGCTTCGCAGCTCGGGAGGAACCGCGAGCTTGCCCGGTGCCGCGGGACGCAGTTGCTGTCCAGTTTCGCAGTTAACCCTGATCGAACGCCAGTGGAGCTCACTACCTTCCCAGTACAGCCCAACGCTGCTTCCCTCCGATGTACCCACGTGCTCGGATGCACCGAAGCCGAACCGCTGGTCGACGAGTCGGTCCGCGTTCCCTGCAGTGAGCCGTGAAGTACGCTCGGTTTCGACTCGAACCCCCTCGACGTAGGAAGCGCCAGGATGGGGCGTAGACTTAGGTTCCTTCGATATGGCGAGGAACAGGGCCGCGCTGATCGCGAGGAGAAGCGCTGGGACGATCAGTGCCCAGCGCTTCCCCCCTTGGTCTAGGAGCCGACTACTCACACTCGGTACAACGTCGAAGGTAGAAACCACCCTCGTTCAGGGTGGCTTGCGTCACGACTACGTGGGTCTCGTTGCAGTCTCCGATGCCCACGCAGGTGTACCAGTCGTACTCCCACTCGGCGTCCTCAGGATGGACACTGACGTCCTTCTCGCAGCCTGACCCGGAGCAGGCGGCGCAGCTGAATGCATCGTGCGTGTTTCCGATCTCCTCCTCGGCAGCCGCCCTAGCATCTCCCCAGCTCCAATCATCGCTGTGGGATCCGACCGGCCCGGGGAACTTCTGCCCCGCGGGGACGGTCTGTACGTGGGGATCGAAGGGACGCTTGGGCTCTCCGCACTGAAACTGCTCTCCAGAGCCATGCCCCGAAGGAGCGGCCATAGCCAGCACGACTAGGAGCAACAAGGCAGTCGACTTTCTTGCGAGCATTCTAATATCTCCTCACTTGTTCGGTACGGGAATTACCAGCCAGCGCGGCAAGCTTGCCTACAGCTGACTGCGGAAGATTGCCCCCCCCCGTGATCCGACGTCAAGCACAACTTCTCCGAATCTACTTCGTTCTCAAGTTGATGTTGAGCTTCCGACTCACGGCAGATTGTGTGGCCTTGCTGATTGGTGCGGCGGCCGTGAAAGCGAGCAAGGACGACGACGGACAGGGCAAGTCCGTAGCAGCAGGACCGCTCGGCGAAAGGTCGAGTCCCTGGAGGGGCTAGGACCGTCCCAAGTCGCGTCATCACCAACAAGTCCGTGATGGTCGTCACGCGGCAACCAGCACGACGCGACGAACATCCAGACGCAGCCTGCGGTCGGCACGACTAGCCAGCCCATGTGAGCTTCACGTGCGTCGAGGAGGAGAACGGTCGCGAACGTACCGATCCGGACGGCAGGAAGAGCGAGACGCAAGTCCGTGCGCTCCAGCAAGCGGGGCGCGAAGAGGCTTCCGACAGCGAGCAGCAGCAGCGGAGCGTAGCAGAACAGCAGTTCGAAAGCGGCTGCGCTCATGTCTCCCGCCTTCGAGACGGCCCGTCTCCGGTCGATCTCCGCGAAACGGCGACTCGACAGCGTGAGGCCAATGAGCGCGCAGGTACCTAGAGCGTCCAGGATCAAATTCGTGGCCGCTTCGGACGCGGCGCGCGCTGAAGCGAATGCAGCCTCATATGACCGAATCGACCGCAGTACTTGAGGCCTTCGTCGGCCCGAACAACCGACGCGCGACGAACATGCCGACGACCATCGCGGTCCACGGGATCCACAGCAGGAAGCTCGATCGGCTGAGCTGGCTCTCGAACGCGATGGAGAGCGCCATCAGGAGGACGGTGGAGAACCACACGAACGGCACGCTGCGCCGCACGTCGGAGCGCCAGAGAATCGGAATGGCGAAGAGCGAGCCGAGCCCAGCGCCAAGGGAGGAATAGCCCAGCACCGACGCAAACTCGGAGCGCCATGCGGACCAATCGGCATGGAAGACCGTGAGCATCGAAACGCAGGCCAAGGCGCACGTCCAAGCACCCGCGAGCAGGAACGCGAGGCGCGCCGGCCAGTGCGTCTGGATCCACGCCGGCAGGCCGAACACGGAATGGGGCGTCCTGTCGTTCGAGTCGTCCATCACCGGACCGCGACCATGCCCCGCTCGCCCGCCACGCGACAAGCCCGCGCACAAGAAAGTGAGGACGTCGTCCCGCTCGTTCGCGGGGCGACGTCCTCATGATCTCCGGAACCCGTGCTTTCTCAGGTTGCGCGCTCTCGTTGTGCTCTCTCTCTGTGGATCCGGAGCCGTCCGGACTTGCGCCCGAACGCCCGCATTCTAGAGCTTCCCGCGCGAAAGGGCGCAAGAGCCCGCGTGAAGTCTGCGGAAAGAACCGCCTCCGGGACGGAGTGCCCCGCGAAGAGACAGCCGTGATGACCGCCCTACGACCCTTCCTGCCCCTCCTGCTGCTGCTCGCCGCCTGCAGCTCTCCCCTGCCGAACCGCGACCCCCTCGGGGAGCCCTTCCCGAGCGTCCGGGGCGAGTCCCTGGAGGGCACCGCCGCGGCCCTCCCGGAGGACCTGGCCGGCGCGCCCGCCGTGCTGATCGTCGGCTACCTGCAGGACGCGCAGTTCGACGCCGACCGCTGGCTGTTCGGACTGCTGCAGTCCGAAACCACACTGCGCATCCTCGAGGTCCCCGCCGTGCGCGGCTGGGTCCCGCGCATGATCCGCGGCCGGATCGATCAAGGCATGCGCGACGGCATCCCGTCCGAGGACTGGGGCGCGGTCGTCACGGTCTACGGCGACGCGGACCGCCTCGCGGAGTTCACGGGCACGGAGCTCGGCAACAACGTGCGCGTGTTCCTGCTCGACGCGCGCGGCGAAGTCGTTTGGTTCCACGACCGCGGCTACTCGGCCGGCGTGTTGCTCGAGCTGCTCGAGGCCGCCCGCCCGCTGCTCGCGGCGCAGGACGCCTAGCACGACGCGCCCGTCACGAGCGCGGGTCGTGCGGCGCGGCGGGGAGCACTTCGCCCTGCCACCCGAGCACCTCACCGCGCACGCGCAACGAGACGCGGAACAGGAGCGGCCCCGCGTCCTGCTCGAGCGGGACGCGCAGCGCCCAGCCGTCGGGTCCGAAGGTCCCGTCGTCGCGCGGCAGCAGACCGACCGCCGCGTCGAACAAGCTCTCGCCCTCCCCCGCCGCGCGGTCGCCGTCGCGGTCGCGGTAGACGAGCACCGTGCACTCCTCGACGCGCACGCCCGGCGCCAGCTCGAAGCGGAAGAGCGGCGGCAACACCGCCCCGGCCGTCCCCGCCGCCGGCGGCAGGCAGGTGACCATCCCCGCGGAGCTGGGTGTCGGCAGGACGGCGAGTCCCGCGAAGGGATCGCGCGGCTTCCCGCCGAGCGTGCGACCGAGCCAGCTGTTCTCGTCGGCCTGCGAGAAGAAGAGCAGCAAGGCGACGAGCAGGGCCGCTCCGGCGAGGATCGCACGACGCCGCTTGCTGCGTTGGACGGGGTCGGACATGGGAGGAGGTTAGCGGGCCGAAGCGCTCTCCGCTCGCCCCGCCGCCGCCCGAATTCGGCGAGCCGTTGCCCCTTGCCTGCGCGGCACTTGCCGCTCCCCGGCGACCTCCGTCCGCTCCGCCCGCTGGACAGATTTTAGGGATCTGTTAGGGTTCCCTCGGAGCATCCCCACCGGGGGGGACGCGACGGTCGGAGGCTGCGCCGCGGGCGGCGGGAGAGGTTGGTGTTTCGGTGTACGTGCCGCTCAGGGTCCACGGGAACCACTCGTTGATGACGGGGGTCGACGCGCCGGAGGCGCTGCTGGAGCGGGCGGCGGGGCTCGGCTTCACGGCGCTCGTGCTGGCCGACGTCGACAGCACGGCGGGCTGGATCGACTTCCTGAAGGCGGCGCAGCGGCAGGCGGCGGAGGGGCGCGGGGTGCGGCCGATCCTGGGGGCCGAGCTGTCGGATCCTTCGGGGGAAGCGGGGCGCGTCGTCGCGCTGGTCGAGAACGAGGTCGGCTTCCGCAACCTGAACCGCTTGGTGTCCGCGCGGCAGCTGGGGCGCGACCCGGGCGAGCACGGCGCGGACCTCGGCACGCCGGAAGCGGACTTCGACCTGGTGCGCGCGGCGGTGCGTTACCAGGAGGGGCTGATCTACCTCGTCGACCATCCGCGCCTGCTGCTCGGGATGATGGGGCGCGTCGATCCGACGCGGGTGCTCGCGGCCTTGTCGCCGGCGGGTCACGCGCGCGGGCGGCGCTCGACGCGGGTGCGTCGGGGGGAGACGCGGAACACGCACCTCGCGCGGCGGGCCGAATCGAGTGATACGGTGCCTGGCACATCTGTTCGCGATTCGCATGGCGCAGCGGCGGCTT
Source organism: Planctomycetota bacterium (assembly GCA_020638835.1). Classification (GTDB taxonomy): domain Bacteria; phylum Planctomycetota; class UBA1135; order UBA1135; genus JACKHV01. The sequence goes on along the minus strand of JACKHV010000003.1, from coordinate 516,934 downwards.
CGTCGCCGCTGCGACGCGAATCGCGAACAGATGTGCCAGGCACCGTATCACTCGATTCGACGGCCCACGCGCTCGAGCCGCCCAAGGTCCCGCCGCCCTCCGCGCCCGCGCCGGTGCACGTGATGCTCGACGCGGCGCGCGCGACGGGCTTCGGCGTCGTGGCGGTGCCGGACGTCTACTACGCCGTTCCCGCCGGAGCGCGCGACCACCGCTTGCGCGTCGCGATCAAGCACAACGCACTCGTCTCCGACCTGCCGGACGAGTGGCTCGCAGAGCACCCCGCGCACCTCCTCACCGGTCGCGAGCTGTGCGCGATCTTCGCCGACGTCGAGGACTGTCCTGGCCCCTGGGGTTCGCACGCGCCGCCCGGCGTGCCGCCGATGGTCGCGCGCACGGTCGAGGTCGCGGCGCGCTGCGACTACACGCCGCCGCTCGATCGCGTGCTCTTCCCGAAGATCGAGTTCGCGGAGGGTGAGACCGCCTACTCGCGGCTCTGCGCGCTGTCCTTCGACGGCGCGAAGGCGCGCTATACGCCGCTGCGTCCCGAGGTCGTGCGGCGCCTCGACCACGAGCTGTCGACGATCGACAAGCTCGGCTTCGCGGCCTACTTCCTGCTCGTGCACCGCATCGCGGAGCACGCGAAGGGGGTCGGTATTCCGTGCGTCGGGCGCGGCTCGGCGGCGGACAGCCTCGTCGCCTACTGCCTCGGCCTGACCGACGCGGACCCCTTCCGCTACGAGCTGATCTTCGAGCGCTTCCTGAACCCCGCGCGCTCCGACCGGCCCGACATCGACCTCGACTTCTGTTGGCGGCGGCGCGACGAGGTGATGGAACACGTCTACGAGTTGTTCGGCGCGGAGCGCACGGCGCTGATCTCGACGCTGAACCGCTTCGGGCTGCGCGCGGCCTTCCGCGAGACGGCGCTCGCCGAAGGCTTGCCGCCGGCGGTCGTGAACCGCTGGTCGAAGCTCGTCCCCCACTACGCGCCGGGCGCGGCGAAGGCCGACTTCGACGGGGACGTCGCGGACCGTGACCCGGACGGCGACGGCGCGAACGACGGATCGGCCGACCGCGTGTCGGAAGCGCCGCCCGAGCCGGGCGTGACGAACCAGGAACGCTTGGCGATGGAACGCGCGCGCGCCGAACGCCGCGTCGGCGGCGGCCCCGACGGCGTACTCGAGCTCGCGCTGCGCTCCAGTCCCGAAGCGCGCGGCTTCCCCTTCGACGACGAGCGCTGGGCGCGCGTGTTGCGCCACGCGGAACGCCTGCTCGACGCGCCGCGCCACCACGGCCTGCACCCGGGCGGCGTCGTCGTCGCGCCGGGGCCGATCACCGACGTCGTCGCGTGCCAACGCGCGGCGAAGGGCGTCGTCGTCACGCAGTTCGACAAGGACGCCGTCGAGGCGATCGGCCTCGTCAAGATGGACCTGCTCGGCAACCGCGCGTTGACCGTCGTCGACGACTGCCTGCGCTCGCTCGCCGCGCGCGGCGTGACGCCCGACCTCGAACGGATCGACGAGAACGATCCGCGCACCGCCGCGCTGCTGCGTGAAGGCCGCACGATCGCGTGCTTCCAGGTCGAGTCGCCGGGGATGCGCAACCTGCTGAAGCAGACCGGCGCGGCCGACATGGACGCGGTGATCCAGGCCGTCGCACTGATCCGACCCGGCCCGGCGAGCTCGGGCATGAAGGACGCGTACGTGCGGCGCTTCCGCGGCCTCGAAGAACCGACGCCGCCGCACCCGCGGCTCGTCGACCTCTTGTGCCGCACGCAGGGCGTGATGCTCTACCAAGAAGACGTGATGCAGGTCGCGGCGCGCATGGCGGGCATGGACCTCGCCGAAGCCGACCAGCTGCGGCGCGCGCTGAAGAAGCGCGACGCACACCGGCTCGAGGCGCTGGCGGAACGCTTCCTCGAAGGCTGCGCGGGCGAAGGCATCCCGCGCGCCGAAGCCGCGCCGGTCTGGGAACTGATCGCGAACTTCGCGTCCTTCGGCTTCTGCAAGGCGCACGCGGTGACCTACGGGCGCATCGCGTACCGCTGCGCTTGGCTGAAGGCGCACCACCCGGCCGACTTCCTGTGCGCCTTCCTCGAGAGCGACACGGGGTACTACCGGACGCGCGTCTACGTCGAAGAAGCGCGGCGCATGGGCACGCCGATCCTCGGACCGGACGTGAACAAGAGCGCGGAAGGCTTCCGCCTCGAAGAAGTCGCGCCCGGTGCCGTCGGTCTGCGCATCGGCTTGCGCTCGGTGAAGGGGATCACGCGCAAGACGCTCGAGCGCATCCTCGCCGAGCGGGAACGCGCCGCCTTCCTCTCGCTACCCGACTTCCTCGAGCGCTCCGGCGCGCGCACGGACGAGTGCGAAGCGCTGATCCAGTGCGGCGCCTTCGACGCCTTCGACCGCACGCGCCCCGAGCTCTCCTGGCGGCTGCACCTCTTGCGCACGCCGCAGACGCGGCCGCCGAAGGATCTGCGGCGCGCCGGGGCCGACGGGCTCGACGCGGGACAACTCGCCGCCTGCCGCGAGCTGCCCGGCGAACGCGCGGCCAACGCGGCGCTCGACGCGGCGCGCGCCGGCGCCGGCGGGTGGCGCGGCGGTCTGGGGCTCGGCAACGCGTCGCTGCCGGCCGGCGCCGCCGCGGGACTCTTCCCCGAACCCGAGACGCCCGGCCTCGTGCTGCCCGGCCTACCGAACCCCGGCCGCGCGGAACGCGGCGCGCTCGAGTACGAGCTGCTCGGCATGACCATCGCGGATCATCCGCTGCGCGTCTTCCCCTGCCCCGCGGACGAACGCATCGTCGCGCGCTTCGGCAGCCTCGCCGCGGCCGCGCGGCCGGGCAGCGGCCGTCGTCCGGTCAACCCGATCGCGTGCTCCGCGCTCGACGGCTTCCCCGGCGCGCGCGTGACCTTGCGCGGCTGGCCCGCGGCGAGCCGGCGCGTGCACACCAGCGACGGACGCTGGATGCGCTTCCTGACGCTCGAGGACGAGACCGGCCTCGCCGAAGTCGTGCTCTTCGCCGACGTCTACGAGCGCGACGGCGGTCGGCTCACCGAGTTCGGTCCGCTGTGCGTGACGGGGATCGTGCAGGACCAGCTGGGCTCGTGCACCCTCAACGCCGAGCGGGTCTGGTGACGAAGGCGGGCCGGCTTCAACGCGGAAGCCGGCCCGCCCGCTTGCTACGGTATGCGCGCCCATGCTGATCCGCAGCCCCGAAGACCTCGGCCACTCGATCCGTGAGCTCGCGCCACTGCCCCCGGCGCGCCGCGTGCTGATCGCCGACCCGCGCGACTACGACGTGCGCTACGCGATCAACCCGCACATGCTCGACGGCTCGGGCGCGCTGAAGACGGTCGACCGAGAACTGGCGCGCAAGCAGTGGCGCGACATGAAGTCCGCCTTCGAAGCCGCGGGCCTCGAAGTCGACGTGCTGCCGCCGCTCGACGGCCACCCGGACCTCTGCTTCTGCGCGAACCCCGCGCTGTGGATCCCGGCCGAAGCCGCGCCGAACGGCACGGCGCACCTCGTACGATCGCGCATGGCGCACGCTGAACGGCACGACGAGGTCGCCCACCTGGTGCAGCACATGAACGTGCGCGGCGTCGAGATCGAAGGCATCGAGGGACCGGCGGACCGCTTCGAGGGCAGCGGCGACGGCATGTTCCACCCGGGGCGCAGGCTGCTGTGGGGCGGCGTCGGACCGCGCACGGAACTCGCGGCCTGGGCGGAGATCGGCGAGCGCTTCGAGCTGCCGGTCGCGGCCGTGCAGCTCGTCGACCCGCTCTTCTACCACCTCGACACCTGCCTGGCGCCGCTCGACGAAGAGCGCTGCCTGTGGTTCCCGCCGGCCTTCAACGAAGCCGGCGCGGCGCTGATCCGCGCCTTCTACCCGCGCGCGATCGAGGTCGCGGACCGCGAAGCACGCGAAGGCCTCGCGTGCAACGCGTGGTGTCCGGACGGCGAGCGCGTCTTCCTTCCCGCAGGATGCGAGGAAACCGCGTCGGCGCTGGGCCGGCACGGTTTCCAAGTGATCGAAATCGAGTGTGGGGAGTTTCGGAAGGCGGGGGGCGCGGTGTTCTGCTTGAAGCTCGTGATCGGTTGAGGCCGGCCGCGAGCGGCGAGGGGTTTCAGGATCCTTCGGACTGGTGGCGCACGTCTTCGTCGGGGTCGGTCGTCGAGGCCGAGTCGCCGGCGGAGTCGCTCTCGCGGTCCTTACCGTAGCGCAGGCTGACGTTCTCGCGGCCCATCTCCTGCAGGCGCGCGCGATCCTTCTTCAGCCCGAGGATGTGTGCCTTGGAGACGACGCTCTTCACCGAGCGGTTCAACTCCTGGGCGATCTCGAGGTTGGAGTGGATCGGATAGGTCTCGCGCAGGCGCTCGATTTCTTCCGGCGTCCAGCGCGGCATGCGCGTCGGAGGTCGGTCGGTCAGCTTGCGCAGGAAGGCCTTGTCCTTGGCGAGACAGAGCACGTCCGCGAACTGCCGGACCTGTTCCTCCGAGCGGCCGAAGATCAGGGCGAGGTGCTTGTTCGTGCGCGTGCCGTACAAGCGCTTGAACTCCGCCGTGTCTTCCTGCGACCAGTCGTCGTCCTTCTTGACGCGGCCCAGCGCCTGGATCTGGGCACGCACTTCTTCCTCGGTGCGACCGAGGACGCGAGCAATGACCTGGGGGCTCGTCGCACCCAGGTACTTCTTGAGCTCTTGGACTTCGCTCGCCGTCCAAGGCCCTGTTCTCTTGGTCTCGGGGAAGACCTGTTCGGCCATCTTCCGGACGCTGGCGACAGGACGGTTCAGGTCCTTCGCGATGGCTTCGTCGTCACGAAGTCCATACAGCTCCCGCAGGCGGGCAATCTCCGCCTGTGACCAGCGTCCGCGTCGCGGACGATCAGACTTCTCGCGTCCCCACCTGTTGGATCCGCGCACAACCTCCTCCTTCTCTCTCCTGGCTCAGTCTAGCAACTGCTCTCTCTCGGACTCTGCAGGTCGAGGTCTCCTTTCTTCGGCTCGTTCGTTCGACGCGCGCTCATTGTGCCGACCGTCCTGAGGTATCTCCACCGACGCCCGAAGCGTCGTCCTCGGATTGGTGGTCGTGCAAGCGAGCCCGCAGGCCTTCCAACGCGGCACGGACTTCCGCGCCGTTACGAGCAGCCCTCGCACGGGCTGCAAGTTGTTCAAGATCGGATGTCGACACCTGGCGCACGGCGTGCTTCACCTCGGCAACGAAGTGCGGGCTGACGCTGACCGTCTGGAAGCCCATGCCGAACAGCATCAGCGCCGTCGCGTAGTCGCCGGCCATCTCTCCGCAGACCGACGCGGTCTTGCCCGCGGCGCGCGTCCTTTCGGCGATCCGCGCGAGGCTGGCCATGACAGCCGGGTGGTACGGGTCGTAGAGGCGCGAGACCCAGGCGTTGTCGCGGTCGGCGGCCAGGAGGTACTGCACGAGGTCGTTCGTGCCGACGCTGACGAAGTCGGCCTCCTCCAGGATCGAGTCGACGATCATCACGGCCGAGGGCACTTCGATCATCACGCCGACGGGGACGTCGGACGGGATCTCGTAGCCCTGGTCGACCAGCTGCGCGCGCACGCGCTGGAAGATCTGGTGCACGCGCTGCACCTCCTCCAGCGAGGTGACCATCGGCAGCAGGATGCGCAGGTTGCCGTGCGCGCTGGCGCGGAGGGCGGCGCGCAGCTGCACGTTCAGCAAGTCTTGCCACTCCAGAGAGACGCGCAAACCCCGCCATCCGAGGGCAGGGTTCGTCTCCTTGGGCATCTTGAAGTAAGGGAGCTGCTTGTCCCCACCGATGTCGAGCGTGCGGAGCGTGAGCGTGCGGCCGCCCATGCGCTCGACCGCTCTGCGGTAGAGGCGGTACTGCTCCTCCTCCGACGGGAACTGGCTGCGCTCCATGTAGAGGAACTCGGTGCGCAGCAGTCCGACGCCGTCGGTGTGGTCGAGGTCGAAGGTGTCGAGGTCGCGCAGACTCTCGATGTTGACCTGGACCTCGACGTGCGTGCCGTCGGTGGTCGTGGCGGGGAGTAGTGCGTCCGACTTCAGTTCGTCGATCCACGCGACGCGGCGTTCACGACGCTCCAGGAAGGCGTCGACGTCGGCGTCGGTGGGCGCGAGTTGCACGGTGCCCGCGTCGCCGTCGACGATCACGCGCAGACCTTGTTCGAGCCGCGAGAGGAGATTCGGCAGCTCGACCACGCAGGCGTAGCCGAAGGAACGCGCCAGGACGGCACCATGAGAGAAGCGACCGCCCGTTTCCGTGACGATCGCCAGCACACGATCTCGGTCGAGGAGGGAGACGACGTGCGGGGTGAGTTCCGCCGCGGCGAGCACGACCTTCTCGCCGCTCGAGACGAAGTCCTCCGTCTCGCGATTCATCAGTTCGGCGAGCACCGCGCGCCACGGGTCGGCGACGTCGGCGCCGTACGCGCGCACGTTGTTGCCTTCGAGTCCGCCGAGCGTCTCGACCAAGCGCTCGACCAGCGCTTGCACGCACACCTCGGCGTTGATGCGTTCGTCGCGCAGCTGGCTGCGGAGATTCTTCCGAGCGATCGGATCCTCGAGGATCATGCGGTGCACGGCGAAGATCTCGGCGTCCTTCTCACCGGCTTGCGCGGCGACGCGGCGCTTGCGTTCCTCGAGCCGTTCCGAGACGACGGCGATCGCGCGGTTCAGTCGCTCGAGCTCGGCGTCGACGTCGTCTTCGCGGATGGACCAGGTGGGAACACGTTCGGGATGTGCGCGCACGACGTGGACCGGCCCCATGGCTAGACCGGGGGCTACCGCCGTCCCCTTGATGCTGCGCGCTTGAGCCATCGGCTCGTTCCCCTCCGTGATTCACAGGGTGGGACAGGTGCCCTCCCCGGGAGGCGGAACGGTCCCCCGCTCGCCCCCTGGTCTCCTCCAATCCTAGGAACATGAATTTACCCGAGAGGCCCTCGGAGAGAAAGGCCCTGGCGCCTGAAAACGCCGTTTCGAGGCTTGAAAACGCGGATCTCCGAGGCTTTGCCTCAAGCTGCCGGACCCCCGATCCCGACCCTGCCAAAGGAAATTGCGTTTCGCCTGGGTGGCGAGGCGCCCTCTCTCGCCTGGGGGTGAGGGAGGGACGAGAAGAGAGTTCGAGGATCAGGAAGCGGGACGGCGATGAGCGCGGAAGCCGGTTGGATGGAGGCCCTCGGCGAGGGTCCGGAACGAGAAAAGGCCGTTGGCGGCCTCACGGGGCTGCTCTTTTGGACCGGCGGCCTGGCCGCCACGGGCCTCGGCGTCGCCCTGGCGCTCGGCGATCGGATCGCTCCCGAGGTCGGATGGATCGGCTCGCAGTTCGCCCGATCCGGAGTGAACGCCGGCCCGGTGATCGCCTGCGGCACGCTCGCCCTCGGCTTCGCCTGGATCTCGCGGATCCAGCGCCACCACGGCGCGATGGTCGCCCGGACGCTCGACCAGGGCCTGATGCTCTCGAAGCTCACCCAGGACCTCAGCGGCCTGCGCGAGAACATCGCGCGGGTGCAGCTCGAGTTCGCCCAGGTCCAGCAGACGAACCGTACCTTGCTCAACCTGAGCCGTGAGCAGGCCGCGGCCGCCGCGGCGAGCGAGCCGACCAAGGACGCCATGTTCCGCCTCGCGGCCAGCATGGACCAGCTCGGCGCGCGGCTCGAGACCCGCGTCCGCACGCAGTTCGACAGCCTCGAGAAGCGCGTCGCCGACTTCGACCGCCGCCTCGAGGAGACCTCGATGGTGCAGCGCAGCGAGCTCGCGAAGCTCGAGGAGCGTCTCGCCATCGCCGCGACGCTCGCCCAGCCCGCCCAGCGGGAGCTTCCCTACGTGGAGGGCGCGCCGACGAATGACGTCCAAGCGCAGGACCACGCGCCGCCGACGGACGAGGACGCCGCGAACGACGAGCCCGTCGTCGAGCTGCAGCCGCGCGACGAGTGGCTCGAGATCACCGTCGAGCTCGAGGAAGAGGACTACGACGTCGAGTTCGAGTCGGATCCGCCCGGACTCTTCGACAGCGCGGAGAGCACCGACTCGAACGACAACTGGTTCGAGGAAGCGACGCGCAACGCCGGCATGGACACGGGCGAGGACCTGCTCGACGCCGGCGAACCGACGCGCCTCTCCCCCGCCGCCGCGCCGGACGAGACGGACGAGACGGACGAGATGCTCGAACAGCTCGACTCGCTGTTCAACGAGCAGGAGTCCGTCGCCGAAGTGCTCGAGAACCTGCGCCGCCGCCGCGGCGAGTGACCGAGCTCATCCACGAACGGAAGGAGCCCCTCGCACTGCTCGCGTGCGAGGGGCTCCTTCGATTCGTATAGGCCTGGAGCGCGAGGGTCAGTCGTTCTTGCCCTCGCCCTCCTTGAAGAAGACGGCGAAGGGGTTGCTGCCGCTCTTCGCGGCTTCCTGGTTCAGCTTGCGCAGCTCCGCGGGATCGACGCGTTCCTCGCGTCCGCCGTCGCGGCGCGCGCCTCCGGGCCGGCCTCCGCCGGGGCGTCCACCGCCCGGGCGTCCGCCGCCGCCTCCGCCGCCACGACCACCACCACCGCGTCCGCCGCCGGAGCCGCCGAGGCCGTCGCGCCGCGTCTGGGCCGCGCGCAGGTTCGGGTTCACCGCGGGACGTTCCTCGCGCCGTCCGCGACCGCCGCCGCGCGCACCGCCGCGACCGCCGCCCTCACGTCCGCCGCCCTCGCGACGGTTCACGCCGCGGGTGCCGCGCGCGGGCCGGGGCTCGCGCGGGACGTTCTTGAGCGAGAGCGTCAGGCGACCGCCCGCTTCGACGATCTTGCCCCGCACGATCTGGCCGACCGACAGCAGCTCGCGCGCGTCGCGCACGTAGCGGTCGGAGACTTCGCTGATGTGCACCATCGCGTCCTGCGCCAGGCCGACGTCGACGAAGACGCCGAAGCTGGCGACGTTCGTGACGACTCCCTCGAGGATGCGGTCCTTGGTCAGCATCACCGGGTCGGTGTTCTCCGGGATCAGCGTCGGCACGTGGTGACGGTGACGCGGATCACGGCCCGGGAAGCTCAGCTCGCGCGTGAGCGTGCGCCAGGTGTCGGGATCGACGTCGAAGTCCTGACCGCGCAGGCCCTTGGTGTTGCCCGGACGACCGAGGCCGTCCTGAACGCTCGCGCCGGCGGACTCGAGCACGCGCCGCGCGACCGGGTACTGCTCGGGGTGCAGGTTGCTGCGGTCGAGCGGTTCGTCGGAGCCGTAGACGCGCAGGAAGGCGACGGCGCTGGTCCACTGCGCTTCCGTCAGCAGGCCTTCTTCGCGCAGCTCGTCACGGCTGGTGAACGGACGCTCTTCCCGGCGCGCGACGAGGCGTCCCGCGGCTTCGCGGTCGAGCCCCGGCAGGTGCGCGAGGAAGTGCGCGGGCGCGCGGTTCACGTCGCAGCCGACGTGCGCCGTGCACGACTCGATCGCTTCGACGAAGGTGCGACGCACGTTCGCCTTGCTGACGAGCCCCTGTTCCGCGCCGAGTCCGAGGTGCCGCGGATCGACCTTGAGCAGCTCGTTCATCGGGTCCTGCAGTCGACGCGCGAGCGAGACCGCCATGCGCGCGGGGACGGCGAGTTCGCCGAGTTCCTTGCGCGCCAGTTCCGAGTTCGCGTAGCTCGAGAGGCCCGCTTCCGTGACGACGAACGGGAACACGTCGACGCCGCCGGCAGCGAGCGCAGCGCGCAGCTTGCCCGCCGCGGCGCGCGCGGGTTTCGCGTTGCTGAGCGCGAGCGCGCCGGGGCTCCACTCGCCGAGCGAGGCGACGAGTTCCGCGCCGAGCGTTGCCGCGTCCTTCTCGCCGACCTCGACCTTGATCTCGGGGCTGACGACGTTGCCGTCCTCGTCGACGACGACGATCGACCAGTCGCCCTTCGCGTTCACGTCGATGCCCGCGACCGACATGCGGCGGCCGAGCGTCGGCGTGAGCAGCATCTGGCGCAGGTGTTGCGAGAGGAAGCGCAGCGCTTCGGCGTCCGCGCGTTCCTTCAGCACGAGGCGGATGTCCTCCTCGAGCATCGGGAGCAGGCGGCGTTCCAGTGCGCGACGAGCGACGCGCTCGAGCACGCCCTCGAACTCGGGGCGCGTGTGCTTGCCGAGCGCGGCGCGCACCTTCTCGAGTGCTTGCTTGGGATCGAGGTGGATGCGCGTCGTGAGGACGCGTTCCTTCTGCGCCTGCCGCAGCGCGAGCAGGCGGTGACCCTGCAGCTGACGCATCGGCTGCTTGAGCTTCAGCAGCGAGCGGTGACGCCCCGCCTTGCTGTCCTCGACCATCGGCCGCACGGAGAGGATGCCGTTCTTGGCGAGCATGCGGCGCAGCTGGCCGCGCACGCGCGGATCGCGCCCGAGCTTGTCGGACAGGATGCGCATCGCGCCGGCGAGCGCTTCGCTCTCGTCGTGGATGCCCTTGTCGGGCGAGACGTACGGCTGGCAGATGCGCGCCAGCTCGGGGTTCAGCACGTCCGCGACGGACTCCAGCGACTCGGCGTCACCGTGCTCCGGAGCGGCGTCCTCGGCCTTCGTCTCCGCGCCCTCCGCGGGAGTCTCCTCGACGGCGGCGTCCTCGGACTCCGGCGCCTCCGCGGCGCTCTCGGCGAGGGTCTCGTCCACGCTCGCCTCGTCATCGGCGCCGGACTCGTCGCTCGCGGACGCGTCGGTTTCGGCGTCGTCGCCCTTCGACTTGTCGCGCGGCATCGCCTTGGTCAACTCGTCGGCGAGGCCACCGAGGCCGCGGTCCATCGCGAGTTGCACCTCCGGCTCCGGCCGGCGGTGCGGCAGGAACAGGTCTTCGAGCTCGAAGCGGTCCATGCAGGTGCGGATGCGTTCCATCGCCGCCGCCGGCACGCTCTCGTCGCGTTCCAGGAGGCGCAGGATCGTTCCCCGTCTCCGATCGAGTTCCTCGAACTCCTGACGGCGCAGCGCGAGGCGTCGCACCGTGCTCTCGTTCAGGTTGCCCACGAGGGCATGACGGAAGCGCCCGATGAACGGGGCGGAGAGTCCCGCGTCGATCATCTCGAGCGCGTTGCGAACGTGCTCCGGATCGGTTTTGAACTCGCGGGCAAGGGTCTCCAAGATCGGAGTGGCAGTCACTTCGGTTCCTCTACTGGACGGGGCCCGGTGAGGCGTGGCGCGCGTGCGCACGACGCGACGAGCGGTGCTCGCGACGAAGATGCAGCGGTCGCGCATCGCCGGGATGAGATGGAGTCCGAGGGGTCCGCGCGGTGGGACCCGTCGGAACGGGGCCCCACAGTCTACCCCACGAGTCGCGGGGAGGGGCAGACCGGGGATCCAGGAGCTGCTCGAAGTCGCGGTCGAATCCGGGAACGGCGGCGTGGATGCGCCGCGGCGCCTCCCGAGGGGCGCGCGTCCCGGGTCTAGATCTCGACCACGGAGGCGAGCGCCTTGCCGAAGCGCATGCCCGCCGACTCGTCGAAGGCCGTCACGAGCTTGCCGCAGGTGACGATCTGGGCGGTCCGGTACTTGCCGCCGGCGCGCTTCACGTCGTCCGCCAGGCGCTTCGCCCCGGTGACTTTCTTGCCCTTCACGACGCCGGCGCGCACGAGCACCGCCAGCGCTTCGCCGTAGGCGCCGATCAGCTTGCCCGAGGCCTGCGCTTCGCGCGCGAGGCGCAGCGCGTCGGCGTTCTCGGCGAGCTCGAGCGATCCCTTGCCGCCGGCGAAGATCACGCCGGAGTAGCCGTCGAGGCTGACGCCCGCGAGCTGCCCGTCGACGAGGAACTCGTCCTGCAGGCGGCCCTTCACCATCTCGTCGTACTCCGTCGAGACGGAGCGCGTACCGACGTGCACGTTGTGCAGACACGAGCGCGCGTAGCGCAGCGCTTGTTCGCCGAAGTCCTTCGAGGGGACCACCACCAGGACGGTGCTGATGTAGGTCTGGATCGGGATCCCGTCCGCGTCGAGCTGGGGCTCGGCTTCTGCTGTCTGCTTGTCGGCCATGGGGCGGCGATCCTCACTTCCTCGCGGCGGGGCGTCAAGCTGCCCGGCCCCGTACCGCGCCGCGAAGCAGGAAATACCCTGCCTGGCACACTTGTTCCGGGTTCGGCCAGAGGCTCACAGGACGTCGGCGCGCCGCCGAACCCGGAACAAGTGTGCCAGGCACGGTATCTCCTGCTTCCGATCAGGCCGGCAGCTCGAAGATCGAGATCCGTCGTTCCTCGGCCAGCACGCAGGCGCCGTCGCGGACGACCCAGTCCACGCGTTCGTCGAGCCCCGGCACGGTCCAGTCGCCCAGCCGGCGCCCGGTGTGGAGGTCGCGGACCTCGAGGTGCGCGCCGCGCACGAGGTACAGCTTGCCCGCGTCGGCTGCGATGCCGAACTCGGGCGCGTCATCGAGCGGGAGCGTCGAGAGCGCCTCGAACCACAGCGGCTCCTCGACCATCCCCGTCTCCGCCGCGAAGGCGAGCAGCGAGCAGGTGTCGAGCAAACTGTCGCCCTCGGGGTCGCGCATCGCGAGGTCGATCATCAGCTTGCCCGCGGACTCGCCGGGCAGCACGCGCGCGAGGTCGCGCGTCAGGATCGCCGCATTCGCGCCCGTCGCCGCGAGGTTGCCGATCGCCGGGAGCGAAGCGGGCACGGCTTCGTCGAGGTACTTGCCGTTGCGCGCGTCGAGCGTCAGCACGCCGTAGTGCTTCGTCCTCGTGTTCGAGTACACGACGAGCAGCAGGCCTCCCGCGCGCGCGAGCAGGTGGTAGCGCTCGCCGTCCTTCTGGCGCGTCCACAGCACGGCGAGGGTCGTCGAGGAGACGGCGAACACCTTGCCGGCGGAGAGGCAGAAGCTGACGTCGGCGTGCACTTCGGCCTCGTCGAAGGCGGGGACGCTCTCGACGCCGATCAGCTGTCCGTCGGCGCGCGCCATGCGCACGATGCGGTGGCCCTGGTTCGACGGACCGACGACGATCACGTCCTGGTTCTCGCCGAAACCCGCGCCGAAGCCGCGGCCGTAGCCGACCTCGCACGGCGAGCTCCAGATCGTCTCACCGGTGTTGCGGTCCAGCGACGCGCACTTGCCCGGGATCACGTCGTCCACCCACATCATCCCGGCGGGCGGGTCGTAGCCGTGGACCAGCACGCCGCCGTCGGCGCTGAACGCGACTCCGTCGACTTCGCTCTCCAGTTCTCGCGACCATCTGCGTCGGGCGGTGCTCGTCATGACGCCAGGATAGAGGATGCCCGCCCCGCGAGCGAAGCGCCGGGGAGCCGAAAAGCGAGCGAGCGCGAGCACCGCTGGGTGCCCGCGCTCGCCCTTCGATCGGCTGACCCTGAAGGGATCAGGCTTCGCCGCGGATGATCTTGTCCGCGAAGCTGCGGGGCAGGTCGCGGTACTGGTCGAGCTCCATCGAGTAGGATCCGCGGCCCTGGGTCGCGCCGCGCAGCGCCGACGAGTAGTTGAACATCTCTGCGATCGGCACGAGGGCGTGCACCACGCGCTCGTCGCCCTGCGAGACGACTTCGTTCACCTCACCGCGGCGCGAGTTCAGGTCGCCGACGACCGCCCCGAGGAAGTCCTCGGGCACGCGGACTTCGACCTTCATGATCGGCTCGAGCAGCGTGATGTTGTTCTCGGCGGCCTGGCGGAAGGCGAGGACACCCGAGTTGTGGAAGGCCATCTCGGACGAGTCGACGTCGTGCGCCTTGCCGTCGTAGAGCGCGGCGCGGACGTTGACGAAGGGGTAGCCGAGTTGGCCGCCGCTCATGAAGTACTCCTTCAGACCCGCGCCGACGCTGGCGATGTACTCGCGCGGGACCGAGCCGCCCTTGATCTCGTCCACGAACTCGAATCCGTTGCCCTCGGTCTCGGCGACCTCGAAGCGCACGCGCGAAATGGCGAACTGACCGCGACCACCGGACTGACGCACGTAGCGCGCTTCGGTCTCGAGGCCCTTCGAAAGGCGCTGCTTGTAGGCCACCTTCGGCGGGCCGGTGAGCACGTCGACCTTGTACTCGCTCTTGAGGCGGTTGACGATGACTTCCAGGTGGAGCTCGCCCATGCCGCTGATGACGAGCTCGCCCGTCGCTTCGTTGGTCTGCGCGTGGAAGGTCGGGTCCTCGCGGGTCACGCGGCCGATCGCCTCGCCGAGCTTGTCGCGGTCCTGGTTCTTCGCGGGCTCGATCGACATCGAGATCACCGCGTCGGGGAAGGTCATCTTCGACAGCATGACCGGACGCGAGTCGTCACAGAGCGTGTCGCCCGTGATCGTGTTCTTCAGACCGATGACCGCGGCGATCTCGCCGGCGGGCACTTCGTCGATCTGCTCGCGCTTGTTGGCGTGCATGCGGAGCAGGCGGCTGATGCGTTCCGTCTTGCCGGTGCGCGGGTTCAGCACGCGGGTGCCCTTGCGCAGGGTGCCGGTGTAGACGCGGACGAAGGTGAGGTCGCCGGTGGTCTCCGCGATGGTCTTGAAGGCCATCAGCGCCATGGCGTCCTCGGGATCCGGCTTGAGCAGGACCTTCTCGTCGTTGTCGGGGTTGATGCCCTCGATCGCGTCGATGTCGAGCGGCGACGGCAGGAAGTCGATCACCGCGTCCATCATGAAGCGGACGCCCTTGTGCTTGAGCGCGGAGCCGCAGAGCACGGGGGTGATCTCCATCGCGAGCGTCGCCTTGCGCAGCGCGGAGTAGATCAGGTCTTCCGGGGGCGTGCCGTCCTCGACGAAGATGTCGAGCAGTTCCTCGTCGAACTCGGCGGCCGTCTCGAGCATGTCGTGACGGTGCATCTGCGCTTCTTCGAGCAGATCGGCCGGGATGTCGTTCTCCTCGTAGGCGCGGCCCTCTTCCTCTTCGATGAAGGTGTACATCTTCATGCGGACGAGGTCGATCACGCCGCTGAAGTCCTTCTCGGCGCCGACGGGCATCTGGATCGCGACGGGGCGCGCACCGAGGCGCGCGACGATCGAGTCGATGGCCTTGTAGAAGTCGGCACCCACGCGGTCCATCTTGTTGATGAAGCACATGCGCGGAACCTTGTAGCGGTTCGCCTGACGCCACACCGTCTCCGACTGCGCCTCGACGCCCGACACCGCGTCGAACACGGCGATCGCGCCGTCGAGCACGCGCAGCGAACGCTCCACCTCGGCCGTGAAGTCCACGTGGCCGGGCGTGTCGATGATGTTGATGTCGTGCTTCAGCCACTCACAGCTCGTGGCGGCCGAGGCGATCGTGATGCCCCGCTTCTGTTCTTCCTCCATGAAGTCCATCGTCGCGGCGCCGTCGTGCACCTCGCCGGTCTTGTGGATCTTCTCGGTCAGGAACAGGATCCGCTCGGTCACCGTCGTCTTGCCCGCGTCGATGTGCGCCATAATGCCGATGTTGCGGTGCATCTGACGCTTGGACTGCTTCGCGGGTTGGCGGGGGGATTCTTTCTTGATCACCATGTCGATAGGAGCTGTCGGGAGGCCTCGGCGCGGAGGCACCGGGGGCGGTCTCGGAGGAGGTTTCCGGAGCTCGTACCGCGGGGGTCGAGGGCCTCGGAAATGGCTGCCGATCCCCCACCGGGTCGCGCGCCGCGAGGTGGAGCGCCGACGGAGGATGCGGCCGAAAAGGGTATCGAGAGCCCTGCGTCCGTCAAGCCTCGAACGCCCCGCGCGGGCCGGAACCTCGACTTCCTGCCGCGCGACTCAGCGCGGAGCGCGCCGGACCGTCTCGCCGACGAGGAGACCGTCGGACGCTATGCCGCCGCGCGGGAGGCCCGCGTCGACGAGCCGATCTCCGACCCAATAGTCGTGGAAGCGCCAGGGAATCGCCTCACCGAGCCCTTCGCGCGGCGTGGTCTGGAGGTGCAACTCGAGGTGCGGCTCGGGCACGACGGTCGAGAGCCCCGAGTTACCGACCTTCGCGAGGGGCTGGCCCGCCACGACGTCGTCGGTCAGCGCGACCTGGATCGAGCCCGAGAGCAGGTGGCAGAGGAAGACGTACTCGCCTGGCGCGACCTCGATCACGACGTAGTTGCCGAAGGGTTCGTCCGCCGACCCGCGCGTGCCCGGCACGCGGTCCGGCTGACCGTCGACGACCTTGACGACCATGCCGCTCGCCGGCGAGAGCACCGGCTGGCCGTAGGCGTAGTAGTCCTCGGCGCGCGAGCCGTCCCCCGCGTGCCGCGCGCCGTCGACCTCGCGCACGAGCGCCACGGCCCAGCGCCGATCCGCGAACCAACCGGCGTAGCGATTCGCGTCGCTGCCCTCGCCGCCCCAGTACACGCGCCACTCCCCCTCGACCGGCAGCTCGAAGCGCACGGCGCTCGGCTCGTACTCGCGGCTCGACGGGTACGGGAAGGAGTTCATCCCGATGCCGATCACGAGCACGACCATGATCAGCCCGCGGATGCGACCCTTGCGCCGCAGCGGCGGCTTGCGGAAGCAGGCGATCGCGCCCCAGATCAGGATCGCGAGCGACAGCAGACCGAGCACCGTCTGGCCGTAGCGGTACGCGTAGATCGGACCGAGGCCGCCGTTGCGCATGCCGAGGTAACCGATGAGCAGTAGGAAGGCGACGAAGGTCACCTCGGCGCAGCGCACCCACAGCTCCGTCGGTCCGCTGCCCGGGTCGAGCGCGGCGACGAGCCGTTCACCGCCGCCCAGCGCCGCGGTCCGCTTCGGTGCCGGTTGCTTGCGCGACGCCTTCGCGCCCTTCGACTTGCCGCCCTTGCTCACGCGCGAGCCTCCGGACGGTTGCGACCGAGGCGCTCGTGCGCGTCGGTGAACTCGTTCGCGGTGAAGGCCGCCATCAGCGAGAGGTCGCCGGCGAGCACCGTCGCCGCGAGGATCTGCGCGAAGCGGCGGACCTTGCCGGATCCGGCGCAGCCCAGGAGTTCCAAGCACTCGCGCGCCGTGCCCTGTCCGCTGCCGCCGCCGACCGTGCCGATCAGCAGGGACGGCAGCGTGACGGCGACGTAGAGATCGCCGTTCGCGTCGAGTTCGAGGTCCAGCATCCCGGTCGCGCTCTCGGTCAGGTACGCCAGGTCCTGACCGCAGGCGAGCAAGACGCCCGCGAGGCCGTTCGCCGCTTGCACGAGCCAGTTCTGCGTGCCGAGCTGCGCGAAGCCCGTCGTGTAGCTGCGCTGGATCGCGACGAGCGCTTCGGGAGTCGTGCGCGCCAGCCCGGCGAGCGCCTCGCGCGGGACGACGCAATCGGCGACGACGCTGCGACCGCGCCCTTCGACGAAGGCGCGCGCGTTGGCGCGCTTCTCGACGTCCTGACCGTGCACGTGTTGTTCGAGCGCGCCGGTGCGCCGCGCGAGCTCGCGCAGACACAGGTCCGTCGCGCGCGACGCCATGTTGATGCCGATCGCGTCGCCGGTCGCGAAGACGAGGCGCAGGATCACGCGGCGGCCGATCACTTCCGTCGCGAGCGACTCGAGCGCGCCGTGCGTCGTGATGCCCTTGGTGATCGCGCGGCAGTCCTCGAGCGCCGCTTCACAGACGCGCGCCGCGGCGCACGCCGAAGCGGCGTCGGCGAACACGAGCATCGGGTGCTGGCTGAGCCCGTCGCGCACGACGCGCGTCCGAATCCCCGAACCGCTCGCGGCGAGCCGCATGCCGCGCGAGTAGGACGCGACCATCGCGCCCTCGGTCGTCGCCATCGGCACGTAGACCCGCACGGGTCCCTCGTCGCTCTCGAACTCGAGCGGCCCGGCGACGCCGAGCGGCACCTGCGCATGCCCGACGAAGTTCTCGACCTTCCCGCGCGCTTCCGCCGCCGGGACCGAGCCCGCGGCAACGTGCGTCAGTTCCGCGCCGCACGCCTCGCGCAACACCGCGAGCCGCGCCGCGACCGCCTCGGCACCGTAGTCGTCGTCTTTGTCGCGCGGAACGCGCGGCAGCTCTCTCGCTTCGCTGGTCATCGCGAGCAGGATACGGGCTCGAGAAGTACGGTACCGCGTTCGTTTTTCCACAATAGCGCGTCTCCGGCGCCGTGCGCCAGAGACGCGCTATTGTGGAAAAACGAACGCGGTACCGTACTTCTCGTCAGCGCGCGGAGGCGGCTTCCCGCACCGCGGCCTCGACCGCGGCAGCGGCGTCGCCGAAGAGCTTCGTGCGTTCTTCGACCGACTTGCCTTCGACGAGTCGTCCCAGCTCGACGCGCACGGCACGCAACGGATCGCTCGCGAGCGGCGCGAGCAGCGCGGGATTCGGCAGGCCTGCCCCCGCGCGGAGCCCGCGCAGAGTGGCGAGGCGCACCAGCGGCTCGTCGCAGCCGAGCAGCGACGCGAGCTGTTCCGCCGACGCGTCGCGCACGCCTTGGCGCGCCGCGGCCGCGCGCAGCATGGGCGAGGCCGTCGCGTCGAGCGCGAGCTTGCGCCACGCGGCGGGGTCGTCGACGGCCAACACGTCGCGCGCCCGCGCCGCCCGCGGCGTGCCGGGTCGCGCGGCCAAGGCCTTCGCGCGTTCCTCCGCCGACCAGTCAGCGTGGCAGCTCGCGCACGCGTCCGGCTGCCCGAGCAAGGCCGCGACCGGATCGCCCGGCGGGATCAACAGGTGGCTGCGCGCTCCCGTCGCCGCGCGCGGCATGTGGCAATCGACGCACGCCGGCGCCGTGTCACCCGCGTGGCCCTTGTGCTCTTCCGTTTGGAAGCGGCCGCCGTCGTGGCAGCGCAAGCAGAGCGTGTCGTCCGGCGCGTAGAGCTTGCCCGAGTGCTGGTCGTGACAGTCCGAGCAGGCGACGCCGGCGGAGTGCATGCGGCTCAGCTCGAAGGCCGCATTCGGTGCCAGGTCCAGCTTGCCCGGCTCCACGTCGAGCGGCAGGTGCGGCAAGAGCGCGTCGAGCCGCTCGCCTTCCACCATCACGCGGTCGACGAGCCGCCCGTCGTTCATCGCGTGACAGCGCAAGCAGGTGTCGACTTGTTCGCGTGCGCTCGGGAGCTCGCGCGGCTTCGCGCTGCCGGTCGCCTCGTCGACCTCCCAGCTCGCGAAGTGCGCGGTGAACATCAAGCGCGACCAACCCTTCGTGCCCTCGGGGTCGTCGATCTTGCGCCCCATCATCTGCGCCTTGCCCCACTCGGCGTGGCGCGCGCCGGGCCCGTGACAGGTCTCGCACGACACCTCGAGCGACTGCGCGCTCGCGTTCGCCGCGCTCCAGTCACCGAGGTGGCAGTCCGCGCAGTCCCGCGCGAAGGACGCACCGGGTCGCGCCCAGTGGCGCTCGAGCAGCTGCGGCGCTTCGTCGATTTTCAACGTCTCCGCCGCACTCGCGTCCGCGCCGAGCGGAAGGTGCCGCACCGTCTTGCCGACGGTCCAACCCGCTTCACCCGCGTCGAGCTGCACGCGCCACTCGTCCGCGCCGATCCAGCCGGCTTCCGCGAGCGCGCGACGGTGCGGCGAACCGTACCACGCGGAGTACTGATCCGTGTGGCACGCGCGGCAGCTCGCCGTCCCGACATAGCCTTCACGTTCGACGAGTGTCGGGCCGTCGGCCGCGGGCCAGAGGACGGTGCTGACCGCGAGCAGGCTCGCGAGGACGGGCAGGCGCAAGTGACTGATCATGTGAAGAGCGTACCGTGCCGTAACCGTTTCGACCGCGATCGCCCGCCGCGGGGCCGCGGCGGGCGATCGCGGTCGAAACGGTTACGGCACAGTACGCTCTCGACGCTGGACGCTCCGCGCGCTTCCCCGTACCGTTTGCCGCGCATGGCGCGCGTCGAGCTTACCCGGCACCTCTACCTCTACTTCCCTCAACTCGAAGGGCAGGAGCTGGTCGTGGACGCCGTGACGGTCGCCGACGTGGTGCGCGAGCTCGATGCGCTCGCGCCCGGCATCGGTGGCTACATCTGCGACGAACGCGGACGGCTGCGGATGCACGTCAACATCTTCGTCGGAGAGGAGCGCGTGGCGGACCGGGACGGTCTGAGCGACGCGGTCGCGCCCGACGCTCGCGTCTACGTCTTGCAAGCACTCAGCGGCGGTTGACCGTCGCGCACTTCGGGGGAATCAGATGTCGAATCGTGTGCTGATCGGAACTCGCAAAGGGACCTTCATCGCCGAGAAGTCGAACGGACGCTGGACGGCGCGCCTCGCCGGTCACGAAGGCGTCGGCGTGAACTTCGTCGCGCGCGATCCGAACACCGGCACGCTTTGGGCCGCGCTCGGTCACGGTCACTGGGGACCGAAGCTGTCGCGCTCGACGGACGACGGCGCGACGTGGCAGGACGCCGCGAAGGTCACGCTGCCCGAAGGCGCGAAGCACCTCGTCCCGCCCTTCCCCGGTGAGACGGCCGAGGGCGAAGAACCGGCGGCCGCGAAGCTCGAGGACGCAACGGTGCAGAAGCTCTGGGTGATGGCGTTCGGGCAACCGGGCCGCATCTACATCGGCACGATCCCCGGCGCGCTCTTCGTCAGCGACGACGGCGGCGAGAGCTTCGAGCTGAATCGCGGCCTGTGGGACCACGAGTCGCGCGGCGGCAACCTGTTCGAGGGCAAGGGCACGGGCTTCACACACTGGTTCGGCACGCCCGCTTCCGAGGGCGGCAACTTCGCGCCCGGCATCCACTCGATCCTGATCGACCCGCGCGATCACGATCACGTCTACATCGCGATCTCGACCGCCGGTGTGCTGGAAACGCGCGACGGCGGCAAGACGTGGCGCCCGCGCAACAAGGGGATGCTGATGGACTACCTGCCCGACCCGGCCGCCGAGTGGGGACACGATCCGCACGCGATCGAGCTGTGCGCCGCGGATCCCGACCACATCTGGCAGCAGAACCACTGCGGCGTGTTCTACACCTCGAACGGCGGGGAGCAGTGGAAGAAGGTGAGCAAGCCGGAGCAGGGCGTGCACTTCGGCTTCCCCGTCGTCGCGGACGAGCAGGACGGCCGCACCGCGTGGCTCGTCCCCGGCAAAGCCGACAGCCAGCGCACCACGGTCGACGGCAGTCTCTTCGTCGCGCGCACCGAGGACGGCGGCGAGACGTGGAAGGAACTGCGCGAGGGCTTGCCGCAGGAGGGCGCGTACGACGTCGTCTACCGCCACGCCTTCGCGAACACGGGCGACCACCTCGCCTTCGGCAGCACGACGGGAAACCTCTACCTGTCGGAAGACCGCGGCGACAGCTGGCAGACGGTGTCGAACAACCTGCCGCCGATCTACAGCGTGCGCTGGGGATGAAGAACGTACCGTGCCGCAACTGATTTGCCCACGAAGCGTCCGCGGCGCCGGCTGAGCCGCTGGCGCCGCGGACGCTTCGTGGGCAACCAGCGCGGCACGGTACGTTCTTCATCCCCATGACTGCCCCCCTCCACCCCGCTCTCGCGCGCGCGATCGACCTCTCCATCGCCGGCGTCGACCAGAACCTCGGCGGCCCCTTCGGCGCCGTGATCACGAAGGACGGCGAGCTGATTGCGAGCGGCCAAAACCGCGTCACCTCCTCCGGCGACCCCACCGCGCACGCCGAGATCGTCGCGATCCGCGCGGCCTGCGCCGCGCTCGGCACGCACTCGCTCGCAGGCTGCGAGATCTTCTCGTCCTGCGAACCGTGCCCGATGTGCCTCGCGGCGATCCACTGGGCGCGGCTCAACCGGCTCACCTTCGCTGCCGGTCGCGACGACGCGGCGCGCGCGGGATTCGACGACGAACTGCTCTATCGCGAGCTCGTGCTCCCGATCGAGCGCCGCTCGGTGCCGACCGTGCAAGTCGGACGCGAAGCAGCGCTCGTCGCCTTCCAGCGCTGGGACGCGAAGGAAGACCGCATCCCCTACTGAACGCACGGCCGCGAAGCGGTCGATGCAGGGATCACGGCTTCCAAGTCGTGAACAAACCGTTCGAGAGGTTCGACCCGCTGCCGCAGGGAGAGATCTGCGGATCGCGATACCAGTACTGGTAGTAGCGCGTCTGACCGGGCAACACGTTGCCGTTCGTCACGATCGAGGTCGCGCTCGAGCCGGCTCCGTTCACGCCGCCGGGGATCACCTCCACGCGTTCCGTCGGGTTCCCCATGCAGAGGATGCCGTCCTTGAACGACAGCGCGATCTGCGTCGCACCTTGCACGATCAAACCGGGCTGGTTCGGTCGCGCTTGATCGAAGTGCAGGACCATGTCGTCCGCCGCGACGCTGTTCGACCCCGTGGCCCACAGCCTCGCCCCGCCGACCTGCGAGTTCTGACAACCCTCGCGTGCGTCCAGCGTCGACTCGTTGCCGCAGGGACACGGCATCGTCGTGCCGTCACCGAAGCAGAAGTAGCCGAAGGGGTGCTCGAGGTCGTAGACGTAGACCGCCCCCGCCTCCGGCGCGCTGTTGTCGACCATCAGGCTGTACGGCCCGACGGAGGCGCTGTCCTCGAAGGCCGCGCCGACGAAGAGCGTGTTCCCGTCGACCACCACCGAGAAGCCGAACAGGTCGCCCGGCTGCGAGTTCGGCGCCTTGAAGTATCCGACCTGTTGCCAGATCACACCGTTGCGCTCGAACAGGTAGACCGCCCCGGAGTTCATCGAGAGGTCGTTCGAGTCGTCGCCGTAGACCCCCGTCGCGATGCTGTCCTCGTAGTACGCCCCGACCGCGAGCCGATCGCTAGAGAGGGACACGGAGAAGCCGAACTGGTCCGCGAAGCTCACCGAGGAGGCCTTGATGTAGGCCTGCTGGGTCCACGTCGTCCCATTGCGGACGAAGACGTAGGCCGCGCCCGAGTAGCCGGTCGAGAGGTCGAACTGGTTGCCGTTCACGCCCGTGTCGGTTCCGTCCTCACTGCGCGCGCCGATCGCGATCGTGTCCTGATCGATCGCGACCGCGTAGCCGAAGTGGCTGACCGCGTCGGCGTACGACTGCTTGAGGTACGCCTGCTGCGACCAGACACCCCCCCCGTCACGCACGAACACGTAAGCCGCACCGGCCTCGGGCATCGTGTTGTCCAGCTGATTGCCGTTCACGCCGGACTGCCCGCCCGCTTCGAAGTAGGCGCCGGCGACGATCGTATTCCACGAGTAGTCCAGCGCGTAGCCGAAGTAGTCGTTCGCCTCGGTGTTGGAGGCCTTGAGGTAGGCAGATTGGACACAGGTCCCGTACACATCCGTGAAGATGTACACCGCCCCGGAGTCGATCGCGGAGTTGTCCGCGCCGTTCCCGTTCACGCCGGTCGCAACGCTGTCCTCGAACGGCGCGCCGATGGCGAGTTCGCCCGATTCGCACACGACGGAACGTCCGAACTGGTCCCCGGCGCCGAGGTTCCCCGCCTTCAGGTACTTGATCTGGAACCAGTTTGGGCCGGGCAAGCGCCTGAACAGGTACGCGGCGCCGGAATCCGTGAGGGAGTTGCTGGCCTGAGAGGAGCCGTCGCCGTCTTCGAAGCGCGCGCCGACGAGGATCAGATCACCCCTGATGGACACGGAGATACCGAAGTTGTCCCCCGCGTCTGCGTTGCTGGCCTTCAGGTAAGCCTCCTGGGTCCACGTCGTGCCGCCGCTAAGGATGAAGACGTAGACGGCTCCCGCGTCGGGCGCGGAGTTGTCGCTCTGGTCACCGTTGCTCCCGGTCGCCGCGCTGTCCTCGAAGGGCGCGCCGACGACGACGGTGTAACCCCCGCCGACGAAACCGGCCGCGATCGAGAAGCCGAACTGGTCGCCGGCGTCGGTGTTCGACGCTTTCAGGTAGGCGTTGAACGCGATCGGGTCGATCGTCAGCGGGTAGCGCGCGTCCTCGTCGTCGACGGAAAGCCGCAGCTCGTGCCGCGTCGCGGTCCAACCGGCACGGAGGAGTTCCCCGTCCGCGTCGAAGACGACGAGCCCGTCGTAGCGCAATCTGGTCCCGCCGTCGTCGCCCACGAACGCGACGTCGCGTCCGTCGCCCGAGACGCGCGGCGCGAGCCCGCCGCGCACGGCGAGCGTGAGCTCGAAGTCTCCTTCCGCCGAACCGGGTCGACTCCGCACCGTGAAGCCGTGCTCGAGCCCCGCGTCGCGGTTCACGTACCACTCCTCGAGCCGCTCGTCCCACTCGTACGAGATGCGACGGTCGCGCGTCGCGGACGCACGCGGGGTCGAGACTTCGGTCGTCACCCCACCCCATCCGTACTCGACGAGCTCGAGCCCCCACGCCCACTCGCCGCCGTCCGGCGAGAGGCTGACGCCGCGTTCGTCGAAGTGCGACGCGAAGCCCTGTCCGAAGCACCGCGCGCGGTGTCCGTCGTCCGTCGCGAAGACCGCGTGGCGCGCGTCTTCGTACGCCGCTCGGATGCCGGTCAAGTCCTCTGCGCTGAGCCCTTCGGACTCGGCGGCGGATGCGAGACCTCCCTCCGTGCCGGCAGGCTGGACGACTTGCAAGGCCGCCGTCGACGTGGAGAGCAACGAGGCGGTCAGGCAAGACGCCGCGAAGGAGACGAGTGTGGTTCGCATGGTGGATGATTCCCGTAGCGGTTCGTCGGAAGGACGGTCTTCGAGTTGGGGCGGATGCATCACGGCTTCCAAGTCGTGTGCATCCCGTTCGAGAGGTTCGATCCGCTGCCGCACGGCGAGATCTGCGGATCGCGGTACCAGTACTGGTAGTAGCGCGTCTGGCCGGGCAGCACGTTGCCGTTCGTCACGATCGAGGTGGCGCTGAAGTTCGTGCCGTGCGCACCGGTGAAGAGCACCTCGACGCGCTCGGTGGGATTGCCCATGCAGAGGATGCCGTCCTTGAACGACAGCGCGATCGGCGTCGCGCCTTGCACGATCAAACCCGGCTGGTTCGGGCGCGCTTGATCGAAGTGCAAGACCAAGTCGTCGGCTGCAACGCTGTTCGACCCCGTGGCCCACAGGCGCGCGCCGCCGGCCTGCGAGTTCCGGCAGCCCTCGCGCGCGTCCAGGGTCGACTCGTTGCCGCACGGACACGGGATCGTCGTACCGTCGCCGTAGCAGAAGTAGCCGAAGGGGAAGTCGAAGTCGAAGACGTAGGCGGCCCCCGCCTCGAGCGCGCCGTTGTCGACCATCGAGCCCCCCACTCCGACAGCGCTGCTGTCCTCGTACGGTGCCCCTACGATCGCGTAGCGTCCCATGTGCTCGACGGCGACGGCGTGTCCGAAGTGGTCGTTCGACTGCGTGTTCGACGCCTTGAAGTACCCGGTCTGGCTCCACGTCGATCCAGAGCGCTCGAACAGGTAGGCCGCGCCGGAGTCCGGTTCCAAGTCGTTCACGGCGTCTCCGCCGACACCCGTGGCCAAGCTGTCCTCGAGGTAGGCTCCGACGACGAGGTAGTTCAGCTGGACACAAAGGCTCCAGCCGAACTGGTCCACGGGCGTGACGACGGCGGGCTTCACGTAGGCCTGTTGCGTCCAGGTCGTGCCGCTTCGGACGAAGACGTAGACCGCTCCCGAGTAGGGCGCCGACAAGTCGAGCTCGTTGCCGTTGATGCCGGTCGATCCGCCGTGCTCACTGGGGGCGCCGACCGCGATCGTGTCCGAGTACACGCTCACCGAGTACCCGAAGTGGCTCAGGTTGTTCGGCAACGACGGCTTCAAGTAGGCCTGTTGACTCCACGTGGTTCCGTTGCGCACGAACACGTAAGCGGCGCCCGCTTGAGCCAACGCGTTGCTCGCCTGGTTCCCGTTCACACCGGCGCTGTCGCTCCCCTCGAAGTACGCTCCGACCACGATCGTCTCGAGCGAGACGTCCACGGCGAAGCCGAAGTAGTCGTTGGCGTCCGTGTTCGAGGCCTTCAGGTACGCCTGCTGGTTCCAACCCGTCGCGCCCTTGTAGAAGACGTACGCCGCGCCGGAGAGCGGCGCGCTGTTGTTCGAGCCGTCGCCGTCGATTCCCGTCGCGTTGCTGCCCTCGAACATCGCGCCGACGACGACCGTGTTCCCGTGAATGGCGACGGCGCGACCGAACTGGTCGTTCGATCCGATGTTCGACGCTTTGAGGTAGCCGGACGCGTACCAGGACCCAGCGAACTGCTCGAAGACGTAGGCCGCGCCGGAGTCCGGCACGCTGTCGTCCGACTGGGTTCCGTTGCTGTCCTCCCAGCGCGCTCCGACGACGATCTGGTTGCCGTCGATCGCGACGGAGATGCCGAAGTTGTCCCCGGCACCCGGCAGCGCCGCCTTCAAGTAGGCCTGTTGCGTCCACACGCCGCCGCTGCGCACGAACACGTAGGCGGCACCGGAATCCTGTAGGCTGTCGTCGCTCTGATCGCCGTTGACGCCGGTGGCCGCGCTGTCCTCGAAAGGAGCCCCGATCACGACCGTCTCGGCCGAGGCGTCGACGCAGAATCCGAACTGGTCCCCCGCGTCCGTGTTCGAAGCCTTGAGGTAGGCCTGGAACGCGAACGGATCGATCGTGATCGGATAACGCGCGCCGGCGTCTTCGACGGAGAGGCGCAGCCGGTCGCGATCCGCGCGCCACTTCGCCTTCAAGCGTACGCCGTCCGCGTCGAACGCCTCGAGGCCGTCGTAGTGCAGGCGCGCAGTCCCGCCCGCATCCTCGAAAGCCACGTCGCGTCCGTTCTCCGACACACGCGCGTGCAGATCGCCGCGCACCACCAGCTCGAGCCCGAAGGCGCCCGTCGCTTCCTCCGGACGACTCTGCACGTCGAAGCCGTGTTCCAGACCCCGCTCGCCGTTCACGAACCACTCGTCCAGCCGCTTGTCGAAGGCGTACGCGAAGCGGCGACCCGCCGCGCACCCCTCGGGGAACTCGACGACTTCGCACAGCTCGTCACCGAAGCCGAAGCGCGAGAGCTCGAGCCCCCAGCTCCATCCTCCTTCGTCCGGCGACACGCTCATTCCGCGGCCGTCGAAGTGCACCGTCCAGCGCTGATGGAAGCTCCGCGCGCGGTGTCCTGATTCCGTCGCGAAGACCGCGTGCCGCGCTTCTTCGTAGGCGGCCCGGATGCCGGCCAGCTCGCTTTCGCCGAGCCCGCCGGAGCGGTCGTTGTCGACGAGTTGCGCGGCGCGCGCGAACGACCCGCCGAGGATGAGTACCGAACACGACGCTGCGATCGAAACGATGGAACGCCGCATGAGAGAGAGAACCTCCGGTCAGTGAGTTGGGTGTGAGGTGTTCGAGTAGGCGCGGGCGATCACGGCTTCCAAGTCGTGTGCATCCCGTTCGAGAGGTTCGATCCGCTGCCGCACGGCGAGATCTGCGGATCGCGGTACCAGTACTGGTAGTAACGCGTCTGGCCGGGCAGCACGTTGCCGTTCGTCACGATCGAAGTCGCGCTCGAGTTCATGCCGTTCGGGCCGGTGAAGATCACCTCGACGCGCTCGGTGGGGTTGCCCATGCAGAGGATGCCGTCCTTGAACGACAGCGCGATCGGCGTCGCGCCTTGCACGATCAAGCCCGGCTGGTTCGGGCGCGCTTGATCGAAGTGCAAGACCATGTCGTCCGCCGCGACGCTGTTCGTCCCCGTGGCCCACAGACGCGCGCCGCCGACCTGCGAGTTCTGGCATCCCTCTCCCGCGCCGAAGAACGACTCGTTGCCGCACGGACACGGGATCGTCGTTCCGTCGCCGAAGCAGAAGTAGCCGAACGGGAAGTCGAGGTCGTAGACGTAAGCCGCGCCGGCGTTCGACGCGCTGTTGTCGAAGGAGAAGCTGTTGATCCCACCGAAGCCTCCGTCCTCCTGCGTCGCGCCAACGACCGCGTAGTCCGGGCCGAGCGCGACGGAGTGTCCGAACCAGTCCGAGGCGTTCGTGTTCGACGCCTTGATGTAGGCCTTCTGGCTCCACGTGGTCCCCGAACGCTCGAAGAGGTACGCCGCGCCCGAGTCGTTCGCGCTGTTGTCCGGCCCGTGTCCCGCCACGCCCGTCGATCCGCCGTCCTCCAGGAAGGCACCGACGAGCAGGCGATCACCGGCGAGCGCGAGGCTCGCGCCGAACTGATCGACCGAGTCCGTGTTCGACGCCTTCACGTAGGCCTGTTGAGCCCACGTCGTGCCGCTGCGCAGGAACACGTAGACCGCGCCCGAGTACCCCGCGCCCTGGTTGTTCTGGTCGCCATCGATGCCCGTTGCGCTGCTGTGTTCGTTGCGCGCACCGATGGCGACGGAGTCGCCCGAAATCGCCACGGCATAGCCGAAGACCGCGTCGATTCCGGGATTGGAGGCTTTCAGGTACGCCTCTTGACCCCACCACCCCGCCGGATGCTGCACGAAGACGTACGCCGCCCCCGCGTTCGTCGTGCCGTTGTTCGCTTGACTGCCGTTCACGCCGGCGCTGCTGCTGTCCTCGAAGTACGCGCCCACGACGATTCGGCTGCCCGAGACGTCCACGTCGTAGCCGAAGTAGTCGAAGGCCTCGGTGTTCGATGCCTTCAAGTAGGCCGTCTGCATCCAACCCGTGCCGTTGTCCTCGAAGACGTAGGCCGCGCCCGACTCTTGCGCGCCGTTGTCCGTCGCGTCGCCGTTCACACCGGTGGCGGAGCTGCCCTCGAACATCGCACCGACGACGAGTTTCGTGCCGGAGATCGCCACTGAGCGACCGAATTGATCGCCGGCTCCAACCACCGTCGGCTTCAAGTAGGCCACGAGATTCCACTGATTGCCGACGCGCTCGTAGACGTAGACGGCACCCGAGTTCGGTGTGGTCCAGGGACCCGCGGGCGGACCATCGCCGTCCTCCCAGCGCGCTCCGACCACGAGCGTGTCGCCCTCGATCGCGACCGCGATGCCGAAGTTGTCGCCCACGTGCGGCCAGAGGGCTTTCAAGTAGGCCTGCTGCGACCACACCCCGTTCGCGCGCACGAACACGTAGGCGGCGCCCGCGTCGGGCGCCGCGTCGTTCGGTTCACCGGACACGAAGACCGAGGAGCCGTCCTCGAAAGGCGCGCCCACCACCACCGTGTCCCCCGAAGCGGCCACGGCGAAACCGAACTGATCGTCGGCGTCGAGGTAGTCGGGCTTCAGATACGCTTGGAAGGCGAGCGGATCGATCGTCAGCGGGTAGCGCGCATCGCAATCGTCCACCGCGAGGACGAGCCGCGCGCCGTCCACGCTCCAGCTCGCCGCGAGTTGTCGCCCCTCCGCGTCGAAGGCGACGAGTCCCGCGTAGTGCAGCACCGCGATGTCGCTCGCATCCACGAAGCTGACGTCGCGCCCGTCACCGGAGACGCGCGCTTCGAGCTCACCTTGGATCGCGAGCGTCAGACCGAAGTTTCCCTCCGCCGAGGCGGGGCGTTCGTGCACGGTGAAGCCGTGCTCGAGTCCGCGCGCGTCGTTGACGTACCACTCGGTGAGTCGCGCGTCCCACTCGTACGCGATGCTCTGCACTCGCTCGCACACCTCGCGCGGCTCGGTCGCCGCATGCTCGCAGCCGCCCCAGCCGTAGCTCTCGAGCGCGAGTCCCCAAGTCCAATCGGCCTCGTCCGACGAGGCGAGGACTCCATGGCCGTCGAACTCGAGACTCAGACGTTGTCCCACGTTGCGCGCGCGATGCCCGAACTCGTCCGCGACGATCACGTGACGCGCCGCTTCATGCGCGGCGCGGATGCTCGACCAATCTCCCGCCGAGAGCCCTTCGGGCACATCGAAGACCACCGACTCTCCCGGCGACGAAGACTCGTTCTGCGCGGGCGCGGGACCCGCGAGAGTCACGAGGGAGAAGACGACCGAGAGGGCAACCAACGAGTGCCGATGCCGCATGCGAGTTCCTCGATTGGCAAAGAGACAGCCCCGCGCTCAGCCGCCGCCTCGGCGCGAAAGCGGCACCGACGGCGGTCGAGACCCACGAGGCGTCGACACACCGATTTTACTCCCGCTTGACGGTGACGGATAGGGAGCCCGCTCGACCACCAGCTCTGTCGGTACGGCGGTCCCCGGCGCGAAGGGTTCCCCCCCCCCCCACCTTCTTGTTCCCTTCATCGCTGCCGCGGGCAGCCAACGACCCGTCCGCTCAGTACTCGGGCCCCGAGGACGTAGGGCCAGCCGTGTTCAAGCGCACGAGTGGAGGTGCGGACCGAATCGAGTGGCGAGTCAGCAAACCGCTGCTTGTATGCACCGGCCGGGTCACGTCGTGCGCTTGAGACTCCGGGGGTGTCAGAGAGAACGACTCCGAAGTAGTAGTGGCGATACCCCCACGAAATTGCGGCCTAGGGTAGCGCCCGCGGATGGGCCGCGCAGAGCCTGGAGATCGAGTCTCTTGGTGTGAAGACCAGGACTCTGATCCGTTACACTGGCCTTGAATCTACTGATCTGGCCGATGCGACGCAATAGCTTCCCGCGAACTGCACACAGCAACCAGAGAGCTCGCAATGACGGAATACATCCTGGGCCTCGATCTCGGGCCCAATTCGATCGGCTGGGCCCTCGTCGCAGCCGAGTTCGAGGGAGATCGCCTTGTCCCGACCGGACTGCTCGAGACGTCACGGGCGGGACACCCACCGCTCGGAGTCCGTGTGTTCGAAGCGGGGCTTCAGAACTTCGACACAGGCAAAGAAGCGTCCAGGAACCAAGCTCGGAGACAAGCCAGGGCGGCAAGGAGGACCATCTCTCGACGCCGCGCGCGCAAGGCCGAGAGCCTGAGGGTCTTGCAAGCCGCGGGCCTGCTGCCAAGAGACAAGGATGATCTGCAGCGCGTCTGGATCGGGGACCCCTACTCTCTGCGCGCTCGCGCACTTGACCATCCCCTTTCCGGGGAAGAGATCGGCAGGGCACTCTATCACCTTGCGCAGCGTCGAGGCTTCAAGTCGAACCGACTCCAAGCTGACGACAAGGAGGAGAAGGGGCTGCTCGAAGAGATCTCCAGACTCGACGAGGCGATCAAGAACTCGAAGTCGAGGACACTCGGCGAGTACTTGAACTCGGTACGCGCTGCAAAGTCTGGTTCCCTTCCCGCACGACTGCGCGCGCGTCAGGCCCGCATGGATCTCTACGCCGACGCCCCTCGTCGCACTCGGCGCTCCATGTACGAGCTCGAGTTCGATGCGATTCTAGAAGCGCAGGACCGACTGCACTCCAAGCCCGTACTCTCTCATGAGCACCGCGCGCAATTGCATCGCGCCCTGTTCTTCCAACATGACTACGCGCTGACCGAAGAGCGTCTGGCACGTGCCCCCTGCCGCGCGAACATGCACCGCGCTCCGAGCGTACGTCCCTGCCCATACGAGGAGGGTGAAGTCGGCTGCCCTCGCAGCGACTGGCTCGCGCAGCGCTTCAGGATTCTCAAGGAAGTCCGCAGCCTACGAATCAGTGAGGCGCACAGACCCGAGCGACCGCTCACGCAGGCTGAGGCACTGGAAGCAGTCGATGTCCTCTCCAACAGCAATGAGACGTCATTCACTTCCCTTGGCAAGGCGCTCAAGAAGCAGTTCCAGCTGGACGCGCCCATCGAGTTCAACCTGAGCCGCGGTGGCCGCGCGAAGCTGAAGGGCAACCCGGCGGAGGCAACTCTCGCCAACGCGTTCGGCAAGCGCGAGTGGCAGGCCATGCCCGAAGGAACGAGGCAGGAACTTCGGGTCGCTTTGGAAGAGCTGACTTCGTCTGAAGATCTGGACCGCGCGCTCGAGAGTGCCGGACTCGACGACGCAACGAAGCGTGAGAAGGTCTGCAAGTACTCGCCGCACGACGATGGGTACCTCAGCTTCTCGAAGAAGGCGCTCGCCAAGATCCTGCCGCTGATGGAGTCAGGCAGGCAAGAGCACGAAGCCATCGCCGAAGCCTATCCGGATACGTTCGTCGCGGACGGGCTGGACGAGCTGCCGTCCCTCGTCGCAATGCAGCTCGACAAGAGCGTACGCCGCAAGATCCCTCCGCAGACGCAGAATGAACTCACCACACTGACCAACCCTATCGTTCACCGAGCACTCGTCGAGGTTCGGAAGGTCGTCAATGCTCTGATCCGAGAGCACGGCAAGCCCTCGAGGATCGTCGTCGAACTCGCACGAGAGATGCGTCAGGGCCGAGAGGCCCGGCTTGAACACAGCAAGCGCCTCAACGATAGGAATCGGCGTCGAGAAGCCGCACGCGAAGAGCTGCGGAGTTTCGCCGGCACGGCTCGTCCTTCGCGCGCCGACGTCGACCGCTGGATCTTGTGGGTAGAGCAGGCACACGCCTGCCCGTACTGCGGAGCGGCAATCGGAGCTCATCAAGTAGTCAACGCTGACGTCGAGGTCGACCACATCCTCCCGCGCTGGCGGAGCCTAGACGACTCGCTGAGCAACAAGGTCCTCGCATGCTCCACCTGCAACGCCGACAAAGGCAATCGCACTCCCTCCGAGTGGCTGGGCTCGAACCCCGAGCGACTTGCGACAGTCTTGAAGCGCGTCCGGTCCTGCGTTGCTCGCAAGGACAACCCCGGGGGTATGCCGTTCGGCAAGGTCAAGCGCTTCGAAGCGGAGCAAGTCGACGCCGACCAGTTCGCCGAGAGCCAGCTGAATGACACTCGCTACATCAGCAAGCTCGTCTCCCGTTACCTGCAGCTGCTCTATCCTGCTGGGGAATCCACTGGTCAGCAGCGGATACTCTCGTCAAAGGGGAACCTCACTGCGCACCTGCGCCGCACGTGGGGACTGAACGACATCCTCCCTCCGCTGGTGCAGGCGCACGGCGAGATCGTTCCCGGCTTCGTCGAGCACGACGGTTGGACCGAGAAGCTGCGCATCGACCACAGACACCATGCTGTCGACGCGTTGGTTGTCGCCCTCTCCTCACGTTCGTTCGTCAAGCGTCTCCAGGACTGCTGGCGCAAGGGCCAGGACCCATCGGTGCGCGGTTCTTCCTTCGAGGCTCCTTGGGAGAGCCTGAGATCCGATGCGATCGAGGCGGTCGGGGGAATCAACGTCTCCCACCGCCCGATGAGACGTCGCCGCGGCGCATTGCACGAAGCGACGTACTACGGTGCGGTGAACAGAGAGCAGGGTTCATACGTCACGCGCAAACGACTCGATGAGTTGACGGGCAAGATGGTGCAGCAGATTCGTGACTCCGGCGTGCGGCGAGTCGTGCAGGAACGACTCAAGAGCCGCGGCTGGGACGGGGAGGCGAACCGGTTGCCGAAGGGCTGGTACGAGGAAGAACTCTACCTTCCTACCTCCTCTCCGCGCCCAGGACGCCGGCGGCGCAATGCGCACCCCATTCGTCGGGTAAGGATTGGCGTAAGAATGAGTCAGGCCGTGAAGCTGGGCGATCAAGGCCATCGCTTCGCAGCGCCCGGCGGCAATCACTGCCTGGAGGTCGTGCAAACGAACTCAGGCGACCAGCCGAGCTTCCGAGTCGTGACTCGTTTCGATGCCCACGGCAAGAACGGCGCCCCCGCTCTAGCACCGTCGATGAGGCTGCTCGGGACTCTGCACCGCAAAGACTCGGTGCTCGTCGAGGTCCCTGGACTGGCGGAACCGGTCTTGGGTGTGGTCCAGACGATGTCGGGCAAGTCTACTGTCGGATCAGAGGGGCTGGATGTACGAGTCCGGGACGCCAGAGATGCTCGAGAGTCCGGCGCGGGGAACAAGTGCCCTTTGATTCGCATCAAGAGCCGCGGACGATGGAACGAGGCACGAGTCACCTTGGCGGGCGTGGACCCCTTGGGGCGTGTGAATGCAACCACGCCTCTCTTCACAGAACAGTCGGAATGAGCTAATCCCAGTCCAAGGCGTGTCGAGAATCATGGCGAACGAGTCTTTGCCATGAAGCGAACGATCGAAGTCTCCACGGCCGGGACACACCTCAGCATCAAGCACAACTGCCTGATCCTCTCCAGCGATCGCGAACAAGTGGCCAGCGTCCCGCTCGAGGATCTGGGGACGTTGATTCTGGCGAGTCAATCGCTCACGGTCACTTCAGCGGTCCTCGGACGGCTCGCCGAGCACGGCGGCATCACGATCGTCACCGGTGCTGATCATCAGCCGGAGGGAACGCTGCTGCCGCTGCGCGCACACTCAACTCGAGGCGAGCGCGTACGGGCACAAGTTTCCGCGAGCCGCCCGCTCGAGAAGCAGCTCTGGGCGCGCATCGTTCGAGCGAAGATTCGCAATCAGGCCGCCCTCGTTCCCGATGGAGCGACGAGGACTCGCCTGGAGAAGCTCGCGAACAGCGTGCGATCGGGAGATCCCAAGAACTGCGAGGCTCAGGCCGCGCGCTCCTACTGGCCGCTCGTCTTCAGCGAGAGCCATCCCACGCTCAACTCCGAGCCCTTTCGGCGTAATCGATCCGGTCCCTGGCCGAACAATCTCTTGAACTACGGCTACGCAGTCTTGCGAGCCATGACTGCTCGCGCCATTTGCGCCGCAGGCCTCCTGCCCGAGCTGGGGATTCACCATCACAGTCGCTACGACCCCTTCGCACTCGCGAGCGATCTGATGGAACCGTTCCGAACTTGGGTCGACCATCGCTGCCTCGAGCTCGCAGCAGACGGTCCCTCGGAGCTGACCCGGCGCGAGAAGCAAGAACTACTGGGCGTCTATGACGACCCAGTCATGCTGGACGGCCAGCGAACACCACTCTTCGTCGCGGTCGAGCGAGCTGCCTCCGGTCTTGCCCTCGCGTTCGTCGAGTGCAAGACCGGCACGCCAGCATTGAAGGCAACGGAACGACTGCTACTGCCGAGCCTCCCCGCAGACAATGCGCGTTAGCGGATTCCGTGCGATGTGGTTGCTCGTGCTCTTCGATCTCCCCGTGGGAACCAAGTCGCAGCGCAAACGCGCGACCAAGTTCAGGAAGCTGTTGCTCGAAGACGGCTTCAAGATGATGCAGTTCTCCGTGTACATGCGGCCCTGTGCCAGCGAGGAGAACGCAGCAGTGCACTTGCAGCGCGTCAAACAGACTCTTCCTCCGCTTGGTTCGGTGCGGATCATGCAGGTCACGGACCAGCAGTTCACGCGCATGCTCTGCTTCGATGGAAAAAGCAGGGTGCCGACGGAGAACATGCCCAATCAACTGGAGTTCTTCTGAAGCGAAAGCGCCACAAGTCACTGTTTTTCAGGAACTTGTGGCGCCAAGAGTGTAACGGATCAGAGCCCGGGAGCGATTCACAACGAGCGGGCTCCGGTTAGCGTCTCGGGATTCAGTGTAACGGATCAGAGCCCGGGAGCGATTCACAACGTCGATCGTGTTGGGGTCGGTGTTCTCAACAGTGTAACGGATCAGAGCCCGGGAGCGATTCACAACGGTGGCAGCGCGGTAGGCCTTGGCGGCTTGAGTGTAACGGATCAGAGCCCGGAGCGATTCACAACTCTTGCTTTCGCCATCCCATCGAAGCGCCGAGTGTAACGGATCAGAGCCCGGGAGCGATTCACAACGAGCGCTAGAGCGTTAGAGCGTGTCCCCGAAGTGTAACGGATCAGAGCCCGGGAGCGATTCAACGCAGTCAGAGCCCGCGGGTCGAGTGTAACGGATCAGAGCCCGGGAGCGATTCACAACTTGCCGTCGAACATATCCAGTAGGGCCTGGAGTGTAACGGATCAGAGCCCGGGAGCGATTCACAACGAGCGTCAGCCGCAGCAGGATCCCCGAGTGTAACGGATCAGAGCCCGGAGCGATTCACAACATGCCCAGGGGTGCGCACAGGGTGCGCGAAAGTGTAACGGATCAGAGCCCGGGAGCGATTCACAACTTGAAGCAGTCACGTTTCCTGCCGTGTCGTAGTGTAACGGATCAGAGCCCGGGAGCGATTCACAACTGGTTCCAGATCAACGTGACGGCGGGCTTCAGTGTAACGGATCAGAGCCCGGGAGCGATTCACAACGGTGAGGGCATCGTCCTCAAGAACTACGAAAGTGTAACGGATCAGAGCCCGGGAGCGATTCACAACTTGTGGAAGCTCCTGGCGCCGCTCGAGCCAGTGTAACGGATCAGAGCCCGGGAGCGATTCGAGCATCAACCATGCCTCCCCAGAAGTAACGGATCAGAGCCCGGGAGCGATTCACAACCTTGTGCCCTTGCGGCGCGTCCCGTCCAGTGTAACGGATCAGAGCCCGGGAGCGATTCACAACGGTCGCGGGCCGACTCGCTTGGGCGGAGTGTAACGCGATCAGAGCCCGGGAGCGAGTGTAACGGATCAGAGCCCGGGAGCGATTCACAACAACGGACGTCGTGGTCGCTCAGAGCCCGGAGCGATTCACAAGTGGGGCTCCGACACAGTGTAACGGATCAGAGCCCGGGAGCGATTCACAACCCGCGCACGTTCATCAAGGCGTCTAGTGTAACGGATCAGAGCCCGGCGATCACGAGGCAGCAGTGTAACGGATCAGAGCCCGGGAGCGATTCACAACTCGTCGCGGATCGGCGTTCGGCGCAGCATGAGTGTAACGGATCAGAGCCCGGGAGCGATTCACAACGATTACGAGCGTTCCGTGGATGACGCCCGACAGTGTAACGGATCAGAGCCCGGGAGCGATTCACAACATGCAGCAGGATCTTCACCCACGCCGGCTCCGCCGCGAAGTGTAACGGATCAGAGCCCGGGAGCGATTCACAACTCGCAAGGAACCGGCTGAGCGCTCACGCGTGTGTAACGGATCAGAGCCCGGGAGCGATTCACAACACAAACGCGCGCGCTCGTTCAGATGGACTCGGAGGTGGGCGAGCAGTGCCGGAGGTAACGGATCAGAGCCCGGGAGCGATTCACAACTCCTACGCCGACAGTCGGATCAGAGCCCGGAGCGATTCGGCAGAGCCCGGAGCGATTCAACGGATCAGAGCCCGGGAGCGAGCCCGGAGCGATTCATCAGACCCAGGGGCGATTCACAACCGCGACCGACCTCGCGCCATGTAACGGATCAGAGCCCGGGAGCGATTCACAACCAACCGGATCAGAGCCCGGAGCGATTCACAACGAGCATGTCTCTGTTAGCCTCGGCGACGCGTCCCGGGGAGCGATGTCTCAACGGATCAGGATCAGAGCCCGGGAGCGATTCACAACGGATCAGAGCCAGCCGATCAACCGAAGCATGTCAGGGTCTTGGACGGAGTGTAACGGATCAGAGCCCGGAGCGATTCACAACTTCATCGGCATCCAGGAGATCGGGCGCGAGTGTAACGGATCAGAGCCCGGGAGCGATTCACAACTCTAATGCCGACGGGCCACTCGGCCACCGGTAGTGTAACGGATCAGAGCCCGGGAGCGATTCACAACCGCGTCGCCGAAGTGTGCGCGGATCATCAGGCCAGGAGTGTAACGGATCAGAGCCCGGGAGCGATTCACAACGGCGATGGTGAGATCGACGCCTCACCAGGCGATTCACGCGAGATCAGAGTGTAACGGATCAGAGCCCGGGAGCGATTCAC
Organism: Planctomycetota bacterium; assembly: GCA_020638835.1. GTDB lineage: Bacteria > Planctomycetota > UBA1135 > UBA1135 > JACKHV01. Next base: position 479,810 of record JACKHV010000003.1, on the reverse strand, counting down.
AACTCCACCGAGCTGCGCCTGTTTTCGCTGCAAGCCGTGTAACGGATCAAGTGTAACGGATCAGAGCCCGGGAGCGATTCACAACAGGGCTTGGGCCGGGAGCGGCTCCTGTCAGTGTAACGGATCAGAGCCCGGATCAGAGCGATTCACAACAGCGGCGACACGCTCGGGCGGTTGATGGATCAGTGTAACGGATCAGAGCCCGGGAGCGATTCACAACGGCCAGGAGCTGCGCGGTAGGCTTTCGCCGCGGATCAGTGCCCGTGTAACGGATCAGAGCCCGGGAGCGATTCACAACGAGAGCTAGCTTCACAACTACTTCAGCTTCGACTTCGACCCCTTCAAGAGTGTAACGGATCAGAGCCCGGGAGCGATTCACAAGGCTTTCGCCGCGTGAGTGTAACGGATCAGAGCCCGGGAGCGATTCACAACGAGAGCTACTACGACCTCGACCCCTTCAAGAGTGTAACGGATCAGAGCCCGGGAGCGATTCACAACCGTACCTTCTTCGGTCATCTCTTGCTCCTAGTGTAACGGATCAGAGCCCGGGAGCGATTCACAACGAGACCGTCGGCGATCTCGATGCCCAGCCCAGTGTAACGGATCAGAGCCCGGGAGCGATTCACAACCGCAAGGTCAAGGTCATGCGCCCGGGCGTCAGTGTAACGGATCAGAGCCCGGGAGCGATTCACAACGCATCACCTCGAACGCCACGCCCCCCTTCGAGTGTAACGGATCAGAGCCCGGGAGCGATTCACAACGATCTCGCGTCGCCAATCCGGGGTGTCGTCAGTGTAACGGATCAGAGCCCGGGAGCGATTCACAACCGAGACTTGCTCTCGGGTGACCGGCCAGGTAGTGTAACGGATCAGAGCCCGGGAGCGATTCACAACTCGACTGCGCGATGGCGCGATGCGAAACGCAGTGTAACGGATCAGAGCCCGGGAGCGATTCACAACAAACTCAAAGACGAGAAGACGGGCAGGTTTAGTGTAACGGATCAGAGCCCGGGAGCGATTCACAACGTCAACCATGCTTGATGACTATTGGTCGAGGTCGGGCTACGCCCGACCTCGACCAATAATCATCCGCGACCTGCGCCCGGCACTACCAAGAGCCCCATCCACGTACGATTGCACTAGCTCTCGGAGTTGACCCCTTTCGCCGGTCAATCCGGCTCGGCGAAGCCGGGCGGGAACCGATCCCACGTGCCGACCTTCTTGCCGTCCGCGTAAGCCCCGCGCGCCCGGAGGGACCCGTCCTCGTGGTACTCGGTCCACGCGCCCCCGCGGCGGCCGGCGACGTACTCGCCCTCCTCGGCCAAGGCCCCGCCCGGGTGGTAGTAGCGCCAGTGCCCGACGCGCTGCCCGCGGATCGCTTCGCCTTCGGCCGAGGGCGAGCCGTCCGGGTGCTGGAAGCGCATCGCCGTCGCGACGCCCGGCGCACCGAAGGTGTACTCGGAGCGCAAGGTCCCGTCCTCGTACCACGAACGCATGCGCCCCATCAGCTCGCCGTGCTCGAAGCGGCGTTCTTGCTGCAGCTGATCGTTCGCGTACCAGGTGAACTCGGTTCCGTGCCTGACCTTGCGTCCGTCCGGATAGACGAGCACCTCCCACTCCTTCCAGCGCGTGCCCGTGTCCGGGTTGCGACGGCGCTCCAGCTTCGACCACGGCGCCTCCTCCTTCACCGGCTCGGGGAAGCCTGCCGAACGACACGCGGTCGCGGCGCAGCCGAGGCCGAGGATCAGGAAGAGGGAGCGCGCGAACGACATGCTGCGTCGGAGCGGGATCAGAAGCTCGCGGAGAAGATCGATCTGAACAAGAGGTGCATCGTCGCCTGCGACCAGCCGCGATACTGCGGTCGGAACGCGAAGCAGTGCACATCTCCCGCGCCGTACGGGACGCGCACCCACGCGGCGCGGCCCTCGATGCGTTCGGGTTCGGAGATCCAGCCCGACAGCAGGAGGCGCGTCGGCGCGTAGCGCAACAGCACTTCGGGCTCTCCCGCGAGGCTCTGCGCGCGCGCGTCGTCGTCGCGCTTCGTCACCGACCAGGCGCGCGAGTTCGAGAAGAAGAGCGGCACGGAGCTCGGTAGGCCGGCGCACAGTTCCGCCCCCGCGACGGGCACGCCGCGCAGCACGGAGCCGGGGCAGGAGAAGGCACCCGCGCCTTCGCCGCGCGTCGTGTCCTCGAGCGGCAAGCCGAACAACTCGACCGCCCAGCTCGCCGAGGCGTCGACGGCGATCAGCGTGCCGCCCTCGCGCACGAACTCCTCGATCGCCACGGCTCCCTCGGGGTCGAGGCCGCCGGTGAAGTCGCTCGGGACCGTTCCCGCGCCGCGCCCGTCATCGAGACCGCGCGAGGAAGTGCCCGGCAGGATCAATACGTCGAGGTCCTTCGCCAGCGCCCCGGCGCGCAGGTGTTCGTTGCGCACGCGCACGTACTCGAGTCCCGAGTACTCGTCGAGCGTCCAGCGCATCCAACCCTCGTTCATGTCGCCGCGCCACGGCGCATAGAGCCCGACGCGCGGCGTGCGCCGCAACTCGACCGCCACGCGCGAATCCTCGGCCCCTCCCTTCGCGTCCTTCGCGGCTTCGCGCGCCCCTTCCTTCGCGTCGTTTGCGCCTTCGCGCGAGACCTCCTCTCCCGCGACCGTCCCCCCGCGCGTCACGAGCCCCGCTCGCTCACCGCGCGTGTGGAACAGCACGCCCTCCTCGAGGCCGGCGAGCTGGAAGATGCGCGCCCACGAGCGCATCGCCGCCGTGTCGATCGCGCCGCCCGAAGTGTCGCGCACGCCCGCGAAGGCCTCGAGCGCTTCCCCCGACGACGACGCGAGCTTCAGCTCGCCCTCCGGCGCCGCGATGCACTCGACGCGGTGCACGCCGAGCAAGTAAGGCAGCGTCCAACCCGCCACGTCGTACGGCGGATCGCCCGCGGGGTAGCGCTGCACCTCCATCAAGTCCTTCACGTGCGTGCCGTAGGGCTGCTCGCGGAGGATCACGACCGAGCCGGCGGGCCACGTGCGGCCGTCGGCGCGCACTTCTCCCTGCGCGACGTGCACCTCGACGCCGCCGCGCATGAGAGTGTCGACGAGCCGCAGGCTCGCGTCGCGGTCGCGGTTGTCGCTGGGCAGGATCCACGCGCGCGGCGCCTCCTGACTCAGCTCGTAGGTCGCGCGTTGCGCCGCGGCGGCCGAATTCTCGAGCCACAGGCGCGGTTCGCGCGCGAGGCTGCCGAGCAAGGAGTCGGCGAAGGCCAGCTCGTAGTCGATGATGTCGCGGATGCGCCACCAGCCGCCCGGCCACGGCGCGGGGAAGCGGTTCGACGGCGCGTAGCTGCCAAGCCCGCTCGGCGCGCGCAGCTCGTCGCGCGGGATGAACATCGGCGTTGCGAGGTTCGCCGACGCCGCCTCGGTCAAGAGGCCGACGATGCCGTGGCGCACCGGCACGTTGCGGTTGCCGCCGTTCCACCACATGTCGTAGCTCACGCCCGTAGAGACGCCGGTGAAGCCCGCCTGCGTCATGTCGAAGAGCGCGCGGCTTCCGAGTGCGTCGATCGCCGTGATCACGCGCGGCTCCAGGTTCGGATCGAGCGGATCGCGGAAGGGCGGCACGAAGAAGCGCTCGCGTGTCGAGCCCTGCTGGTGCACGTCCCAGTAGACCTGCGGCTTCCAGACGCGGTACAGCTGTTCGGTCACGATGCGCGTCTCGTCCTGCGTCAGCATGAACCAGTCGCGGTTGTTGTCGTGGCCGGCGTAGTACTGGTAGAGCTTCAAGAGGTCGCTCGCCTCGTACGGCGTGCCGACCGTCTCGCGATACCACTCGGTGACGTGGTCCTGCCCGTCGGGGTTCAAGCTGGGCGCGAGCAGCACGACGACGTTCTCGCGGATCTTGCGGTACGCCTCGGACTCGTCGGTCGCGAGGCGGTGCGCGAGCTCCATGCCGAACTGCGGACCGGCGCACTCCGTCGCGTGCATCGCGATCGAGACGAAGATGACGACCTTGCCGCGCGCCAGCGCCTGCTCGAGCTGTTCGTCCGTGCGCCCGCGCGGATCGGCGATCGTCCAGTTGTCGGCGCGGATGCGGTCGAGCGACGCGAGGTTCTCCTCGCTCGAGATCACGCTGAGCAGGAAGTCGCGGTCCTCCGTCGTCTTTCCGATCACTTCCGTGCGCACGCGCGGCGACTGCTCCGACAACAGCCGGAACCAGGACGACACTTCCCCCCAGTCCGCGAGCGTGTGGTCCGCTCCGACCGGCCGGCCGAGGTGTTCGGCGGGCGTCGTCACCCCCGCGGCCTGCCGCGCCGCGTCGGCCGCGGGGGCTGCTTGCCGCGGCTCGGCGGACAGGCACGACGTGAGGGCGAGCGCGGCGAGGAGCATCAGGGTCGCTTTCATGCCGGCCAAGGTACCGATCCACGCCGCTCTCGCGATAGGCTCACCCCACGATGCGCATCCCCCACCGACTGCACGTGCTCGAGAACGGCCTGCGCCTCTTCGTCCACGAAGACCACACATCTCCGATCGTCACCTCACAGCTCGTCGTCCACGTCGGCAGCGCGCGCGAGAGCGCGGGGCGCACGGGATTCGCGCACCTCTTCGAACACATGATGTTCCAGGGCTCGGGGCGCGTGCCGGAGGGCCAGTTCTTCCAGCGCATCCAGGAGGCCGGCGGCAGCTTGAACGCGAACACGAGTTCGGACCGCACGCTGTACTTCGAGGAGCTGCCGAAGGACCAGCTCGAGCTCGCGCTGTGGATGGAGTCGGACCGCCTCGGCTGGCTGCTCGAGGCACTCGACCAGGCGACGCTCGACAACCAGCGCGACGTGGTGCTCGAGGAGCGCAAGCAGAACTACGAGCAGAAGCCCTACGGCGGCGTCTACGAGGCGCTGCTCGCGATCGCCTTCCCGCGCGAGCACCCGTACTCGTGGCCGACGATCGGGTCGGCGGACGACGTGCGCGCGGCGACGCTCGAGGACGTGACGAGCTTCTTCCGCCGCTGGTACGTGCCGAACAACGCGACGCTCGCGCTGGCGGGCGACCTCGAGTTCGAGCGCGCGGTCGAGCTGGTCGAGCGCCACTACGGTCCGATCCCCGCCGGCGCGCCGGTCGCGCGCATGGCACAGCATCCGGTGACGCTGCGCGAGACGCGGCGCGTCTTCTACGAGGACCGCGTCCCGACGCCGCAGCTGAACATCGCGTGGCCGACGGTGCACGCGGGTCACGAAGACGCGCCCGCACTCGACCTGCTGCTGCAGGTGCTGTCCGCGAACCGTTCGTCGGTATTGGACCGCGCGATGACGGTCGACGAACACCTCGCGAGCCAGCTCAACGCCTCGCACGTCTCGCGCGAACTCGCGGGGACGCTGAACTTCGCGCTGCGGCCGCACGAAGGCGTGGCACTCGATCGTCTGGTCGAACGGCTCGAAGAACTGCTCGCGGAGACCGCGCGGCGCGGCGTCACGCAGGACGAGCTCGACCGCGTCCGCTCCAGCCACGAAGCGGCGCTGGTGCGCGGCCTGGAGAGAGTCGCCTCGCGCGCGAGCGTCCTCGCGCTGAACGACCGTCTGCGCGGCGATGCCGACGCGCTGGAGCACGACGCGGAAGCGCGCGCGAAGGTCACGCCCGAACAGGTCACCGACGCGTTGCGCCGCTACTTGGTCGACCGTCCGTTCGCGGTCGTCTCGTGCGTGCCGCACGGCAAGGCGGAACTCGCGCTGGCAGGATCGACGCCCGCCGCGCAGGAACCCGCGCCGGCGCCGGAGCGCACCGAGCCCCCGCTCGAGCCCTGGGTCGCGCCGCCGATCGGCACGCACGTCGAGCCGCGCCTCGACCACGCCGAGCTGCTGCCGGTCATGCCCGAGAGCTGGCAGGGCGCGCTGCACGGCGGCGCGACGATCACCTCGGCACCCGGCGGGCCCTTGCCGCTCTTGCGCTTGCGCCTCGCCGTCCCGTGCGGACGCATGCACCAGGGAGCGGGGAGCTTCGGCCTCGCGTCGATGACGGCGCACCTCCTGCGCGAAGGCGCCGGCGCCTGGGGCGGCCACGGACTGCAGGAAGCGCTCGACGCGATCGGCGCGCGGCTCTCGTCGCGTGCGATGGAGGACGAGACGATCCTCGAGCTCGACGTGCTCGAGGAACACGTGCCCTGCGGCGTCGCGCTGCTGGCGGCGATGCTGCACGAACCACACATGCGCGACGCGGACTTCGAGCGCCTCGTCGCCGAGCGCAAGCAGGTGCTCGTCGCGCGCGCCGCAAGTCCGACGAGCGCGGCCGACGACCTGTGGCGCGCGACGATCCACGGCGCGGACAACGCGCGCGGCGGCCCGGCGCTCGGCAGCCTCGAAAGCCTGGCCGCGATGCGCGTGGATCAGGCGCGCGGGCTGTGGCGCGACCAGTCGGGACCGGCCGAAGCGCGCTTCCTGCACGCGGGTTCCTTGGGCGAGCGCGAGCTGAACTCCGCGCTCGAGCCGCTCCTTTCCCCGTGGTCGATGGACGGGCGGAAGCCGCGCGAGCTCGAGGTGTGCAAGCCCCCCGCTCCCGCGACCGCGACGCGCGCGTGGCTCGCCGAGGTACCCGGCGCGAAGCAGTGCGAGCTGCGCATCGGACAGCGCGCGCTGGCCTTCACGCACCCCGACCACCATCCCCTCGCCGTCTGGAACCACGTCTTCGGCGGCCACTTCTCGAGCCGCATCAACCGACGGCTGCGCGAGGAAATGGGCGTGACCTACGGCGCGCGGTCCGTCCTGGGCGGCGGCGTGCGTCCCGGCGCGTGGACCGCCGCGACGGCGGTGCGCGCGGACGCGGGCGGGCGGTCGGTGCTCGAGATCCTCGAGCTCTTCCGCCGCCAGCTCGAAGACGGCGTGCGCGAGGAGGAGCTCGCTTTCGCGAAGGACTCGCTGGGCAAGGCCGACGCGCGCCGCTTCGAGACGATCGACGCGCGCCTCGCGTACCTCGACCAGTGGACGCGCTACGACTCGGGACCGAACCACCCGCTGGAGCGCCGAGCGCGCCGTGACTCGTTCACGACCGCCGACCTGGACGCCGCGGCGCGCAAGCACCTCGACCCGACGAGGCTCGAGATCGTCGTCGTCGGCGAGGTCAGCGAGACGCGCAAGCTGCTCGAAGCCGCTGGGATCGAATGCCGCGCGGTCGAGTCGACCGTCACAGGCTGACCTCGACGACGCGCCCCCCGCTGTTCGCCGCGATCTCTTTCCAGCGTCGCGCCAGGCCGCTCGGCGCGTCGACGAGCACCAAGTCGATCGCGACCGGGCGGAAGCGCAGCTCGAAGGCGAGCAGCGCGGCGATCAGGTCTAGCTTCCAGCGCCGACCGCCCGTCGGCGCGCCGTCGGTCAGCAGCACGATCGTGTCGACGTCCGGCTGCGCCAGCGCGAGCTCGATCGCGGCGTAGGCGTTGCCCGATCCGCGCTCGCGGCAGTCGGTGAAGTCCTTCAGCGCGCTCTGCACGGTGCGAGGCTTCGCGTACTCGAGTTCGTCGCGCCAGGGGTGCGGTTCGGCGGTGTACGGCACGAGCATGAAGCGCGCCGACTCGTCGAGCTTCGGCAGCGCGGCGCACAGCGCGGCATCGACGGCCGTCTTGCGCGTCCCGCGCCCCTCGCGCTCGACCCACAGCGAGCCGGAGAAGTCGATCAGGAAAGCCAAGCGGTCCGAGAGCAGCGGCAAGCCGGCGAAGGCGACCGTCCCGCCCGTCGCGGGACCGAGTTCTCCGCGCGCGGGGCGCCAGTCCGGCGGCAAGCTGGCGATCCACGCGCGCCAGGGCCGCGGATCGGCGCGGTGCTTCAGACCCGACAGGCGCTGCAGCGCGTCGAGCGCGCGCTGGCGCGTGCGTTGCCGCGGTTCCGACTCCAAGCGATCGACGAGGCACGCGAGCCCTTCGCGCAGTCCCAGGTCCTCGAGCGCGATCACGGCCGCCGCGCGCACCGCGTCGTCCTCGTCCGCGGCGCAGCGCCGCGCGAGGTCGAGCGCCGCGTCGGGTTCCAAGAGGTCCGTGCCGAGCACCAAGGCTGCCGTGCGGCAGCGCGGCGCGCGCTCTTCGGCGAAGCGCTCGACGTACGGGCGCGCCGCGTCCGGATCGAGCGCCGCCAAGCTCGCCAGCGCGTCGCAGCGCAGCGCGTCGTCCGCGTTGCCGCGCACGAGCTTCTCGACCTTGCGCGCGAGTCCCAGCGGCGGTTCGCCGAGCCGCCCCGCCTGCGCGCGCCGCTCGAGCGACCAGAGTAGTGTGCGCGACACCGCGAGGTCGCCGCGCGTGCCGACGGGCAGCAAGTCGTTCGCGTCGAGCTCGAGCGGCATGCGCCCGAAGGCCTCCGCGACACGCAAGCGCACCCACGGATCGCGCGAACCCAAGCCGTCGCTGCCGAAGAGCGCTTTTCGGAGCGCGGGGTGCTCGAGCCGGCCGAGCTGCCACTGCGCCTCGTCGGCGACCTCCGCGCGCGGATCGGCGAGCGCGGCGAGCAGCAGCTCCCACGCCGGTTCCGTCCCCATGTCCGCGAGCGCGCGCACCGCGGCGCGGCGCCGCTCGTGCTTCGGTTCGCCGAGCTGCGCAGCGAGTTCGTTCAAGGCCGCGCGCTGCTCCTTGCGCTCACGCGCGGAACCGTCAGCGCCGGTCGTCCAGGAAGCGAGGCTCGCGATCGTCAGCAACCATGCTGTCGCGCACATCCAAGTCGTCCGGGACGCGCGCCGTGCGCACGCCGTGCCCCGCGGTCCGCTCGAACCGCCCTGCTTCGATCGCGTCGTCCTCACGCGGAGTACGACCGGCTTGGTGCTCGAGGGTTCGCAGCGGATCGGGGACTTCCGCCTCGAGCGGCGCGGCCGCTTCCACTTCCGACTCGAACGACAGGCCCTCGTCTCCGCCGGAGGACCAGCGCACGAAGGCGACGCAGAGCAGCTCGGCCAGGATCAGGGCCGGAAGGTGGGAGGAGCGGAAGACGGGCATCGGAGGAGAGTGTGGGGATCCGCCGATGGAGCACTCCTCGGACGCCGCACGGGTCCGCGAAGATCCCATGCGCTCCCGGGCGTTCCCGATCGCTGGACAAGGCCCGAGCGCGCCGCTAAGAGCACGTCCTAGACCCCACCGTCGGCCCGAGGCCGAGCGAGGAGCGCACGGCGCAAGGAAGGTCGACGACGCGCCCCTTGATGGGGCTCGGAGGAGACCTGACGCAGCGCTGTGCGGCCGCAGCCGGCCGAAGCCAGGTGGGTTCTAGGACGTGCTCCAAGCTCCTCGCGGACGCGCAATCCGCACCCGAGGCTCCCGAATCGAATCACGATGCTGACGCTCACCGCTGCCTTCGCCCTCGCTCTCCCCGTCCCCGTACAGGAAGCGCAAGTCGCGCCGCCCCTCTGCGAGCTGCTCGAGACCACCGTCGGCATCGACGCCCGCGCGCTCGTCGCGGACGGCCTCGCGCCCGGCATGGTGGTCGGCGTCGTGCGCGGCGACGAGACGTGCGTGCGCGGCTTCGGCGAGACCGCGATCGGGTCGACCGTCGCGCCGGACGCGGAGACGGTCTACGAGATCGGATCGATCAGCAAGGTCTTCACCGGCCTGCTGCTCGCCGACGCCGAGCTGCGCGGCGCGCTCTCGATCGACGATCCGGTGCAGAAGTTCTACGCGGGCGACTTCGAGCTCGACCAGGTCGGCGACACGCCGATCCGCCTGCGAGACCTGACGACGCACAGCTCCGGCCTGCCGCGCATGCCCACGAACTTCGCGCCCGCCGATCCGGAGAACCCCTACGCCGACTACGGCTTCGATCGGATGTTCGAGTTCCTGGACGGCTTCGAGACGAAGCGCGCGCCGGGTGAGCGCTACGCCTACAGCAACCTCGGCGCGGCGTTGCTCGGCGAGACCGTCGCGCGCGCGCAGGACACCGACTACGCGACGCTGCTGCACGACCGCGTCACGGGTCCGCTCGGCATGACCGACACGGCGATCACGCCAACGCCCGCGATGGCGAAGCGTTTCGCGCCCGGCTTCGACGTCGACCAGAACCCGCGCGCGTGCTGGGACTTCCTCTCGATGGCGCCCGCCGGCGGCATCCGCTCCGACGCGAACGACATGCTGACCTTCGCGCGCGCCGTGCTGCACCCCGCCGGAACGCCGCTCGCGAAGGCGCTGCCGCGCTCGATGGAGATCCTCTACAGCAGCCCCGACGGCGTCCAAGTCGCCTTCGGTTGGCACGTCGCCTCGGGCGGCGCGACGCGCTGGCACAACGGGCAGACCGGCGGCTACCACTGCTTCCTCGCCGTGATGCCCGGCTTCGACGCGGCGGTGGTCGTGCTCTCGAACACGACGACGGGATTCGTCGACGTGCTGGGCGACAACCTCGTCCGCGTCCTGATGGGCGCCGAGGCGCGGAAGATCGACTACCCCAAAGCGATCGAGCCGACGCCCGAGCTCGCCGCCGAGTACGTCGGCCGCTACAAGCTGGGCCTGCTGACCTCGCTGACGATCTCCGTCGTCGACGGCAACCTCCACGCGCAGATGACGGCGCAGCCCGCCGTGCGCATCTACCTCTCCGAGCCGGACCACTGCTTCTACCGCGCCGTCCCCGCCGAGATCCGCTTCGAGCGCGACGAGGACGGGAAGGTCAGCGGGCTCGTCCTACTGCAGAACGGGAACGAGATGAAGGGGAAGAAGGTGGAGTGAGCCCATTCTTCGCGGACGACTCAGAAGGAGGAGAGGACCTGGTCGCCGTCCAGAGAGTCGCTCTGGTCGTTCGCCGAGACTCTGTCGATCGTGCCGTCGTGGTCGGAGTCCACGAGATGGAGTCCGCGAAACTCGTCCGGCGGAAACTCCTCCGTCCAGACGCTGTAGACGAAGCCCGCGTGCTTCAGCGCCACTGCCGATCCGCCAACCTTCCAAGCGCCGTCGGCGAGTTCCGGCACCCAATGCGGCGCCTCTGCTCGGATCGGTGATGCGATCGCGGCCAGTTCGCCGGACGCGAGTTCGAGGTCGAAGAACGCACCGCTCGAGTGGAGGCGCAGGATGACGTGGCCCGGGCGACCAAGATTCTCCTTCGCGAAGATGACGACGCCGTGGGCCTCTTCATTGCTCTCGAACACGCGCTCGACGGAAGTGCGGCGAGGAGTCGACCATTGCACGTCGACCGCGCCTCCTTCGAGGACGCGGGTGCGGACGATCGAGTCGTCCGGACACTCTGCGTAGCGCCAGACCTCGATGACGGTCGAACCGGACTGCGCACTCACTCCGGCAACGAGCAACTGATCGTCCGCGATCCACTCGACATAGTTCGGATCGAACCGAACGGACTCGGAAGTCGAGTGCGATGCCTGAGGTCCGTGCGGAGTCAGGAGGATGGCGCTGTTCCGCCAATGGAACGCGACGGCACGCTTATCGAGATCGGGCCAGAAGTCGCAGACGATGTCGCAGCCGTACTTCCGGTAGGACGCCTTCTGAACCGAACCGCGGATCATCTCGCGCGAGTCTCGTTGCACCGAGGTCACAACTTCGGGAACACTCGTCTTCGGCTGCACGAAGCTCCGCATCCACAGGAGTCCGGCGGCGAAGACGCCCACGAGGAGCAGCGGAGTCGCTCTGCGCATCGCTCGTCAGGGTACGACGAGCAGGACCGTCCGTCTCACCCGAGAGTCCTGCGGGCGATGCCCGCAACGCGCTACCGCCGCCGATACACCGCCAACCGTTCCAACCACTCGCGCCCGCCCGTGCGGCCGACGGCAGGGTCGAGCGTCACGCGCTCGAAGGCGTCGCCAAGAGCCGCTTCGTACACCTGCTCGTCGATGCGCCACGGCGGGCCGCCGCGTTCGTCGGGGCGGTCGAGCGGGAACAGCAAGGCGGCAATGCGGCCGCCGGGTGCGACGGCTCGCGCCATCCGGTCGCCATACGCGGCGCGCTGTTGGGGGTCGATCGCGCAGAAGAAGGTGTGTTCGAAGACCAGCTCGAAGGGTTCATCGAACTGCATCGTGAGCACATCGCCCGACACGAAGTTCCCGCCGAACTCGGCGAGCTGCGGCTCGACGATCGGGCGCAGGTCCTCGACGAGGTCCGCGGCCGTCACGATCCAGCCGGCTCTCGCCAGCGCGAGTGCGTCGTGCGCGCGGCCGCAACCGGGCACCAAGGCGCGCGCGCCGGAACGCGAAGCGGATGCAGCCTGCGGCGGCGCGAGTTCGCCGGAAGCGAGACGCGCCGTGAGCGTCGGGTGCGCGCACCCGAGGTCCCACGGCGTGTGTTCGATGCGGTAGCGCTCGGCCCAGTCCATCGCGGACGGCACGCTCTAGCGACCGGAAGTCGTCTGCGTCATCGCCTTGCGGCTCGCGCTCGCGGCGTTGCCTTCCGTGCCCGTCTTGTGGCCGGGGTCGATGAAGGTGCGCGCCGTCTCGCCGCGCTTCGTGATCTTCTTCTCGATGCGGTTGTAGACGTCGAACGCGCGCGCTTCCCAGCGAGCCGCGCCCGAGGTGTACGAACCGTCGGCGAGGCGGCTGCCCGCGCGCCTTTCCCAGAAGCCGCGCTTGCCGCGCGCGAGGCCGTAGTCGAGCGTCACGAAGTGCTGGTACATCTTGCGCGCGTCGGCGACGTGCGGCGGGATCTTGCCGGGCCACGTCTCCTCGAGGTGGTACTCACCGATCGAGCCCCACTCCTCGAGCTTCTTCGGCGGGTCGTAACCGAGCGCGATCGCTTGATCCCACATCTCGGTGCCGGGGATCGGGCGGTACGGCCAGACGGTCGGACGCGCGAGCGGCGCGGCGACGTGCAGGCGACGGCACTGATCGATCGTCGCGAGCATCGAATCGGGTTCTTCGTGCGGGTACCCGATGATGTACGTCACCGAGCCGCACACGCCGCGCTTGTCCATCTCGACCGCGGCCGCGATGTTGTCGTCGCCTTCGATCGGCTTGCCGATCTTGCTCATCATCTCGTCCGTGCCGGCTTCCGCGCCGATCTCGGCGATGTAGAGGCCCGACTCCGCGAGCGCGTCGAGCGTCGACGGATCGTAGTGCAGGATCGAGTGCGTCTCGATGAACGCGTTGTACTTGAAGTTCATCTTCCGCTCGAGCATGCCTTCGGCATACTGCTTGACGCGCTTCTCCATCACACCCCAGTTCGCGTCGTGGAAGCGCACGACGTCGAAGCCCCAACGGTCGTGGAGTTCCTCCAGGTCGTCGAGCATGCGGTCGGCGGGCATCGCCTTCCAGCGGCGGTTCGTGACCATCGGCGAGCAGCAGAAGGTGCACGGTTCCGGACAGCCGTACGACGAGTAGTACGTGATGCCGAAGTACGACTCGCGGTCGGACCCCATCGAGCGCGGCGACGGCATGCGCAGCACGTCGCGGCACGAGTTCGGACGCAGCTGGTGCGCCTTGTACGGCTCGATGTCGATCAGGTGCCACGGCAGGCGCGGGATGTCGTTCCACGCGAGCACCGGGCGCGGCTCGGTCTTGACGACCTGTCCATCGCGCCACAACGCGAGGCCGGGGACGGAGTCGAGCGGCTCGCCCGACTCGACGGCCTGCACGATGTCAATGAAGAGCTTCTCGCCCTGACCGAGCGCCACCGCGTCGTAGAGGCCGGTCGCGAGCTGCAGGTCGGGGCGAACACTGGCGAACCAACCACCGATGATGCAGGGGAGCTGCGGGTGCGTTTCTTTGACCTTCGTCGTCGCGTAGAAGCCGTCCTTGACCATGTAGCCGAGGATGCCCGTCGTCGCATAGATCAACGCGCCCTCGCACGCCTCGACCACGCGCCGGTGCGCCTCCTCCTTCGAGTACAGGCTGCCGTCGATGATCACGACCTCGTAGCCCTCCTGCTCGGGGAAGATCGCGATCGAGAGCATCTCGAGCGGCAGCATGTCCTTGCTCGACTCGGCTCCGAGGCTCGCGTCCACCTGCTGCGGCTGGTAGAGGACGATCTTCTTCTTGCGCTGGATCATGCTGGCGTCGGGCGGCCTGTGGGCGGCCGCCAGAGGGGGGTTCTGGGAGGCTCGAATCCTGAGTCTACCAGGGAATCTCCCGTGAGGGTGAGGTTCGGCGGAGGGCGAGCACGCCGCGGGCGCTCCACCGAGCACCACGCGAGGCGACGCGGGTTCCTCTCTTCGGCAGGAGCCGCGGCGCGACCGGAGCCTCGCGTTCGCGCGCGGAGCCCCGAAAGCCCCTCGTCCCCCTTCCGGTCCGCATCGAGGCCGCTAAAGTCACGACCGCGTGCGCCCCGGCGCCTCCCGAGTCGACCCGAACCCCGCCGAGCCCCTCATGACCCGCCTGATCGAGTGCGTCCCCAACATCTCCGAGGGCCGCAACGCCGCCCTGATCCGCCAAGTCACTGACCAGGTCGAGACCGTCGAAGGCGTGCGCCTGCTCGACGTCGATCCGGGCAAGGCGACGAACCGCACGGTGATCACTTTCGCCGGCGAGCCGGAAGCGGTGATCGAAGCGGCGGTGCGCGTCGTGCGCAAGGCGTCGGAGCTGATCGACATGCGCAAGCACTCGGGCGAACACCCGCGCTTCGGCGCGACCGACGTCTGCCCGTTGGTGCCGATCTCGGGCGTGACGATGGAAGAGTGCGTGGAGTACGCGCGTCAGCTCGCGAAGCGCCTCGGCGAAGAAGTCGGCACGACCGTCTACTGCTACGAGAACGCGGCGACCAAGCCGGAGCGCAAGAACCTCGCGACGGTGCGCGCGGGCGAGTACGAGGGCCTCGAGGCGAAGCTCGCCGACCCGAACTGGGCGCCCGACTACGGTCCGGCGAAGTTCAACGCGAAGTCCGGCGCGACGGCGGTGTCCGCGCGCGACTTCCTGGTCGCCTACAACGTCAACTTGAACACGACCTCGTCGCGCCGCGCGAACGCGATCGCCTTCGACGTGCGCGAGAAGGGCCGCATCAAGCGTGACGGAGACCCGCTGACCGGTCCGGTCGTGAAGGACGCGAAGGGCGAGCCCGTCTGGGAACCCGGCGCGTTGAAGTGCGTGAAGGGCATCGGTTGGTTCATCGAGGAGTACGGCATCGCCCAGATCTCGATGAACCTGACGAACATCCGCATCACGCCGGTGCACGTCGCCTTCGACGAGTGCTGCAAGCAGGCCGAGGCGCGCGGCATCCGCGTGACGGGTTCCGAGCTGGTCGGACTGATCCCGCTCAACGCGATGCTCGACGCCGGACGCTACTTCCTGCGCAAGCAACAGCGCTCGACGGGCGTCTCCGACGCGGAGCTGATCAAGATCGCGATCAAGTCGATGGGCCTCGACGAGCTCGCGCCCTTCGACCCGCGCGAGAAGATCATCGAGTACGTGCTCGAAGGTCCCCGCGGCGGGAAGCTGATCGACAAGACGCTCGAGGGCTTCACGCACGAGACGGCGTCGGAGTCGATCGCGCCGGGCGGCGGCTCCGTCTCCGCGGCCGTCGGCGCCTTCGGCGCGGCGCTCGGCACGATGGTCGCGAACCTGTCCAGCCACAAGCGCGGCTGGGACGACCGCTGGGAAGAGTTCTCCGAGTACGCGGAGCAGGGCAAGCGCTGCCACGACGAGCTGCTGCGCCTCGTCGACGCCGATACGGACGCCTTCAACGCGATCATGGCCGCCTTCCGCATGTCGGACGGCAGCGACGCGGAGAAGCGCGCGCGCCACGACGCGATCCAGATCGCGACGCGCGGGGCGATCGAGGTGCCCTTCCGCACGATGGAGGTCGCGCTCGACGCGCTGCACGTGGTCAAGCAGATGGCGGAACACGGCCTGCCCGCCTCGGCCTCGGACGCCGGAGTCGGCGCGCTGTGCGCGCGCACCGCGGTGCTCGGCGCGTACTTGAACGTGAAGATCAACACCAAGGACCTCGAGGACGCGGCGGCCGTCGCCGACTACGTGAAGCGCGGTCAGGCGATCGCCGATCAAGCGTGCGCGCTGGAGCGCGAAGTCCTCGACATCATCCAGAACAAGGTCGAAGGCTGATCACCCGCAACTCGGCACCGCCAGGGCCCGGAGAGTCGCGCGACTCCCCGGGCCCTCGCCGTTCCAACGCCCCATGCGGACCTCTATGCTCCCGGCGGAGGTCCTCATGAAAGCACTCTTCACCCCCTTCTTCCGTGGCTTGCTGTTTGCCGTCCCGATCGGCGCGACGATCCTCGTCCTGATCTGGGCCTTCGACAAGCTCGACGCGCTGCTCGACGTCGAGGCCTGGTTCGGCTGGAAGATCCCCGGGCTCGGCATCCTGGTGCTGTTCGTGATCGTCAGCGCGCTCGGCATCCTCTCGCGCATCTTCCTCGCGCGCTGGATCGCGGAGCGCATCGGCGCGCTGTTCCACCGCTTGCCCGGCGTGCAGCTCATCTACGACGCAGTGAAGGACGTGATCGAGGCGCTGCTCGGCGAGAAGAAGATGTTCGACCGGCCGGTGCTCGTCACACTCGAGGCGCCGATCAACGGAGAGCTGCTCGGCTTCGTCACCTGCGACGACCTCGCGTGGATCGGCCTCGAAGGCACGGTTTCCGTCTACTTGCCGCAGTCCTTCGGCTGGGCCGGCCAGATGATCCTGATGCCCGCGGACCGCGTCCGACCGCTCGCCGCCGACGCCAGCCAGGTGACGCAGTTCCTCGTCTCGGGCGGCATCTCCCGCGGCGGCGCCGATGTCGGCGCGAGCGAGGCGAGCTGATAGAATCGCGGCATCATGGCCAGCACCGTCAAGCTCGAACACCAGGTCGCGGCCCCGCCGGACCGCACCTTCGCCGTCTTCTCCGACCTCCGCAACGCCGCGAACCGCGTCGGCGGCATCAAGAGCCTCGACGTCCTCACACCCGGCCCGATCGGCAAGGGCACGCGCTTCAAGGAGACGCGCGTGATGATGGGCAAGGAGGCGACCGAGGAGATGACGATCACCGACTTCCAACCCGGCCGCTCCTACACGACCGAGGCCGCCTCCTGCGGCTGCCACTACAAGTCGACCCTCGACTTCCTTCCCGCCTCGAACGGCACGCGCGTCGTGTTCTCGATGACCTCGACGCCGCAGAGCTTCATGGCGAAGCTCATGTCGCCGCTGATGGTCATGATGATGAAGGGCATGATGAAGAAGTGCATGCTCGCCGACTTCACCGACCTGGCCGCCGTCGCCGAAACGGACGCGTAGTGCGCTCAGGCGCGCGAGCGCAACGCGGCCCAACCGGCTGCCTGCACGATCGCGTTCTCGAGGTCGGTCGCGCGCGCAATGCCCTTGCCCGCGATGTCGTGCGCCGTGCCGTGCGCGGGGCTGACGCGCAGGTACGGCAAGCCGGTGATCACCGTCACCGCGCGGCCTTCGCCGATCAGCTTGATCGGAATGAAAGCCTGGTCGTGGTAGAGCGCGAGGACGCCGTCGTGCGCGCCCTTCGCCGCGGCCGCGAAGACCGTGTCCGGTGAGTGCGGGCCGGTCACCGCGAGGCCCTCGGCGCGCGCGCGTTCGAGCGCGGGAGCCAGCAAGTCGAGTTCTTCACGACCCAAGATGCCTCCTTCGCCGGCGTGCGGATTCAAACCCGCGAGCGCGAGGCGCGGGGTCGCGATGCCGAGCTCGCCGAGCGCACGGTGCAGGAGGTGCAGGTGCCGCACGACGAGCTCCGGCGTGATCGCGTCGAGGGCGGCGCGCAGGGGCATGTGCCGCGTCAGGAGGAGCACGCGCAGGTCCCCCACGACCGCGAGCATCTGGTGGTCGCTCACGCCGCACCACTTGCCGAGCAACTCGGTCTGGCCCTCGACCGGCTCGCCGGCGAGGTGCAGGGCTTCCTTGCAGACCGGCGCAGTGACGAGGCCGTCGACCACGCCGGCGAGCGCGAGCTCGTGACCCGCGCGCAGGGCCGCGAGCGCCGCCGCTCCGCCTTCGCGTTGCACGCTGCCCACGCGCCACGGGCCGCTGCCTTCCGTCGCGAGCCAGACGGCTTCGCCCTCGCGCACCTCGCGCGAGAGCGACGCGCCGTCGAACTCGACCAGCGGCACCTCGTCCGGCCGCAGCTCCGCGGGTCCGCAGACGACGAGGCGCGCCGCGCGTCGCACCGCCGGCAAGCGCAGGCAGGCGAGCGAGACCTCCGGCCCGATCCCCGTAGGATCGCCGAGCGTCAGCGCGAGTAGCGGCGTGTCGGACATCGGCGCGGTCCCACTACCACCCCGTTCGGTACGTCGGCGTGAGCAGCGCGTCCGCCTCGGGCCGCTTCGGGAAGCGCATGCGCGCGGCGTCCCACTCGAGCGTCTCGTGCGGGAAGCTAAGCGCGACGTTGCCGAGCAGCGCGATCTCGGAGAGGTGCGCCGCGTAGTCGAAGCCGGCGTTCGTCTCCGCCTCGCCGCGCACGGCGTCGATGAAGCGGAACCAGTGGTTCTCGCCTCCGACCTCTTCGATCTTCACGTCCTTGAACTTCGCCTCGGGCAGGAGACGCGGCGGATCGTAGGGCGAGACGAGCAGCGCGCCCTCGGTGCCGACGAACAGGCAGGCGTTGTCGTAGACCTCGCCGGCTTCCAGGTCGTCGAGCAGCTGGCGCGGCGCTTTTCGGCCGCCGTCGTGCCAAGTGAGCAGCAGCGGACCGCGCGTCGTGTACTCGTTCGCGTCGAACTCGTAGTGCACGGCCGACCACAAGGGATAGGTCTCGCCGTTCGGCGTCGGTCCGTCGGAGCGGATCGTGCGCGGATGACCGAGGTCGAGGAACCAAAGCGCCGGGTCCATCAAGTGGCACGCCATGTCGCCCTGCGCGCCCGTGCCGAAGTCCTGCCAGCCGCGCCACGCGAAGGGGTGGTACTGGCCTTCCTTGTACGGACGCTCGGGCGCGACGCCGAGCCACAGGTTCCAGTCGAGCGTCTCGGGGATCGGATCGGCGCCGGGCTTGCGGTCGGCACCCTGCGGCCACCAACCCTTCGGCCGGTCGGTCCAGACGTGCACTTCGTGGATCTTGCCGATGTGTCCCTGCTCGAACACGCGCAGGGCGGTGCGGTACGGACTGGCCGAGTGGTTCTGGATGCCCATCTGCGTCACGACGCCGGCGTCCTGCGCCATGCGCTTCAGCGTGCGCGACTCGGACACGGTGCGCGTCAGCGGCTTCTGGCAGTAGACGTGCTTGCGCAACTCGAGCGCGCGCGAGGCGATCGGCGCGTGCATGTGGTCGGGCACCGTCACGTTCACCGAGTCGAAGCCCTCGAGCTGCTCGAACATCTCGCGCCAGTCGCGGAAGCGCGCGGCGGCGGGGAACAGTTCACCTGCGGCTTCGAGGAAGGCGCGGTCGACGTCGCAGAGCGCGACGATGTCGACCTCCGGGTGAGCGGCGAGCGCCTTCATGTCCGCGTCCCCCATGCCGCCGACGCCGATGCACGCATGTCGCACGCGCCCCGCGACACGCACCTGGTCCGCGCTGTTCGTCGAGGCGCAACCGGTCAGCGGAAGCAGCGCGGCCGAGGCGCCGAGCTTGAGGAGCGAACGACGGTCGGTGGAGTAGCTCATGACCCAGAGCTTGCGGGTCCGGGCCGGGCGAGACAAGCGGCGATCAGTCAGCGGCGGAACTCATCGTCGCGTCGTCCCCGACGGTCAGCCAGCGGTGCAAGCGGTGGACCAGCTGGCGGGCGTCCTCGCGCGAGATCGCGCCGCAGTCGACGAAGGGTTCCGCTTCGTCCAGCGCGCGCGCGAGCAAGTCGTCGAAGCCGAGCGGGGTCTCGGTGGCGAGGCGTCCGTGCGCTTCGAGTTCGTCGCGCAGTTCGTCGATGATGCGCTTGTGGAGCCCCTTGACGCCCTTCTCCTCCAGCGCGGCGATCAACGCTCCGCTCTCCCAGGCTTGCTCAGCGGCGAGGGCGAGGATCTCGTCGAACTTGCTGCTCTTCGACGCCGAGGTGTCCCGCAGCGTCTCGGCGTCGAGGCGCGGCGCGCGGCCGATGCGCCACAGGCCGAGCACGCGGTCGGCGACGCGCACGTAGGCTTCGAAGCGCGCGCGTTCCGCGTCGTCCCACGGCGGCTGCGCCGTCTGGTCGAGGAACGAGCGCACGGCCCCCACCTGCGAACGGTGCTCGCGCAGCACGCGGTGCGCCGCCTGCGGACGGTCCCAGTAGAGTTGCAGCAGATGGAGCGCGTCGACGGAGGCGAAGCCGTCGACCGGCGGCAGTCCGCCGAGGGCTCGCGCGTAGCCTGCGCTGTCGTCGCCGAGCGGCTCGGGCACCGCGGGGAGCGGCGCGATCTCCAGCGAGCTGCCGGCCACGCGGCGCAGCGTCTCGAGTTGTCCGCCGAGGTCGTGCACCTTGACCGGCGCCGTGTCCCCGCCGAGCGCGTCGCGCCACTCGACCTCCTCGCGCGGTTCGGCCGTCAGATAGAAGACTTGACGCCCCTCCGCGACCATCCGACCGAGGCTGCGCGCGACTTCCCGGAAGCGCGCGGGGTCGGACGTCAGCAGCGCTTCGTCGAGGAAGATCGGTAGGGCTTCGTCGCCTTCGATCGACTCGGCGTACGCGAGGCGCAGCGCGATCAAGAGCTGCGTGCGCGTCCCCGACGAGAGCTGGTCGGGAGCCAAGCGGTGACGCGTCGCGGTCTCGATCACGACCAGCTCGTCGTCGGTCGCGAGCTCGAGCTCGTAACGACTGCGCGTGTAGTCCGCGAAGTGGCGCTCCGCGAGCGCGAGCACCTTGGGCCGGCCTTCGAGGCGGTGTCGTTCGCCGACCTTGAGCAGCAGGCAGTCCATGGCGACGCCTTCGAGCACGCCCTCGCGAACCTCTTCCATGCGCTCCGTCGCGTCGCGCAGCTCGACTTCGCGCTGCGCGAGGTTCGTGTTGCCGCGCTCGACGCGAACATCGGCCTCGATCGCGTGGATGTCCTTCTGCAGCTGCGCGACGCGCTCGTCCGCGCTGCGCCCTGACTGCAAGCGCGCCGCGAGTTCGTCCGCGGTGAGCTGCGCGAGGTCGGCGCGGTCCGCCCAGCGCTTGCGCGCCCGCTTCGACTCGCTCTCGAGTTCCTCCAGCCGCTGACGGCGCGTCCGATGGTCCGCGAAGCGCGGCGCGAGACTGACCGCGCGCGCGACGTCGGCGTCGGAGAGCCGGCGCGCCTCGAGGAAGGCGGAACGACGCTCCGAGTCCCGCGCCGCGCGCGTCTCCGCCTCGCGCAGCACTTTCTGCGCGTTGTCGCGCGCCTGCCGCCGCGCCGGTTCTTGCGCCGCACGCGCCGCGAAGTCTTCCCAGCGCGCCAGCGCCGAGGCGAGCTCCGGCGTGCGCCCGACGCCGACCGACTCGAGCAGCTGCTGCAAGCCCGCCAGCTCGGACCCCAGCTCCCGATCGAGGTCGTCGAGCTGTTCCTGGAGCTTGCGGCGCCGCGCGTCGCGTTCCATGGCGCGCAGCAGGAGGCGCAGGTCGAACTCTCCCGCGTCCTCGGCGCCGAGCCGGGCGCGCAGCTCGGCCTCGTCCGCGGCGAGCTGCGCCCGTTCGCGTTCGAAGTCCTTGCGCTGCAGCCGCAGCCCTCGCGACCACTGACGGAGGTGCGCGTCGAAGTCGCGCTCGGCGCGCGTTTCGAGCAGTTCTTCGAGCGCTTGCCGCACGCCGGCTTCGTCCCACGAGCGCGGTTCGTCCGCTCCGCTCTCGGCGAAGCGCCGCCGCGCCGCGTCGCGGTCCGGCGAGTTCGTGGGGCGTGCGCTACGCACGCGCAACGCGACGCCGACCACCAGCGCGAACGGGACGAACCACGCCCAGGCCGGAACCGCGAAGCCCGCGAGTCCGGCGACGATCAGCGCGAGCAACACCACCGCGGCGAGCACCAGCGCTCCGAAGGCACCGGTCGCCGCGCCGCTCCCGGACGCGCCCGCGGTGCACCACTCGAGCAGCGCGAGCACGCCGCGCCACGGATCCTTCTCCGCCGGCTCGGGCTGCGTCTCCGCCAGCTCCAACGCGCGGTCGAGGCCCGCGAGCCGCGCACGCAGCT
Organism: Planctomycetota bacterium; assembly: GCA_020638835.1. Taxonomy (GTDB): domain Bacteria; phylum Planctomycetota; class UBA1135; order UBA1135; genus JACKHV01. The sequence continues at coordinate 457,948 of JACKHV010000003.1, read as the reverse complement.
CGAGACCGCGATCGAGGAGTTCCTGCGCGGCTTCGCGATCCTCGGGCGACCACTCGCGGTCGCCGTCGGGTACCGGAACACCGCGCAGTTCGCCGGCGAGCCCCGCGAGCTCGGCGCGCAGGGGCGGCGCGAGTTCGTCCACGATGCGGCGCATGCGATTCGCGCGCTCCGCTCCTTCGCGCAGCACCGCGCCGTCGACGCCGTCGGACGGCAGGGAGAGTTCGAGCAGCGCTGTCGCGGCGGACTCGAGTTCCGCGCGCAGCTGCGCGACCTCCGCGCGCGTCTCCGAGCGAGCGCGTTCGAGGTCTTCGAGCCGCTGGAAGTCCTCGGCCGACTCGAAGCGCGCGAGCAGCGGATCGTCCGCCGCGAGGCCGGCACGCAGCGCTTCTCGCTCGGCGTTCGCCTCGGCGACGCGCAAGAGGTCTTCGAGCGCCACGCGGTCGGCGGTGGCCGCCGTCAGTTCGTTCAGCTGTTCACGCAGTCCGACGAGGCCGCGCTCGCGGTCGAGCAGGTCGCGCGCGGTGTCTTCGAGCTTCGCGACGAGGTCGCGAGCCGCGAGGAGTTCGTTGCGCGCCGTGCGTACGGCGTGCGTGTTGGCGGCCCGCTTGCGATCCTCGACGGCGACGGCGTCGAGGTCGTAGCGCCCGCTCATCTCGAGGCGCAGCTCGCGCGCGATCGCTTTCTCGGTCCCGCCCTGGCGCAGCAGATCCTCGAGCTCGAGGTGGAAGCAGCTGCGGAAGCGGTCGTCGGGGCGCTGCGGTTCGTGCGCGACGGGGCCGTTCCAGTGCGGCGGCTGCGCGCCCTCGCGCTCGACCGTCCACTCCTCGCCGCGCGCGACGACGCGGCCGTGCAGGTGGCTGCGTTCGAATGGTTCGCTGCGCCACAGCGCGGCGCGGGCGGCGCGCGACAGCGTCGACTTGCCGATGCCGTTCGGGCCGACCACCACGTTCAGGCCGGGGCCGCAGTCCTCCAGCGACAGTCCGGGCGTCACGCCGGGCGCGCGGTCGAGCCGCAGGTCGCGCCACTTCACGCGTTCACCTCCTGCGCGTCGGTCGCCGCTGATTCCTGCGCGGAGCGTTGCTCCAGCAGTTCTTCCAGAGCCGCGCGCGCCGACTTGAGCAGCGCCAGGCGCGCGTCCTCGCGCGTGACGTCGAGCGGTTCCAGCGCGCTGAAGTTCGAGTGGTCGACTTCGTCCTGCATGCGGCCGCGCGTGCGCTCGATCAGCGCGCGACAGCCCGGATGGGACGACTCGAGGTCGCAGAGCAGCTGCGCGAGCACCGCCGGCGGATCGGTGCCGCGACGCAGTTCGTCGAGGTCGACGAGCGGCCGCGCGAGGTCACGCAGTCGCCGGTCGAAGAAGTAGGTCGCGCCGTCGGCGCCGGGGTAGTGCTGGTCGCGCGCCTTGCGCACGACTTCCGCGCGCCGTCGCGCCGGCAGCGCGGAGCGGCCGACGAGCACGGGGCGGACGCCGACGACGCGTGCCGCGCAACCTGCGGAGCGGCGTCGCGCGTCGAGTTCCTTCAGCGCGTGCGTCAAGCAACGCTCGAGGTCCTCCACGCTCTGTGCGCCGTCCACGTCGATCTCGACTTCCTCCCAGCGCAGCGGCGCGAGCGGCAGGTGTTCGAGCGCGAGCTGTCCGCCGTCGAGCTTCGCGATCCAGGGCCCGCGCGCGCCGGCCTCGCCGGGATCGTTGCCGGAGAGGCACCCGAGGTAGCCGAGCGGACGCTCGCCGGTCAGTTCGTGCGGCTTGTGCACGTGACCGAGCAGCCAGCCGCTGTAGCGCGTGGACTCGAGCCGCTTGCGCGAGAGCGGCGCGTAGTTCCCGCCGGTCGCATCGAGTTCGCCGTGGACCAGGCCGATCACGGGAACCTGCACGCCGTCCGTGAAGCGCCCGGCGGCGTAGTCCGCGGGCATGCTCTCGAGCGGATCCTGCTGCACATGACGCTTGGGGAACGACCAACCGACCACGCGCGCGATCGGCGCGCCGTCCGCTTCGACCAAGGCGTCGTCCCACGCGCCCTTCGCGCCGAGCAGGCGCAGGCCGTCGATCTCCTCGGCGAGTCGCGGGAGCACTTCGGTGTCGTGGTTGCCCGCGACCGCGATCACCGCGACGCCGGCGCGGAGCAGGTCGCGGACGCCTTCCGCGAGCGGCGCGTAGGCCGACAAGAAGCCGTCGTCCGAGTCGACGACGTCGCCGGCGAGCAACACGGCGCACACCTCGCGCCGCAGCGCTTCGCGCACGGTGCGCTTCCAGGCTTCGGCGGCGGAGAGTTCGGCGCGGCGCATCCCGCGTTCCTCGAGCAGGCCGGTGGGTACGCGGCCGGGCTCGCGGCCCAGGTGGATGTCTCCGACGCAAAGGATCTCGTGGCTCATGCAGCTCGCTTCCGGCAGGTCCCCAGCATGTCGCGCTCACGCGCGGGTGCAAGCCGCAGCTCCCCCTCCGCGCCGACTTCCGCGCCGACGGCGACGCGCGGCGCCGGAACGCGCGAGGGGGCGCCGACGACCGGCGCCCCCTCGCGGATGCGGAAGCTGAGGGCGTCCCCCGCGGATCAGGCCTCGAGCGCCTTCGAGACCTTCTCGAAGACGTCCTTCGACAGCTCCGGAGCCTTCGCGATGCGCTGGAGCTCCGACTTCATCAGGTCCTGGCGGGCCTGGTCGTAGCGGCGCCAGCGCAGCAGCGGCGTGATCATGCGGGACGCCACCTGCGGGTTGATCGCGTCGAGTTCGATCACGCGGTCCGCGAGGAAGCGGTAGCCGCCGCCGTCCACCGCGTGGAAGTACGCCGGGTTGCCCATGCAGAAGGTCCCGATCAGCGCGCGCGCGCGGTTCGGGGTCTTCAGCGTGAAGTCGGGGTGACCGAGCAGCGCTTCGACGTTCGTGAGCACGTCGGCGCGGTCCGCCGTCGCCTGCACGGCGAACCACTTGTCGATCACGAGGTTGTCGCCCTTCCAGCGGTCGTAGAAGGAGCTGAGCGCCGCCTCGCGGGCCGGACCGTCGAGGTCGACGAGCTGCGAGAGCGCGGCGATCGAGTCGGTCATGTTGTTCGCGGAGCGGAACTGCGCGTCGGCCCGCGACTCACCGCCGTCGAGCGACGAGAGGTACGCGAGGCAGACGTTCTTGACCGCGCGCTTGCCGACGGAGACGCCGTCGATCGAGTACGCGCCGTCGGTGCGGTTGGCCGCGTACGCCGCCTCGAAGTCGGAGCGCAGCGCCGTGGCGATCGCCTGGCGGGCGAAGTTGCGCGCGGTGTGCACGGCCACCGGATCGGCGACCTCCATCTGCTCGCAGAGCCAGCTCTCGCCGGGCAGGATCAGCGCCTGCGCCTTGTACGACCCGTCGAGCGACGCGTCGTTCAGCACGCGACCGAAGGCCGCGATGTAGGTCGCGTCGAGCTTCAGCGCTTCGCCGCGCTGGACCTTCGCGGTGAGGTCGAGCAGCAGCTGCGTGCCGTAGGTCTGTCCCGCGTCCCAGCGGTTGAAGGCGTCCGAGTCGTGCGCCATCAGGAACGCGTAGTCCGCGACGGGGCGCTCGTGGACGAGCTTGATCGGCGCGGAGAAGTTGCGGTTCAGCGACGCGACGGGTTCCTCCTTCACGTCGACGAACACGAAGCGGTGCTGGTGCTCGCGCAGTTCGAGGACGCGCGTGCCGCCCTGCGCCTGCGCTTCGCCCTCGAGGCGCAGCGGGATGTCCTTGCCGTCCTTGCCGAGCAGGCCGACGGCGAAGGGCATGTGGTAGGGCTGCTTCGTGTCCTGGCCGGGCGTCGCCGGGCAGCTCTGGCGCAGGTCGAGCGTGAGCGTCTTCGCCGCGGCGTCGTACTTCGTCACCGCCTCGACGACCGGAGTGCCGGCCTGCAAGTACCAGTTCTCGAACTGCGCGAAGTCGCGGCCGTTCGCGTCCGCCATCGCGGCGCGGAAGTCGTCGCAGGTCACGGCGGTGCCGTCGTGGCGCTGGAAGTAGAGATCCATGCCATTGCGGAAGCCGTCCACGCCGAGCAGCGTGTGGTACATGCGCACGACCTCGGCGCCCTTCTCGTACACCGTGACGGTGTAGAAGTTGTTCATCTCGATGTAGCTGTCGGGACGAACGGGGTGCGCCATCGGACCGGCGTCCTCGGGGAACTGGTTCGCGCGCAGCATGCGCACGTCGCCGATGCGCTGCACGGGCGTCGAGTTCATGTCGCCGGAGAACTGCTGGTCGCGGAAGACGGTCAGGCCTTCCTTCAGCGACAGCTGGAACCAGTCGCGGCAAGTGACGCGGTTGCCGGTCCAGTTGTGGAAGTACTCGTGGGCGATGACGCCCTCGATGCCCTCGTAGTCGGAATCGGTCGCGGTCTCGGGCTTGGCGAGCACGAACTTGGAGTTGAAGACGTTGAGTCCTTTGTTCTCCATCGCGCCCATGTTGAAGTCGTCGACGGCCACGATCATGTACTGGTCGAGGTCGTACTCGAGGCCGAAGGTGTCCTCGTCCCACTTCATCGACTTCTGCAGCGACACGAGCGCGTGCTCGCACTTGTCGATGTTCTTGTGCTCGACGTAGATCTCGAGCGCGACCTGGCGTCCACTGGACGTGGTGAACTCACCCGCGTGGCAGGCGAGGTCGCCCGCGACGAGCGCGAACAGGTAGCAGGGCTTCTTGTAGGGGTCCTCCCACTTCGCCCAGTGGCGCCCGCCGGCCGCCTCGCCCGAGCCGATCTTGTTGCCGTTCGACAGCAGGATCGGATAGCGCTGCTTGTCCGCCTCGATGCGCGTCGTGTACTTCGCCATCACGTCGGGACGGTCGAAGAAGTACGTGATGCGGCGGAAGCCCTCGGCCTCGCACTGCGAGCAGTAGTTCGGGCCGGCCTTGTAGAGGCCTTCGAGCCGCGTGTTGTCCTGCGGCTTGATGCGCACCGTCGTCTCGAGGGTGAATCGTTCCGGCAGGCCGTCGACCGTCAGCGTCTCGGCGTCGGTGCGGTACTGCGTCGGCGGAAGGGCCACGCCGTCCACCTTGACCTCGACGAGCTCCAGGTCCTCGCCGTCCATCACCAGCGGCGCGCCGTGGTCCGGGAAGTCCAGGTTGCGCGAGATCACCATCGTCGCGCGGACCGTCGTCACGTCCTCGTTCAGCTGGAAGTCGAGATCGAGCGTGTCGACCAGGAAGGCGGGAACGGTGTAGTCCTTGCGGTACTTGACCTCGGGGGCGGTCTGAGTCATGGAGGGGACCTCTCGGGTGCGGTGGGTGCGGAGCGACTCCGCATCATAGCCGCCCCGGCGCCGAGCTGGACCCGGGTGTCCGCCCGATGATCTGCGGAGCTGCGCCTCCGCTCAGCCGGCGAGGCGCTCGCGGAGGAAGCTCTCCAGCCCCTGCGGGTCGTCCGTCCCGATCCTCAGCACGCGCGTCCCGAGGTCGAGCCGCACGCAGTCGAGGCCCCACAGGTTCCAGATCCAGCCGCGTCCCGGGATCCAGTGGACGCCCCAGCCGTCGAGCAGATCGGAGCGCGTCGCCTCCACGGCGCGGATCGAGTCGAACGGAATCCGCTTCGAGAAGACCGGCAGCGGGCCGTAGCGCAGCGCGAGACGGTCGCCTTCGTCGCGCACCGTGAGCGAGCGGAAGCACGCTCCGACGAACGTGAAGACGACGGCGAGCAGCAGCAGCGCGTCCGCGGTCTGCGGGCCGCCGAGCGCGCCGACGAAGCAGACGCCCGCGGCGCCGAACATCAACCAGTGGATGCGACCGACCTGCGTGTGCTCGTAGCGCGGGAGTCCGTCCATGGCCGCTACTGTAGCGACCCGTTGAGCCGGTAGAGGTACGTCAGCAGCTCGGCGACGACCGCGTAGAGCTCCATCGGGATCTCCTGTCCCAGGTCGCAGGCGGAGAGCAGCTCGAGCAGGTCCGCGTCCTCGCGCACGGGCACGCCGTGCGCGCGGGCCGACGCGAGGATCGCCTCGGCGATCTCACCCTTGCCCTTGGCGACGAGCTCGGGCGCGCCAGCCCCTCCCCCGTCGTAGCGCAGGGCGACCGCCGCGCGCGGGCGTGAGTCCGGAGCTTGGCTCATCCCTCGCAGTCCAGGATGTGGTTCTCGCGCAACCAGCGCACGTCGTGGGCGAGGCGGTGCGCCGCGACCTCCTCCGGACCTCCCGCGCGCACCGACACGCGCACGGTGCGTCCGTCACGCGCGAGCGACGCCGCCAGCGTGTCGAGCTCGGAGCGCAAGCGCGTCGCGACCTCCTCGCTGCCCGCGACGATCGAGAGCGCGAGGTCGTCGCGCGTGATGCCGAGCTCCGCGCGCAGCGGCCCGAGCCGCGAGAAGTCGACCGCGAGCGTCAGCCGCAGCATTCCGTCGTCCGCGGCCTGACCGCCGCGCCGGCGCTCGTCGCGGAAGAAGAGGTCCGCCGTCGCCCAGCGCTCGCCGTCGAGCACCGGGATCGAGAGGTGCAGGCCCTCGCTCGACTCCTTGCGCGCGACATTGAGCAGCTGCTCGCTCTCGATGCCGGCGAGCACGCGCTCCAGCGCTTCGCGCGCCTTGCCCTCGGGCAGTCCCTCGAGCGCGCCGAGCAGCTGCGCCTTGAGGTTGCCGGAGAGCTGCGCGTCCTCGCGTGCCAGCGATTCGAGCAACGCCGAGTCGCCGACGAGCTGCGCGATGCGCGCGCGCAGCGCTTCGCCGCGACTTCCGAACGCCCGCGTGAGCATGTCCTCGAGCCCCGCGGCGAGCTCCGCGCGACCCTGGCCGCGGCCGCGGCGCGCGCGCAGGAAGCTCTCGAGCTGGCGGCGCAGTTGTTCTCCGAGCGCGCCGACGGCCGCGGGCTCGAGCGGTCCGTGGACCTGGCTGGCGGCGAGCGCGAGCTCGGCGGCGAGCTTCTTCGCGAGCGCCTGCAGCTCCTCGCCGGCGCTGAGCCCCGTCGAACCGCGCAAGGCGTAGGCGAGCAGCGCCGCCTCGTAGTGGAAGCCGGCGCGCGCCACGAGGCTCGCGAGCTCCGCGCCGCTCGAGCCGGGTTGGAAGACGTGCGCGTCGAGATCGCCCGCGAGCTTCGAGAGCTGCGCGTTGCCGGGCTCGGCGGACGCGTTGCGCAGGCTCTGCGCCAGTCCGCGCAGCAGCTCGCCGACGGGCCGGTCCTGCCCGACGACGCCGCGCAGGGCCGAGACCAACTTCGGCTCCGCGGACGCGCCCTCGCCGCCCAAGAGGTGCAGCACGACCGCGCCGCCGGCGGTCTTCTCGACCTGGGCCAGGAAGCGCTTGCCGATCGGCAGCTCGACGCCCGACTGCGCCGCGACGCGGTGGTTCCCGACGCCCAGCAGCAGGCTGCCGCCGTCCAGCTTCTGCATGACCTCGCCCGCGACGACCCGCCCGTGCTGGAGCACGGCGGCGAGGTCCCCGTGGATCGACAGGGTCGGGCGGAGGGAGGGCGAGATGCCCTGCTGAGCGGCGAGGGGTTCCATGAGGCACGGATCGGGCTTCCGGGGCCGGGGAGAGCCGCCGGAGCGAGCGGAGCTGGTATGGTTAATCGGAGCGCGCGCCAGCCGCTTGAGTCCCCGCGTCGTGAACGCCCCCAACCCCCGACCCACCGGCCTCTGGGCCCCTCTGGTGGCGGTGTGTGCCTGTCTGGCGCTCGCCGTCGCGTCTTGCGTGCGGGAATCGGCCGCGGCGGCCCCCCGGCGCCCGAACGTGCTGCTGATCAGCGTGGACACCCTGCGGGCGGACCACCTCTCGAGCTACGGCTACGAGCGCGCCACGAGCCCCCGCCTGGACGAGCTGGCCGAGGGCGGCGTCCGCTTCGAGCGCGCCTACTCCTCCAGCTCCTGGACCCTCCCGGCCCACATGACCCTGCTCACCGGCCTGCCGGTCAGCGGCCACGGGGTCTGTGACGACCGGCTGTTCACCCGGCAGGCGCCGAGCGGCGGGGCGCTGCCCGTCGAGCGCCGCGGCCACTTCCTCTCCGAACTGCTCGCCCGCCAGGGCTACCGCACCGCCGGCTTCTACACCTGGAAGTACCTCGAGCCGCAGTTCGGCTTCGGGCCGGGCTTCGAGGTCTACGAGCGCCTCGGGCACACCTTCTATTCCTACGAGCCCGTCTGGGCCGAGTTCCAGAGCCTGCAGGAGGCCGGTGACCGCGACGGGATGCGCGCGCTCGCCGACCGCTACCCGCGCCTCTTCGACCCGACGACGCCGTCGTCGGAGGAAGTCGTCGACGCCGGCATCGCGTGGATCGAGTCGGTCAGCGCGGAAGGCGGCGAGCAGCCCTTCTTCGCCTTCCTGCACCTCTTCGACGTGCACGATCCCTACACGCCGCCTCCGCCCTTCGACAGCATGTTCGACCCGGACTACGCGGGCGACATCGACGGCACGCGCGTCACCTCGAAGGACTCGCCGGTGCGGGCCGACATGAGTCCCGAAGACCTCGCGCACCTGATCGCGCTCTACGACGGCGAGATCGCGTGGGTCGACTCCCAGCTCGGCCGCTTGTTCGCCCGACTCGACGAGCTCGGGCTCTCCGACAACACGATCGTGGCCGTCGTCTCCGACCACGGCGAGGAGTTCTTCGAGCACGGCGCGAAGACGCACCGCAACAACCTGCACGTCGAGACCGTGCACGTGCCGTGGATCCTGCGCTGGCCGGCGGGGCTCGCCGCGAACCTCGAGGTTGGGGTCTGCGTCGGCCTCGAGGACGTCGCCCCCACGCTGCACGGACTGTGCGGACTCGGACAGATGCCCGGCGCCGCGGGAGCCGACCTGTCCCCCGCGCTGCGCGGTGAGGAACCCTTCGCGGACCGCGAGATCTGGTCCGAGCTGCTGCACTTCGAACGACCCGGCGCTCCCCGCCGCGAGCTCTCGCTGCGGCACGCGGACCGGTCCTTCCTGCGCGGCGCGCGCGGGACGGACGACCGCCGGATCGAAGCCTACGACCTGGCGCGCGACCTCGGCGAGGCAGCGCCCGAGGTCTTCACCGTCGACGACGACCGCGCGCGGAACTTCAGGCTGTCGCTCGACGCCTTCCGCACGCGCCTCGACGCCGTGCGCAGCCGCCTGCCGCTGGTCTGGCTCGGCGCCGAGAGCGCGCTCGACTCCGCCGACCTCGCCGAGCTGGCGGCGATGGGCTACACCGGACTCGGCGACGATCCGCACGAGGCGGGATCGGCGCACCAGGGCCGCCTGTGCATCGACGGCTGCGTCTGGGACGACTGATCAGCGCGGCTCGTCGAAGGGGAAGATCCGCTTCCAGTCGTCCTTCATGCTGACGAGGGTCCAGCCGCGCGACTCGGCTTCGTCGAGCCCGCGCGCCAGCTTTCCGATGTGCGACTCGCGGTCGTAGGCCCACTCGCGCTCGGCGTCGTCGTGGTGCACGTAGAGCCCGAGCCGCGCGCCGGGTCCCGCCGTGGTCCACTCGAGCATCTGGAAGTCGCCGTCGGAGTTGCCGAAGGCGGCGATCGGGCGACGGCCGATGTGCATGTGCACGCCGACCGGCTTGCCCTCCTTGTCGTCGAAGAAGTGCAGCTTCGGGAGCTTCACGATCGTCGGGACGCCGTCGACCAGCTTGTACTCGGCAGCGACGCTGCTGCCGAAGACCTGCTCCGGCGGGATGCCGTAGACCTCCTCGGCGAAGACTCGCATGAAGTCGATCCCGCCGCCCGAGATGATGAAGGTCTTGAAGCCGTTCGCGCGCAGGTATTCGAGCACCTCGAGCATCGGCTGGTAGACCATCTCATCGAAGCGCTTGCCGGTCTTCGGGTGCCGCGCCTCCTCGAGCCAGCTGCGCACCGAGTCGGAGAAGTCCTCGGTCGAGATCCCGCCGTGCGTGGCGGCCATCAGCTCGAGCAACGCTTCCTCGCCGCCGGCGAGCGCCGCCTTCACGTCGCCCTTCAGGATCGAAGCGAAGGGCTCGGTCGTCTTCCACTCGGGATGCTCGGGAGCCAGCTCCGCCACGCGGTCGAAGATGTAGAGCGCCTGGAAGTAGAGCGGCTGCTCGGCCCACAGCGTGCCGTCGTTGTCGAAGACGGCGATGCGCTCGGCCGGCGGAACGAACTCGTCGCCGCCCACCTTCGTGACGCGCTGCACGAAATCGACGATCGCGTCGCGCGCGTCACCGTCTCTCCAGGAGGGCAAAGCGTCGTCGGGCTGCACGACGGCGAAGGCGGCGGCGACGAGCAGGCACAGGGACACGAGGGAGAGCAGCTTGTTGCGCATGGCAGTGTCTTCGGGTTTCGAATGGGCAGCCGGCGATCATAGCGCGCCGGGTTCGACCTACGCCCGGCGGAAAGCTGTCGCGCCGAGCATCGAAGCGCGAGGAGCATCCGGCGCGTCGCGGGCCAGTTGCTCCTCGACGCTCTACTAGGCCGCAGGTCACTCGGGCAGGAGCACGCGGTCGATCACATGGATCACGCCGTTGGAGGCCTGCACGTCGGTCGCGACGAGCTTCGCGCCATTGACGTACGCGACACCTTCTTCCAGACCGATGCTGAGCCGGCCGCCCTGGAGGGTCACCGCCTCGCCCGCCTTCAGAGCCTGGTCGGAGAAGACGCGCCCGGCCACGACGTGGTGCTGGAGGATGGCCACGAGCTTGTCGCGGTTCTCGGGCTCGAGCAGCGCCTCGACCGTGCCCTCGGGCAACTGCGCGAAGGCCTCGTCCGTCGGCGCGAAGACCGTCAGCGGTTGTTCGCCGGTCAGGGCCTCCGCGAGACCGGCGGCGCGCACGGCGGTGGCGAGTGAGTCGAAGCCCCCCGCCTGGATGGCCGTCTCGACCAGGTTCTTGGTGCTGGGCATGATCACCTTGTCGATGACGTGGATCGTTCCGTTGCTGCAGCGGATGTCCGCGGTCGTGACCTTCGCGCCGTTGATGCGAACTTCCTTCGCCTTATCGTCGAAGCGGATGTCGACGCGCTGACCGTTCACGGTGACGGCGTGCGAGAGCTTCACGACCTCCTCAGCGATGACGTCACCCGGGACGACGTGGAAGGTGAGAATCGAGGTCAGGAGGGCCTTGTTCTCGGGCCTCAGCAGCGTCTCGACCGTTCCTTCGGGCAGTTGCGCGAAGGCCTCGTCCGTCGGGGCGAACACGGTGAACGGGCCCTTGCCCTTCAGCGTCTCGATGAGACCGGCAGCGTCGAGTGCGGTCGCGAGCGTCCCGAAGTTCCCGGCCGCGACGGCCGTATCGATGATCGTCTTCCCTTCCGCAGCAGCGGTCGTCGCCGTGCAGGAGGATTGCTTCTGGCAGTCGCCGGGCAGCGCAGTGGCGAGGCCGCCGAGCGCGAAGATCGAGAGGAGCAGGAGCGTCTTCATGTGGAGTCCTTCCGGTGGTCCTGAGTGTGGAGTGCGTTGGAACGCGGGCCCGCGGCCTGCGCTTCACACACCTGCATCGATGCCGCCGGACCGACGGATGCAGCCTGACCGAACGAAGAACGCCGCGCCCCCGATCGGGAACGCGGCGTCCGTGTGCGCGTGGCCGTGAGCCGACTAGAGCTTCCGGTAGCTGATCTGGACCACGTCACCCGTGCCGCTCTTGGCGGTCATGACGCCTCGTCCGTTGATCGTGCTGCGCGTGAACAGGTTGACCCCGTCCAGCAGGAAGCCGTACTCGGAGAGCTCGGCGACCGGGAAGTCTTTCTTCGATCCGCTCTCGAGGAGCAGCGGCTTCGACATCTGTCCGAGGTAGCTGACGCAGCCCAAGACGGGCTCGAGTTCGTCAGTGCCGATCAGCAGGCCAGTCTGGATGCCGTCGATCGTGAAGAAGTCCGTGGGCACCGTGAAGCCGGCGGAGCCGCTGAACACGAGGTACGCGTTCGCCGGGTTCGTCAGGTCGGTGTGGAAGGTCCCCGTGTGCTGCGGGTCGAAGGCGTCGTAGTTCAGCGCGAGCAGGTTGAACGGTCCGTAGAGGAAGAGGCGCGGCGCCCCCACCACGTCGGGGAGGTCGGGACCGAGCAGTCCGCCGCCACCGGGGGCGGGGTCGGGAACCGCGGGATCTTCCGGATCTTCGTCGGGCTCGGCCGCGGGGTCTTCGGGTTCGCCGGGCAGCGGCATGCCGCTGTCGGGATCGAAGATCGGAAGCGTTCCGACCAGTTCGTCGTCCGGCGCGGAGGCCTCGATGCGTTGATCGTCGCGCGAGCCGTCGGCGGCATCGGCGGGGACGGTCAACGACAAGGCGCCTGCCACGAGCAGCACCCCGAGGATGCTGCCGTGCGCGATGGTCGTGCGAGTGAGAGAGTTCATCTTGAAGCTCCTAGGGCGTCCTCGGTCCGAGCTCAGGGAAGCTCAGCGTCGGATTGGGAGGACCCGGGCGCCTGAAACAGCTCAGGACAGCGCTGCACGAGTTCCTCGAGGAAGCCGGGAATGGATTCGATCGCCTGCTGCAGCTTGGTCGCACCGGCGAAGAGGCGAGCCACTTCGGAGATGCGCGAGGGGTGCTCGTCCAGGAGCGCGCGGAAGGCGATCAGCGCGCGGTCCTTCTGGCCGAGCATCGTGTAGCACTTGCCCGCGTTGAAGTGCGCTCCGAAGAAGCGCTCGTCGACGCGCGAGAGTCCGCTGATCGAGATCCAGCGGAAGCAGACGAGGGCGCGGCGGTAGTCGCCTTCCCCCGCGTACAAGCGGCCGAGCTGCATCGCGGCGTGACCGCGGTTCTCTTCCGAGAGCGCGCTGTCGAAGATGCGGCGGTACTCGTCCGCGGCCTTCAGCGTGCGGCCTTCGTGCGAGTGCAGGAAGGCGAGGTAGAGCGCGGACTCTTCGTGGTTCGGATCGGCCTGGACGGCTTCTTCGAGCAGACGGCGGCCCTTCTCGAGCGGCGACTCGATCTTGGCGAGGCGACCGTTGAGCATGTGGCGCGCTTCGGCCCAGTCGACGCCGCCGGCGCGGCCGTTGCCGGCCATCACCACGCCGTCGACGAAGCCGCGACCCTTGGTCTGGACGTCGTCGATCTTCACCGCGTCCTCGAAGACGCGCGTGCGGAAGTCGGGGTCGATCGCGGAGAGCACGTAGGCCTTGCCGAGCTGGTAGAAGACCGTGGCGAGGCGGTGGACGAGGTCGATGTGCTCCGCTTCTTCACGCAGGTCGGCGCCGGTGAGCATCGACACGCGGGCGAAGAGGCGGTCGGGATCGAGCGCGTCGCGGTGGGCGCGGACCTGCAGGCGGATGTCGTCGAAGAAGTGTCGGCACTTGCCGCACTCTTCGATGTGGAGCATCGCGCGCGCGGCAGCCGCTTCGTCCAGTTCCCCGTCCAACATGCACGACAGGTCCATCTGGAAATGGGCATGCGCGTCGGATTCCAGGGGCCAACTCATGGATCCCATCAGGCACCTCCCTCCGAAGCACGCGCAGCCTTGGAGCTGCCGCGTTCGGTGAGCGTCGACTCGGTCGATTCCAGCGAAGTCTCCCGCGAGCGCGGATCGCGCGCCGGACGGCAGTCGGGCGAGAGACCCTCGAAGACCCGCCGCATGGAGCGGTGGATCTTTCGGCGTGCGCGGAAGATGACCATCTTGAGGTTCTCCAGCTTGATGCCGAGTTCCTCGGAAGCCTGGCGGTAGCTCTGCTCGTCGACTTCGACGAGGTGCAACGCGCGGCGCTCTCGTTCCGAGAGCATCGAGTAGAACTGCAGGTACAGCTGGAGGTAGGTGACGAAGACGCGCGCGCACTCGTCGCGGCTCTCCGTCTCGATCGCGCCGGCGACCGGGCTGTCGTTCTCGCCGGAGGATTGTTCGGGGACGTCTTCGAAGTTCAGCTCGTTGCGGCCGCCGCGCGAGAGCGAGCGCAGGTGCTTGAGCACCGTGTTGCGTACGATCATCGCCGACCAGACGCGGAAGGCGTCTTCACGCGCCGAGTTGAAGCGGTGCGGGTAGCGGTAGACGTTGAAGAAGACTTCTTGCAGGACGTCGCGCGGGTCGGCCTTGCTCGAGTAGCGGCGCAGGCGGGCGGCGACCTGGGTCAGGAGGTGTTGGCCGTTCAGCTCGTAGAGCAGGCCGAAGGCGCCGCGGCATTCTTCCTGGCGCGCGCGGGCGCCCTTGAAGACCTCCATCAGCCGCGTCGAGACGGAGTCGCGGATCGACTCGTGGTCGCGCTCGGGATCGGCGACCAATTCCTGAATCCGCTTCCACTCCTCGCGCCCGATCTCCGGCCGCATCTCGGCCAGCCGTTCCTTCAAGCGCGGCACTCCGCCCTCGGCGAGGAGCGAAGGGCCGGAGTGGAAGGGGTCGGTCGCTTGCATCGAGCGGCGGGTTCGGGTTCAGAGGCGGGGCGGAAGGGCGCGAAGGCCCACCAGGGACCCCCGTCGAAGGCCATTCTAGACTGCCTTGTGGCAGCAGTAACCGTTCCGGAACCCAGCTCGTGCAGAGGCCCCGCGGGGACCTCCCCCAGGAAGGCGCAAGTGCCGACCGCTCGCGGGCTTAGCAGGTTCCCTGGATGTCTGCAAAAAGTTCGAGTTGCCGCGGCGACGTCCACGGCGGCCTCCTGGATGATAGCGCGGCACGAGGACACCGGATGGACCGACGCGCTATCGCTCTCGAGATCGCCCGCGAATTGGGCTTCGACCTCGCCGGCATCGCTGCCCTGGAGCCGCCGCCGGACGCAGCGCGCTTCGAGGCCTGGCTGGCCGCCGGCCACGGCGCCGGGATGGACTGGCTCGAGCGGCAGTCGGAGCGCATCCGGGACCCCCGCCGGATCCTCCCCGGCGGCATGAGTCTGCTCGTCGTGGGCGTCGGGCACTCGCGGGCGGCGGTCGAGCTCGCCGGGGGTGGCCGCGTCGCGCGCTACGCTGCCGGCCGCGACTACCACAACTGGATCGGCAAGCGGCTCAAGAAGCTCGCTCGTCGGTTGGAGGAGGCCGGGCTGGCGGGGCCCTGGCGCGGGATCACCGACGCCGGCCCCCTGCTCGAGCGCTCGCACGCCGCCGCGGCGGGGCTCGGCTTCCTCTCGAAGGCGGCGAACCTGCTGCACCCACGCTTCGGCCCCTGGTTCTTCCTCGGCGAGCTGATCCTCGGGGAGGAACTCGAGCCGACGGAAGGGCCCGCCGCCGGCTCCTGCGGCACCTGCACGGCCTGCCTCGACGTCTGCCCCACCGACGCGATCCGCGAGCCGGGCCTGGTGCACGCGCCGGACTGCATCAGCTACCTGACCATCGAGCACCGCGGCGCGATCCCGGCGGCCCTTCGCGAGCCGATCGGCGACTGGGTGTTCGGCTGCGATCTGTGCTCGGAGGTCTGCCCCTTCGGCCGCAAGGCGCCGGACCTCGCCGAGCGCTTCGGGACGCACCGCCAGGTCGCGGAGGGCGACCTCGTCAGCTGGCTCGCGCCGCGGCGCGAGATGTCCGTCGACTTCGAGGGCTCGGCCCTGCGCCGGCCGAACCGTGAGGGGCTGGCGCGCAACGCGGCGATCGTGCTGGGAAACCGCCCGCGCGACGAGGGCCGGCACGCCCTGCTGCGCGTGCTGACCGAGGACCCCTCGCCGGTGGTGCGCGAGGCGGCCGCCTGGGGCCTGGAGCGCGGCCACGCCGCCGACGCGGGGGTTGCGCAGGCGCTCGACGCGGCCCGCAAGCGGGGCGACTGGCTCCCGATGTCCGATCGGAACTGACTGGGTTCCGTGTGGTCGCCCTCCACGGGCTCACCCGACAGCCCCTCCAGGGTGGCCCGCGCGAGAGGCTCTCCCGGCCGCAGCGCCGTCTTCGCCCGTGCGGAGGCCCTTCGCGCGCGGCCCCTCCGCTCCTAGTGCGTGCTCCGGCAGTGCTTCCGGGGGCCGGTCGGGCCGGGATCCACACGGAACCCAGTCAGTTCCGTTCCGATGCCTGAACGTGGGGGTTCCCCGTGTTTCGATCCTTGGACAGGGCCCGATTCCCAGCCTCGTCATGCGCGCAAGTCCCGCTCGTGCAGGGACTTGTCCCGGGCCGGCGACGGGGCCCCGAAGTAAATGGGCGTTCCTAAGAACCCGAGCTGGGGTCAGGATCGTCGAGAGGGTGCGGCGCGATGTCGAGATTCTTCGACACGCCCCTCGCGGGCTCCGCGCCGCCCGCCGTCCTCGCGGCGGACGCAAAGCTCTGCTCTATAAGAAGTTGCAATCTTCGGGGGACCCGCGGCGCGACTTGGCACCGCCACTGCTCCACTGCCTTCGCCGCCACAGCGACGGCCCCCGACGAGCAACAGCGAACCAGCAGGACACCAGACCATGAACCACTCCAACTTCTACAGCGACAAGAAGTACTGCGACTGCTGCGACAAGTACGTCAGCTACCTGATGAGCGTCGAGAGCAGCTTCTGCGTCGAGTGCGGCAACGAAGTCCACCTGTTCAGCAAGGAGGACTGGAAGTCCTTCCACAAGAACCTCGAAGCCCGTCGCCCGAAGGGCGGCCGACCCCGCAAGGACCGCGGCAAAGAGTCCGCCTAGTCCCGGCCCGAAGCCGCGCGCCGGTCAGGCACGGCACGGCGCGCGCGACCCAAGTCGTTCCTCACCCCCCGCGAAGCCCGCGTCCTGCCCGAAGGTCGCGGGCTTCTTCTGTTCCCGCGCTCAGCGGCCGCGCAGCTCGCCGACGCGCCGCTCCGCCTCGACCTGCAGGCTGCGCTGGCGGGTCGTTGCGTAGTAGCGCGCGAGCTTGGCCCAGGCGTCCGCGTCGTCGCCCGCGACCGCCTTCAAGCTCGCCGCGGCGAGGTCCGCGCCTTCGCGGTCCTCCAGGCTGACGAGCACGTCGATCGCGTGCATGCGCACCGCGACGCCTCGCGAGTCGAACTGCATCCACTCCGCGAAGGCTTCGCGCACGGCCGCGAGGTCCCCGGTGCTCGCGCGCAGCTCGATCAAGCGCGCGCGCAGCCGCGGCTGCTGCGGCGCGTAGAGCAGCTGCGACTCGATCACGCGCGTCTCCTGCTCGACGAGGTCGAGCTGCAGGAAGCGCGCGCGTGCCGCCTCCCCTTCCTCGTCGCGCCCCGCCTCGAAGTACAGGCGGCTCAGCAGGAACCACGCCTGCGGTTCGAAAGGGTCCCGCTCACGCGCGGCTTCGGCGGCGGCGAGCGCTTCCTCGGGTCGATCTTCGTCGTGGAGGATGCGCGCGCGCCAGAGCTGCGCTTCCTCGTGTTCGGGGTCGAGCTCGAGCACGCGGCCCAGCAGCGCGAGCGCCTCGTCCGGCCGCCCGAGCCGCCACTCCGTCAGCGCCTGTCCGCGCAGTGCTTCGGGCTGCTCGCCCGACGCCTCGATCACGCGTCGGTAGTGCTCCGCCGCCTCCTCGTAGCGTCCGAGCGTGTACAGCGCGTGCCCGAGCGCGCGGGTATCGCCGACCTGCTGCGGCGCGACGGCGAGGTAGCGCTCGAAGGCGTAGGCCGCGTCGCCGTAGCGCCGCAGGCGGAAGTAGATCGCGCCGGCCTGGTAGAGCGCGGGCGGATAGTCGGGCTGCGCCTCGAGCAGCTCGAAGAGCGCGGTCAGCGAACCGGGCAAGTCCCCGCGCCGGTAGTGGATCGCGGCGGTGCGCATGTGGACGAGCAACTCGCCCTCCGGCGCGACCTCGGGCGTCCAGTCCGACCAGGCGCCCGCTTCCGCGCGCGGCCACTCCTGCGGCGTGCGGTCGAGTACGACGGCCGGTGAGCTGACTTCTTCTTCGAGAGCCGTCGTCTCCTCGGCGGGCGCGACGTCCTGCTGCGGCGCGCCGAGCGCGAGCAGCGCGACGAAGGCGAGGATCACCGCGCCTCCTCCTCGACGACCAGCACGCGGTCGAGCGCCGGCGCTTCGACGCGTTGCACGACGCCCGAGGGCCAACGCACTTCGAGCGCCTCGAGCTCGGCGAGCGCGCCGAAGCCGAAGTGCGCTTCCGCCGGCAGCGACGCCTGGAAACCGCCGGCCGTGCGCACGTCGACGGAACGGCTGCCGTCCTTCCAGCGCGCCGTCACGCGCGCACCGAGACCGGCGGTGTTGCCGCCGCGACCGACCAGTCGCACGCGCAGCCAGTGTCGATCGGGTCCGTGCTCCGCGCCGTTCAGCAGCACGCGCACCGGCCCTTCCACCGAGAGCGCGACGATGTCGAGGTCGCCGTCGTTGTCGAGGTCCGCCGTCGCGGCGGCCCGCGAAGTCGTGGCGGGTGCGTCGCTCAGCAGCTCCTCGGCGAAGCGCCCTTCGCGGTCCCCGCGGAAGAACTGGTCGAGCTGCGCATAGCTCGTGTCCGTGCCGGCCTTGTCCGCCTGCGGGTAGACGTGACCGTTCATCACGAACAGGTCGAGCGCTCCGTCGAGGTCGAAGTCGGCCATACCCGTGCCCCAACCGAGTCGCGCGATGCTCGGGCCGCCGAGCCCCGCGCGCGCGGAGCGTTCGCGGAAGCCGCCGCTGCCCGTCGAGCGGTACAGCGCGTTGTTCTCGCCGGAGAAGTTCGTGACGAACAGGTCGGGACGGCCGTCGCCGTCGAGGTCTCCGCACGCGATCCCCATGCCGGCTTGTTCCTTGCCGTTCGCGTCGTGGCTCGCGCCGCGCCGGAAGCCGACGTCGACGAAGGTTCCGTCGCCCTGGTTCTCCCACAGGAAGTTCGGCGTCGAGTCGTTCGATACGTAGAGGTCGGTGTCGCCATCGCCGTCGTAGTCGAGCGTGACCACGCCGAGACCGAAGCCCGCGCGTTCGGGCTTCAAGCCGCGCGCGAGGCTCTCCTCGACGAAGGTCCCGTCGCCCTTGCCGCGATAGAACTGGTCGTGCACGGGCACGAGCCCTTCGGGACCGCACATCACTTCGTGCCCTTTCCACGTGCAGCCCGAACCGCGCGCCGGAACCGTCTCGGGGTCGAACGCGAGGTAGTTCACGACGTAGAGGTCGAGCGCGCCGTCGCCGTCCGCGTCGAGGAAGGCGGCGCTGGTTCCCCAGCGGTCTCCTTCGAGGCCCGAGCCGAGGGTCGCGTCGCGGAAGCCTTCGCCCGCTTCGTTGAGGTACAGCCGGTCGCCGCCCCAGTGCGTCACGAAGATGTCCGGCCAGCCGTCCCCGTTCACGTCGCCGACCGCGCCACCCATCCCCCAGCGGCCGCCTGCGAGGTTCCACGCGTCGCCGGCGGCCGCGAATCCGCCCTTCCCGTCGCCGAGGAAGAGGTGCGCCGGCAAGCTCGGTTCGCCGGCCTTCGCGCGCGCGAGCGTCGATCCGTCGACGACGACGAGGTCCATGTTCCCGTCGCGGTCGAAGTCCTCCAGCAGCACGCCGCCGCCGTTCACCTCGAGGATGAAGTCCTTCTCGAGCGAACCGCAGGTCGTGACGGCGCCGGGCAGCGCCGTCTCGCCGACTTCGGTGAAGAGTGCGTCGGAGGCGAAGAGCAGCGGGACGAGAGCGATCATGGTCCGCAGTCTAGCGCGTCGGCGCGCGCGGACTTCACTGCCAGACGATGTTCAGTGCTTGCGAGAAGTTGCTGCCCGCGCCGCAGACGGAGAGTCCGCCGCCGTCGCGGAACCACAGTTGGTAGGTGCGCGTCTGTCCGGGCGAAACGACGCCGTTCGTGACGATCGACTGCGCCGACTGTCCGGCGCCCGCGCCGTCGAGGAAGACGACTTCGAGGCGCTCGGTCGGGTTGCCGACACACAGCAGGCCGTCCTTGAACGGCAGCGCGATCTGGACGGCGCCTTGCAGGAAGAGGCCCGGCTGACCGGCGCGCGCTTGATCGGCGTGCAGCACGAGGTCGTCGGCCGCCACCGACGCTGAGCCGGAAGCGCTGAGTCGCGCGCCGAGGCCGGACGAGTTCAGGCAGCCTTCGCCCGCGCCGAGCGCGGAGTGGTTGAGGCACGGGCAGGCGCCGAACGTGCTGTCTCCGAAGCACGTCGTCGTGCCGAGCGGCGGCACGTAGCGCACGGAATCCGTCACCGACTCGTTCCCGGCCCAGTCGGTGAACGACAGCTCGTAGGTGAGCGGCGAGCCGGCGGGCAACGCGAAGCGGTGCAGGTCGCCGCCCATGCGCAAGCTGTCCGCGCTCTGCGCAGCGCCTCCGACGATGATCTGTCCGGCGGGGCCGATCGAGAACTGGTACGCATAGCTGCCGGGGCGCACGAAGACGTGCGACCACGACGCGCCCGGAGCGATCGGTCCGGATTCGAAGGTCCACGGCGCGGTCGTTCCGCTGATCGAGACCGTGACGGCGGACGAGTTCGTCCAGATGACTTCGTCGCCGGCGGAGATCCCCGCGTTCGCGCTCGGCACGAGGCTGCCGCTGACGAGGGTGATCGCGGTGCTCGCGCCGGAGCCGATCACGTAGTGCGCCGTTCCGCGCACCCAGTCCTTGCCGTCGTCGCGCACCGCGTCGGTCACGCGCGCCTTGACGACGAGCGCGCCGCCCTGCGGGGCAGCGGGAAGCTCATCCTGGATCTTCGGCGGACGCGTGTCGGCGGGCCCGCTGTTCAGGTAGAGCTGGTTGGTGCGGTTCAGCGCGCCTTCGCCCTGCGCCGTGACCAGGTCGTAGTCCCCGTCGTTGTCGAGGTCCGCCGCGGTCATGTCGAGCGTCGGGTCGTTCAGCGCTTGGATGTTCACGTCGCCGTTGACGAACGTCCCGTTGCCCTGGTTGACCCACAGCTTCTCGCGGGCGCCCAGCGAGCCGACGAAGGCGTCGTAGTCACCGTCGTCGTCCGAGTCGAACAGCACGATCTCGTTGTCGTCGTCGCTGCCCAGCGTCGCGCCGAAGTTCGAGAAGCCCAGCACACCGCCGGAGAGGTCGTTTCGCACCGCGCCCTCGGCGAAGCCCGAGAGGCTGACGAAGAACAGGTCGAGGTCGTCGTCGCCGTCGAGGTCGCCGACCTCGAACTCGTAGCAGTTCGACGAAGTCGCCGGCAGCGCGCTCGACGAGTCGGTGAACACGCCGCCGCCCTGGTTGATCAGCACGTAGTGATTGCCGCCCGTGTTCGTCGCGCGACAGGCGCCGAGGAAGTCGAGGTCCCAGTCACCGTCGACGTCCGCCAGCTGCACGTCCATGTGCGCGCGCTTGGTCGGCGGATCCCAGCCGTTGCCGGTCTCCTCGGTGAAGTTGCCGAGGCCGTCGTTGTAGTACAGCCGCGGCTTGCCGCCCGGGCTGCCCAAGAGGCTCGGGCCTGAATCGCAGATCACCAGGTCGAGGTCGCCGTCGTCGTCGATGTCGCCGAACTGCGCGCTGGACGCGTTCAAGTTCGTCGTCAGACCGCGCGTCGCGCCTTCCTCGTTGAAGAAGCCGGGGTTCGCCGCGCCTTGGTTGATGTAGAGGTACGGCGGCTGCGCGTTGAAGGCGTTGACGAACAAGGCGTCGACCCAGCCGTCGCCGTTCACGTCCGCCGTCACGACTGCTTTCGCGTTCGAGACGTGCGTGCCGAGTCGCGTGAGGCTGACGTCGGTGAACGACATGCTGCCGTTCTCGACGAGCATGTTGAGGAACAGCTTGTTCTGACGCGGCGTGCCGGCAGCCGAGAACCCGTCCCCCTCGGCGAAGAACACGTCGAGGTCCCCGTCGTTGTCGATGTCGGCGCACTCGACACCCTCGGTCCAGCGCGCCGTCGCGTTGAAGGCCCCGGCGAGGGTCGTGAACTGCTGCGCGGCCGCGGGCGAGGCGAGGAGGATCAGCGCCGCCGAGCGGGCACGAAGGGAGCGGAGTCGGAGCATGAACCGGGGGGAGTTCGGGGATCGGGGGAAAGAAGAGGTCCGGCCGAGCGCTCACCAGGGGAGGAGCAGTGCTCGCGAGGCCGGACCAGGGCGCGAGCGGCCCCGGGGGGCATCGAGAGAGACTCAGCTCGCGCAGTCGACAATCAATAGGTACAGCGAGCGGCCGAGTTGTGCCGTCTCCTCGGGAAAAATGAAGTTTCGAGGGCTCTCGGAGGCTCCCCCGCGGCCAGGATGCGGCCCCCCGCAGCGGTGGCCCCTTCCCGCGCCTCGCCCCCCCCCCCGCCCCCATGGCTCCGATCTCCCCCGACCCCGGCTTCTTCCGCGAGCGCCTGGCCCTCGCCCGCCTGATGCTCGTCTTCACGCCCGAGGCCTGCGGCGACCGCGACCCCCTCGCCGTCGTCGAGGCCGTCGCCGAGCACGTCGACGTGATCCAGGTCCGCCCCAAGCCCCTGGGCACCGGCGGCGCCGGCTCCCCCGCCGAGGCCGCCGCGACCCACGACTGGACGCTGCGCGTGATCGACGCCGTCGCCTACCTGCGCAAGATGCCGCTGGTGATGGTCGACGACCGCGTCGACGTCGCCCTCGCGCTACTCAAGCACGGCTGCGCCGGCGTGCACCTCGGCCAGGACGACATGCCGGTCCACGAGGCGCGCAAGGTGCTCGGCCCGGACGTGCTGATCGGCCTCTCGACGCACGACCTCGGACAGGTAGTCGAGGCGAGCACGCTCGAGATCGACTACATCGGCTTCGGCCCGGTCAACGCGAGCGCGACGAAAGGACTGAAGCAAGCGAACGGCGCCGACGCCGCGTGGATCGCGACCGAGTCCTCGATGGTCCCCGTCTTTGCGATCGGCGGGATCGACCGCACGAACATCGGCGAGCTGACCCGCGTGGGCCGCGTGGCGGTGAGCTCGGCGATCCTCGCCGCCGACGACCCGGCGCGCGCGGCGGTCGAGTTGCGGGAGTTGTTGTTGGCGAGTGAGTGACGGGGACTCCCGTCACGCATCAACAACATCGCATCCCCGTAGCTGTAGAAGCGGTACTCGCGCTCCACGGCCTCGCGGTACAGCGCCAGCGTCCGCTCGCGCCCGGCGAGCGCGCTCACCAGCATCAGCAGCGTGCTCTGCGGCAGGTGGAAGTTCGTCAGCAAGCCGTCGACCACGCGGAAGCGATAGCCGGGCGTGATGAAGAGGCGCGTCGCGCCCGTCCCGGGGGTCAAGCGGCCGGACTCGTCGGCGCACGCCTCGAGCACGCGCACGCTGGTCGTGCCGACGGCGACGACGCGGCCGCCGCGCGCGCGGGTGCGTTCGATCGCGTCGACGGCGGCTTGCGAGAGTTCGTAGCGCTCGGAGTGCATCTCGTGCTGCTCCGTGTCGTCGGCAGTGACCGGCAGGAAGGTGCCCGGGCCGACGTGCAGCGTGACGTGTGCGCGCTCGACGCCGCGAGACTCCAGTTCCGCGAGCAGCGCTTCCGTGAAGTGCAGGCCCGCGGTCGGCGCGGCGACGGCGCCGAGGCGTTCGGCGTAGACGGTCTGGTAGCGCTCGCGGTCCTCGGGCTCGCCGCTCGCGTCGCGTCGGATGTACGGCGGAAGCGGCATCACGCCCTGCTCGAGCATCAAGTCCTCGAGCGGCGAGCCGTCCGCCGTGCGCACGACCCAGATCGCTCCAGGCGCGCCGGTCGCGTCCAACTCGCGCCGCACCGCGACGAGCGCGCGGTCCGTGCCCTGGATCGTGAGCACGTCGCCTGCCTCGAGCTTCTTCGCGGGGCGCACCATCGCGCGCCAGCTGCCGTCGGCGAGCGGCTCGACGCAAAGCAGCTCGACGCGCCCGCCCGTCGCACGCAGCGCGAACAGGCGCGCCGGCAGGACGCGCGTGTCGTTCACGACGAGCAGGTCGCCCGCGCGCAGCTCTTCGCCGATCTCCGCGACGCGGCGGTGCGCGACGCTCTCGCCGCCGAGGCGGTGCACGAGCATGCGCGCGTCTTCACGACGCTCCGCCGGCGACTGCGCGATGCGCTCCGGCGGGAGCTCGTAGTCGAAGTCCGAGACTTTCATCGAGCGCGCGCCGCGTCCGGCGCGCGGAACGGCGTCACTGCCAGACGACGCGCAGGGCCGAGCTCAGGTTCGATCCGGCGCCGCACGCTCCGCCGGGGTCGCGGAACCAGAACTGGTAGTAGCGCGTCAGGCCGGGGACGTTGTTTCCGTCGTTCACGAGCGAGATCGAGGACGTCGCGTTACCGATGAAGTCGGTCTGCACGAACTCGAGTCGCAAGGTCGGCGGGCCGACGCAGAGGATGCCGTCGCGGAAAGCCTGCGGCGTCAGCGTACCGCCCTGCAGGAACACGCCGGTCTGCGACTGGCGGCACTGGTATGCGAAGAGCGTCAAGTCGTCCGCCGCGATCTCCGCCGTGCCGGTGTAGGTGAGGATCGCACCGTCGCCGGTCGAGTTCATGCAACCTTCGCCGGCCTGCGTGCTGTTCAAGCAGGGGCAGATCGCGAGCTGCGAGTCGCCGAAGCAGAGCGGGTCGATGATCATACGCGGCAGGTCGAAGTCGCAGATCACGAGCTTGTGGTCCGACGCCCAACCGCTGATCGAGATCGGGTTCGGGAAGCCCAGCATCTCCGCAGGCAGGTTGGCGAGCGGAACGACGTTCGAGTGGAACAGGAACTGGTTCTGCAGGGTCGCGATCGAATCCTGCCAGGCGATGTAGTCGAGCTTCTTCGTGCCGAGCGAGTTGTCGCTGCCGGCATAGTCGAGCGCGTCGTCGTACAGCATGTCCGAGCCGTCGCGGTCGGTGCCGTCGGTCCCGCCGGTGAACTGGGCGTGCGTCAGCCACTCCGCCGGTCCCTTCTGGCCGTTCGTCGATTCGTCCTCGTTCCAGTCGCCGGCGAGGATCACGGGCGTGTACTGGTCGAGCACGGTGGTAGCCTGCGGCGAGTCGGCGATCTTGTTGAAGGGGTCGACCGTCCCGGTGCCGGCTCCGTTGAAGAAGTGTTCCACGACGTAGGCGACGTTCTGCGCCGCCTCGCGCCGCTGGTCCTCGTCGCTGTTCTGGCTGCCCGCCTTCATGTGCGCGCCGCCGAGCACGAGGTCGCCCGAGTAGACGTTGTCGGGCAGGTCGATCTCGACGAACTGGAAGCCGCGGATGCCGCCGTCGCCGCCGGGCGCGTAGCTCGTCGCGCTGACGTTCGGGATGTTGCTCCAGGTGCTGTGTCCGTCGCCGTTCAGGTCGGCGAAGGGATAGCGCGACATGATCGCGTTGCGGTTGAAGTTGTCCGTCTCGTTCGGAACGAAGATGTACGGCAGGTCGTAGCCGGGCGCGTAGAGCTGCACGTAGCTCGTCACCGCCGCACCGCCGTGATCCGGATCGCTGCCGCCGTGCATCATCAACTCGAGCACGCCCGTCAGCTCGGCCACGTTGTCGTTGCCCGATCCCGTGCCGTTGCCGCTGTTGTCCGCGCACTCGAGCAGCACGAGCACGTCGGGCTGGAAGGCGGCCACGGTGCGGCAGATCGCGGTCCAGTTGTTCTGACCTTCCTGCTTGTCGTTCGACGTGCAAAGTCCGTCCTTCACGTTCCACGACATCACACGCAGGTGGTGGCTCGCGTCCTTCCCCCACTGACCGGAGGTCGGGTCGTACTGCGCGTGGGCCGTGGAACCGGACCAGGTGAGGAGCGCGCCGACGAGGCAGGCGACGCGGGGGGAGACGAAAGACATGAGGGACTCCAGGGGGGTCGAGTGGAGCCTCGATCCTACCCCAGGCGCCCCAAGTCGTGGGGTCAGCGTCCGCCGGCGGCGCTTCGCCGTCTCGACCACGCGGCGCCGCGGGCCGATGGATCGATCGCGGAGAGGTCGGCTTCGGCCAGCCGCGCCGCGAGGGTGTCCGGGTCCCAGCCCAGGTAGAGGGCGGCGCGGCGCTTGTTCGCCCGGCCGCCGGCCGTGGCGGTGGAGAGCAGCGCGGCCTGCAGCAGCTCGGCCGACGGCTCGCGCGACGGGATTCGCGCGACGGCTTCGTCGCCGGCGGCGCGCCAGATCTCGGCGAGCTCGTCGGACGTCACCTCGTCCGCAGTCTCACGCTGAAGCAGGCGGTGGAGGCGCGCGTCGAGCTCGCGCCAGTTGCCGGTCCAGTCCTGGCGCCACAGGAGAGCGAGCGCGCCGTCGTCCAGGTGCGGGAGAGGTCGAGCCGACTCGCAGGACAGCTCCGCGAGCCGCGCTTCGACGAGCAGGGACAGCTCTTCCCGACGCTGCGCGAAGCCCGGCACGAAGTGCAGCTCGCGACCGAGCCACGCGGAGAGCTCGGGCAGCAAGCGCCCGTCGCGGGCGGCGCAACCCGGATGCTCGCGCGTGCCGAAGGCGAGGTCGCGCGCGTCGGCACCGTCCTCGAGCGTGCGCAGCAGGCACAGCTGGTCGTGGGCGTCGGCCTGCTCGAGCCCGGTCAAGTAGGCCGGCCCCCGCGCGCCGTCTGCGAGCCAGTCTCGGATCGTCGACTCGCGACGCGCTTCGGCTGCGCCTGACTCGAACCACGCCCAGCGCGCGAACACGCGCTTGCCAGCGCCGGACGGTCCGCACAGAACCAGCGGTGCCGACGCGGAGCGCGCGCGCCGCAGCGCCGCATGGAAGGCGCGGAAGCCTGTGCTGTCCGCGTCCGCGATCACCGCGCGTCCGTGTCGCCGGCGGTGCTCCGCGTGGAACTGCGCGAGCCGCACGTGCAGCGCGTCGGCGTCGACGAGCTCGGCCAAGCGCTCCGCCTCCGACGCCGAGAAGTCGCGGCGGCGCTCGGACTCGACGACGAGTGCTCCGATGCACTCCTCCGCGACGCGTAAGCACAACACGACGCCCGCGGCCGACTGCGCGTGCAGGTACAAGTTCGCGTCCGGCTCGTCGCCGCGCACCGGTCCGCCGCAAGCGAGCGCGCGGTGCAGCGCGCGGCCGCGGCCCGGCGCGTCCTCCACGGGCCCCAGGCCTTCGCCGCCGTTCGCGACGAGCCGCGGTTCCCCGTCCCGCAGCTCGAACCCCCACCACGCGCGCCGCGCCGTCTTGATGCCGAGCCGCGCGACGAGCTCGTGGAAGGCGCGCGCGACTTCACCGCGGTCGTCGTCGACGCGCGCGAAGACCTCGGCGTCGTCCGGCGCTTCCCAGCGACCGCGTCGTCGCAGCAGCTCGAAGCGCCACGCGCGCGCCAACGCTTCCATGCGTCGCGTCGTAGGCAGCAAGTGGTGCGACGACTCGAGGTGCAACCACCCGCAGGTCTCGCCTGCGTCGTCGAGGATCGGCTGCAAGAGCGCGGCGCGGCTGTCGGCACCGCCGAGGCTGTCCGGCAACGCGGCGCCGTCGGTGCGGTGCCATGCCTGCGCGCGTGCGTCGCGCAACACTCGATGTTCGGGGTTCGACGGCCGAGAGGCCGCGCGGTCTCGATCCTCGAACCAGCGCTCGACGCGCGCGCGCAGGCCGGGCGCCGCGTCGAAGGCGATCAGCTCCGCTCCGGCGCCAGGGTGCAGTTGCACCACCGCGACGAGCTGCGCGCCGAGGGCCGTGCGGTCCAGCTCGGCTTCGAGGGGTGGCGCGAGGTCATGTTGCGCTGTCGACCGCCGGGTGCGACCCGAGAGCAGCGCCAAGCACGACGGCAGCTCGTCGCGCAAGCGCGACAACACGCCGGGCAAGTCGCCCTTCCAAGCGCCGAGTCGCGCGTCGAGCGCGCGCGCCGCCTCGAAGTCCCCTGCCAGCAAGCGGCACCAGACCAGCAGTCGCGCGAGGCGCGCGTCGTGCGGATGCCGCGTCGCGCACTCGGACGCGAGGTCCGCGGCGCGGTGCACCGCGCCGGCGTCGAGCGCGCACTCGATCGCCCCCGCCCACACGGCCGGCGGCACCTCGGCGTCGCCCGCCGCGCTCGCCAACTCACGGAAGGCCGCCTCGCCGTCGCGCGGTCCACGCAGCGCCCCGACGAGCCGCGCGTGCCAGAGCGCGGCGGACGCCTCGCCCGCGTGTCGCGCCAAGCTCTCGATCAAGCGCGCGGCCACGGCGGAGACCGGTTCGCCGGGTACGGGGAGTTCCGCCAGCCCGTCGTACTCCTCGCGCAAGCTCTCGAGCTCGCGCCACGCCTGCGCGGCCGGCCTCGACGCCTCGCCGGGGTGCAGGAAGCGGTCCGGATCGAGCAGAGCGGCGAGGTGGTGCGCGCAGAGGTCGTTCAGCGCGCCTTCGAGCCGCTCGCGCCCGCTGCGCGCCAGGTCGTCGCGCGCACGCGTGAGGTCCACCGACACGCGTTCGCCCGCGCGGCTGGCGTCGGCCTGCAAGAGACGCAAGAAGCCGGCGACGCGTTCCGCCTCCGTGCGGCGGCGCTCGTCGGCGTCGGGGAGCAGCAGCTCGAGCGCTTCCTCGGCCCCCGCGGGCAGCCGCGGCTCGGACTCCGACCGGTCGTGCGTCACGACAGCAACGCGTAGCAGAGGTCGGCGAGACCGCGTTCGCCGCTGCACAAGCAGTCGGCGACGAGCGCCACGGTCCCGGGCGCGGGCCGCGGCGCGATGTCGCGCGCACGCCAGCGAGCGGCGAGTTCACGCAGCATGCGCGCGTGTTCGCGCGGCGCGGAACGGCGTTCGGCTTCGCGCGCGTCGAGTTCGTCGGCGAGCTGCAGTGCGACGGAGCGTTCGCCGAGCACGCACGCGATCACGAAGGCCGCCGCTTCCGCGCGCGGTCCCGCGCCGAGGGCGCGCGCGACGAGGTTCGATTCCAGCGCGGCGCGCAGGTCGCCGCGCGCTTCCGCCGCGGCCGCCGCCGCTTCGTGCACGCGACCGCCAAGCATCCGGCCGCCCCGCACGATCGCGCGGTAGCGCGCTTCGGCTTCGCGACGATGTCCGGCCGCGAAGCGCGAGCGCGCGAACAACAACTCGGAGGTCGGACCCGGCGAGAGGCGCCGCGCCGCCCGCGCGAGGACTTCGGCGGGAGGCCACGCGTCGCGCGGCATCAGTTGGCACGCGAGCAGGTTCCCGTCGATGCGCCGCCCGTCGGACAGCGCGAGCTGGATCTCTTCGTCAGCGGCCCGCCGCCAGTCCGCGAAGTTCGGCGCTGCCGCCGCCGCCGTCCACAGGCGCGCGTTCGCGTCGCGCAACAGGCAGAGTTCCGCCGCGTGCCGCAGCAGCCGTGCCTGGATCGCGACGTGCACGCGCGAGAGTTCGTCTTCGCAGCGCGCGTGCAACGCGATCAAGTCGGACGACACGAAGCCGCGCAACACTTCGGCGAGGCGGGACTCGAGGTCCGCGACGAGCCGCGCCCAGCTGCGGCGGCGTGCGAGTTCTTCGCGATTCGGTCGGCGTTCGACGCGTCGATTCATGATCCCTCTCCTCCGAGCAGTGCCAGCGTCGCGCGGCGCGCGCGGCGGGCGGTTTCGAGCGGGTCGGTTCCACTCTCCTCGAGCGGCCTCCGATCCAGCACGAGGCGCACGTACGCCTCGCGTTCTTCGCGCGGCCTCGCGTGGAAGCGCGCACACGCCGCGCGCAGTCGTTCCGGCGACAGCGCGAGCGGTCGCGCCAGGTCGGCGAAGGCAGCGGACGCGGGAGCGCGCGCGGCGTGTTCTTCCTCCAGCAAGTCCTCGATCGCTTCCTGCACGCGCGCCTCGAGCCACTCGTCGATCGCGGGACGGCCCCGGTAGCTCGCGCCGCGCCTCGCGCACAGGGCGAGGGCGCGCAGCAGCACGCGGTCGGCGTCCATCAACCAGGCGCCGCGCCGCAGCGCGGCCGCGATGCGCGGGCGCAGGCCGAGCGGGTCACCGTCGACGATGCGCGCGAGCACCTCGCGCGGCGTGCCGCCGCAGAGCAGCGCGCGCCAGTCGGGGCGCCGCGCGGCGGGCGGTGCGAAGGGCAGTTCCGTGGTCGCGTGGCGGTCGAGTCGAGCGGTCATGGGGTTCCTCTCTCCGGGGGTGGGGCCGAGGCCGCGAGCGGAACGCCAGGCTAGGCGGGATCGGTGACGCGCACGGCGCCGCGCAGCACCGCAGGCTCGCCAGGTCACCGCGGAACGCTGCAAGTCGGGGCCTGCCAGCGGACTGCGTCCCGATCCCGCGGGCGGGAAGTCTTCCGAGCCGAGCGGACCCGGGCGCGCCGCGCGGCCCGGATTCCCCACTTTCGCCACCGCGGACGCGCCCCGATCGGATTCAACGGCCCCGGCCCACTCCGCTGTTGCTCCGCGCGCTCCCGCCCCGCAACATGCCGGGCTCGCCCACCGGCGAACGACTCTCCGGGCCCCCTCAGGGCCGGCCCACCGCATCAGGAAGAGGACCCCCCTTGCAGATCTCCCTCAAAGGACGGAACGGCGTCATCCTCGGCGTCGCGAACAAGCGCTCCATCGCCTGGGGCTGCGCCAAGTCGCTCGCTCGCGAAGGCATGCGCCTCGCTTTCACCTACGTCGGCGAGCGCATGGAGGAAACCGTCCGCGGCCTCGCCGCCGAGTGCGAGGGCTCGATCGTGCTGCCGTGCGACGTGACCAAGCCGGAAGAGATCGACTCCGCCTTCGCCTCGATCGCGAAGGAGTTCGGCCACCTCGACGCCGTCGTGCACGGCGTCGCCTTCGCCCGCCGCGAGGAGCTGCAGGGCGACTTCCACTCGCTCTCGAAGGAAGGCTACATGATCGCGCACGAGGTCTCGGCCTACTCGCTGACCGCCATCGCGCGCCGCGCCCTGCCCCTGATGGAAGGCCGCGAGGGCTCGATCGTCACGCTGTCGTACATCGGCGGCGAGCGCGTGATCCAGAACTACAACGTGATGGGCATCGCCAAGGCCGCCCTCGAAGCGAGCGTCCGCTACCTCGCCGCCGACCTCGGCCCCCGCGGCATCCGCGTCAACGCGATCTCCGCGGGACCGATCCGCACCCTCTCCGCCTCCGGCGTCTCGGGCTTCACCGAGATGCTCGACAACATCGCCGAGAAAGCGCCGCTGCGCCGCAACATCAAGGCGGACGAAGTCGGTGATACGTGCTTGTTCCTGTGCAGCGACCTCTCGCGTGGGATCACCGGGTCGACGATCTACGTCGACGCGGGGTATCACATCATGGGGGTTTGAGCGCTGGCGCGGGGCGACGAGTCCCGCGCTCAATGCGCGGAATGTGCGGTGTCTCGCGGGTGAGCGGAGCTGGGCGCTGGTCGTTGCAGCGCCGCCCCGCTCGCTCGAGCTCCGCCGAGGGCTCCGCTCGCGGGGCTCGTTCCGGTGTTAGCGGGCAAGGTGGCGGAGTCTCGAACTTGATAACGGCGGTGTCGTTGTGGGCGCGCCGTTGGCCGACGCGACACTAACACCACGTGCCGTGATTCCGCGGGCCGAGCCCCGCGAGCGGAGCCTTGCGGAGCTCGAGCGAGCGGGGCGGCGTGTTGGAGCGACGACGCGACGCCATCGTCACACCATTCCCGACACCGCATCCATTTAGAGAATAGAGCAACAATGCGGCACTTATCGCGAACATCGCAGCGCGCACGTCGTTCTAACAGATGTGCGACGCGTGCTGCGACAAGGTGACTTCAACTTCTCCGAACCGCGCACGCACGGAGGTCGCCGCAAAGGGGCCGGTCGACCGAAGCGCAAGAGCGGTGTGGCGCATGCGACGCGCGAGCGGGTCTCGCGGCACGACCCGCGCATCGTGACGATCAAGCTGGCGGAGGGCTTGCCGTGGTTGCGCGAGTCGCTCGAAGCGCGGGCGTTGACGTACTGCATTCGTGAGGCGCAGCGCCCTGACTTCCGAATCGTGCACTACTCGATCCAGCGCGACCACGTGCACTTCACCGTCGAGGCCGACAGCAAGAACGCGCTGTCGAACGGGATGAAGGGACTGAACTCGCGGATCGCTCGAACGCTGAACATGATCTGGCGTCGCACGGGGCGTGTGTTCCGTGAGTGCTTCCACGACCGCGTGCTGAAGACGCTGCGCGAAGTGCGCAATGCGCTCGTGTACGTGCTGAACAACCACCTGAAGCACGGCACGCTGTACGACCCGTGCGGCATGACGGGCGAACCGGACGTGTTCTCGTCGGGCAGGTTCTTCGACGGTTGGGCGGGGAGGCCGCCGGACTCTGAGGCAGGCAGCGACGGTGCGATCGTCGTGCGCGGCGGCTGGAAGCTCAGCTGCGGATGGAAGCGCCGCTACCGCGCAATCACTTTGGACGCGGCTCCGCGCTCGGGCGCGGCGGCGTGACGCGAGGCGGACGGTCCGCGCGCAACGGGGATCGTCCGAGCGCGCCCGAACCGCGAGCGCGTAGCGGTCCCGGGCGCGCGCCGCAGGCGTCGATCAGTGCGCGTGCGCGGGCTCGACCTGTGCGGGGCGCTTGGCCCAGCGGCGCCAGAAGGACGCCAGGAACAAGAGCGCGAGCAGCAGCGCGCAGGCGTGCGCGAACCAACCCGCGTGTCCTTCGTGCCCCTCCCCGATGCGTGCGTAGGAGGCGAATCCGAAGCTCTCGTAGAGCGCGTCCGTCGCGAAGCCCAGCACCAGCGTCACCACCACCAACACGCCGAGGTGCACGCCCAGCGCGCGCTTGCCCAGGCTCTTCCCCATCACCGCCAAGGTCGCGAGGTTCGTCGCGGGCCCCGCCAGCAGGAACACGAGCACGGCGCCCGGCGACAGCCCCTTCAGCAACAAGGTGGCCGCGATCGGCGTCGAGGCCGCGGCGCAGACGTAGATCGGCACGCCGACGATCAGCATCACGAAGATCGCGCCCGAGCCGGCGAGTAGCGGGCTGTCGAACCAGTCCGCGGGGACCCACGCGGCGATCAGGGCGCTGAGCAGGATGCCGACGAGCAGGGCGCCGGCGAGGTCGTCGACCATGTCGACGAAGGCGAAGCGCGCCGCGCGGCGCAGGCGGGGCGTTTCGTCGTGCACGTGCGTACCCTCGGCCTCCTCCGCGTTCGAGCAGCACGGATTCGCGACCGCTGCGTCGAGACCGGCGTTCGGCTCGTCGTCGTTCGCGCTCTTCGCGAAGAGGCCCACCGCCAAGCCCGTCACGAGCGCCGAGAGCACGGACGCGACCGGCCGCACGACGGCCATCACCGGGTCGAAGAGCGCCCAGGTCACGCTGACCGAATCGACGCCCGTCTCCGGCGTCGCGATCAGGAAGGCGCTGGTCGGCCCTTTCCCCGCGCCCGCCTTGCGCAAGCCCGACGCGACCGGGATCACCGAGCACGAGCAGAGCGGCAGCGGCGCGCCGAGCACGGACGCGGTCGCGATCGGTTTCGCGCCCTCGCCCTTCAACCAGCGTTGCAGCGCCGCCGGCTCGAGGAAGACCTGCACGAGCCCCGCGACGGCGAAACCGAGCAACAAGTACGGCGCCATCGCGAGGAAGGTCGCGAGCGCCTCGTCGCCGAAGTGCCGGCAGGATGCGATCAGCGCGTCGAAGCTCTCGAACTCGGGCGCGAGCGCGGACGCGACCACCCCCGCCACGAGCGCGATCACGCGCGGCGTGCGGCGGTCGAAGTGGTGGAAGACTTCGGGCAGCAGGTCGCAGACGGCGACGTACAGGAAGGTGCCCGCGGCGAGCCCCGTGAGCGCGGCGTTCGCGTGCGCGTCGATGCCCGCGAGCTGCGCTCCGATCAACAACCCCGCGGGCGTGATGCACGCGAACAGTCCGAGCATCGCGAAGTGTCGCTTCGCCGGCGCACCCGCGAGCCGCATGACGGAGGAGAGCGAGAAGCACTCGGTCAGCTTGTGCCAGAGGATCGCGACGACGGCAACGGAGAGCTCGGGGTGCTCGAGCAGCGCGGCGAGTCCGAGTCCCGCCGTGAACGCGTGCACCGACAGACCGACGTACGTCGAGACCCACACCAGCGTGTGGCCGTCGGCGCCCGGCTTGCCGCGCATCCAGACCTTTTCGATCAGGAACAAACCGAGGAAGCCGACGAGCGCCGCGGCCCACGGCATCGAGGAGTCGACGGATGCGTGCACGTGCGCGTGGCCGTGCGAGTCGCCTCCCGCGAGCTCCGGAAGGAGGTGCAGGAAGACCGTCCCGAGGAAGATGCCGGCCGAGGCCGCGACGAAGTTGTGCAGTCCACGGTCGCTCCAACGACGGACGAGCGGCGGCAACATGCCGATCAGGCTCGCCGCGAAGAGCAGCGCGATGAACAGCAGCAGACGTTCGTCCATGGCGGGGAATCTACCAATTCGAGCGCCCGAGACGTGCCGCGGGCCGGCGAGGACTGTCCCCCGCCGGCCCGCGATCCGTTCGAGCGTCTCGGCTCAGAAGCTGTAGCCGATCGACGCGAGCACGCGGTTGTCGTTGCGGCGCAGGCCCGGGGCGGGAACGTTGTCCCACTCCCAGATGTGCTGCAGCTGCAGGAACCAGGCGGCGCTCATGTCGTAGCGCAGACGCGTGTCGAGGCGCGTGTACACCTGGTCGCCGTCCTCGAGGCTGGGCAGCACGTTGAAGTCCTGCGCGGCGACCCAATTCTTCGCCTCGCCCTTGCCGAAGCGGGCTTCCCAGTTGTACGCGAAGCGCGCGTTGGGGTACTCCTCGTCGGGGCTGTTGTAGTAGTCCTTCTTGTACCAACCGACGCCGAGCTCGGTCGCGAGCTTCCAGTTCTCCTCTTCCGCGAACTGGTAGCCGTAACCGACGCCGACCGTGCCGCGCAGGCGCAGGTCCGCGAGCAGGTCGTTCTCGCCGGCGGCGTTCGCGAGCGCGTACGACTTCTCGCTGAGGAAGTAGTCGTACTGGATGGCGGCGCCGAAGCGACGCTGCGAGGTCGTCTTGATGCCGGTGGCGAGGTCTTTCTCCTGGCCGTAGTTCCAGGACGCACCGATGGTCCAGCGGTCCTTCTCGCCGCGGCGCTGCATGTCGAGCGCGGCGTTCGCGCTCTTGCGCGAGGTGTTGCCGGTGGAGATCGTGCCGCCGGCGTTGAACGAGCCGGTCCACTCGTTGAGGTTCTCGGCGTCTTCCGGCGTGAGCACGGGAGCGAGCTCGAGGTTCGGCTGGGGCGCTTCCGCGACGGGGTTCGCCGCGGCCGCGAGGATCAGTGCGTTGAGCAGTGTCATGAGTCTCTCTCTGGGGGTGGGTTCCGGGGGCGCCGAGGCTCTGCGGCGTCTTTCGGGCGGAGCATGATAGCGACCGCCCCGGCCCTCCCACAGCGCGGATTCGGACCGTCGCGGCGCCAACGGCGAAGTCGGCGCGACGTAGCGAGGGCCCCCCCGCGATCCTTGCCCGGCCCGCCCCGGCCCCTAGAATCGCCCGCTCGCTTCTCGCGGCGGACCTGCGCTCGCACCCCGCGAGCGCCTCGAATCGGGACTCCAGCCCCCTCGCAGCACATGATCGAGATCCAGCACCTGACCAAGCGCTTCGGAGCGCTCACCGCGGTCGACGACGTGACCTTCGACGTCGGACGCGGCGAGGTCCTCGGCTTCCTCGGCCCGAACGGCGCCGGCAAATCGACCACCATGAAGATGGTCACCGGCTTCCTCGACCCGACCTCCGGAACGGCCCGCGTCTGCGGGCACGACGTGACGAAGGACCCGATCGCGGCGCAGAAGCGGATCGGCTACCTGCCGGAGGGCGCTCCGCTGTACGGCGACATGACGGCGCTCGGGCTGCTCAAGTTCGTCGCCGAGGCGCGCGGGATCCCGTCCGGGGAACGCAAGGCGGCGATCGAACGCGTCGTCTCGCGCGTGCACATCGAGGAAGTGCTGCGCCGCCGCATCGACACGCTGTCGAAGGGCTTCAAGCGCCGCGTCGGCCTTGCGCAAGCGATCGTGCACGATCCGGACGTCCTGATCCTCGACGAACCGACGGACGGCCTGGACCCGAACCAGAAGCACGACGTCCGCCAGCTGATCCTCGAGATGTC
The DNA here is from genome assembly GCA_020638835.1 of Planctomycetota bacterium. Taxonomy (GTDB): domain Bacteria; phylum Planctomycetota; class UBA1135; order UBA1135; genus JACKHV01. The sequence goes on along the minus strand of JACKHV010000003.1, from coordinate 422,651 downwards.
GAAGGACAAGGTGATCGTGCTCTCGACGCACATCCTCGAGGAAGTCTCCGCCGTCTGCACGCGGGCGATCATCATCGCGCACGGCAAGCTGCGCTTCGACGGCACGCCGGCCGAGCTGCAGGCGATGGACCCGGCGCACGGCGCGGTGACGCTGACGCTCGACGGCGCGCAGGACGCGCGCGAGGCGCTGACCGGCATCGCGGGCGTCGCGCGCGTCGAACCGCTCGACGCGCCCGAGGGTCACACGCGCTACCGCATCTACCCGAACGAGGACGCTGCGATCCTCGGCGGACTCTCGAGCCTCGCGCACCAACGCGGCTGGGAAGTCGACCACCTGTCCGTCGAGTCGGGCCGTCTCGACGAAGTCTTCCGCACCGTCACCGCCGGGAACGAGCGCAGCTGAGGAACCGATCGATGTCCAAGACCCTCACCGTCTTCAAGCGCGAACTCGGCGGCTACTTCGCCACACCGGTCGCCTACGTGTTCATCGTCGTGTTCCTGCTCTTCACGGGCATCACGACCTTCAACATCGGCAACTTCTACGAACGCGGTCAGGCCGACCTGATGTCGTTCTTCTTCTTCCACCCGTGGCTGTACCTGTTCCTGATCCCGGCGATCTCGATGCGCCTGTGGTCGGAGGAACGCAGCTCCGGAACGATCGAGCTCCTGATGACGCTGCCGATCTCGACGACGCAAGCGGTCTTCGGCAAGTTCCTCGCCGCGTGGTGCTTCGCGGGGATCGCGCTCGCGCTGACCTTCCCGGTGTGGATCACGGTCAACGTGCTCGGTGACCCCGACAACGGCGTGATCGTCGCGAGCTACATCGGCAGCTTCCTGATGGCGGGCTCCTACCTCGCGATCGGATCGCTGATCTCCTCGCTGACGCGCAACCAGGTGATCGCGTTCGTGCTCTCCGCGCTCGGCTGCGCGGTGCTCGTCGCGGCGGGCAGCGACTGGGTGCTGAACATCGTGCGCAGCGTCTTCCCCGAGTGGGTCGCCGAGAACGTCGCCAGCTTCAGCGTGCAAGCGCACTTCGACCAGATCACGAAGGGCATCATCGACCTGCGCGACATCGTCTACTTCGGAACCCTGCTCGTCGGCTGCCTCGTGGCCAACGCGATCACCCTGAGCGTCAGCAAGGCCGACTGAGGAGCTCCCGACATGACCAAGAAGCTGAACTCCCTGCTGGCCGTCCTCGTCGTCGCCGCGCTGTTCTTCGGCGTGAACTTCGTCTTCGGCGAAGCCGTGTCGCCGAAGCGCATCGACTTGACCGAGGAAGGGCTCTACACGCTCTCCGAGGGCACCGAGAACATCCTCGGGTCGCTCGAAGACGACATCAAACTGCGCTTCTACTTCTCCGAAGGCGTCGCCGCGGAAGCGGATGGCGCGCAGACGGCGCGCTCGTACGCGCAGCGCGTCGAGGAACTGCTCGAGCGCTACGCGTCGCTCTCGAAGGGCCACATCACGCTCGAGATCAAGGACCCCGAACCCTTCTCCGAGACCGAGGACGAAGCGGTCGGCTACGGTCTGCGCGGTGCGCGCGTCCCCGGCGGGCGCGACAAGCTGTACTTCGGTCTCGCGGGCACCAACTCGACCGACGGCGAGGAAGTGATCGCCTTCTTCGACCCGCAGCGCGAGAGCTTCCTCGAGCACGACCTGACCAAGCTGGTCTACGCGCTCGACCACCCCGAGCGTCCGCGCGTCGGCGTGTTCAGCTCGCTCCCGATCCGCGCGCAACCCGGCAACCCGATGGTCCAGCAGTCCGGGCGCCCCGCTTGGATGATCGTCGACCAGTTGCAGAACTCGTTCGACGTCGAGTGGGTCGAGCGTGGCGACACGAGCCTGCCGGCCGACATCGACATCCTCGTGCTGATCCACCCGCAGAACTTCGGCGACAGCCTGCTGTACGCCATCGACCAGTTCGTGCTCGGCGGCGGCCGCCTGATCGTCTACTACGACCCCTTCTGCGAGTCGGACACCGACGAGATCAACCCGCAGGACCAGATGTCCTACATCTCGGCCGACCGCGCGTCCGACCTCGGCCCGCTGCTCGAGGCGTGGGGCGTGCAGATGGATCCCGAACAACTCGCCGCCGATCGCGAGAACGCGATGCAGGTCGGCTGGCAGGGTGAAGGCATCGACTACGTCGCGATCTTCAGCATCAAGCCGGACGGGATGGACTCGACCGACCCGGCGGTCTCCGAGCTGAAGGAAGTGATCATGCACACGGCCGGCGTACTCGAGCCGACGGCCGACGCGACGACGACCTTCACTCCCCTGCTGCAGACGTCCGAGGACTCGATGCGCATCGAACGCGTGTCGATCGCGATGTCGCCGAACCCGCCGGCGCTACTCGACGCCTTCGTTCCCGACGGCAAGCCGTTGACCGTCGCCGCGCGCATCGGCGGCCCCACGCGCAGCGCGTACCCGGACGGTCCGCCCGAGCTCGAAGAGGGCGAGACGGCCCCCGAGCTGGTGACCGCGCACAAGGACGGCGCGCCGCGCATCTCCGTGCTGATGGTCGCGGACGCCGACCACCTGCAGGACCAGATGTGGGTGCAGATCCGCAACATCCTCGGCCAACGCATCGCGTCGCCGGTCTCGGACAACGCGAACCTCCTGCTCGCCGCGCTCGACAACTTCGCCGGTAACGACGACTTGATCAGCCTGCGCAGCCGCGGTCTGTCGCGTCGCCCGTTCACGAAGGTCGAGAAGCTCCAGGAAGCCGCCGAAGCCGAGTTCCGCCAGGAGAAGCAGGAGCTGGACGCGCGCCTCGACGAGATCCAGGCCCGCATCGACGAGCTGCAGAAGGAGAAGCAGGGCGCCGTCTCCGGCATGATCGTCACGCCGGAACAACGTCAGGCGATCGACGATGCACGCGCCGAGCAGCTCGAGACGCGCAAGAAGCTGCGCAACGTGCAGCGGCAGCTCGACAAGGACATCGACAAGCTCGAGGTCGAGGTCAAGGCGTGGAACTTCGCCCTGCCGGCGCTCATCGCGCTGCTGGCGCTCGGCGTCTGGGCCTTCCGCAAGGCGAACTGAAGGAGCGGAGCAGGACGATGAACTCGAAGACGATTCTGATCGGCGGCGTGGTCGCGGCGGGCCTGATCACCGCGGGCGTGATGCTCGGCGGCGGCCCGCGCACGGAAGTCTCGGAAGAGGCCACGGGCCTGTACGTTCCGGGCTTCGACGTGAACGGCGCACAGACGATCGAAGTCGCGTACGCGGACGGCGGCTACCGGCTCGAGCGCGAGGGCGAGAGCTGGGGCCTGACGGCCAAGGGCGGCTATCCGGTCGACCTCGGCAAGCTGCGCACACTGCTGCTCTCCGTCGGCGGCGCCGAGATCGTCGACAAGAAGACGGACGATCCGATGCTCCACGAACGGCTCGGACTCGAGGATCCGCCGGCGGCCGACGACAAGCAGTGGCGCCGGCTCGACGTCACCGGCTCGAACGGGAAGGCGCTCGCATCGCTCGTCCTGGGCAAGCGCAGCGGCAGCGGGCGCACCCAACAGGTCTTCACGCGCCGCAGCGGCGAGAACCAGACGTGGCTCGTCTCGTTCGACGGCCTCGACCTGCCGACGGCGGCGGCGGACTGGATCGACAAGCAGATCCTGAAGATCGGACGCGACCGCATTCGCGCCGCGCGCGTCACGCACGCGGACGGCGAAGTGCTGACGGTCTCGAAGGCCGACGCGGGCGACGCGCACTACACCTACCACGAGCTCGGCGACCGCAAACTGCGCTACGTCTCCGCGCCCGACGGGCTCGGTTCCGCGCTCGAGTACTTGAAGCTCGAGGACGTCGCGCGCGCGGAGTCGATGGACTTCGGCGACGCGCAGGCGACCAAGGTCTCGTTCTGGACGTGGGACGGCGTGCGGCTCGACGTCGACGTCTACCCGGTCGACGACACGCACTGGGCGCGTCTCAGCGCCGTCGCCGATCCCGATGGTGCGCCCGAGTTCGACGGCGCGGAGGTCACAGACGACCCCGACGCGCAGGCGTCGATCACGCCGGAGTCCCGGCAGGCCGACGTCGACGCGCTCAACGCGAAGCTCGGCGCCTGGGCATTCCAGCTGCCGATGTACAACGCGAGCTCGCTGACGAAGCGCGCCTCGGACTACGTCGAAGCGCCGCCGAAGCCCGCCCCCGACGACGAGGAAGCGACCGACTTCCTCGCGCCCGACGCGAACCCGGTGACCCTTCCTCAGGCGGTCCCGGACGCGCCGCCGGAGTCGATCGAGCCGGCGATCGAGGACGAGTCCGCGCGCGACGCCGTGATCGAAGACGACGCGGCGACGAAAGACCCCGAGCGCGACTGAGGGGCACCCGGGCGAGCCGATCGCGCGACCGCGTCAGCGCTTCGGTCGGCGCTTCTTCCCGCCCTTCAGCCGGCCCTCTTCGCCGCTGCTGCGGACGTCGGGGTCGGACCCCTCCTCCTTCTTGAAGATCAGGAGGTGGTTGAAGCCGCGCAAGTAGAAGTTCTCCTCGAGCGCCGCCTTGTGGAAGCGCGCGTCCTCGAGCTTCTTGTTGCCGCGCACGACGCAGATGTGGTCGACGGGCACGAAGAGCTCCGCGAGCATCACCATGAAGTGCGTGCCGATCGGGACGAAGCCCTTCTTGTTCTTGAAGGTGTCCGACACGTAGACGGCGAGGTAGCGGCGATCGCGGAGGATGCGGTGAACCTCGCCGAAGACCTCGGCCATCGCTTCGAAGTAGCGCGTGTCGAAGGCGTCCAGCTCGCCGATGCAGGCCTCGTCGCCCGAGTACTTGATGTGCGTCGAGTACGGCGGGTCCATGAAGACGAAGTCGGCGACACCGTCCGAGAGTGGAAGGTCGCGCGCGTCCGCCTTCTCGATGTCCTGCCGGCTCGGCGCGACGTCGAAGCCGATCGCCTTGCGCCCGAGGTCGTGCGCCACGTCGAGCGTCGTCCCCCCGCCGCAGAACGGATCGACGACCAGGTCGTCCTCGCGGGTGTAACGCGCGAGCAGGTTGTGGATCACGTGCACCGGCGTGCGGCCGACGTACGCGGGGTTCCCCATACGCTTGTCGCCGTACTGCTGGGTCGGGTGGTGCCAGAGCGTGGTCGTGTGGAGCTTCGGTTCGCTCTTGCCCTGGGGCTGGCGCCGGGGGTTCGCGGGTCGGGTCGGCTTCGGAGTCATCGCAGGCTTCCGCGCGGAGTGCGGACGGTGGGTTCGAACCGCACTAAGCTAGCGTGGATGAGCCCGAAGCGCGTCCCCTCTCGCCGCCTGACCGACCGGATCCCCTTCCTCGGGGACCACGTCGACGCGCTCTCCGCCCTCTGGGACCTGCCGGCGGAGGGAGCGGAGAGCGACCGCGCCGTCCTCCTCGCCCACGGGGCTGGAGCGCCGATGGACACGCCGCTGCTCGAATGGGCCGCGCAGTCCCTCGCCGAGGCCGGCGTTCCGGTGCTGCGCTTCCTCTATCCGTACACGGAACGCGCGCGTCGCGAGGAGCGCCGCCTGCCTCCCGACCGCGCTCCGGTCCTGCTCGCGTCGCACCGCGCGGCGGCGCAGGTACTGCGCGGGCGCTTCCCCGACGCGCGCTGGATCTTCGGCGGCAAGTCGATGGGCGGGCGCATGTCGAGCATGCTCGCGGCGGAGGGCGATGCGCTGCACGCGCTGTTCTTCCTCGGCTACCCGCTGCACCCCGCGGGCAAGCCGGAGCGCGAGCGCAGCGAACACTTCGGCGCGATCGAGTTACCCGCGCTGTTCCTGCAGGGCGACCGCGACGCGCTCTGCGAGCTGCCCCTGCTCGAGTCCGCGCTGCAACGCTTCAGCGGCGACGCGCACCTGCACGTCGTGCGCGGAGCCGATCACGGATTCGACGTGCGCAAGCGCGACGGTCGCACGCCCGACGATGTGCGGCAGGAACTGCGGACCGAGCTGCTCGCGTGGTTGGACCGCGCGTTGCCGCCCGGCTGACGCGTTCAGTTGTGCAGGCTGACGGCCTGCTCGAGCGTCGGGTCGACGGACAGCACCACGGGGCTGCGGCGCGGCGCGCTCGCCTCGGACCCGTCTCGCTTCGAGACAGTCTCCGGAGCCGACTTCGAGACCTGCACCGACGCGTGGAGCGAGGGCTGTTCCATGCCCTCCAGGTAGGCCTCGACGCTCCACCCCGTTCCGAGGAGGAGCAGCGTGACGACGATCATCAGGCGCGGCAGGTTCTGCATGTCCGGTGGATCCTCTCGCTCTCCGCGAGCCTCTACCGGGGGACTGCGCCCGAGCTACGGAGTCTTTGCGAAAGCGGCGGGATTGCGGCCTTTCCGGTGCACCCCGGCCGCTTTCTTACAACGCCTTCTCCAGCCGGGCGACGAAGCCGCCGTCCATCGGGCCCCGCGGTAGCAAGAGGCGCGCGTGCTTCAGGCGCGGGTCGAGGTTGCGGTCCGCCCAGCGGGTCAGTGCGGGGCGCTCGCCGGGCAGGACGACCGGCGGCGGGACGAGGTCGAGCTCGCCGTCGAAACGGCGCAGCAGCTTGTGCAGCGCGACCTCGTTCTCCTCCGGCGCGAAGGTGTCCGTCCAGTAGACGAGGACGCCGCCCGGCCGCAACGCGGAGACGGCGGCCATCAACAGCTTGCGCTGGTCGCTCGCCAGCCGGCTCAACTTCGACGGCTTCCAGTCGGCCCAGCTCGTCTCTTGGTCGAGGTGGAAGCGCGCTTCGGAGCTGCTCGGCGCCGCGACGAGCACGCGGTCGAAGGTGCCGGCTTCCCGACGTGCGAGCGCGCCGCTCTTGTCGGTCGCGAGGGTGACGAAGTCGTCCACGCCTTGCGCCGCGAGCGCCGCGCGCAGCTTGCCCGCGCGTTTCGTGCCGCGCTCGTTCGCGACGAGTCGACCGCGAAGCTGCATGGCGTGCGCGATCTGACCCGCCTTCGCGCCGGGCGCGGCGCTGAGGTCGAGGATCGACTCCCCCGGTTGCGGGTCGAGCACGAGCACGGCGGACATGCACGCGAGGCTCTGCAGGTGGAAGCGACCTTCGACGTGCGCGGGCGCGGCCTGCAGGTCGCGCAGACGCCCGCCGCGGACGACCAGCGCGTCGCCGAAGGGTTTCGGCGCGGGTTCGACCTCGAAGCCCGCCGCAGCGAGCTCCGCGCCGAGATCCGCAGGCGTCGTCGCCGATCGGTTCACGCGCAGCACGCGTGCATGCTTCTCGCCCAACGCGGCGAGCACGCGCGCGCTCTCCGCTTCACCCAGCTGCAGTGCGAGCCGCTCGCGGAAGGCCGGCGGCAGGCGCAGGCCGCGTTCCACGCTATTCCTTGAGCCAGTCCTCGTAGGCGGCGAAGGCGTACTCGCGGCCCAGGAAGTCCTTCACCAGCTCGGACGCGTCGCGGCGCCCGCCTTGCGACAGCACCTTGGCGCGGTACGCCTCGGCCGTCGGCAGGTGCATCAAGTCGCGCTTGAACTGGCTGAACATGTCCTTCGCGATGACGAGCGACCACATGTAGGTGTAGTAGTTCGACGAGTAGCCGTGCAGGTGGCCGAAGCTGACCTGGAAGTGGCTGCCCGGCGTGTGCGGGAAGGGCAGCATCTTCGCCTTCAGGTCGAGCATGAACTGCGTCGTGTCGATCGTCGCCGGATCGCGGTCGTAGAGCGAGAGCGACAGCAATGCGTAGAACATCTGCACGCTGACGTTCAGCCCGCGGCCGTAGCTCTCGGCCTTGCGCATGCGCTGCACGAGTTCCGACGGGATCGACTCGCCGGTCTTGTAGTGGCGGGCGAACTGCGCGAGCACGCCGTGGTCCCAGGCCCACTCCTCGTACATCTGGCTCGGAACCTCGACGAAGTCCCACTCCGTCGCGATCCCCGCGAAGCGCAGGAAGCGGTGTTCCGTCGAGAACAGGTGGTGCAACAGGTGGCCGAACTCGTGGAAGAAGGTCGTCACCTGGTCGTGCAGCATCAAGCCCGGATCGCCTTCCTTCGGCGCGGGGAAGTTGCACACGAGCGCGGCCTCGGGGACGGTCTCGCCCTTCACGCCGCGGCGGATGTCGAACTGCGCCGCGTGCTTGTACTTGCCCTCGCGCGGGTGCATGTCGAGGAAGAAGCGCGCCACGAGCTTGCCGCCGTCCTCGATCTCGAAGCAGCGCACCGACTCGTGCCAGCGGTCCGCCTTGAGGTTCTCGCGGAAGGTCACGCCGTAGAGCTGCGCGCTGGTCGAGAGCACGCCCTGCAGAACGTTCTCGTAGGCGAAGTAGGGACGCACCGACTGCGAGTCGAAGGAGAGCGTCTCGGCCTTCAGCCGCTCGACCCAGTAGGCGCGTTCCCACTCGAAGATCGCATCCGCGTCGGGGTCGGTGCGGCGCTTGAACGCGAGGAGGTCGTCGTACTCCTCCTGCATGCGCGCCTTGGCGAGCGCCGCGACCTTCTCGATGAACTCCTGCACGGCGCCGGGCGTGCGCACCATCTTGTCCTCGGTGACGTACGCGGCCCAGTTGTCGTAGCCGAGCAGTTGCGCGAGTTCGTGCCGCGCCGCGAGGAGTTGCGACAGCACCTTGTCGTTCACCGGCCACGCGCGGTTCGTGTACTCGAGGAACAGCTGCTTCCGCAGGTCCCCGCGCTCCGCGAAGGTGATGAACGGCAGGAAGTCGGGGCCGTCCGTGGTGATCGTGACGCTGCCGTCCGCGGCGGGCGGGTGCGCGGCGACGTAGTCGTCGGGGAGACCGGCGAGGGCTGCCGACCCCTCGGCGAAGACCACCTTGCGCGTGTCCTTGACGATGTTCTTGTCGAAGTCCTGGCCGATGCGCACGAGTTCCTCGCGCAGCGCCGTGATGCGCGCACGCGTCTTCTCGTCCTTGTCGACGCCGCTGCGGCGGTAGTCGCGCAGCGCGTGTTCCAGCGCACGGCGTTCTTCGTCGTCCGCCGCGTCTTGCGGGTCGAGGGCCGCCAGGCGCTCGTAGGCCGGGCGCGACAGGGACAGTTCCGTGCTGAACTGCGAGATCTCCTGCTCGAGCACGTCCGCTGCGTCGCGCACGCCTTCGTCGGGGTGCACCGACGACATCAAGCCGGGAGGGAAGGCGACGTTGTTCAGCGGCCGCTCGATCGCGTCGAAAGCGCCGAGCACCTCCGCGAAGCTCGCGGAGTCGGGCAGCTGGAGGAACTGGTCCAGGCGGGTTCGCGTCTCGGCGAGCTTCGCCCTCACGTCACGTTCGAAGTCTTGGCTGTTCATTTGGGGAGTGCCTCGATCGAGGGCCTCAGCCGACGTGGCTCTCGACGTACTCGAGCAGCCGGCGGTACTGGGCGTGGAAGTCGTGCGTGCCGCCGCCGAGCGGGGCCTTGAAGAAGCAGGCGGTGTGCGGCATGTCGCCGGTCTCGCCGCTGCGCGCGGCGTACTCGGAGAGCCGCACGAGGTCGAGCACCAGCGGCGCGGCGAGCGCGGAGTCGCTGCCCGACCAGGTGAACTGAAGGCTCATGCGAGCGCCGAGGAAGCCCTCGAAGTGGACGTAGTCCCAGGCGGTCTTCCAGTCCTGCAGCGACGGCACGTAGTCGATGCCGACGTGCGTGTGCGTGCCGGGATCACCGAGGATCGAGCGCAGCGCCTCGTCCTTGTTCTGGAGCTTGCTCTCCTTGTGCGACTCGACGCGCAGGACTTCGCCGTCGCGGTTGCCGAGCATGTTGTAGCCCTGCCACGACAGGACGCGCAGCGCGCGCGCCGGGAACATCGGACCGAGCACGGTCTTCACGAGCGTCTCGCCCGTCTTTCCGTCGTTCCCGCAGTGCGGCAGCTTGCGCGCCGCCGCGAGCTGCCGCAGCGCCGGCGCCCCCGCCCCGCGGTTCGGCGTGAAGTTGACGTGCGCGCAACCGGCGTCGAGCGCGGCGTACGCGTAGAGCATCGACGCTGGCTGCGACTTGCCGGCGTCGAGCGCCGCTTCTAGCTCCTCGAGGCTGCGCCACTCGGGCTGCGCCGCGGACACGGCCTCGGTGCTGCTGACGTTCACGACGACGATCCGCTCGAGCGCGCACTCTTCCTGGAAGGCCGCGAGGTCCGCCTGGACGTGCGCGATCTGTTCACGCGGCGAGCGCGATCCCAGCTCGGCGGCGCGCGGATCGAGGTCGAGCCCCCCCACGTCCGGGCCGTCGAGGATGCCGGGACGGATGCGCCCCTCGAAGTCGGAGGCGCGCGACGCGGCGTGCTCGACGAGCTCGGAGCGCAGGACGCCCGTCTGCACCAGCTCCGCGGCGGAAGAGGTCAGGCTGCGCGTGCAGACGTCGTGTCCGCCGAGCACCAAGCCCTCGAGCGGGACCAGCGGCAGGCGCGCGACCGGATCCCGTTCCGTGCACAGCCCGAGGGGCTCGAGCACGCCTTCGCAGATGCCGGCGAGGCCGTAGGCGAGGCAGGTGGAGATCGCGCCGCGCGCGCCGACCAGCCAGACGCCGACCCGGGGGAGATCGGCGACGACGTCTTTCGGTTGTGTGCTCATGGGGGTTCAGCGACGGCTGTCGCCCGGGGGGGCGGCGTTCCAGTCGTCGAGGATGCGCAGCAGGTCGGGAGGCAGGCTGCCCGGATCGACCCAGGCCGCTTCCGGCTTCCGACCCACGCCCGCGGCAGGGCCCGGGCGCGTTTCGCGGGCAGCCATTGTGCCGTCCGCTCCGGGCCTTGCCAGGGGCGTCCCGCCGCTCCCTTCGGCCTGGGTCTCAGCTGCGGGCCCCGTCCCCGGTCCAGCCGCCGCCTCGAGGCGCCCAGCGAGTTCGTCGAGCCGCCGCGCGAGGTCGCTGCCGGCGGGCAGGTTCTCGCCCAGGGAGCGCAGCTCGCCGACCAGCTCGGCGCGGTCCTGTTCCTCGCCGGCGCCCCCGCCCGCGGTCTCGTCCGCGAGGGCCGCGGCGCTGCGCGCGAGGCTGCGCAGGGCGTTCTCCTCCTCGAAGGAGAGCTCGCTCTGCGCGGAGGCGCCCGCCAAATCGGAGAGTTCGACCGCCACCCGCTCGCGGTGCTCCCGGCGGGCGGCCAGCTCGGGATCCTCCCCGCTCGAGAGCGCCGCGAGGATCGCCCCCACCACGAAGGGCGCGGCGAGCAGCGGCCACGACTGCGGCAGGACGGCGCGCGCCGCGGCGCGTCCGGGCACCTCGCGCGCGACGCGCAGCACGAGCAGTTCGGAGAGCGCGCCGCCGCGTTGTTCGCCGTCCTGCTCCCAGGCCGTCGCGAAGGCACCGTCGAATCCGAGGCGCCGGTCGAGCCGATTCGCGACCTCGACCGCCGTGCGCCGGTGCGCATAGGCCCAAGTCGCCGCGACGAGGCCGCCGCAGAGCAAGGCGACGAGCGCCGAGCCGAGCCGATCCGTGCGCCCGCCCTCGATCAGAACGAGCACCAGCGCGAACAACGCGGCCGCGCCGCCGACGTGCACCGACTCCCCCACGCGCGCCAGGAACAAGGCGCGCCGTGCGACCCGCGTTCGGGCACGCACGGCACCTGCATGAGGAAGGCCGGAGCCCGTCGCGTTCATCGCGCGACGAGTTCCTTCAGCGCTTCCGGAACGCCGTCGAGCAGCTTGCGGCTGGTGATCAGTTGCACCGGCGTTCCGCGCTCGGGTACGAGCCAAGTGTTCGCGATCCAGATCGTGTCGTAGGTCGCGTCCTCGAGCGCGGTCGTGACGATCTCCTTGTCGTTCTGGAAGAAGTAGACGCTGATCAAGTTGCCTTCCATGTCGGGCAAGTAGACCTCGTCTTCCTTCTCGGGGTCGGCGCGCACCATGCGCGAGCCGACGTAGCGCAGCGCGTGGCGTTCCATCGAGCGACCCGTGCGCAGGTTGCCGATGAGGTCCTCGACGCGGTGCAGGCGCAGCTCGTCGCCTTCGTGCCACAGCGCGTAGAAGTAGAAGGGCGTGCCGGCGGGAAGTTCGACCTCGTAGGGCGAGACTCCGGCCTCGAACTCGGCGTCGGTCGGCAGCGGTTCTTTCTCGACGAAGCGACCGCCGCGCGCGGGTTCCGCGCCGAGCGCGACGAGCGCCGTGTTCCAGACCGAGGGCGTGACCTTGGTCGAGAACAGGCTCTCGTGCGTGGCGCCGAAGTCCGAGACCATCAGGTACTCGAGCAGGTCGTCGCGCATGCAGACCTCGACGGGGATCGAGCAGAGGCCGGCCTCTAGGTCGATGCGCAGGCCTTGTTCCGCGAAGGCCTGTTCGAGGCCCGCCTGCAGTTGCGGCGCCGGCCCGGCGACCGGTTCCTGGGCTTCGGGGGCGGGAGCGAGCCAGGCCGCGACGCTGAGCAGCGCCGCGAGGCCGAACGAGAGGGTGTTCGTGGTCGTCATGGAGCGCCCAACGCGAGCCGCGGGCCCGCGGTTCACAGGCCCTCGAGCTCGATCCCGAGCGCCTTCAGGTCGTCCTCGACCGACCGCCCCACGGCCTGCGCGTAGCGCCGGATCTCGAACTGGGCGTCCGCCTTCAGGCGCTGCTCGAGGAAGTGGATCACGCCCTGCAGCGACACCGTCCAGTAGGCCTGCGAGTAGAGGTTCTGCGGCAGGCACATGCGCGCGATCTCCTTCGCGACGCCGCGCTCGATGCGCTCCTGGTAGAGCTGGAAGGCGTGTTCGCACTCGGCGGTCATGCGCGCGCGTTCGGCGGCGTGGTCGAAGCTCGCGTCGAGCGCGACCGACGCCTGCTTGTTGCCGTGCGGCGGGTTCGAGCGCATCACGGCCGGCACGTAGAACTCGGGCGTCCACTGCACGTAGCGGCCCGAGACCTCGTTCCAGCTGCAGCCCTTGTCGGTGTCGAACATCACGTCGAAGACCTCGAGGCTGACCGACTCGCCGTTCACCTCGTACTCGCGCCAACCGCTGCCGACCTGGTACTTGAACGCCTGGCGGAAGACGAACAGCGGCGCCTTCCAGTGGAAGGTGTAGAAGCTGTGCCGGTAGGGCGAGGTGTGTCCGTGTGCCCAGAGGAAGCTCGCCAGCTTGCGGTCCTTGTCGGCGTCCGGTGTCTCCTGACACTTCTCGTAGGAGATGCGCGCGGCGTTGACGACCTTGCGCGACGCGTCGGTCTGCATGCGATCGACGAGGGCGACGAAGCCGATGTCGTCGTCCAAGGTGAGGATCGCGGAGTCGGGACGGTCGATCTTGGTGATGCTCATGGGTCGGTGATTCGGTCGCTGCGGCGGACCCGCCCATTCTATTGATCCGCGGCGTCGATCGCCCGCGCGAGCTCGTCACACTCTCGCCGCGCGTCCCGGGAGGCGCCGCACTCCGCCTCGGCGCGAGCGAGCGCCGTGCGCGCCGCGGCGAGGTCACCGCGCGCCAGTGCGGCCCTTGCGCGACCGTCGTGCACGAGGACCTCGAGCCTCGCGCGCGGATCGCGGCCCGCCGCGAGATCGACCGTTCCCAGCGCGCGCTCCCAGTCCCGCTCGCGCAGCGGTCCGAGGCGCCGGTCGAGCAGCAGTTCCTCCGCCGCGCCGGCCGCTGCATCGAAGTCGCCGTCCGCGCGCGCGGCGGCGATGACGCGCAGCGCGAGCCGCGCGTGCACGAGGCCCGCGTCGTCGGCGGCGCCCTCGCCCTCCAGCGCGATCGCGGCCGCGCGCGCCACGCGCCGCGCCGCGCGGGATCCGTCCTCGCCCCACCAGCGCTCGCAGAGTTCGTGCAGCCAGCGCGCGTCGGCGCGCCACCATCCGGCGCTCGACGCGAGCAGCTCGTCGGCGAAGGGTGCGAGGGCCGCCGCCGACTCCAGCTCCGCGCGGTAGGTGAACTCGGCAGCCGCCGTCCGCTCGCCGCGGAAGCGCGCGCGCAGCTCGTCTTCCGCTCGCTCGAGCGGCCGCGCGCCCCAGGCTTCGCGCCACCAGCTCGGAGGCGAGCCTTGCGCGCATCGCGCCGCGGAGGAGAGCCACTCCTCGCGCAGCGACTCGTGCTCGAAGCCCGCCGCCGCGCAGCGTTCGAGGGCCTCGAGCGCTTCCGGAGCGCGGGTGCTTCCGAGCGCGCGCAGCGCCATTCGGCGACCTTCGAGGTCGCGCCCCGGCGCGGCGAGTTCGCCCAGCACGCGCGCGGCCCGCGACGCCGGCTGCGACGCGCCGAGCACCTCGAAGGCGACGAGGCGCGCGCCGGCGCCCGAGCCGCGGTCGGCGGCGACGCGTTGCGGCAGCGTCCAGCCCGCCTCGGAGCCCGAGCGACCGAGCGCGCGGATGCTGCGCACTTGCAGCTCCTCGTCGCAGCCTGCGAAGCCCGTCACGAGCACTTCGATCGCGGCGGCGTTGCCGCTGGGTGCGATCGCGAGCGCCGCCTCGATCCGTAGGCGCGTCGGCCGCGCGGGAACGAGCCACGGCAGCAACATCTCGCGTCCCCGCGCGGACTTCGCCAGCTGACCTGCGGCCGTCTTGGCGACTTCTTCGCTGACCGGTTCGGCGCGTTCGAGCGCCTCGAGGAAGACGAACTCGTCGTCGCCGAGCCGCGCGAGCGCGAGCACCAGCGCCTTCGCCAAGCCTTCCGACGATCCCTGGCCCGCGCCTTCGCCTGCAGCGTCCCGCTCGAGGCGTCGCAGCTCCGCGCGCAACCACGTGCGCATCGACTCGATCACGTCCTGGTCGCCTTCGAAGGCGGCGAGCAGCTCGAGGATCGAAACTTCCTGCACGCCGTCGTCCCACAGCCGCACGAGGTCCTTGCGGAAGCTGATCAGCGGGTTGCGCCGCGAGAAGCGCGACAACCACTCGAGCGCGGAGACGCGGGGCAAGCGCAGCCACGTCTGGTGCAGCTCGCGTTGGTACGGACGCAGGTCCGGAACGCTCGAGAGCGCGAAGGCCGCTTCGCGTCGGCAGGGTTCGTGTCGGTCGGCGAGACCGAGCAGCAGCCAAGACGCCGCGCCCGGGTCGAGCGTGCGGACGTAGACCTCGCCGGCGAGCTCCGTCATCGCGAAGCGCGCCGCCGCACCACGCGACGGAGAGACACCGAACGGCAGGTAGGAGTCGGTCGGCTCGAGCGAGTCGAGCCTGCCGTAGGCCGCCTCGGCGAACGCTGCGTAGCCTTCGTCGCTGAGCGTCTCGAAGAGCTCGAAGAGCGCGGTTCCGTTCCCGCGCGCGGCTTGCAGCGCGGCGTCGGTCCATTCCTCGCGGCATCCGATCGCGCCGAGTTCGCCGGACCGCAAGTGCGCGGCGAGCTCCGGCCGACGGCTCGCGAGATCCGCGCCGTCGTCGGCGATCCAGCGGTCGAACGCGCGCAGGTCGCGCACGAGGTGCGGCAGGATCGCGTCGCCGAATGCGTCGGCGCCGGCGAGCAGTTGCGCGCGGCGGCGGAGGATGTCGATCGCGTCGTCGGACGGCTGCGGCGCGAACCAGCCCGCCAGCAGCGCGCGCGGGTCGGCCGGACCGCCGACGCGCGCTTGCGCCGCCGCGAGCAGGGCGACTTCGACCGGTTGCGCCGCGGCTTCGAGTGCCGCGAACAAGGCGTCGGCACGCGGACCGCGCGAGAGTGCTTCCGTCGCGTCGAGCAGCGCGGAGCCCTTCGCCGCGAGGTCGCGTCGGCGCCACTCCGCGGCGGCCTCGACCGCGCCGAGATCCCCGAGTGCGAGTAGGGCGAGGAAGCCCGCGTCCGCGACTTGCGGGTCACCGTCCTGCGCGAGTCGTGCGAGCCGCGCTGCTACGCCCGCGGGGCGCACGAGCGCCAAGCTGCGCACCAGCGCGAGCCTCGTCGCCGGCAACGGATCGTTCGCGAGCTCGTCCCACAGCTCGACGCCCGCGTCGATGCGCCGCCGGCCCGCGGCGTCGACGGCGCGCGCGCGGACGTTCGGGTGCGGATCGCGCAGCGCGTCGAGCACGAGCTCGCGCGTGCGCGCTTCGGGCCCGCCTCGCGTCCGCGCGAGCACTTCGATCGCGGCGCGGCGCACGCGCCACTCCTCCGCGACGAGGTCCGTCGCGAGCGCGTCGAGCGACGCTTCGACGTCCGCCGCGCGGTCGCGCACGAGGAACTCCGCGCGCACCGCGTCCATCCGGCCCGCTCCGGCGCCGGCCGGAAGGACGAGCAGCAGGGCCGCGAGCAGCGACGGGATCACCGCGCTCCGCCGGCCTCCGCCTCGAACCGCAGCTGCGCCTCGGGAAGGAAGCGCACGATGTCCGAGGCGATCATGCCGCGTCGACCGAGTTGCGCCGCGGCGAGGTCGCCCGCGAGGCCGTGCACGTGCGCCGCGGAGCGCACGGCGTCGAAGGTCGTCCAGTCGTCCGAGGGCTGTTGCACGGTCGAGGCGAGGTACGCGGCCATGATGCCGGCCAGCACGTCGCCCGAGCCGGCGGTCGCCATGCCGGGGTTGCCGGTCTCGTTGACCTCGACGCGGTTTCCGTCCGTGATGACCGTGTGCGCGCCCTTCAAGCAGACGACGGCGCCCGAGCGTTGCGCGATCTCGACGGCGACGTCGCAACGTTCCGACTGGTCCGGCGAGATCGAGGTGCAGCCGAGCAAGCGCGCCGCTTCGCCGGGGTGCGGCGTGACGACGAGCGGGCCTTCGTACTGGCCGAGCACCTCGGGCGCGTCGCCGATCACGTTCAGCGCGTCGGCGTCGAGCAGCAAGGGGCCGGTGAAGTCGTCACAGATCAGCCGACGCACGAGTTCGTTCGTGCGACCGCTGACGCCGAGCCCCGGCCCGACCACGCGCACGTCGTCGGAGCGTCCGGAGAGTTGCGCGGGCAAGCGCCGCGCCATCAAGTCGCGCGAGCGCGAGATGTCGAGGTAGACGGCTTCGGGGATCGCGGCGGGCAGCACGTTCAGCAGCTCGCGGTGGAAGCACGCGAGCGTGACGAGCCCCGCGCCCGCTCGTTGCGCCGCGGTGAGCACGAGGATCGCCGCGCCGCTCATCGTCTCGCTGCCGCAGCAGGCGAGCACGCGGCCCGCCATGCCCTTGTGCGCGTAGTCCGGCAGAGCCGGCGCCGGCCTGGGGCCGCCCGTCACGCAGTCACCTCGAGTCGACCGACTTCGGTGCCGGCCCAGTTGCGGATCGGCGTGCCGCGCCAGGTCTCGAGCGCGAACAACTCCGCTTCCGTCGCGAAGCCGAAGCGTTCGAGCAGCGTGATCACGACCGCGTGCAGCGCGCGCAGGCCGCCGTCGTCGATCTTGACCGCGATCGCGCGGTCCCCGCCGGCGAGTCCGACGGCGTAGACGGCTTCCGCGCCGACCTTCGGGAAGAGGCGTCCGGAAGTCGCGCGCGAGATGTCGGTGCAGATGCGCTTCGTGCTGCCGGCGATCAAGATCGGGTGTCGCTTCACGGCGCCGAGCATACGCTCGCACGCGGCGCGACGCTCGGGCGCCAAGCCGTCGGGCGTGGAGAGTCGCGCGAAAGCCGTCGCCAGTCCCTGGAGCGGGAGACGGAAAGTGGGCGCGCTGCAGCCGTCGATCGCGGTGGAGAACTGCGACTCGGGCACGCCGGTCATCTCGAGCACGGCTTGGCGCACCATGCGCTGCGTGCGGCTCTGCGGATCGAGGTAGCGTTCGACCGGATCGCCGACCGCTTGCGAGAGCGCGAGGAAGGCCGCGTGCTTGCCCGAACAGTTGTTGTGCAGTGCGCTGGGCAGCTTGCCGCTGGAGCGCAGTTCGTAGCGCGCGTCGGCGTTGCCGGGAGGTTGCGAGCCGCACTGCAGGTGCTCGACGCCGAGCCCGAGCCGCGCGAGCAGCCCCGCGACCACGCGCGTGTGCGCCTCTTCCGCGTCGTGCGAGGCGAGCGCCAGGGCGACTTCCGCGTCGCTGAACCCGAGCTTGTCGGCAACGCCCGTCTCGAGCAGCGGAATCGCTTGCAACGACTTGGTCGAGCTGCGCAGGAAGGTCGGATGCGCGAAGTGACCGTTCCCGTCGAGCACCGTGCCCGCGCTGTCGGTCAGCGCCCACGCGCCGCGGTGCTGCGACTCGACGGCCGAGCCGCGCCACACGCGAGCGAGCACGGGATTGTCTTCGAGCTCGGTCTGGTCCATGGCCGGCTGGGGCTTTCGGGAGAGGGTCGTCATCGAGGCCTTCGTGCGGGCCGGGGGGAACGGGAAGCGATCCGACATCCTACCTCAAAGCCCGTGGCGGTAGCTCTTTCCGGAGCCGCCCGCGCTACACTCCGCGCGTGGAAGACTCCGTCCGCACGGTCCGCCTGCGCGACCCCCGCGAACCCGCCGAGCCCCAGCCGACCGGCCCGCCGCGTTGGCTGGTCCCGGTGCTGCCGTTCGTCTTCCTCGGCGCGACGCTCGCCGGCGTCTGGATCGTGAAGCGCGGTCCGATCGGTCTGTTCGGCGCGCTGATCGCGGTGGCGATCGTCCTCGGCTTCGGCTGGTTCCTCGCCTCGACCTTCCTGCCCGCCGCGCCGGCCGACCGCACGTGTCCGGCCTGCGGCGCCGAGGACGGCTTGGGCCCCGCCTTCGAGGACACGACGCGCGGCGTCGCCTGCCGCGCCTGCGACTACTTGGACGAGACCGCGAGCGCCTGGATGATCGCCGAGGAGGACGGCCCGCTCGAGTCGGTCGTCCTGCGCGAGCGAGCGGCGCGCCGCACCCCCCGCGAGAACCTGGGCCCCCCCGGCAACGAAGCGCGATGAGCGAGACCCCCGACAGCGAGAAGATGATCGAGGTGTTCCTCTCGAGCATCGTCACCCGCAACAACTCCCAGCAACAGCTGATCAAGCTCAAGGAGAAAGGCGGCCCGCGCGCCTTCCCCATCGTGATCGGCCTGCCCGAAGCCGCCGAGATCCGCCGCGTCGTGAAGCAACAAGCGACCGAGCGCCCGATGACGCACGAGCTGCTCGTCGCCGCGATCGAAGCCCTCGACGCCGAGCTCGTCCGCGTCGACATCACCGACCTGCGCAACCACACCTTCTTCGCGCGCCTCGTCCTCTCGCGCGGCGAGGGAACCGAGCCCGTATTCGTCGACGCGCGCCCATCCGACGCGATCGCCCTGGCGCTGCGCGCGAGCGCGAGCCTCTTCGTCGCGGAGAGCGTGCTGGCGGAGGTGCGGACGGACGAGGGGGTGGATCCGCTGGAGGATGAAGAGGACGAGGACGAGGCGGACGAAGATCCGCCGTCCATCTAGTCCGGAACACGACCGGCAGCGAATCCCGAGCGCGAATCGCCGACCCGGATAGACTGGCGGCTCGGCCCATCCTTGCCCCTTCCCCAGCATCGCCGCCGTCATGTGCCCAGCTCGCCTCTCTGCGCTCCGCCGCCAACAGCTGCTCTCGACCTCGCTCGCCGCCCTTCTCGCGGCATCGGCCCACGCGCAAGTCGGATTCGACTGCAGTTCGGCGGCGGGGACGTTCCAGTCTCCTCTCGAGCTGTCTTTCGATTCGAACGCGGGGCAGGTCATCCCGAGCGACTTCGACGGTGACGGTGACAAAGACCTGTTGGTCGTGGAGAGTTCGGGATTCCGGATGCTCCTCGGCAACTCGTCGGGAGAGTTCCAGGAGTCGTCCTACTACCAGTCGTCAGGCATATCCGGCGGCGTGCTGTTGGCGGACGTGAACGGCGACGGCATCCCGGATCTCGTGTACTCGACCTGGTTCGGTGGTTCGAACATCGAGACTCGCACGCTCAACTCTGACGGGACCGTGAATTCGCCGATCACGACTCCGATCCTCATTCCCGGAGTGGCGAGCGGGCCTCTGCGCGTCGCGGACATCGACGGGAATGGGACGCCGGATGTCGTCAGGTCGCTCACGGGCATCGACGAAGTCGGCGTCTTCTTCGGTGATGGGAGCGGCGGATTCGCGCCCGGCCCCAGGACGTTCGTCGGCGACCACATCACGGACTTCGTCCTGGAGGACTTCGGTGGTGACGGGATCTTCGACCTAGCGGTAGCAGAACGCGACAACGACCTCGTATCCGTGTACCGAGGGCTCGGAAGCGGGTTGTTCGCCCCCCCGACCACATACTCGGTCGGGGACGCACCGGAGAGCGTCCACACGGGCGACTTCGACGAGAATGGTCAGACGGACCTACTCGTGTCCTGCTCGGCGTCCGGCGATCTGTCGCTGTTGCTCGGGCAGGGCGCGAACCAATTCGCGGCCGCCACCGCGATCTCGCTCTCACCTTGGCAGTCGAGTCGCATCGGTCAAGTCGGTGACTTCGACTCCGATGCTCACCTCGACGTCTTGCTGAGCAACCACACACAGAATCAGGTCGCCTTGATGAGCGGAAACGGAGACGGCACCTTCTCCGCTCCGCTCTTCATGATGGCGGGACCGTGGACGGCGGCTCTGGCTCTCGAAGACTTGGTCGGTGACGCGTCTCCCGACCTCGTCGTCAAGAACAGCCTCACGGTCGACAGGATCATCGTGCTCGAAGGACACGGCGGCGGCCGGTTCGGTCCGCCCCCGGCAGGTGCCACCGGTGAACTCCCTCGCAACATCACCATCGGCGACTTCGACGAGGACGGCATTCCTGATGCGGCCATAGCCTGCGAGGGCGCCGGCATTCTCGCAGGAGGAGTGAGCGTCCACTCGGGAAACACGGACGGGTCGTTCGACCCCGAGGTCACCGTGGACACGGGCATCGAGGCGATGGACGTCGAGACCGCTGACTTCGATGGGGACGGGCACCTCGACTTGGTCGCCGCGCTCGGACCTCATTCCAAGGTTGCCGTCTACTCCGGCGTCGGAGACGGGACCTTCCTTGCACCGACCCTGCTCGCTGTAACGTGGTATCCCCAGGCTGTCGAGATCGGAGACCTCGACGGCGACGGCGTGCACGACCTGGCCGTGATCAGCCGGGCATCTTCATGGAGCAACTCGAGGCTCCAGATCGCGTACGGGACGACCGGCGGTGGCTTCGGGCCCTTCGTCGTTCAGGCGGGATTCCCGAACCCGATCTCCCTCGATCTCGCTGATCTGAACGGTGATGGCGTCGACGACATCGTCGCGTACGACCAGTCGACCCAGTCGATGCTCAGCTGTCTCAGCCTCGGAGGCGGCAACTTCACGCCGCCGGCGACTGCCACGGGCTCGTTCAACAGCATTCAACTCGCACTCGCCGACATTGACGGTGACGGAGCGCCGGACCTGATCGGTCGAGGATACTCCGACGACATCGTGGTCGAGCGCGGGCTCGGCGACGGTTCCTTCAGTCCGCTGCTGACCGTTCAGTACGGCGGCTCGCCCACCGAGATCCAGATCGCGGATGTGAACCGTGACGGGTACCCCGACATCGTGACTGGACATGACGACGTTCATCGACTCTCAGTCGCCTTCGGAGACGGAATCGGTGGCTTCCACGCACCGCGATACTCGACGGCGCTCTTCTCGCCGGACATGGTTCAGGTCGGCGACCTGAACGGAGACGGATTCGACGACGTCATCACTGCGGACTTCTCCGAGCGAGCGCTCTTCGCCACGCTTTCGCTGCGCGGGATCGACGAAGATCAGTTCGCGCCCAACCAGTCTTGCCTAAGTGCCGCTCCGATGGCTCCCGGGCTCTACACCTCGCTGGCGAGCTTCCAGAGAGCGGGAGGAGACTACTTCTCGATCGACGTTCCACCTTGGAGCGCGCTCGAAGTATCCGTCGACCACGACCCGCAGCTCGGAGACATCGACATCTTCCTGTACCCGGGCCAACCATTCGCCTCGCATTGCGGCGGCACCTCCTCGTACCTCACGAAGAGCGCGGGCTTGAGCGGGCTCGAGCGGATCCGTTGGAACAACAACACGAGCGAGTGGAGCACCTACGTCGTCCATGTCGACGTGTTCGACATGCCCGGCATGCCGGACTGCAACGTGTACGACCTGCTGATCGAGACCAGTTCCCTGGGCCTGGGATCGCCGATCTGCTCAGGCGACGGAAGCGCAGGCAGCTCCTGCCCCTGCGGCAACGCCTCGAGCGATGCCGGAGCAGGCTGCCTCAACTCCACCGGCTTCGGGGCGAGGATCACAGCGACTGGTTCGATCTCAGTTTCCGACGATGCGCTCGTTCTGCACATCACGGATGCCCGCGGTGGACAGGCAGCGCTGCTCCTTCAGGGAGAGGCCATCATCTCCGTCCCCTTCGCAGATGGCATCCTGTGCATGGGTACACCCACGGATCGCCTCGAACTCTTGACCGTGGACGGCGCAGGTTTCGGGTCGAGTACAGGCTCGATCGTCAACAACGGTTCGGTTCCCGGCCCCGGCGCAGTCCGCCACTACCAGTACTGGTATCGCGATCCCGTCATCTCACCTTGTTCCACCGGATCGAACTTCAGTAGCGGTCTGACGATCGTGTGGGAATAGGACGCACGAACGGCGCTCGTACACCACATGCTGTAGTCGGATGGCCGGTCTAGGGATGCGATCCGGGACGACTCGAAGAAACCGAGTCGCCATGTCGCCTCTCAACGGGGCTTCTCGACCCACGGACTGACGAGGAAGTTCTCATCACCGCTGATCTGCAAGATGTTCCGCCAGACAGGCGGGAGGCCCTGCGGATCCGCTTGACGCCCGGGCTGCTGTCGCCGAAGTCTCAAGAAGGCAGCGGGCGCGCCCTCTCCGCCACTCTCCGCACCGATGGAGCAAGCCTCTCCGGGGGTGGCGCCATTTCCCGGGTGGTATCGAGAGAAGGCCATCCCGGACTGCTCACCATAGGTCCCGGCTTCGGTGTACGCCTCTGCCCTGCCCTCCCCGGCGGAGAGGAGTTGGGAAGCTCCAGTAGGGTCGAGCTCGACCGAGTAGGAGGCCCCGGACTCGTGCACGAAGCTCAGATACCAGCTGTGCATCTCGGGCTTGAGCCGGAGCTCGGCCCGGGTCAGCGACTCCTCGTCGCCAACCGCGATCAAGAGCCCAGCGCGCTCCGAGGTGATCGTCGCCGTACGGGCACCGTCCTCCGAGTGCATGACCAGCCGCTTGGTGTGCAGCTCCTCGTGCACCTCTCCGCCAGCGATCTGCGTCCCCAACGCCGTACCCCCGAGCAAGAGGGCGATGGATGCGAGCTTCATGGTTCTTTCTCCAGTTATCGTCAGCCGCAGTTCTACTCGCCTTCAGCCACTTCACTCGCCCGCACCACGCGGTCGCCGACGCGAACGAAGACGTGCTCGAGCGCCGCCGCATCACCGCGCACGGATCCTGCCGCGGAGCTGATCACAGCCCCGAGCGGACCCAAGTCGATACGACGCCACTGTTCGCTTCCCTCGTGGTCGAGTCGCACGAGACAGCCGTTCACGATCGCGGTCACGCCGCGCTGTTTGCCCAGCGGCGAGAAGTCGCCCATCAGCGTCTCACCGAAGTCCACGACCGACTTCCCCGTGCCCAAGTCGAGAGCGCGCGGCGCATCCCTACTCAGCCCCCAGACCCACGCCCGGCCGTTCGCTTCGTCGAGGTTCAACTGCAGCGGCGAGGGAGATCCACCGCCGAAGTCGTAGATCCACTGGTGACTCCAGTCGCTCGTATTCCAGCATTGGACGGTGCCCCACTTCCCGGTGGTTGCGACGAGGAACTCAGCGCCGTGATCGACGGCAAGAGAACGGATGTGGCCGCCGGACCAGACGAACGACCCCTCGACCCCTAGCTGGCGCGGAGGCCCAGTCTGGACGAGATCGTAGACGGTGAGGAACGGCGCCATCCGCTCGCCGTCTCTTCCCAACGCGCCCAACGCAACCCAACGCCCGCGCGGATCGACGACCAGCTCTTCGACCGGGCTGAGTAGTCCCTCGAGCGGCGTGATCTCGCCATCGACCCATACGTGCGCGTTGCGCGCTTCGTCGAGCGCGATGACGACCCTCCCGTCGACATCGCACGCGACGTCGACGAACGTCCCCAAGTCTTCGCCGCCGGTCGCGAGGAGCCCGCCGGTGTGAATCGACCATGCGACCCAACCCTCTCGGTCGCCTCCGCAGCTGATGACGCGGTCCGCGCCCGACGCGAGCGCGAACTCCGGGCCGCCGTCGAACTCCGTCACGGCTTCCAGCTCGGGGCCGCGCCAGACCCGGGTCCGGCCGGACTGCGAAGCCGCGACGAGGACTCCGTCAATCGACTCCACCGAGGCGAGCGGCTCGCCCAACACAACCGATGCCTGTTCAGACCCATCATCCGCGCTCAGCGAACGAAGCTCCCCACCACGGTCCGCGACCCACAGCGCATCATCGGTAAGCGGACCGGCGTGCGCAGCGGTGCCGTGCAACACCATAGGTAGTTCTTCACACGCTCCGGTCCGACAGTCGAACGAGTAACGGACAGAGTTGTCGTAGCTCGACGCCAAGAACTTCCCCGCACCGTCGAAGACGATCGCGCGGCGGCGCAGCCCTGCAGGCGCAATGTCGAGGGCCCGGCCTTCGAGCCCCCACAGTCGTTCGCCCGAGCCCGCGTCGTGAACAGTCACTGGACCACCGAGGTCCTGGATCACGACGACCACGTCCGACGCCGGGTCGTAGGTCGCCAACTCGCAAGCCTCCAACTCCCAGAGCACATCGAGCGTCTCGACGTCGAGGACGCGCAAGCCGGCGTGCCAGCCCCAGATGGGTAGGACCGAAGCCGGGGTCGAGGTGTACCTCGTCTGCCAGCGCGACAGCGGAAGAGTTCGATGCACCAGGACTCTCCCCGAGCGCAGATCGACGAGGAACGCACCTTCTCTCACGAGTACGATGGCCCGCTCTTCGTCGCCGAAGAGCTGCACGCTGTCCGCTCCGTGAAGATCGACGGGTGGCCCAGTTCTCGCGCCTTCCGGCGCATCGAGCTCGACGCACTCGATGCCGCGCTTCGTCTCGACGAGCACGCGCTTGCCGTCTTCACTCAGCGACACGGCAGGAAAGGCCGGCGGGTCGCCGCTCACGACGCTGATCGGAGGGAGCGCATCCACGGGCCCTGCTTCCAGCAGGTCGAGAACTTGGAGCGTCCTGTCCTTGTGCTTCACCGCGCGCCGAAGTTGCGCATCGAAACGAACGGCGTGGTGCGTGCGCCAGTCCGACGGAGCTTCTTTCCAGAGCACTCGCGGCGGATCCAGCTGCAACAGCGTGAGGTCCCCGGCGCTCGTCCAGAGGACGGCGCGCGTTCCGTCTTGCGCGAACCGGGCTCCGAAGAACGAGGGTGAGAAGGTCTCACCGTCCCCCAGCTCGACGTGCAGCCGAACGGCATGCGTCTCTCGATCGAGCAGACGAGCTTGGCCGCTTCTCCAAGACAGCAACGAGTCGCCATCCGGCGACAGGATGAAGCTCTCGAGCGGCCAGATGGGGATCAGTCGCGCCGCACCGGACTCCTCCACTTGCACACCCTCAGCACGCCGCGCGAATAGCACCGCGACGGCGAGAAGCAGCGACCCGATGACAGCGCAGTTCTTCATGGCGGACTCTCCAGCAACTCGACTCAGCGGCTCCGCACCGTCGCGGTCGCCGTGGCTCCGTCCAACGCGGAGAGGTCGATCAGGTTCCGGAGCGCGCCGAAGACCTCCGCCCCTCGGGCAACCACGCCGCCCCGAAGCGCTGTACACGCTGGTGTGTACGGTGCCCGCTCGACACGACGGCCGTGCAAGCGCTCCCCATAGCTTGCGGCCCATCGCGCCTGCCCGCTAGACTCCCCAGCCGAGGGAGCCGTAGCAAAGCGGCTGAATGCAGCGGTCTTGAAGACCGGAACGCCCCACGCACTACGAGGTCGTGAGTGGCGATTCTCGGGCTCTTCGGGGGGCGTCGTAGACACAGGTGTGCACACGCCCGTGCAACCTCGCGTCCACGGGTTGGCGCCCGTCTCGCGTTCAGAGCGCTGCAAACCAGCGGCGCTGCACACGAGGCACCCCCGCACCCCGAGCCCGTTTGCTGACGGCGCTCAGCTTGCCCGAGTCACCGTTGCGGAAGTCCTAACGACATACCAGCTCTGCGCGGGGGGCACGTGGCAGCAGTCAGCGGGGCTTCTCGACCCAGGGGCTGACGAGGGAGCGCTGATCCCCACTGATCTGCAGGACATTCACCCAGAGCTTGTCCAACTGATCGGGATGAGAGTTGTCAATCTCGACCTGCCGCCTGAGCCTCAAGTACCCGGAGGGCCCCACCTCGCTCAGCGCACCGCTATCGACACCGATGGAGCACGCCTCTCCAGGAACGGCGTCTCCGCCGGGGTGAAACTGCACGAACGCGCTTCCACCGGGGTCATCGAAGTCCCACGCGCTCATGGCAGCCACCGCAGATCCCTTGCCGGCTGCGAGATGCTGGTTCGCGCCTCCGGGCTTCAGCTCGACCGCGAATTCCGCTCCGGACTCGTGCCCGAAGCTCAACCACCAGCTGTGCACCTCCGGCCTGAGCCGGAACTCGGCCCGGGTCAGCGACTCCTCGTCGCCAACCGCGATCAAGAGCCCAGCGCGCTCCGAAGTGATCGTCGCCGTACGGGCACCGTCCTCCGAGTGCATGACCAGGCGCTTGGTGTGCAGCTCTTCGTGCACCTCTCCGCCAGCGATCTGCGTCCCCAACGCCGTGCCCCCGAGCAAGAGGGCGATGGATGCGAGCTTCATGGTTCCTCCTTCAACAGTTCGATCGGTGAGTCCTGCGCGTCGACGAAGAGCGCGACGCCGATAGCTTGCCGCGTCCCTAGCGCTCCTCGACCTCGCCACCGACGAAGGCCTCGATCGGATCGTCCATCCGGCCGATGCGACCGATCCAGCGTTCCTTCCACGGCTTCGACTCTTGGATCACGACGGAGAGATCGAAGACCAACTCGTCGCCATCGAGGCGGACGTTCGACTCATGGCGGAGGATCTCGACGGCGCGCTCTCCCGTGCACGAGTCGTAGGACGCCAACACCTCGAAGACGACCGCTTCGGCGCGCTGATCGCGCCGCCAGCGTAGCTCGCGAAACTCGAAGCCGAATCCGTACGTGATCTTGCGGCCGGCCGGGGACTCGGCCTCGAAGCCGGCCAGGGACTCCGTCAGTTCTCTGGTCGCCCCCGTCTCCCCCTCCCTGGGGGGACGAACGACGAGGAGCGCGCCGTTCTCCGGCGGCTGCTTCGTCAGCACGAAGTCAGCCGCGTGGATCCGGACCAGCCGGCTCTCGAGCTTCAGCGAGGACGCAGCCTCATCGACCTGCGTGAGGGAATGGAGCCCGATCCCCAGTCCGAAGAACGCGAGCAGCGAGATCGAGAAGAGCGGGCCGTGGCGTCGATTGCGTCGCATGGAACTCCCTCCGACGAAGGTGAGTGGCCGCGGGCGAGTCGCGACGGGGAGTCGTCGCGGACCACATTGTACGCGGAGGTCCGTGCTGACGAGGTTCACCGAGTCCGGGACGTCCACGGAGCGAGCCTCGTGTCCTGGGCCGCCGCTCACCCTGCGCTTGCCAGCCTTCCGGGCTCGCCCTTAGACTCCCCGCCCCGAGCGGAGGCGTGGCAGAGCGGCTGAATGCAGCGGTTTTGAAAACCGCCAGGGCGCAAGTCCTCAGGGGTTCGAATCCTCTCGCCTCCGCCATGCTCCCGCCGCCTGCCGGGCACGACACGGTTCGCCGGGCCGCGCTATCATCGGCGAGCACGCGCCGCGCGCGCTCGCTTCCCGCAAACCGAAAGAGGTTCGTCGACATGGGTGGTTCCATCGTTCCGCTGTTCGTCACCGTTCTCTGCTCGACGACCTGCGCCCTCGCGCAGGACATGACGCCGCAGCCCGGCGACGTGAAGGCCGAAGCGGACAACTTCTCGCCGTACGCGGGCCGCGAGTTCCCGACGCGGGTGCTGTGGGGTGACACGCACTTGCACACGGCGGTCTCGGTGGACGCGGGCACGATGTGTCGCCTGGGACAGGAAGACGCGCTGCGCTTCGCGCGCGGTCAGGAAGTGACGACCACGCACGGCTTGAAGGTCAAGCTCTCGCGGCCGCTGGACTTCCTCGTCGTCACGGACCACGCGGCGATGTACGGGTTGATGCCCAGGCTGCTGAAGGGCGACCCGCAGATCCTCGCGCAGGAACAAGGCAAGCGCTGGTACGACATGCTGACCAGCGGGGACGAGTCGGAAGCCTTCGCCGCCGCGATGGAGATTGTCGCTTCGCTCAGCAAGCCGGAACCGCCGATGACGGCGGACGGCATCGTGAAGGACGCTTGGCGCGAGTACACGGACCTGGCGGACCGCTACAACGAACCGGGGCGCTTCTCCGCGATCATCGGGTACGAGTACACGACGATGGGCGGCAACAACCTGAACCGCAACGTGCTGTTCCGCGGCGACGCACAGGCTGCCAACCAGACGATTCCGTTCTCGCAGTTCGACAGCCAGAACCCCGAGGACCTGTGGATGGCGCTCGACGCCTTCCAGAAGCAGTCGGGCGCGGAAGTGCTCTGCATCCCCCACAACGGGAACCTGAGCAACGGCCGCATGTTCTCGGTGCAGACCTTCGACGGCGAACCCTACACGCGAGAGCTCGCGGAACTGCGCGCGCGCATGGAACCGCTCGTCGAAGTCACGCAGATCAAGGGCGACGGGGAGGCGCACCCGCTCCTGTCGCCGAACGACGAGTTCGCCGACTTCGAGACGTGGGACCGCTCGAACCTCAACGGCACGGAGGCGAAGACTCCGGACATGTTGAAGTACGAGTACGTGCGCGAAGCCCTCAAGACCGGCCTCTACTTGGAGAGCAAGCTCGGCGTCAACCCGTTCCGCTACGGCATGGTCGCGGGCACCGACAGCCACACGGCGCTGACCACCGCGGAGGAAGAGAACTTCTTCGGCAAGCACAGCGGCGTCGAGCCGGATCCGCACCGCTGGGAACACGTCGTGATCGAGGCGCCCGACCCCGAGTTCACCGTCATGGGGTGGCAGCAAGCCGCGGCCGGCTACACGGCCGTCTGGGCGACGGAGAACACGCGCGCGTCGATCTTCGACGCGATGAAGCGCAAGGAGACCTACGGCACCACCGGCTCGCGCATGGTCGTGCGCTTCTTCGGCGGCTGGGACTTCGACGCGTCCGACACCGAGACGCGGCTGCCCGCGAAGACCGGCTACGCGAAGGGTGTCCCGATGGGCGGCGAGCTGCAGCGCGCGGCCGACGGCGCGAAACCGTCTTTCCTCGTCGCCGCGATGAAGGACCCGTACAGCGGGAACCTCGACCGCATCCAGATCGTGAAGGGTTGGTTGGACTCGGGCGGCGAGACGCACGAGCAGGTCTACGACGTGGTCTGGTCCGGCGACCGCGCGCCCGGTGCCGACGGCAAGCTGCCGTCCGTCGGCAACACCGTCGACGTGGCGACGGCGACGTGGAGCAACAGCATCGGATCCCCCGAGCTGATCGGCGTCTGGGAGGATCCTGACTTCGATCCCGACCAGAGCGCGTTCTACTACGTCCGCGTGATCGAGATCCCGACGCCGCGCTGGACCGCGTACGAAGCCCTGCGCTACGGCATCGAGATGCCGGCGGAGGTTCCGATGACGGTCACCGAACGCGCCTACACCTCACCGATCTGGTACTCGCCGCGCGACTGAGGCGTTGTTCGAAGCACGCGCGGCGCACCGCGCCCGCGATCAGCGCGGCGGATCGAGCACGAACAACTGGACGAAGTAGCCCCCGCCCTCGCGCTCGGCCCACAGCACGACGTCCCCCGCTCCGTCGCCGTCGAGGTCGGTGACGCGGATCGTGACTTCCTCGGTCGCCTCGTAGGCGGTCGCGATCCGCAGCACGGGCTTCGCCGATTGCCGTGAGGCGCGCAGCGCGGCGCCGGGCGAGTAGGTCCAGGTGTCGAGGTCGCCGATGTCGATCACCTTCGTCTCGCCGTCCTCCATGCGGTCGAGGTCGTCGAGCACGAGGTCGCGCATCGCTTGTTCCATGTCGCCGGTGCGGAAGCCGCGCAGCTTGTCCTCGTCCTCCGACGGCGCGCAGTCGGCGAAGAAGAGCAGCTCGCCGCCCTCGATGTCGACGACGTCGTTGCGCGCGCCGTCGCCGGTCAGGTCGATGCGGCGCGCGGGAACGGACTGTTGGCGGTCGATCTCGTCCTCGAGTTCCTCGACCTCGTCGAGCAGCGACAGCAGGCGCGGGATCTGGAGCGAGACGGTGTTGCGGCGCGTCGGCTTGCGGCTGAACTCGCCGCTCGTGTTCTTGTAGGTGAAGAACTCGAAGTCGAGGCTGCCGGGCAGGATCAGCCAGCGCAGCACGCGACCGAGCGAGACCTTGTCGCCGCGTAGGAGCTGCAGGTCGGGCTGGTCGTCGCCGTCCGTGTCGCGCACCAGCACGCCGAGCAGGTTGCCCGAGATCTTGAGCACCTGGTTCGGCTGCTCCTGCACGCCGTGCGCCGAGCCGCCCAGGTAGACCTTCACGGTGCCGCCGAGCTGCAGCACGAGGTCGCGCGGCGCCTTCCCGTCGAGTTCCTCGATCGTGTACTGCACGCCGAGGTCGATGTTCGCGAGCAGGTTGTCGAGGTCGACGCCTTCGCGCTTCGGGATCGACTTCGCCAGCTCTTCGAGGTCGAGCGACCAGGTCGGTGTCGCGGAGAGCGTCGGCTGCGCGAAGTGAAAGTCCACGCGTTCCTCGGTGCGCGAGACGAGGTCCTTCGTGCCGTCGCCGTCGACGTCCTCGATGCGGAACCACGGGACGCGCAGCGTCTGGCCGAAGGTCGCGTCGAGCGACTCCGGATCGCCGACGCGGTACTGCACGTCGACGTCGAAGGCGATCTCGAGCGCGTCGGCGAAGGTGCCGTCTTCGCGCTGGAGGTGGATGCGGTACTTACCCGAGCCGGGGAGCACGAGGTCGAGGCGTCCATCGACGTCGACGTCGCGCGCGAAGCCCATGCGGTTCACGCCGTGCGGCAAGTAGCTCTGGCTCTTCAACACGCTGCGGCCCGCGCCGAAGCCGTCGTCGCCGGCGGAGTACGACGTCACCTCCCCCGCGGCCGAGAGTGTGACGAGTTCGATCACGCCGTCGCCCGAGAGGTCGGCCAAGCACCACGCGAGGTGCGAGCTGGGCCAGGCGAAGAGCGGACGCGCTCCCGGGTCGAAGCCGCCGTCGGTCTGTTGCAGCGCGATGCGGAAGCCGTCGGGGCCGACCTCGACGAGATCCGCGCGCCCGTCACCGTTCACGTCGCGCAGCGCGAGGCGCGTTCCGTCGCCGGGGATCTCGACGGCGTACTGCCGCCAGGCGGGCTCCGC
Organism: Planctomycetota bacterium; assembly: GCA_020638835.1. Taxonomy (GTDB): domain Bacteria; phylum Planctomycetota; class UBA1135; order UBA1135; genus JACKHV01. Next base: position 391,719 of record JACKHV010000003.1, on the reverse strand, counting down.
GTCCGCTTGGAGCGCGACGCACGTCGGCGGGATCGCGAGCAGGAGTGCAGCGAGCATCAGCGTCCCCTCCGCGACATGAGCAGCGTCAATCCGGACGGTCCGCGGCTCACGACGTCGCCCAAGCCGTCGCCGTTCAGGTCGAGCACCTCGAGCTGTTGGATGTCGCCGCGCACGTCGAAGCGCCGCCACGGGTCGCGCTCGAGTTCCCAGGTGTCGCCGCTGAAGAAGCCCGAGTCGAAGGTCATGCGCCGGATCGCGATACGACCCTGCAAGTCGACTTCGACGACGTCAGGCAACTCGTCCCCGTCGCAGTCCAGCTCGAAGACGCGGTACTTCAAGACCTCGGCGACGCTGTTCTCGTCGAAGGTCTCGGACTGCTTCATCGCCGGCTTGCGCGCCACGACGCGATCGCGCGCGTCCTCGCCGAGGAACAGCAGGTAGGTCATCGTGAACTCGAGGCCGGTCACGGTCTCGACGAGCGACGGCAGGTTGAACTTGCGCAGCGAGAGGTCGGGACGACCGTCGTGGTTCGCGTCGAGCACTTCGACGCGCATCACCGCGGCTTCGATGCGCAGCACTTGGTTCGGCACCTCGGGCAGCAGACGCTTGCCGTCGTTGATCAGCAGCAGGAGGCGCAGGTCGGAGTCCTCGAAGCCGTCGCCTTCCTTCTCGACCGTGCCGAGGATGTCGGGATCGCCGTCGCCGTCGAGGTCCTCGAGGCGCAGGACGAGCGACTCGGACTCGCCTTCGGTCTTCAAGTAGTCCGGGAAGGCTTCGCGACGGTCCGGCTCGCCGCGGAAGCTGCCGCCGCGCGACAGGTAGACCTGCAGCTCGTCGTCCGTGAGCATCACGAGGTCCTTCGTGCCGTCCCCGTCGACGTCGGCGAGCGCGGGCGCGCGGTAGGACTTGGAGTCGGTCAGCAGGCTGTCGCCGGCGTCGAGTTCGCCGAGCAAGGGGCTGCTCGTCGCCGCGCCGAGCGCGATGCGGATCTTCTGACGTCCGTCACCCTGGCCTTCGTCGTCGCGGCGGTCGCGCGTGGCAGGCCCGGCCTCGTCGCCCGCCGCCGGCGTGAAGCCGCCGGCTCCGAAGTCCGTGACGCGGACGTAGCTCGCCTGCTGCGGGTCGGCGGCGGGCTGCGACGAGGGACCGTAGACCGCGAAGCCTTCGCGCTCGGGCAGCAACAAGCGATCGCCGCCGGCCGCCTCGAGCACGTACGGCCAGTACGGCAGCGCGCGCGGGCTGGGAACGTCGTACAAGAGCGGCGCGTCGACGAGGCGCGCGATGTTGCCGCGGTAGCCGTTCTTCTGCAGCGAGTACGAGTACGCGCCGCTGCGCGTCAGCAGCAACAACTCGCACCCCGCTTCCTCGCGCACGTCGCCGAAGCCGAAAGCGATCACGTCCTCGAGCACGTCGACCTCGTGGGCGGACTTCACCTCGAAGCCGCGGTCGTTCTGCACGTGCACTTGCAAGCGACGCCGGCCGTCGGGCTGCAGCAGCGCGACGACCAGCTCGGACCGCCCGTCCCGGTCGACGTCGACGAAGCGGAAGTCGAGCAGCTCGCCCTCGAACTCGAGCGACGCGTCGACGTAGCCGGAAGCGCCGCCGAGCGAGAGCGCCAGACAGAGGGCGGGGATCATTCGGCGAGTTCCCCGATGCCCGTCGAGGTGCGGAACCAGCGCAGGACGCGCCACTCCTTCTCCTGCCCTTCGCGCGTGTAGCGGAACAGGCTGATCACGTAGAGGTCGAGCAGAACGAAGCTGGTCGTGTCCGCGTCGAAGTCGCGGTCGTAATGAGTCACGATCGGGATGCCGAAGCCCGTCACGCGGCGCGGAACGTCGAGCAGCTCGACCGCCGTCTCGTGCGTCGATCCGCCTTCGTCGACCCACGCGACGTCGACCGTCGCGCCGGGCTCTTCGGCGAGCAGCAGACGGATCCACTCGCGCGCGGAAGCGACGGGCCTGCCTTCGAGCGCCGTGACGACCGCACCGACCGGCACGCCGGCCGACGGGAAGGGCGCGTCGTCGGCGCTGGCGAAGAGGCGCACGCCGTTCGCCTCGGTCCGCCAGCGCGCGCGCGAGCGCACCGGGTCGACGCGCGACTGCACGACGACGTCCCCTTCCACCGACCCCGTCTTCCCGCGCAGCACGACGGGCACCTCGAAGACCGTGTCGTCGCGCTGCACCTCGAGCGTGACTTGCTGGCGCGCCGTTCCGCGCGCGACGAGCGCGTCGAGCGACTCGGGCTCGAGCAGTTCCTGTCCGTCGTACGACAGCACGACGTCGCCGGCGCGCAGGCCGGCTTCGTCCGCCGGCGAGTGCGGGTCGACCCGCACGACGCGCACGCCGGCCTCGAAGAACAGGTCGTCGAGCCGACCGCTGTCGTTCTCGCGCGCTTCCAGGCCGAGGTAGGCGCCGCCCTCGGCCGGCTCCGCGCGCACCCAGTCGGCGGACTCGGGCGGCGCGTCGGGGATCGGTTGCGGCGCGGCGGTGCGACATGCGGTGCAGGCTGCGAGCAGGACGAGACGGGAGAGGAGCTTCATCACGTGGTTCACAACCGCTTGCGCGCGACGAGCACGCAGGCGACGCCCAGCGCGAGCGCCGCTTCGGGCCACGGCAGGATCGCCGCGGCGTTGCGGGCCGCGGTGGACATGCCGGCGTCGGAGTAACCGAGGGCGACCTGCACCATCTCGGCCATCGCCGACTCGTCGAAGATCGATGGGACGTAGCTGGCGAAGACCCAGGCCGCCTTGCGCCCGAGCACTTCCTTGAACAGATCGTAGCCGAGGAAGGCGGAAGCCGAGAGCGCCACGGCGGCGACGGCCGAGCGCGACGCGGCGGAAACGAGCAGGCCGAAGCTGCAGAGGCAGCAGAGCGGCGGCAAGGTTACGAGGATCGACTGCGTCAGCTCGGAGCGCAGCTCGGAGGCCGTCGCGAGCGTGTAGCCGTCGACGACGAGGTCGCCGAGCTCGTAGGTCGCCGTGACCGAGAACCAGGCGGAGACGCCGGTGACGAGCGCGAGCAGCAGCACGTACGGCACGATGAGCAGCGCGCGCCCCAGCACCAGCCCGGGACGCGACACCGAGCGCGTCACGGCGAGCCGCGCCACCCCCGTGTCGTTGTCCCCCGCCAGCCCGCGGGCGAAGTGGAACAGCAGCGCCAAGCCGCCGAGCACGAGGCCGAATCGCCAGCTCTCGACCAGCGGGGCCCAGCCCGCGCCGGCGAGTTCTTCCGCGGAACGACTTGCGCCGGACTGCGCGCGACGCAGGCGCTCGGGTGCTTCCGCGAGCCGCCACGCGAGTACGCGCACGAGCGGCACGAAGCCGACGAGCAGCGTGAGCAGCCACGTCGAGCGCGAGCGCAGGTCGCGGTACACCTCGCTCCGCGCGACCAGCAGGGACCCCTTCACGCGCGAGCCTCCGCGGCGAAGTGTTCGTCGACCAGGCCCTCGAACACGGTCTGCAGGCTCTCCTCTTCGCGCGCGAGCACGGAGAGTTCGCAGCCGCCCTCGACGAGCGCGCGGGAGAGGCGCGCGGCCGCATCACCGTCGACGTGCAGCCGCAGTTCCTGTCGCGCATCGGTCGGCAGCACGTCCACGCCTTCCGTGCGCTCGGCGATCTCGCGCGCGCGGTCGAGCGGTTGCGCTTCGACGCGGTAGCGGCCGCGCGCGCGACCCAACACCTCGTCGAGCGGCCCGTTCACGCGCAGCTCGCCGCCGAGCAGCACGCCGGCGTGCGTCACGATTTCCTGCATCTCGTGCAGGCGGTGACTCGAGAGCAGCAGGGTGACGCCTTCGTCCGCGAGCGAGCGGAAGAGGCGCAGGCACTGGCGGACGCCCAGCGTGTCGAGGCCGGACAGCGGTTCGTCGAGCACCAGCAGCTCGGGTCGAGCCAGCAGCGCGCCTGCGATCGCCAGCCGCTTGCGCTGCCCGAGCGAGAGGGACGACGCGCGCGCGGAGGCGAGCTTCGTCAGGCCGACGAGCGACAGCAGCTCGTCCTCGTCGCGCAGCTCTCGTCCGCGGTTCAAGCGCGCGAGGTAGCGCAGGTTCTGCCGCACACTGAGCTGCGGCGCGGCGATCGCCGTGTCGAAGACGACCGCGAGGCGGCCGCCGAGTCGATGCAGGCGCCCCGGCGTCTCCCCCAGCACGCGCACGCTGCCGGAAGTCGGTCGCATCAGCCCGAGCACGCACGACAGCGTCGTCGTCTTGCCCGAGCCGTTCGGCCCGACGAGGCCGTAGACCGAGCCCTGCTCGACGCGCAGCGAGAGTCCGCGGACGACTTCCAGTCGCCCGTAGCTCTTGCGCAGTCCCTCGATCTCGATCGCGGCCATGACGTGCAGCGCACCCTAGCAGGCGGGGCACGCCGCACAAGGGACGCCGGTGTGCAACTCCGGTGCTGGAAGGTCGAGGCGGGAGGAGTAGGCTAACGGGCACTCGGAGGAATCGGGATCATGAAAGACGTGGAACAGAGGCTGCAGGCGCTCGAAGCGCAGGTCCGACGTTGGCGACGGACGACTCTCGGCTTGGCCGCCTTCGGCCTGGCGGCGCTGGTGCTCGGCGCGGCGCAGACGCAGGACACGACCGACGTGCTGAGGACGCGCCGCCTCGAGGTGCTGCGGCCGGACGGCCAGCCGCTGATCGTGCTCGCGGGCAACGACGCCGGCGGCGGATTGGTCGAGCTGCGACGCGGCGAGGCGGCCGAGCTGGTGCTCGCGCTCTCCGCCGAGTCGAAGGGCGGCATGGTGCGGCTCGGCACGGGCGGCCCGGCCGGCCAGCGCAGCTACGGCGAGCTCGGCCCCACGCACTGGCGGGTCCACGGCAAGGCGGACCAGATGCTCTGGGACCTCGGGCTCGGCCCGCGGGGCGGCGGCGCGCTGCGGCTCTGCGACCCGGATGGCGAGACGGTCTGCGAGATCGGTGCCGAAGCGCTGCTGACGGGCCGCCTGGCGCTCGCGACGGGCTCGACCGAGCTCGAGGCGATCGAACCGGTCAAGGACGCCCCGCTCGAACAGCTGCGCGTCCGGTCGCTGCAGCTGGTCGGCGAAGGCGACACCGTGATCGGCAGCCTCGGCAAGAACGAGTCCGGCGGCGGTTCGCTCGAGCTGCGCGCGAAGGAAGGCGGCGCCGTGCTGCGACTCGGTCAGGGTCCGGCGGGACACGGTCGGCTCGAGCTGCGCGATCGCGCGGGCGAGCTGGCGGGCGAGTTCTCGGCGACGGCGCTCGGCGAGGGCGCGCTCACGCTCTTCGGGCGCAAGGAACGACCGCTGATGCGGCTGCAGCCGAAGAGCGAGGGGCAGCTGCCGCTGGGCGGCGAGTTCGCGATCTTCAACTACAGCGGCGACCAGGTCATCCGGCTCGGCGTCGACACCGCGGGCGCTGGTGAGGTCGGCGTCTTCGACCGCCAGGGCGAGGGCCGCATCGTCGTGCCGCGCTGAGCGGGATCAGTTCCAGTCGACCTGCAGCGCCTGGCTCAGGTTCGAGCCCGTGCCGCAGACGCTGAACTGAGGATCGCGGAACCACGCCTGGTACCAGGCCGTGGTCCCGGGCCCGGCGATGCCGCCTTCCGTCGCGATGGACACGCTGGTCGTCGCGGCTCCGGCCTCGTCGAGGAAGATCAGCTCGATGCGCTCGGTCGGAGGTCCGAGGCAGAGGATTCCGTCGCGGAACGGCTGCGGCACGAGCGCACCGCCTTGCAGCGCCATGCCCGGCTGGTTCGGCCGCGCTCCCGAGACGTGCAGCACGAGGTCGTCGTTCGCGAAGACCCGCGTCCCGGTCGCGGACAGCACCGCGCCGGAGCCCGTCGAGTTCGCGCAGCCTTCGCCGGCCGCGCCCAGGTTGCCGCACGGGCAGCCGACGCCGCCGGTTCCGTCGCCGAAGCACACGGGGATCGCGGGCGCGCCGCCGTCGAGGTCGGCGAAGAGCTCGTAGTCGTTGCACGAGCTGGAGGAGCCGGCCCAGACGTAGACCTCGATCCACAAGTCGACGGGCAAGTCGCCCGAGTTGCCGAAGCCCATGAACTCGTCGTCGGTCTCCGACTCCGAAGTGGCGAGCGGCACGAGCCCGGTCGTCGGACAGCCGCCCCACAGCCGCAAGTCGAGGTCGCCCTCGGCGTGCGTGAAGCGCAGCTCGAGCGCGAGGGTGGCGCCGCCGTCCAGCGTGATGTGCCGCCAGTCCGGATCGGACGCGCTGACGTTCAGACCGCTGGTGAGCCCGCCGTAGAGCGGTGCCGCCGTCGAGCAGACGTCGTCGTCCTCGGCCGCGTCCGGCAGCAGGCCGACGCAGGGGTCGGGGACGATCGCGACGAGCAGGTCGTAGTCGTTGCAGGCGAAGCTCGGGCCGTAGCCGCGCACGACGAGTACGAGCGCGACCGGCAGTCCGGTGTCGTTCACGAACTCGACATGTTCGTCGTCGGTCTGCGAGTAGCTCGCGTCGACGAGCTGCGTGCACGCCGGGTCGCCGAAGAGCTCCAGGTCGACGTCACCGGAGGCGTTCGAGAAGAAGGCGTCGACCAGCAGCACGTTGCCGGAGGCGACGTTCACGGCGTAGTGGTCCGCGTCGACGCCGCCCGCCGCGGCGGCTCCCTGCACCGTCAAGCCGACGTGCGAGCCGGCCACGAGAGCCGTCGCGGCGGCGCAGGCGTCGTTGGGCTCGAAGGCGTCGGGGGCCTCGCACCCCTGCGCCCGGGCCGGGCCGCAGAGCCCGAGCAGCGAGAGGCCGGCGATGAGCGAGGCGATGCGCACGCCACCACTCTAGGCCCAGCGGCGGAGCCCGCCCAGGCCCGCTTCGGCGGACGCTCGTTCCACTTCCCAGGGGGCGGAATCAGCGCCCAAGACGAAGCGTGGGGCGGCAACGCTCGCGCGCTGCCGCCCCACGGCTCACCCACTCGACCGCAGTCGAGCGGGTCGATCAGCACCGGGTCCTACAGGGTGTAGATGACCTCGAGGCCGTTCGAGAAGTTCGAGCCCGTGCCGCAGGGGCTGACGCCGCCGGGGTCACGCGACCACATCTGGTACCAGCGGGTCATGCCGGCCGAAACCGCACCGTTCGTGACGATCGAGGTCACGGTCGTGCCTTCGCCGTTGGCGTCCATGAAGACGACCTCGACGCGCTCGGTCGGGTTGCCCATGCAGAGCAGACCGTCCTTGAAGGGCGTCGCGATCAGGGTCGAGCCTTGCACGAGCATGCCCGGCTGGTTCGCGCGGGCTTGCGTGACCGTGAACGCGATGTCGTCGGCAGCGACGCTCGTCGAGCCGGAGGCCGACAGGATCGAGCCGAAGCCGAGGGAGTTCTTGCAGCCTTCGCCGGCGCCGAGCGCCGACTCGTTGCCGCAGGGGCAGGCACCGTCGGTGCCGTCACCGACGCACATCACGGTTCCGACCGTCGGGGTGTCGACGGTGAGGACCAGGTCGTAGTTGTTGCAGTCCTCGTTGCCGGCGTTGTCCCACAGGTTGACCTGGATGTAGTAGGTCTGCGTGGAGCCGGTCGAGTTCGTCCAGGTCATCTGCTCGTTGTCCGAGCCGGTGAAGCCGTTGTCGAGGTAGTTGGCTTTGTCGCCGCAGGTCGTACCGAGCGTCGACGGGTCGTACAGGTAGCAGTCGATGTCGCCGTTCACCGTCAGGAACAGGACGTCGACGGTCAGGTTGCCGCCGTCCGGCACGCTGATCGTGAAGAAGTCGTCCGAGACGTTCTTGAAGACCTCGAGACCGTTGTAGGTGCCCGGGGCCAGCGCGATCGCCTGCGAACAGTCGTCGTTCGGCTCGTAGGCGTCATCGGGGGTCGACAAGCAGGGAGTGATCAACGAAGTGACTTGGAGGTTGTACTCGTTGCAGGCCGAAACGTTGGACGGGTAGACCTCGAGGACGGCCGTGATCGCCGCGCCGGAGGTGTTCACGTAGACGAGCTGTTCGTCGTCCGTGGTGGTGCTGCTGCTGGTGAGGAGCGTCGAGCAGGTGTTGTCGCCCCACAGGCGAGCGTCGATGTCACCACCGGCGTGCGAGAACAGCACGTCGACCGTGAGCGACTCGTTATTCTGGATCGTGTACGACCAGAAGTCGGGATCGGACATGCTGTTGATGTTCAGCAGCGGGGTCAGACCGACCGGAAGGACCGAGGGTGCCGCGCAGGTGTCGTTCGGCTCGAACGCGTCCGCGCCGGGGCAGTTCACCGGGGGCGGTGTGCTGGTCAGGTTGATCGAGTAGTCGTTGCAGACCGGCACGTTCCAGGGGAACACCTTGAGCGTGACCGTCAGCGGTCCACCGGTGTTGTTCGTGTAGTCGACCTGCTCGTTGTCGCTGACCGAGCCCGCGGTGTCGATCTGCACGGTGCAGGCGGCGTCGCTGTACAGGCGCAGGTCGATGTCACCGTTGGCGTGCAAGAAGAGCACGTCGATGACGATCGCCTCGCCGTTGGCCATCGTGTACGAGTAGAAGTCCGGCACGTTCGAGGCGTTCGTGCCGGCGATCATCGCGAGGTTGCTGAGCGCGCCGACGGCCAGGGGTGTCGCGGAGGCGCAGTCGTCGTTCGGCTCGTAGACGTCGTCGCCGGGACAGACCTGAGCCGTGGCCACGCCGCTGACGAGCAGCGCAGCGAGAGCGCCCGCAAAGGGCTTGCTGAATGTGGAGAATCGCATGTTGTCAGTTGCTCCTGATAAGCAGAACGGGGTTTGCCACGATCCGGGGTCGCGCAGTGGCCCTCGCCCCGAGAGCGAGACCGGTGGGTGACCTGCCGACCCTGCGGCAGAACCCACCCCCATGACCCCCGCGGACCGGCCGCGTGGCGTTCCCCAAGCATACCCCCTCGCCCCGAGTGTCGGTGCGAAATGTCCACGGGTCGCGGGACTTTCGCCCGGCCGACCCTTCGAGAGCGCGCGCGAACTCCCTCGGAGGTGGGGCACGTAGAAAACGGGCGCGGGGTGGCGCCGCTTTGCGCGACGCCACCCCGCGGTGGAACGATCAGCTGAGAGGCAGCCGATCGGCTCAGGAGAGCAACCTACAGCCAGGTGATCTCGAGGCCGTTCGAGGTGTTGGAACCGTTGCCGCAGACCGAGCCCACGGGATCACGGTGCCACCACTGGTACCAGCGCGTCTGGCCGGGGAACAGGTTGGCGTTCGTGGCGATCGAGCCCACGGTCGACGCTTCGCCCGCAGCGTCGACGGTGGCGAACTCCACGCGGCGCGTGAAGGTACCCATGCAGAGCAGGCCGTCCTTGAAGGGGATGGCGATCTGCGTGGTGCCCTGGATCAGGACCGCGGTCTGTCCCGCGGGGGCCTGGGAGAGGTGGAACACCGCGTCGTCGTTGGCGACCACGTTCGAACCCGTCGCGGTGCACTTGGCGCCGAGGGTCGTCGAGTTGAGGCAGCCCGACTCGGGATCAGCGGACTCGTTGCCGCAGGGGCAGGGGATGCCGCTGCCGTCGCCGGCGCACATCGAGGTGCCCATCGTGGGCAGCGCGATGTCGATCACGAGGTCGTAGTTGTTGCAGTCCTCGTTGCCGGCGTTGTCCCACAGGTTGACCTGGATGTAGTAGGTCTGCGTGGAGCCCGTGAGGTTCGTCCAGGTCATGTCCTCGTTGTCCGAACCGGTGAAGCCGTTGTCGAGGTAGGTGGTCTTGTCGCCACAGGTCGTGCCGAGCGTCGATCCGTCGTAGAGGTAGCAGTCGATGTCGCCGTTCGCGGTCAGGAAGAGCACGTCGACGTTCAGGGTCGCGCCGTCCGGGACGTCCACCGAGAAGAAGTCGTCAGCGACCGTCTTGAAGGTGGCGAGGCCGGGGTACGTTCCGTCGGTGACGGGGGCCGCCGAGGCACAGTCGTGGTTCGGCGCGAAGGCGTCTTCGACGACGCTGAGGCAGGGATCGATGACCGAGCTGATGACGACTTCGTAGTCGTTGCAGTCGAAGCTGCCCCACGAGCGGGTCTTCATCGTGAGCGTGACCGGAGCACCGCTGGTGTTGGTGTAGGTCAGTTGCTCGTTGTCGGTGGTCGATCCGCCGTAGCCGACCTGGTTCGTGCAGGCGGCGTCGTCGTACAGGTAGACGTCGATGTCGCCGTTCGCGTCGATGAACAGCACGTCGATCGTGACGGCTTCGTTGTTCACGGCCGTGTAGCTGAAGAAGTCTTCGTTCAGGCCGAGGGCGCCGCCGCCGTAGACGGACAGCGAACCGCTCGATCCGACGGCGAGCGCGGCAGCGCTGGCGCAGTCGTCGTTCGGCTCGAAGGCGTCCGCCGCCGGGCAGATGAATCCGCTCGGGACGATGTCGAGGTTCAGCTCGTAGTTGTTGCAGTCCCAACCGGAGCCGAAAGGCTGGACGTACAGGGTGTACGTCACGGCCGCGCCGGTGTTGTTGAGGTGCACGATCTGCTCGTTGTCGGTCGTCGAGCCACTGTAGCCGACTTGCGTGGCGCAGGTGCCGGCGTCGCTGTAGAGGCGCAGGTCGATGTCACCGTCGACGTCCGTGAACAGGCAGTCGATCGTGGCGACTTCACCGTCCTGGACCGTGAAGGTGTAGTAGTCGGGGTTGATGCCGCTGCCGTTGCTGGTTCCCCAGACGGTCAGGTTGCTGGTCGTACCCGTGGAGAGCGCGACGGCGCTGGCGCAGTCGTCGTTCGGCTCGAGCGCGTCGGGGTCCGGGCACGAGGCCGGCGGCGGCGTGCTGGTCAGGTTGATCGAGTAGTCGTTGCAGACCGGCACGTTCCAGGGGAACACTTTCAGGGTGACCGTCAGCGCACCACCGGTGTTGTTCGTGTACTCGACTTGCTCGTTGTCGCTGACCGAACCCGAGGAGTCGATCTGGGTGGTGCAAGCCGCGTCGCTGTAGAGCTTGAGGTCCATGTCGCCGTTGGCGTGCAGGAACAGCACGTCGATGACGACCGCCTCACCATCGGCCATGGTGTACGAGTAGAAGTCCGGCACGTTGCTGGCGTTCGTGCCCGCAATCATCGCCAGGTTGGACAGGGAACCGACAGCCAGGGGCGTCGCGGAGGCGCAGTCGTCGTTCGGCTCGTAGATGTCGTCACCGGGACAGACTTGAGCGGTCGCGAGGCTGCCGAGGGCCAGGGCAGCCAGGACGCCCGTGGCGGGCTTTGTGAGAAGGGAAAAACGCATGTCTTCAGTTACTCCTGATCGCGTGGAAGATGATCTCCGATGGTGCCGCGCAGCCATCCCGGTCCGGGCGCGAGCAGGGAGCGCCGTCCCGCAGAGAAAACGGGGGGTCTCCGAGCCAATGGTCTGCGCAATCCTGGCTGAATGGTACTTCAACACGGGATTCATGGGGGGAAAACCTGAACGAGGCACGCCTGAGTAGGAAGTCTCAGTGAGGAGCAGGGGCTTCGGAGGCGCAAATTCCCTTCATTTGGCTCCGGATTGGAGACCAAGCGTCATCCAGAAGACGATTTTTCGGAACGCTCGATCCGCGCGCACCCGGCTCGGCTGTCCGCCTCCGCCCGACGCCCTCCGAGGTCCCCCTACGCGAAGAGGGCGGCCCTGCTGGACCGCCCTCCGTCAGAAGCTCCTCCAGGAGCCGAGAACTCGCGCGCCGACTAGGGCAGGTAGACGACCGTCAGGCCGTTGGAGAAGTTCGAGCCGGTGCCGCAGGGGCTGACGCCGCCGGGGTCGCGGTACCACTGCTGGTAGTAGAGCGTGCTGCCGGGGAGCACGTTGCCGTTCGTGACGACCGAGCCGACCGTCGTGCCTTCGCCGTTCGCGTCGAGGAACACGACCTCGACCCGCTCGGTCGGGTTGCCCATGCAGAGCACGCCGTCCTTGAACGGCACTGCGATCAGCGTGGAACCCTGTACCAGCATGCTGGGCTGGTTCGCGCGGCCCTGCGTGAGCGTGAAGGCGATGTCGTCCGCCCCCACACTGGCCGAACCGCTCGCCGTCAGGATCGCGCCGAAGCCCAGCGAGCTCTTGCAGCCCTCGCCCGCACCGAGCGTCGACTCGTTCGCGCAGGGGCAGGGCGTGCCGGAGCCGTCGCCGAAGCACATCGGCGTCGCGAAGGACCCGCCGGTGCCCGTGAGCGTCATGTCGTAGTTGTTGCACTCGCCGCCGGAGTTCACGTACACGACGACCTGCACGTAGTAGGTCTGCGATGCGCCCGTGGTGTTCGTCCACGAGATGTTCTCATTGTCCGACGCGCTGAAGCCGCGCACGAGGTAGCTAGTGAGGTCCCCGCAGGCGACGAGGTCGTCGTAGATGTAGACGTCGACATCCGCGGTCGCGTGCGTGAACGCCAGGTCGACGAAGAGCGTGTCGCCGTCCGCCACCGTGACTTCGTAGTAGTCGTGATCCGCCTTGCTGACGAACAGACCGGGGTAGGTTCCGTCCCCCATCGAGACGGCGTTGGCGCAGTCGTCGTTGTCCTCGAAGCTGTCGTCCGCGAGCGGGTCGAGGCAGGGATCGGGGGCCGTGACCACGTTGAGGTCGTAATTGTTGCACGTGCCGGTCAGCGCGTCCGGAGCCGCGCGCATCACGATCGTGGCGGCCGCGCCCGTCGCGTTGGCCCATTCGACCTGCCCGGTTCCCCCGAAGCTGAAGCTGAAGTCCACCTGGTTCGTGCAGGCGAGGTCGTCGAACAGCTCGAGGTCGATGTCGGCGTTCACACCGGAGGCGTAGGTGACGTCGACGGTCAGAATCTCCGCGGCGGGCACGTTGATCGTGTAGTAGTCCTCACTGCCCGTCGAGGCGAACAGGCCGGTGTGCGTTCCGGCCGCGAGCGCCACGGCCGCGCCGCAGCTGTCGTTCGGCTCGAAGGAGTCGTCGACGGCCAGACTGCAGGGGTCGGGGAAGGTCGTCAGCGTGAGCGTGTAGTCGTTGCAGTCGAAGTCCGTGTCGTTGTCCCACGCCTCGACTTCGACGATGTAGGTCACCGCGGCGCCCGTGTTGTTCGCCCAAGTGAAGTTCTCGTTGTCCGTGCTCGTCCAGCCGCGCGTCAGGTAGCTGAGCTGGTCGCCGCAGGTCGGTGACGCGGCGTCGTACAACCACACGTCGATGTCGCCGTTCGCGACGAGGTGCGTGCAGTCCATCTGCAGGATCTCGCCGTTGTTCACGGAGATCGAGTAGAAGTCCTTGTCCTCGCCGCCCGCGGCGAAGATGCCGTTGCAGGTGAGGTTCGTGTAGGTACCGGCGGTCAGCGCGGCGGCGTTGGCGCAGTCGTCGCTGTCCTCGAAGGCGTCGGGGGCAGGGCACTGCGCGGAGGCCGTGGTGACCGCGAGCAGGGCGACGGCCAGGCCGCCCAAGGTCGAGGTGAGTCGTGTGAGTCGCATCTTCGTGGTTCTCCTGATGAAGGAATCCGATCCTCGACCGCGATCGCGCGAGGACGCGATGCGGGATCGAGTCGGCGCCGGGAGTCGGAGCCGCCCTCACCTTACGCCGATCTTACGGAACGCGGAAGGACTCCTGCTTTCGGTCGCGTCCGCAGCTACTCCAAGACCCGCCGCAAGCGCTCGGGCCGCAGGCGGCCTTCAGCGTCGAAGAGGGACCGCAACGCGAGCAGGACCACGCCGGCCGTGCCGAGCGCCGTCGCGCCGGCGATCACGAACAGGATCATGATCTGGTAGCGCGCCGCCTGAGTCGGATCCGATCCGCCGAGGATCTGGCCCGTCATCATCCCCGGCACGGTGACGAGACCGACGACGCTCATCGAATTGAGGATCGGCACGAGGCCCGAGCGCAGCGCGGCGCGCGCGACCGGCCGAGACGCTTCGCGCGGCGTCGCCCCCATCACGAGCAGGGACTCGACGCGACCGCGACCCTCGTCGATCGAGCGGAGGCACAGGTCGAGCCCCAAGCTGATCCCGGTCAGTCCGTTGCCCAGGATCATGCCGAGGATCGGGATCAGGTAACGCGGTTCCCACCACGGCTCGACGCCCACGACGGCTGCCGTCGCGAGCACGGCGGTACACCCGCCCGCGAAGAGCAGAGAGACGAAGGCGTCCCGCCGGATGCCTCGATAGCGGCGACCCGCTCGACGCACGGACTCGAAGGCTGCGAGAGCGATCATCCCGATGCACGCGAGGCCGACGAGCCAACCGAGCTCCGAGCGGAACAGCGGTTCGAGGATCGCGCCGAGGATGGTCAGCTGGACGACGGTGCGCAGCGAGGCGATCGCGAGGCGCTTGCCGACGCCGAGCTGCATCAACACCGAGAGCCCGCCCGCGAGGAGGACGAGCCCGCCGGCGATCGCCAGCTGCGGTGCGCCGAGCTCGATCGCGCCGCTCATGCGCCGAGCTCCAACACGGAGTCCGCGACGCGCGCCGCCTGCTCGGCGGAGTGCGTCACCCAGATCGAAGTGCGCCCGCGCATGCTCTCCTCGAAGGCTTGCACGGCGTCGGGGTCGAGCGCGCTCGTCGGCTCGTCGAGCAGAAGGACCCGCGGCTCGCGCGAGAGCGCGACGGCGAGCTGGCAGCGTTGGCGTTCGCCGACCGAGAGCTCGGACCACGGGCGCTCGAAGCTCCGAGCATCGAGCCCCCAGCGCTCCAGCAGCTCGAGCGGGTCACCGGTTGGACGACCGGCTTGAGACGCCAGAGACTGCACGGCGCGCAACCAGTCCGCGGGGCTGCCGTCGAGCTGCGGGGCGCCCTGCATGACGAGACACACCTCGGCGCGCCACGCCTGGTACCCCCACTCGGATGGCGTGCGTCCTTCGAGGGCCAGCTCCCCCGCCTCCCCGGGGTCGAGCTGCGCGATGCGCCGGAGGAGGAGGCTCTTCCCCACGCCCGAGGGCCCGCGCACCACGAGACACTTGCCGCGGTCGACGGCGAGGTCGACGCCGCTCCGGATCGTGCGGCCGCCCGCGGCGACGTCCAGGCCCTTGGCGCGGAGGAGCATCGCGGGATGCTACTCGGTTCGGCCGACGAAAGAAGGGCGACCCGCTGGGGATCGCCCTTCTTCATGCGTGCCTCACGAGCCCCCGCAGGGGCCGGAGGTCAGGACCTGACTAGTTGTAGACGACCGTCAGACCGTTGGAGAAGTTGGAGCCGTTGCCGCAGGGGCTGACGCCGCCGGGGTCACGGAACCACTGCTGGTAGTAGCGCGTGGCACCGGGGCCGGGGATGTTGCCGTTGGTGATGATCGACGTCGCCGTCGTGCCTTCACCGTTCGCGTCCAGGAACACGACCTCGACGCGCTCGGTCGGGTTGCCCATGCAGAGCACACCGTCCTTGAAGGGCACCGCGATCAGCGTCGAACCTTGGACCAGCATGCTGGGCTGGAGCGCGCGGGCCTGCGTGACCGTGAACGAGATGTCGTCCGCGGCGAAGCTGGCCGAACCGTTGGCGGTCAGGATCGCGCCGACGCCGAGCGAGCTCTTGCAACCTTCGCCCGCGCCGAGGACCGACTCGTTGGCGCACGGGCAGGGCGTGCCGGAGCCGTCGCCGAAGCACATCGCGGTGGCGAAGGAACCGCCCGAGCCGCCGATCACCATGTCGTAGGTGTTGCAGTTCGAGGCCGAGTCGCCCGTCCAGTGGTACACGTGGATCACCATGGTCACCGTGGCGCCGGTGGTGTTCGTGTAGCTGACGCTCTCGTTGTCGACGACGCCGTAGCTGCCGACCGCGGGGATGTCGAGGACGCAGTCCGCTTGGCTCTCGTAGATCTCGAGGTCGAGGTCGCCGAGGGCGTCGGTGAACAGGATGTCGACGGTCAGGGTGTCGAGGTCAGCGACGGTGACTTCGTAGTAGTCTTCGTCACCGTCGACGGTGAACAGCGAGCTGTAGGTGCCGTCGGAGACCGGGGTCGCCGAGGCGCAGTCGTCGTTGTCCTCGAGGACGTCGTCCGTGCCGGCGCAGGGGTCCGGGATCGTGACAATGTTGAGGTCGTAGTTGTTGCAGGAGCCGGTAGTGGCGTCCGGGGCAACGCGCAGGACGACCGAGGCAGCGACGCCGGTGGTGTTCGACCAGGTGACCTGGCCGGTACCGCCGAAGCTGAAACTGAAGTCGACCTGGTTCGTGCAGGCGAGGTCGTCGAAGAGCTCGAGGTCGACGTCGGCGCTGACACCGGAGACGTAGGTCACGTCGACGGTCAGGATCTCACCGACGGGGACGGTGAGGACGTAGTAGTCCTCGTCACCGACCGTGGTGAGCAGCGCGGCGTGCGCGCCCGAGGCGAGAGCCACGGCCGTCGCGCAGGAGTCGTTGTCCTCGAGGCCGTCGTCGATCGCGGAGACGCAGGGGTCGGGCGCGGTCGTGACGCTCATGTCGTAGTTGTTGCAGTCGAAGCCGGTGCCGAAGCCATAGACGCGGACGTAGAAGTCCATCGGGGCGCCGGAGAGATTCGAAGCGGTGACCTGCTCGTTGTCGGTGGTGCTGAAGCTGCCGTCGACCTGCGTGGTGCAGGCGGCGTCGCTGAAGATCGTCATGTCGATGTCGCCGGTGGCGTCGACGAAGAGGCAGTCGACGGTGAGGATCTCACCGTTCGGGACGGCCTGGATGACGTAGTAGTCGTCGTCGACCGCGAAGGCGGCGCCGGAGACGCGCAGGCCGGTGGTCAGGCCGGTCGGCATGACGGCGGCGGAGGCGCAGTCGTCGTTCTCCTCGAAGCTGTCGTCGGGGCCGGTGCAGGGACCCGGGGGGATCGGCTGGGTCGTGACGACGAGGCTGTAGTCGTTGCAGGCGACGGCGCTGAAGAGCTCGACGCGCACGATGATCGTCATCGCCGCGGCGCTGGCGTTGTTCCACACGACGTTCTCGTTGTCGGAGGCCGTGAAGCCGCGCACGAGGTAGTCACCCGCCGCTTCGCCGCCGCAGGCGGGGCTCGTCAGCGGGTCGTAGAAGTAGACGTCGACGTCGCCGTTCGCGTTCAGGAACAGGCAGTCGACGACCAGCTGCTCGCCGGCGGGCAGGTTGACCGAGTAGAAGTCGTCGTTGTAGACGCCGCCGGTGCCTTCGACGGTGAGCGAGTTGTAGGTGCCGTTCGCCAGGGCGACCGCGGTCAGGCAGTCGTCATTGGGCTCGAAGGTGTCGGCGGCCGGGCACTGGGCCGCGGCGAGGTTGGCTGCCATCACGACGCCGAGGGCGCCGAGACCGACTGTCTTGGTGAGGAAGGAAAGACGCATCGATTCTCTCAATTTAGGGTGAACACTCCTGAATCCCCGCTCGCCGGTGGTGTGGCGACTGCCCGTCGCTACGGCGTGGCGACGAACCGTCGCCTGGGGGGGAAATGGGGGGGGGACCCGGTCGAGACCGGGCCTTCGCCCAGTATGACGGGCGTTTTCCGTGGCAGGTGCCCTCGGATCGGGAATTCCAGACAGCCACGCGTGAGACCGCCTGGGGACCCCCTCAGGGCCGATTCGAGGCCTCTCGCGGGCCGTGTGGAGCCCGGCCTGCGCCGATGAGGAAGGGCGACGGTGCCGTGGCACCGCCGCCCTGGAGGTCTCGCGCCGGGGTGGGGCCCCGGGCTCGGGTCCTGTCTACGGCAGGTAGACGACCGTCAGGCCGTTGGAGAAGTTGGAGCCGTTGCCACAGGGGCTGACGCCGCCGGGGTCGCGGTACCACTGCTGGTAGTGCAGGGTGCTGCCGGGCAGGACGTTGCCGTTCGTGATGACCGAACCGACCGTCGTGCCCGTGCCGGTGGCGTCCGTGAAGACGACCTCGACGCGCTCCGTCGGGTTGCCCATGCAGAGCACGCCGTCCTTGAAGGGCACCGAGATCAAGGTCGAACCCTGAACCAACATGCTGGGCTGGTTCGCGCGGGCCTGGGAGACCGTGAAGGCGATGTCGTCCGCCCCCACGCTGGCCGAACCGCTGGCCGTCAGGATCGCGCCGTAGCCCAGCGAGCTCTTGCAACCCTCACCCGCGCCGAGCGTCGACTCGTTGAAGCAGGGGCAAGCCGCGCTGGAGCCGTCACCGAAGCAGATCGGCGTCGCGAAGGACCCGCCCGAGCCGCTGATCACCATGTCGTAGGTGTTGCAGATCGAAGCCGTGTCGCCGGTCCAGTGGTAGACGTGGATCACCATCGTCACCGAGGAGCCGGTGAGGTTCGTGTAAGTCACCGATTCGTTGTCGGCGACGCCGTAGCTTCCGATGATCGGCGCGTCGACGACGCAGTCCGCCTGGCTCTCGTAGAGCTCGAGGTCGAGGTCGCCGCTCGCGTCCGTGAAGAGGATGTCGACGATGATCGTGTCCTGGTCGGCCACGGTCACCTCGTAGTAGTCCTCGTCACCGTCCACGGTGAACAGACCGGGATAGGTACCGTCGACCATCGGAGCGGCAGAGGCGCAGTCGTCGTTGTCCTCGTAGCTGTCGTCGGGGCCGGCGCACGGGCTCGGCGCGGTCGCGATCACCAGGGAGTAGTCGTTGCAGGCCACCGCGCTGTAGAGTTCGACGCGCACGATGACGGTCAACGGCGTCGCGCCCGTGTTGCTCCAGACGACGTGCTCGTTGTCGGTGGCGGTGAAGCCGCGCACGAGGTAGTCACCGGCCGCTTCGCCGCCGCAGTTCGGGCTGGTCAGCGGGTCGTAGAAGTAGACGTCGACGTCGCCGCTCGCGTTCAGGAACAGGCAGTCGACCGTCAGCTCCTCGCCGGCAGGAATGCTGACCGAGTAGAAGTCGTCGTTGTAGACGCCGCCCGTGCCTTCGACGGTCAGGGTGTTGTAGGTGCCGTTCGCGAGCGCAACGGCCGAGAGGCAGTCGTTGTTCGGCTCGAAGCCGTCAGCAGCCGGGCACTGGGCGGAAGCGACACTCGCGGCCATCGTGGCGCACAGAGCGCCGATTCCGAGTGCCTCGGGAAGGTGGGAGAGACGCATCGATGATCCTTGTCCTTGAGGACTCCTGATTCGCCGAGGAGGCCGGTCAGAGGGAGTCCCTGGGGCCTGCCGAGGCGGCCGGGCGGCGCTGCCGGGTCCTGAGGGGAATCGCGGGCGCACCCGAGCTGATGCGCTGTGACGCACACCCGCTGCGCCAGGTGCCGTGGACGAGCGCGGATTCTCGGGAATCGTGCCTCGCAGCCTCGGGAGAGGGTTCTGAGTCGGTCGCGAGCGGCGCGGCGGCGCAGACGGGGCCTCCGGGACGCGAACGGGCGGCGCCGCACTTCGCGACGCCGCCCGCTCAAAGGGGAGCCGGACCGCTGTGCCCGGTTCCAGGCCGGATCAGGGCTCGTAGACGACCATCACGCCGCTCGAGAAGTTCGATCCGTTGCCGCAGGGGCTGACGCCGCCGGGGTCACGGAACCACTGCTGGTAGTAGCGCGTGACGCCGGCGCTGACTGCTCCGTTCGTCACGATCGAGCCGACCGTCGTCCCCGATCCGCTGGCGTCCGTGAAGACGACTTCGACGCGCTCGGTCGGGTTGCCGGTGCAGAGCACACCGTCCTTGAAGGGCGAGGCGATCAGCGTGGCTCCCTGGACGAGCATGCTGGGCTGGTTCGCGCGCGCTTGCGTGACCGTGAACGAGATGTCGTCCGCGGCGACGCTGGCGGAACCCGTGACCGAGAGAACCGCGCCGTAGCCGAGCGAGCTCTTGCAGCCTTCGCCGGCACCGACCGTCGACTCGTTGAAGCACGGGCAGGGCGCAGAGGATCCGTCGCCGAAGCAGATCGGCACGCCGGCGACCCCGCCGTCCAGCGTGATGTCGAGGTCGTAGCTGTTGCAGGAGTAGATCGAGCCCTGCCAGACGTAGACCTCGATGTACACCGAGGTGCTCGCGCCAGTGGTGTTCGTGTAGATGATCTGCTCGTTGTCGCTGACCGTCTCCGAGGAGTCGATCTCGACGCCGGGGCAGCCATCCCAAAGACGCATGTCGAGGTCGCCGTTGTCGTGCGTGAACAGACAGTCCGCCGTGAGCGTCTCACCGTCCGTCAAGTCGATCCGGAACCAGTCGGGATCGCCGAGGAACACGGCCTGGGCGGCAATGGTCCCCTCGGGAGCCGGCGTCGCCGTGAAGCAGTCGTCGTTGTCCTCGTTGGCATCCTCGGCCAGCACGGAGCAGGGGTCGATGTTCGTCGAAATGGAGATGTCGTAGTCGTTACAGCCGAAGCCCGAGCCATAGCCGTAGACGTGCAGCACGACGTCGAGCGGCGAACCGCTGATGTTCTGGTAGGAGACCGTCTCGTTGTCGCTGACCGACTGCGAGATCGCGACCTGGTTCGTGCAGGCGAGGTCGTCGTACAGCTTGATGTCGAGGTCGCCGTTGTTGTGGATGAAGTTGACGTCGATGAACGTCAACACGCCGGGCTGCGTGGTGATGATGTAGTAGTCCTCGTCACCGTTCTGCACGTTGAGCGAGGGAATCGCCGGGCCCGCGGCGGGCTGCGCCGTGGCGCAGGTGTCGTTGTCCTCGTACGCGTCGGCGACCGGGTTCACGCAGGGGTCGTTCGTGATCGTCACGACCAGGGTGTAGTCGTTGCAGTCGAAGGTCGAGCCGTAGGGGTCCACCCACAGGCTGTAGTCCTGTGTCCCGCCCGTGTTGTTCGTCGCGGAGACCGTCTCGTTGTCCGTCGCCGATCCGCCGATCGAGGTCAGGGTCGCGCAGTTCAGACCTTCGTAGAGCAGGATGTCGATGTCACCCGCGGCGTGCAGGAAGAGCGCGTCGATCGTCAGCTGCTGTCCGTTGGGGACGGAGATCTGGAAGTAGTCCGCGTCGAGACCCGTCGCGTGTGCGGCGCCCTTCAGCGCCAGGCCGCTGTGCGTCCCCGCCGTGAGGACGGCGGTCGCGGCGCAGCTGTCGTTCTCTTCGAAGGAGTCGTCTCCGGGGCAGGTCTGCGCCATGGCGGAGCCGCTGGCCAGGAGCGCGACGATCGCGGGGAGCGTGAGCGAAGTGAGTCGAGGGAGTCGCATGCAGTATTCTCCTGCTGGCGCGGTAGGTGTCCGCGCGGTTCGGTTGTCAAACGCCCGAGGGCTGCGCCCCTCCGAGGTGAGGTGCGCGGGCGTGCGAGCCGTCGTCGGGCGGACGTTGCGGCTCCGAGGGGATCCTGACACACGCGTCGCGATTCCGTAAGAGCTTGGTCAATCGGGAGGTGTCCGACGCCCCTCGGGCGGCCTCCGAGCCGCCCTGGCGTGCCTAAGGCGTGTCTAAGGCGTGTCTCAGGCGTGTCTCAGGCGAGTCTCAGGCGAGTCTCCAGCCGAGCTCGGAGAGCCGCGCGATGCCCTCCTCGGCGAGCTTCTCGAGCCCTGCTCGCAGCGATCGCGCCGCCACCGGAAGCAGCCGCTCGTCCGCGACGTCGTCGTAGACCTCGCCCAGCAGTTCGTCCTCGCGACGCGCCTCCACGCGCAGCGCCGCGCGCAAGCGCGCTTCGCGGGCCAAACGATGTTCGATCAACGCGCCGAGCAAGGCGGTGCCGTCCCGGTGCGCTGGTCCGTGCGCCGGATAGAGCATCCCGATGCCGCGATCGCGCAGTCGCGCGAGGCTGTCGAGGTAGGTGGCCATGTGCCCCTCCGGCGGGTCGATCACGATCGTCGAGAGCGTGGAGGCCATGTCCCCCACGATCCCCGCGCCGTAGCGGTCCTCGAGGAACACGAGGTGTCCCGGAGCGTGGCCCGGGGTGTGCAGCACGTGCAGCTTCCAGTCCGCGCGGCCGTCGGGAGCGGCGCCGAGCTCGAGCACGTCGCCGTCGTTCAACTCGCGAACGGACAGGCCCGCGACGTCGACGCGCGCGAGCGTCTCGCGGTGCGCGAGCACGCGGAGGTCGTACCGCGCGCAAACCTCGCGGAGCGCCCCGACGTGGTCCGAGTGGTGGTGCGTCAGGAGCACGCCCTCCAACACACGACCGTCCGCGCGCCACGCGTCGAGCGTCTCGAACAGACGCGCCTGTTCCCGCGGGTCGCGCGTCGCGGGATCGACGACGTAGACGCGTCGATCCCCCACCAGGATCGTGTTCGTGGTCGTCGCCGGAGGCAGCGTCTCCGTCTCGAGCGCGGCCATGAAGACGCCGGGGCTGAAGGTGACCTCATGCAGCCGACCGGCGGCGAGCGCGCGCGTGTCCCGCTCGGCGAGTTCGAAGAAGGAGTCCAGGCCGTCCGCCATGCGCCGCATGAGGTAGAGCACGGGCGGCACGATCAGGGCTTCGCCGCGCGTCCAGGCCGCGATCACCTCCGCCGGCTTCCAGAAGCGGCCCTGTACGAGCTCGCCGAGCAAGACTTCCGGGGACTCCTGCGCCGGAAGCTCCGCGTGGAAGAAGGGCGTGCGGTGACGCACCGGCGCGAAGGGCGGCGTGGTGATCTCGCAGACGCGGCGCAGCGCGGCGGTCGCCTGATCGACCTCTGCGGCGCGTGCTTCCCACAGATCCCCGACCGGCTCGCGCCGCAGCAGGTCGCGGCGAGCCGCGCGGCGCGACTCGCCGTCCCAGGCGTCGGCGTCGCCGAGCCAGACGCCCGTCTCCTCGAACAGCTCGCGCAGGGCGGCGCGCTCCAACGCGGCCTCGTGGTCCTCGTCGTCTCCCGTGCGCCGGTCGAGACCGTCGACGACGCCGCCGGGGAGCGCCCAGTAGCCCCCGAAGAAGGGCAGCTCCGGGGCGCGCTCGACGAGGTAGACCTCGAGCTCGTCGCCGCGACCGCGGGTCAGGATCAGCGCGGAGGATCGTCTCAGCCGGCTCATGGGCCGCAGAGGTTACCCGGGGCTCCGCGCTCTCGTGCCGGCGAGCTCCGCGGAATGCGAGTCGGCCCCCGCCGCGCTGCCGCGACGAGGGCCGACGATCGAGCGCCGAGTCGGCGTCTACCAGCTCACGACGTCACGCGCGGTGACCGCCATGGGCGTGAAGGGCGGCAGGTTCACGACGCGGTTGAACATCGGGTCGTAGGACCAGTTGCGCGAGGGCGCCTGATAGCGGTCGCCGCCGTACTTCCACTTGCCCGTCGCGTAGGAGCTGGTCCACGTGCAGACGAACGAGCCGTTGATGTTGCACGCCTTGCCCGACCACTTCTCGTGGAAGCGCGGGAGGTTCTCGAGGCCGCCGTTGTAGGACGACCCGACCGTCTCGTGGTTGCCCGTCACGATGGCGAGGTTGTAGGTCGTGTCGGACGCCGTCGGCAGGTGGCCGGGCGTCTTCGAGTCGTTCCACGAGTTCGAGAGCAGGTTGACCGCGTCGCCGATCACCGCGGCACCGACCTTGTTGGTCGTGTTGTAGTCGCCCTGCACGTAGACGGAACCCTCGCTGACGACCGTCAGCGGCCCGCCCAGCTCGCTTCCGTTGACGAGCTTCACGCCGCGCGCGTCCGTGCCCTCGCCCATGCCGTAGTGCGCGGCATAGAGCAGGCCGTTCGTCGGGAAGACGCCCGACGAGTTCAGCAGGTCGATGTCGATCTCGGTGACGGGCGTGTTGCCGCCGCCGTTGCCGGCCGCTTGCCGCGCGTCGTAGATCGTCGTCTGCGTGACGACTCCGGCCAGGTCCGCTTTCACGGACGTGCCGGTCCCGTCGAACGCGTCCCAGCTGCCGTCGGCGTAGGTGATGATCGAGAGGTCGGCGTTGTCGTGGAAGAAGCCGGGCGAGTGTGTTCCGACCATCGCGCCGGTGACTTCCTCGTAGCGGTTGGTGCTCGAGTTGTAGTAGTGCGTGCCGCCGTCCTGCTCCTCGTACATCGCGATCGAGCCGATCGAGGGCGTCACCGCCTCGCCGACGCCGTGTGCGGCGCTCTGCACCGTGTTGCCGGTGCCGTTCGCGTACAAGTCCGGCTGCGCCCAGTTCTCCAGCGCGCCGGGGCCCCAGGGCAACCACTCGTCATCGTCGTAGAAGTCGCCGTCGCCGTTCAGGTCGACGCCGTTCGTGAAGTTCGAGTCGTAACCCGACACGTTCGCGACGCCCTCACCGGCGAGCTGACCCTGACTCAGCATCCGGACGAACTCCGAAGGCTCGCTCGCGTTGTAGGGGTTCTCGACCCAGCGGCGCACCTTGACCGTCCCTTCGGAGAGGCCCGGGTTGTCCTTGCGGTTGCGGTACATGCCGCCGACCGAGCGCAGGTAGTTCGAGTCGACGGTCAGCGTACCGCCGCAGTTCAAGTACATGTCGGCGTTGGTGTGCACGCGACCGCCCAGCGTCATGCTGGGTCCGGGGTTGATCTCGAGGTCGTCGGTGTAGAACACCGCGAACTGGAAGATCGGCGTGGCTTCGGCCATGATCAGCCGGTGCGCGACCTGCTGCGCGAACGCGCTGCGCGCCTGGGCCTCGATCTCGTAGCCGGTCACGATCGTCTGGATGCCGGCCGAATCGGTCTGGATCATGTCGAGGCCCGAAGGCGCGATCGTGTATGCGACGTCTTGGTCGCCGACCGAAACCGCTCCGTCCACCGGAACGTCGTCCCAGTTCGCGATCGCCGTCTGGACGTCCTTCTTCGCCGCCTCGACGGCTCCCGCGGCCATGTACTTGGCCTCGGCCTTGTGGCGTCCGACGTCCGACAGCTTGTTGCCGGCGGTCGCCGTCAGGAACAGCACCGCCACGAGCGTCGCGGCCATCGCGGCGGCGAACAGCGCGGAGATCAGCGCGACACCGCGCTTGCTCCCGCGAGTTCGACTTGAATCGTGCATCGTTCTCATCACGTTCTCCTCTACTGGTTCGTCAGCGCGACGACGGCTTCCGTGAAGTAGCGCTGGACGTGTCCGGTTCCGTCGACGTCACGCATCCAGAGGCGCACGCGGACCGACCCCAGCGGGATCGTGAAGCCGCTCGACTCGTCGTCGTCGAAGACGACGCGCTCGACGTGGTGCGCGACGATGCGCGGGTTCGCGCCGTCCTCGAGGCGCTCGAGGTAGTTGATGCCGTCCGCCCGCGTGACCAAGCGGTAGCTGATCTCCTGCGCGTTCCAGATCAGCTCTCCGTCCGCCGAGACGTTCGGCTCCAGCTCGCCGGTCGCTGCGTCGGGCGCCCAGTCGAAGATGCGGAAGACGATCTCGCGCGAGTCACCGAAGTCCGGGTCCCCGGCCTCGCCGTTCGAGACGGCGGCGACGTGGTCGTGTTGGGCGAACACCGGCGCGGCGTTGCCCGGCACGAAGACGTAGGGATACTCGAGCCCGCCGATCGTCACGTTCCCCGAGTTCTTCAGGTCCGCCACGACGTCGAGCAGGGCGCGGTTCCCCGTCACCTGCAGGGTCGAACGGCGGTTCGACGAGACCGTCAGGTTGCGCACGCCCTCGATGGACTGTGCGAGCGCGCCGGAGAGGATCGCGAGGATCGTGATCGAGATCGCCATCTCGATCATGCTGAAGCCGGCGCGCGCGGCGTTCCGCGAGTTGGTGAAGAGCTTCATGGTCACTTCGTCTTCAAGCTGGAGAGTTGCAGCTGACGGTTGCGACCCTGGTGGTCGGTCCAGCGACAGGTCAGTCGGACCTCGAGCGGATCGGGAACGTCACCGCCGAGCACGAAGTTCGGGAAGGCGGCCGAGATCACCTGGTCCTGCAGGTGCAGGTCGTCGTAGGTGTCGAGCAACGCGACGTAGTTCGTGACCGCAGTGTCCGCGGTGCTGGCCGGCGGATCCGGGACGAAGGCGTCGTTCCCGATCGCGTCGGCCGCGTCCGCGTGGCGCAGCACGAGCTCGAGGTCGCTGTACGACCAGAGCCGCAGCCGCTCCATGCACGACTGCAGGTCGGCCGACGCGGCCGACGTCTGCTGTCCCGTGCGCACGAGCCGATCGGCGCTGATCTGGCTCGCGATCGATCCCGCGACCGCGATCATCACGATCGTGATCGAGACCATCAGTTCGACGAGCGTGAGTCCCGCGCGCCTGGAACGCGCCGCGGAGCCGCCGGCCCCTCGGCGGAACGCTGTGTTGATTCTCATCTTTCCCTCGACCCCTCTGGAGATTCCGACGGCCTGTGGATCGACCCTTCCGGCTCTCGGGCTGAAAGAAACTTCCTAACATTCCGGAACGCTCGATCCGCGAGTCACGAGAGGCGCCTGCGCACCCACCGCCTCGCCGGAGAGGTCCCCGGGGCGCCCGCGATCAGCGGGGCGCTAGGAACTGGCGGCTCTCGCGGGAGAGCCGGCCGAGGGCTTCGCCTTCGAGGGCCCAGGCCCCCGCCTGGTCCGCCGTGAGCGTCCAGTCGCGGTCGAAGACCTCGACGTCGAAGCCGTGCGTGCCGCCCATGCGGACGCGGAAGATCCCGCTCTGCGTGTAGAGGCCGAGGTGTTCCCAGCCGGCGACCGAGCGCTCGCGTCGTTCCAGCGGCGCGAGCAGGTTCTCGCCGAGCGTCCAGCCGCTGCGCACCGCGGGATCGGCCCCCAGCGACTCGAGCAAGGTCGCCGGGAGGTCGAGGTGCGACGTCGGCCGCGTCTCGACGCCCGGCTCGAAGCCGGGGCCCAGCACGTAGAAGGGAACCGCGACCTGCTCCAAGGTGAAGTTCGAGGTGTGTCCCCAGAAGCCGTGCTCCTGGAACTCCTCGCCGTGATCGCTCGTCACGATCACGATCGTGTTCTCGAGCAAGCCTTGGTCATCGAGCGCGTCGAGGATGCGACCGGCGGACTCGTCGCAAGTGAGCAACGAGTTCCGGTACTTGTTGAACATGCGCTCGACGAGCTGGGCGTCGTCGGAGTTGCGCAGCTCGATGTAGTCGAGGTCCTGCGCCGCCGGCTGGAAAGGCCCGTCCTTCGCGCAGTAGGGCTGGTGCGCCGCGTCGAGCAGCACGAAGCCGAAGAAGGGTCGGTCCGCGTCGCGCTCGCCCACCCACTCGGTGACGGCGTCGGCGACCTGCCCGTCCCGCTCGAGCGCGTCGACGCCGGGGTGGTCGTCGGCGACCGCGTCGAGCATGTTGACCCAGGCCGTCTCGCGGAACTCGGGGAACGCCATCGAGGCGCTGGAGAACACGCGTCGTTCGTATCCCGCCTCGCCGAGCACGTCGAGCAACACGGGCGAACGACGCTCCGCGAGGAAGGAGAACCAGTAGGAGCCGTGCAAGCCGTAGAGCATCGAGAACACGCCGAAACGCGTGCCGTTGCCCCCGGAGAGGTGGTTCTCGAAGATGCGGGCGCCCTTGGCGTGTTCCCACAGGCGCGGCGTGATCTCGGGTGTGAAGCAGTCGTCGCGCCACGAGTCGATCACGACGATCAACACGTTCGGACGCGGTCCGTTCGGGTCGATCGCGGGCACCGCATGCGGGTAGTCGAGCGGTTCGCCGGGCTTGTCGATCTCGACCGGAGCGGCCGTCGAGTGCATGCCCCGGATGCCCTCCGGCAGCATCTGCGAGACGTGCAAGCGCGGGTAGATCGGGAGCAGCTGCGTCGCCGAGTTGACCTCGTGGTCGAGCTCGAAGTCCGCCGCGGCGTAGATCGACTTCTCGATGAAGAGCACGCTCATCAGCACACCGGTCGCGACGACGGCGGGTCGCGTCCAGGGCGGCGTGAGCGCGACGGGAGCGCGCTTCAGGGTGTGCTTGTAGGCCGCGTTCCAGAGGGCGTACTGCACGGCCGCGACCAGGCTGAAGACCACGACGACCTTGACCCACAGCATGCCGCCGAGGTGCACGGCGTCCTCGGAGCCGCTGGTCACCATCACGTTCAACACCGCGCTGTTGAAGTGGTAGCCCAGGATGCGGAAGACCACCGTGTCCGCGTACAAGAGGCACAGGAAGGCGGACCCGACGAACGCCTGGATCCACCCGCCCGTTCGCACGCGTTCCACCCAGCGCACGACGCCCCAGGCGATCGCACCGGGGATCAGCGAGAGCGTCGCGACGCTCGAGACCAGCGCGAGGCAGACGAACACGATGGTGCGCGTCGTGGAGCCGTCCTGCAGCTTGCCGAGGTAGACCGTACCGACCCCGACCCCCAGCACCAGGTTGGTGAGCCAGAGGACGAAGGCCGCGCGACGGCGGGCGTGCAAGTCTCGACAGGGCAAGGTCATGCGGAGCTGCGCGGGGACGCAGGGCGGGAAGAATATCAGGCCCCCGTGTAGATGGGAAAAAGACCTCTCTCCTTCCGCAGTGGTTCGAGTCCGCGGGGGCGGTTCGTGCCCGGATCCGCGCGACACTCTCCGCCACGCGTCCCGAGCGCCTCCTCGACAAGGGCTTGCGCGGCTTCGCGGAACGGGATCGCGGGGCCTCCGGAGCCCCCCGAGGCTCGCCATTCGCCGCTTGCCCATGCCCGGGTCCGCGAGTACCATCCCCGCCCCACAGAGCGGAGAGGTGGCAGAGCGGCTGAATGCGCCACATTGCTAATGTGGTGTCTCCTCACGGGGACCGCGGGTTCAAATCCCGCCCTCTCCGCCATCCATAGCGGATGGCCCGCGCCCCGGTGGGCCTCGCGGGCCGGCCCCGAGCCGATGCGCGCATGAGCCCTTACCTCCGGCTGCTCTCGACGGCCTGCCTGGTCGGCCTGACCGCTTGCCAAGCGGACCGCAAGATCCGGGTCATCTCGCGTCCCAGCGGCGCCACCGTGTACTTCGACGACGTCGAGGTCGGAGAGACGCCGATCGAGTTCCCCTACCGCTACTACGGGGTGCGCCGCGTGACGCTGGAGAAGGAAGGCTTCCGGCGCGAGTCCACGGTCTTCGAGCTGAAGGCGCCCTGGTACTCGTACTTCCCGTTCGACGTCTTCAGCGAGCTGATCAACCCGATCCCCTACAAGGATCACTACGAGCTGACCTTCGTGCTCGCGCGCGAGAGCGGCGACGTCGCCGAGCCGGACCTGGACGCGCTGCTGCGTCGCGCGGATCGCCTGCGTCGCGCCGGGCCGCTCGGCCCCGCCGGCACGCGCGAGTCGGCGACGGAGGGTCTCACCGTCGATCCCGTGTCGACCACGGACTCCGCGCCCACGGACGACGCGACGCACGCGCCCGACACGACCGAGGTAGAGCCGTGACGCAGGGCGCCCTGGCCGGTCGCCGCGCGGTGGTGATGGGCCTCGGCTTGTTCGGCGGCGGCGTCGCATCGGCGCGCTTCCTCGCTCGTCGCGGTGCGCTCGTCACGGTGACGGACCTGCGCGACGCGGATCAGCTGGCGCCCGCCGTGCGCGAGCTCGACGGCCTCGACGTCCGCTTCGTGCTCGGTCGCCACGACGCCGCGGACTTCGACCAAGCCGAGCTGCTCGTGGTGAACCCCGCCGTCCCGCCGCACGTGCCGCTGATCGAGCGCGCGAGAGAGCACGGCGCACGCGTGACCAGCGAGGTCGGACTGTTCCTCGACCACGTCGCCGGGACCGTCGCGGCCGTGACCGGCACGCAAGGGAAGAGCTCGACGTGCCGCTTCCTCGCCGACCTGCTCGCCGGCTGCGGCGAGCGCGTGCGACTCGGCGGGAACATCGGCAAGCCGCTGCTCGCGGAAGTGGACGAGATCGAGCCCGACGAGCTGGTCGTGCTCGAGCTGTCGAGTTATCAGCTCCAGACGCTCCCCGACGACGTCACGCGGTCGCGCCGCGAGTCGCCGTTGCGCATCGCCCTGTTCACCAACGTCCTCAGCGACCACCTCGAGCGTCACGGAACCCGCGCCGACTACGCCGCCGCGAAGCTGCGGCTGCTCGAGCTGCTGCCGGAAGGCGCGACGGTGGTCTGGCCCGCGAACGCGGACTGGCTGCCCGAGCGCGACGCGCTGCCCGCGGGTCTGCGCACGCTGCCCTTCCACGCGAACTCCGCCGCGCCCGCGGGGGAAGACGCGCTGCAGTTCGGTGCCGGCAGCTATCGCCGCGGCACGCTCGACCTCGCGCCCCTCGATGCGACGCCGCCGCTGCCGGCCTTCCAGCGCGAGAACTTGCTCGCTGCGCTGGGCGCCGCGAACGCGCTGGGATGCGCTCCGCGCGAGCTGGCGAAGGCGTTGCCGGCCTTGCGCGGATTACCGCACCGCCTCGCCGACCTCGGCACGGTCCGCGGCCGGCGCGTGTGGGACAACGCCGTATCGACGACGCCCGACTCGACGGTCTCCGCGCTACGCGCGCTCGGGACGGGCACCACGGCGCTGATCGGCGGCAAGGTCAAGGACCTCGACACGAGCGAGCTGCTGGAGGTGACCGCAAGGCACGCGGCGCGCGCGATCCTCTTCGGGCAGGCGGCGGACCTCTGGCTGGACCGCTTCCGCGCCGCGGGGATCGAGACGCACGCCGCGCCCGACGTGCGCACCGCGGTCACGGCGGCCTTCGAGCTCACGCGCGAGGGCGACGCGATCCTCTTCTCGCCGGCGTGCTCGAGCTTCGACGCCTACCCGAACTTCAAGGCGCGCGCGGACGACTTCCACGCCTGCCTGAAGTACGGTACCGCGTTCGATCCTTCGGTCTAGCGCCCCCGTCGAGGCGAGAGAAGTACGGCACCGCGTTCGATTCTTCGGGCCAGCGCCCTGGTCGAAGCGAAAGGCCTTCGGTCTCGGCGCTAGCCCGAAGAATCGAACGCGGTACCGTACTTCTCATGGCGCACGAACGACTGTCTCCCTACCTGCGGCGTGCGCTCGACGCCGCGCGTGCCCGAGCACTCCAGATCCACGCCGACGAACTCGCGCGCGAACACCTCGTCGAGCGCCTCTTCGCGGACGACGACTCGGCGCTGCACGCGGCGGTGCTCGACGCCTTCGCCGATCCCGAGGGCATGGCGGTCGAGAGCCTCGCCCTTTCGCCGGGAATACTCGTCGTCGGCGCGGGCGAAGCGACGCTCTTCTCGACGCTGGCGGTCGAGGCCGTCACGCGCGCGCGCCGCATCGCCGTCGAGCGCGGCGCCGACGCCATCGCACCGCGCGAAGTCCTCTACGGCGCCGTCGCGTCGCTCACGCAGGACGCGCGCGCCGCGCTCGTCGAGGCGGGACTGCGCGAAGAGCTCGCGGCCGGCGAGTCGACGAGTCGGACCAGCTCGATCGTCGAGTCGGGGCACCTCTTCCACGCCTTCTCGAACGACGCGCGCAGGCTGCTCGTGCTCGCCGCGCGCGAGGCGTCACGGGCGGAGGAACCGTCGATCTCACCGGCGCGTCTGGTCCTCGCGGCGCTGCAGACCGATCGGGACCTCGGCGCGGCCTGCGGGCTCACTTCGCACCGCGCTCGTCTCTTGCTCGACGGTCGCACGGTGGACGCGACTCCCGCGCCCGTGCGCGAGCTCGTCGTGGATCCCACGCTGACCGCCTTCCTGGAGAGCCTGCCGGAAGGCGCGGGCAGCATCGACGTGGCGCTCCAGCTGTTGCTCGAGCCGCAACACGAGCTGGCGCAGATCCTGCTCCGCCAGAAGGTGGGCGCGGATCGGCTGCGCGCGGCGCGGTCCGTGTTCTCCGACCCGCACTGAGACGCCGGATTCGATCGAGTCGAAACGCAGCCCTCGACGATCGAGAGGATCGAGGCTATAGGGGGGGCGACCGCGCTCCCGCCGGTACCCGCCATGAACTGCGAGCACTGCCACAAGAACGAGGCTACCGTCCACGTCACCGACATTGCCGAGGATCCCTCCGGCGCCGTCGAAGAGCACCACTACTGCGAGCTCTGCGCGGACGGCATGAACCTCCTGTTCGCGGGTGCGAGCAAGAAGAAGTCGATGGCGGACATCTGGAAGCTGCTGCAGATCTCCGCCAAACAGAGTTCCAGCCAGCGCGCGCAGAAGACGTGCGACGGCTGCGGGCTGACGCTCGACGAGTTCCGCCGGCGCGGGCGGCTGGGCTGCGCGAGCTGCTACGAGACATTCGCCGACCACATTTGCGAACTCCTGGAGCGCGTGCACGGCTCGACCCAACACATCGGGCGGCTGCCGGGCGTGAGCGAGGCGGAGTGGAACCGCATGCAGGACCTCGCCGAGCTGCGCCAGGAACTCGAGGTCGCGATCCGAGAAGAGGCCTACGAGAACGCGGCCCGTTTGCGGGACAAGATCCAGCACCTCGAGGCCGACGGCGACTGAGCCTCGCCGGCCTCGCCCGCCGGCTAATCCCTTGCCGGCACGGGGTTTTCGCGCGAGCGACGGGCACCCCGAACTCCCGCGGATGCGGTGATCCGGACGCCTGAGTCCGGCATAATCGTCTCGTCACGAACCCGCTCGACGCGGCCGGGGCTCAACCTCACGACCTTGAAGGCCGATGAGCTAGAGCTAGAGCAGACCCGGGCAATCCGCTTCGGCGGCCGGCGCTCGTACCTCCCCACAGAGCCTCGCCGCCTCGGCAACCAGACCAGACAGCCATTCGAGGAGAACATGTTCGACCGTTTCACCGACCGCGCCAAGAAAGTGATGAACCTCGCACGCCAAGAGGCGCAACGGTTCAACCACGAGTACCTCGGCACGGAACACATCCTGCTGGGCTTGGTCCAGGAGGGCAGCGGAGTCGCCGCGAACGTCCTCAAGCAGATGGGCATCGACCTCTCCAAGATCCGTGACGAAGTCGAGAAGATCGTCAAGACCGGACCATCGATGGTCACCATGGGCCAGTTGCCCTTCACGCCCCGTGCGAAGAAGGTGCTCGAGCTCTCGCTCGAGGAAGCCAGCAACCTCGGCCACAACTACATCGGCACCGAGCACCTGCTCCTCGGCCTGATCAAGGAGAACGAGGGCATCGCCGCCCAAGTGCTGATGAATCTCGGCGTGAAGCTCGAGGACGTCCGTGAAGAGGTCCTCGACTTCCTCGGCGCCGACACCGGCGAAGAAGAGGACGACGAGCCCGGCATCGGCGAGTCCACCGGCGGCGGCGGCGGCGGAGGCAACAGCAAGAGCAAGACGCCCGCACTGGACTCTTTCGGCCGCGACCTGACCGAACTCGCTCGCGAGGGCAAGCTCGACTCCGTGATCGGACGCGAGCACGAGATCGAGCGCGTGATCCAGATCCTTTCGCGCCGGACCAAGAACAACCCCGTGCTGCTCGGAGAACCCGGCGTCGGCAAGACCGCCATCGTCGAAGGCCTCGCGCAGCAGATCATCAACAACGAAGTGCCCGAGCTGCTCCGCGGCAAGCGCATCGTCGTGCTCGACCTCGCGCTGATGGTCGCCGGTACCAAGTACCGCGGTCAGTTCGAGGAGCGCATCAAGGCCGTCATGACGGAAGTGCGTCGCGTCGGCGATGTCGTCCTGTTCATCGACGAGCTGCACACGCTGGTCGGCGCCGGCGGCGCGGAAGGCGCGATCGACGCGTCGAACGTGCTGAAGCCCGCCCTCTCGCGCGGTGAGATCCAGTGCATCGGCGCGACGACGCTCGACGAGTACCGCAAGCACATCGAGAAGGACGGCGCGCTCGAGCGCCGATTCCAGGGCGTCGACGTCGACCCCCCGAGCCCCGACGAGACCGTCGAGATCCTCAAGGGCCTGCGCGATCGCTACGAAGCACACCACCGCGTGACGTACACGGACGAAGCCCTCGAGACGGCCGTCGATCTAGCCACGCGTTACATCAACAACCGCTTCCTGCCCGACAAGGCGATCGACGTGATCGACGAAGCCGGCGCACGCGTGCGGATCAAGTCGATGGTGCCGCCCCCGGACCTCCGCGACCTCACCACGCAAGTCGAGGAGCTGGAGCGCGCGAAGGACGAAGCCGTCACCTCGCAGGACTTCGAGAAGGCCGCGCAGCTCCGCGACGAGGCCTACCAGCTCAAGAAGAAGAAGGAACAGCTGCAAGCCGAGTGGCGTCAGCAGCGCGAGTCCAACGAGCAAGTCGGTGAAGTGGACGCCGAGATCATCTGCGAGACCGTCTCGAAGATGACGGGCATCCCGCTGACGCGCCTCGAGAAGGAAGAGGCCGAGCGCCTGCTCCGCATCGAGGAAGAACTGTCAGCCAAGGTCATCAACCAGGAGAAGGCGATCCACGCGATCGCGCGCTCGATCCGTCGTTCGCGCTCGGGCCTGAAGGACCCGCGCCGTCCGATGGGCACGTTCATCTTCCTCGGCCCCTCCGGTGTCGGTAAGACGTACCTCTGCAAGCAGCTCGCGAACTTCATGTTCGGGGACGAGGACGCCGTCATCACGATGGACATGTCCGAGTACATGGAGAAGCACAACGCTTCCCGCCTCGTCGGCGCGCCCCCCGGCTACGTCGGCTACGAGGAGGGCGGCCAGCTGACCGAGAAGGTGCGTCGTCGCCCCTACTCCGTCGTGCTGCTCGACGAGATCGAGAAGGCGCACCCGGACGTCTTCAACATGCTCCTGCAGATCATGGAGGAAGGTCGCCTTACCGACTCGTTCGGTCGCCACGTCGACTTCCGCAACGTGATCCTGATCATGACCTCGAACCTCGGTTCGCAGCAGATGAAGTCGGGCAACCGCGTCGGCTTCGACCGCGTCGCGGCCGTCGAGTCGGGTGCGGAGGATCGCAAGAAGCAGATGCACTCGGACGTGATGCTCGAGGTCGAGCGTCACTTCCGCCCCGAGTTCCTCAACCGCGTCGACGAGCTGGTCATCTTCAACACGCTGACGCACGAAGACCTCCAGCGCATCGTTCACCTGCAGCTGGCCGACGTCCAAGGTCGCCTGCGCGTGAAGGGCGTCGAGCTCGAGATGTCGGAGCCCGCGATCGACTTCCTGATCAAGAAGGGCTTCCACGACGACTACGGCGCGCGTCCGCTGCGTCGCGCCATCGAGCGCTTCATCGAGGACCCGCTGGCGGAGAACATCCTGCGCGGCGAGTACTCGGACGGCCCGCCGGTCGTCGCCGGAGTCTCGGAGGACGGCGAGTCGCTGACCTTCCAGCAGACCGGCGCGAAGCCGGAACCCGTCGAGTCGGGCGCCAAGGGCTAGGCCCGAAGCGACTCACGAAACGAAGACGCGGGCGGTTCCCCATGGAACCGCCCGCGTTCTCGTTCGGCGCCCCGCGCCCCCCGGCCGGAGCTCCGTCCGAGCTGCTCAGGGCAACCACATGACGCTCAGCGCGTCCGTGAAGTTGCTCCCTTGCCCGCACGGACTGCCGGGTCCCGGATCGCGGTACCACACCTGATGGTGCGCCGTCGTGAAGGGCACGAGCGGAGCCGGCCAGACGCCCGGGAAGCTCGCGCCGCCGATCGCGTCGGTCATCCCGACTTGCAGACGGATCGTCGGACTGCCCATGCACAGCTGTCCGTCCTTGAACGGGATCGCGATCTTCGAGCTGCCGCGCAACAGCAAGCACGGTTGGTTCGGTCGGGCACCGGTGACGCTCAGGTCGTAGCTGCCCCAAGAGATCGACGGCCAGCCCGACTCGTGCAGCACGGCCCCGTTGCCCGTCGAGTTGAGGCAACCGCCGACGGAGCCCGCGGGTTGGTGGTTGCCGCACGGGCAGGCGCTCGGCGTGTCCGCAGAGCAGAACCGTCGCTCCGCTCTCGCGCCCGTCACCGTGTCGCGTCCGTTGCAGGTGAGCAAGCCGTTCGTCCAGACCCAGTTGTCCGTGCCGGTGAAGATCTCGTTCGACGCGTCGAGCGTCAGCGCGAAGCTGTGCGTCGTCGACTGCCCGACGAGCGTCTCGACGATCGTCAGGTTGAGCGCATTGCCGACGACGCTGCCTGAGACGGGGCCGAAGTAGACCCCCGTGTCCGCGCGCCAGGCCGATCCCGAGACGAAGTTCCCCGCCTGCAGGAGACTGAAGTCGTACCACCACTCGTCCCCGACCTGCGGGACGCACAGCGCGCCGGCGTGCGTGGTTCGCGCGTAGACGCGCCAGTGTCCGCCGACTTGGGCCTCCGCGGGGAGGGTCGAGAAGGCGACGAGCGAGAACAGTGCGGAGAGGATGGATCGGCGCAGCATGGCGGGCTCCTTGGTGTCGTGCCGGCGCGCGAGCGAAGCGGCTCCCGCACCGGCGGCTGCGTGACGCAGCGCTTGGGTTCGACGTCCACTGAGCCGGCGACGGTCCGCTGGACGCCGAATCGCGGAATTCCTGTCTCCGGCTTCCTCCCCGACGCGAGACGCCCTCCCGCCGCGCACAGCGAGAGGGCGTCCGCGACGCGCGCTCCTGCCGAACTCAGGGCAGCCAGGTGACTTCGAGCGCGTTGCTGAAGTTGCTGCCCGTCCCGCACGGGCTGAGCTGCGGGTCGCGGTACCAGTACTGGTAGAAGCGCTGCGGGAAGCCGCCGGGCACGTTGCCCTCGGTCGCGATGTCGCTCGTCGAGACAGCGCTGCCCGCAGCGTCGGTGAACGCCACTTCGAGTCGTTCAGTCGGGTTGCCGGTGCAGAGGCGTCCGTCCTTGAACGGCACGCTCACCGCGGTCGAGCCCTGCACGAACATGCCGGGTTGACTCGGCCGCGCGCCGGTGACGGAGAGCTCGAGCGTGCGCACGGTCAGTGACGCGACGCCGCTCTCCGCGAGCACCGCGCCTTGTCCGGTCGAGTTCACGCAACCTCCGGGCAGCCCGGGCGCCGGCGTGTTCCCGCACGGACACGCGCCGCCGTCGGTGTCGTCGCAGAGCGTCGCGTCGAGTCGCCGCGCCGTGGCGCTGTCCTGACCCGAGCAGACTCCGGCGCCAGAGGTGAAGGTCCACGCCGAGTTGCCCCACAGCGTGTTGTCCCCCGCGCTCGCCTGCATGGTGTAGGTGAAGTCCGTCTGCGCCGTGCCGGCGAAGGCCGTACCGCTGATCGTGACCTGCGTGCCGACGACGAGGCCGGTCACCGGCGCGACGAAGGTTCCCGACTGGGCGTAGGTCACGGTTCCCGTCAGGTTGCCGAGCGCGTCTTGTGCGAGCGCGGCGTGGTAGATCACCTCGTTGCCGATGAACTGCGTGCAGCCCGCGCCGGCCGAAGTGGTGGCGCTCCACACGTGCCAGTCACCGGAGACGTCGACGTTCTGGGCCGCGGACACGGGGACGAACGCGCCGGCGAACAAGGCAGCGCAGCACAGGGATCGCATCATCTCTCTCCTCCTCGGTTGGGACACGCCTGTGATGGCAGGGCGCGGACTCAGCGTAGCAGGTGTGGGAAATCGTGGAGTTCCGAACGAACGTACTGTGCCGCACAACTTGTTGTTGCCGGGAGAAGAGCCCCGGACTCCTCCCGACCGTTCCTCCCGGCAACAACAAGTTGTGCGGCACAGTACGTTCGTTCGGAACTCCGCGCCCCTCACCCGAGGAACCGCGCCCCCAACTCCGCTGGAATCAGCGGACAGAGGCCCTGCGGAGCCTGGAACAACCGCTTCCGCGCGCGCGCGATCACGTCGTACCCGAAGTCCCGCAGCGGGCGTGGGATGCACCACAGCACGCTGCCGAGGACGCGCCACAGACCGCCGAGCGCGAACAGCAAGTGCACGACGGCGCTCGAGCGTTGCAGCAAGCGACCGTCCGCGGTGCGCACGATGACGCTGTCGGCGAGTCCTTCGCGTTCGGCCTCGGTGACGTGCTCCGCGAAGTGGTCGCTCTGCAGCGCGGCGAAACGGAAGTGCGCGTGCAGGTCCTCCGCGAGCAGGAAGCGCACCGTGCGATGACAGAGGCCGCAGTCGCCGTCGTAGTAGACGATCTCGGGGTGACGGCCTCGTCGACCGGGGATCAGGGCGGGGTCGAAGATGGCGAGGGTCAGCGCTCCCAACAAGATGAGCTCCGGGACCGGGACCTCGGACTCTCTCACTCCGAATGCGCTGACTGCCGAACCGACCCAGCCGACCAAGCAGATCACAAGCAGGGGCACAGCCAGGACGCGCTGCGACAAGGTCGACTTCGAGAGCACAACAATGACGGGAACTGCCATGAAGACGGCGAGCAGCTCCACGTTTCCGTCATGGACCTTGGACAGCGGACCCAACCACAACAGGCGGACCGTCATGAAGGCCGCAACTGCAGTGTTGTTTCGAGTACGCCGCCAACCGCCACCGGGATCGATACGGCCCCACGCTCCGATGGAACCGTACGGGCGGGAGTCGGTGAACGCGTGAGCGAACAACAGGTTGACCAACAGGACCCAGAACGGGTCCATGGAGACGCACGTGGTCAGCACGCACGCGATCGCCGCAGCGACTCGATCGAACCAGCCAAGCAGGAGTGGAATGGCCAGGCAGACGAACGCGAGCTGGAAGCCCTCGCGCACTTCGGGATACGCGTACCACCAGTGCGACTCAGGTCTGTCCCAGGGATCGACCATCGGATCGATCCCTGCCGTCACCGCGACCAGCGCGACGGCCAACAAGACGCGATACAGACTGTACTGCCCACCCGTCCAACCGTTCTCCGGCCCGTCTTGATCCACGAGGAGTGCGCTGACTCCGCGACTGCGGATGCGGCTCATGGGTGGGGACCATACAGCGAACCATACGGTGCCGCACAACTCGAACCATACGGTGCCGCACAACTTGTTGTTGCCGGGAGAGGAGCTCCGGACTCCTCCCGGCCGTTCGTCCCGGCAACAACAAGTTGTGCGGCACCGTATGGTTCGCTGTATGGTCCCCACCGCGGCCACTCCCCATCACCCCATGAGCCTCGACGAAGAAGACCCCGACCTCGACTTCGACGCCGCCGGCGCGCGCGAACGCCTCGTCGACGCCGCGCGCCTCTTCGACGCCGGCGAGTACCACGACGCGCACGAGGCCTGGGAAGTGCTCTGGCTCGCGAACGAAGGCGCCGACGCGGACTTCTTCAAGGGGCTGATCCAGGCCGCGATCTGCCTGCACCACTGGCGCGACGGCGATCAGGACGGAGCGCGCATGCTCTACCGCGGACACCGTCGCTACCTCGCGCCCTTCCTGCCGACGCACCGCGGCGTCGACGTGGCGGCCTTCCTCGAGGCGATGCGCGCTGCGCTCGACCCGCTGCTGCGCGCTCGTCCCGGCGAGTTGGTCGCCTTTCCCGCGAACGGCGGGCCGCGCGTGCCCTTCGCCGAAGAAGGCGCGAACCCCTAGCGCTCGCCGCGGTCTTCGGGGGTGTGAGCCCTACCGACCCCCCCTTGCGCATCGAAGCCGGCGGCCCGTCGTGGCCGACCGACTTGGACCACATCGACGGCCCGCCGCGAACGCTCTGGCTGCGCGGGCGAACGGAACTGCTGCGCGAAGGACGGCGCGTCGCGATCGTCGGCACGCGGTCCCCCACGCCCTACGGCGAGGCGCAGGCGGACCGCTTCGGGCGCGCGCTCGCGGCGGCGGGCTTGATCGTGGTCAGTGGGATGGCGCGCGGCGTGGATCAGGCGGCGCACCGCGCGGCGCTCGCGGCGGGCGGCGACACGATCGCGGTGCTCGGCTCGGGCGTCGACGTGCCGTGGCCGGACGTGCCGCTGGCGGACGAACTCGCCGTGCGCGGCTTGCTGGTCTCCGAGTTCCCGCCCGGCCAAGGTCCGCGCCCCCACCACTTCCCGCTGCGCAACCGCATCATCTCGGGCATCTCGGAAGCGGTGGTGGTGATCGAGGCCGCGGGCGCGTCCGGATCGTTGATCACCGCGCGCTGGGCGGCGGACCAAGGGCGCGCGGTCTACGCGCTGCCCGGCCGCGTCGACCACCCGATGTCGCGCGGCGCGCACCGCCTGCTGCGTGAAGGCGCGGGGCTGCTCGAGAGCCCGGAGGAACTGATCGGCGAGCTGCTCGGTGACGCGACGTGCGAACGGCACGCACCGCCGCCGCCCGAGGGCCCGCTGCTCGAGGCGCTCGTCGGAGAGACGCTCTCGGTGGACGAGCTCGCGCAGCGCTTGGGCGCGGACGTCTCCGCCGTGCTGGTCGAGCTCGTCTCACACGAACTGTCGGGCCGCGTCGTGCGCGCCCCCGGCGGTCTCTACCGTCTGCCGAGCCGCTGAGCAGGGAATACCGTGCCGTAGGGAATACCGTGCCGTAGTCGTTCGTTCCCGGATCGGCCGAGGACGACGACGAGGCCTGACTCGTCGGCCGATCCGGGAACGAACGACTACGGCACGGTCTTCCCTGCTCGAGCGCGACGCGTCGACGAGTTCGCTACCGTGGAGGGATGCCTCGGTACGACGACTCACGACAACCCATCCGCTTCGACGTCAAAGACCGTCCGCTGCGTCGCGACGTCGGGCGCCTCGGTGCCAGGCTCGGTCACCTGCTCGTCGAGCTGGCGCCGAAGGGCGTGTTCGAAGCGGTCGAAGCCGCGCGCCTCGCGTCGCGTCGACGTCGCAAGGGCGACCCGCTCGCGGGCGCCGAGCTCGAGTCGATCCTGCACGCGCTCCCCACCTCGCACGCACTCGAAGTCGTGCGCGCCTTCAGCGCCTACTTCGGCGTCGTGAACACGGCGGAGCAGGTGCACCGCCTGCGCCGCCGCGTCGACTACTTGCGCACGGGCGAAGCGCAGCCTGGCTCGCTCCACGCATCGGCGCTCGAGCTCGCGCGCCGCGGTACGACGGCGGACGAAGTCGCCGAAGCCCTCGCGTCGATCGTCGTCGAGCCGGTCTTCACCGCGCACCCCACCGAGCCGATCCGCCGCACCCTGCTCAAGAAGGACCAGCGCCTCGCGCTCGCGCTCGTCGAGCGCTTCCAGGCCGACCGCATGGATCCCGTCGCCCTCGCGACGCTCGACGGCCGCATCGGCCTCGAGATCGCGACCGCGTGGCAGACCGAGGAACAGCTTCCCGGCAGACCGACCGTGGCGGACGAGGTCGAGCACGTGCTGTTCTTCCTCTCCGACGTGCTCTACCGCGTCGTCCCCGCGGTGCACGAGGAACTCGCTCGCGCGTTGCAGCTCGCGTACGGCCGGCCGATCCCCGTCGAGCGCCCGGTCGTGCGCTTCGCGTCGTGGGTCGGCGGCGACATGGACGGCAACCCGAACGTCGGCGCCGACACGATCCGCGCGACGCTGGAGCGGCACATGGAACTCGCGCTGCGCCGCTACCGAGAGGAGCTGCGCGGGCTGCACGAACACCTCTCGCAGTCGATCTCGCGCGTTGCGGTCGACGACGCAGTGCTCGAGCGTGCGAACCAGTACGCGCAGCTGATGCCCGGCCCCGCCGGCGAGGTCCCGGCGCGCTACCGCGGGATGCCCTACCGCCACCTCTTGTGGCTGATGACCGCGAGGCTCGACCTCAAGGCGGCCGGCGACCCGCGCGGTTACGGCGCGCCCGACGAGTTCCGTGCGGACCTGCAACTGATCGCCGACAGTCTGGAGCGTCACGGCGGCGCGCACGCCGGACTAGCGCTCGTGCGCCGCGCGTTGATGCGCGTGGACGTCTTCGGCTTCCACCTCGCGACGCTCGACGCACGCCAGGACGCGGCCGTGCACCGCCGCGCGGTCGGCGTGTTGCTCGGCGACGCGGGCTTCGCGGAGCGCAGCGCGGAGGATCGCGCCGCCGTGATCCGCGCCGCGCTCGAAGCGCCCGAGGCACTGCAGCTCACCGCTCCGGACGAAGAGGCGCAGCGTACGCTCGACGTGTTCCGCGCCCTCGCCGAGAGTCGCGCGCGCTACGGCCCTC
This sequence comes from Planctomycetota bacterium, assembly GCA_020638835.1. GTDB lineage: Bacteria > Planctomycetota > UBA1135 > UBA1135 > JACKHV01. The sequence goes on along the minus strand of JACKHV010000003.1, from coordinate 350,651 downwards.
GCGCGCTGGGACCGTTCATCATCTCGATGGCTCAGGGCGCGGACGACGCGCTCGCCGTGCTGCTGCTCGCGCGCGCGGGCGGGTGTGTCGACGAGTCGGGCGCGGTGCCGCTCGACGTCGCGCCGCTCTTCGAGACCGTCGACGACCTCGAGGTCGGTCCGAACGCACTGCGCGCGTTGTGCGAGGACGCGACCTACGCGAAGCACCTCGCGGCGCGCGGCGGCCGGCAACTCGTGATGCTCGGCTACTCCGACAGCAACAAGGACGGCGGGATCGCGGCGTCGCGCGTCGCGATCGACCGCGCGCAGGAACGGCTGGTCGCGGCCGCGTCGGACGCCGGGGTGCGGCTGACGCTCTTCCACGGGCGCGGCGGCTCGATCAGCCGCGGCGGATCCAAGCCGCGCGCCGGCATCCTCGCCGCGCCGCCCGGCGCGCTCGCCGGTCACGCGCGCGCGACGGAGCAGGGCGAGATCGTCGGCGGCAAGTTCGGACTGCGCGGCATCGCGACGCGCACGCTCGAGGTCACGCTCGGCGCGCTGCTCGAACGCACTGCGGGCGGCGATCCCGCGCTCGCCGCGACGGACGGACAGCGCGCGATCGCCGACACGCTCGGCACTGCGAGCCGCGCGCGCTACCGCGCCTTGGTGCACGAAGACGCCGACTTCCCCGAGCTGTTTCGCGAGATGACGCCGATCGACGTGATCGAGCGACTCGAGATCGGCTCTCGCCCCGCGCGCCGTCGGCAGATGCGCGGCGTGCAGGACCTGCGCGCGATCCCGTGGGTCTTCGCGTGGACGCAGTGCCGCGCCGCCCTGCCCGGTTGGTTCGGATTCGGCAGCGGTCTCGAGGCGGCGATCGCCGAGTACGGGATCGACGCCGTGCGCCGCGCGAACCGCGAGTGGCCGTTCCTCTCGACGCTCGTCTCCGACGTCGAGATGGTGCTCGCCAAGAGCGACCTGGACATCGCCGCGCGCTACGCGCAGCTGGCCGGTGAGGTCGGCGCGCGCTTGTTCCCCGAGCTCACGGCCGAGCACGAGCGCGCGATCGACGCGATCCTGCTCGTGCGCGAGGCGAGCAGCTTGCTCGAACACGATCCGACCTTGCGCCGCTCGATCCGCCTGCGCAATCCGTACGTCGACCCGCTGAGCTTCGTGCAGGTCGAGGCGCTCGCTCGCTGGCGCGCCGGCGGCCGCGAAGACGTCGAGCTCGAGCGCTTGTTGACGCAGACCGTGCGCGGCATCGCGCGCGGCTTGCGCAACACTGGCTGAGGCTCAGCGCGTGCGGTATCGCAACTGCACCACACCCGAGGCGAGCTGCTCGTGCCCGATGGACGGCGATCGCGGGCAAATCAGTTGCGGCACGGTACGTTCCTCAACCCGCCGGCGATGCGGTAGCGCAGCTGCACCAGTCCGCCGCGGAAGCTCGCCTGGTCGATCAACTCGAGCTTGGTCGTCGCCGGCATGCCGCTCGCCAGAGGGACGCCCGAACCCAGCACGCACGGGATCACGGTGACGACCCACTCATCGATCAGGTCTGCCGCGCAGAAGGCGCCCGCGAGGCGTCCGCCTCCGACGAGCCAGGTCGAGCCTCCGCCGGCGGCACGCACTTCCTCGAGGACCTCGCGCGGCCCTCGGTCGGAGAAGCGCACGTCCTCCGGCGCATCGTCTCCGGGTCGCGACGTCATCACGACGGTCGGCTTGCCCGCGTAGTGCCAGACGCCCATCGAACGCACGAAGTCGTACGTCGCGCGCCCCATCACCAGGGAGTCGATGCCGGCGTAGAACTCGCCGTATCCGTAGTCCCCGCCCGACTCGTCGAGCCCGTCGAGGAAGCCCACTCCGCCCGTCCGGTCCGCGATGAAGCCGTCGACGGTCTGCGCGACGTAGTAGACGAGACGCGTCTCCACGCGAGAATCGCCGTCAATGGACGGAGGCGACGGTGTGTTCCGCGATCAACATCAGGCCGGCGAGCACGCCGCAGCCGACGAAGAAGTACAGCATCCGGCGCGGCAGCGCGCGCAGGGCCGGCCCGTCCTCCGGCTCGGTGAAGAAGGACGACAGCATCACGATCGCCAGCGCGACGACGGTGAACAGGGCCAAGTGGATCGGCAGGTCCATCAGGCGGAGACCTCTTGCTCGCCGGGCTGGAGTCGCAGCGACTCGACGCTCTTCTTCTGCACCTCGGGTTCCGCGGACTTGGAGCGCGGCGTGATCACGCCGGCGCGCACTTCCGCGACGCCGTAGACGTCGAGCATCGCGAGGATGTTGAGCAAGCCGCCGATCGCGGCGATCACGAGGCCGCCTTCGGCGTAGGGGATGTCGCCGGTGATGCGCGGGTGCCCGCCCGCGAACTCGAGCAGCAGCGCCGGGAGCCCCGCGAGGAATTGTCCGCCCCAATAGTAGAAGTGGCGTTCACGCGAGAGATTCGCGCCGTCCGCCAGCTGCGAACCGAGTACCAGCAGTCCGACGATCGCGACGAAGACCAGTACGGCGCGCAGGCGGCGGCCTTGCACCAGGTGCCCGAGCCCGGGGACGAGCCATGCGAGAGCGGCGACGAGCCCCGGCGACTGCAGGCTGTAGCCGGCTCCGCGCGGGCGGCGCGCGTCGTGGTGCGCCTGCGCCGTGAGGCACAGGTTGAGGATGCCCGCCGCGGCGGTGAGCGCGGTGCCCAGGAAGACCAGGTCGGGGAAGGCGCGCGGGTAGCCCGGGCCGAAGCCGTAGGACTTCATCTGGTAGACGAGCCCGCCGAGGAATCCGAGCTCAGGCGAGAGCGCCGGGGCCAGGGGGCCGCGCAGCTCTTCGTGCAGGAACTCGAAGCCCATGCCGCCGGAGAGCTTCAGGCCGAAGAGGTAGAGCCCCGCGACGACGACGAAGCCGACGACCGCGAGGGTCTGGCGCCCGAGGTAGAGGTGTCCGGCGCCCGGTACGATCCAGGAGAGCAGTGCGGCGACGGTCGGCTCGCCGCTCGTTTCCGAGGGCTTCGGGGACGGACTCAGGGCGTTCATGGGGGCTGGGGTTCTACCAAGGTGGCGCGCTCCCCGCCAGAACGGGGGTCTTCCGGCCGGTTCGGCGTGCGTCGGCGCGCCTCTACGCCGTAGGCTCTCCGCCATGAGCGAGAGCGTCTACGAACATTGGCTGCGGGTCCGTTACGCCGAGACGGACCAGATGGGTGTCGCGCACCACGCGAGCTACCTGGTCTACTTCGAGGAGGCGCGCACGCGCATGATGGAGGCCTGGGGCTGCTCCTACGCAGACTGCGAGAAGGCCGGCGTCGGCCTGCCGGTGCGGCGGCTCGAAGTGCGCTACCGATCCTCGGCCTTCTACGACGACGAGCTGCGGGTGCTCACCCGCGTGAGGGACCTGCGCGCGGCCTCGGTGACCTTCGACTACGAGCTGCGGCGCGCCTCGGACGACGTGCTGGTCGCGACGGGTTGGACCGAGCTGGCCTGCGTCGACCTGCACGCCGCGGAGCGCAAGGTCACGCCGCTGCCGGACAGCCTGCGGGAGCTGCTCGGGCGCGGCTAGAGAAGTACGGTACCGCGTTCGTTTTTCCAAAATAGCGTCGCGCCGGCAGCCGCCGGCGCGGCGCTATTTTGGAAAACGAACGCGGTACCGTACTTCTCTAGGCGGGCTCGCCCTGGTCGTCGTCGGAGTCCGCCTTCCACTCCTCGCCGCCGGCCAGGTAGCGGGGCTCGAAGCTGCGAACGGGCTCCTCGATCTCGTCCTCGGCGCGCGCGCCGCCGAAGGGCGCGGGGAGCGACTCGAGCAGGCGGTCTCGGCAGACCGGGCAGGGCAGGCCGTTGGGGAGGTGGTTCAGCCGCAGGGGCGTGCCGCTGGGCTGGCCGCACTGGATGCAAGAGGTCTCGGACATCCTCCTTTCATCGACCCCCCGTTCCCGCTGCTTGAGTGCGTGCCGCTCCAGTCCGGGGTCCTTGGCCGCCGATGAGGCCCAGTCTCACGTTCACGTGAGATTCCGCCCGTACCCCCTGGCCGGGGGGGCCCGGAGCGCCTAGAATTCGGCTGACGCCGTCGGCGGGAGGCCCAGGGACCATCCTCGGCCTTTTTGATTGCCTTCAATTAGCACCAGATTGGTGCCCAATCGACGCGAGCCGCGCGGCGCCCCGCTCCCCCGCACCTCATGCTGCAACTCACCAAGCGCACCGAATACGGTCTGATCGCCCTGGTCCACATGGTGGACCGGCGCGGCGACTTCGTCAGCGCGCGCGAGATCAGCGAGACCTACCAGGTGCCGCGCCGCCTGCTCGCAGAAGTCCTGAAAGACCTCGCGAAGCACGCGCTCGTCGACTCGCAGCGCGGCGCGACGGGCGGCTACTGCCTCGTCCGTCCGGCCGAGGAGATCACCGTCGGCGAAGTCGTCGCCGCGCTCGAGGGCGCGCCGAAGCTCGCCGGCTGCGAGACGCTCGAGGCCAGCCGCGCAGGCGGTGAGTGCGACCTCGAACCCTCCTGCCCGATCCGTTCGCCGCTCCAGCGCATCCGCGAAGGCATCTGGCGCCAGATGCAGCGCACCACCCTGCGCTCACTGGTCGAACCCGTCTTCCACATCACCAACCTGAAGCACGTGGACCCCGAGTCCACCTTGATCTGAGCACCCACCCGCACATGCAGCTCCCGATCTACCTCGACTACCAAGCCACGACGCCGGTGGACCCGCGCGTCCTCGACGAGATGCTCCCCTACTTCACGGAGAAGTTCGGGAACGCCGCCAGTCGCAGCCACTCCTTCGGTTGGTCCGGTGAAGAAGCCGTCGAGAAGGCGCGCAAGCAGATCGCCGCGCTGATCGGCGCCTCGCCCAAGGAGATCGTGATCACCTCCGGCTCGACCGAGGGCATCAACCTCGCGATGAAGGGCACGGCGGAGATGTACGGCTCGAAGGGCAAGCACATCATCACCAGCCTCGTCGAGCACAAGGCCGTCCTCGACACCGCGAAGCACCTCGAGAAAGAGGGCTTCGAGGTGACGTACCTCTCGCCCGACAAGAAAGGTCGCATCAGCGTCGATCAAGTGCGCGACGCCATCCGCGACGACACGATCCTGGTGGCATTGATCTGGGGCAACAACGAGATCGGCACGCTCAACCCGATCCGCGAGATCGGCGCGCTGTGCCACGAGAAGAACGTGCTCTTCTTCACCGACGGCACGCAGGCCGCGGGCAAGATCCCGGTCGACGCGATCGCCGACAACGTCGACATGCTGTGCCTGTCGGGTCACAAGCTGTACGGCCCGAAGGGCGTCGGCGCGCTCTACGTGCGTCGCCGCAACCCGCGCGTGCGCCTCGTCGCCCAGATGGACGGCGGCGGGCACGAGCGCGGCATGCGCTCCGGCACGCTGAACGTCCCCGGCATCGTCGGGCTCGGCGCCGCCTGCGAGATCGCGATGAACGAACTCGAGAAGGACGCGCAACACACATCCGCCCTGCGCAAGCGCTTCGAGGACAAGGTCACCGGCGCGCTGGACCACGTGCACATCAACGGCGACGTCGAACACCGCCTGCCGAACTGCACGAACATCTCGTTCAACTACGTCGAGGGCGAGTCGCTGATCATGGGCGTGAAGGACCTCGCGGTCTCGTCCGGCTCGGCCTGCACGTCCGCCAGCCTAGAACCCAGCCACGTGCTGCGCGCCTGCGGCGTCGGCGACGAGCTCGCGCACAGCTCGATCCGCTTCGGCTTCGGCCGCCACACGACGGAAGAAGAGGTCGACTTCGCGGCCGACCAGATGATCACCGCGGTCAAGCGACTGCGCGAACTCAGCCCCCTCTACGAGATGGTGCAAGAAGGCATCGACATCTCCTCGATCGACTGGTCCGGCGGACATTGATCCGGCGGTCGCACCACCTCGAACCGTTCAACCCGACACCAACCAACCACAACCAGTCATGGCATACAGCGACAAGGTCCTGGACCACTACAACAACCCCCGCAACGTCGGGTCGCTCGACAAGAAGAGCAACTCCGTCGGCACCGGCGTCGTCGGCGCTCCCGAGTGCGGCGACGTGATGAAGCTGCAGATCGAGGTCGAGGGCGACCGCATCGTCGACGCAAAGTTCAAGACCTTCGGTTGCGGCTCCGCGATCGCCAGCTCGTCCCTCGCCACCGAGTGGATCAAGGGCAAGACGGTCGACGAAGCGCTGCAGATCAAGAACACCCAGATCGTCGAAGAGCTCAGCCTGCCGCCGGTGAAGATCCACTGCAGCGTGCTGGCGGAAGACGCGATCAAGTCGGCGATCGCGGACTACAAGGCGAAGAGCGCCGGTAAGCAGGAGGACTAGGACGTGATCTCGATCACCGAACGCGCGCTCATCGAAGTGAAGCGCATCATCGAAGAACAGTCGCTGCCGGAAGAGACCGCGCTGCGCGTGGGCGTCAAGGGCGGCGGTTGTTCGGGCTTCTCGTACACGCTCGGCTTCGACGACAACGTCAACGAGACCGACCAAGTGCACGAAGAGAACGGCGTGAGAGTCGTCTGCGACCCGAAGAGCTTCCTGTACCTCAACGGCACGCAGATCGACTTCGAGGACAACCTGATGGGTCGCGGCTTCAAGTTCGGCAATCCGAACGCGTCGAAGACCTGCGGCTGCGGCGAGTCCTTCACCGTCTAGCCCGAGATTTCGCGCCGATGCCCGAGTGCCCCGCCTGCCACGCTCCGCTCGAGACGCCGCTCGCTTGCGGCGCTTGCGGTGCGTTGATCGAAGTCGAGGGCGAGTCCGACCCCTTCGCCCTCTTCGGTCTGGCGCGCGGCTGGGAACTCGACGCGGGTGAGCTGAAGAAGCGCCTGCTGCGCTTCGGCCGCATGATGCACCCCGACTTCTACGCGGCGGCCGGCGACGCGGCGCGTGAACTCGCGGAACGCAACACGGCGGCGCTCAACGAGGCGCACGACGTCCTGGCGAACGACTTCCGACGCGCGGACTGGTTGGTGCGCGCGCTCGGCGGTCCGACGGAGTCCGACGAGCGCCAGATGCCGCAGGCCTTCCTGATGGACGTGCTCGATTGGAACGAGACGCTCGACGACGCGCGCGGCGCGGCGCCCGGCAGCGCGGAGATCAGGGCGCTCGACGAGCTCGGAGAGACGCTCTCCTCCGAGCGCGGCGAGGCCTTCGTCCGCATCGGCGCGCTGCTGACGCCGCTGCCCGACCCCGGCTCCGACGCGCTCGGCAGGCTGCGCCGCGAACTGAACGCCGTGCGCTACCTCGACCGCGCGCTCCGCGAACTGAAGTCACTCCGCCTCCAACACGCCTCGACGCGTTGATCCCGGTCGGACCGCCCCACGCGTCCGACGCCACGCTACCCTCTTCGCCCCGCACACTCGCCCGACCCGGCGCGCTCCCCGCGCGACGACCCGGGCACGAGACCTTCCCCGCGAGCCGCGCCTCTGATCCCCCGCCATCCGATGGGCTACATCGAGCTCAACGTCCTCAACAACGAAACGACGACCGTCGCCATGGGCATCGACCTCGGGACGACGAACTCCCTGGCCGCGCTGTGGCAGGACGGTCGCCCGGTCGTGATCAAGCCCGACGGTAAGAACGGCAAGATCCCGTCCGTCGTGCAGTTCCCCGGACCGAACGCGATCCCGCTGGTCGGCGGCAAGGCGCTCGAGCAAGCCGTCGTCGATCCGCGCAACACGATCTTCAGCATCAAGCGCTTGATGGGCCGCGGCCTCGCCGACGTGCAGGACGACCTCGCCGCCTTCCCCTTCCCGGTCACCGAGAACGTGCGCGGCCTGCTGCAGATCGACGTCCACGGCAAGCCGATGACGCCGCAGGAGATCTCGTCATTGATCTTGATGCGCGTGCACGACCTCGCCTGCCGCGCGATGTCGGGGAACGAGGTCGTCAAGGCCGTGATCACCGTGCCGGCGTACTTCGACGAGCCGCAGCGTCAAGCGACGCGCGACGCCGCCCGACTCGCGGGCATCGAGGTGCTGCGCATCATCAACGAGCCCACTGCCGCGAGCCTCGCGTACGGGCTCGACCGCCGCGGCGAAGGCACGGTCGTGGTCTACGACCTCGGCGGCGGCACCTTCGACGTGTCGGTCCTGCGCATCGAAGACGGCGTCTTCCGCGTGCTCGCGACCTCCGGCGACACGCACCTCGGAGGCGACGACCTCGACCGCGCGCTGATCGACATGATCCGCGGGGAGCTGTCCGAACAACTCGGCCCGGACGAGCTGAATGACCCCGCCTTCCTGCAGGCGGCGAAGCTGGCCGCGGAGAAGTGCAAGGTCGAGCTGTCGGCGCACCCGCGCGCCGACCTGCACCTGATGGTCCCCGACCGCCGCGTCTCTTTCCGTCGCACGATCAGCCGCGAGGACTTCGAAGCCGCGATCGCGCCGCTCGTCGAGCGCACGCTCGACGCCTGCCGCCTCGCGCTGTCCGACGCGGGCCTCACGAACTCCGACATCGACGAAGTCGTCATGGTCGGCGGCTCGACGCGCGTCCCCGCCGTCCTGAAGCGCGTCGAAGAGTTCTTCGGCCGCAAGCCGCACACCGAGCTGAACCCCGACGAAGTCGTCGCGCTGGGCGCCGCGGTACAAGCGCACGTGTTGACCGGCGGCAACCGTGACATCCTGTTGATGGACGTCATCCCGCTCTCGCTCGGCCTCGAGACGATGGGCGGCGCCGTCGACAAGCTGATCACGCGCAACTCGACGATCCCCTGCCAGTCCACCGAAGGCTTCACGACGCACGTCGACAACCAGACCGGCATCGACTTCAACGTCGTGCAGGGCGAGCGCGAGCTCGCGTCGGACTGCCGCAGCCTCGGCCGCTTCAAGCTGACCGGGATCCCGCCGATGCCCGCCGGCATGCCGAAGATCGCGGTGCGCTTCCACGTCGACGCCGACGGCCTGCTGACCGTCAGCGCCAAGGATGAGTCCTCGGGCGCGACCGCCAGCATCGAGATCCAGCCGATGCACGGCCTGACCGACGCGGAAGTCGAAGGCATGCTCGAGGCCTCCTTCGCCAACGCGCAGGCCGACTTCGACGCACGCCGCGTCGTCGACCTCAAGGCCGAGCTCGAGACGATGCTGCGCGTCACGGAGAAACACCTCACGACGGCGCGCGAGCACCTCGACCCCGAGAGCCTCACCGACCTCGAAGACGCGGTGCGGAGCGGCAAGCACGCCATGACCTTGAACGACCCGCGCGAGATCCAGACGGTCCGCGACGGCTTCGAGCGCGCCACGCTGCCCCTCGCCGCGCTGCTGATGGACTCTGTCGCCAAGTCGGCGCTCGCCGGCAAGAAGCTGGACGAGGTCTGAGCCGCGAGGCGCGCAGCATGTCCGACACGATCGGCTGGCACGACACCGACGAGATCGCCTTCCGCCTCGAGGAAGCGCACGGCGACGTCGACCCGCTGAAGCTGCGCTTCACGGAACTGCACAGCATGATCACCGAGCTCGACGGCTTCGCGGACGACCCGCTGTCGTCGAACGAGAAGATCCTCGAGGCCGTGCTGATGGCCTGGCTCGAAGAACGCGATGACGCCTAGCGCTCCTGCTTTCGACGCTCCGCCATGAACCGCCTCGCCCTCGCCGCCCTCCTCCCCCTCGCGCTCGCCGGCGCGGCGTGCAGCCGCTCGGAACACTACGCCCCCGCCGCCGGCGCGAACGCGCAGGACTCCGCGAACGCCGTCTCGCTGCGCGTCACCGGGATGACGTGACACATCGTCTGTCCTCCTCGGGTCGAGGAGGCGCTCGCCGACGTGCCCGGCGTGAAGTCGGCGAAGTGCGACTACGACATGAAGACGGCGACGGTCGTGCTCGAGGACGGCGCGCGCGTCGACGACGCAGCCTTGACCGACGCGCTCACCGCCGCCGGCTTCGGCGGCTCGGTCTCGAAGTAGCCTCGCGCGGCTTCAGCGCACGAGCAGGCTGAGCCCGTCCATCTCGTCGGGCTTCGGGATCCCCATCAGCTCGAGCAAGGTCGGGGCGACGTCCGCGAGCGTTCCGATCGGGCGCAACTCGGCGCCGAGCAGGTCCTTGCTGCACAGCACGATCGGAACGGGGTTCGTCGTGTGCGCCGTGTGCGGTTGGTCGTGCTCCGCGTCCCACAGCTGTTCCGAGTTGCCGTGGTCCGCCGTGATCGCGACCAGTCCGCCCCGCCGCACGACTTCGGGCACGATGCGCTGCAAGCAGTGGTCGACCGCTTCGACCGCGGCCAACGCCGCCGACCAGATACCCGTGTGCCCCACCATGTCGGCGTTCGCGAAGTTGATCACGTAGACGTCGGTCTCGTCCTTCGCGAGCGCTTCCATGATCTTGTCCGTGACGACGGGCGCGCTCATCTCCGGCTGCAGGTCGTAGGTGGCGACCTTCGGGCTCGGCACGAGGATGCGTTCCTCGCCCGCGACCGGCTCCTCGCTACCGCCCGAGAAGAAGTACGTCACGTGCGCGTACTTCTCGGTCTCCGCGATGCGCTTCTGCGTCAAGCCGTGCGCTGCGACGACTTCGGAGAAGACGCCCTTCAGCTCGCGCTTGGGGAACGCGACGGGGAACGGGAAGTCGGCGCGGTACTGCGTCATCGTCGTGATCGCGAGCTCGGGTCGACGCTTGCGCGCGAAGCCGTCGAAGTCCGCGAAACCGAGCGCCATCGAGATCTGCCGCATGCGGTCCGCGCGGTAGTTGAAGAGGAAGATCGCATCGCCGTCCTGCATGCGCGCCGCTTCGGGCGGTCCGACGACGAAGGGCTCGACGAACTCGTCGCCGACGTCCGCAGCGTACGACGCCCGCACGGCGTCGATCGCGCGCTCGACGCGCGTGCCGTTCCCGAGCACGTAGAGCTCGTGCGCGCGTTCGGTACGCTCCCAGCGCTGGTCGCGGTCCATGGCCCAGTAGCGCCCGATCACCGTCGCGATGCGTCCGACGCCCGCCGCGGCGATGTCCTTCTCGAGCAGCTCGACGAAGCGATCACCGGAGCGCGGCGGCGTGTCGCGCCCGTCGAGGATCGCGTGCACGAGCACTTGCTCGGGAGCCAGCCCGCGGTCCGCCGCGAGCCGCAGGAGCGCGCGCAGGTGCCCGTCGCTCGAGTGCACGCCGCCGTCGGAGACGAGGCCGCAGAGGTGCAGCCGCTTGCCCGACTTTCGCGCGCCCTCGAGCGCGGCGTTGATCGCGGCGTTCGCGGCGAACTCGCCGTCCTCGATCGCCTTGTCGATGCGCGTCACGTCCTGGTACACGACGCGGCCGGCGCCCAGGTTCAGGTGGCCGACCTCGCTGTTGCCCATCAGGCCGAGCGGCAAGCCCACTTCGCGTCCCGAGGCCGAGAGCAAGGTGTGCGGATAGCGGCCCAGCAGTTCCTGGAAGCCCAGCGCGCGTTCCAGGATGGCGTTCGACTCGCGCGCCTCGCGGTGCCCCCAGCCGTCGAGCACGACGAGCAGCGTCGGGCGGCGCTTCAACGCGTCCCCCGGGGCCGGCGTTCCACAAGCCGGTTCGAGGACGTCATACTGGAGCGACCGCTGCCCGCCGTCGGGTCAATGCAGCCTTCGAACCGCGCAGAGAAGATCATGAGCCGAGTCTTGCCGTACCGTCACGAGGGAGTGGCGACCGCGCCCCGCGCCGTCGCTTCGAGCAGAACATCCTATGCGACCCGCTCCCGCGCCCGCCGCTTCTTTCGATGGTGCGCGTCGCTGGTCCTCGCCTCCTCGCTGACCGGCTGCGGCGCGCTGCAGCTCTACACGCCGGAGGACGACATGCAGCTCGGGCTGCAGGCCTACGACGAGATCGTCGGCGAGGAACCGCTGATCACCTCCGGCCCGCAGTACGACATGGTGCAGCGCGCCACCGGCCGGCTGGTCGAGGCGGCGAAGCGCATGGGCCCCGAGTTCACCCAGCGCTTCGAGTGGGAAGTGCGCCTGATCGACAACCCGGACGTCGTGAACGCCTTCTGCCTGCCCGGCGGGAAGATGGCGGTCTACACGGGCATCCTGCCGGTCGCGCAGACCGAGACGGGCCTCGCGGTGGTGATGGGGCACGAGATCGCCCACGCGACGGAGCGGCACGGCACGGAGCGCATGAGCCGCGCCCAGCTCGAGGAACTCGTCGTGCAGGCGGGGGTCACCGCGGCGGGCGGCGACGAGCTGCACGCCGAGGCCGCGCGGGGCGCCCTGCAGCTGGCGGTGAACCTGCCGTTCAGCCGCAGGGACGAGCTGGAGGCGGACCAGGTGGGGCTCTTGTACATGGCCGCCGCGGGATACGACCCGCGTGAGGCCGAGCGCTTCTGGGGTCGCATGAGCGCGCTCTCCGGGGGCGGCGGGAGCTCGCTGGAGGCCTTCCTCTCGACCCACCCGACCGATCAGGACCGTATCGCCCAGATCAGGGAGCTGCTTCCGGAGGCGATGCGGCTCTACGAGGCTTCCGAGGCAGTTGGAAATCCCTAAAAAGACATCGCGCAAGCCACTGCGGTGCAAAGAGTTACGGCGGACCCCCGGCTCTCCCCTAGGGAGTTCCGGGGGTCTTCCTCTAGGGTGCGACGCGTCTTCGGACCTTCACTGACGGTCCGCTCTCCGTGTGCCCCAGCTCGGACTCACCCTCCCAGGGGCCTCGGCGAGTCTCCCGTTCCTTGTCCCCACCGGAGCACTCTCCCCACCAGACCCCCGGGGAAGCCCTTGAGAATCGCCTTCGTAACCCCCGAACTCCAGCCGCTGGTGCGACGCACCAACCTGGCGGAGACGGTCGATTCCCTCGCTCGCACGCTGCGCAAAGCGGGCCACGATGCTCGCGTCATCCTGCCCTTCACCAAGGACGTGAAGGCGGCGGGACTGCTCTCCTTGCAGGAGCTGGGGCAGGTCAAGGTGCCCTGCGACAAGACGCGGCGGACGCTGACGGTCTTCGCGGCCGACTTCGAGGGCCTGCCGGTCGTGCTGATCGACGAAGCGCGCCTGTTCCGCTCGCGCCACCCCTACGGTGACGAGAACGGCCCCTACCCGGACAACTGGAAGCGCTTCGCCGTCTTCGCGCGCGCCGTGCTCGAGGCCCTGCCGCTGCTCGACTACAAGCCGGAGGTGCTGCACTGCATGGACTGGACCACCGGTCTGATCCCGGTCTTCCGCGAGCTCGAGTACGTCGAACAGCAACCCGAACACCCGGCCAGCAAGGCCGGCGTCTACTTCGGCATCACCAACCTCGCGATGCAGGGCACCTTCGAGCGCGAGATCCTGCCGAAGATCGGACTCCCGCCGGGGCTCTTCCAGAACGTGCGCGGCGTGGAACACGGCGGGCGCGTCAACTATCTGAAGGCGGGTGCGGAGTTCGCGACGATCATCGGCGCGAACTCCCCTTCCATGGCGCTTCGCATCCAACAACAGGATCGCGGCTACGGCCTCGAAGAGACCTTCCAACGGCGCAAGAAGGAGCTGGTCGGCGTCACGAACGGCATCGACTACAACACCTGGGATCCGTCGAACGACCCGCTGCTGTCGGTGACCTACTCGGTCAAGGACCGCGACCTGAACGGCAAGCGCCGCAACAAGGCGCACCTGCAGCGCGTGCTGAACCTCGACAACGGTCCGCGTACGCCCGTCGCGGCCGTCATCGGACGCTTCGACGCGGACAGCGGCTTCGACCTGCTCGCCGAGATCATGACGGCGGTACTCGAGCGCACCTTCCAGGTCGTGATGCTGGGCGCGGGCCAACAAGAGATCATCGAGCGCATCAAGACGATCGAATCGACCTTCACCGGCCGCTGCCGCTTGATCGAAGGATACGACGTGCAGACGGCGCACATGCTGCTCGGCGGCGCGGACCTCCTGATGCTGCCGTCGCACCACCAACCGTCGAACGCGCTGTGCGCGATCGGCATGCGCTACGGCACGGTTCCGCTGATCTACGAGCACTCGGGCCTCGAGGACACCGTCGTCGGTCAGAACGAGAACCCGCGCGGCTTCACCGGCTTCACCTTCGCGCGCTACAACGGCGAAGGCCTGCTCGCCGGGATGGAAGAGGTGCGCAAGGTCTACAAGTCCGCCGACGACTGGCGCAAGCTGGCGCTGCGCTGCATGAAGCAGGACTTCTCCTGGGAGCAGACCGGCGCCGAGTACGTCAAGGCGTACCGCCGCGTCACGCGGCGCGTGAAAGCCGAGCTGGCGGAAGATTGAGCACCAGGCACGTCGGCATCGACATCGGCGGCACGGCGATCAAGGCCGGCGCCGTCGACGCGGACGGTCGCATCCAGGACGAGCTGCGGCACGATCCCGAACTCGCGCGCGGTCCGGAACACGTCGTGAAGGTGCTCGCCAAGCTGGCGCGCGCGCTCGGCGCGACCGACCGCGTCGGTCTGGGCGTCCCGGGGCTCGTCGACCGCACGCGCGGCCTCGTCACGGTTTGTCCGAACCTCGCGCCGCTCGAGGGCTTCCCGCTGCGCACGGAACTCGCGCGCGAGCTCGACATCGACGAGGCGGGCGTCGCGATCGAGAACGACGCGAACGCGGCGGCGCTCGGGGAACACTGGCTCGGCGGCGCGCGCGAGGAACGCGACGTCGCAGTGATCACGCTCGGCACCGGAGTCGGGGGAGGATTGATCCTCGGCGGCGAGCTGTTCGTGGGACCCAGCGGCTTGGCGGGCGAGATCGGACACCTCTGCGTCGATCCCTCGGGTCCGCTGTGCGGCTGCGGCAGCCGCGGCTGCGTCGAAGCGCTCGCCTCCGCGACCGCCGCCGCGCGCCGCGCACGCGACGCCGGCCTGGACGACGACCTCGCGCGGCTCGCCGAACGCGCCCGCGCGGCGGAAGGTCCCGAGCGCGTCTTGTTGCGAGACATCGGCCGGGATCTCGGGCGCGGGCTGGCCACGGTGCTCGTCCTGCTCGACGTCCGCGCCTACCTGATCGGCGGCGGCTTCGGCGCGGCGCTCGACGTGCTGCACGACGGGATCCTCGACGGCCTGATCGAGCGCAGCTGGGGCCGATCGCGCGAGAGCTTGCGCATCCTTCCGGCGACGCTCGGACCGCGCGCCGGCTGGGTCGGTGCCGCGCGCCTCGTCGCGCGCGACTGACGCCCCGCCTGCGCGAGCAGACTTCCCCCGACTGGTCGCGAATGCCGCGCGCGAACGAGCGTTATGCTGCCACCATGGTGCAGAGCGATTCGATCCTCAGCGTACGCGACCTGCGGAAGACCTACACGAAGGGTCTGATCAAGCGGGAGCGCTTCGAGGCCCTGCGCGGCATCGACCTCGAGGTCGGCCGCGGCTCCGTCTTCGGCCTGCTCGGCCCGAACGGCGCGGGCAAGACGACCTTGATCAAAGTGCTCCTCGGTCTGCTGCCGAGCTGGAAGGGCAATGCGCAGGTCTTCGGGATGCCGCCGAAGGATCCGAACTCGCGGCGCCGCATCGGCTACCTGCCGGAAGCGCACCGCATGCCCGAATACCTGACCGGTTGGCAGGTGATGATCCTCTTCGGGATGATGACCGGGCGCTCGAAGGCCGAGATCGAAGAACGCGCGCCTGCGCTGATGCAGCGCCTCGGCATCTGGAAGGACGCGCACCGCAAGGTCCGCGGATACTCGAAGGGCATGCAGCAGCGCCTGGGCCTGGCGCAGTCGCTGATCCACAACCCCGACCTGCTGTTCCTCGACGAACCGACCGACGGCGTCGACCCGCGCGGCCGCAAGGCGATCCGCGTGCTGATCGAAGAGCTGCGCGACCAAGGGATGACGATCTTCATCAACTCGCACCTCTTGCAGGAGGTCGAGATGATCTGCGACCGCGTGGTGATCATGCACCAGGGACAGATCCTGCGGCAGGGCACCGTCGACGAGCTGATCGGCGAGGCGGAGCGCGTGAACCTCGTGCTCGACGGCGGCGACGAACAACTGAACGCCGCGCTGCACGCCTTCGGTACCGCCCACCGCGTCGAGCCGCGCGGCATCTCCGCCGAGATGGACGACGAACAAGCCAACGCCGCGATCGACTGCATCCGCGCGCGCGGCGCCAAGATCCGCGAGATCCGCCGCGACCGCAAGACGCTCGAAGACGTCTTCATCGAGCTGATCGAGGAGGACCGCCAGTGAACCGCAACACCATCCGAGCGCTGCTCGCCGACGCGCGCTACCAGGTCTTCGACAACGTGGTCTTCCGGATCTTGTTGGTCGTGGCGGCGCTCATCGTGGCGCTCTCGTTCTGCGTCTCGTTCGGCCAGGACCAGATCTCGATCTTCTTCGGGACCTGGACCCTCGACTACTCCGACTTCGGAGGGCTGGTGCGCTCGTCCTCCGACCCACGCGGCACGAGCGTCCAGGTCGTGCAGAAGGCCATCATCGAGCTGATCGCCGGCACCTTCGGGATCATGCTCTGCATCGCGGCGACGGCCTTCTTCACGCCGCGCCTGCTGGAGAAGGGCAGCGCGGACAACATCTTCTCGAAACCGGTCGGCCGCTTCACGCTGCTGCTCTCGCGCTACTTCGCCGGCATTTTCTTCGTCGCCGTCCTCTCGTTGTTGATGGTCTTCGGTATGCAAGCGGGTCTGTCCACCATGTCGGACTACAACGACTGGGGCTTCCTGTGGAGCGCGGTGACGCTCGTCTACACCTACGCGATCCTGCAGGCGTTCTCGGTGATGGTGGCGACGATCTCGCGCAACAGCGTCGCGTCGATCCTGTTGACGATGATGCTGTTCATGTTCACGGGCTGCACGAACAGCGCGTGGGTGGGACTCGAGTGGGCGCGACAGTCCGGCATGACGGACATGATCGAGGAGGAGAGCGCGGGGCAAGAGGAGAAGGCCTCCGACGACACTTCGCCGGCCGAGGCCTTCGACCTGATGCAGTCCATCGTCTACGTCTGCCGGAGCGTGCTGCCGCGCACGGGGGACGCGGACATGTTGGCGCGCAAGCTCCGCCGCACGATCGAAGGTCGTCCTGCCGACGTGGTGATCAAGGAGGACGACAAGCCCGTCTTCAACCTGATCTCCGGCGATACCGGGCTCGAGTTCCAGGGCGGCGGCCTGGCCGAGCTCGACGGCGCCGGCCTGGTCTGGAAGTTCACGAACGAGGGCGGCGGATCGATCCGCGTCACGCGCGAGCCGCGCCCCACGACGACCACGAGCTCGGGGCGCGAACGCAAGCTCAGCGCGCGCGACCTGGCCCGCCAGTTGCGCGAGAAAGTCATCGCCGAGCACGGTCAGGTCGCGTTGCTCCTGGCGCCGCCCGACCACCGCGGCCGACGCACCGACTGGCGCATCGCGGGCGACTCGCCGCTGCCGTTGCGCAGCCACTTGATCATCACCAAGGGCGACTACCTCTTCCAAGTCGTCTCCGAGCTCCCGGCCGGCGCGCTCGCGGCGGACCGTGAGAACCTCCCCGACGAGGGATCGGTCACCGTCGAGACGCGCGAGTCCGAGGACGGCGAAGAGGGCGAGACGGTCGAGGTCGAAACGAGCTCGTCGGTGTTCGACCTCGACCCCGTGCAGGACTTCCTGCTGGGCGCGTCGTTCGCCGTCGACCCCTCGCTCGCCAACGCGGACCAGTGGTACGAGTCGAAGTTCGACTGGGACGCGGAGTGGGACTTCAACGCCTTCGTCTCGATCGGCACCTCGCTCGCCTTCACCTTGGTCATGCTCGCGATCTCGTTCTGGCGCCTACGCCGCATGGACTTCTGATGCACCACGCCTGTGCGGCAGAACTGCGCGCGATCCTCGGGGCCGACGGGCTCGTCGAGGATCGCTCGCGTCGTACGGCGTACGAGTGCGACGGTCTGGCCTTCGAGCGGCGGCTCCCCGATCTCGTGCTGCTGCCGCGCGACACGCCGGAGGCCGCGGCCTGCATGCGCGTGCTGCGCCGTCACGGCGTGCCCGTCGTGCCGCGCGGTGCAGGCACGGGTCTGACGGGCGGCGCGACCCCGGTCGCGGGCGGCGTGGTGATCGGGACGGCGCGCATGCGTCGCGTGCTCGAGCTGAACGTCACGGACCGCTTCGCGCGCGTCGAATCCGGCTTGGTCAACGCCGACCTGACGCGCGCCTGCGCGCCGCACGGCTTGTTCTACGCGCCCGATCCGTCCAGTCAGCGCGCGTGCACGATCGGCGGCAACGTCGCGAACAACGCGGGCGGCCCCCACTGCTTCCGCTACGGCAACACGACGCGCCACGTGCTCGGTCTGGTCGTCGTCACGCACGACGGCGAGGTGCTCGACCTCTCCGAACCGGATCTCGATCCGCTGGGCTACGACCTCGTCGGACTGCTCGTCGGCAGCGAAGGCATGTTCGGGCTGGTCACCGAAGTCACGCTGCGGCTCACGCCCAGCCCGCAACGCGTCGAGACGCTGCTCGCGATCTTCCCGAGCCTCGACGCGGCCTGCGACGCCGTCAGCGACGTCATCGCGCAGCGCCTCGAGCCCTCCGCGCTCGAGATCCTCGACAAGCTCACGATCGAGGCGGTCGAAGCGAGCGTCTTCGCCGCCGGCTATCCCGCGAGCGCCGAAGCGGTGCTGCTGATCGAGGTCGAAGGCAGCGACGTCGAGGTCGAGGTCAATGCGAACGAGATCGAGGCGATCCTCGCGGGTCGCGGCGCGCTCGAGCTGCGTCGCGCGCAGACCGAAGCCGAGCGCGCGCGCCTGTGGGCGGCCCGCAAGGGAGCCTACGGCGCGATGGGACGCGTCGCGCCGGACCTCTACGTGACCGACGTCGTCGTCCCGCGCACGAAGCTGCGCGATCTGGTCCACCGCACGACCGAGATCTGCCGCGAGCGCGGGCTGAAGATCGCGAACGTCTTCCACGCCGGCGACGGCAACCTGCACCCGAACATCTCGTACGACCGGCGCGACGCGGACGAACTCGCGCGCGTGCTGGACGCCGGCACGCGCATCATGGAGGTCTGCATCGCCGCCGGCGGCACGCTGTCCGGCGAACACGGCATCGGGCTCGAGAAGCAGCAGCAGATGCGGCTCTACTTCAGCCCCGAGGACCTCGCCGCGATGGAGCTGCCGCGCCACGTCTTCGACCCCGAGGGCCGCATGAACCCGGGCAAGACGCTGCCGATCCGCGCGTGCATGGAGACGCGCACCAAGCCGCTGGACGAGGTGACGCGATGACCGCGGCGCTCGAGGCGCTCGGTGAGGTGACCGAGCTGCGCGGCGCCGTGCGCTCGGGCGCGGCCTTGCCGCTGGTCGCGCCGCGTGACGAGGATGCACTCGTCGAGCTGGTGCGCCGCGCTCGCGGGGACGGCAAGCGGGTCCTGCCGGTCGGCAACGGCACCTCGTTGTCCTTCACGAACCTCGCGACGGACGCCGACCTCGCCGTCACGACGCGCGCGATCTCCGGCATCGTCGCGCACGAGCCGGACGACGGGACGATCACGGCGCTCGCGGGGACGCCGCTGCGCGAGCTGCGCGCGAAGGCACTCGCGGGCGGACACCATCTCTCGCCCGAGCTGCCCGCGTCCTGCGACGCGACGCTCGGCGGCGCGGTCGCTGCGGGCCGCAGCGGCGTCGACCGCCTGCGCTTCGGTCCGATGCGCAACCAGCTGCTCGGCACGCGCGCGCTGCTCGCGGACGGCACGATCACCAAGTCGGGCGGGCGCCTCGTCAAGAACGTGACGGGCTTCGACCTGCACCGCCTCTACTGTGGCTCGCACGGGAGTCTGTGCATCCTGCTCGAGGCTTCGCTGCGCCTCTATCCCGCACCGGAAGCCGTCCGGCACCTGGTGCTCGACGCGCGCGACGTGCGCGAAGCGCTGCGGCTGGCGCACGAAGTTCGCGCCACGCAGCTCGCGCCCTGGATCCTCGCGATCGACGCCGACGGCCCCGATCGCCCGGCACACTTGCACCTCGAGCTCGCCGGGCGCGAAGCCGTCGTCGAGCACGAGCTCTCCACGCTCCCGGCGGCCTGGCGCGCCGCCCAGATCGCGCGCGACGACGCCGCGCGGGAAGAACACGCGCACTACGCGGACGGCGAAGGCGACGCCCGCCGCGCGGCGATCGTGCGCGTCGCCTCGCGCCCCTCGCGGATCGACGAGGTCTGGGCGCGTTGCGCCGCACTGCTCGGCGCGGGTTCGCCGCTGCACTTCGTCCGCGTGCAGCCCGCGCTCGCCATGCTCGAGCTGCGGCTCGACCCGAACGAACCGCAACGCGTCGCCGACCTCGTCCGCGACTTGCGCTCCGGCCTGCGCGACCTCGGCTCGCGCGTCGCGGTCGGCGGCGATGCGCGCCTGCGGCGCCTCACGAACTGCTTCGACGAAGTCGGCCCGTCCCTCGCGTGGATGCGCGCGCTGCGCGACCGCTTCGACCCCCACGGCCTCTTCGCGTCCGGGCGCGGCGCCGGCGGACTCTGAACCGAACGATGGACGCCGCGACCCTCGTCGACTACGCGAAGAGCCTGGACTGCGTGCACTGCGGACTGTGCCTGCAGAGCTGTCCGACTTATCGGCTGACCGGCCGCGAGTCGTCCAGCCCGCGCGGCCGCGTGCACTTGATGCGCTCCGTCGCCGAGGGCGAAGCCCCCGCCGACGCGGACTTCGCGGAAGAGATGGAGTTCTGCCTGCTGTGCCGCGGCTGCGAGTCGGTCTGCCCGTCCGGCGTGCAGTTCGGACGCATGATGGAGACGACGCGCGGCGCGCTGTCCGAAGCCGTCGAGCGGCCGCTCGTCGAGCAGCTGTCGCGCAGCTTCGGTTTCGCGACGGTGTTGCCAAGCCGCGCGTGGCTCTCGTTCCTCGCGGGCCTCGGTCGCTTCGCGCAGCAGCTCGGATTGCCGCAGCTCGCCGGACAGCTCCTGGGCGAACGCGGCGCCGCGCTCGCGTCGATGCCCACGATCCCGCCGGCGAACGAACGCGCGCTGCTGCCCGAACACTCCCCCGCCGAGGGGCCGGTGACCGGCGAAGTCGCCGTGCTCGAAGGCTGCGTGATGCCCGAGCTCTTCGGCCGCGTGAACCGCGCGACCGTTCGCTGTCTGACCGCCGCCGGACGCGAGGTGCACTGCTCGCGAGGCGCGACCTGCTGCGGCTCGCTCCACGCGCACAACGGCGAGCTGGACCTCGCGCGGCGACTCACGCGCGAGACCGTCGAGGCGCATGAAGCGCTGGAAGCGCGCGTCGGCACCGAGCTGCCGCTCGTCGTCAACTCGGCCGGCTGCGCCGCGCACCTGGTCGCCGCCGATCACCTCTTCGAACACGACGCCGACTTCGCGCCGCGCGCACGCGCCTTCGCGCGCAAGGTCGTCGACTTCTCGGCGTCCCTCGACGGCCCGGCTCTCGAACGACTCGCCGCGCGCCTGTCCGGCGGACCCGCGCGCCGCGTCGCGTGGGACGACCCGTGCCACCTCTGCCACGGCCAGGGGGTCCGCGACGAACCGCGACGCCTGATCGACCTGCTGCCCAGCGTCGAGCGCGTCCCGCTCGAGGACAGCGAAGCCTGCTGCGGTTCAGCGGGCATCTACTCCGTGCTGCGGCCCGATACCGCCGCGCAAGTCTTCGCGCCGAAGCGCGAGGCCTTTGAGCGCAGTGGTGCCGACTGCCTCGTCACCGCGAACCCGGGTTGCCAGCTGCAGTGGGACGCGGGGCTGCGTCGCGCGGGCGTCACCGCACCGGTGCTGCACATCGCCGAGCTGGTCGCCGAGCGCCTGCCGGACGCGCCGCGCTCAGACGGGGCGTAGCGCGTCGAGCAGAGCTTCGACCGGCGCGCGCGAACCGCGGTAGTCGCGCGGCCAGAGGGCGAACATCACCCAGCACTGCTGCCCGCGCGTGAGGTTGACGCGCAGCACGTCCTCGAAGTGACCGCCGCTCGTGTACTTGCGCTCGAGGACGAAGTCGGCGTCGTAGTCGCCCCACGGCAAACGGCCGCCGTCGATCGTCAGGAGTTGCTCGTGGTCCTCCTCGTCGTCGCCGTCGCCGCCGCCGTCGCCGCCGTGCATCCCCAGCTCTTCGCCGTGACGCGCCATCTGCTCGGCGAGCACGGCTTGGGCGTTGCGGCGCGGGTAGCGCACGAGGAACACGCGAGCGGGCGGCGTACCGTCTTCGAGCGCGTGGCGCTCGCGGTCTTCCTCGAGCTCCTGCTCCACCGGATCGTTCGTCTCGCCCGGGTCCGCGCTGTCTTCCGAGCCGACTTCGACCGCCGGCATCGCCCCGGCGCGCGGATCGTCGGACTCGAGTTCGACGACCAGCTCCTGCGACATCAAGCGGTGCGCCCGCTCGACGCGGAAGCCGAACGGCAGCTCGCTCGCGACGAAGTGCACCGCCATCTCGTCCGCGGCGTTCACCTCGGTGAGCGGGTCGAGGAAGAGCAGCATCCCCGCGCACGCGAGCACGAGGAAGGCCGCGGCGATCTTCAGGATCCCGCTCGGCCGTGCGGGGGTGCGGGGCACCTGCGGCTCAGCGGGTTCCGCCACGACCTCAGCGCTCGGGACCGATGTGGAAGGGCGCGAGCTCGCGCTGCACGTCGGCGTCCGTGATCGGCGGACCGTCGAGCGCGCGCAGGAACTCGATCAACACGCCGCGCTCCGCGCCGGCTTCGGTGATGCCGACCATGCGGCCGCGGTACGAGCTGTCGTCCTTGCCGGGGAACTCGTAGTCGATGTACGGCAGCTCGCGTCCCTGCACGGCGACGACTCCGGAACCGGTGACGGTCCGCTGCAGTTCGTTGGACTCGGGGTCGAGCAACAACGCGGCCGCTTCGGGATCCGCATCCAGCCGGAACGAGAACTTCAGGTCGTTCACGTCGTCGACGAGGAAGATCTGCGAGTAACCCCAGATGCGGCTGTAACCGATTCCGAACTCGACTTCCCAGCCGGGCGGGCGCTCGTCGAACTCGAGCGACTCGGCGATCTTGCCCCAGGCGCCCTCCTCGGTGCTGAGCGAGCGCACTTCCATGAAGATGATGCCGATCGTGATCAGCACGGCCGCGAACATGATCAGCGCGCCGAACAGGCA
Source organism: Planctomycetota bacterium (assembly GCA_020638835.1). Classification (GTDB taxonomy): domain Bacteria; phylum Planctomycetota; class UBA1135; order UBA1135; genus JACKHV01. The sequence continues at coordinate 327,795 of JACKHV010000003.1, read as the reverse complement.
GAACTTGAGTCCGCCGCGGCCGTTCGACTCGGCGGGCGCCTGCTGCGGCGGAACGGGCTGTGCTTCGGTCATGGGTCGTTCAACTCCGCATGCGCGTCGACGACTTCGAGTAGCGCGGCAGTTCCGCCTTCCAGACGAGGTCGAGGCGACGCATGACCGCCGCGCTCGACGCCTCGCCGTGCCACAGCTCGGCGGCGCGCACCATCAGCGCGACCATGCCCTCGTGGTCCGACCAGTCGACGATCTCGGGCTGGATCGTGCCGTCCGGGTGACAGTTGTGGTAGTTGCCAAGCGCCAGGCACATCGCGCCGGCGGGCACGCCCCACAGGTTGTAGGCGCTGGACTCACAGCGCCCGCCGTCCATCAGCGCGCGCTGGAAGCGGAAGTTCGCGTGTTGCCGCGCGAGGTCGGCCGCCGCTTCTTGCAGGCGGTGCGTGATCCACGGCTCGAAGATCATCCCCGCGTCGCCGACGCGGATGACGGGCCCCTTGCCGATCTTCGCGGTGGGACGCTTGGGCGAACACTCTAGGCCGATCACGGCGACGCCCTTCTCGAGCGTCTCCGCGCGCAGCAGTCCCTGACAGCCGATGAAGCCGGTCTCTTCCGCGCGCGTGAACACGCCGAGCACTTCGTGCGGGTGGTCCGCGGCGGCGAGCATGTCGAGCGTCGCGAGGATCGCGGCGGCGCCCATCAAGTCGTCGCAGACGCGCGCGTGGAGCTTGGTGCCGCGGATACGCCCGGCGGTGAGGTCCCACATGCCGAACATGCCGGACTTCGCGCGGCCGCGGAAGTGCGAGAGCTCGACCTGCAGTTCCTTCGCCTTGTTGCGGTAGGTCCGCGCGACGACGGCGGTCGCGAGTTCCTCGCCGGTCGAAACGTCGAAGAAGCGCAGGGCCGAGCCCTTGAAGTAGCGCTCCGGAACGCCGCCGTGCCAGCTGGCGTGGTGCTTGCCGGCGCGCTTGCCGCTGTACAGGAAGCCGGGGTGGTCGAGGTGCGCGCTGTAGGCGAGCAACGGCGCGTCACCGCGCTTGCGCTTCGCCGGCTTCGAGCCGCCCTTCCAGCGCACGACCGCGTTGGCGTACTGATCGACCGTCAGCTCGAAACCCTGGCGTTCGGCGACGAAGCGCCGCACGACGTCGAGCTGGTTGTCCTCCGCGTAGGGCGCCGTCGGGACGGACAGCAGCGACTTCGCGTGCGCCAGCGTCAGCTCGCGTTGACGCGCGTCGAGCACGCCGCTCGTGACCTTCGGCAGCCGGAAGCGCGCCTCGGGCGCCGCGACGGGGCGACTACTCGCTGTAGTCATAGAATCCCTTGCCGCTCTTCTTGCCGAGCTCGCCGCGCGCGACCTTCTCGCGCAGGATCGCCGGCGGTTCGAAGCCCGGCCCGAGTTCGTCCTTCAAGTACTCCGCGATCGAGAGGCGGACGTCCAGTCCGACGAGGTCCGTGAGCTTCAGCGGCCCCATCGGGAAGCCGTAGCCGAGCGTCATCGCCTTATCGATGTCCTCGGCGCTCGCGACGCCCGACTCGACCATGCGCATCGCTTCGAGACCGATCACGAGCCCGAGGCGCGACGAGGCGAAGCCGGGGCTGTCCTTGACGAGGATCGGTTCCTTGCCCATGCGACGCGCGAGGTCCATCGCGCACGCCACGGCCTCGTCCGAGCTCAGCGGGGTCTTGACGACCTCGACGAGCTTCATGCGGTGCACGGGGTTGAAGAAGTGCATCCCCACGACGCGGTCGGGCGCCTGCGTCACCTCGGCGATCTTCGTGATCGGCAGCGACGAGGTGTTCGTCGCGAGCAGCACGTTCGAGCGCAAGCGCTGTCCGAGTTCCTCGAAGATCTGCTGCTTCAGCTCGAGCCGCTCCGGCACCGCCTCCACGACGAGCTGCACGCCGTCGATCGCCGACGACATCACGTTGCCGCCCGAGAGGTTGGCGAGCGCGTCGTCGCACTGGTCGGCGGTCAGCTTCCCGAGCTCGACCGCCTTCTGCAGGTTGTTGCCGATCGCCTCGACGCCGCGGTCGACCGCCGCCGCGTCGACGTCGAAGAGGCGCGTCTCGATACCGGTCATGGCGAGGACCTGGGCGATGCCGTGCCCCATCGTCCCCGCGCCGAGGACCGCCGCTGTGTGGATGTCGTTCGCGTTCATGGGGCGAACAGGATACGGGGTGGCGCGGGGCTCGAACAGGCCCCCGACCGAGCGGGCCGCTCAGTCCCCGATCCGCAGCACGATCTTCCCCAGCGCCTGGCCCGCCTCCAGCCGGCGGTGGGCCTCGACGATCTCGTCGAGCGGCATCACGCGGTCGATCACCGGCTTGAAGGCGCCGCGGGCGACGCCGTCGAAGATCGCCGGGAAGGCCCGCGCGGGGCCCATCGTCGAGCCGAGCAGCGAGAGGTTCTTCATGAAGAGGTGCGGCAGCAGGATCGAGACCTTCGGGCCGGTGGTGCCGCCGCAAGTGACGAGGCGGCCGTTCCGCGCGAGGCAGCGCATCGACGCGTCCCAGGTCGCGGGGCCGACGTGTTCGACGACGACGTCGCAGCCGCGGCCGGCGGTGAGTTGCTTGACGAGCTTCGGCCAGTCCGCGTCGTGGTGATCGAGCACTTCGTGCGCGCCGAGCTCGCGGCACAGTGCCCGCTTCGCCTCGCTGCCCGCCGTGGTGATCACGCGCGCGCCGCGGTCGAGCGCGATCTGGATCGCGGCGGAACCGACGCCGCTCGTGCCGGCGAGCACGAGCACCGTCTCGCCCTCGGCGAGCTTCGCGCGCTCGACGAGCATCCCCCACGCCGTCAGGAAGACCAGCGGGACCGCCGCCGCCTCGACCGGATCGACGTTCGCCGGCAGCCGCATGACGTAGCGGCGCTCGAGCGCGACGAGCTCGCAGTCGACGCCGTTCGAGTGTTCGCCGCGGATGCCGTAGTCGTCCGACAGGTGGTCGTCGCCGGCGAGGTCGTGCGCCGACTCGCCGCTGGAGTGACCGGGCAGGATCACGACGCGGTCGCCCACCGCGATGTCCGTCACGCCGTCGCCGAGCGCGGCGATCACGCCGGTTCCGTCGCAGCCGGGAATGTGCGGCATCGGGATCGGGAAGCCCGGCATGCCGCGTCGCACCCACAGGTCGAGGTGGTTGATCGACGCCGCGGTCACGCGCACGAGCACCTCGCCGGGACCCGCGACGGGATCGGGCAGCTCGACGAGCTTCAGGACCTCCGGCCCGCCGTGCTCGAAGATCTGGACCGCGCGCATCAACGCCCCTCGAATTTGGCGGGGCGCTTCTCGACGAAGGCCGCGATGCCTTCCTTGGCGTCGGCGCTCTTGAAGAGCGCGGACTGCAGCTCGCGCTCGAGCGCCAGGCCCGCTTCGAGCGTGACTTCGAGCCCGGTCTGCACGCTGCGCTTGATCGCGCCCACCGCGAGCGGCGCGCGACCCGGCGCGCAGAAGCCGCGCGCGTAGCGCAGCACTTCGTCCATGAAGGCGGCATCGTCCGCGGCGTCGACCAGTCGGTCGACGAGGCCGAGCTGCTGCGCTTCGGCGTAGTCGACGAGGCGGCCGGACGCCATCAGATCGATCGACTTCGACTTGCCGAGCACGCGCGCGAGGCGTTGCGTGCCGCCGGTGCCGGGGAGCACGCCGAGCGCGACTTCCGGCAGACCGCAGCGTCCCGAACCGGTGCGCGCGACGCGCAGGTCGCACGCCAGCGCGACCTCGAGCCCGCCGCCGACGCAGTGCCCGCCGAGCGCGCCGATGACGAGCTTCGGCGTGTGCTCGAGCCGCAAGAGCGTCTCGTTCGCGTGCAGGCAGAAGGCGTACTTGAAGCTCGGCGTGACCGCGTTGAGCATCGACATGTCGGCGCCCGCACAGAAGAACTTCTCGCCGGCGCCCGCGAGCACGATCACCGCGATCGAGTCGTCGAAGCGCGCCCGCAGGATCGCTTCGTCGAGGTCGCGCATCATCTCGTGCGAGTAGCCGTTCGCCGGCGGGTTGCACAGCGTGATCAGCGCGATGCCCTCGCCGCTCGAGTACGTCGCCCTGGCGTTCGGCAGGGTCTCGGGATCGCTGAGCTTCGGCACGGATTCGGCGGTTTCGGTCATCTTCGATTCCTCTACATCTGCACGGGCGTCATGCGACCGCCCGTCTTGGCGCACATCTCGGTCCAGTAGTCGAGCAGGCGCCCCTTCGCGTCGACGATCACCGCGTCGAGCACGACGCGGCGGAAGCGGTTGTTCTCCTCGAGCAGCGGACCCATCAGCTGCAGGTTCCAGCGGTCGCCGCCGGTCGGCGCGCCGTCGGTCAACGCCATCACGGTGTCGACGGCGGGGTCGGAGACGGCGAGTCGCCACGCGCCCCAGAAGTTGCCCTTGCCGCTCTGCCGCACGCCCTCGAACCAGTCGATCGCCTGCGCGACGTTCTTCGGCGTCGCCGGGACGAGCGCCTTCTTCCAGGGGTGCGGTTCGTTCGTGTACGGGATCAAGTTGAACTCGGTGCCCTCGGGCAGCGCCTCGAGCGCGCGGCGCAGCTCGACGTCGAGCACCTGCTTGCGCGTCTTGCCGTCGCGCTCTTCCCAGGTCGAACCCGAGAGGTCGATCAGGATGCAGACGCGGTCGCTGAGGATCGGCATGCCGACGAGCGCGGCGGTGCGTTCGCCGTAGTCGTTCGCCGCGTCGTGCGCGGAGGGTTCCCAGTCCTCCGGCAGCCCGCGCTGCCAGTCGATCCACGGACGCGGATCGTTGCGGTGCCTGAGGCCGGAGAGGCGTTGGAGCAGCTCGGTGTAGTGCCACGCGTTGCGCATCACCGACTCCGTCTCGAGCATGCCGACGAGGATGCCGGCGTCGTCGCGGTCGGGCGACTGCGCGAGCACGTCGGAGAGCGTCCAGCGCACGCGCGCGAGCGGATCCGAGGCGAGCGCGCCGACCAGCGCGCGCCGTTCCGCGTTCGGCAGCGGGCTCGCGGCCATCACTGCGGCGATGCGCAGCTCCGGAGCCTTGTCCGACGCCGCAGCGCGCACGATCGCCGCGCGCGAGTCCGGCGCGAGCGCGCACTGCGCCAGCAGCGCCGCTCCGCGCACGCCGTCGTCCTTGTCCTTCTGGGAGAGCTTCTCGACCTCGCCCAGCAGCTTCTTCTCGGGCTCGCCTCCGATGCGGCCCTGCGGGGCTTGGCGCTCGATCGACCAGAGCAGCGCGCGGCGCACGTCGGGTGACTTCGCCTTGAGCGCCTTCGCCAGCTCATCCGCGTCTAGCGTCGTCGTCATGCGCCCGAAGGCCTCGGCGACGCGCAGCGGGACGATGCCTGCCTTCGAGCCCAGCCCCTCCTTGCCGAAGAGCTGTTCGAGGACTTCGGCGTCCTGCAGCTCCGCCAGCGCGATCTGCGCTTCGTCCGCGACGCGCGCGTCCGGGTGCGCGAGCGCCTCGACGATCAGCGCCCAAGCCTCGGGCGTCGCGAGCTTCGCCAGCGCTTGCACGGCTTCGCGGCCGCCGTTGCCCTTCGGATCGCGCAGCGCGCGCTCGTACTCGCCGAGGTCTTCGCGCACGACTGCGACGGGTTCGCGCGCGGCGCTCGAGTCCGGAGCGGAGAGCAGCGGCAGCAGGAGGATCAGGGTGTTCATCGCTCGAGGACCGTGACGTAGCGGTTCGTCGCGACGGACTCGACCGTGCCGGCGCGCTGGAAGGCGTGCTCGAAGAGCTCGCGCATGAGCATCGGATCCTCGCGGACCACTTTCGGCGAGTCACCGGGGAAGTAGTCGTCGCCGCCGCCGGCGAGGAAGTTGTTCGTCGCGAGCGTGATGCGCGCGTCTGGCTCGACCGGCTTCCCGTCGATCGTGATCGAGAGCAGTTCGCCCAGGCCTTCGTCGAGCGGACGCACGCGCACTTCCATGCCGCTGAACTCGAGGCCCGAGTGCGCGTGTCCGCCGACGGCCTGCGCGACCGCGGCCGTCAGCTCGGCGCCGGAGACCTCGAGCAGCACGAGGTGGTTGCCGAACGGCAGCACCTCGAAGGCGTCGCGACGCGTCACCGGACCCGCCTGCAGGTCCGCACGGATTCCGCCGCGGTTCTGGATCGCGACCTGCGCGCCCATGCGCTCGCGCATGCGGTCGGTCAGCCAGTTGCCGACGTTCGAGGTCTCGAGGCGCACGTGGCTGCGCTGGAAGGCCGTCGCGAGCGTGCCGATCTTCAGGCTCATGTCGGCCTCGCTGCGCTCGAGCATCGCTTCGACCGCGCGTTCGACCTCGGCATTGCGCGGAGCGACGGCACCGTCGAGCAGGTCGACCACCTGGTAGGTGCGGCGCACGAGTTCGCGCGTCTCCGGGTCGAAGAAGAGCTCGACGCGCCCGACGGCGCTGGCCTTCGAGCCGACTTGACAGATCAGGCATTCGCCCTCCGTCACGCCTTCCTTCAGGTAGGTGTGCGAGTGACCGCCGATGATCAACGGCAGGTCGGGGTGCGCTCGCGACAGCTCGCGGTCGTCGCGCACGCCGAGGTGCGTGAGCGGGATCAAGAGATCGAGACGCTGGTCGGCGAGCTCCGCGCGCGCTTCCGTCAACGCTTCGATCGGAGACTGGAAGAAGAGCCCGCGCGCGTCCGCGTGCGTGATGCTGGGCGTCTCGGGCGTGAGCAGGCCGACGACGCCGATGCGGAGACCGACGCGTTCGAAGACGCGGTACGGCGGCGCCCAGTCGACGCGTGCGCCGCCTTCCGCCGCGCGAACGTTCGCCAGCACGCACGGGATCTTGGTCTTCTCGATCAGCGCGGCCAGATGGTCGACGCCGTGGTCGAACTCGTGGTTTCCGACGACGAGCGCGTCGTAGCCGACGGCGGTCAGCGCGCGCGTGAACGCCTCGCCGTCGTCGAGCAAGCCCTCGGGCGTGCCCTGGAACCAGTCGCCACCGTCGAGTACGAGCAGCCCTTCGCGCGGATCGTGCAGCTCCTCGCGCACGGACGCCACGTAGGCCGCGACGCGCGGCAGGCCGCCGATCGCGGGCGGCGCCTCGGCGTTCAACCAGTGCGCTTGCCGCGTGCGGCACTGCCCGTGCACGTCGTTCGTGTGCAACACGACGAGGCGGAGGAGGTCGTCCGCGTCCTGCGCCCCGACGAGGCCGGAGAGCAGCAGGAGCCAGAGTGCGATCAGGTGGCGCGCGCGCAACATGGCGCACAGGGTACGGTGCCGGGGCGAGTTCCGCACCTCACGAACGAGCACGGCGACCGCGGGCCGCCGTGCTCGTTCGTGAAGCGCGGATGACGCCCCCGCGACGCGCTCGCTCAGCGGAACTGCAGCTCCCCGCCTTCCGGGTGCTTGATGCGCAGTTCATAACGCAGCTCCGCCTCGCCGCGCAGCGGGACGAGCAGCCTCCAAGTCTCGATCCCCTGCTCCTTGCGGTCCGCGACCCACTGCGCACCGGCGGCGGGCTCGAGGTTCGCCTCTGCGAGGCTGACGGTCACGCGGTCATCGGTCGACCGCGGCAGCGCCTCGCGCACGTAGACCACCGCGACGCCGTCGGCGTCGTGGATCGCCGCGCCGTGGTTCGAGACGCGCACGCTCCACTCGCGGTGCCAGGTGCTCTTGGAGCCGAAGAAGCCCGCGTCCTTGGTGCCTTCGTCGACCATCCGCCGCTCGACCGTCAATGCGTGGTCGGGGCCGAGGTGCAGCGTGAACTCCTGACCCGGACGGACGGTGTCGAGCCACGCGTTGCCGAGGTGGTCCTCGCCGAAGAAGACGGACGCCGAGCCGGGCAGCAGCGTGTAGGCCGAGTCGTTCCGCGCGCGCCCGCGCAGCCAGACCGTCGTGTCGAGCGCCGGGACGCAGTGGTACTCGGGCTCGATGCCGAGTTCTGCCGTGGCGACGAGGACGCTCGTCGGCGGCGCGCCGGAGAGCACGGTGTCGGTCGACGGCAGCTCGTAGCGCAGCGAGAGCCCTTCGGCGCTGACCTCGGCGAAGGGGTTCAGCGCGGGCTCTTCCGCCGTCGAGGCCTCGGCGTCGAGGTAACGCTCGCGGCCGAGCGTCTCGCTCTTGATTCGCTTGTTCTCCGCACCGCGGTAGGCGTCGCGGGCGGGGTAGGTGTTCGCCCAGCGCGTGGCCAGCTCGGGCGCGGCCGCCCCGCGCTGCGGCTGCGCCGTGGAGAGCGCGAGCTGCACGCCCTCCCAGTCCTCGCCGCTCTGTTGCCAGACGCTCGCGCGGTACGCGACCTGCACGGAGCGCGCGTCCTTGGCGGTGCGCAGCTCGTAGCGCGGCTCCCATCCGCTGGCCGGGACGAGGTACTCGAGCTCGAGCGCGGCGCCGGCGTCGGGCACGTCCAGCTCGACGAGCGCGTCGTAGGTCGGGAAGCGGTCGGTCCGCAACTCACCGCGACGACGGTCGAGGTCCGCTTGTTGTCGGTCGAGCTCGGCCGCGCGCTCTTCCAGGGCGCGACGCGCTTCCGCGTCGTGCGCGCCCTGCTCGCGCAGGAAGCTCTGCACCGCCGACCAGACGGCGGGGTCTCCGGCCGTCGCGCGCTCTTCGTCCGTGGACTTGGCGCAGCGCGCGAGCCCCGTGGCGAGCACGTTCAAGGTCTCCAGCTCGTCGGCGAGGACGGCGCGGGCGGCGTCGAGGGCGCGCTGTTCCTCGTCGAAGGCCGCCAGCCGGGCGGACGGCGGCGCGGCGAGCTCGTGCGCGCGCAGCTCGACGGAGAGCACGTGCCCGCCGTCGACGCGAGCGCGGAGGCTGTCGCGGTCGAGCGAGCCGGTCAGGCCGTCGACGCGGTACAGACCGTCGGCGACGAGTTGCGCGCTGCGCCGCGTGACGCGGGCGCGATCGGTGTGCACGGTGACGTCGGCGATCGGAGCGGGCACCGGCTGCGCCTCCGCGGCGGCGGTGGCGGCGAACAGCGTGGTCAGGACGTTGAGGATCATCTGCAGCCTCCGATTCAGCGGGCGTCGACGTAGATCTGTTCGTTCTTCGGGTAGCGCACCGAGACGCGATACTCGAGCTTCGCGGAACTACCGCTCGGGACGCGCACGATCCAGGTGCGGATCGAGCGGTCGTCCCACTCGACGCGCCAGCGCTCGTCCAGCGAACGCTTCGGCCGCTCGTCCTCCACCACCACCTCGATGCGGTCGTCGCCGGGGCGCGGGAGCGCCTCCTGCACGATCACGGAGGCGCTGCCGTCCGCGTCGGCGATCAGCGCGCCGTGGTTCTTCAGCTCGATCGACCACTCCTCGACCTGCGCGCGCTGCGACCCGAAGAAGCCCGGACCCTCGGACTTATCGTTCACTTGGCGTCGCTGCACTTCGAAGGCGTCGGCGACACCGAGGTGCAGCATGAACTCTTGACCCGGCTGCACGAGACCGAGGTTCGCGCGACCCAGGTAGTCCGCGCCGAAGAAGACGGACGCCTCACCCGGCAGCAAAGTCCAGTCGCCGCCGTTCGTCGCGCGTCCACGCAACCAGACGGCCTGCGTCGCCGCGGGGGCGCAGTAGTACTCGGGCGTCACGGAGAGTTGCGTCCGGCCGACGAGTACCGACGTCGGGCCCTCGCGCGACTCGACCGTCTCACGCGACGGAAGCTCGAAGCGCACCGAGAGCCCTTCTTGCTGCGCCTCGGCGTACGGCGCCGCGTCCGCGGTCGCGTCGTCCCAGTAACCCGCCTTCTCGGCCGGAGCCATCGAGTCGACGCTGCCGGCCACCAGGCCGCGCTCCGGTCGCGGAACGTAGAGGTCGACCCAGCGCGCGATCGGATCGGGCCCCTGCGCGCCGAGTTCCGGCTGCGCGGTCGAGAGCAGCACACGCACGTCGTTCCAGTCCTCTCCGGTGCGCTGGTGGATGCGCGCGCGGTACGCGAGGTCGACGCTGGTCGCGTCGCCGGCAGTGCGCAGGTCGTAGAGCGGTTCCCAGCCCGCGCTCGGCAGCTGCGTGTCCACCTCGAGCCGGCCGGAGGCCTGGTCGGTCACGACACGCACGTGGAGGTCCTTGACGATCACCCCGCCGGCGCCGGAGAGGCGCGTCCACTCCGCGTCGAACTCAGCAAAGCGCCGCTCCGCTTCGCGCAGTCGATCCTGCGCGCCTCGGCGATCCTCGCGCGCCTGCCCCAGCGCGGTCTCGAACCACACGCGGTTCGCGCGCCAGCGTTCCGTATCGACGCGACCCTGACCCCGCTCGCGGCTCCACGCCTCGCCTTCCTCGACGACGAGGCGCGTCAAGTACTCGACCGAGCCGGAACTCAGCGCGACCTCGTCGCGCGCGATCCGCACGTCGCGCCGCGCTGCCTGGCGCGCGGTCTCCAGGGCGCGAATGCGCTCGACGGGCGCATGTTCGAGGACGCGCTCCGCCAGCTCGACCGAGATCACGTGCCCGCCGACGAAGCGCACGCGCGTTCGGTCGTCGGTGACTTCACCGGGCAACCCGGCGACCACGTACGACCCGCCGACCACTCCCTTGGCCTGGCGGTGCACCATCGCGGAGTTGCGGTAGAGCGTGACGGCGTCGATCGAGAGCTCGAGGGGCTGCTCGTCGGCGAGGGATTGAACGGGAAAGAACGTGACGGCGCTGAGAAGGGCGGCGATCCACATGCTGGGGGCTCCGGTCGCGGTTCGTGATCACGAAGAGCCTAGCGAACGCGGCGGTCCGCCGTCTTGTTGGTGCGAATCGCGCGGGATCCGCGTCGCGGCGGCGCGTCAGAGCCCGGCGTCGAGCCCGGCGTCCATCGTCTCGAGCAGCGCGTCGGTCCCGCCCTTCTTGCCGTACTCGTGCGTCCCGCCTTCGCGGCGCCCGAAGATCTGGCCGAAGTTGCGCAGGCCGAGCTTCAGGTCGTCGAGCATCCCGTAGCCGGACACGACAGCGTGCTGGTACCAGAGGAAGCCGAGCAGGCTGAACTCGAAGGCCGGGTTCTTGGGCAGCTGGATCAGCTTGCGCACGAGCGCCTCACCGCCGGGGACGAAGACGCCGATGTTGAAGAGGCGTTGCAGGTTCACGACCTGGTTCACGTCGTCGCGGCGCATCTGCGAGTCCGAGTGCAGCGACGGGCCGATGTCCTTGCCGACGTCGACGCGGTCGAGCTCGAAGTCCTGGCGCCCGAGTTCGGTCGAGCGGAAGGGCCGGTAGATCAGCACCGTGCAGCCGTCGGGCTTGATCTCGCGGTTCTGCCGCACGGTCTGGAACATGTCCTCGAGGCTCTCCGCCGGCGAGCCCATCATGTTGTTCGTGCGGTAGGTGATCTTGTACTTGCGCAGCAGCTTGGGGATCTCCGTGACGACCTTGTCGGTGTAGCCCTTCTTGTAGACGCGCAGGCGCACCTCTTCGCTGCCGGACTCGAGACCGAACTGCACCGACACGCACCCCGCCCGCGCGAGGTTCGCGATGTCGTTCTCGTTCAGGTAGTTGATGTTCACGTTGCACGCGAACGGCAAGCCGACGCGCACGGGCCACTTGTCGGCGAACTCGGACAACCAACCGCGTTCCATGTTCAGCGCGGCGTCGCCGAAGTTGACCATCCGGAAGTTCGGGTAGCGCGCGAAGATGTCGTTCATCTCCTCGCACAGGTAGTCGACCGACTTCGTGCGATTGAACTTCTCACCGCGCGCGCCGGAGACCCACTCCTTCTTCATCAGACCGACGCTGCAGTAGGTGCAGCTGTTCTGGCAGCCGCGACTCGCGTGCACTTGCAGCACGCGCTTCGAGGCGAGGAAGGGGTACTTGTAGAAGATGTCGACGTCGGGGAAGGGCAGCGTGTCGAGGTCCTGGATGACCGGCCGGATCGGGTTCTGCGTCGCGACCCCGTTCTGCAGCGTGCCGACGTTCGGGATGAAGTCGGTCGAGCGCCCGGCGGCCCAGGCCTCGACGAGGTCGACCATGCCGTACTCCGCCTCGCCCTTGAGGATCGCGTCGACGTACTCCTCGTCGTGCAGCACCTCGGGGTCGAAGGAGGGGTGCGGGCCGCCCATCACGGTCTTGAGGTGCGGCAGTTCCTTGCGCCAGCGCGCGATGTGGCCGTAGCACCACTTCTCCTGCCCCGTCGTCGCGTAGATCCCGATCACGTCGGGCTGGTAGTCGAGGACCGCCTGGTGGAAGTCCTGCTCCTCCGAAGTGACGAAGCAGTCCGCGTCGTGCCCGCGCGACTTCAGGACCGAGGAGAGCACCTTGATGCCCTCGAACTCGTGACAGGTGGTGACGACGAAGGCGACTCGGACCAAGGTGCGGGGGGGCGATGGACTGGGGGAGAGGCGACCGACGGGACTACCCTTCTCGTCCGCCGCGTTACGCCGAGCATAGCCGAATCGGGCCGAGCGCGGCGCGTGCTCTCGCGGCAGTCTGGAGACTCGCGTGTCTGCTTCTCGAGCTTCCGCGCTCAGCGCGTTGCCGCGCGCGACCGGAGCGGTAAGCGAGCCGGCGCGAACCTGCTGCGCGTCGAACCGCTCGTGTAGGATGAACTCCGTGCAGCCCCCCCCCGCGCTCCAGGTCACGCTCGTCCAGACCTACCACCCGTACACCCAGCACACGCACGTGCACCCGCTGGGCATCCTGTCGATCGCTGCCTCCGCGCGCGCGGCGGGACACGCCGACGTCTCGATCATCGACATGAAGGTCGAGGGCTGGACGGCGCAGCAGGCGTGCGACGAGCTGGTCGAGCGCGCGCCCGACGTGATCGGCCTGTCGGCGATGACCTACGAGGCCGGCTGCATGCACGAGCTCGCCGCGCTGCTGAAGCAACGACTCCCGCGCGCGATCGTCGTCGCCGGAGGCCCGCACCCCTCCGTCGCGGCCGAGGACGTGCTGCAGGACCCGAACATCGACTTCGCCGTGCGCGGCGAGGGCGAGGAGACCTTCGCGGCGCTGCTCGACGGCATCGCCGCGCGACGCAGGGACTTCAGCGGCTGCGAGGGCCTCTCGTGGCGCGACGCGTCCGGGCTCGTCCGCCACGAAGCCGACCGTACGCCGCCGCCGGACCTCGACCAAGTCCCGATGCCGGCCTGGGACCTGATCGATCACACGAAGTACCACGACGTCCCGCGCGGCGGCGTGATCTACGCGCACAAGGAGTTCGCCACGATGTTCTCCTCGCGCGCGTGCCCGTGGCGCTGCACCTACTGCCACAACTCCTACGGCAAGGCCTTCCGCGCGCGCTCCGCGGAACACGTCCTCGCCGAGATCGACCTGCTCGTCCGCGACCACGGCGTGAAGGAACTCGTCTTCATGGACGACATCTTCAACTTCCGTCCGGACCGCGCGAAGGCGATCGCGCAGGGCCTGATCGACCGCGACTACGGCCTCAAGCTCACCTTCCCGAACGGCTTCCGCGGCGACATCCTCGACGAGGAACTCGTGCTGCTGCTCAAGCGCGCCGGCATGTACCGCTGCATGGTCGCCGTCGAGTCGGCCGTCCCGCGCATCCAGAAGGTGATGAAGAAGAACCTGAAGATCGACAAGGTGCAGCGCATCGTCGACTTCATCGCCGACCAAGGCGTGATGGTGCACGGCGCCTTCATGCTCGGCTTCCCGACCGAGACCGAGGAGGAGATGCGCGAAACCGTGCGCTGGGCCGCCGAGTCATCCTTCCACACAGCGGCCTTCTTCCGCGTGATCCCCTTCAAGGGCACCGAGCTCTTCAGCCAAGTCGAACAAGCGGGCCACGCGCTCCCCACCGACTGGTCCGCCTACGAGCCCTACCAGACCGAGATCAACCTCTCCGAGGTCGCCGAGGACAAGATCACCGCGATCCGCAACGGCGCCTACAAGCGCTTCTACCTGCGCCCCGCGCGCCTCTGGCGGATCTTCAAGCTGATCCCGAACAAGGCGCGGATGCTGCCCTATCTGAGCTTGCTGTTCGCGCAGCGGGCGTATGCGCGGTGAGCCAACGAATCCAGCGATGCCGTGCTGCGTTCCGTGGTGCCGGGGTCGCCTCAATCGCCGACGCCTGCGGAGCGCTCGCGGAGTGCCTCGAGCCGATCCTCGTGCTCCGACGCCGCGTTCTCGGGTGCCAGTTCGACTGCGAGCGCGGCTTCGTGCAACGCCTCCTCGAGTCGACCGTCGAACGACAGGATGTCCGCGTGGATGCCATGCAGTTCCGGATCCGCGGGTTCCGCTTCAAGCGCACGCCGCACCAGGTCGTACACGCGAGTCATGCGTTCGTCGTCCCGGTCTTCGGAGGAGGACCCGGGGAGTAGGTCGTAGGCGATCCGCGCGAGCTGCCGCGGCCCGCAGTCGCCGTGCAGCTCCGCGAGCCTGAGCGCTTCCGTGCGCACGGCGTCGCTCACGTCGGTCGCGCGCCGCACCTCCTCGCGCACGACTTCGAGCAGCCCGAACTCGTCGAACAGCGGGTCGATCACGGCATGCGCCGCCTCGCGGAGGGTCGCCGCTTCGCCCCAGGCCGTCGCTCGCGCGCGGTCGGCGTGCAGGATCGTGTGGCCGGCCCAGAGCATGTCGCCGACCGGGCTCCAGGCGAAGGCGTGCTCGCCACCCCATGAAGCACCGAGGACCGCCAACGTCGTGCCTTCTTGCGCGTCGAGGACCTGAACCTCTGACCCGGCGTAGAAGGCCAGACGCGAACCGTCGGGGCTCCACGCCATGCGATGGCTCGTCTCTTCCGCGCTCCAGGCCGCTCGAAACCCGCGCTCGCCGTCTTCTCTCCAGACATGCAGGTAACCGTGCTCGTCCCGGACCGCCAACTGCACTCCGGACGGTGACCACGAGAGGTCGGTGAGCGCGCCGTCCCCGGCCCCTTCGATCGTGGCGAGCGTCTCGCCGCTCTTCGCGTCCCGGACGACGACGTCGAAGAGCGGTACGATCATCGCCACGCGCTCCCGCGCCGGGTCCCAGTCGAAGCGGCCCGCCCGCTCGACGTCGGAGAGGAGTTCGTCCAGCGCCGCCTCGCGGGGGGAGCGCCCGAACTCCCAGATCTGCCGACTCGTGCCCTCGGCCAAGGAATCGAGCCGCTGTCCTTCGGGGCTCCACGAGAGCAGCGCGCCCTCATCGGTGTCTCCGACGTAGCCGATGCCATCGATCACGCGCCCGCCGATGTCGCGTTGCGCAATGCGGGCCACATCGTGGCCGCCCGCCACAGCCACCGACCACAGTCGCGCGATTCCCGTCGAGGAGAGCGTGACGAGCACCGGTTCCTCGGGGCTCCAGGCCAGCTCGACCACGTCCTCTTCAGGCGCATGGAAAACCGCGAGCTCCCGCCCGTCCTCCGCCGACCGTAGGTACACCGTCCCCTCCATCGTCGCGGTCGCCAGGTAGCGGCCATCGGGGCTCCACGCTGCGGCCTCGACGCGGTCGACTGCCTCGTCGGTATAGGACGCGCGGAAGACGTCCAGGCGCACCCGCAGGTGCTGCCACTCCCAGCCGCGCAGTTCCTCCGGGCACTGCAAGAGCACGCGGCGCGCCAGGTTGTTGTCTCGACTCTCCAGTTCGCGCTGCGCCTCGACGAGCGCCGCGGAGTAGCGTCCCTCTTGGTCGCGCCGGTTCGCCGAGGCGGTCAGCCCCTGCTGCTCGCGCAGGGCGTCGTTGACCTCGCGCAGCGTCCGGTTCTTTCCGGCGAGCACCAACGCGAAGGCAAGCGTCGAGCCGAGCAGTAGGATCGCCGCCGCGCCGCCCACCGCGCGAGCCGGGTTTCGCCTCGCCCACTTCGCGCCGCGCATCAGCGCCCCTGTCGGACGGGCATGGATCGGCTCGTCGTTCAAGTGCCGATGGAGATCCGCCGAGAACTCCCGCATCGTCGCGTAGCGCCGCGCCGGATCCTTCTCGAGCGCCTTGCCGCAGATCACGGCCAGCTCGCGAGGGCACTGCGAGCGGACCTTCGTCGGGGACGGCGCTTCGACGTGAACGATCTGCTCCGCGATCTGGTGCGCGGTGTCGCCCTCGAACGGCCGGCGGAGCGTGAGGAGTTCGTAGAGCACGACGCCCAGGCTGAAGACGTCGGAACGATGGTCGAGGCCGGAGCGCTTGGCGCGCACCTGCTCGGGGCTCATGTAGGACCAGGTGCCCGCGATCTCGCCGGAGACGGAGAGGAAGCTGTCGTCGACGACGCGCGCGAGGCCGAAGTCGGTCAGCCGTGGAGTGTCGTCCGGTGCGATCAGGATGTTGGCCGGCTTGACGTCGCGATGGATCACGCCCGCGTCGTGCGCCGCTTGCAGGCCGTCCGCCACGCGCGCGACGAACAGCGCCACGCTGCGATAGTGGTCCTTCGGGACGGTGTCCTCGGCGCGCAGTTGGTCGAGGTAGTCCTTCAGCGTCCACGATCCGTCGACCAGTTCCTGCGCGATCCAGGTGAGTCCGTCGGCGCGCCCCGTCGCGAGCGTGGAGACGATGTACGGATGACGCAGCCGGCCACCGGCGCGTGCCTCGCGCGCGAAGAGGTCCAAGCTCCTCGCGTCGATCCGTCCAGGGAGGATCAGCTTGAGGGCGACGTCTGCGCGTAGATTCTCGTCGCGCGCCACCCAGACCTGCCCCATGCCGCCCTGCGCGAGGAATCGACGCAGCACGAAGTGGCCGACGCGGCGCCCCGGAGTCAGCCCCGCCGAACCGTCGATCGCCTCCGGTGACCGGCGGCGGTCTTGCCCCGCTCGTCGGAAGAAGCTCCCGCCGCCGTTGGGCCGCGAGCTGAGCCCCTCGGCCAGGAGGTCCGTGGCTCGGCGCCAGCGCGCGTACAGGGAGCGCAGGCCTTGCTCCAGACCCGCCTCCTCGCGCAAGTCGGCGCGGCCGCGGATCCATGACTCGAAGGCCTCCGACTCACCCTCCGGATGAGCCTCCAGGAAGCTGCCGAGCAAGTCCTCGGCACCCGTCATCTCACGCGACGGATCGTCCGCGCTCGAAGGAGTGCCGCTCACGACTCGACCCCGCGCCTTCCGAGCCTCTCGCCCAGCGCGATCCGCGCGCGACGATGGAGTTGCTGCGCGGCAGCCTTGGACACGCTCCCCAGGGCCTCGCAGACGTGGTCCCAATCGGCACCGGCCAGGTCGCGCAGCAGGATCACGTCGCGGTGGTCCTCGCGCAGCTCGCGGAGGCAGTCGTCGACGAGTTGCTTCCGCTCGCGCTCGCCCAGCTGATCCTGCGGCGAGGCGTCCGGCGACGCAGCCTCCCTCGCATCGACGGATCCGTCCGGACCCGGACGACGGTCGAGCTCTCGCTCCCGAACGACGTCCCGCTTCTCCGCTCGATGATGACGGACGCGATTGCGGAGCGTCCGCTCGCAGATCGTCGCGGCCCAGTCGACGAAGCGCGCATCGTCGCGGATCTCGTAGCGATCGATGTCCATGAACATCTTGAGCAAGACGTCCTGCGCGAGGTCCGCGGACTCTTGGCGACCGCGCAGGAACTCCCCAGAGCGGACGTACACGATGCGCTCCACGCGCTCGACGTAACGCGCGAACAGCACCTCGAGCGCCTGCGCGTCGCCTCCCCGATAGCGCTGCACCAGCGCGATCGACTCCAGGTCGCGGAGCGTCCCCGGATCGGGCCCTGCCCCGTCGTCCATGCGAGCCTCCTCTTCGGACTCGACGCTACCCCCATCCGAACGGAGCCACAAGCGGATCGGCGCCCCGCCCCCCGCGCAAGGGGCACGCGAGGACGAGGAGAGGGGGAACGAGAGACCGAGTCTGAGCGCCGCGCCGTGCATGCGATTGGAAGCCCGGCGCCAGCGCGCGTTTGACTCCGGAATCGTCGAATGGCGACCGGCACGCTTGGTGGATCGCCGTAATCCACTGCTCTGACGGAGCTTACAGCGCCCCTCGGCGCAAGCCGTCGACCACCCCCACTCCCCGGGAACCCCGCTACCATTGCGGACATCCAAGTAGGGATGTCGTGGGGGGCCACGGCCGGGGTCCACTCCGCCCGCGCGGAGACGCTTCTTCTGTGGAGCTCTGGCATGAAGCTGATTTGGCCCCTCTCCGTGGTGACGCTGGCGCTCGCCGCCTCCGCCCCGTTGCTCTCGACATCTGCGACGGCGAGCCCCCCGCCTCCGGGCTTCGACTGGACTGTCGTCGGCTGGAACGACCTCGGCATGCACTGCATGGACAGTGACTACGAGCTGTTCTCGATCCTGCCGCCGTACAACGACCTCGTCGCGCACGTCATCGACCAGAACGGCGATCTCGTCGTGCTGCCCGCCGGAACGACGGTGACCTACCGCGCGGTCGCCGACCCGAACGGCTCGATCAACACGAGCTCGGTCGGGAAGACGAACTTCTGGGACCACATGGCCGACTTCTTCGGCGTCAGCCTGGCGCCGGACCAAGGGCTCGCGGGTCACGACATGCCCGGCGCCGGCAATGTGCCGCAACCGATGACCTTCGACCCCGCGCACAACTGGTTCATCGCGGATGGCATCCCGATCACGGCGATCGACGACGACGGCCAGCCGCAGAACTACCCGATGATGCGCGTCGAAGTGCGCGACGGCGTCGGGACGCTGCTCACCTACACCGACGTGGTGTTGCCGATCTCGCAGGAGATGGACTGCCGCGCCTGTCACGCGAGCGGCGCGGGACCGGAAGCGCAGCCCGCGGGCGGTTGGTTCAACGACCGCGACTTCCAGCGCGACTACCGCCTGAACATCCTGCGCCTGCACGACGAGCTGCAAGCGGGGAATCCGCTCTACGCGACGGGCCTGTCGGCGAACGGCTTCAACCCGTCCGGCCTCGAGGCCACGGCGCTGACCGACGGCAAGGCGATCCTCTGCGCGTCGTGCCACAGCTCGAACGCGCTGCCGGGAACCGGCGTCGCGGGCATCACGCCTCTGACGCAAGCGATGCACGCGGGACACGCCGCGGTCACCGACCCGATCAGCGGCATGGACATGGACTCGAGCGACAACCGCTCGTCGTGCTACCGCTGCCACCCCGGCTCGGAGACGCGTTGCTTGCGCGGCGCGATGGGCAGCGCGGTCGCCGGCGACGGTTCGATGGCGATGCAGTGCCAGAGCTGTCACGGCAACATGTCGGCCGTCGGCGACGCGAACCGCGCCGGTTGGTTCGAGGAACCCTCCTGCCAGAACTGCCACACTGGTACGGCTACCCACAACAACGGCCAGATCCGGTACCAGTCGGTCTTCGAGCCGAGCGGCGACGAGCGCGTCGCGGTCAGCGCGGTCTTCGCGACGAACGCGGACACGCCGGCCCCCGGCATCGACCTCTACCGCTTCTCGAGCGGTCACGGCGGCCTGCAGTGCTCGGCCTGCCACGGCTCGACGCACGCGATCTTCCCCTCGGCGCACGGCAACGACAACTTGCAGAGCATGGCGCTGCAAGGTCACGCCGGAACGCTCAGCGACTGCCTCGCGTGCCACGACACGATGCCGGTCACGGAGGACGGCGGGCCGCACGGCATGCACCCGATCGACTCGAACTGGGTCCAACACCACCACGACGCGATCGAGAACAACAACACCTCGGCCTGCGCGGCCTGCCACGGGACGGACTACCGCGGCACGGTGCTCTCGCGCGCCCAGGGCGACCGGACCCTCGACGCCGAGGACTTCGGCATCAAGCACTTCTTCGAGGGCTACACGATCGGCTGCTACGACTGCCACGACGGCCCGATCTCCGAGAACGCGAACACCGATCCCGCCCCCGTCGCCTCCGATGGCAGCGCTTCGACCCTCGCCGGCGTTCCGATCGCGATCACGCTGACGGCGACCGACAACGGCGGCGCGCCGACGGTGCGCATCGTGAAGCAGCCGCACAACGGCACGGTGTCGCTCGTCGGCAACCAGGCGACGTACTTCCCCTACGTCGGCTTCGCCGGACACGACTCGTTCACCTTCGCGGCCTCCGACGGCAAGAAGGAGTCGCAGTTGGCGACCGTCTCGGTGCACGTGCTCGCGAACTGGGAGAACTTCGGTGACGGCGTCGGCGGAGCGGGCGGCGTGCCGGAATTCAGCGCGGGAGCGCGCCCGGTGCTCGGCTCGACGGTTCCGATCCACATCGGCAACCCGACCGGCAGCCTGGCGCCCGCCTACGTGATCTACGGCGATCGCTCGGACTACCAGCCGACTCCCTTCGGCGGGCCGTTCCTCGTCGCCGAGACCGGCCGTCGGGGGCTGAACATCCCGCCGGCCGGCTTCACGCGAGGTCTCTACATCGACGGTTCGCCCGAAGCGATCGGGACGAACCGCGTGCTGCAGCTGATCGTGCGCGACACCAGCGCTCCGCTAGGCTGGGCGATGTCGAAGGGCTTGCGCCTCGTGATCGGCGAGTAGAACTCCGGCACGCTGATCCGCGCTCGGCGCGGGTTCGAAGGCTAGGATGGTCGCGGACCGCTCCGGCAAGTCGCCGGACAGACACCGCACGTGACGAATCCTCCCTCCGAACCCGCGCCGAGCACCAAGCGCAAGCGCAGCAAGCGCCGGCTCGCCGTGCTGATCGCGCTGCAGTTGCTCGTGCTCGTGCTCGGCCTCGAGGCCGCGCTGCGAGTCCGCTCGTGGAAGCGCTTCGGCACGCTGCACGCGCGCATCGCCGACGCCTACCTCGGCAAGACGGACGACTTCCCGTACCTCGTCCCCATCGCGGGCGCGTCGGTCGAAGGCGACTTCGTCTCGCTGCACATCAACTCGCTGGGCTTCCGCGGCGAGGAGTTCCCACGCGAGAAGCAGCCCGGCGAGCTGCGCATCGCCTGCCTCGGCGCGTCGACGACCTTCTGCGCGGAAGCCTCGTCCGACGCCGCGACCTGGCCGGCGCAGCTGCAGGCCGAGCTCACGGCGCGCCACCCGGACCGCCTCATCCGCGTGATCAACGCCGGCGTGCCCGGCTACTGCATCGAACACTCCGCGGAGAACCTGCGTCGGCGCGTGCTGCCGCTCGATCCCGACGTGGTGATCCTCTACCACGCGCACAACGACATCATCGACGACTCGCGCGCCGTCGCGGCGGCCGCGGGGCTCGTCGCCGAGTCCGAGCCGGAAGTGACCCTCTCCGACCGCCTGTGCGACATCAGCGTGCTGTACACCGTCGCCTCGAAGAACCTCGCCATCCGCTCGGGCAGCAAGGCGCCGAAGGTCGCCGCGGAGCAGCTGTCGGAGCTGCCGGACTCGATGCCCGACCACTTCATGAGCGAGCTCGCGGCGATCCACGACGAGCTCGCGGCGCACGACGTCCAGCTCGTGCTCTCGACCTTCATCACCAAGTTCCGGCCGTCGCAGCCGCTCGACGTGCAGCGCAAGAACTCGGACATCACGGCGATCTACATGCCGTGGATGTCGATGGGCGCACTGAATGAGGCGTTCAGCGACTACAACGCGGCGATCGTCGCCTTCGCGAACGAGCACGGGCTGCCGATCGTCACCGACACCGACTCGATCCCGGCGGACGACGCGCACTTCGCGGACTGCATCCACTTCGCCGACGCGGGCTGCGACTTGATGGCGAAGCGCTTCGCGGACTTCTTGGACGCGCGGGGGCTGGTCGAATCGGTTACGGCACGGTACGGCCTTGTCAGCACCAGGAGTTGTTCAGCAACTCCCCCATGCCCCCCGCGCCGGGCACGATGTAGTCGTGCTCGTCGAGACCGCGCTCGCGGTCCCAGTACGTTCCGGGCGGCGTCTGCAGCACGTCCGCGGGTGACAGTCCGCGGTCGAGGCGCGCGGCGACGACGGTCAGGTTCTCGACGCGGTCGAGCGAGCGGCGCAGGAACTCGGGCGTCACGATCATCGACAGCGCGATGACGCGCGCGGGTTCGCCGTGGTGTTCGCGGTAGTGGTCGACGGCGCGGATCAAGGTCGACCCCGTCGCGCCCATCGGGTCGGGCACGATGAGCGTCGCGCCGTCGACGGTGCCGCCGATCTTGGAGCCGGAGAGGTCCACGCGCGCGACGTGCCCCGACGCGTCGGCGATGCGCGCCATCGTCAGGTGGTCGAGGCGCAGGCACTCGTCCGGCAGCACCGAGGCGAGGCGTTCGAAGCAGATCTGCGACGGCAGGATGCCGGCCCGGACCACGTCGACGATGACGACGCGCATCGCCGGGTCGAGGAACTCGCCGCGCAGCAAGCCGGCCTGCGGGTGTTGTTCCGCCATGCGCGTGCGGACCTCGCGGCGGCAGCGCGGGAAGTCGAAGGAGGCCTCGAGCGTCAGCGCCTCGTAGACGAAGCGCACGCCGCTGGTGATCTCACGCAGCTTCGTCCCGGACTCGCAGAGCCGCGCGACCATCGCGTCGAGCAGTGGGTTCGCCAGGATCCGCACGCGCGGTCCGTAGGCGTGGACGAGCAAGTCGCGCCGTCCGTCGGAGTGCAACGCGTCGATCGATCCGTTCCCCCCCGCGCCGCTCACTCGGCCTCCGCGGCGCGTACGCCGGCCGCGAGCACTTCGACGAGCTTCGCGATGTGATCGGTCGGCGTCGAGCAGATCGCGATCCGCACGGCGCCGGTGGCCGGCACGACGAAGACGCCGCGCTCGCGCATCACCTGGGCCGTCTTGGCAGCATCGGGCGTGAAGACCGAGACGAAGAACCCGCCTTCGTAGCGCGGGTACGAGAGGTCGTACTTCTGCGCTTCGGCGTTGAAGCGCTCGACGCGGCGGTCGAGCAGCGCGCGCAACTCGTCGCGCTCCGCCGTGACGCGCTTCGCCAGCGACGAGTCGGTCAGCAGCTGCGTGATGGCGAGCATGCCGAGGTGGTTGCAGTTCGACCAGGAGCCGCGACACGCGAAGCTGAACGCGTTCGCGAGGCGCCGGCGGTGGTCGTCCTCGGTGTGCACGGCGATCAGCGCGCCGACGCGGGCGCCGTACTGCGCGAAGGCCTTGGACGCGGACCACGCGACGAGCACCTGCGCCACGCGGTTGATCCGTTCCATGTGCCCGATCCAGGCCTCCGAGCCCGGCGCACCGAAGCGCGCGTAGGCGAGGTCGATCAGGAAGGCGATCGGGGCGCGCTTGCCCTGGCGCGCGACGATGTCGGTGACCGCTTCCCACTCCGCCTCGTCGAGCGAGTAACCCGTCGGGTTGTTGCACGGGAAGTTGAACACGACCAACGCGCGACCCTGGCGCGCGACGAGGGCCGCCAGCCCTTCCTCGAAGGAGGCGAGGTCGAAGCGCCCCGCGTCGTCGAACATGCGGAAGGTCTCGACCGCGCGCCGCGTGTGGTTCGCGATCGTCTTGTACGGACCCCAGAAGAAGCTCGGCACGAGCATCGCCTGACCGGGCTCGAGGAAGCTCGTCGTCGCGGTGAAGATCGCGCCCGTTCCACCGGGCGTCGCGACCGCCGTCGAGATCCGGCCCAGCTCGCTGTCTCCGAAGGTGTCGCGGATCACCGCCTCGAGGAAGGCCGGCGGGCCCGAGATCGGCGCGTAGGCCGAGGCGCGCGCCTTGTCCACGCCCGCGATCGCCTCGGCGACCGACGGCAGCACGCAGAGCTTGCCCTCGTCGTCCATCAGCGCCCCGAGCGTCGCGTTCGTGATCTCCTCGCCGGCCTGAGCGCGGCGTTGGGCTTCGGCGTTCAGGGTGAAGATCGGATCGTCGCCCGGCCGGTCCTGGAGACCCGGCAGCAGGGCGGTGTGGAAGGGTGTGGACAGGATGGTGCTCATGCGCGGCGGTACCCGGGCGCTCTGGGGGTCCGAGGAGGGGGCGTTTTCGTGGGTCCCCAGTATAGGGCCTGACCGCCGTCTGCGGCGCGGCCCCCGCTCTTCCCGACCGGAGCCGCGCGGGGCAAGTTCCGTGTAAGGACCGGCCGTTCCGCATCATGCAGGGCCTCCGGGGGCTTAGTTTGGTGGTCCCCTCCCCCCCGATTCACAATGTTGCTCCAGTCCCTCCTGGTCCTGCTCGCCGCGGTGCTGCCCGCGACGGCGGCACCGAACTCGCATCGCATCGAGCGTCCCGATCGTGGACGCGTCGAGTGGTTCGAGGGCAGCTACGAGGAGGCCCTCGTCGAAGCGGCCCGCTCGGACCGCATCGTCTTCCTCGACTTCTGGACGAGTTGGTGTCCGTGGTGTCAGTCGATGGGCCGCGAGACCTACGCCGACGCCTCGGTCGCCGACGAACTCTCGCGCGACGTCCTGTGCCTCTCGCTGAACGCGGAGAGCGTCGAGGGTCGACGCATCACCGCCTCCTTCGGCGTCCGCGACTATCCCTCGCTGCTCTTCCTCGAACCCGACGGTTCTCCCCGCGACGCGCTGTCCGGATTCGTCACCGCGCCGCGTCTGCGCAGCGAAGTGCAGCGCATCAAGCGCGGCGAGGAGACGATCGCGGACTTCCGCGGCCGCATCGACGCGAACCCGAACGACCTGGTCGCGCGCATCTGCCTCTCCGCGAAGCTGCGCTCGTTCGCGCGCACCGAGGAAGCGGAGGCCCAGATGGACACGGTGCGCAAGAAGCTCGAGCGCGGCGAGGGCTTCGCGCGCGACTCGATCGACTCGCGCTGGGCCGTGGCCTCGAAGCTGCGGCAGGTCGGCGAGGTCGAGCTGTACCGCGAGCAGGCCGACGCGATCCTGCGCCTCGACCGACAGCGCAAGAGCATCGCGGCGCGGTCCATCGCGATCTACGACGCGATCGAACACCTGCGCGCCAAGGCGGACGACAAGCCGCTGCGCAAGCTGCTCGACGCGGAGACCGACCCCGGACTGTGCTTCACGGGCTGGCGCTGGGTCGCCGCGCTCGCCGACGAGCGCACGAAGGCGGCGGAGCGCGGGTCGTTCCCCGAGGAAGTCGTCGCGCACCGGCGCGAAGCCCGCGAGGCCCGCAGGGCGGCCTGGCCCCACTGCCCGCCCTCGGAACGCGCCCTCTTCGCGAACAACCTGGCGTGGGCCTACTGGCAGGACCGCGCGCACCTCGGGGAGGCGGACCGCCGCTTCGCGCTGGAAGTCGCGACGGAGGCCCAGCGCCTCGAGCCGAACAACGTGCTGTTGCTGGACACCTACGCCTGCTGCCTGTGGCTGAACGGCCGCAAGGACGAGGCGAAGGCCCAGATCGGGCGCTGCATCGAGCTCGACCCCGAGAACAAAGAATGGCGAAAACGGCTCACACAGCTCTCGAAGAGCGACTAATCTCTTCGGCCGCCAAATCGCGTTCGACGGCCAGAGAACGCGCTTGGCGGCGCCGCTCGCGACAGTGAGCGGCTGACGGGCGCGTCCCCAGGGTCCTTCTCCTGAGCCCTGTGGACGCGCCCCCCCCTTTAGAGATTGGTCGACGCCGCTGGGTGGGTCGATGTCGCGGGATGCGCGGTCACGGGCCCCGTCACTTCAGCGCGGCAGCCCGGCCGGCCCCGCATCCCGGACCTCGTCCAGGGCGTGCGCCTCCCAGGCGTCGAGCGCGCGCTCGGACCGCCGCGCGTCGTGCTCGCGGATGCCGCGGATCGCCAGGAAGCGGTCGAACCACGGCCGCGTGATGCGCGGACCCTGCGTGAAGTCGGCGGAGAGGCCGGCGAAGTACGCCAACTCGTCGTTCAGCGGGTCGATCGCGAGCCCTTCGACCGCCAGGCGCAGCGCGTAGGCGTAGCGGTGCGACTTCTTCATCTCCGCGATCTCTTCCGGGGGCTCGGCGCCCTCGGCCGTCTCGGGGAGGTAGGGCCGCAGCTCACGGGCGCGACGCGCGGCGTCTTGGATCAGAGCCTCCCGCCGGCGCAGCGCGGCGTCGACCTCGCGCGCGAGCCGCGCGGAGAAGAGCGTGTCGGCGAGCCGCTCGCGGGTCGTCGCGAGCCGGGCTTCCAGGCCGGAGAGCAGGCGCAGGCGCGCCTCTTCGTCCGGCTCGCGCGCTGTGGCGAGCAGCTCAGCCACGAGTTCGTCGGTCGCGCTGCCCGGTCCGTCCGAGCCGAGCTTCGCGAGCGCGTCGAGGTCGAGGGCCATGCTGCGCAGCCGCGCGGCGGCGAGGTCGACGCGCGCGCTGATCTCCTGCGCCTCACCGTCGTTCAGCACGACGTAGCCGTCGTTCATCGCATGCAGCACGGCGAGACCGGACATCAACTCGCGGCGCTCGAGCGCGAAGTCGTCGAACAGCTCCGCGAGTGTCCGGAAGCGCACGTCGACGTGCAGTCGCGCCAGCGCTCTCGCGCGCGGCTGCGTCTCCGCGAGCGCGGCGGGCAGGTCGGCGGCGGCCGCGCGCCAGGCAGCGAACAGCTGGGCGAGCGTCGGATCGCCCTTCGCGGGCTCGACGGCCTCGAACAGTTTCTGCTTGCGGGCGTCGCGCGCGAGCTCGTTCCACTGCACCTCGACCTCGCCGGGCAGCGAGCTCCACGACTCGATCTCGCTCTTGTCCTTGCGCGGCGGCTTGCGCAGGTACTTCGCCAGCTCGCGCGCCGAGCGCTCGGTCCCGAGCCCCGGGTGTCCGTCGGGCGCTTCGGGCATCTCGCGCGCGACGCCGAGCGAGGGCGCGGCGGCGATCGGCAGCGCGAGGACCAGGCAGGCCAGCCCCGGAACGGCGCGCGAGAGACCGAGCATCCGACTCAGGCGAAGGGTCCCGCGGGCCCGTCGTCCGCCGGCTCTCGAGCGCCCGCGGCGGCAGCGTAGGACGGCGAGCCTGAGTCCTCCGGCCAGGCTCGGGCCGGAATCGGCGCGGCGGGCAAGTCCCGCTTCGCCGCGACGGCTCGCGCCGCGAGGAACTGCAGGCGACGCACGAGGGTGAACGGGACCTTCGATCGGCGCGCGAGTTCGAGCGCGGAGTCCGCGGCCAAGTCTTCGAGCGTCGCACAGCCCGCTTCGGCGAGGCGGTCGCAGATGCGCGCGTCGAGGCCGTCGAGCGCTCCCGGCGCGAGCGCGCGGCCGGCGGGCTCGAGCGTCGGGCGCTCCGACGGCGACAAGCGGGGCTCCGAGCGCGGCCACGGCCGGTGCTCGACCTCCGCCGAGCGCTGCTGTTCTTCCTCGCGGGCTTCCTCGGCGCGCCAGCGGTCGATCACCCGCTCGAGCACCTTGCGGTCGGTGCGGTCGAGTCCGCGCGTCGGCGCGGGAGGCGCAGGTGAGAGCACCGCGTGGTCCGGACGAGCAGCGATGGAAGCGGCCGGGGCGGCGTCGTCCTCGGGTTCGAGCCCCTGCCGGCCGATGCGGTCCGCCAGGCTCGAGGCCTCGCGCAGGAACCGCCGACCCGCGGCCGGGCTGACGCCGAGCAGCTCGGCGAGCCGATCCGCGCTGACGTGTCCGAGGTCCTCGAGCGATCCGCAGCCCGCGTCCCGCAACCGACGCAAGGTGGTCGGGCCGTCTGCGTGCAGCGTGCAGAGCAGTGCCAGGGCGTCCATGCGCGCCTCTCCAGGTCGGTGGAAGCCGGAGCGGCCTCCAACGACTCCGGTGTACGGAACCCCGTTGCCCCCGTCAACGAGATGCCTGGCTCACTTCTACTCGATTCGCGCCGGGGGCCTCACCGAGCGAATGCCGCACTCGAATCGTGTAGAAGTGTGCCTGGCACCGTACCCGTGGCACCGTACCCGGCGATCCCCATGACGAAGCGCTACATCGGCCTCTTGCGAGGCGTCAACGTCGGAGGGAAGAACCGGCTGCCGATGGCTCGGCTGCGGGAGATCTTCGTCGAGCTCGGTGCCGAAGAGGTCGCGACCTACATCCAGAGCGGCAACGTGGTGTTCACGTCGAGCGCGAGGGTGGCGGCGGCGCTGCCGGCGAAGGTCTCGGCGCGGCTCGCGGCCGAGCTCGGCCTCAGCGTGCCGCTGCTGCTGCGTTCGTCCGCCGAGCTGCAGCGCGCGCTCGACGCGCACCCCTTCGCGGACCGCGACGTGCCGGACAAGTACCGCCACATCATGTTCCTCGACCGCAAGCCGAGCGCGGCGCGCGCCAAGGCGCTCGACCCCGATTGCGCCGCCGGCGAGGAGTGGGCACTCGTCGGCAAGGAGGTGCACCTCTGCTTCCCGAACGGGTCGGCGCGCACGAAGCTCTCGAACGTCTTCTTCGACCGCGGACTGGACGTGGTCTCGTCCACGCGCAACGTCCGCACGGTGGAGAAGCTGCTGGAGCTCTGCTCAGGCTGAGACCGGCGTCTCGACGCCCGCGCGGGCGAGCCACTCGCCGGCGAGCGCGTCGAAGTCCTCGGCCGCGCGGCAGCTCGGATCGAGCACCTGCACCGGAACGCCGCAGGCCGCGGCTTCGCGCAGCCGCACGCTGGTGCGGATGACCGTCTCGAACATCTCGTCCGCGAAGCGCGCGTGCAGCGCGACGAGCAGCTCGCGCGCGAAGTTCGTGCGGCGGTCGAAGAGTGTGCCGAGCACGGCCAGGTCGAACTCCTCGCCGCGGTCGGCGCGCATCTCATCCAGCACGCGCAGTGCTTGAACCGCGCCCTGGAGGGCGAAGGCGCCCGTCTCGACGACGAGGACCGCGGTCTGCGCGGCGCGCAGCGCGTTCGCCGCGAGCACGCCGTCGACGCGCGGCGGACAGTCGAGCACGACTTCGTCGAAGGCCGAGCGCATCGCGTCGAGTTGTCGCGCGAGCGCGCCCTCGGGCCCGATCGCGCGCTCGCTCTGTTCCTCGAACTCGCCGAGCGCGGCGTTCGCGGGCAGCAGCCAGACGCCGCCCTTGCAGCAGACGAGCGCTTCGTCGGCGGTCGCCTCCTCGCGCAGGACGTCGATCAAGGACGGCGCGTGGTCGGCGGCGACGCCGAGCCCCATCGTCGCGTGCGCCTGCGGGTCGAGGTCGACGAGCAATACGCGGCGTCCGCGCGCCGCCAGGGCGCCCGCCCAGTTGATCGCCGCCGTCGTCTTGCCGCAGCCGCCCTTCTGATTCACCAGCGCGAAGACCCGCATCGCAATCCTCCTGCCCGCATCGGACGGAATCGCGCGGCGCAGTGCAAGCGCCGACCCGCGCGGTTCAGCGCAGCGCCTTGCGGGCGCGCTCGTAGAACGGACGCGAAGTGCGCGCCAGATCGATCGGCGACCAGCGCGCGACCGCCTCGAGGGCGCGGGCGGCGGAGGAGTCCGGCGTGCCAAGGGTCACCGGCCGGCGGTGATGCACGCTCGAGCGGACGGCGTTGTCGAAGGGCACCCATCCGATCCACTCGGGCGTGTGGCCGAGAAAGCGCTTCGAGACCGACTGGAAGCGTTCCCACGCGGCTTCCGCCTCGTGTTCCGAGTGCGCACGGTTCACGACCAGGCCGACGCGGATGCCGTCGTTCACCATGTGCGCGCGCTTGTAGAGCGCGTAAGCGTCCGAGAGCGCCGTGATCTCGGGGTTCGTCACCAGGATCAGCGTGCTCGTCGCCGCGAGGTGCGTGACCGTGCCGTAGCCCATGCCGGCGCCGTGATCGACGACGATCAGGTCGTAGTCCGACTCGAGCGGCTGCAGCGCCTTGAACAGGCGGTCGAGTTCACGGCGGGTCGGATTGGCGAGCGCGGGACGCCCGACGCCGCCCGAGAGCAGGTGCAAGCCGCCGGGGCCCTCGACGAGCGCTTGGCGCACCGTCACCTGACCCGAGAGCACGTCGCCCATGTCGTGCGCCGGCGCCAGGCCGAGCAGCAGGTGGGCGTTCGCGAGCCCCGCGTCGAAGTCGATCAGGAGCACCCGCTCCCCGGCCTTGGCGCGCGCGGTGGCGAGGTTCGAGGCGAGGATGCTCTTCCCCGTCCCCCCCTTGCCGGAGGCCACGCAGACGACCTTCGCCGACTGCTGCACGCCTTCCTTCATCCGTCGGTCCGCTTCCATGAAGCGGCGGAAGGCCTTGAGGCGGCCGATATCGAAGCGCGAGACGTTCAGCATGGGTCGAGGGGCGTCCATCATCTCCTCGCTCTCGCCGGCGTCAATGACCCAGTCCGGAACGCGGACGGTCGCGGGGAGCGCGAGGGGCGGCTCAATGGAGCTTGATCTCCTCCCCGATGCGGTGGAGCTTCATCACGTTGGTCGAGCGCGAGACGCCGGGCGGCACGCCGGCGACGAAGACGATCTCCTCGCCGTACTCGGCGAGCCCGCGCACGACGAGCATCTCGGAGGCGACGTAGAGCATGTCCTCGAGGCTCGGCTCGCGGCGGAAGAGGATCGGGCGCACGTGCGCGACGACGCCGAGCGTCTGCACGGTCCGCTCGTGCGGCGAGAGCGCGATGATCTGCGCGAAGGGTCGGTAGCGGGAGATGAGCCGCACCGTGCGGCCGCCTTCGGTGAAGCACACGATCAGCCGCAGGTTGAGTGCTTCGGCGACCTCCGTCGCGGCGAGCGCGATCGCGTTGGCGAAGTCGCGTTCCTCCGAGCGGAAGGCGACGCGCGGCAGGTCGTGGTAGCGCTGGCTCTGCTCCGTCGCGTACGCGATGCGACGCATCGTCGTCACCGCTTCGACCGGGTACTCGCCCACCGCGGTCTCCGCGGAGAGCATGATCGCGTCCGTGCCGTCGAGCACCGCGTTGGCGACGTCGCCGACCTCGGCGCGCGTCGGGCGAGCGGAGTGAATCATCGATTCGAGCATCTCCGTGGCCGTTATCGCGAACTTCCCGGCGCGCAGCGCCAGCGCGATCATCGCCTTCTGCTCCATCGGCACCTGCTCGAGGTCGAGCTCGACGCCGAGGTCGCCGCGCGCGACCATGATGCCGTCGCAAGCGTCGAGGATCTCGGGCAGGTTCACGATCGCGATGCGCCGTTCGATCTTCGCGACGAGCGAGAGTTCCGGCGCGAGTTCGCGGATGCGCGCGAGTTCTTCGGCGTTGCCGACGAAGCTCACGCCGAGCATGTCGATGCCGATCTCCTTCGCGAGCTCGATCCACTCGCGGTCCGCCTCGGTCGGCAGCTCGTAGCGAATCGGCGAGTCGGGCATGTGCACGCCCTTGCGGTCGGAGATCGGTCCGCCTTGTTCGACGCGCGCGGTCAGCACACCGTCGTCGACGTTCTCGACCACGAGGTGGACGAGTCCGTCCGCGAGCAGGATGCGGTGGCCGACCTCGACCACGTCCTCGTAGCCGGTGAACGAGAAGTGCACTTCTCCCGGACCGGCCGGGGCGTCCGAGGTGGAGAGGTGCACCACCTCGCCCTCCTCGAGCTCGCGCTCGCCGTCCGCCAGGGTCCCGATGCGCATCTTGGGGCCCGGCAGGTCGCCGAGGATGCAGACCGAACGCATGCGCTTCTGGGCCTCTTCGCGCAGCTTGCGGACGCGACGGCGGTGGTCCTCGGCGCCCCCGTGGCTGAAGTTCAGCCGCGCCACGTTCATCCCGGCGTCGAGGAGCTCCCCGATGAGGTCCTCGGAGGCCGGGCCGATGGTGGCGACGATCTTGGTGTGAGGGCGGTTCTGGTCCCGCTTCGCGCGCGCGTGGCTCATGGCGGCGAGAGCTTAGAGGCCGGACGGGCGGACCCCAAAGGAGATCGCCGCGCGGCAGCGGAATCGCGCGTGAATCCGCGGCGTTGGGACGAGCGCGTCTGCGGCAACAGGCGATTTCCTGAGAATTCTCATCGTCGGAAAGTGCGCAGCGACAAGGTCGAACGGCAGGTGTGCGGCGCGCGGTGCGAACTCGCACCCCACGGATTCCGAGAAGCTGGTATCGGTGGAGGGAGAGGGGGGCCCGCCCCTCTCGGAGCCCGCATCCCCCATGCATCCCCTCCAACCCGCCGAATTCCAGGGCGTTCCCCTGGTCACGACCGTCGTCCTGTGCTGCGTCGTGGGTGCCCTCGTGGGCCTCGCGCTGCTGTAGTCCGCGGCGGTCCCTGCGAGCCGCGCCCCCGACCCGCGCCGCAGCGCGGATCGAAGGGTCGGCGGCCGCGCTAGATCCCCAGCAGTACCGGGATCTCCTGGTAGGCGGGAAAGCGCCCCAAGTCCTTCTTGGAGAAGACCTTGCGGCCGTCGAGGCTCACCTCGAAGACGCCCCCTCCGGAGGGCGCGAGCTCGACCTCGAGCTCGGGGTGGAGGTCCTTCAGCTCGGCGGTCAGACCGACCGCCTGGGGGTGGTAGTTTCAAGCAGTGCAGTACTCGATGCGCAGCTTCATGGCGTGTCTCCTGGTAGCGGGTCGTGGAGTGCGCAGCTTAGCCCGTGCACGCCGGATTCGAAGCATCCCGACGGGAACCAGCCGCAGTTCCTGGCCGTCGTATGCTTGGGGTAACGGTGGCTACTCGCGGCTCGCGTATCCGGGAGCCTTTGCGGAGGTAGGATGCCTTTCCCTTTTCCCCCGCAGATCCCTTTCCCTCGATCCCCCATGACAATCCGCACCCTTCCGGCCGCCTGGCTGGCGTTGGGCCTGGCCTCCGTGGCCTTCGCCCA
Organism: Planctomycetota bacterium; assembly: GCA_020638835.1. Lineage (GTDB taxonomy): Bacteria > Planctomycetota > UBA1135 > UBA1135 > JACKHV01. The sequence goes on along the minus strand of JACKHV010000003.1, from coordinate 295,766 downwards.
GCAGCCCGCGGGCCCGCTGTCCGCTTCCCGAGAGGACGCCGTCCGCCCCCTGCTCCACCAACGCCTCGCGAGCTGGAACGGCGCTCGGGAGAGCCGCTGGGACGTCTTCGAGGATGCCTTCACCGGCGAGGCGTCCATGCTCTACGGGGGTCGCCTGGCGACCGGGGAGCTGCCGGCAGAGGACGCCGGCTGGTTCCAGCTCGGCCTGCGGATGGTCGCGGAGAGTGCGGAGCTGACCGGCCTCGACGCGACCAGCCTGGTGCCGGATCGCGTGCAGTTCCTGCCCCTCGCGCAGATGGGCTCCCGCGACAAGTGGACCGTCCGCTTCAGCCAGAGCTTCGACGGAATCCCCGTGCTTGGCGGCTTCGTGAACGTCTTGTTCGACGACGCCGGCGGACTACTCTCCGTGCAGACGACGGCTGCCGTCGACCGCCCGATCAGTGCCCTTCCTCTCACGAGCGCCGCGAACGCGCGCGACGCCGCGGTGCGCGCCTTCCGCAAGGAGACGGGCATGCCCGTCACCGAGCTCACCGAACCGCGGCTCGTCTTCGCGCCGATCGACGGCGACAAGACCCGCACGACGCGCCTTGCCTGGCAGCTGGAAGCGATGTGGCGCGGCGTGGACATGACACCCGTCGGTCGTGAGCTGCTGATCGACGCGCGCGACGGAAGCACCCTCGCCAGCCACAACACCGTGCACAACTTCGACGTGTCCGGGACGATCATGGCGAACTCGACGCCGGGCATCGCGCCCGACAGTGCGTCGAACCCGCCGCAGGCCTTCCCCGTCGCGCACGTCGGCGTGAGCTCGTCGCAAGGCAGCGCGATCACGGACGAGAACGGCAACTTCACGATCGTCGGCGCGACCGGTCCCGTCGACCTGAGCGTCTCGCTGCTCGGCAGCTTCGCGTTCGTCCTGAACGAGACCGGCTCCGAGATCTCGCTGACGCAGTCCGCGACGGGCAGCGGAAACGTGCTCACCTTGAACGCGTCCCCCTCATCGACGACGACGGCGCAGGCCAACGCGTACCGCGCCGCGAACCAGCTGCGCGATTGGGTCCGCACGATCAACCCGACGGACGCGACCGCCGACTTCCAGTCGCAGATGAACGTCAACCTGAATGACGTGTGCAACGCATACTACGACGGGTTCTCGACGAACTACTTCCTGGCCGGCAGCGACGGGTTCGGAAACAACTGCCCGAACACGGCCTACTCCTCCGTCGTGGCGCACGAGCAGGGACACTGGCTCAACGCTCGGTATGGAACCGGCAATGGTTCCGACGGCATGGGTGAAGGCAACGCCGACGTCTTCGCCCTCTACCTCTACGACACGCCGATCAACGGCGTCGACTTCCTGAACCCCGGGCAAGACTTGCGCACCGGCCTCAACACGCGGCAGTACTGCGGTGACGGTCTGAGCGGTTGCTACGGCGAAGTGCACGTGGACGGTGAAGTCTGGATGGGCGCGGCGTGGAAGATGCGGGCGCGCCTGAATGCCTCGCTCGGCAACGCGGCTGGCGACCTCGTCGCCGATAGCCTGTTCCTGGGCTGGATGAACGCCTACGACCAGACGCAGATCTCGAGCGTGATCGAGACGCAGTGGCTGACGCTCGACGACGACGACGGCAACATCTTCAACGGCACGCCGCACTTCTCCGAGATCGACGGCGGCATGCGCGATCAGGGCTTCCCAGGCATCGACATCCAGTACTTCGACTTCCAGAACGTGACCTTGCTCGGTGACACGCTGAACGAGTCGGGTCCCTACGTCGTCGACGCGACAGTGGTGCACAACTTCGGCGGCGTGGTCAGCGGCGTCGGGCTCAACTACCGCGTCGACGGTGGTCCGTGGATGCAGGTCGCCATGGTCCCCACCGGCGGCGACGACTATCAGGGCTCGATCCCGGGGCAAGCCTCGCCCGCGCGTGTGAGCTATTACATCTCGACCTCGACCTCGCCCTCCGAGACCGGCAGCTTCCCGAGCGCAGGCGCGGAGGCACCGCTTTCCTTCGTCGTCGGCCAGCGCGTGCAGCTCTTCTTCGACGACTTCGAGTCGGACCTCGGCTGGACGCATGCCAGCTACGGCAACTCCTCGAACAGCCAGGACGACTGGCAGCGCGGCGTCTCGGCCGGCAAGTCCGGCGACGCGCCGTCCGCGCACTCCGGCACGACGATCTGGGGCACCGACATCGGCCAAGGCAACTGGAACGGCGCCTACCAAGGCAACATCCACACCTGGCTGCGCTCGCCGCTGATCGACTGCACGGAGGCGGTCAACACGACGCTCGACTTCCGCCGCTGGTTGACGGTCGAGGACTCCTCCTTCGACCAAGCCCGCGTGCGCGTGAACGGCACCTTGGTTTGGACGAACAGCTCGACCGAGAACACGCTCGACACGAGCTGGCAGCAGATGGAGCTCGATATCAGCTTCTGGGCCGACGGCAATCCGAGCGTGCAGATCGAGTTCGAGCTGCAGACCGACGGCGGGCTGCACTTCGGCGGCTGGTGCATCGACGACGTCGAGCTCTCGTACATCGCCCCGGCGGATGCAGGCTGCGTCGACCCGGCGACCTACTGCACGACCTCGCCGAACTCGGCGGGTCCCGGTGCGCTGATCGGTTCGACCGGATCGACCTCGATCGCCGCGAACAGCCTGAGACTGACCGTCGCCGCCGCGCCGGCCAACCAGTTCGGCGTGTTCTTCTACGGCCCCGAGCAGGACGCCGTTCCGTTCGGACAGGGCACCCTGTGCGTCGGCGCCGGCTCCACCGGCCTGATCCGCATCACGCCCGCCCAACAGACGGACTTCCTCGGGACGGCGACGCGCGCGCTGGACTTCACCAGCCCGCCCTTCGCGTCGGGTCCTGGCGCGGTGCTTCCGGGCGAGGAGTGGCACTTCCAGTTCTGGTACCGCGACCCCGGATTCGGCTTCAACCTGTCGAACGCAATCTCCGTGACGCTCTGCCCCTGAGCGCCACCCGGCGGCCGAGGCCGCACGCAACGATCGGAGCGGCCCCGTCCAGTGCGCTGGACGGGGCCGCTCCCGTGTGGCGGGCGCGCACGACGCGCCGCGCCCGTGGAAGATGCTGCGACGCGCCGCGGCGTCCGAGCGCGATTAGGAGCAGCGGGCCCCTTGGGTCACGACGCCTCGAAAGCGAAAATCCCCTCCGCGCGGGGTCGTAGTCGCCCCTCGTGGTTTCGCCGCTTCGGAGGCTCCGAGCACGGCTCCGCCCCCGAAGTCCCACGCCCCTCCCTCGACTCCCGGGCCCCGCGCCGCTGCCCATGAACCACTTTCGCTCGATCGCCGTCACGCTCGCCTGCGCCCCCCTGATCCTCGCCTCGCACGCGCCGGAGACGAAGGTCGCGTTCACGGTCGCCGAGGGGACGTCGCTGAAGAAGATCTTCACCAGCCAGCTCGACCTCGAGCTCGACGAGATGCGGATCCTCCGCGACGGCCAGGAACCCGACGGTGTGCCGGAGCTCGAGATGAAGGTCACCACCGACCTCGAGGTCGTCGTCCGCGACGAGTACCTGGCGCTGCGCGAAGGCTCGCCGCGCAAGCTGCGCCGCACCTTCGACTCGATCGACGTCGGCACGATGATGTCGATGGAGGTGAACCTCCAGGGCCAGACGCACAACCAGGAGTCCCCGGTCCAAGCCGGCAGCGAGCTCGAGGGCGAGACGATCGAGTTCGCGTGGAACGACGAGACGAAGGAGTACGACGTCGCCTTCCCCGAGGAAGAGGGCGACAGGGAACTGCTCGTCGACCTGTGCGAGGACATGGACCTGCGCGCATTCCTCCCCGACCGCGAGGTCGAGATCGGGGACGAGTGGGAGATCGAGCCGCGCGACATCTCCACGGTCATGGCCCCCGGCGGCGACTTGAAGCTGGTGCCCGAAGAGTTGTCCTACGACATGGCCGGCATGAGCGGGCAGATGGGCGAGCTCTCCGACTGGTTCGACGAGCACCTGGAAGGAAAAGTGGTCTGCCGACTGACCGACGTGCGCGCCGAAGGCGAGACGCGAGTCGCAGTGATCGCGATCGAGCTGACGCTCTCGAACGACGTCGACCTCACCGAGATGGCCCAGGAAGAGCTCGACCGCGTCGAGATGCCGCCCGGCGCCGGGGAGATCGACGTCGAGCACATGCGGATCGACCTGCACATCGAGGGCGAGGGCGTCCTCCTGTGGGACCTGAAGGCGGGACACTTCCACGCGCTCGACGTCTCGACGGACCTCGAGATGAAGATGGACATCGGCGTCAGCCTCGAGCTCCCCGGTTTCGGAGACGTGATGCACCAGCAGGAATTCGACATGTCGGGCAGCCTGACGTTCGGTGCCGAGATCCAGTAGAATCCGCGACATGAAGCGATCCGCCGCCATCCTCGGCGCGATCTTCGCTGCACTGCTCATCGAGACGGGGGTCGCCGCCGCCACGGCCGCGACCCCCGCTCGCTGGGAGCCGGCGAACGTCGCGCCCACCGCGTCTCCGCGAACCGGAGATCCCGCGCTCGCCAAGCTCCTGAAGGACAAGCGCTGGGCCGACGCGCTCGAGCGCGCCGAAAGCCTGCTGGCCGAAGACCCCGCGAACCCCGACGCCAACGAAGGCGCCGGCGACGCCTGCGTCGAGCTGGGCCGCAACGACGACGCGGCGCTGTACTACGACTCCGCCCGCCGCGGATACCTCGCGAAGCAGGACGACCGCGGCGCGAAGGGTGCGCAGCGCAAGCTGCAGAAGATCGACCCGCAGGGCACGGCCGTGCGCAGCTACTTCGCGAAGCTGCGCAACGACATGTCCAAGTCCGCGCTCGACCTGATCGAGGAGGGCGAGTACGGCCTGGGCGCGGGCATCCTGTCGCGCATCCTTCCGTACGCGAAGGACTCCGACGTCGCCGAGTACGAGAAGCTGATCGAGAAGCACGGCGGCGGCGGCGGCGCGATCGACATCGATGCCTCGGGCAGCGGCAAGGTCGACGCCGGGCGCAAGGCCGTGCGCAAGGAGACGGACCACTACCGGATCGAGGCGAACCTCGAGCCCGAGGTCGTCGACCTGCTCGGCCGCACGATGGACTCGATCTTCGAGTACTACGTCGACATCTACCTCGACGGCGACCGGAGCAAGGCGAACTTCCCGAAGGCCCGCCTGCGCATCCACGCGAGCTGGGAGAAGATGGCCGCGGACTGGCCCGGCGGTTCGCCGAGCCCCGGCCTCGGCGGCTGGTGGTCGCCGTCCGAGAACACCGTGGTGTCGTACGACACGCGCGACCGCGCCGGCACGCTCGACGAGCTCGTGGGGACGCTCTTCCACGAAGCCAGCCACCAGTTCATGACCTTCCTCTACTCGCGCTCGCCGCAGGGCAAGGCCCCGGCGTGGCTGAACGAGGGAACGTCGAGCTTCTTCGAGGGCGCCACGGCGATGAAGGACGGCAGCGTGCTGTGGCCCGACGCGACGCTCCAGCGCCTGCGCTCGCTGAACCACTTCCTGACGAGAGGCGGCGGGCCGCGCCTGATCGACGTGCTGTCGTTCGACGAACCCGGCTCGTACGCCGGCGAGTACTACTGCTTCGGCTGGGGACTCATCTACTTCCTGATGGAGTACGAGGACGAGTCGCTCGAGCGCCCCTTCCGCCCGCTGTACTCGGAGTATCGCGAACGCATGACGACGCAGGGCGGCGTCCCCAACGAGCTCTTCGAAGAGATCTTCCTCGGCGACCGCTCGCCGCTCGGACACCAGACCCTCGAGGACTTCGAGAAGGACTGGACGCGCTGGATCCTCGACGAGATCAAGCCCTTGCACATGGGCGCGCTGCACCGCCGTCGGGAGGCGCGCATGGCGCAGATCGACCGCTTGGTCGGAGCGGCGCAGACCTTGATCGACGCCGCGGACGACGCGGCCGGCGAGTCCGGCTCCCGCAACGCGCGCAAGGACGACCGCACAGTGGACGCGCTGCGCAACCTCGCCGACGACCAGCGCGCGAAGGTCGAGCGCTTCTACAACAAGGCGCTCGGACACATCGTCTACATCCGCCAGACCATCGATGACGTCGATGCGGAGTCGGCCGACCTCGAGCTGCTCGAGCTCGAGATGCAGATCGTGCGCGCTCTGGGGAGACATGGTCACGAGGCGATCCTCATCTCGCGACTGCTCGACCTCTACGAGGCGGGACAGCTCGAGCTGACGCCCGAGGCCGCCGAGGACTACGAGAACCGCCTCGTGCTGCTCGACAAGCGCAACGCTGCGCTGCGCCTCACCAAGCGCCGCACGTCGGAACTCGTGCGCCTCGCGACGAAGATCATCGGCGAGTACCAGGAACTCGACCCGCCGATGCCGAAGCGCGCGGCCGGATTCGCGCGCGAGGTGGCCGAAGCGCTCGACGACGCGGACCTTCTGAAGCTCGCGAACGAACTCGGCGGCGCGCAAGCCGGCGGCGGCGAACGTGCGCTGTTCAGCGCGGACGGAACGCGTTGGTCCACGATCCTCGACCGCGCGGGTGAGGCGCGCTTCGACGCGCAGCGCGGCGCGCTCACGATCGAGAGCAAGCCGGACAGCTACGCCGGTCGCGTCTGCGCCGACACCTGCCCGGCGGGCAGCTACGAACTCGAGTGCACGCTGGAGCGCGCGGCCGGCGCCGAGGGCGGCTTCGTCATCTCCGCGGGCCCGGAGGAGTGGATCACCGTCGGCGTCGACGCGGAAGGCCTGCTGCGCATCCGCTCGGCGTCGGATTCGGAGGGTGAGATCGAGTGGAGCGAGTGGCCGCCGGACGACCAGCTCGACCCGGCCGTCAAGGCGTCCGAGAAGCCGCGCCTCCTCGTGCGCGTCATGCGCGAGTCCGGCGACATCACCATCCGGGTCGGCGATCGCGACGCGATCGAGACGTACTGGTCCGGCGAGCTCCCCGAGTCGCTCACGACCGGCGTGTACTCCTTCGGCGGACGCGTGGTCGTCCACGACGCCGTCCTGCGGGACGTGGTCGAAGAGGAATCGGAGTAGGTCGATGAGGACGCGCAGTTCCCGGCGCTTGCTCACGACCGCGCTCCTGCTCATCCCCTGCCTCGCGCTCGGCGCGCCGCCGAATGCGACGCGCGGCGACGAGGCGCCGGCCGTCGCTGACGCGCCCGACGCGGACGTGGCGATCTCGCGCGCCGCGTTGCTCGACCACCTTCAACGCTTCCCGGACGATCCGGCGGGCCACCGCTCACTCGGGCAGCTGCTGCTCTCACTCGGCGAGAGGGACGCGGCCGCGCACCACCTCGAACGCGCGCAGGTCCTCCTCCAGCTCGGGGGTGACGACAAAGCCGCGAAGTCGCTCGAGAAGGACCTGAACAAGGCGGACCAGTTCAACCGCCGTCGTCACACGCTGCTGCGCGACCTGACGAAGACGATCCTGCTGAATGCCGAGCAGCTCGCCGCCAAGGACAACGTCGAGCGCGCGCTCGCGAAGCTCGAGGGACTCGTCCCGATCGCCGAGGGCGACAAGGCGGAAGAGGTCCGCGAGCTCTACGAACGGCTGCGCAAGCGCTTCGAGGAACTCGACATCGAGGAGGGGCTCGAGAGCGTGGCCTCCTCGGAACCGCTCCCGCTCGTCACCTACGAGAGCGAACACTATGTGATCGAGGCGAACCTCGAGCCGGAACTCGCGCGGCGCGTCGGTGAACTGATGGACAGCGTCCACGGCCACTACGTCGAGGTCTACTTCGACGGCGACGACGCCGCCGCGCGCGCGGACAGGGCGACGATCCGCATCCACCCCGACTGGGACGCGATGTCGTCGGAGTGGACCGGAGGCCGCGCGCCGCAAGGTTGGTGGTCGCCCGGCCAGCACCGCGTGGTGTGCTACGACTCGCGCTCGAACGGCGAGGGCTCGACGCTCGACTGGATGCTCGAAACCTTGTTCCACGAAGCGAGCCACCAGTTCATGACGCTGCGCTCGCGCAAGGGCGGCTGGTCGCCCTCGTGGCTCAACGAAGGCACCGCGAGCTTCTTCGAGGGCACCGTCGCGATGGCCGACAACTCCGTGCTGTGGCCGGACGCGGCGCAGATGCGGCTGCAGAACCTAGCGCACATGATCCGCTCGCACAGCGGCCCCGGCGTGGAGAAGGTCATCTCGCACGCCGGTCCGGGGTCCTACCCCGCGGACCACTACGCCTACGGCTGGGGGCTCGTCTACTTCTTCCAGCAGTTCGAGGATCCGACGACGCTCGAGTTCGTCTACCGCCCGCTCTACACCGAGTGCCTCGACGAGATCACCAGCAAGGGCGGTGAGTCGCGCGAGATGTTCGAGAAGTACTTCGTCGGGGCGCGCTCGCCGCTCGGACACGAAGACCTCGCGGCCTTCGTCGACCAGTGGGAGCGCTGGATCCTGAACGAGGTCCAGCCGCTCTACCTCGGCAGCCCCACCTCGATCCGCGAGCTGCGCGTCGCGAAGATCGACCGCTACCTGGCGTCGGCGACTGCCGCGGCGAAGGACAAGAAGGCGCCCGTCTCCGAGTCCGAGCTGCTCGAGCGCGCCCTCGCCCACATCGAGTACGTGCGCACGCGACTCGACGGCACCTCCGAACCCGACGCGGCGCTGTGGCTGCAGCAGATCGACGTGCTCGAGCAGCTCGGCAAGCCGAAGAGCGCCGCGCCGCTGCTGCAGGAGCTGCTCGAGCTCGCCGAGGACGGTGTGGTCGAGCTCGATCCCGAGCTCGCGGGCGACCTCGAAAAGCGCCTGCAGAAGCTCGACCGAGGCAACTGGGCGCTGCTGAACGCGAAATCGCGCGAAGGGCGGCTGCGCCGGAACGCGCGCAACTTGCTCGAGGACTACGAGACGTCCGACCCGCCCTTCCTGCTGCGCGGCTACACCTTCGCGCGCGCCGTGGGCCTCGCGCTCGGCGACGACGATGTCCTGCTCCCGCACGCCGAGGACCTGCGCGAACGCGCGCGTGCCGCGGGTTTGTTGCTCGGGACGATCCGCGCGCTGAACGTGCCGGGTGACGACTGGGACACGATCTACACCGGGAACGCGGAGCGCTTCGAGCACACGGGCTCCTCGCTGCTGATCGAGTCGGTGCGACCGATGGCCTTCGTCAACACCTCCTTCGAAGTCGGACACGAGTACGAGCTGCGCTGCAGGCTCGAACGCCGCGGCGAGCTGTACCTCTCGACGAACCACGGCCTCGTGATCTCGGCGACGCCCGACGGCGACTGGGCCATCCTCGACTTCGGCGCGAAGGGCAACGCGTACCTGCGTCGCCTCGAGCTCTCCGGCGGCGGCGCGCAGCGTCGACTGCTCGAGACCTTCGAGTTCGACCCGCCGCTCGCGGACGACGAACACCCGCTCATCGAGCTGCACGTCGTCGGCCGGCAGGTGTCGGTGAAGGTCGGCGACCGCGAACCGCTACGCTTCACGCTGCCCGACGAGATCCCGCCGGCGAAGCACATCGGCTTCAGCGCGAAGGACGCGACGACAGTGTTGAAGGACGCCGAGGTCAAGATCTACCCGTGACCGACCTGCCCCGCTACGCGCCCGGTCGCGCCTTCCCGCCCTACGCCTTCCTCCCCGGCCGCGATCCGCATCCGCGTCAGGATCCGCGCGGACACAGCTTCGGAACCGTCGAAGCGATCGCGTCCGAAGCGCCGCACGCCGAGAACTGGCGCGCGTCGGAGGACTACCTGCACGGCGTCGACCTCTACAACCACGGCTATCTGTGGGAGGCGCACGAGGCCTGGGAAGGACTCTGGCATCCGGCGAAGCAGGCGGACCCGGAACTCGCCGCCTTCCTCCAAGGCTTGATCCAGTGCTCCGCGTCGAGCCTCAAGGCGCGCATGGGCGAACCGCGCGGGCACCAGAAGCTGGCGGAGCTCGCGCTGGCGAAGCTCGCCGCCGTCGCCGAGGAACACGAGGGTCGCTACATGGGCCTTGCTCTGTTCGAGTTCGTCGCCGACTTCCGCGCGTTCGTGGCCGAGGGCTCGCTCGACGCCGAGCGCCGACCGCTGCTGGTCCTCGGCGACTGAACACGCTCACAGGTCTCTCCAACGGCTTCGGCGTTAGGATCGTTCGCGCCCCATGCGACGCCTCCTCCTCCCCGCGCTGGTCCTGCTCGCCGCACTGATCGTCCGACTCGCGACCTTCGAGTCGGCCACCGAGTCCCTCGCCCCCTCCGACGCGTCGGTCGCGCGAGACGACGGCGCGCAGGCGATCGGCGTGCTCGAGGCGCTGACCTCCGGCTCCGCCGCGGCGCGCGACCGCGTCCCCCTCGCGCAGGACGAGCCGCAGTCCGACGTCGCGCGCGACCTGCCCACCTCGACGATCGAGCTGGACGTGTGGGTGCAGGACTCTTGGAAGGAGGACGCGGAACGCTTCCCAGGCATGGGCTTCATCGTCGGCATCGCGCGCAGCCACGAACACGCGGAAGGGCCGGTCGGCGAGCACAAGCGGATCCTCGCGCAGCAGAAGAGCGACGCCGACGGCTCCGCACGGCTGTCGCTGCGCGTCCCCACCGCCTTGCTGAACGAGTGGGGCGCGGACGCACGGCTCTGGGGGCACGTCGCAGAGCCCGGGAAGCGTGCCTACGCGAAGACGACCGGCGTGCCTGCGGCGGACGAGCGCGCGCAGCTGAAGCTGTTCCCGCGCTCGGGCGTCAGCCTCACGGGGCGCGTGCTGCGCGCCGACGGAACACCGGCGCATCCCGCGAAGGTCCAGCTCTATCCCGCGAGCGATCCCGAAGGCGAGTACGTCATCAACGAGGACTCGGCGTACGTCGACCCGCACGGCGGCTTCCAGCTCGACGCCGACGAACCGGGCCTCTACGACGTGCAGGTCAGCGCGTCGGGGCAGGGCAGCGCCGGGGTGCGGGGCGTCGAGCTCGCGGCGTCGATCGAACCCGCCTTCCTCGAGCTGCGGCTGTCGGGCGACGGCGTGATCGCCGGCGTGCTGCTCGACCCCGACGGACGTCCTGTGCCGAAGTACCGCTTGTGGTGCGCTCCCGCGGAACACCGCGACCAGTACGTCGGCTACTTGCACGACCCGCAGCAGATCCCGCACGAGTGGGGCGGCGGTCTGTACGGCGACCACGGCGAGACCGACGAGCTCGGGCGCTTCGAGTTCGAGGGCTTGTGCGAGGGCGAGTACCACCTGCGCGGTCACACGGCGAAGACCGGCTACTACGAGGAGTTGCTCACCGATCGCCCCGTGCCGACGGGGACGCGCGACCTCGAGCTGCGGCTCGCGCGGCACCGCGTGCTCGCTCGCGTGCTCGACCACGAGGGTGCTGTCGCGGCGATCGAACCCCACCACCGCCCGTCGCGCGACGAGCTCCCGCCGCACGCGCTCTACATCGAGGAGTGCGACGCGAACGGGCGCTTGCTGCAGGCCGAGCGCTACACGCACGACACGCGCGAGCGCCTCGCGAACGGCGACATCGTGCTCGACGTGCAACCGGGCAGGAGCTACGTGCTCGGCGTGTTCTCGCGCGAGTGCGCACTCGTCGAAGAACGCTTCGACGTGACGCCCGGCGACTACGAGCGCGTGATCACGATCCGCCTGCCGGCGCCCGCGCCCTCGACGGTGCTCGAGGTCGAGTTGCAGACGCCCGATGGCGAGCCCTACGACGGCTCCAACGCGCAACGTCTCTACTCGCCGACCAGCGGCCGCCTGCTCTGGGAGAGCAGCAGCTACAACCGCGACTCCACCGCGCGCATCGCCGTCGGACCGGGCCGCTACCGCTGGGGCGCCGACGCCGAACCGATGCGCGGTCACCACGGCGAGCGCTTCGAGGCGACGCCCTACGCGCCGGTCACGGACGAGCTCGAGGTGTTCCCCGGCAAGCTGAATCGCTTCGAGCGCAGACTGGCAGGCGCGGGACGGGTTGCATTGCTGCTCGTCAGCGCGCGCGCGCCGCGGCCCGCGATCCAGCCGGACGGCGCGGGGTGGGACGACCTTCCGTGGGAGGAACAGCTGCGCATCCGCGCCGGAGGCGCTCGCGTCCGCTTCGAGCAAGCGGGGCGCGTCACGCACCCGGACTTCGGGCACGGCTTCGGCGCGCACCTCGACGTCCCCCCGCCCATCGGCACGCTCGAGGCGCCGTGGGTCACCCGCGGGCACGCAGTGGAGACCGTCGCACCGATCGTTCCGGGTCACTATCGCGTCACCGTCGAGCTGGACGGCCTGGGCAGCCGCTCGCGGGACGTCGAGGTCCGCGCCGGCGAGCTGACCGAGGTCACGATCTCCTTCGACGACTGAAGTCCGGCCCGAGCGATGGAGGCGCGGGAGCCCACGGGGCCGGTCCAGTCTGGCTGCCGGTTCGGCGAATGTCGTTTAGCATGGACCCGCATCGGGCACCCAGGCCCGCTGCGAACCACCGCTCAGCAGGAACCGACTCCCATGACGCACTCCCCGCGGCTCCAGAGCCTCACGCGACTCCTCGCGCTCAGCGCGACTTCCCTGTTCGGCCTGGCGGGTAGCGCCGCGGCCGGAGACGTCACCGTCACGGTCTACGGCTGGGTCAGCAACGACGCGTACAGCTTCGGCCCCTTCGCCGGCGCTTCCTTCGGCAGCGGTGCCGTGCTCAGCTTCGACGTGAACCTGCCCGGCACGGAGACGGTGGTCGGCTCCGAGTACGACTACGACGTCGACCTCGCGTCCGTCAGCATGGACATCGGCGGACCGGTCGCGGGCACCTTCAGCGGCGCGGAGGTGCTGACCATCGGCAACGACTTCCCGGACGACTATTTCTACCTCGGCGGCGCGCTCACCAACGGCGACTTCCTGAGCTGCGACGTCGACGCGCAGAGCGCGCTCTTCGGCTCCCACGACATCACGTCGCTGCTCGGTTACCACGACGTCTTCAGCAACCAGCTGGTCACGGACTTCCACGTCACCGGCCCAGGGGGATTCCTCGGGATGGAGGTCGACGCGATCGAGATCACGCAGCCGCTGATCATGTTCGCCTTCTGCTACGGCGACGGCAGCGCGGGACCATGCCCGTGCGGGAACGAGTCGACCATCGGCGCCGGTGAGGGATGCAAGAGTTCGCTCGGCTACGGCGCGATCCTGACCGCGACGGGGAGCTCGATCGTCGCGAACGACGACCTCGTGTTCCACCTCTCGCAGGGCCGCCCGAACCAACCCAGCCTGCTCGTGCAGGGAAGCGTGCAGACGCAGACGCCGTTCAAGGACGGCATCCTCTGCATGGGCAACCCGACGGAGCGCGTCGAGGTCGTTCCGCTGAACGGGGCGGGATCCGGTTCCACGACGAGCTCGATCGTGACGAACGGGAACGTCCTGCCGGGCATCACGCGCTACTACCAGCAGTGGTACCGCGACCCCGGCGGCGTGAGCCCCTGCGGAACCGGCTCGAACTTCTCGAACGGCCTCTCGATCGTCTGGCAGGCGAGCGGCGGGAAGAAGAAGTAGTCATTCCAGCGGAAGCCGTCGCGCTCCCACTCTTCCTCGCGGGGAGGCCGAAGTAGGAAACACCGAGCCGTAGTCGTTTCTTCCCCGATCGCCCGCCGGCTGAGCTGGCAAGCGATCGGGGAACGAACGACTACGGCACGGTGATTCCTACTTCGGCGCGCGCTACTTCCCGAAGACCTCGTCGTAGGTCTCTTCGCCGAATCCGACGAGCCAGTTCTTGCCCATGCGCATCGCCGGCGCACGCAGGTTGCCCGTCGGGCCGAGCACGGACTTCTCGAGCTCGGCCCGGTCGTAGCCGCCCTTCTTCAGGTCGAAGCTCTGCGCCTTCTTGCCGCGCACGGCGATCAGCTTGTTCGAGCCCGCGAACAGCCGGTCGAGGTCCTTCGCGCCGTAGCGATCCTTGCGCGCGTCCACCGTCTCACGGACGGTGACGTCTCGACTCCCGAAGTAGGAGTCGGAACGCGTGCAGCTCGTTCAGCCCTTGCGGTGGTAGTACCAGTCGATGCGCTTGCCCATGGCTCTTGCTCCTCGGATGCGTGGATCGGTTGCGAGCCGAGCAGTCTAGCTCGGCGTGCCGCGCGGTTCAGCGCCAGGTCGCGACGAAGCGCGGGAGGGCCCGGCGGAGCACCGCGACCTGTTGTTCGAGCGAGACGTGCTCGAGATGCGGGACGTGCAGGAAGATCCCCGGCACTCCCCCGCGATCCGCGGCCACGAGGTTCGCGTAGAAGGTGCGCTCGCAGACGTAGCCCCCGGCGTCGCGCGACGGACGCGCCTCCCGCGCGCCGCACTCGAGCAGGATCTCTGCGACCCGCGCCGGGTCCACGCGGGGCACGAGGTCACGGTCCCCGAGCGGCGGCAGGTCCGCCGCGTAGCGGCCCGCGTTATCGGGCTTGGCCGAGGCGAGGCGCGCGCGCGCGAGGCCCTCGGGTCGGAACCAGTCCCCGCGGTGGACCCCGAGCGACAGCAGCCAGCTCGGCGGGCGCGGACAGTCGGCGACCGCCGCCTCCAGCGCCGCCCCGGCGCGCTCCAGCTCGACCGGCAGCTCGCGTCCCACCACCCGCAAGCCGGGCGGCGGGTCCGCCTCGAGCGCCAGCGCCGCGAGCCCGGACGGGTTCCGGTCCACGTCGAGGAAGGCTCCGAAGCCGGTGATCAGCACGAGGGGTTCGTCCACGGCCGAGGATTCTACGCGCGGCTGGCTCCGGCGGAGGTCACGCTTAGAATGTTCGCCCGCCGACTCGTCGCGACCCGAACGAACCCATGTCCGCCAAGACCGCCAAAGACAAAGTCCTGATCGCCAACGGCCAGGGCTTCTGGGGCGACTCGATCCTGGGCCCCGTGCGCCTGGTGAACGAAGGCCCGCTCGACTACCTGACCCTCGACTACCTCGCCGAGGTGACGATGAGCATCATGCAGAAGCTCAAGTCGCGTCGGCCGGAGACGGGCTACGCGACGGACTTCGTGACCTTGATCGACCGCGTGCTGCCGCAGCTCGTCGAGAAGGACATCAAGGTCATCGCGAACGCCGGCGGGGTGAATCCGCACGCCTGCAAGGACGCGGTGCTCGCCGTGATCGCGAAGCACGGCTACTCGGGCATCAAGGTCGCGGTCGTGGAGGGCGACGACATCCTCGGCGACCTCGACGACCTGATGGCGCAGGGACAGGAGTTCCGCAACATGGACACGGGCGAGCCGCTCTCCACCGTGCGGGACCGCGTCACCAGCGCGAACGTCTACCTCGGCGCCTTCCCCATCGCGGAAGCACTCGACCAGGGCGCGCAGATCGTGATCACGGGGCGCGGCACCGACCCGGGGCTCGTGATCGGCCCGCTGATCCATGAGTTCGGCTGGAAGCCGACGGACTACGACGAGCTCGCCGCCGGGACCGTCGCCGGCCACATCGTCGAGTGCGGCGCGCAGTGCACCGGCGGCAACTACACCGACTGGCGCAACGTGAAGGACATGGCGCGCATCGGCTACCCGATCATCGAGGCGCAGGCCGACGGGACGTTCGTCGTCACGAAGCACGCGGGCACGGGCGGCATGGTCACCGTCGCCTCGGTCACCCACCAGCTCGCGTACGAGATGGGCGACCCGCAGAACTACATCACGCCCGACGGCGTCGCGGACTTCACGAGCTTCACGCTCGAACAGGAAGGTCCCGACCGCGTGCGCGTCTCCGGCGTGAAGGGCGGACCGCCGACGCCGACCTATAAGGTCTCGATGAGCTACGAGGACGGTTGGAAGGCCACGGGCCAGTTGACGATCTCGGGTCCCGACGCGCTCGAGAAGGCGAAGCTCTGCGCGCAGATCGTCTGGGACCGCCTCGCGTTCGACGGCTACGAGTACGCGGACGACGAGCGCATGGTCGAGTTCGTCGGCGCGAACGTCTGTCACGCGGGCATCGACGGGAATGCCGCGAACGAACCGTCCGAGGTCGTGCTGCGCATGGGCGTCAAGGGCCCCGACCGCGACAAGGTGAACCGCTTCGGACCCGAACTCGTGCCGCTCGTCACTTCCGGCCCGCCCGGCGTGACCGGTTTCGCCGGCGGTCGTCCCAAGGCGACGGAGATCATCGGCTACTGGCCCGCTCTGCTCTCGAAGGAACTCGTGCACCCGCGCGTCACCGTCTTCACCTCCTAGACCGCGAACTCGCAGCCATGACCAAGACCAGCATTGCGGCGATCGCCGCGGCGCGCTCGGGCGACAAGGGCGAAGGCTCGAACGTCGGCATCCTCGCACGCTCGGACGAAGCGTACGCCTTCCTCAAGCAACAGCTGACCGCCGACGTCGTGCGCGAACACATGCGCGCGATCAACAAGGGCGGCGTGAAGCGCTACGAGGCCGACAACATGCGCGTGCTCAACTTCCTGCTCGAGGACAGCCTGGGCGGCGGCGGCAGCGCGTCGCTGAAGACCGACGCGCAAGGCAAGACACACGGTCTCGCCGTGCTCAAGCTCGAACTCGACATTCCCGACTCGGTGCTGCGCTCCGTGAAAGGTGCCTGAGCGCATGGACGTCGCGTTCGAGATCAAGGAGAAGGCCCGGCGCGCGGACCGCCGCATCGTCTTCCCGGAAGCGCAGGACCCGCGCGTGCGGCAAGCCGCGGCGAAGCTCGCTTCCGAAGGCCTCTGCCGGCCAGTGCTCGTCGACGGCGGGCGCATGGGAGAAGCTCCCGTCGGCGTCGAGGTCGTGCGCCCCTCACAGGACAAGCGCACGGAGCGCTTCGCGAACGAGCTCTTCGAGCGCCGTAAGGCGAAGGGCATGACGCTCGAGAAAGCGCGCGAGCACGTGCTCGACCCGCTCTTCTTCGGCGCCTTCCTGCTCGCGTCGGGCGACTGCCACGGCGCGGTCGCGGGATCCGAGGCGACGACGGCCTCCGTGCTGCGCGCTGGCATCCACGTCATCGGGACCGCGAAGGGCATCAAGACGGTGTCGTCGTGCTTCCTCATGGAGCTCTCCGACGCCGTCTACACCTACGCCGACTGCGGCGTCGTGCCCGACCCCACGGCCGAACAGCTCGTCGACATCGCGCTCGCCTCTGCCGAGACGCACCGACGCCTCGCGGGCGAAGCGCCGAAGGTCGCGATGCTCTCCTTCTCCACGAAGGGCTCGGCGGACCACCCACGCGTCGACAAGATGCGCCTCGCGACCGAACTCTTGCGCGAACGCGCGCCCTCGCTCTGCTGCGACGGGGAGCTGCAGGTCGACGCCGCGATCGTCCCCGAGGTCGCGGCGAAGAAAGCACCGCGCTCCCCGCTCGGCGGGCGCGCGAACGTGTTGATCTTCCCCGACCTCGACTCGGGCAACATCGCCTACAAGCTGACGCAGCGCCTGGCGAACGCCCGCGCCCTCGGGCCGCTGGTGCAGGGGCTCGCGAAGCCGTACATGGATCTCTCGCGCGGCTGCACCGCGGACGACATCCTGCACGTCGCCTGCATCGCCGCGGTCCTCTCGGTCTGATTCACATGCGCACACTGCTCCTGCTCGTCGCCTGCCTGACCCTCCCGGGCTGCGCACTCAACTTCACGCGTCCGATCGACGTCGAGCACCAAGTGATCGAGCTCGCCTCGGGCGTCTTCTACGAGGACACGCAGACCGGCGTCGGAGAACCCGCCGCCACGGGGGACGAGCTCGAGGTGCACTACCAGGCCTGGCTCGAAGACGGGCAGCTCGTCGACTCGAGCGTCGACCGCGGCATCCCGATCCGCTTCGTGCTCGGCGAGGCGCCGATCGAAGGCTGGAACGAAGCGCTCGTCGGCATGAGCGCCGGCGGCAAGCGACGCCTGACCGTTCCGCCCGCGCTGGCCTACGGCGAAGCCGGCGTCCCCGGCCTCGTGCCCCCGGACTCGCCGCTCTCCTTCGAGATCGAGCTGCTTTCGATCCGTCGCTCGTCGACCGACGGAGAGTGAGCGGCGCGGGCGAAGGCGCGACTCCTCCCGAACGACGAGAAGAGCGGCGAGCCGAAGCTCGCCGCTCTTCTCATGTGCACTTGCGTGCGTCGAACTAGTTCTCGATGACCTTGCCGGTCACGGGGCAGACTTTCGCGCCCGAGCACTCGCTCTTGGTGCTGCAGTCGGCCTTCGCGGCGCTGTCGCAGCTGCTGCCGCAGTCGGACTTGGCGCTGTCGCAGCAGGAGACATCGGGAGCCGAGGCGCCCTCGGGGCTGGTGACTTCGGCCTTGTCGTTGGACTTGCAGGCGAAAGCGACGGTGCACACGGCGAAGCCGAGGAGGAGGTTCTTCATGTATGGATCTTTCTTCTCGTGCGAGGCCGGCCCGGCCGGGACCCCTCGCTTGGGTTCGTAGCTACGAATACCGCCGGCGAACCGGCGGTCCCTGGGCGGTCGAATCCGCCTCGGGGGTGAGGCCCAGGCTACGGAGCAGCCTGGTCCCGTGGACGAATCATTCTGGCAAAAAGAGGACTGACTGGGTTCGGTGTGGTTCCACTTCCTCCGGGGCCTGCAGCGAGCCCCCTCGCGGGGGGTCGCGGGCGCCCCGGCGGCCCGTGCCGGCCCGGCCCGCGCGTGCGTGGGGCCTCCGCCTCTCGACGTCTCTCGCAACACCTTTGAGAAACAGGGCTTGCGTCCGGCCCGAGCTCGACACCAACACGCAACCCAGTCAGTTCCCGATGACCACTCCCAGCCTCAGCGTCGACCTGCACGGGCTCCGCCCCGAGGCCGCACTCCGGCGCCTCTCCCAGGCGCTGCACACCGCCCGCGTCCGCGGCGCGAGCGAGCTGCTGGTGATCACCGGCCGCGGCCTGGGCAACCGCACGCAGCAACCGGTCCTGCGCGACAAGGTCGAGCGCTGGCTGCGCGGCCCAGACGGCAGGTCGCTGGGAGTCCGCGCGGTCGAACGGGACAAGCGCGGCGGCGCCCTGCTGGCGCGGCTCTAGCCTTCCCGGGCCCGCGCACTTGACGGGGACGCGGGAGCGCCGAGACTGGCCGGCCCGCCCCTGCTCCTCCGCCGAAGGAACTCCCCGTGACTCGCTTCCTGCTCCTGCTCTGCCTCTTCTCGCTGACCGCCTGCCGCTCTACCTCGGAACGACTCGACGTGATGGTCGACGAGACCCGTCGCGACCTCGCGTCCGGCGGCGCCTTCGCCGGGACGGACGAGCAGTTCGTCAGCGAGCAACAGTCCCGCATCTCGAAGGTGCGCGGCTTCCAGGAAGCCGGCGAGCTCGAGTCCGCGAAGGACTACTACAACGCCGCTTGGATCCTGATCTCCTCGCAGAAGCCCGAGGATCTGGTGCTGGCCCGCGATCTCGCGCAGAAGTCCGTCGAGCTCGGCGAGGACCGCGCCTTCCGCGTCATGGCCACGGCGGTGGACAAGCTCTGCCGCATCGAGGGCAAGCCGCAGCGCTACGGCACGCAGTACGAGTACATCGAGTTCCTGCGGCGCTGGCGCCTCTACCCGGTCGACCCCGCGACGACCGACGCCGAGCGGGAGTCGATGGGAATTCAGCCGCTGCGCGAGTTGTACGAGCGCGAGGACTGGCTGAACGAGCAGTTGCAGCAGCGCTGAGCGGACGCGCGCGGCCGTCGAGCGCGGCGCGCGTCCCGCGCCGAAGTCCCTCCCGGCCCGACCGGGGTCGTGGTGAGGAGTCGAGCGGTGACCCTCGGGGAGCCACGTCGGTCTGGGTACTCCGGGGGCCACCCCCTGTCCCCATTCCGGGATAGATCCATGCATGCGGAAGAGTCGTACAGCCGCGCTCCACCCCGACCGATCACTGATATCATTCCATCACGATTCCATGATTGGATTGACGACGACCTCGCGCCTGCTCAAGGCCCTCGCCGAGGAGACGCGCCTGCGCATCCTCCACCTGCTCGCCCAGGAAGAACTGTCGGGGACCGACCTGATGGAGATCCTGAACATGGGTCAGAGCCGGATCTCCACGCACCTGACCCTGCTCAAGGAAGTCGGATTGGTGCAGGACCGGCGCGTCGGCCGGCGCAGCTTCCACTCGATCGCCGCCGGCCCGGCCGCGGGGATGTGGGAATCGCTGCTGCAGGAGAGCGAACAGGCTCCCGAGTTCCGCGCCGATCTCGCCGGGCTCGAGATGCTGCGCCAGCGACGTCGCGAACAGTCGCGCGCGTACTTCGACCGCGTGGCCGCCGCCTTCGGCGAGCAGCTGCTGCCGGGCCGCACGTGGGAGGGACTCGCGCGCGCGATCCTCCAGCTCGCGCCCCGAGCGCGTTACGCCGACCTCGGCATCGGCGACGGACTGCTTACGTTGATGCTGTCCGAGATCGCGGAGTCGGTGACGGCGGTCGACATCTCGTCCGAGATGCTCGGTCAGCTGAACCAGCGCGCGAAGGACAAGGGCATCGACAACATCGTCACCGTCGAGGCCGACATCGAGGACCTGCCGCTCGCCGACCGCTCGTACGACGTCGTCGTGCTGAGCCAAGCGCTGCACTACGCCCGCAAGCCCGAGCGCGCGCTCGAAGAGGCGCAGCGCATCCTGGTCCCCGGCGGACGATTGCTGGTGCTTGACCTGCTCGCGCACAGCGAGGACTGGGTCCGCGAGAAGTACCACCACCAGCACCTCGGGTTCACGGAACAAGCGCTCGAGGCGCTGATCTCGGAAGCCGGCTTCCAGCACGTCCACGTGCAGCGCGCCGCGCGCGATCCCCAGCCCCCCCACTTCATGACCCTGGTCGCCACCGGCGCGAAGGGCTGATCACCACCATGCCTTCGGAAATCCTGTCACTCCTCGACCAGCGTGTCCTCGTCATCGACGGCGCGATGGGAACGCAGATCCACGCCGCGGACCTCGACCTCGAAGCGGACTTCCTCGGCCTCGAGAACTGCAGCGAAGTCGTCAACCTGACGCGTCCCGACGTGATCCAAGGGATCCACGAGCGCTACTTCGCGGCGGGGTGCGACGCGGTGGAGACGAACACCTTCGGCGGCTCGACGCTGACGCTCGAAGAGTTCGGCCTGGGCGACCGCACGCGCGAGATCAACCGCGTTGCGGCCGAGATCGCGCGGCGCGCGGCGGACGCGTACTCGACGGACAAGCCGCGCTACGTGTTGGGCTCGATGGGTCCCGGCACCAAGTTGCCGACACTCGGACACACGTCGTACGAAGCGCTCCGCGCGTCGTACCGCGAGCAGGCCGAGGGCCTCGCCGACGGCGGCGTCGACGCCTTCCTCGTGGAGACCTGCCAGGATCCGCTGCAGATCAAGGCTGCGCTCGGCGGCGTGATGGACGTGCGCGAGTCGCGCGGCATCGACACGCCGATCTTCGTCAGCGTGACGATGGAAGTCACCGGAACGATGCTCGTCGGCACGGAGATGGCCGCCGCCCTCGCGATCCTCGACCCGTACCCGGTGGACCTGATCTCGCTCAACTGCGCGACGGGACCGCGCGAGATGGGCGAGCACATCCGCCTGCTCGGTCAGACGTGTCGCAAGAAGATCGGCGCCTTCCCCAACGCAGGCCTCCCCCAGCTCGTCGATGGTCATCCGTACTACCCGCTGACGCCCGAGGAACTCGCCGACTGGCTGCTTCGCTTCGTGGACGAGGACGGACTCAACCTCGTCGGTGGCTGCTGCGGAACGACGCCTGAGCACATGGAAGCCGTCGTCCACGCGCTCGGCGTGCGCGCACCGAAGAAACGCAAGCCGGCCTTCGTCCCGCAGGTCACCAGCATCTACAGCGCGGTGAATCTCGCGCAGGACAACTCGGTGCTGCTCGTCGGCGAGCGCTCGAACGCGAACGGCTCGAAGGCCTTCCGCGAGTTCCTGCTCGACGGGAACCTCGACGGCATGGTGCAGGTCGGCAAGGCTCAGGTGCGCGACGGCAGCCACATGCTCGATCTCTGCGTCGCGTACGTCGGGAAGGACGAGATCGCCGACATGACGCAGGCGGTGGCGCGCTATCGCACCGAGGTCCCCGTGCCGTTGATGATCGACAGCACCGACCCGAAGGTCATCAAGACGGCCTTGGAGATGTGCGGCGGGCGCAGCGTGATCAACTCGATCAACCTCGAGGAAGGTCCGGAGAAGTGCCACGAGGTCCTCCCGCTCGCCAAGGCCCACGGCTCCGCGGTCGTCGCCCTGACGATCGACGAGCAGGGCATGGCGAAGACCGCGGACGACAAGCTGCGCATCGCGCGACGCATCTACGACCTGTGCGTCCGTGACTACGGCATGCGCCCCGAAGACATCCTCTTCGACGTGCTCACCTTCACGATCTGCACGGGCAACGAGGACGACCGCCGCCTCGGGCTCGAGACGCTCGAGGGCATCCGTCGCGTGAAGGAAGAGCTCCCCGGCGTGGGGCTCCTGCTCGGCCTCTCGAACATCTCGTTCGGCCTGAACCCCGCCGCGCGGCACGTGCTGAATTCGGTCTACCTGCACCACGCGCAGAAGGCGGGGCTCTCCGCGGCGATCCTGCACTCCGGGCGCATCGAACCGCTGCACCACATCGACGAAGAAGCGCGACGCACGGCGGAGGACCTGATCTTCGACCGTCGGCGTGAAGGCTACGACCCGCTGCAAGCCTTCATGGCGCTCTTCGACGGCGTCGACGTGAAGGCGCGCGCGGCGCGCGAGCTGCCGGCGGACGTCTTCGAGCGCCTGAAGTGGCGCATCGTCGAGGGCGAGCGCGACGGCTTGTTCGAAGACCTCGACGAAGCGATGACCTCGAAGGAACCGCTCGCGATCATCAACCAGGACCTGCTGGACGGCATGGCCGTGGTCGGTGACCTGTTCGGCCGCGGCGAGATGCAGCTACCCTTCGTGCTGCAGTCCGCCGAGACCATGAAGGCCGCCGTCGCGCACCTCGAACCGCACATGGAGCGCACCGATGGCGACACGCGCGGCAAGATCGTGCTGGCGACCGTGCGCGGCGACGTGCATGACATCGGCAAGAACTTGGTCGACATCATCATGACCAACAACGGCTACACGGTCTTCAACATCGGGATCAAGCAGCCGATCCAGCACATCCTCGACGTCGCACACGAACACCAACCGGACGCGATCGGCATGTCCGGCCTGCTCGTGAAGAGCACCGTGATCATGCGCGAGAACCTCGAGGAGATGAACCGGCGTCACGTCACGACGCCCGTGATCCTCGGCGGCGCCGCGCTGACGCGGAACTTCGTCGAACACGACTGCCGCAGCGTCTACGGCGGCCCCGTCTACTACGCGAAGGACGCCTTCGAAGGCCTCGACCTGATCGGCCGCATCGTCGGCGGCGAACAAAAGCCTGCCGTCGTCGCCAAGAAGCAGCGCGTCAGCGCGCACGTCGCCGCGACGGTCGACGCGGTGCAGAACGCGGCCGCCGCCACGCGTCCCGAGCCGGAAGAGGACGAGAACCTCCCGCACCGCGGCGACCTCGTCCAGGCGCCGGACCTGCCTAAGCCGCCCTTCTGGGGTCGTCGCCTCGTCGAGTCTGTGAACCTCCAGAGCGTGATGCCCTTCATCAACGAGGTCACGCTCTTCCAGTTCCAGTGGGGCTACCGCCGCAAGAACACGCCGACGGACGAGTACCAGCGCTTCATCGACGACGAAGTGCGCCCGATCTACCACGAACTGATGAAGCAGTGCGCGAAGGAGCAGATCCTCCAACCGCGTGCCGCTTACGGCTACTGGCCTTGCTTCGCCGACGGCGAGGCCTTGGTCCTGCTCGACCCGGAGAACCAGTCGAAAGAGGTCGCGCGCTTCGACTTCCCGCGCCAGAACGGCAAGAAGCACCTCTGCATCTCGGACTTCTTCTTCTCGCAGAACGGTCAACTCGACACGGTCGCGCTGCAGGTCGTCACGATCGGACAACAGGCGTCCGACATCGCGCGCGAGTGGTTCGCCGCCGACCGCTACAAGGACTACCTGCACCTCCACGGCCTCTCGGTCGAGGCGGCGGAGGGCATGGCCGAGTTCATCCACCACCAGATCCGCGGCGAGCTCGGCATCGCCGGCCAGGACGCGCGCGAGATGCGCAACCTGCTCAAGCAAGGTTACCGCGGCTCGCGCTACTCCTTCGGCTACCCGGCGTGCCCGAACATGGAGGATCAAGCCGTGCTGCTAGACCTGCTCGGCGCCTCCGAGATCGGCATCCAGATGGGCGACGAGTTCCAGCTCTGGCCGGAGCAGTCGACGTCCGCGATCGTCGTGCACCACCCCGCCGCCCGCTACTTCACGATCTGACGGACGCATGCTCGAGCGCATCCTCGAACCGGAAGCGATGGACACGGCCGAGGAGGCCGCCGACTACGACGCGATGGACCACAGCGGCCCCAACGCGGACTTCATAGACCGCTTGATCGAGCTCGGCGCGCGTGGCCGCATGCTCGACATCGGTACCGGCCCCGGCCAGATGCCGCCCGTCGTCGCGGCTCGCGTGCCCGACGCGCACGTGCTGGGCATCGACCTCGCGCACGAGATGCTCGCCGTCGCCGAACGCCGACGCCTCGCGCTCGACGCCTCCGTCCGCGACCGCATCGAGTACCGCGCCGCCGACGCCAAGCGCCTCGACCTCCCGGACGCGCACTTCGACGCGGTCTTCTCGAACACGATCCTGCACCACATCCCCGAGCCGGCAGCCTTCCTGCGCGAAGCGCGTCGCGTCCTCGCACCCGGCGGCGTCCTGCTGATCCGCGACCTCTTCCGTCCGAAGGACCTCGAGACGCTGAACGCTCTCGTCGCTCTGCACGCGGCGAACTGCAACGAGTCCCAGCGCAAGCTCTTCGCCGAAAGCCTCCACGCGGCGCTGACGCCGCAGGAGCTACGGGTCCTCGCCGATGAGTGCGGTCTGGGCCACGCGGAGCTGGTGGTCGACACCGACCGTCACATGTCGCTGCAGCTCCGCGCGCACTAACGAGCAACTCGGTGGATGCGTCGCCCGCTTGGCGTCCGTAGCATCTAGGGCCCCATGTCCACTCCCCCGACAGAACTCGCGCTGGCATTCGGAGGCGGCGGCGCTCGCGGCGCGTACCAAGTCGGCCTCCTGCGTCACCTCGCGCGGCGTCATCCCGCGTTGCGCGCACGCATCCTGACCGGCGTCTCCGCGGGAGCGATCAACGCCGCGCACCTCGCGGCGGGCTTCGAGGACTTCCCCACGCGCGTCGACAAGCTCGTACGCCTGTGGAGCAACCTCGACATCGACGACGTGTTCCGCGTCGACAGCCTCTCCATCCTGCGTCATGTGGCCCGCTGGACGGCGCAGCTCGCCTTCTTCGGTGGCCGCAAGGGCGTGCCGCAGATGCGGGGCCTCGTCGACACGCGCCCGTTGCACCGCACGCTGTGCGCGGCTCTGGCCTGCGACGCGCGTAACTCCATCAACGGCATCGAGGAGCGCATCGCGCGCGGCGAGCTGAAGGCGCTCGCCCTCACGGCGACGCGCTACGACACGGGACAGACGCTCACCTTCTACGAGGGCGCCGAGGTGCAGGACTGGCAGCGCCCCTCGCGACGCAGCGAAGCCGCCAAGATCCGTGTCGACCACGTCATGGCGTCGTCGGCCTTGCCGTTCTTCTTCCCCGCCACGAAGGTCGACGGCCACTGGTACGGCGACGGCGGCATCCGCCTGCATCGACCGCTCGCCCCGTCGATCCACCTCGGAGCAACGCACGTCCTCGCGATCTCGACGCGCTACGGGCGCACCGAGGCAGAAGCGGCGAGCTCCGCGACCTCCGGATACCCACCGCCCGCACAGGTCATCGGCATCTTGATGAATGCCATCTTCCTCGATCTGCTCGACCAGGACGCCATGAGCCTCGAGCGCGTCAACGCGCTGATCGACAGGCTCCCCGACGAGGATCGCCTCGGCCTGCGCCCCGTACGCTTGCTCGTCATGCGGCCGTCCGTCGACCTGGGGCGCCTCGCCGCCGACTACGAGCCCAAGCTCCCTGGCCTGTTCCGCTTCCTGACTCGCCGACTGGGTACCCGCGAGACGAAGAGCTCCGACCTGCTCTCCTTGCTCATGTTCCAATCCGACTACCTGAAGCGGCTGATCGAGC
Source organism: Planctomycetota bacterium (assembly GCA_020638835.1). GTDB lineage: Bacteria > Planctomycetota > UBA1135 > UBA1135 > JACKHV01. The sequence continues at coordinate 269,895 of JACKHV010000003.1, read as the reverse complement.
TGGGCGAGAAGGACGCGGAGACTCGCGGCGACGAGATCGCGGAGTTCCTCGCTTCGGCAGGAAGCTGAACGCCGGCGGGGGGCCCCGCTACAATCCGAGCCTCTTCCCCCCAGCAACGAGAGGACTCCATGCTCCCGGCCCTCATCTCCCTCGCGACCTTCGCGTCCTTCGTCAACGCGCCGCCGGCGCAAGCTGCCGCGCAGGACGCTCCGGCCCCGACCGAATCGCGCCTCGAGTGGCTCGACGACCGCGCGCTGCGCGTCGCACAACGCCGGCTCGAAGGTGACTACACCGGCCGCGCGCACTTGATGTCGATCGGCAACTCGCGCGCCGGCCGCTCCGTCGACGTGCTGCGCATCGCGGAAGGCGAGCTGCGACCTGGCCGGCCCGCGATCCTGCTCGTCGCGGGCATGGAGGGGACTCAAGCGTGGACGTCGAGCCTCGCGCTAGACCACGCGCGCGCGCTGCTCGAAGGCTACGGCGAGGACGAAGCGATCACGCACCTGCTCGACTCCACGACGATCTACGTGCTCGCGCGCGCGAACCCCGACGGTTGCGAGCTGCGCTTCGAATCCCCGGTCGCCGAACGCCTCGCGAGCGGCCTCGGCGTCGACGACGACCGCGACGGTCGCGAAGCGGAAGATCCGATCGCCGACGTCGACGGAGACGGTTCGGTGCTGTGGATGCGCGTCCCCGATCCCGAGGGCGAGTGGGTCATCGATCCCGCCGACCGGCGCGTGCTGAAGAAAGCCGATCGCGAGAAGGGCGAGCGCGGCGTCTACGCGCTCTACCCCGAAGGACGCGACTCCGACGGCGACGAACGCGTCGCCGAGGACGGCGAGCGGAACACCGAGTGGCACCGCAACTTCCCCGCGCTGTGGGAAGAACACGCCGCGCGCGCCGGACGCTTCCCCGGCGAGGAACCAGGCGTGAAGGCCGTGATGGACTTCGTGTTGACGCACCCCGAGATCTCGCTCGTCGTCGCCTACGGCGAGCTGGACGACTTGAGCTCGCCGCCGCCGGAGCAGAAGAAGGGCAACCGCGGCGTCGAGTCGCCCGGTCGGCCGGCGGACGATGTCGCGCTGCTGAAGGAACTCGGACGCCGGTACGCGAAGGCCGTCCCGAAGCCGCGCGCCGGCGCGAAGGACGAGGAAGGTCGCTTGCAGACGTGGCTCGTCCAACACCGCGGCATGCAGTGCATCAGCGTCCACCCTTGGTCCGCGCCCGCGGAGCTGCCGAAGTCGGAGAAGTCCGCGCAGACTGACGATGAGAAGTCGGAGCAGCCCGCTGAATCCAACGACGAGTCGAAGGAAGCGCCGGCCGAGAAGGACGCCGAGAAGGCTCCCGAGCCCTGTGACGACGCGAAGACACTCGCGTGGCTCGAAGCGCAAGGCGTCGACGCCTTCCACGACTGGACCGCCTTCGACCACCCCGACCTCGGACCGGTCGAGATCGGCGGATGGATGCCGTTCGCGCGCATCGAACCGCCGGTCGCGCTGCGCGACGAGCTCGCTGACGAACACTTCGCCTTCCTGCTCGAGCTCGCTGCTGAGATCCCGCGCGTCGAAGTCGTCGAGTGCACGGCGCGCCGTCTCGGCGAAGGCTTGCACGAGATCGAAGTCGTCCTCGAGAACGCGCGACTGCTGCCGTTCACCACGGCCGCCGCGCGCAGCACCGAGACGCTGCGCCCCATCCGCGTGCAGCTGACCTTCGCCGACGGCGACGAGCTGATCGCCGGCCCGCGTCGCGTGATGGTCGACGAGCTGGCGGGGACCGGCGGCCGCCGCACCTTGAACTGGATCGTGCGCACTTCCGATCCGTCGTCCGTCGCCGTCCGCGTCGTCACCGACCACGCAGGCATCGTCACCCGCAACGCGGAGGTCTCGCGATGATCGCTCCCCTGCTCAGCCTAGCGCTCCTCGCGCAGGACCCCGGTACCGGCTTCATCGGCAACCCCGTCGACACGCGTCCGTCGGTCGAGATCGCCTGGAACCGGCTGTACGACGACGCCGAGATCTACGCCCACCTCGACCGCCTCGCGGAACGTTGGCCCGACCTGCTGACGTACCAAGTGATCGGCAAGAGCGTCGAAGGGCGCGAGATGCGCGTCTACACGCTCAACGACCCCGCCTCCGGCTCCGCCGACTCGAAGCCCGCGATGTGGGTCGATGCGAACGTCCACGGCAACGAGGTGCAGGGCAGCGAGGCGACCCTCTACCTCGCGTGGTACCTGCTCGAGAACCACGGCACGAACGAGCGCGTGGACGACCTCCTCGGCCGCGCCTGCTTCTACATCCTGCCGATGGTCAACCCGGACGGCCGTCACCACTGGATCCACGAAGCACACAACCCGCACTCGTCGCGCACCGGTCACCAGCCGACGGACTCCGACCTCGACGGGAAGTTCGACGAGGATCCGCCGAACGACCTCGACGGCGACGGACACATCGTGCAGATGCGCAAGTACGTCCCCGGCGAAGGCACGCACCGCCTCGATCCGGACGACCCGCGCGTGATGATCCCCGTCCCGGACAACGACCGCGGCGAGAAGGGCGACTGGATCCTGCTCGGCACCGAAGGCTACGACGACGACGGCGACGGTCTGATCAACGAGGACGACAGCGGCGGTTACGACATGAACCGCGCCTGGCCGTCGTCGTGGCGCCCCGGCCACATCCAGTACGGCGCGGGGCCCTATCCGCTCTACTGGCCGGAAACGCGCTGCATCGCCGACTTCATCCTCGCGCACCCGAACATCGCGGCCGTGCAGTCGTTCCACAACACGGGCGGCATGATCCTGCGCGGTCCCGGTGCGGAGAGTTATGGCCGATACCCTCGCGCCGACCTGCGCGTGTACGACGAGCTCGGCAAGGACGGCGAGCGCATGCTCCCGTTCTACGACTACATGATCATCTGGAAGGACCTCTACTCGGTCTTCGGCGGCTTCGTCAACTGGACCTACGAAGGGCTCGGCATCATCTCGTTCACCAACGAGATGTGGGTCTCGGAGCGCATGTTCCCGCAGGACAAGCCCGACCCGAACGCCGGCTGGTTCGGAGGGACGTCGCAGGAGGACCGCCTGTGGTTCAACGACCAGCTCATGTCGGGCGGTGCCTACATCGAGTGGCACGAGGTCGAGCATCCGCTGTACGGCACGGTCGAGGTCGGGGGCTTCCGCAAGGACTTCGGCCGCGTCCCCCCGAGCTTCCTGATCGAGGAGGAACTGCACCGCAACGCGGTCTTCTGCATGCGGCACGCCGAGTCGATGCCCGACGTCGTCGTGCGCTCGCACGAAGTGAGCAGCCTCGGCGGCGGACTGACCGCGATCGACGTCACCTTCGAGAACCTGCGCCCGATCCCGACGCGCACCGCGCTCGCGGCGCAGAAGAAGGTCGGCAAGCAGGACGAGTTCACGATCGCGGGCGACTTCGAGGTCCTGGCCGGCGGCTTCCGCGAGGACCGCTGGCGTCAAGAGCGCATGGACTTCGACACCGATCGCCCCGAGCGCCTGCTCAGCGAGCGCGGCATCCCCGGGCGCGGCGAGGTCATGGTGCGCTGGATCGTCCGCGGGTCCGGTACGGCGACGGTCGGTTGGACCGGTGAGAAGGGTCGCGAGGTCCGCGTGCCAGTCGAGCTTCCTTGAGCGCAGCGATGCGCGCGGAGACGTGATCATGTGCCTTTCCTTCCACGCCCGGCGAACCGCGCTGTTCGTCGGGCTCGCCCTCCTCGCGGCCTGTTCCAGCACGCCGCAACGCCAGGTCGATTCCATGAGCTCCACGCAGAAGATCACGACCTTCCTCTGGTACGACGGCGATGCCGAGGAGGCCGCGCACTACTACGCGAGCGTCTTCGACGACGCGAGCGTCCTCGACCCCGTGCGCACGCCGGAAGAGATGGCGAGCGACGCTCCCCCGCCGATGCTCGTGAGCTTCGAGATCGCCGGACAGCGCTTCATGGCCCTGAACGGCGGCCCGCAGTTCCACTTCACCGAAGCCGTCTCGCTCTACGTCGACTGCGCGGACCAGGCGGAGGTCGACCGCTACTGGAACCGCTTCATCGACGACGGCGGCGAACCGAGCATGTGCGGCTGGTTGAAGGACAAGTACGGTTTGTCCTGGCAGATCATCCCCACGGATCTACAGCGCTTCATCGGCGACCCCGATCCCGAGAAGGCGGGCCGCGCGATCCAGGCGATGCTGAAGATGTCGAAGATCGACGTCGAGGCGCTGCGCGCGGCGCACGCGGGCGAGTAGCGCTCTTCAACGAATGAGGGGACCCCTCCGAAGAGAGGGCCCCTCGACATGTTGCAACTCAGTGGTTGCGAGGCACGCGTCGTCGAAACCTCGCGGCTCGTCGCCGCGCACCCCGTTTCGTCCTGCTACGGCAGGAAGCGCGCTCGCACGCCGTTGCTCATCGCGACGCCGGGACCGCTCGGCTGCCCGGGATCGCGGAAGAGGAACTGGTAGTAACGCGTCGATCCGACGTCCGCGGCCTGTACGGGCACGTTGACCGTCGCCGTGCCGTCGGGCGCGACGCGGAAGGCCGCGAGCCTCGCGAGCGGGAGCGACGCGAGCAGCGTGCCGCCCATGAACGACTCCTGCGCGGGAGTCGAGCTGTAGTGCACGACGCCGCCCTGTCCGGGCACGCCGTTCGAGAGCTGCAGCTGGAAGCCCGTGCCGCTCGCCGACGGAGTTCCGGTCCAACCTGCGGCCGGAAGCTCGCCGAGCGAGGTGAGCTTGCCTTCGCCGTACGACTCGAGCGGGCGGTCGCGGAAGTCCGACATCGCCACCGCGAGGCTGCGGATCGTCTCCGCGTTGTCCGCGGGGTCGACGCCACCGTCCGCGACGCCCGTCGCTTCTCCTGCGTAGTCGACCAGCGGGCTCGAGAAGTGCTGGATGCGCGTCCCGGGGGCGTACGACATGATCGTGCGCCACTGGTTGTCGGAGGAGCGATGGCCGTACGAGAAGCTGTACGCGCCGTTCCCGGCGTTCGCGTGGTCGTGTTGGCAACCGAGGTTGTGCCCCAGCTCGTGCGCGAAGCTGTAGTAGCCGGTCGCGCAGTTGCGCGAGACGACGGTGAACGCGAGCTGGTCGAACCAGCTGCCCGGCGTGTCCTGGACGTAGCCGATGCCGCAGGAGCTCGTGTTCCCCACGATCATCGAGACCTGGTCCGCTCCGTAGAGGTCGCGCAGCTCGTGCACTTCGTCCGCGTAGCCGTCGCCGGGCGTGCGCAGACGCGAGAGTTCGGTGCTGAAGCTGCTGGACTCCGTGTATCCCGCGAGTTCCGCGCAGTGCACGACGCGCACGGCGAGGTCGATGCCGGAGTTCGCGAAGGCTTGGTTCGTCTCCAGCTCGGCGAGCTCGATCAACGCGAGCACGCCGTCGGTGCCGCCGGAGACGATGCGCGCCGTGGGTGTGTAGACGACGAGGATGTCGATCTCGGTGGTTCCGGTGACGGGCAAGTCGTTGCCGGTCGTGGCCCCCCCGTTGTCCGGCGTGTCCGGCGCGGCGTCGGCTCCGAGCGCGCTCGAAGCGGTGGGGTCGCCTGCGCAGCCGGGCAGCAACGTTTCGTCGACGAGCTCGACGAGGTGATGACCCTCGGCGTCGGGACGCACGCGATACAGTTGTCCGTCGGCGCGCACGGTGCCGACGACCACGTCGCCGCGTCGCACGAGTCGCACGTCACCGTTCGGCGAACCAGCGACGTCACCGAGCCACGTCCGCGAACCGGCGCGCGACGAGCGCTGCGCGTCCTTCGTCGCGAGCACGGTGAGCTCGTCCGACAGCTCGAGCACGACCGCGTCCTCCGCGGCGAGAAGCTCGACGTCGAGGTCGACGACCCGCGAACGCAGCACGCCGACCGGCCGCTCCGCGGCTTCGCCTTGGGAGGAGAAGAGGCTCAAGGGCTCCGCCGCGCCGGCACCCTCTGCTCCTGCAACGGGCACGAGCAGACCGCTGAGACACAGCGCCCCGCCCACGAGCCCCCTCGTGGAAAATGCAATCTTGGTCAAACGACCCTCCGACTCTTCCGATGGACCCTTCGGACCGTGGACCCAGGGGGGGCCGCGGTCGCGCGACCGCTGGGGACGGCCGCAGGTGGCACCCAGCCACCGGGGGGGAGCATCGGCGCGGGGGGTCGTCCGTCTGAAACCCGATCGGCTTCAATCCAAGACGAAAGCAGCGCCATCACGGGCCGATGCTAGGAAAGCCCAGGGAGCCCCCTCCAGCGTCCGAGCCCCGGAATTCGGGCCATTCCCGCTCGTTGGAAGCCTGAGTCAGACGCTGCGGCGGGTATTGCCGAGGGTGGGCGCTGCTGTGGGACGAGCGTGGGAAGCGCGCCGGGCGCGGCTGGCGTCGTGGCGCGGCGACGCGTGAGGCGGCGGGCGGTGGCGAGGCGCGGCGGCCGGGTGTCGGCGCGGCGGGCAGGCGGGGCGTTACGGGCGCGGTTCGCCCTTCGAAGAGGATGGATGCCAGGAAGAGCAGCCGCAACTCGACCGGCCCGGGGCGCGAGGAGTTCCCTCGACCCTAGCGCGACCCGCCCGAGCGCGGAGCGGCCTCCACGGGAATGGCGCGATGGTGGCGCTTCCAGCCCCGCGAGAGCTTCCACCCGCCGCGCACCACCACCTCGCCCTCGCCGCCCGCCTCCCGCTCCGGCGGCCTCCCCGTCCAACCGTCGAAGTAGCACCCCGACGAGAAGACGTCCGGCTCACCCACCACGCCGCACGGGTCGTACAGCGTGCCGTGCTTCAGGTGGTTGTTCAGCACGTACACCAGCGCGTTGCGCACCTCGCGCAACGACTTCAACACCCGATCATGGAAGCGCTCGCGCAGCACCCTTCCCGTGCGGCGCCAGATCCCGTTGAGCGTCCGCGCGATCCGCGAGTTCAGCCCCTTCATCCCGTTCGACAGCGCCGACTTGCTGTCCGCTTCGATGATGAAGTGCACGTGATCGCGCTGGATCGAGTAGTGCACGATGCGGAAGTCCGCCCGCTGCGCGTCCCGGATGCAGCACGTCACCGCCCGCGCCTCGAGCCACTCGCGCAACCACGGCAAGCCCTGCGCCAACTTGATCGTCACGATGCGCGGGTCGTGCCGCGACACCCGCTCGCGCGCCGCGTGCGCCACACCGCTCTTGCGCTTCGGCCGCCCGGCCCCCTTGCGGCGACCTCCATGCGTGCGCGGTTCGGGGAACTCGAAGTCGGTCTGTTGCTGTATGCGTCGCACACCTCATAGAACGACGCGCACGGCGCGAAGTTCGCGATAAGTGCCGAATACTTGCGCTATTCGCTAATTGGATGCGAAACAGAGAATGCGGCCCCGGGAGGTTTCGGTCATTGGACTCGGCGTTCGTCGTTCCGCGTTGGTTCTCGGACTTTGGTCGTCGGTCACGGCTGACGCCGCGCTTCGCTCGAGCTCCGCCAAGGGCTCCGCTCCGCGCGGCTCGCTGGGCGCTTGGCGTGACGCGGCATCGGTCGCTTGCCGGCCGCCGATGCCATCGCACGACAACACCGCCGTTATCAAGTTCGAGACGCGCCGCACCCGACCCCGCTGACGTGAAAGCGAGCCCCGCGAGCGGAGCCCTTGGCGGAGCTCGAGCGAGCGGGGCGGCACTGCGACGACCAACGACCAATGACCAATAGCCCAACGACCGACCGCCGACGACTGAAGATCAACGAACGACGACCAACTCTCGAGATCGTCCGCCGGCCAGTGCGTCGACTTCAGGTCGTGGCGATCACCGTCGCTGAGTTCTTGCCTTCAAGTCGCGACCATGACCATCGCTGACTGGTCGCCTTCAGATCGCGACCTTCGCCGTCGCTGAGTGCTCGCCTTCACATCGCGGCACTCGCCTTCGCTCACTCGGCATTCGTCGTTGGCCGGTGATCGTTGATCCTTGGTCACGGGTGACGCCGCGCTTCGCTCGAGCTCCGCCAAGGGCTCCGCTCCGCGCGGCTCGCTGGGCGCTTGGCGTGACGCGGCATCGGTCGCTTGCCGGTCGCCGATGCGCTCGCACGACAACACCGCCGTTATCAAGTTCGAGACGCGCCGCACCCGACCCCGCTGACGTGAAAGCGAGCCCCGCGAGCGGAGCCCTTGGCGGAGCTCGAGCGAGCGGGGCGGCACCGCGACGACCAATGACCGACCACCGACCACTGACTACTGATAGGCAACGGACGTTCCTTGACTGTCGAGATCATCCCCGGCCAGTGCGTCGACTTCAGATGGCGGCGATCACCCGCGCTGAGTTGTCACCTTCGAACCGCGACCAGCGACGTCGCGGCATGGTCGTCTTCAGATCACGACGCTTGCCGTCGCTGACTCGGCATTCGTCGTCGGTCGGGGATCGTTGGTCCCTAGGCCCCGGTTACGCCTTGCCTCGCCCGAGCTCCGCCGCGTCACGGCCTGGGGGCCGCGTGGTCGCACCTCACAACGTCGCCCAACCCGAGTGCACGCGCGGCCCCGGCGCGGCCTCGCGGGCGCAGCGGGCCTCGATCTCGAGCAACTCGGTCTGGCGCTTCGCGACGAGGCGCGCGTCGAACAGGTTGCGGGCCAAGCGGTCGAACAATGCCTGATGTCCGGACTCGCTCGGGACGAGGGCGCGGTAGAGGGCCGCGAGGCGTTCGTCGTGGAGGCCCTCGGCGAGGAGGTGGAAGCGTTCGAGGCTGCGCAGCTCGATCAGGCCGGCGATCAGCAGGCGGTCAAGGAGGAGTCGCCGCGCGTCGGGCCGGAGTCGGCGAGGAGGCGTTCGGCGTACTCGTTGACCTCGACCGGGCCGAGCGTGCCGCCGAGTAGGTGCAGGAGCTCGACGGCTTGCCGGAAGTGCTCCATCTCCTCGGCCGCCATCGCGGAGAGTTCGGCGACGAGCGGTGTGTTCGTGCGGTGCTTGAGGAGCAACGCTTGCGCCGTTGCCGCCGCTGCCTTCAGCTCGCAGTGCGCGTGGTCGGAGAGGAGCGCCGTCGGATCGTGCTCCACCGTCGCCACCCAAGCGGGCGGCGTGAGCGCGGCGAGCTTGAAGGGCTTCACGACTTGTTCAGCCCGGGGACCCACTTGATGTCCGCCTTGCCGCCGTCGTTCAGCACGCGGCCGAAGACGAAGAGCAGGTCCGAGAGCCGGTTCAAGTAGCGCATCACCTCGCGGTTCACCGCGCCCTCGGGCTCGTGCTCGATCAGCGCGCTGACCTCGCGCTCGGCGCGGCGGCAGACCGTGCGCGCGACGTGCATCCACGCCGAGCCGAGCGTGCCGCCGGGCAGACAGAAGGAGTCGAGCGGCTCGAGCAGCTCGTTCTGTTCGTCGAGCAGCGCGTCGAGTCGCGCGGTGTAGTCGGCGGTGATGCGCAGCTTGTCCCCCATCTCGCCCGGGACGCAGAGGTCGCTGCCGAGATCGAAGAGGTCGTTCTGGATGCCGCGGAGCCACGTCGCGTGCGGATCACTCACGCCCGCGGCGATCGCTACGCCGAGCATCGAAGAGAGTTCGTCGAGCGTGCCGTAGGCGGCGATGCGCGGGTGGTGCTTCGGCAGCCTCGATCCGTCGCCGAGCCCGGTCGTGCCGTCGTCGCCGGTTTTCGTGCTGATGCGGTTCAGGCGCACGACCGCCTTCTGCTTCGCGGGCTGCTCGCCGCCGGTGCTCGAGTCAGTCATCGCTGGTCACCTTCTTGGAGGGGCTGGGGTTCAGTCCAAAGTCTGCCGGCACCTTCTTCGAGCCGAGCGAGCGCGCCATCATGTGCCACGCGCGGGCGTCGGAGGTCGAGAGCTGCGACCGGCCGAAGACACGGTCGATGGAGCGCACGATCAGGCGCTTCGCCTCGTCGCTGCGCGCGACGTTGTCGCTGAACGCGTGCCTGAGGTTCGCGATCAGGAATGCGCGCTCCTCGCCCTTCAACGGATGGCCGCCGGGTTCGGGCCGGTGCACCTCGGTGCCCGTGTACAGTCCTTGCAGCACGACGCCGACGCAGACCGCGAGGTTCAACGAGGTGTGGTCCGCGCTCGTCCTGATGTGCACGAGTTCCTGGCACAGCGCGGCGTCGTCCGCGGAGAGCCCGAACTCCTCGCTGCCGAAGACCAGTGCAACGAGCTCCTCGGGATCGTCCGTGCGCTCGACCAATCCGCCGCGCAGTTCGTTCCACTCCGCGCGCACGACGTCGCCGCGCACGCGCGCCGTGAAGCCGACGGCCCAGGTCGTGCCCTCGAGCGCCTCCGCGAGCGTGTCGACGACGCGCAGCTTGCCGGCGATCTCGTCGACACCGTGCGACATCTGCTCGAACTCGGGGTGCAGGAGCAGCGCGGGGCGGCTCGGCTTCACCAGCACCAGCTCGCAGGGACCGAAGTTGTCGGCGACGCGCAGCGCCATGCCCACGTTGCGGGGACCGGCGGGGTTGACGAGGACGACGCGTTTCATCGGGTGCGGGAGGCGCGGAGCAGGAAGCGGCGTTCGGCGGCGGAGGGCAGGGTGATCAGGGGCGGAGGGCGGCGGACCGAGCAGCTCGAGGCCGAGCGCGGGACCTTGGGGCCGAGCACCATACAGCGTCGCGTCGTTCCAGACGCCCGCCGAGAGCAGGATCGTGACTTCGCCGGCCGCCACGGCGCGCTTGCGGTCGACGCGCGTCTCGGAAGCGCCGACCCGCACGCCGCCCAGCTCCGCCCGGAACGCCAGTTCGCCGCCGGCGCTGCGCAGGATGCGCGCGACCAGCGGAGCTTCGCCGCGGGCGATCCAGGCGCCCGGCCGCAGCGGGTGCGGTTCGAGCGACGCGCCGTCCGACAGCTCCAGCCAGACGCTGTCGGGCTCGAGGCGCGTGGGCCAGGCCTCGACCAGAAGCTCGGCCGGACCGTCGCCCTCGGCGCCGAGCGTGACTTCGCGCCACGCGCCGGCCGCCGCGAGGTCGAGCCGCGGCGCGGGGCCGTCTTCGGGCCAGACGTCCGCCGAAGCACGCGGCACCGTCGGCAAGTCGGTCTCCGCGAGCGTCCGCGCACCGACGGCGCAGTCGGACTCGGTGATCGCCGTGCCGCGCCAACGCGCGACGAACCCGGGCCTCCAGCGCGACGCTCGCAGCAGAACGCGTCCGCCGCCCTCGAGCTCGAGCGACTTGCCCTTCGCGTCCGGCACACGAACGCTCTCCCCCGCTTCCGCGGTGAGTTCGAGCGTCGCCGCCGCCGCGCCCGCGTTGCGCGCCGCGACGCGCTCGACCGGCCACGCTGTGCGCCACGGGAACGGGCGTACCTCGACGTCCGGCTCGCTCGCGACGCGCGCGCTCGCCCGTCACGTCGGAGTTCCACTGCTCCGTCGATCCGTCCGGTGCCTCCAGCGTCAGCAGGAAGCGCGTCTCCCCCGCGCGCGCGACGACGGCGACGAGGTCCGCGGGGCCGGACGGCCGCGCGACGCGAGCGTCGGCGCGCGCAGGCTGCGTGACCACGGCGGACAAGGCCGCGCGCAGGTCGGACTCCTGCACGATGCCGTCGAAGCGAGGCAGCCCGAGCGTGTAGAGCGGCGCCGCGCCGCCCGCGTTCGTCTCGATCGCGGCGCTCCACGGATCGCGCGCAGCGCCGCCGGCGACGACGAGGCGCAAGCGGTCGCGGCGGCCCGTCTCCGCGAGGCGCGCGAGCAAGCCGGCGAGCATCGCGTCCGCACGCGCGAGTCGAGCGTCCGCCTCCGCCGCTTGCAGCACGTCCCAGTAGGCGTCCCCGCGACGGCGCACGAGGCGCTCCCGCAGCGCTTCCCCGGCGATTGCCGGATCCGCGGCGAGGCGCGCGCGCATGTCGGCGAGTTCCTCCCGCGCTTCCGCGCTCGTCTGCACGCTCTCCAGGCGCTCGAGGCGCGCGGCGAGGTGCGGCGCGAGCTCGGTCGGCGAGGGCGGGGCGCGCCGCGCGAGCACGTCGGTCGCGACGAGCAGGAAGACGGGGCGGTCGGTCTCGAGCGCAGCGTCGAGTTCCGGTGCGAGCGCGCGCCACGCGGCGTCGTGCGCCGAAGCGGACGCCGCAGCCCCGAAGGGCGGCGCGAAGAAGCGGTCGAACTGCGACGCGAGGCAGGCGAGTTCCGCGCGCGAGACGGCGGCGCAGCGCAGGTACCCCGCTTCGCGCAGCTTGCGCGCCAGTGGTCCCTCCGGTCGGCGCCGCACGCCCCAGTCGAGCAGCCCCATGGCGGCCGGGATCCGTCCGGACTCCGCCAGCACACTCGTCAGTCGCGTCTCGGACAGGTCGCTCGACGGGACGTAGTTCGGGACGCTGCGCAAGCACTCGAGGCGCGCGAGTGTCGGCGTCGCTGACGCGGAAGCACCCGCGGCGTCGAAGCACAACTCGGGCGGAACGCCTTCCCACCACAACACGACGATCGTGTCGCGCGGCGGCGGTTCGTCCTCCGACGAACACGCGGCGACGAAGAGCGTGAGCAACCATGCGACGCCGGCGAGGAGCGCTCGCCGCGCGCACACGACGCGCGGCGCGTCGCGGCTCACGCGCGATGCGTCTCACTTCTCGCCTCGCAAGGCCGCGAGCTGTTCCGGCGCCGGATTGCCGCCGGACACGACGACGACCACGCGCAGCGGATCGTCCTTCGTCTTGCCTTCGAGCCACTCCTCGGGGATCAGCCCGGCGTCGACGAGCGCGGTCGCCGCGGCGCCGGCGGGTTCGACGACCTCGCCGAGCTGCACGAGACGCTTCTGCGCCGCGTAGATCGCTTCGTCCGGGAGCAAGCCGACGCCGTCGATCGTCTCCAGGCAGATCGCGACGTTGCGCTCGCCGGCCGAGAGCGGGCAGAGCCCTTGCACGTTCGTCGTGATCGCGTCGAGCAGCACGCCTTCCCCCGCCGCGAGGCCGAGCGCCATCGACGGCGCGCCCGCCGGCTCCGCGCCGAGGATCCACGGACGCCCGCCGAGCTCGAGGCGCAGCGCGAGGCTCGTCCCCGCGATCAAGCCGCCGCCGCCGACCGGCACGACGACCACGTCCGCACCGCCGCAGTCCTGCGCGATCTCGACGCCGACGGTTCCCGCGCCTTCGATCGTGCGGTCGTCATCGTACGGGTGGACGAGAAGCGCGCCGGCCTCGACGCGCTCGCGGCAGAGCTGTTCGGCGTGCTCGCGCGTGTCACCCAGGATCACTTCCGCGCCGTGTTCGCGGCACGCAGCGATCTTGTTCGGGTAGGCGTCCTTCGGCATCACGATCGTCGCCTTCACGCCGGCGCGCTTCGCGGCCCAGGCGAGCGCGCGTCCGTGGTTGCCCGAGCTGGTCGCGATCACGCCGCGCTCGCGCTCCGCCTGCGTGAGCTGCGAGAGGTTGTTCCATGCACCGCGCGCCTTGAACGCGCCCTCGTTCTGGCGGTTCTCGAGCTTGGCGAGCAGCTCGATGCGTTCGTCGAGGCTGGGGATGCGCACGATCGGGGTGCGCTCGGTCGCCTCGGCGACGCGCGCGTGCGCGCCGCGCGAGTCGATCCCGTAGAAGCGCATCCAGTCCCCGCCGCGGTGGCGCCGTTCCAGTCTGGCAGATTGCATGGCCTCGAATCTGTCCGATTCGCGCGCAGCGTGCGACGACCGGGGCGGGAATTCGTCCGAGGGTCCTCGGATTCAGCCGGTGAGGTCCTCGGGAGGGATGATCGTGCGCTTCACGACGCTCCAGACCAGACCCCCGAGTACGTATCCCGCCCCGACGACCGTGAGCAGCGGCACGCTGGTCCGAGCCAAGGTGAATCCGCTCGTCAACGCACCGAGGAAGAAGGCGACGCAGATCGCCGCCGGAACGAGAATGCCGTGCCTCGGTATGGCTCGACCGCGCATGCGCATCCCGAGGATGTGCCCAAGTCGGTCAGCAGGCCGGTGATGTGCGTGGTCCGCAGGATGATCTGCCGATAGCGCGTCGCGAGTGCGTTCTGCACGCCACAGGCGCACGCCGCGAGCCCGATCGCCAGATGCGGATGGCCCGGCCGAAGCATCTCGGAGCCGACCAACAGGCAGCCGATGAAGATGACGGTCCGGCCGTATGGGCGCGCCAGCACGAGATTCGGCTGGTGAATCACGAATCCGGCCAAGACCGCGCCGAGCACGAATCCCAGCGCAGCGGCCAAGACCTGCCAGGAGTGTGTGAGCGCCTCGTCCGAGGCATCCGCCCAGTCCATGGCGAGCCGCGAGACGTCGCCCGTCAGGTGGCTGACCGACGTCCCGGTGCGCAGCAGGAAGGCGACGTTGACGACGGAGGCTCCGAAGGCCAAGAGGCATCCGCCGAGGAGGACGTAGAGGTCTCTGCGCGTGTTCATCTCGGCGCGGACTCTAGTGCTTCCCTTGCGCCGCAACCAGCGGCTCGGCTCAGGCACTTGGCCGTGCGTCGCGCGCCGCATAGATTCCGAGCGTGATGCAGCTGCCCTTCACCGGTCCCTGGCTCCTCGCGCCGATGGAAGGCGTAACGGAGCCGTGCTTCCGCGAGCTCGTTCTCGAGCGCAACCCGCCCGACACGCTCGGCGGCGCGTTCACGGAGTTCGTGCGCGTCGTCAGCGAAGCGCTCCCGGCCAAGACGCTGCGGAAGCACCTCGGTCCGCGCCGGTTCCCGCAGCCGGTCGGCTTGCAGCTGATGGGCGCGGACCTCGCCGCGCTGGCCGAGACGGCGCGGCGCGCCGAGGAGGAAGGCGCTCCGCTGCTCGACTTGAACTTCGGCTGCCCGGCGAAGGGTGCGCTGCGCGGCTGCAGCGGTTCCGACCTGCTACGCGACCCGGTTCGACTCGAACAAACGGTGAAGGCAGTGAAGGAGGCGGTCGAGTCGATCCCCGTCACGGCCAAGATACGCGCCGGCTACGACCACGCGAACGACGTGGAGATCCTCGCGCGCGCCGCGGAGGCGGGCGGCGCCGACCTGCTGACCGTCCACTGCCGCACGCGCGCCGAGTTCTACGCCGAGGAGGTCGAGTGGGAGCGCATCGCGCGCGCCGTGCGAGCCGTCTCGATCCCCGTCTGCGGCAACGGCGGCGTCCGGACTCACACCGACCTCGAGCGCATGCGCGCCGAGACCGGTTGCAGCTACGTGATGGTCGGTCAGGCCGCCTTGGGCGACCCGTGGATCTTCAGCGGCCGGTCGGTCGGGGCCGCGCAGGCCGCCGACTTCCTCGTGGCTTACGCCGAGCTTGCTGGCCGAACGGTCCGGAACGCGGCCCGCGCGGGTGACGGGGCGGCTCAAGCAACTCCTGGCTCGCTGGACCGCCGGAGGCTGGTAGAAGACGAAGAGCGAGGAGAGTGGCTCTCCGAGCGTGACCCGGAACGGACTCTCGTCCGACTCCGAGCCGCCATGACTGCCTGAACCGCGCCGGCGACCCTATACTGTTCGCCCGAATTCCCCTCGAGACCCCCCCGGCGCCGTGCGCCCCGCCTTCGCAGAGAGACCACGCATGGGAGATTGGACACCGCAGGACGCCGAGTTGCTGTACGGCGTCGCTGACTGGAGCGGCGGGTACTTCGCCGTCAGCGAGAGCGGCAACATCGAGGTCCTGCCCGACGGCACCCCGGAGAGCCCGCGCATCGACCTCTTCGAGCAACTCAACACGATCCGTCGACGCGGCGTGCGCCCTCCGATCCTGATGCGCTTCGACGGGATCCTGCGATCCCGGGTGCGCGAGCTCTACGCCGCCTTCGACGCGGCGCGCGCGGAGTACGACTATCCCGCGCCCTACCGCCTGATCTATCCGATCAAGGTGAACCAGGACCGCCACGTCGTCGAGAGCCTGATCGCCGAGGGGCGCGCGCACGGCATGGGCCTCGAAGTCGGCTCCAAGCCCGAGCTGCTCGCCGTGCTGACGATGGACACGGGCAGCGACCCGCTGGTGATCTGCAACGGCTACAAGGACGACGAGTACATCGAGACGGCGCTGCTCGCGCGGCGGCTCGGCATCACCACGGTGCTGGTGATCGAGAAGTACAGCGAGCTGGACTCGATCCTGCGCGCCGCGGACGCGCTGGGCATCGAACCGGTGGTCGGCGTGCGCGCGAAGCTGTCCGTGCGCGGATCCGGTCGTTGGCAGGAGTCGGGCGGCGATCGCTCGAAGTTCGGTCTGACGACGCGCGAGATCGTGATGGTCGCGGACGTGCTGAAGGAACGCGGCAGCCTGCACTGGCTGCAGCTGCTCCACTTCCACCTCGGCAGCCAGATCACGAACATCCGCTCGCTGAAGACCGGCATGCACGAAGCGGCGCAGACGCTCGTCGGCCTGCACGAGCTCGGCGCGCGTCTTTCCTACATGGACATCGGCGGCGGACTGGGCATCGACTACGACGGTTCGCGGACGGACTTCGACTCGTCCATGAACTACTCGATGACCGAGTATGCGAAGGATGTCGTCTGGCAGCTGTTCGACATCTGCAACCAGTCGGGCATCGAACCGCCGACGATCCTGTCGGAGTCGGGACGCGCGCTGACCGCGCACCACGCCGTGCTCGTCACGGAGGTCCTCGGCGTCTCCGAACCGACGTCGGTCGGCATTCCGGACGCTGTCGAGACGGACGAGACGGAACTGCTGCACGAGATCCAGGACGCGAACGAGCGCATCTCGGCGAAGACCTTCCAGGAGGTGTTCAACGACATCCGCGAGCTCCGCGAGCGCGCCATGATGCTGTTCAACATGGGACAGCTCACGCTGCGCGAGCGTGCGCGCTTCGAGGAGATCTACTGGCGCTCCTGCGAAAAGATCCTGCGCCTGACGCGGCGCATGGAGTACGTTCCGGAGGACATGGAACCGCTCGAGCGCGACCTCGCGCAGACACTGTTCCTCAACTTCTCGCTGTTCCAGTCGCTGCCGGACTCGTGGGCCATCGGACAGATGTTCCCCGTGCTGCCGATCCACCGACTGGGCGAAGAGCCGCTGGAACGCGCCATCCTCGCCGACATCACCTGCGACTCCGACGGCAAGGTGGACAAGTTCATCGACCGCCGCGACGTGAAGAACACGCTGGAGGTGCACGAACTGCACCCCGGCGAACCGTACTACCTCGCGTTCTTCCTCGTCGGCGCGTACCAGGAGATCCTGGGCGACATGCACAACCTGTTCGGTGACACGAACGTCGTGCACGTCGACGTCGACGACGACGGCCGTCCGCGGCTGCGGCACATCTTCCGCGGCGACCGCGTGCGCGAGTCGCTCTCGTACGTCCACTACGAGGAAGACGCCCTGCTCTCCGCCCTGCGCAAGCGCATCGAGGCCTCGCTGGACGTGGGTCACCTGACCTACGAGGAGTCCGCGCTGCTCTGGAAGCACTACGAAGACGGCCTCAACGGCTACACCTACTTGAACCGCACGAACAACGTGCCCGCGGCCGACGCGCCCGCAGGAACCCGCTCATGAAGATCGCAGACGGACTGATCGTCGTCATCAACTACGAACTCCTCGACGCCGAAGGCAAGCTCTTCGAGAGCAGCGCCGACGAAGGCCCGATGTCCTACATGCAGGGCAACGAGGAGATCCCGCCGCCGGTCGAAGCGGCGCTCGAGGGCTGCGAGGTCGGTGCGAAGCTCGAGATCAGCGTCCCGCCGGAGGACGCGTACGGCGAACACGACGTCGAAGGGATCTTCAGCATCCCGCAGGCCGACTTCCCCGACGGTCCGCAGCTGATCCCCGGCGAGTGGATCCAACTCAACGTGACGCCCGAGGAAGGCGAAGAGGGCGAAGGCGAGGACTTCGAGGTGGAGGCGCGCGTCGTCGAGATCTCCGGGGACGCCGTCGTGCTCGACACGAACCACCCGCTCGCCGGTCAGACCGTGGTCTTCCGCGTCGAGGTGCTCGAAGTACGCGAGCCGACCGATGACGACCTCGACGCCGAGGAAGAGACCGAGGGTCACACGCACGGCGACTGATGTCGCAAGCGGACGGCGAAGCGCCCGGGGACTCGAGCGGCCCGCTGAGGCTCCTGTTCGCGGGCCACGTGCTCCTGGCGCTCGCGACGCTCGCGCTGCTCGCGCGCGCCGAGGACGGCAGCTCCCTGCTGGCCGGCTGGGACAGCGGCCTCTGCGTCGTCGCCGCGCTGCTGGTCTTCGTCGCGCTCTACCGCCTCGGTCTGGCGCGCAAGGCTGACTACCCCGTGCGGCTCGCCGGCGCGTTGTGGTCGGGCGAGCTCGGCATGCGCATCGCGGTGCTGCTGCTGCCGGACGGTCAGCTGCCGCTGGGCGAAGCGCGCGTGCTGCGCCTGTTCCTGGCCGGCGGCGCGGGGTTGTGCCTCGCGTGGAGCTACGGTCGCTCGCTGCCGACCGGGCGCCTGCAGTCACTGTGGGTCAGCGTGCGCTGGGCGTTCACCTTGCAGCTGGCGCTGATCTTCACGCTCGAGCTGATCGCCCTGACGACCTCGCGCAGCGTGGTCGAGATCGTCGGCCGCCTGCCCGAGGGCGCGGCGACCCCGCTCGCGTGGACGGCCTTCGCGCTGCCCTACACGGCGCAGCTATTCGCACTGCACCGCACGCTGCGCGAGTGAAGTACGGTACCGCGTTCGTTTTTCTCAAATGGCGGGTGCCCGCCCCCAGCGCGGGCACCCCGCTATTTGAGAAAAACGAACGCGGTACCGTACTTCACTTCACCGGCGCGGCGGCAGGTTCAGGATCGGCGGCTGTTGCCGCGCGCTGGTCGAGCGCTGCGCCTCGATCTCGCGCAGCAAGGTCGACGGCGCGACGGTTCCGACGGGGACGCTGCCGCTCTCCGCGCCGCAGTACGAGTTGTCGACCGTCATGTCGTCCCCGAGCGCCATCACGCCGTGGATCGCGGTCAGCGGCGTGCCGACGAAGCTGACGTCGCGCACGCGGCGGCGGTTGCCGGTCGCGGCGTCGACCAGGTAGACCTTCGTCGGGTCCACCTGGAAGGCCTGGAACTCGTACGCGTCGCTCGAGGTGGTCGTCTCGCCGCTCTCGGCGTTCGTCACGAGCAGGCCGAAGGGCTGTTCGCGGCGCTCGACCTCGGCCATCCAGCGCTCGACGAGCTCGGACTGCGACAAGGGCTCGCGTGCGGTGACGATCAGGTTGCCCATGCGCGCCATCAGCTCGCGGCCCTTCGAGTGCCGCGCGTGGCCGTTCGAGCCCTTCTGTCCGGGGATGCCGTTCCGGCTGGTCAGGAAGCGGCGCAGGATCCCGTCCTCGACGAGCTGCACGCGCTGCGCCGGCGTGCCCTCGTCGTCGAACGCGAAGGTCCCGTAGAGCGTGCGGCCGTCGAAGCGCTCGAGGCTCGGGTCGTCGACGATGTCGATGCCCGCGGGCAGGATGCGCTTGCCGACCTTCTTCGCGAAGGTGTGGCCCTCCGTGCGCGACAGCAGCCGTTCCCCCTCGAGTCGGTGCCCGATCGCCTCGTGGAACAGAACGCCCGCGGCCTCGCCGCCGAACAGCGCCGGGCCCGCGTAGGGTTCCATCGGCTCGGCCCGCACGAGATCGTCGAGGTCGTCGTTCAGCTCGTCGACGAGCGTCGCGATCGCGTCGAGCCCCGGCAGCTCATCCAGGCGTCGCACGAAGAACGTGCGAGCGGCGTACTGACGCACGCCGTCCTCGGCGAGCATGCTCGCGCTGACCACGAGCTCGAAGTAGCGCTCCTGCGCGATGCCCTGCGCGCCCTCCGAGTTGACGACGATGCGCGTCTGCACGAGTTCCTTCAGCTGGACGTACGGATCCTCGAGACGCGGATAACGCACGAAGTGCTGCGACGCCGCGCGCACGAAGTCCTCGGCCGCCGCGCGCGAGCCCTTCAACTTGCGGATCGGCGTCGAGAGCCGCGTCGGATCGACGCGGCGCAGGCTGGGCGCGCCGACGACCAGCTGTTCGTCCAGGCTGATCTTCTTCTTGTCGTAGTAGTCCCTCAGCGCCTCGCGGTGGCGCGCCGCAGTGAGCCGCCAGAAGCAGTAACGCAGCGTGAACGGATCGAAGTCCTCCGGGGCCTTCCGACAGGTCGAGCCACTCGACGTCGTCCTCGCGGCTCTCGAGCCGGCCGTCGACCGTCTGGTCGGAGCGGTAGCTCCCGACGCGCAAGTCCGCGTGCAGCGTGCTCGAGTCGAGCGGCGCCGAGTAGAACACGGAGCCGTAACGCCCCCAGACCGTGTACCCCTGGCGCACGCGCAGGCTGTAGCCCAGGTAGCAGGGGCTCGGGTGGCCTGAGAGACGCAGGCCCTTCATCGAGCGGGCGAGCTCGAGCTGCATGGCGCGCAGCGCGGCACCGGCGATCTTGCTGTCGATCTTCATGTTCTAGGGGTCGCGCGCGGAGAACGCGGCGGAGCAGTCTATCCGAGCGGCCCCGCGCTACGTGGATCGGTTCGTGGTCGCGGCCTATGCTGGGCGCCCATGAACGCCGCGCGGCTCCCGACCCAGACCCCGCTCCTCACCGATCGCAGGCCCGCCCGCCTGCCCGCGGACCACCCGCCGGTCCTGGTGGTCGTGATCGACACCGAGGAGGAGTTCGACTGGTCCGCGCCCTTCGATCGCAACGCCACCGCCGTCGAGGCGATGCGCGAGGTCGGACTCGGCCAAGCCCTGTTCGACGAAATCGGCATCAAACCCTGCTACGCGATCGACTACCCGATCGCTACGCAGGAGACCGGCTGGCGCCCGCTCAAGGAGATCCAGGACGACGGCCGCTGCGAGATCGGCGCGCACCTGCATCCGTGGGTCTCGCCGCCGCACGTCGAAGAAGTGAACGCACACAACTCGTACCCCGGCAACCTGCCGCGCGGTGTGGAGGAGGAGAAGCTGCGGCGACTCACCGAAGCGATCGAGGACCGCTTCGAGCGTCGGCCGCGCACGTACAAAGCGGGGCGCTACGGCTTCGGCCCGAACACGGGGGCGGCGCTCGAGTTGCTCGGGTTCGAGAACGACTGCTCGCCGGCGGCCGGCTTCGACCTCACCGGCGACGGCGGTCCGGACTGGTCGCGGCACTCGCCGGACCCCGCCTGGTTCGGGACCGGCGGCAAGCTGCTCTCGATCCCCACCACCGGCGGCTTCGTCGGCAGCCTCGCGGGGCTGGGACCCGGCCTGCACGGGCTCGCGCACAGGCCGCCCTTCTTGCAAGCGCGGCTGCCGGGCATCCTGAGCCGCCTCGGCGCCCTCGAGCGCCTGATGCTGAGCCCGGAAGGCTACGGGACGGAGCACCTGAACCGCCTGACGAAGAGCCTCCTGGCGCGCGGGAGCCGGGTCTTCAGCTTCTCCTTCCACAGCCCGAGTCTGAGACCGGGCTGCACCAGCTATGTGCGGACCGAGGCCGACCGACAAGATTTCCTCGCCGTCTGCCGACAGTACTTCGACCACTTCCTCGGCGAGCTCGGCGGCGTGAGCCTCACGCCCGCGGAGCTCCGTGAGCGTCTCCTCCCCTCCCGACCCGAAAGCAGCGCGTGAAAGTCCTCGGCATCTCCCCCCTCGACAAGGACGCGACCGCGTCGATCGTCGAGGATGGTCGCATCCTCTTCGCAGCCGGCGAGGAACGCTACTCGCGTCAGAAGCAGCACGCGGGCTTCCCGAAGCACGCCATCGCGGATGCGCTCGAGCGTACGGGGACCGATCCGAAGGAGATCGAGCAGGTCGCCTACCCCTTCTTGAAGTGGGAGCAGGAGGCGAAGCTGATCACGGACGCGCTCGAGGAAGAGGAACTGTTCCTCGAGCACCACGACGCCGCCGACCTGAAGCGCTTGCTCGCCGATGCGGACGGACGCGTGCCCGCGCGCACGCAGCCGGTGCACGGTCTGAAGTCGCCGAACCAGAAGATGGAGAAGCCGCTGCACAAGCGGCTGGCGTACAGCGTGCTCGGCGCGGGCTTCCTCTCGCGACGCACGGCGCTGAAGCAGTCCGCGGAGTGGCGCGAGCAAGCGATCCGCGACCACCGCCACTGGGGCGAGGAACTGATGCGCGAGCTCAAGGCGCTCGGGCTCGAGAACAAGCTGCGCCACTCGGAACACCACGCGTCGCACGCCGGCAACGCGTACCTCGCCAGCGGACTCGACCACGCGCTGATCATCACGCTCGACGGCTACGGCTCGGGCCTCGCGGGCTCGGTCTCGATCGGACAGGGCGGCAAGTTCAAGCGCCAGCACGGCCTGCGCTTCCCCTACTCGCTCGGCACCTTCTACGAGTCGGTGACCGGCGCGCTCGGATTCACGCCCGACCGCCACGCCGGCAAGATCGTCGGCCTCGCGGCCTACGGCGACACGAAGGTGCTCGAAGACGTCGTGCTCTCGCGCTTCGAGCAGCGCGGCGGCGAGTTCCGCATCGTCGAAGTGCTGAACAGCTTCTTCGCCCGGCACCTCGCGACGCGCTATCCGATGATCGACGTCGCCGCGGCGTGGCAACACGTGCTGGAGATCGTCGCGCAACGCACGGTGAAGCACTGGATCGAGGCGACGGGCATCAAGAACGTCGTGCTCTCCGGCGGCGTCACCGCGAACGTCAAGATGAATCAGCGCATCCACGAGGTGGAAGGCGTCGAGAACATCTTCGTCTATCCGAACATGGGCGACGGCGGCTGCGCGTCGGGCGCGGCGCTCAAGGCCACGTGGCCGGGTGAGCTCGGACAGCCGATGGAGACGGCCTACCTGGGCCCCGAGTTCACCGAAGCCGAGATCGAGACGGCGCTGCGCGAAGCGGGGCTCGCCTACACGCGCCCGGGGAGCCTCGCGGCGGAAGTCGCGCAACGCATCCACTCCGGCAAGGTCGTCGCGCGCTTCGACGGGCGCATGGAGTACGGTCCGCGCGCGCTCGGCAACCGCTCGATCCTCTACCACGCGCGCGAACCCGAGGTGAACCAGTGGCTGAACCAGCGCCTCGGGCGCACGGAGTTCATGCCCTTCGCGCCCGTCACGCTGTGGGAGAAGCGCCACGAGTGCTACCGCGGCCTCGCCGGCGCGGAACACACCGCGCAGTTCATGACGATCACCTTCGACTGCACCGAGTGGATGATCGAGAAGTGCCCGGCCGCCGTGCACGTCGACGGCACCGCGCGCCCGCAGCTGATCCAGCGCGAGAAGAACCCCGGCTACTACGACATCCTCGTCGAGTACGAGAAGCTCTCCGGCATCCCCTGCCTGATCAACACGAGCTTCAACATGCACGAGGAGCCGATCGTCTGCACGCCGCAGGACGCGATCCGAGCCTTCCTCGACGGGCGCCTCGACGGCCTCGCCATCGGCCCGTTCTACGTGGAAGCGCCAGGTACCGCGTTCGATTATTCGGCTTAGCGGCCGTACCCTAGAGCCCTCTCCAGACGCTCCGCTGAGCCGAAGAATCTAACGCGGTACCGTACTTCTCTGCCCATCTCCACATGCGCCCCCTCACGATCGCGTCCGCCGCCCCGCTGCTCGCGCTGTGTGCCGCCTGTACGGCTTCCGGCATCCACCGCCCGCACGACGTGCGACTGCACGGCGGCCTCCACGTACCGACGGACGACGTGGTCGGCGGCATGACGACGGGCGACGGCAACGACAAGACCTGGGGCATCGAGTACATCCACTCGAAGGCTCGCGGCGAGCTGGGCTTCGAAGTCGCCGCGTTCCAGTCGATCTCGGACGGCAGCGGCACGAACACGCTGCCGGGCTTGGGACTCGGACCGGCCAACGTCGACAAGCGCATGAGCGACCTGCGCGCCGGCCTGAACTACCCGCTCGAGCGCATCTGGAACTTCGAGACCGACCTCGGCCTCGGGCTCGCCTACGTCGACACGGCGATCACCTCGAACATCGATGGCGGACCCGACCTGCACTTCGAAGACCAAGGCCCCGCGGCCTACGCGAAGATCGCGACCATGGCGCCCATCACCGACTCGATCGCCGTCGGCGTGGACCTGCGCTACCTCGCGCCCTTCCAGAACTTCGAGGACACGCAGCAAGGCGTAAGCTTCGACGCGAACCTCAGCGAGTGGCAGGCGACGCTGTTCCTGGCGTTGACTTGGTGAGGGGGGGGGAATCCTAGGCGCGCTTCGAGGGCGGGGACGATCCCCACGCGTCGCCGAAGGAGTTCGTCGCGCGAGGTGCGAGGCTCATCGGTAGCGAGCTCGACGGATTGCGCCCCGGCTTCCGCGAAATTGTTACGCGAGCGGAGCGCTGGTCGGCGCGTGGTCCGCCTCGAGCCCGAGGAAGCGGCGCAGCGCACTGCGCCCGAGGTACAGGAGCGGCGTGTCGAGCAGCGCGAGCACGACCTTGCAGAGGTACACCCACAGGATGACCTCACCGATCGTCGCCCACTCGAGCGACAAGCCCCAGCGCAGGAAGATCCCGTTCACGATGATCGTGTCGACGAGTTGCGAGATGATCGTCGAGCCGTTGTTGCGCACCCACATGTGACGGCCCTTCGTCACGCGCCACCAGAAGTGGTAGAGGCGCACGTCGAAGAGTTGCGCGACGAGGTACGCGAGCATCGACGCGAACAGCAGGATGCGCGGGTTGTGGAAGGTCGCCGCGAAGGCGGACTGCATCTCCAACGGTTCGTCGATGCCGCGGACGCCGAGCGTCCAGAACTCGCTCGGAGGCAACACGACGCCGAGCTGCACGATGCCGAGCATCAGCAGGCTCATGCCGAAGCCGAGCATGACCATCAGGTCGGCGCGGCGCCGGCCCCAGATCTCCGACACGATGTCGGTCAGGCAGAAAGTCAGTGGATAGGTGACGATGCCCGCGGTCAGCGTGATGGGAGCACCACCGTTGATCCACGCGGGACCACCGTCCGGGAAGAGCGCGAAGAGCTTCGTGCCGATGATGTTCGTCAGGACGAGCACCACCGCGAAGGTGGAGGCGAGGACCGTGTAGGTCGCATCGGCACGGGTCATCCGTCCGGCGTGCGGCACGGCCACGGGTTGGGGCTGGGATTCCGTCATGGCTGGGGCAGCGATCTTGGGCACCGGGGCGCGGGATGACAAGGCGAGGACGCGCGGATAGACTCCTCCGCCCCGAATCCCGCCAACCCCGAGAGACACACCCATGCAGGTCGTCGAGCAACTCAAGCACCTCAGCGACGAGCGCTTCCTCGCCATCTACGAATCCCTCGAGCACCAGGGCTACGGCCCGCTCGACGGCGAGGTCGCGAAGCTGATGAAGTTCCGCCCCCACGCGATCAAGAAACTGCCGATGGCGCAGCGCGCGAAGAAGGCGCGCGCGTTCGTCGAGCGCTCGTCGAACGCGGAGCTCGCCTACGAGTTGTTCGGCACCTACCTGCTCAAGCACCACAAGGGTCTCGTGACGGGCTTCCTCGACAAGACCGGCGTGAAGCACGAAGAGGGCATGATCGAGGATCTGGACCACAACAAGCCCGAGGGCGACAAGGTCGCCACGGCGCTGAAGGAACTCGACACCGAGTTCGCGCCGGAGGACGTGACGCTCTACCTGTCGATGTGCGCGGAGCAGTGGCCCCAGGTCGCGGAGCTCGAGTCCAGCTGGCGCAGCCGCATGTGAGCGAGAAGTACGGTACCGCGTTCGTTTTTCCAAAATAGCGGAGCCCGCGCCTTCGGCGCGGGCTCCGCTATTTTGGAAAAACGAACGCGGTACCGTACTTCTCGCGGGCGCCCCTAGTGCTCGATCGCGAACTTCGCGAACTTGGCCGGCTCCTTCATCACGGCGGTCTTGCACGTCTCGCTGCAGAACATGAACTCCATGCCGGCGATCTCGGTCGTCGGGCTGCCGTCCTTCATGTCCATCTCACACGCCGGGCACTTGTGGTGCGCGCTGGACGCTTCGGTCGGGTGCGATCCGTCCGCGTTGTGCTCGTGCGTCTCCGCGGAGCAGCCGGAGAAGAGGAACGGGAGGCAGAGGGCGATGTGCTTCAGGTTCATTGTTTCACTCTTTCCACGAAGTGACCGTCTCGCGTGTCGATGCGGGCCACTTCTCCAATCGTCAAGTAAGCGGGGACCTGTACGACCATCCCCGTCTCGAGCGTCGCGGACTTCATCTGCGCCTTGGCGGTCGCGCCCTTGATCACGGGATCCGTCTCGGTCACGAGCAGATCGACCGTCATCGGCAGGCTGACGCTGACGATCTTGCCGTCGATCAGCAGCGCGCGCAGGCCTTCTTGGCCGTCCTTGAGGTACCCGGTGGTCTCACCGAGGTCCTCTCCCGAGAACTCGAAGGTCTCGAAGCTCTCGTTGTTCATGAAGTGCCAGTTCGTGCCGTCGCTGTACATGTAGCTGGCGTCGTGTTGTTCGAGGTCCACCTCGTCGAACTTCTCGCCGCCGCGGATGGACTCCGAGAGGAGCTGACCCGTCAACAGGTTGCGCAGCTTGGTCTTCGCGATCGTGTTGCCTCCGCGCGCCGTCGGCGTCGAGAAGGTCACGTGTTGGATCTGCATCGGCGCGCCCTTGAACTGGATGCAGACGCCGCGCTTGAAGTCACTCGTTTCGATCATGGGGGCGGAATCATAGCAACCGCGGCGCGGGCTGGCAGCGGGTACAGAGGTGGGTTCCGCGCTGCCCCACGAAGATCTTCACGAGCCTCCGACCGCAGGCCTTGCAGGGCTTCCCCTGGCGTCCATAGACCCGGAACTGGTGCTGGTAGGCCCCGGGCTGCCCCTCGGGTGTGCGGTAGAAGGTGTCGAAGCTCGAACCCTCGCGCTCGATCGCTTCGGCGAGGGTAGCCTGGATCTCGGCGAAGAGGCGTCGCGCGCGCGGCGCCGGCACGCGATCCGCGCGGCGCAGCGGGTGCAGGCCGGAGCGGTGCAGGGCCTCGTCGACGTAGATGTTGCCCAGTCCGCACAGGAACGACTGGTCGAGCAAGAGCGGCTTCAGCTGACGCCGTCGCGCACGCAGCTCGCGGCTGAAGTCCTCCGCGTCCCACGAACCGTCGAGCGGCTCCGGGCCAAGGTGGTCGAAGGCGCCGTCGAGGTTCGCGCGGTACTCGACGCGACCGAACTTGCGCACGTCGATGAAGCGCAGGACGGCGCGCCGGTCCAGCGGCAGCTCGACGCGGGTGTAGGGCGGCGTCTCGGTGCCGGCGCGGTCGACCTGCAGACGACCCGTCATGCGCAGGTGGATCGAGAGGTGACCCGCGGGCGCCCTTGCGCGCTCGAGGTCGACGACGATGTACTTGGCCCGCCGCCAGACGCGGGTCACGCGCGTGCCTTCGATGGCGCGCGCGAAAGCGTCGGGGCCGAGTTCCCCCACCGTGCGCGGCCACTCGACGTGCGCGCCCTCGATGCGACGCCCGACGAGCTTCGGGCGCACGAGGCGCGCGACGGTCTCGACCTCCGGGAGCTCGGGCATCGCGTCCGCTAGCGCGGGTCGACCCAGTCCTCACGGTTCCCGACGTCCGTCGAGTACTCGACGGCCACCCAGATCCCCTTCGAGTACGGAAGGAACCAGAAGCAGAAGATCGTGATCGACAACAGACCCACGATCAGGCCGGCGTAGAGCCCGAGCCCCGCCAGAAACATGCCGACCGCGAGGATCGCCGCGACGATCTCCGTGACGGCGGCGCAGAGGTACATCGACCCCGTCATGCTTCCCTGTTCGCGGCGGTAGACGAGCCCGCAGTCGGCGCAGGCTTCTTGCAGCTCGAATCGCGTCCGGAACAGCGCGCCGTCGCCGCACTGCGGGCAGCGCCGTCGCAGCACGCGCGGGATCGAGACCCGGAAGGTCTGCCATCCGCCGCGCTGTTTCGCTTCGTTCATGGGTAGCTCGAGCGCGCAAGGCGCGCATCCGTCAGATCCAGACCTCGGCATCGCCGTTCGCTTCGCGCACCTTGTAGGTCCGCGCCTTCTTGCACGCGTTGTTGCGCGGCGCACCGCTCTTGGGGTCGAACTGGTAGTTGTGGAGCGGACAGACCGCGAACTTCCCCTCGACGAGCGGCCCGCCGATGATGCGCCCGTCGTCGTGCGGGCAACGGTCGTCGAGCGCGAGCAGCTCGCCGTTCACGCGACACAGGATCACGGCGATTCCGCCGGCGAGGGTGTCGCCGAGCTCGACGCGCTTGGACTGACCTTCTTCGAGGCGCCCGGCGCCCTTGATCAGGGCGGGCTTGCCGCGGAAGGCGGAGAGGATCTTGCCGAACATGGCGAGCATGTTACGGGCTGGCGCGAAGTAGGAAATACCGTGCCGTAGTCGTTTGTTCCCGTAGCCGCCCGTCGACCGTGCGTACTCGAAGCCGTCGACGGCTACGGGAACAAACGACTACGGCACGGTATTCCCTACTTCGCGGGCTCCTCGCTCGGCGTCGGCTCCCAGCCGGCGGGCTGCGGGGCGTCGGGCGCGAGCAGGGCCAGCAGCGTCATCGCGGTGCCGAAGTTCTCGCTGCGCGGGAAGACGCGGTCGTTCCAGCCGCCCGAGTCCTCGCGGATCATCCAGAGCAGCGAGTAGAGCTTCTCGCGGTAACCGGCGCGCTCCGCCTCGGGCAGCGCCTCGATCGCCTGGGCGGCGTAGCGGTGCGCGTAGAAGAAGTAGTAGGGCGCGATGCCGTAGGGCGCCACGTGCGTGCCGTTCTGGCGGCGGCGCACTTCGAGCCACTCCCAGTGCTCGAAGAAGGCGTCGATCGAGGACCGGATGCGGTCGGTCGAGCCGCGGCCCGCGAGGTGCAGCGCGAGCTCGCTGACCGGCATGCGTCCGATCGCGCCCGGCACCTCTTCGGCCCGGCCGCCGGCCGAACCGGCGTAGACGTAGGCGCCCGTCTCGCCGTCGCGGGCGGACTCGAGCGCCGAGAGCGCGCGGTCGATCACTTCGTCGTCCACCGCTTCTCCCTGGCGCTTCGCCTCGTAGAGCGTGAGCAAGGTCGGCGCCGTCATGAACGGCGAGGGCGCGTTCGGCTTCTCGCCGCCCGCCCGGCGCGAGTAGTTCCAGCCGCCGTTCTCGACGATCTCGGTCGCGCTCAGCGTCTCGACCAACCAGCGGACGGAGAGGTCGACGACGTCACGCTTGCCCGCGGGGACCACGTCGAGCCGGCGCAGCGTCAACAGGAACGACAGCGCGTAGGTGTGCCCCCAACCGCGCACGTCGTACGTGCCCTTGAAGCCCGACTGCATGTCACGCGTCTCCAGCATCTCGAGCACGAAGGCGAGCGCTCGGTCGACCGCCTCGCGGACATCCTTCAGCTCGCGCGCGTCCGGCGACTCGAGCAGCGCCTCGGCGACGATCGACGTCCCGCCCACGCGGTAGCCGGTCGGGATCTCGCCGCCGACGCGGTAGACGCCCTCATAGGGCCACTCGTCGAGCACCGCCTCGGCGCCCTCCTCGTCGAGGCTCTCCTGCAGCGCGAGCAGGATCTGAACCGACCGCTTGCGGGCCTTCGCGAGCTGGTCCGCGGAGACGGAAGGCGCCTTGGCGAGCGGATCGGGATCGGGGGTCGGGACGTCCTGCGCGGGAAGACCGAGGAGGAGAGCGAGGAGGAGGCTGTGGATCATCGACACAGACTGACGGAACACGGCTCGCCAGGCCAGTGGTCCGTTCCTTAGAGTCGCCGCCGATGTGCCCCCTGCTCTGGCTCGATCTCGTCGGCCTGACGCCCCGCATGATCGGGACCGACACGCCCCACCTCGCCGCGCTCGCCGCGCGCGGGGCGATGGCGCCGATGACGACGGTGCTGCCGGCGGTGACGTGCAGCGTGCAGGCCTCGCTGCTGACGGGGCTCTCGCCGCAGGAGCACGGCGCGGTCGGCAATGGTTGGCTGGACCCGGTGACGCGCGAGGTCGCGCTCTGGCGCCAGGCGAACCAGCTGGTCTCCGGCGAGAAGGTCTACGAGGCCGCGCGGCCGCTGCTCGGCGGCAAGCAGGTCGCGAAGCTCTTCTGGTGGTGGAACATGGGCGCGGACGTCGACCTGTCGGTCACGCCGCGGCCGTTCTATCCGGCGGACGGTCGCAAGATCGCCGCGATCTACTCTTGGCCGACCGAGTACGGCGCGCAGCTCGAACGCGAACTCGGCCCGTTCCCCTTCTTCGACTTCTGGGGTCCGAAGAGCGGACTGCCCTCGAGCCGTTGGATCGCGGACGCGACGATCCGCACCATGCGCGAGCGCGCGCCAGGGCTGGTGCTCGCGTACCTGCCGCACCTCGACTACGACCTGCAGCGCTACGGCCCGAACGACGAGCGCTCGCAGCGCGCGGTGCGCGAGCTCGACGGCCTCGTCGGACAACTGGTGCAGGCGGCCGACGCCGGCGGCTACACGGTCGTGGCCACCTCGGAGTACGGCATCACCGAGGTCGACCAACCGGTCGACGTGAACCGCGCCCTGCGCCGCGCCGGCCTGCTCGTCGCGCGCGAGACGCCGACGGGCGACCGCCTGGACGTCTTCGGCAGCAAGGCCTTCGCGCTGGCGGACCACCAGCTCGCGCACGTCTACACGAAGAACGCCGAGTCGACCGCCGCGGCTGCGGAAGTGCTGCGCGCGCTCCCCGGCGTCGAGTCGGTGCACGTCGGACCCGAGCGCGCCGCACTGGGCCTCGACCATCCGCGCGCCGGCGAACTCGTCGCCATCGCGAAGCCCCGCGCCTGGTTCACCTACTACTACTGGCTCGACGACGCCGGCGAACCCGACTTCGCGCGCACGGTCGACATCCACAACAAGCCGGGGTACGACCCCTGCGAGCTGTTCGTCGATCCGAAGCTCAAGGCGCCGATGCTGCGCGTCGCGCGGCGCCTCGCGCAGAAGAAGCTCGGCATGCGCTACCTGATGGACGTCGTCCCGACCGACCCGACGCTGGTGCGCGGAAGCCACGGCCGCCTGCCCGACGACCCGCTCGACGGCCCGGTGTTCCTCTGCTCGCGCCCCTTCGCGGAGTGCGGCGGTGAACCCGACGGACCGCAGCTCGACCTCTACTCCGTCAAGTCGCGCGTGCTGCGACTGCTCGAGGACCGAAGACGATGAACAAGCTCAGCCGCGTCTACGTCAAGACCGCCCTCTGCTTCCTCCTGCTCGGCATGCTCACCGGGCTGCACATGTCGTCCGCGAAACACCTCGCGGCGGGCAGCATGCACCCGCCGTACATCGTGGCGCACACGCACCTCTTGATGATCGGCTTCTTCCTCCTGACGTCGATGGGCGTGGCGCTGTGGAAGCTGCCCGAAGCCCCCGCCGGCAGTCGGTACAAGGAAGGCGTCGCGTGGCTCGCCTTCGCGCTGCTGGTGCCCGGGTCCATCGCGCGCTTCGTGCTCGAGATCTGGCTCGGCTACTACCCCGCCGAGCACGGCGAGCCGATCCCGATCGCGATCTTCTGCGTGTCCTGCTTGCAGGTCGGCGCGGTCGGGCTGTTCATCTGGAATCTCTGGCCGCGCCTGCGCGGCTAGCGCGCCTCGCCGTCGCGTCGGGGTCCAGTCTCACCCTGATCCGCGCGAAGATTCGATCTTCCGGGACCCCTGGAGACGGCTTTCGACGCCCTCCGGGCGGGCAACGGGGCGAATACCCGATCCCGCGCCGGTGAAGGCGGTGAGAAGATCCCCCGGGGATCCGAGTCACCGAGCCGCTCCGGCATTCGCGTTCCGCGCCGGGCGGCACGGGTGCCGCATGTCGTTCTCGGCTGCGCCGGCGTCTCGCACTTCCCCTCGGAGTCCTCAGCACCCTCTTCCACGAAACAGGGCGCGCCCTCGCGGAGCCCTTCGTACCTGCTGTCGCCCCCCCCTCCTCCGAGCCCCCTCCACGCAACGACATGGCACGTACCAGAGAATTCGACCGCGACATCGCCCTCGACCGCGCACTGCGCCTGTTCTGGCTGAAAGGCTACGACTCGACCTCGATGCAGAACCTGGTCGACGAGACCGGCGTCAACCGCGCGAGCATGTACGCGACCTTCGGGAACAAGCACGCGCTCTTCCAGGCCGCGCTCGACCGCTACAACGAGCTCGTCGAGAACGACTTCCTCGCGCCGCTGCGCGGAACCGGTCCGGCCCGTCAGCGCATCGAAGGCTTCCTCCAGGGCGTGATCCAGTCGCAGATCAGCGGCGAGCACCCCGCCTGCCTGATGATCAAGTCGTCCCTCGCGGTGAATCCCGGCAGCCAGGAGACGCGCGACCAGATCGACCGGTTCATCCGCAGCGTCGACGACGCCTTCCTGCAGGCCGTCAAGGACGCACAGGCCGGCGGCGAGATCGCTCCCGAGCGCAACGCCGACGAGCTCGCGCGCTACCTGACCTACACGATGCAGTCGCTGATCGTCGACGCCGCGATGCGCCTGTCGCGCCCGATCACCGAAGCGCACCTGCGCAATGCGCTCAAGGCGCTCGACTAGCCCCCGCTCGCAGTCGAACAGCGCACGAATCAGCGTCGCAGCCGTGGTCCTCGGACCGCGGCTGCGACGCTTCTCGTCCGGCCTGCTCGTCGCCGGCCGCGCGCGGGCCTCAGCAGTGGTAGTGCAGGCTCTCCTCGAGCGCGGGGTCGCGCAGCGGGACGATCGGTGCTTCGGAGAGCCGGCGCAGCACGCCCCACGCCAGGAGCGCCAGGCTGCCGACCACGGGCGCCAAGTCCCACATCCCGAAAGCAGGGTGCTCGCCGATCACCACGGGTCCGATCAGCCAATACCAGTGCGTCGCCTGCCCGACGAGGACGACCACGGCCACGCGGCCCATCACCGCGGCGCTGCGGCGCGCCCGCTTCGGCATCAGCACGAAGAACGGCACGGCCCAGCACAGGAGGATGCAGAGCTTCGCGACGTGGCCCCACCCGCCGTTCAGGCGCAAGGCGTAGTAGGGCGTCTCCTCGGGCATGTTCGTGTACCAGACGAGCATGTACTGGCAGAACCAGATGTACCCCCAGAACAGCGCGAAGCCGATGGTGATCTTGCCGAGGTCGTCGAGGTGATCGTCGGTGAACGCGCGACGCAGTTCGCCCCGCTTGCGCAACCAGAGCCCGAGCAGGACGCACGCCGCGAGCGCCGAGCACGCGGCGCCTGACAGCGTGACGAGCGCGAAGGCCGTGCTGAACCAGTGCGGCTCGAGCGACTCGACCCAGTCGACGCTGGCCAGCGAATAGGTCACCGCCAAGACCGGCATGAAGCAAGCGGCGTACTTGAACATGGCCGCCCGATGTCGAGCGTCGCCGTCCGCGTCCTGTCGACGCGAGTGCGCCACCATACCGCGCATGAGCCAGGTCCAGACCAGGAAGAACACGATCGAGCGAACACCGAACGCGAACCAGTTCAGGTAGTCCGACTTGCCCTCCAGGATCGGGTCGCCGAGCACGTGGCTCTCGTGTGACCAGTCGTAGAGCAAGGGGACGCCGCCGATCAGGATCAGTGCGAGGAATCCGAGGACGGGAAGGCTCGCGGCGAGTGCTTCGGGCAGGCGTCGCAGGGCGGTCGCCCAGCGGGCGTTCGAGAGCCGTAGCACTGCCAGGAACAGACCTCCGGCCACCGTGATCGACACGGCGTGGACGAAGCCCATCAGCAAGCCGCCCATCGAGCGCTCGCGAGACTCCGGTCCCAACAAGCCGAGCCCGAACAGCAGTCCGCAGACGAAGACGATCACCAGCAGGCCGCGCATCAACGCACGCGGCGGGGCGAAGCGGATCGAGGCGTGGACGCTCATCGCGACTCCTCCTGAAGTCGACGGACGTGGAGGACCACTCTCCAACGCTCGTCTCTCGACAACTGGCCGGCGTAGGAAGCCATATTCCCTTGGCCATGCGTGAGGATGTGGAACATCTCTCCATCGGCCATCGCCAAGGCGCGCGCGGCGTGCAGCGACGGCGGCGGCAAGAACCCGCGTTCGACCACTCTGCCGCGCCCGTTCCCCGCGGGATCGTGGCAGACGCTGCAGTAGATGCCGTAGAGCCGAGCGCCGGCCTCGTAGTCGGCGGCGGTCGGCTCCCTGAGGGGGCTGTGCAGCTCGCGACCGGCTCGCTGCGCCTCGTCGGGTCCGGGCCCGAAGCGCAAGGGAAGCTCCCCGCGGACGACGACGCCCGGAACGAGCGGCAACATGGCAGTGCCGCCGGGCGCAGCGTCGAACGCTTCGTGCGTGCCAGACACGGCCATGTCCGGGAAGAAGCGGTAGTTGCGCTGTTCCGTGTCCTCGGCGACGAGGGCGCGCAAGCCGGCACAGGAGAGAACCACGGCGAGCGCCGTGAGCGGATAGGCCAGGACTCGGTTCATGCGATCACCTCCGCACGCTCCACGCTGCGCGTTGCGCCATGACGAAGGAACAGCTCGCGGAACTCGCGGGACTCGAACGAGGCGTCTCGTTCCTCAAGCACCAGGGCGTGGGTCCCGTCGGTCGTGGTCTCGAAGCCTCGTCTCACGCCGCGGCCCGGCCAGATGCGGGATCGCAGCAGCAGCGCACCCGCCGTCGAGAGGCCGGCGAACAGGATGGTGAGCTCGAACGCCACGGGAACGAAGGCCGGGAACGAGTCGAGCGGCTTGCCGCCGACGTTCAGCGGCCAGTTCACCCCCGCCGTCCAGTACTGGAGCAGGAGACCCAGCACCGCTCCCGCCGTGCCCCCCACGAGCGTCACCCAGGGCAGGCGCGAAGGCCGGATGCCGAGCGCCTCGTCGATTCCATGCACCGGGAACGGCGAGATTGCGTCGACGACGGGGATGCCTCGATCGCGACACTCACGCGCCGCGCCGAGCAGGCGCCGCTCGTCGTCGAAGTAGCCGATGTGCAGGTGCCGCGTCATGCCGCCGCCTCCTCGCCCGCTTCGAGCGATCCAACGGGCTGCGCTTGCGCCGGCCGCTCCAGGACCGTCTTGACCTCGAACATTGCGATCATCGGGAGGAAGCGACAGAACAGCAGGAAGAGCGTGAAGAAGAGCCCGAAGCCGAAGATCAGCGACCCCATCTCGATCTTCGTCGGAACGTAGCCTGCCCAGCTCGACGGGAGGAAGTCACGATGCAGCGAGGTGACGATGATCACGAAGCGCTCGAACCACATACCCACGTTGACCAGCAGGGACAGCAAGAAGATGGCGAGCACGGAGTTGCGCACCCGCTTGAACCACAGCAGCTGCGGGGAGATGACGTTGCAGCTGACCATGATCCAGAAAGCCCACGCGAACGGCCCACCCGCCCGGTTCATGAAGACGAACTTCTCGTACGGGTTGCCCGAGTACCACGCGGTGAAGATCTCCGTCAGGTAGGCCGCACCGACGATGCTGCCCGTGAACACGAGCACCTTGCACATCGCATGGATGTGCTTCATCGTGATGTAGTCCTCGAAGCGCATCACTTTGCGCGCGACGATCATCAGCGTCAGTACCATCGCGAAGCCCGAGAACACCGCTCCGATCACGAAGTAGGGCGGGAAGAGCGTCGCGTGCCAGCCGGGGATCACCGAGGTCGCGAAGTCGGTGGACACCACGCTGTGGACGGACACGACCAGCGGCGTGGCCAGCGCCGCGAGCAGCACGCAGGCCGTCTCGTAGCGCGACCAGGTGCGCGCGGAGCCGATCCACCCGAAGCTCAGCACGTTGAAGACCTTCTTGCGCCATCCCGTCGCGCGGTCACGCACGGTGGCGAGGTCGGGGATCAGCCCGATGTACCAGAAGACGAGCGAGATCGTGAAATAGGTCCCGATCGCGAAGACGTCCCACAGCAATGCCGAACGGAAGTTGACCCACAGCGGACCGCGCGCGTTCGGGTACGGGAAGACCCAGTACGCGAGCCACGGACGGCCCATGTGGATCACGGGATAGAGCCCCGCGCAGATGACCGCGAAGATCGTCATCGCTTCGGCCGAGCGGTTGATCGATGTACGCCACTTCTGTCGGAAGAGGAGCAGCACGGCGGAGATGAGCGTGCCCGCGTGACCGATGCCGACCCAGAACACGAAGTTGGTGATGTCGAAGCCCCAACCGACAGTGCGGTTCAGGCCCCAGGTGCCGATCCCGTTCGCCACCTGATAGCCGACCGCGAGTGCCCCGAGTCCGAAGGCGGAGAGTGCCACGGCCATGCCGAGGTACCAGAGACCCGTCGGGCGACCCTCGAGGGGTCCGCAGACGTCGCGTGTGACGTCGGCAGGACGCTTTCCGCCGGTGATCAGCGGCGCGACGCCCGCAGCATCAGTGCGCATGACTGTTCTCCTTGTCGGCCGTGTTCGTGATCTTCGCGAGGTAGCGCACGGAGGGCTTGACGTTGATCTCCTCGAGCACGCCGTAGGCGCGAACGTTCCGGTAGTGCTTCGAGACTTCGCTCTCCGGGTCGTTCAGGTCGCCGAAGACGATCGCCTGCGTCGGGCACGACTGCTGGCAAGCGACCCTGATGCTTCCGTCAGTGATCGGTTCACCCGTTCGCGCCGCCTCGCTCTTCGCTTCCTGGATGCGCTGCGCGCAGAAGGAGCACTTCTCCATCACGCCGCGGCTCCGGACGGTCACGTCGGGATTCAGCGCGTGGTTCTGGTTCTCGGCCTCCCGCGGATACTCGAACCAGTTGAACCTCCGGACCTTGTAGGGACAGGTGTTCGCGCAGTACCGCGTACCGACGCAGCGGTTGTAGACCTGCTGGTTCAAGCCCTCGCTGGAGTGCACGGTCGCCAGCACGGGACAGACGGCTTCGCACGGAGCGTTGTCGCACTGCTGACAGAACATCGGTTGGTGCACGGTGCTCGTCGCGTCGCCGAAGCCCTGGGTGTAGCGGTCGATGCGGATCCAGTGCATTTCGCGGTGACGCGCTACCTCGTCCCGACCGACGACGGGAACGTTGTTCTCTGCTTGGCACGCAACGACGCATCCCGAGCACCCCGTGCAGCGGTTCAAGTCGATCGACATGCCCCAGCGGTGCAGCGCGCCGCCGTGGTCGTCGGGCCAGAGGTCGGAGTGCTTTCCGTGCTCACCGTGTGCGCCGAGAGCGTGTTCGGGGTCGTGCAGGAAGTCGGCCAGGCTCGCGGTGCGCGCTGCCTCGCGAACTTCGCCGCCCTTCGGCGCCAGGTGCGCCGGAACCTCCAGCGTGTGGTGTTCCTGCGTGCAGGCGATCTGCACGCGACGACCGGTGGCCGAGATGGTCACGGCGATCGGCTCGTCGTAGGGCCGCCCCGCGATGGTAGGACGAAGCGCTTCGACGCGCGATCCGACCGTGCCGCCTTCCTCGACGGTCGGTCGGCCCTCGTACCAGTCCGGTCCCACGCCCTTGAAGCGATCGGTACCGGAACGTCCGTAGCCCAGCGCGACCGCGACGACGTCGTCGTGTTGTCCGCGCTGGACGAAGACGGGGAGCTCGACGGCGCGCGCACCGTCCGGCGAAGCGATGCGCACGACATCTCCCTGCTCGACGCCCAGCGCCTCTGCTCGCGCTTCCGAGAGGGAAGCGACGTTGTCCCACGTGACCTTCGTCACGGGATCCGGAAGCTCCTGCAGCCACGGGTTGTGCGCGTGACTCCCGTCGAGCATGCCGAGCGAGGCGTGCGCGACGAGCGCGAACTCGGCCTTCTCGACCGGGGTAACCGCGGGAATCGCAGCCGCGTCGAACGGGCGCTCGGTGCCGGTGCCGCGGCTCGACTCGACCCAGCCGTCGTGCAGCGCGCGATCGAAGAACGCCTCGAAGGACTCGGCTGCGCC
The DNA here is from genome assembly GCA_020638835.1 of Planctomycetota bacterium. Lineage (GTDB taxonomy): Bacteria > Planctomycetota > UBA1135 > UBA1135 > JACKHV01. The sequence continues at coordinate 232,554 of JACKHV010000003.1, read as the reverse complement.
GACCAGGGGGAAGACTTCGGCTCTCCAGTGTTCGGTGAGCAGCTCTCGCTCTCCCGCACCCTCGCCGAGCACTTGCGCGAGGACCCACCTCAGGCTGCGTCCGTCGCGGAGATCCTGTACCGTCGGCTGCGAGAGCGAGAAGCGCCCCGCGACCGGCTCCGCGTCGTCCCAGCTCTCGAGCGCGTGCGGTGCGGGGAGCACGAGGTCGGCCTGCGCCGTCGTCTCGTTGCGTTCGCCGGAGTGCACGACGAGCGTCCCGGCGCGTCGGATCAGCGCACCGAGTTCGTCCGGCCACTCGAAGGCGGGGTTGACGCCTGAGACGATCAGCGTCTCGACTTCTCCCGCCTCGAGTTCCCTGCAGAGCTCGGCGACCGCCGCATCCGAGCATGCCTTCTGCAAGCTCGGCACCGCGAGGGTCAGAGTCGAGCCGTAGGCGTCGAGCAGCGAGTTCGCGTAGTTGACGAAGAGCTGCGTCGTGAGGTCGTTCGACCCGCACACGACGAGTGAGTTCCCGCGAGCCGCCCAGAGTTCATCGGCGAGGCGCTCGATCCCGAGACGTGCGTCGACCGTCGGCCGGTCTTCGCCGAGCCGGCTCGCGACGTCGCGCCTCGACTCGAGCTGTGCCGCGAGCTCCGCGACCGCTGCACGTTGTTCCCACGGGGCCAGGCGGGTGCGTTCGTCCGCGGCTGCTCCGGTGAGCGACATGCGCGCTTCGAACTGGTGGTGGCGCGAGAGGACCGGAGAGTCCCCGTCGGGCCTGCGGCCCGCCGCGTAGTCGGCCGCGAAGGCGACGGGCGAGATCCAGGTCCCGAGGAAGTCGGCGTCGAAGGAAGCGATGACTCGTGCCGCCTGGAACTGGTAGGAGGGAAGGGCCCGCACGCCGTGGGTGCGTTCGTGTGCGTCGAGGATGGCGGAGGCACTGAGCGCGTCGTGGACGACGTGAGCTCGATCTCCGGACTCGCCGACGAAGCGTCGGATCCAGCTCCTCGTCGAGGGGCTGGTGATGGTTCCGGTCAGCAGGCGGAGCTTGCCGTTCTTCGAGGATCCGGAGAGTCGGGTGAGCGCGGACTCCCAAGCGATCGGCTGCCCGTTCTCCTCGGGAACGCCGATGCGGAGCGCGTCGTACAGCGAGAGGACTTGCGCCTGGCCGACGGCGCAGAGGCCGCCGCGGCTCAGTGCGTGCAGCTCGTTCCCCTCGAGCTTGACCGGACGTCCGTCTCGACAGCGCGCGACGACGCCGCACGCGGCGGAGCAGCCCGCGCAGGTCGTGGCGATGCGATAGGAGCGCCCGGGCACGATCTCTTCGGAGGCCTGCAGGTACGGTACGACGGCGCGCACCGGCCCTCGCGAGCAGCCGGTCGCCATCGCGCCGGCCAGGCCGAAGCCGGTCCACTGCAGGAAGGCGCGGCGCGAGGGCTCGACCTGTTCTCCGGGGAGCATCAGCTCGCCGTCACCGCGGTTCAGCTGGTCTTGTTGCATCGCGACTCCGGGTTCCGCTCTAGAGGTGGCAAGTGACGCAGTCGGTCGAGACGTGGTCCGCCGCGCGCGGCCCGGCGTCGACGAAGCCCCCGCCGCTGATCGCGTTCGACCGATGACAGTCGATGCACCAACCCATCGAGAGATCGGAGAACTGCTGCATGCGCTCCATCGTCTGGACCGGGCCGTGACAGGTCTCGCAAGCGATGTTCCGCGCGACGTGGGGACGGTGATCGAAGTAGGCGAAGTCGGGCAGGTCGTGCACGCGGACCCACTCGACGGGGCGCGGCGTCGCGCCGGCGACGGGCTCGAGCTTCTCGTCGAGCCCCAGTGCCGTGTACAGCTTCAGCAGCTCGGTCGACACGACGTCCTTCGGCTCGCGGCCCTCCGCAGCGGCCGACTGCTTCTCCGTCAACACGTCGTCGAACGCCGCTCGGACGACCGCGTGGCAGTTCATGCAGATCGACGTCGCCGGAACGCCGGCGTGCCGGCTACGCCTCGCGCCCGAGTGGCAGTACTGACAGTCGATGGCGAGCTCGCCCGCGTGAACGCGGTGGGAGAATGCGATCGGCTGTACGGGGGTGTAGCCGCGGTCGTTCCCGGGCAGACGCGGATCGGTCGTGGCGAAGACCACGCCGAGCCCCATGAGCAGGGTAGAGAGCCCGAACACCTTGACGTTGAGGGACATGCCGCAACTCCCCTAGCAAGGCACCTCGGCGTTCTTGCGAGCGTAGAACCACCAGTTCACGACGAGGCACGAGAGGTAGTAGCCCGCGAATCCGTACAGCGCGTACTCCGGCGTGCCCTTCGCGATCTGGTCTCCGAAGATCTTCGGGATCAGGAACGCGCCGTACGCCGCGATCGCGGACGTCCAACCGAGCACGGGCCCGGCTTGCTCCTTGGAAAAGATGATCGGGATCATCCGGAAGGTGGAACCGTTTCCGATCCCCGTCGTGGCGAAGAGCAGGATGAACAGCAGCAGGAAGGGCATGAAGTACTGCTCGGGAGTCGGCGACGCGGCGGCCTGCGAGACGAAGTAGCCAGCGCCGATCGTCGCGCCGATCATCACGATCGTGTCCCACTGGGTGACGCGCGCACCGCCCAGCTTGTCGGAGAGCCACCCTCCGACGGGCCGGATCAGCGCGCCGACTCCGGCACCGAGCCAGATGTACTTGGAAGAGAGCGGTGCCGCTGGATTGGCGATCGCTTCGGCGAGAGGCGAACCATCCGCTCCGACGCGAATCACGCCGAAGACGTCGTCGATCAGCTTGGGGAAGGCGTTCGCGTACCCGATGAACGACCCGAAGGTCATCGTGTAGAGCCACGTCATCACCCAGTTGTGCTTGTTCCCGAAGATCGCGAACTGGTCGACGAGCTTGTCCTTCGTGTCCTTCGGCGTGAGGAAGCGCATCATGAGCAACGTCACCGCCACGGCGATCACGACGATCACCAGGATCTTGAGCAGCATGGGGACGGGCCCCCAGTCCATGATCAAGAGCCCGACCGCGACGCTCGCGCCGGCGAAGCCGAGCAAAGTCAGCCAGAGGTACTTCGCGATCGCGACCGGCGTCGGCCCGCACTTGTGCTGCGGGAGGTTGTTCATGCCGAAGAACGCCGCGACGGCGAAGAAGGCGAGGATGGGGAGCCACACGAGCCCCGCGTTCTGGATCCAGCGCGTCGACTCGACGCCCTTCTCCAGCACGGTGTAGCCCTCGCCCCCGAAGCTGCCGAAAGCACCGAAGGTAATGATCCACGGCAGGAGGAACTGCATCACGCTGACGCCGAGGTTTCCGAGGCCCGCGTTCAGTCCGAGCGCGAGACCCTGCACCTTCTTCGGGAAGAAGAAGCTGATGTTGGACATCGAAGACGCGAAGGCACCGCCTCCGACGCCCGAGATCAGCGCCAGGACGATCAAGACGAAGAACGATACACCGGGGTCCTGCAACGCAATGCCCGCCCCGATCGCGGGCAGCATCAACATGACCGTCGTCATGAACTTCACGTTCCGGCCGCCGCAGATGGCGATCATGAACGAGTTCGGGATGCGCAGCGTCGCTCCTGCGAGGCCTGCGACAGCGGGCAGGGTGAACAGCAGGTTGCGGTACGCGTCTCCCGAGTACGCCTGGCCGTCGTTGCCGAAGGTGAAGTTGAACAGGTCAGGATTCGAGAAGTGCACCTTCTGGATGAACTTTGCGACCATGCCCCAGTAGAGCCAGACGGCGAAGCCGCAGAGCAGGTTCGGGATGGAGATCCAGAGGTTGCGGTTCGCGACGGCCTTGCCCTCGCTCTCCCAGAACTTCGGGTCCTCGACGTCCCACTTGGCAGGTGTCTTGGCCATGGTCGGATCTCGTTGCGTATTGGGTTGGAGGGAGACTCAGCTGAGGACCGTGGACTCGGGGGTCGTTTCGGTCGGGACGGACTCGAGCTCGTCGTCGGCGTGTTCGTGGGCGAACGAGCCCTTGGGCTCCTTCAGGAACAACGAGGCGATCGCGCAGAGAACGGCACACGCGCCGATGAAGTAGAAGAAGTGCTTCGACTCGTCGACGAGGCTGAAGACCGTCAAGAAGACGACGGCGCCGACGTTGCCGTACGCGCCGACCATGCCTGCGACTTGTCCCGTCACGCGCCGCTTGACGAGGGGAACGACGGCGTAGACCGCGCCCTCACCCGCCTGCACGAAGAACGAGCACAGCATGGTGACGCACAGGGCGACCGGAATCGGCCAGGAGGAGCCGAGCATGCCCATGAGGAAGTAGCCGCCGGCCAACCCGATGATGAGCACCGTCAACGTGCGCTTCCGAGAACCGAAGCGGTCCGACATGAACCCGCCCATCGGCCGGGCGAAGAGATTCATGAACGCGAAGGACGCCGCGATCACGCCGGCGGCCTCGGGTGAGAGCGACCACGTCTTCTCGAAGAAGGCCGGGAGCATCGAGACGACGGCGAGTTCGGAGCCGAAGGTGCAGAAGTACGCGAAATCCAGGATCGCGACCTGGCGGAACTCGTAGCGGTCCGACTCCGGGTATCCCTGGCGCAGGTGAGGAGCGTTGACGGTCCAGGCCTTGTAGGCCTGGTACCAGAACACGACGAGCAGCGCGCCATAAACGACGTGCACGCCGTTCGAGTGCAGGAATCCGATCTTGCCGAGCTTCCACGCGAGGATGCCGAGCGCGGCCAGCATCGGCAGTTGCATGAAGATCAGACCGTACAGAGAGGCCCAGGAAGTGACTTCCATCGCTCCCTGACGCTTCGGCCGCTGATAGACCTTTCCGGGCGGCGTGTCGGTGACGCTGGCGAAGTAGATGAAGCCGTAGATCAGGCAGCTGAGGCCCGTGAACGCGATCGCGTAGCGCCAGCCGTTCTCGCCGCCGAACCAGTCGAGAGCCAGAGTCGGCAGCAGGAAGGCGGACGCCGCGGAGCCGAAGTTTCCGAAGCCGCCGTAGATGCCCTCGGCTTCACCGACGTCCTTCGGCGGGAACCACTCGGCGACCATGCGGATCCCGATCACGAAGCCCGCCCCGATCGTCCCGAGGATCAAGCGGCTGATGACGAGCTGCAGCATGCTGTTCGACATCGCGAACGCGAAGCATGGCAGGGACATCACGATCAGCAAGGTGGAGTACACCTTCCGCGGGCCGAAGCGGTCCAGCAGCATGCCGATCACGATGCGCGCCGGGATCGTCAGCGCGACGTTGCAGATCATCAACACCTTGATGTCCTGCTGCGTCAGGCCCTCGATGTCCTTCAAGATGGTCGTGGCCAGCGGGGCCATGTTGAACCAAGCCATGAAGGTGAGGAAGAACGCGAACCACGTCATGTGCAGGACCTTGTAGGGCCCCTCGAACGACAGGAATCGGACGGGGTTGAACTTGCGCTCTCTCGAATTCGTCATGCCGGAAGTTGCTGTGGGGATCGGCCCTGGACTCGGTGGGTCGTGGAAAGACGTCTCTCAATCGGTGCCGCGGATTCGCGTGCGGTCCCAGTTCCAGAGGACGACTTGGGTCTTCCGCCAGAAGTAGGGGTTCGGCGCGACGAGGATGTGCACGAGGCGAGTGAAGGGGAAAACGGCGATGATCAGGAAGGCGTTGATGATGTGCAGCTTCACCAGCAACGGCATGGTCGCGAGGTAGCTGACGTCCGGAGACAACTTCGCCAAGGACCAGATCCAGGGGCTCATCGACGCCGCGAACCAGCTGGACCCCCAGCCGTGAAAGACCGCGATGCCGACACCCGTCACGACTTGCACGAGGAGCCCGCCGTAGATGAACCAGTCCCCCCACGACGTCACGCGCCGCGCCTTGGAGTTCGCGAGCCTTCGGAGGCAGATGTTGATCAGTCCGACGAGCGTCAGGATCGCCAATCCCAGCCCCGTCACTTCGAGCATGAAGAGGCGCAGCGGTGCCGCGTTCCACCACAAGACGGAACGGGGCATCACGATGGCGACGAAGTGCGCACCAAGGACCGAGATGATTCCGTAGTGGAAGGGAACGGTGCCCCAGAAGTGCTGCTGATTCTCCAGGAACTGCGACGACAGGCTCGAGTAGGAGAACTTGCTCGTCTGATAGCGCCTGATCGTCACCAGCAAGAAGAGGACGACGGAGACATACGGGAGGACGGCGAACCAGAAGAAGTCATTCATCGCGGGCCTCGTTTCGCGCAGTGCCGAGTTCCGCCTCGACGAAGCGCTTCAGAGCGGCGATCACGCCGCGGTAAGGATCTTGATCGTCCCGAAATCCAAGCTCGAGCTTGGCGAGCGCGGGCAGCAGGTACTGGGTGCGGATGGCACGCGATAGCCCCTCGTCCGCGGTCTCCACGACGCCGAGCACGTTGCACAAGTGGTCCGGCAGCTCGACGCCCTCCTCGATCCCGCAGTCGCGCATGAACCCGCGCATGCGGACGAGGAAGTTGCCGCGCGAGTAGCTCTCGCCGAACAAGTGCCAGCCGACTTCCAGCGCGCGGTCGGGGTTGCAGTCGAAGGTGCGCATGTACGCTTCCTCGAGCACGGCCGGCTCGTCCTGTGCCGCGAGCTGCCTCAGCGGGCGGAGCGCATCCGCCAGCTCCGGTAAGGCCTCGCTGAGTTCCTCGAGTGCACAGCGCAGCGGTGCGCAGTTCCCGTCCTGCGGATACGCAAGTACGTTTCTCCACGCGGTGTAGAGGAGAGGCGCGACCATCTCAGCTCCTCTTCGGCGCCACGCGCGCTCCGAAGCCCATGCTCGAGCGATGTTCGTGCGGATCTTCGAGCATCTCGATCGCCATCTCACGCTGGAAGGGCGGCACCACGAAGCGATCGTCGAAGGTCGAGAGCGCCGAGAGTCGGTAGATCGCGTCGGCCTCCTCGCAGGTGCAGTCCGCGTCGTTGAGCGCCGCGAGGGCCTTCTCCTCCGAGATGTCCCCCACCGTCACGTGACGGCGCCAGATGCGCACGGCGAGCTGCTTGCGCAGCGCGTAGCGCAGCTTGCCGAGGTTCCCTCCGCTGAACAGCTTGCCGAGGTACTCCATCGGCGCACGGGCCGCTTCGATGTCCGCGAACAGGGAGTCGAGGTCGTTCTTCACGACGTCACCTTGCGTGCTCGACATCACGGGCAAGAGCGGCGGCACGTAGAACAGCATCGGGAAGGTGCGGTACTCGACGTGCAAGGGAAGAGCGATCTTCCACTCCTTGACGTACTTGTACGTCGGCGACTTCTGCGCGCTCGCGATGATGCTGTCCGGCACCCCGTTCGCCTTCGCCGCGGCGATCACGTCGGGATCGTGCGGATCGAGGATCATCGAGCGTTGCCCCTCGACCAGTTCCTCGTCGCGCAGCGTGGCCAGCTCGCGGATTCGATCCGCGTCGTACAGCACGTTGCCGATGTACCGGATCCGCCCGACGCAGCTGTGGAAGCACGCCGGCGCCTGACCCGACTCGAGGCGCGGGAAGCACAGGATGCACTTCTCCGACTTTCCCGTGGACCAGTTGTAGTAGGTCTTCTTGTAGGGGCACGCCGGGATGCAGGAGCGCCACGCGCGACAACGGTCCTGGTTCAGCAGGACGATCCCGTCCTCGCCGCGCTTGTACAGCGCGCCCGACGGGCAGGCCGCGACGCACGCGGGGTTCATGCAGTGGTTGCAGATCCGCGGCAGGTAGAAGAAGGCGAGTCGCTCGATGGCGAGCATCTGCGCGCGCTGCTCGGCGTTCAACCCGTCCATGTTCGGGTCGTTCGAAGCGTAGATCTCCGAGCCACCGAGGTCGTCGTCCCAGTTCGGACCGGACTCGACGTCGATCGGCTCACCGGTGACCATCGAGACGGGGATGGCCGTGGGTTGATCGTCGCCTTCCGGGGCGTTGAAGAGTTCTTCGTACTTGTACGTCCACGGCTCGTAGTAGTCGTCCATCGACGGCTGCGACGGGTTGTGGAAGATGTTCGGTACGAGGCTGCGCTTACTCGTCGACTTCAACTCGAGCTCGCCGCCCTTGGCTTCCCAGCCGCCCTTGTAGTGATCCTGGTCCTCCCACTTGGTCGGATATCCGGTACCGGGCTTCGTCTCGACGTTGTTCCACCACATGTATTCCGTGCCTTCGCGGTCCGTCCACACGTTCTTGCAGGCGATGCTGCACGTGTGGCAACCGATGCACTTGTCCAGGTGGAAGACCATCGAGATCTGTGATCGAACGTCCATGTCTCTCTCTTGCGGGCCGGGGGACTACCAGACGAGCTCGGGGAGCTTGCGCACGAGGATGTGGGTGTCGCGGTTGCAACCCGTCGGCCCCCAGTAGTTGAAGTGGTAGGTGAACTGCGCGTAGCCGCCGACCATCAGGTTGGGCTTGAGCCGCGTGCGAACGAGGCTGTTGTGCCCACCGGCGCGCTTGTTGCCGCGCAGCGGCGACTTCGGCACGGAGTACGTCCGCTCCGGCGAGTGGTAGATGATGCAGATGCCGGGCGGGATGCGGTGCGAGACCGCGGCGCGCGTCACGACGACACCGTGATCGTTGTGTACCTCGACCCAGTCGTTGTCGACGACGCCGATGCGAGCTGCATCCTTCGGGTTGAACCAGAAGGGCTCGACGCCTCGCGAGAGCGTCGACATGCGCTGGTTGTCGCCATAGGTCGAGTGGATGTGCCACTTACCGTGCGGCGTCAAGTAGTTCAGCATGATCGACTCGCCGCCGGACTCGCTGAAGCGCAGGTCCGAGTACTCGGCGGGCTGAGGCTTGGGCTTGTAGGTCGGCAGGTGTTCGCCGAACTGGATGTAGCCGGGGTGATCGAGGTACAGGTGCTGGCGACCGGTCAGCGTGCGCCACGGAACCAGGTTCTCGCGGTTGTACGTGAACGGCGCATACGCGCGGCCCTTGTCGCAGAGGCCCGACCACATCGGGCTGTTCAGCAAGCGACGCGGTTGCGACTGCAAGTCCTTGAACGTCGTGCGGACGTCCCGCGTGTTGGCGGCCAAGTGGGTCAGCGGCACGCCGGTCTTCTTCTCCATGTTCTCGTACGAGCGGTACGCGAGCTCCCCGTTCGTGACCGACGCGAAGCGCAGGACGATGTTGCACGCGTCCTCTGCGTCGCGGAGCGAAGGGAACGTCCCCTGTGCCCACCGATAGGTGGGACCGGACTTCACGGCCTCGTCGTAGAAGTCCTGGACGTGGTAGTGCGTTCCGTGCGCGCCGAGACCGTTCTCGCGCACGTTCCTGCCGTAGGAGCAGAACTGGTTGTAGAGGTTCGCGTAGTCGCGTTCGACGACCATGAAGGACGGCATCGTCTTGCCGGGGATCGCTTCGCAGTCCCCGTCGATCCAGTCCTTGATCTCGGGCTGGCTGATCTCCGCGATCGAGTCGTGCGCCAACGGCAGCGCGACGACGTCTCGCGTCTTCCCGGGGAGATGCTTCTCGGCCAGCTGGCTGAAGCGCCTCGCGATCTCCTTGAAGATGTCCCAGTCACTCTTCGCCTCCCAGCACGGCGGAACGGCTTCCGACAGCGGGTGGATGTAGGCGTGCATGTCGGTCGAGTTGAGATCCGACTTCTCGTACCAAGAGGCTGCCGGAAGGACGATGTCGGAATACAACGCCGTCGTGTCCATCCGGAAGTTCAAGTCGACGATGAGGTCCATCTTCCCGGAGGGCGCCTTCGCCATCCACTCCACCTCCTTGACGCGCTCCTGCGCGAGGTCCTCGGAGATGCGGTTCGTGTGGGTGCCCAGGTAGTGGTGCAGGAAGTACTCGTGGCCCTTCGCCGACGACATCAGCGCGTTCCCGCGCCAGATGAACCACATGCGCGGCCAGCACTCCTCGGCGTCGGGTCGCTCGATCGCGAACTTCAGCTCGCGTGACTTCAGCTTCTCGACGATCAACTCCTGCGCGTCCCGCCCGGCCTGATCGGCCTCCTCCATCAGCGCGAGCGGGTTCCGGTCGAACTGCGGGTAGAAGGGAAGCCACCCATTCCGCACCGCGCGCACGTTGGTGTCGATCGTGTGACCGTTCGCGAGCGACTTCTCGGGCTGACGCTTCGGAACCGTGTGGTAATCACGGAAGTCGCGTTCGTAGCGCCACTGGTCGGAGTGCACGTAGTGCCAGCTCGGACCGTTCATCAAGCGGGACGGGGCGTACCAGTCCTTCGCCATGGCGACGCTGCCCCAGGACTCTCCGGGTGCGAGCTTTTCCTGACCGACGTAGTGCGCCAGGCCCCCACCGTTCACGCCGACGCAGCCGCAGAAGACCATCGCGTGGATCGCCGCGCGGTACATCAAGTTCGCGTGGTACCAGTGGTTCACGCCGGCGCCGATGATCACGGAGCACTTGCCGCCGGTGTGCTCTGCGGTAGTCGACCACTCGCGCGCGAAGCGGATCAGCGTGTCGCGGGAGATGCCGGTGTAGCGCTCCGCCCAGGCGGGCGTGTAGACGGTGTCGTCGTCGTAGCTCGTCGGGTACGCGCCCTCGAGGCCGCGCGGCACGCCGTACTGCGCCATCAGGAGGTCGAAGACCGTCGTGACCTTGACCGGGCCGTCAGCCGTCTCGACCGTGCGCACCGGAACGCCACGCGTCAGCTCCTCGCCCTCGGCGAAGTCGTCGAAGCGCACCTGCACGACACCGTCGTGCTGCTTCAAGAAGGTCAGCTCGGGATCGATCGGCGATCCGTCCTTGCCGTCCTCCATCTTCATGTTCCACTTGCCCTGCTCGTCACCCCAGCGGTGACCGACGCTGCCGAGCGGCATCTTCGGGCGATCGTCGTTCCTGTCCCACTGCAGGAACTTCCACTCGCCGTGCTGTTCGTCGGCGTAGGGCGCGGTGCGACCGGCGCGCAGCAGTTGTCCCGCCTTCCAAGCGCCGTCCTCTTCCGTCAGTTCGACGAGGAAGCCCGAGTCGGAGAACTGTTTCAGGTAGCCCTGGAAGAACTCGGACTGCGAGTCGTGGTGGAACTCCTTGAGGATCACGTGGTTGACCGCCATCCACCAAGCGCCGTCCTGGCCCGCGTTGAGCGAGATCCACTCGTCCGCGTACTTCGCGACTTGGTTGAAGTCGGGCGCGAACACGACCATCTTCGTCCCGTTCTGACGCGCCTCCGCGGCGAAGTGCACGTCCGGCGTGCGCGTCATGTTCAGGTTCGCGCCCATGACCGCCAGGAACTTGGCGTTGAACCAGTCGGCCGACTCGTTCACGTCGGTCTGTTCACCCCACGTCTCGGGCGAGGCGTTCGGCAGGTCGCAGTACCAGTCGTAGAACGACAGGTTCACCCCGCCCATCAGCTGCAGCATCCGCGAACCGGCGCCGTAGCTCAGCATCGACATCGCCGGGATCGGCGAGAAGCCGGTGATGCGGTCGGGTCCGTGCTCCTTGATGGTGTGGATCTGCGCGGCCGAGATCAACTCGAGCACGGTGTCCCAACTGACGCGACGCAGCCCTCCCTTGCCTCGCGCGCGCTGGAATCGCGAGCGCTTGGCAGGGTCCTTCATCAGGCTGCGCCAGGCATCGACCGGGTCTTCGTGTTCCGTGCGCGCTGCTCTCCAGAGATCGAGCAACGCACCGCGCATGTACGGGTACTTCACGCGCAGCGGGCTGTACAGGTACCACGAGTACGAGATGCCACGCTGGCACCCCCGCGGCTCGTAGGGCGGGATCTCCGACGACAACGTCGGATAGTCCAGCGCCTGCATCTCCCATGCGACGATGCCGTCCTTGACGTGGATGTTCCACGAGCAGGAGCCGGTGCAGTTCACGCCGTGCGTGCTGCGGACGACTTTGTCGTGCTGCCACCGGTTGCGGTAGAAGTCCTCCCAGGAGCGCGTCTCTGGATCGACGCGATCGAGGATGTAGGGGTTGTTTCCGTTCTTCATCTCATCAACCACGGGCGACAAGGGGACGGCGGACGGCGCGGAAGCGGTTGCGCCACGCCAGGTCGAACACGACGAGCAGAGCGGCGCACACTCCGATCCCGAGGAGGATGAACGTCAGCGAGGTCGAGTCCGCCTCGCGCTCACCGCGCCCTGCCGCGTCCTTCAGGAGCGCGACGACGGCGAGGATCTCGTCCTCGTTCAGCTCGTGGCCGGTGAACAACGGCTGCATCACTGGTGACGGAGGGGCAGCGAGCCAGGCGACCAGCGCCTTGCGACCTTCGAGGCGTGAGTAGGCGGCAGTCAGGTCCGGTCCGAGCTTCCCCCCACCCAGTCCGCCAATGCCCGCGATGGCGTGGCACGAGATGCAGGCCGGCGCTCCCGCAGTGAACGCCTTCGACCCCTGGAACAGAGCTCTGCCCTTCTCGACGTCCGCCGCGTTCAGCGGACGGTCGGACACTTGCACTCCTTCGAAGCGTGACTTCTCGAGCCCCGACTCGAGCTGGATCAGGTCGTACAGCTTCCCGGCCAAGGTCGCGTCGATGCCGGGGAGGGTCGGCATCACCACGCCGCGGTACTCCGACGCCAGCGCCGAAGCGTAGGGGTCTCCCGAGTCCAGTACGGCCTTCGGGTCGCGAATGAAGCGCACGGCCCACTCGCGGTCGCGGCGTTCGTGGAGTCCCTTCAGGTCGGGTCCCGTCAGCGCTCCGCCGCCGATCGTGTGGCAGCTGAAGCAGTTGACCTTGAAGAACTGGATCGTCTCCTCGGAGGGAGGATCCTGCGGAACGCGGGCCGCGGCTGTCCCGACGAGCAGCAGCGGAAGGAGGATGGTGCTGAGGAGTGTTCTGACTTGCGGCACGGCGGAGCTCCGGCTCGGTGTTGTCCCGCCGTCGGCAAGGGACGTGCCGAGGGTCGCGCTTCCGTCGTTCGGCGCGCGCAAGCCACGCGCGATCAAGGGTTTCGGAAGCGCGGCGCAAGGTGGCCTCGGCTCGTGGAGCGCTCGGAGTGCATAGCGCGCGATGCATCTCGTTCGCGCGCTATGCAGTCGGGCGCGTCGGTCGCGGAGCCGCGCGCGAGGACCGTATGGAGTGCGGATGATCCTCGCGCTCATCGGATCGCTGACCCTCGCACTCGCGGGACAGCAGCCGGCCGGAACGGCCCCGCCGCCGGCCCTCGTCCCCTTCGGGGAGCTCGACAGCCTCTGCACGAACGACTGGTGGAATCGCGAGCCCTCGCCGATCGTCGAGACGCGCGTGCCGCGCGGAGAAGTGATCGCGTTCGGCATCTACACGGTGCACGCCGGCTCGCTGAAGCTCTCCGCGCAGCTGTTCCCGCTGTACCCCGACGAGACGCGCACCGTGCGGCTCGAGCGGCTGCGCGACGGTGAGTGGATCGAAGCGGGGCGCGCGCAGGTGAACGACCTCGGCTGGCCCGCGCTGCTGCGCATCGACGACCGGGACGCGACGCGTGACGTCCCGTACCAACTGCGCCACAGCGAGTCGGCCGCCTGGCGCGGGACGATCCGCCGCGATTCGGTCGGCCGCAACCAGATCACCTTGGCCGCGCTCTCGTGCAACTCGAGCTTCGACCGCGGCGCTCGACCGAACTACGTCCGCAACCTCCTCTGGCACGATCCCGGCCTGGTTTTCTTCGCCGGCGACCAGAGCTACGACCACCGACAGCACACCGCCGCCTGGCTGAAGTTCGGCTTGCAGTTCCGCGAGGTCTTCCGCGACCGACCGTGCGTGACGATCCCAGACGACCACGACGTCGGCCAGTCGAACCTGTGGGGCGAGTCGGGCAAGGTCGCGGGGCTGCCGGGCAGCGCGGACGGCGGCTACGACCACCATCCGGAGTACGTGCGCATGGTCGAGCGCTGTCAGACGGCGCACTTGCCGGATCCCGTCGACCCGCGCCCGATCGGCCAAGGCATCGGCGTGTACTTCACGAACCTGCGGCTCGGCGGCGTCGACTTCGCGATCCTCGAGGACCGCAAGTTCGAGTCCGGCCCGGCCGGCAAGATCCCGCAGCAAAGTCCGCGACCCGACCACATCACGGATCCCGACTACGATCCGAAGAGCATCGACCTCGAAGGACTCAGCCTGCTCGGTGAACGACAGCTCGCCTTCCTCGAGCGCTGGGCTGCGGACCGTGCCGGCACTCGCATCAAGGTCGTGCTTTCGCAGACCGGCTTCTGCGGCGCGGCGCACCTGCACGGCGACGCGACGAATCGCCTCTTCGCCGACCTCGACTCGAACGGCTGGCCGCAGTCGGGACGCGACCGCGCACCGCGTCTGATCCGTGCTGCAGGCGCCGTGCACGTCGCGGGCGACCAACACCTCGCGACGGTCTTACAGCACGGCATCGACGAGTTCCGCGACGGTCCGTGGGCGTTCGTCGTGCCCGCCGGCGTGAACTCCGTCTACGAGCGCGGGTGGCACCCCGCGGACGACGCTCCCGGCGCGAATCGCGACGCCGACTCGCCGCTGCCCTTCACCGGCGACTACTTCGACGGCTTCGGCAACCGCATCACGATGCACTCCTACGCGAATCCCGACGCCGGCTTCGACGGCGAGGGCTACGGCCTGATCCGCTTCGACGAGGCCGCGCGCGAAGCGACGTTCGAGTGCTGGACGCGCACCGTCGACGTCAGCGACCCGGCGGCGCGGCAGTTCGTCGGCTGGCCGATCACGGTGCCCATGCGGGCGGACCAACCGCGCGGCAGGGCGCGCCTCGTTACCTGAAGTCGCCCCGGTCGATGCCGTGCTGACGTAGGATTCGTTGCAGCGCGGCGCGCGTCATCCCGCAACGCTCGGCGGCCTGCGAGATGTTCCCGTGCGTCAGCTCGAGAGCGCGTTGCACGAACTCTCGCTGGAAGCGCTCGATCGCGAGCTGCTTGCCCTCCGCGTACTGAAGCTCGTCGTCCCGCGCTTCTCGGCGGTCCTTCCAAGAACGGTCCTCGAGGCCGAGGTGGTGCGGCAGGATGCGCCCGCCCAGGGCGACGATCACGGCGCGGTTGATCGCGTTCTCGAGCTCGCGCACGTTCCCGGGCCACGAGTGCGCGCGGAGGGCGTCCGCGGCGGCGGGCGTGAGTTCGGGAGCGGTGGAGTCGGTGCCGAGGCACGTCTTCGCGGCCCGGCGCAGGAAGAGACTCGCGAGCGGCAGGACGTCGAGCGGGCGGTCCGCGAGGCGCGGTAGGAGCACGCGAACGACTCCCAACCGGTAGAAGAGGTCTTCGCGGAACTCACCGGCTGCGATCAGCGCGGAGAGGTCCTGGTTCGACGCCGCGATCAGACGGAAGTCGACCGGCCGGTCGGTGGAGCTGCCCAGCGGGCGCACGACCTTCTCCTGAAGCACGCGCAGGAGCTTGCTCTGGAAGGACGGCGACATCGAGGCGACCTCGTCCAGGAAGACGGTTCCGCCGCGCGCCGTGTTGAAGATCCCCTCACGGTCTTGATCGGCGCCCGTGAAGGCACCGCGCACGTGCCCGAAGAGCTCGGACTCGAGCAGACTGTCGGGCAGGGCCGCGGCGTTGACCGCCTGGAAGGGCCTGTCCGCGACGGGACTGCGCGCGTGGATCAGCCGCGCGATGACTTCCTTGCCGGTTCCGGACTCGCCCTCGACGAGCACGGGCAGGGGGCTCTGAGCGACACGCTCGACGAGCTCGACGACGCGTCGCATCGCGGGATCCTCGGCGACGACCCCGTTCGAGTCCGGCCCCGCGATGCGGCCGGCGAGCAACTGGAGCCCGACGCGCTCGGTGAGCTGCAGCAGCTCCTCGTTGTCGAACGGCTTGGTGATGAAGTGCGCGGCACCGCCCTGCATGCAGGTGACGGCACTCTGAATCGTCCCGAATCCCGTCAGGATCATCACGGCGGTCTCGGGCCAGCGTTGCTTGATCGTCGCGAGCAACTCGACGCCGCCGAGTCGCGGCATGTTGAGGTCGGTCAGCACCAGGTCGACCGGCTGCTCGCCCAACATCTCGAGCGCCCGCTGGCCGTCCTCCGCGACCATTGCCTTCGCACCGAGTCGCCCGAGCAGCTTCTGGATGCCCACGCGGATGTCCGCCTCGTCGTCGACGACGAGCACGCGCAGCGCAGAGAGGTCGTTCCTCGTGCCTTGGATCACCTTCACGCTGGTTGCTCCTGACGGGCGCGGAGGCGGACGCGGAAGGTCGTTCCCGTCGGCCCCGTCGAGATCAGCTCCAGGCCACCGCCGTACATCTCCGCGATGCGCCGAGAAGTCGACAGTCCGAGCCCCGTCCCTTCGCCGCGCCGCTTCGTCGTGAAGAAGGGACGGAAGATCGCGTCCCGCGCGCCCTGCGGAACGCCTGCCCCGTCGTCCGAGACGTCGACGACGACGTGCTCGCCATCGCGACGCGCGGACACTTCTATGCGGCCGCCCGACGGCCCCATCGCCTGGATCGCGTTCACGACCAGGTTGACGAAGACCTGGCGGATCTGAGTCTCGTCGCCCGAGACCAGGATCGGCTCCTGCGGACAGTCGGTCTCGAGTTCGACCCCGGACCGCTCACGAAGCGGTCTCAGGAAGATCGAGACGTCCTCGAGGACGTCGGCGATCGAGACGGGCGTGATCTCGGGCGTCACGTCGCTGGCGTAGTCGAGCAGTTCCCGGATCGTCCGCTTGCAAGTCTCGACGTTGCGCTGGATCACGTCCACGCTCTCGCTCAGCTCGCGGTCGCCCCCGAGGTCGGTCGCCAGCATCTGGTTGTACATGCTGATCGCGGCGAGAGGATTGTTCAGCTCGTGCGCCACCACGGCGGCGACCTCCCCGAGCACGGCGAGCCGTTCCTGGTGGATCTGGCGCTCGTCCTGAGCGATGCGGTCCGTGAGGTCGCGCGAGACGAGCACGCGACCGGCACGCCCGCCATCTTCCTGACTGAGCCGAGTGGAGTGCACTTCGTACACGCCGCCGGCGATCTCCATCACGCAGGAGCGGGGCTCCGAGCGCACGTCCAGCAAGCAGCGCAGGCAGCTGTCCTCGTCGAGTTTCCGCCGCTCGCACGCGTGGTGCGACTGCATGCGCAGCGCTCCCACTTCGAGCTGTCCGAGCAGCGGCCCCGCCGCTCGGTTCCAGAGCACGGGCTTCCCGGAAGCGTCGAGCACCACCAGCCCGTCGCGCATCGAAGCGATCACGGCGTTCAGACGGTCCCGCTCCGCGCGCAACTCGCGTTGACCGTGGCGCAGCTCGGCCGCGGACTCCTCCAGGCGCTCGGTGCGTTCCTCGATCGCCTTCGCCATCGCGTTGAAGCTCTCTCCGAGGACTCCGATCTCGTCCGTCGAGTCGACTTCGACGCGGGCGGAGAAGTCACCGCCTTGGATCCGGCGTGCCGCAGAGGCGAGTTGCAGCAGCGGCCGAGCCAGGAAGCGCATCGGGAAGAACAGCAGCAGGCTGGCACCGATCGCCAGGATCATGCCGACGCCGAGGAAGCGCGATTGCAGGCCGGCCACGGCGGTCATCAGGCTCTCCGCGCGGCGGTCGACGCGGACCGACCAGCCGTTGGTCGCGACCTCGAAGCTGCGCGAGAAGAGGTGACGGTCCGTGCCCCCGTGCGCTCCCGACGTCTCGCGCGCCTCCTCCGGCGGCAGCAGGTCGAGGCCGAACCCCGAGCGGACGAGGTCGGAGTCGTGAGACGGCCCGTCGCCCTCTGTCAGCGAGCTGTGTACCGCGAGCCGCGCTCCCTCACGATCGATGAGTAGGAGGTCGACCTGGCCCTCCGCCGAGGCCTCGCCCAACTCGTTCGCCCGCAGCGCCCCCACGATCCAGACTCCCGGATGCACCCAGGTGACGAGGGACCCGATGCGCGTGCCGTCGTCTCGATCGAGCAGCGGTGTCGCGATCGCGACGCGCGGCAAGCCGCCTTGAGCGCGTGCGGGCAGCCACTCCGAACAGCGCGCCGCTCCGCGCGACGCCGCCTCGGAGAGCTCAGCCGCCTCCCGTTCGTCGGGCGCCTCTCGCGCCGCCAGCAGGACCCGGCCGTCGAGCGCGAGGATCGAGAGGTCGGTGAAGTCCTCGACGAGCGGGAGCTTGTTGACCAGGAGGTGCCGGCGCAGCTCCGCGCGGAGCTGCTGCGCCTCGCCGTCCGTGACGGCCGCTTGCAACTTCGCGGCGTGGTCGCGAATGAAGCCGTCCGAGGCGAAGTCCTCGCTGCGGCTGACCAGCATCTTGAGGTGACCGTCCAGTGCGGTCGCGTAGGCCCGCGACTGGAACTCCATCCGCCTCAGGATCTCGCCCTCGAGCGCACCCTCGGCGGACCGCGACACGAGCGTTCCGCCCACGCCGAAGGCGAGCATGCAGACGCTGAGGAACATCAGCGCGAGCTTGTACCTGACGGGTACCCAGTGGAGGGGATCGCGGAGGGTCATGAGGCTGGGAGGTCCTGAGCCGAATCCTCGCACGGAAGCCCGGCCCGAGGAACACCTCTCTGGACCCGTTGGTCCGATTTCGGGTCAGTGGGTCCGGCGGATCGCCCGCCGGCGCCGGCGGGGTGCATCACGCCGTACGCACCTGTTCCCAGGGTCCTCCGCACCCTGCCGGAAAGCATTCGGAGTCGCTAGTCCGAAAAATCGCCCCTCGTGAACGGGGCGGGCCTCCTTCGGCCCGGACCGACTCCACCCCCCCGCGAGCAGAGGACGCGCCCCATGACCGTCGTCGGAATCTTCGTCCGAACCGAGATCCAACGCCTCGAGGAAGTCCGTGCACACCTCGCTGCGCTCCCCGGCGTGCGGCCGGTCGAGCTCGAGGAGGAGGGCTGCCTCGGCTTGGTCCTCGAGGCGCCGAGCCTGAACGCAGCCCACGACCGACTGCGCGGCGAGATCGAGCGCGCTCCCGGTGTGCTCACGGCCTGGCCGGTGCAGATCCACGACGAACCAGAACGCGAGCTCCGCCCGAGCCATCAGGGCCTCGGCTCGCACTGAGACTCAACCCAGAGAACGAGAGACGAACAAGATGCAGCTCCATCGTCGAGACTTCATGAAGATCTCAGCCGCCGCTGCCGCGGTGGCTGCCGCGCAGAACCCGCTCTCCGCCGCGACCGCGGAGCCGGACCGCTGGGTCAAGTCCGTCTGTCGGTTCTGCGGCACGGGTTGCGGTGTGCAACTGCGCATCCAGGACGGGCGCATGACCGCGTTGCGTGGCGACACGGAACACCCGACCACCAAGGGCCTCGTCTGCGCCAAGTCGCTCTTCCTGCCAAAGGTCGTGCACTCGCCGAACCGCTTGAAGTACCCGATGGTCCGCAAGAACGGCCAGTTGGTGCGCACGAGCTGGGAAGAGGCGATGACGCTCGTCGCCTCGAAGTTCGCGGACGCGATCAAATCCAGCGGGCCGGACTCGGTCGCCTACTACGGCTCCGGGCAGGCGATGAGCGAAGAGAGTTACCTCGCCAACCGCTTGTTCAAGGGCGGCATCGGCACGAACAACGTCGAAGGAAACCCGCGCCTCTGCATGGCATCGGCCGTCGGCGGCTACGTCTCCACCTTCGGCAAGGACGAGCCGATGGGCTCGTACGACGACATCGACCACGCGAACACCTTCTTCCTGATCGGGTCGAACACCGCGGAATGCCACCCCGTGCTGTTCGACCGCATCATGGCGCGCAAGCAGAGTGACCGCAGCGTCAAGGTGATCTGCGTCGATCCGCGCAAGAGCCCCATCAGCACGATCGCCGACATCTATCTGCAACCGATCCCCGGCATGGACCTCGTGCTGATGCACTCCATGGCGCACGTGATCGTCCGCGACGGGCACGTCGACCCCGACTTCGTCGAGAAGAACGTGCAGTTCAAGGCGATGGTCGACGACGCGGCTCAGAACGTCACCTTCGAGGAGTACGCGCGCTTCCTCGAGGACTTCTCGCCGGAGAAGGCGGAGAAGCTCTGCGGCGTTCCCGCCGCTCAGATCGAGGCGGCCGCGAAGCAGTTCGTCGAAGGCCCCACGACCAGCTTCTGGACGATGGGTCTGAACCAGCGCATCCGCGGCGTGTGGGCGAACAACCTGGTGCACAACATGCACCTCCTGACCGGCATGATCGGCAAGCCCGGCGCGACGCCCTTCTCGCTGACGGGCCAACCGAATGCGTGCGGCGGCGTGCGCGACACGGGCTCCCTGTGCCACATCCTTCCGTACGGCCGCGTCGTCGCGAAGGAAGAGCACCGCGCCGAGATGGAAGCGCTGTGGGGAGCGAAGCCCGGCACGATTCCTGCGAAGCCCGGCCTCAACACGATCGAGATGTTCAACGCGCTCGGTCGTGGCGAGATCAAGGCCATGTTGATCCTGACCACCAACCCGGGTCAGTCGCTGCCGAACGCGCTTCCGCATCGCAAGGCGATGAAGGAAGCACCCTTCGTGGTCGTGCTCGACATCGTTCCGACCCTGACGACCGAACTCGCGGACGTCGTCCTGCCTGCCGCGATGTGGGCCGAGAAGTCAGGTGTCTTCGGCATGTCCGAACGCCGCTACCAGTATCATCCCAAGGTCGTCGACGCGCCTGGTGAGGCGGTCTCCGACTTCGACGTGCTGCTCGACCTCGCGCGCCGACTCGAGGCGGCGGGCGTGGTTCCCGCGGGCTACATCAGCTCGAAGTTCGAGAACACCGACGACGTCTGGGACGAGATGCGCGAGGCGTCGCGCAACACTGCCTACGACTTCACGGGTGCGACGAGAGAGCGCTTGAAGGCCGAACGCGGACTGCGCTGGCCCGTGCCGACCGAGGACCACCCCGGTACGGCGATCCGCTTCGTCAAGGGCGCCGACCCGCTGCTCGACTCCGGCCCGTACGCCGACGACACGCTGAAGCCGGGAGAGACGAAGTTCTACGCCGCACCGGACAAGAAGGCCGTGGTCTGGCTGCGCCCGCCGAAAGGCCCGGCCGAGCCGGCGGACGCGGAGTACCCCTACGTGCTCTCGACCGGTCGCGTGCTCGAGCACTGGCACACGGGCACGATGACGATGGAGGCTCCCGAGCTGAAGCGCGCCCAGGCGCGAGCCTTCTGCGAAGTGAACCCCGTCGACGCGAAGACTCTCGGCCTGCGAACCGGAGACTGGGTGCGCATCACGAGCCGCCGCGGCGAGTGCGTGATCCGCGCGCGCGTCGTGGACATGCCGCGACCCGGCATGGCCTTCGTCCCGATGCACTGGGCGGACGACGCGAGCTTGATCAACAAGGTCACGATCGACGCCTACGACCCCGGCTCGAAGCAGCCCGAGTTCAAGATCTGTGCAGTGAAGCTCGCGAAGGCGGAAGCGCCGGAAGGAGCCTGAGATGATCCGCAGCATCCTGTTCGTCACCGCCGTGGCCTCGCTGGGGATCTCCCTCGCGTGTCGGAGCGGCCCTGAACCGCAGCCGGTGCCGCCCGGCGCGGCTGATGACAGCGTCCGGTTCTCGGGGACGATTCCAGCCCAGCCCGAGGCCGAGCCGGTTGCGACCGCAGAGAGCGGCGTCCTCGGCGCAGCCATCGTGTTGCCCGCTCCTGGTTCCGGCGGTGAAGAGACCTTCTTCGGCTTCGCACAAGACGCCTTCCCCCCGCTCTTGCCGAACAACGAGACACACGCGAACCCGTGGGACTCGGCCGCTTGCTTGATGTGCCACGAACACGGAGTCGGCTCGGCGCCAGAGGTCCGTCACGCGGGCATGTCGCATCAGTTGCTTCGCGCCGCGTGCCGTTCGTGCCACGTGCAGGTCCCGCTGCAGGAACTGGACGACGCGGACCCCACCGTGATCCGCGCTGCCACGCCGCGCGTGATCGTGGACGGCTTCGCCGACAACGCCTTCCCACCGCTGCTGCCGGCGGACGAGCTGCACGCGAACGCGTGGATGCGCGACGACTGCCTCGCGTGTCACGAACGTGGCGTGAACGACGCGCCGCGCGTCGTGCACGCGGGCATGTCGGAGGAGTTGTTCCAGGCGCGTTGCCGCAGCTGTCACCTGCCCTCCCACCAGGAGGACCTCTAGAGCAGGACGGGATAGCGTTCGATCCTTCGGACCTGCAGTCGTTCCGCCGCCGAAGTGGCGGCACGACTGCTGGACCGAAGGATCGAACGCTATCCCGTACCTCTCGCGCGACCGAGATGACGATTACTCCCGTCTCGACCAACCGCCGCGCGTTCCTCGCGCTCGTCGGGATCGGCGCCGGTGCGGCACTCGGTGCAGGTCGTCGTCACCTCGTCGGCCTGCCGACTCCGAAGCGCCTGCGGCCGCCTGGCGCGCGGAGCGAAGCGGACTTCCTCGCGGCCTGCATCCGCTGCGGACAGTGCGTGATCGCCTGTCCTCCGGATGCGCTGCGGCTCGCAGACCTCGAGGACGGGATCGCAGCCGGCGCGCCGCTGTTCGACTCGCGTGAGAACCCGTGCAACCTGTGCGCGGGTGAGGACGAGCTGCACTGCATCGCGGTCTGTCCGACGACGGCGTTGAACGCGTTGGACGACCGTGCCGACGCCCGGATCGGAACGGCCGCGATCGACAGCGAACGCTGCTTCGCGTGGAACGACACGGTCTGTCGTGCCTGCTGGCATGCGTGCCCGTACCCGAACTCCGCGATCACACTCGACTGGAAGAGTCGACCGCAGATCGTCGCCGACGCCTGCACGGGCTGCGGTCTCTGCGACCACGCCTGCCTGACCGAGCCGAGCTCCATCCGGATCGCGCCCTTCGGCGTCGGAGTCGACGCATGAGGCGCCGGTCGCACATCTGGACCTGGGCGCGGCGCGCGACGGCCCTGGGGTTCTTCGTGCTGCTGGTCGCGGGAGCACGAACCGACGTCGAGTGGTTGCGCGGTTCGACCACCGCTACGACTCTGATGGGCGCGTTGCCGTTCGCCGATCCCTTGGCTGCGATTCAGACCGCACTGGCCACGCGCTCGGTCACGCGGGAGCTCTGGGTCGGCGCCGGCATCCTCGCGGCCCTCGCGGCGTTGCTCGGTCCCGTGTTCTGCGGGTGGCTGTGCCCGCTCGGCTTCCTCCTCGACGGGAACGCCGCGCTGCGCGAGCGAATCCTGCGCCTCTTCGACAAGCGTCACAGGCGCATCGCAGAGCGCGGCGCGCCGCGCGGCACACGTGAACTCGCACTCCTCTTCGTGCTGTCGTTCACGGTCTTCTGCGGCATCCCCTTCTTCGAAGCGGTCTCCCCCATCCAGCTGCTCGTGCGCGGCATCGCCTACGGCGCGTGGCTCGGTCTGTTCGTCGTGCTCGGCATCGCGATCGCCGAGTGGTTCGCGCCCCGGATCTGGTGTCGCACGATCTGCCCCACCGGTGGTCTCTACGCGCTCCTCGGGCGCCTCGCGCCCTTGCGCGTCCGCATCGACCGCGAACGCGCCGGCAAGCTGCACTGCGCGCAGTGCGAGTCGCACTGCCCGATGGGCATCCCGGTGATGAACGGGTACACGCTGGCCGGCGCTTCCGCCGTCGACGATCCGGACTGCACCCGCTGCGGCGCGTGCCTCGATGCGTGCCCGGGCGCGGTGCTCCGCATCGGCGTCAGGTAGAGAAGTACGGGATCGCGTTCGATTCTGCGGTCTGGCAGCCCCGCCGTCACCTCAAGGGCGGTCACGGCTGCCAGGCAGCAGAATCGAACGCGATCCCGTACTTCTCTACGCAGGGTGACTGATGCGGCTGCGCCCTCCGCCGTAGTGCGCAGTCGGCCCGTCGTGCCGACCATGGGTGAGTCGGGAGTTCTCTCCCTCCCGAGCCAGCTACACTGAGAGCCCCGGGGCTTCCGCGCTCCGGGCTGCTTCGTAACCCAGCCAGAAGACACCATCGACATGGGCACTCCGCGCTTCCCGGGCATCCGGATCACGACCAACGGCAACCAACTCGTCTCCTACCACACGGAGGCGCGGATCACCGACGGCGGGGTGTTCTATCCCATCACCCCTTCGACCGAGATGGGCGAGAACTACCAACTCGCTTACGCGGAGGGGAAGCTCGACGTCTTCGGGCACTCGAAGATCGCGATCGAGACCGAGGGTGAGCACGCCGCGCAGGGCGGCGCGATCGCGCTCAGCGTGACGGGCAAGCGCGTGGTGAACTTCACGAGCGGCCAGGGCATCGTCTACGGCCTCGAGCAGTACTACCACGCTCCGGGCAAGCTCTCGACGATGGTGCTCGAGGTCGCCGCGCGCGCGCTGACGAAGCACGCGCTGAACGTGCACTGCGGGCACGACGACATCTACGCGGCGCTCGACACCGGTTGGATCATGCTGTTCGCGAAGGACAGCCAGCAGGCCGCCGACCAGGCGCTGATCCTGCGTCGCGTCACCGAGCTCGCCCTGAACCCGGGCATCAACATCCAGGACGGCTTCCTGACGTCGCACCTCGAGCGCACCTTCTACAAGCACGAGCCCGAGCTGCTGCGTGAGTACCTCGGCCGTGCCGACGACCAGATCGACTGTCCGACGGAAGCGCAACGCAAGCTGTTCGGCCCCACGCGTCGGCGCGTGCCCGCGATGATCGACCTCGCGAACCCGCTGCTGCTGGGTCCGGTGCAGAACCAAGAGCACTACATGAACGGCGTGATCGCGCGCCGCAACAACTTCAGCGAGCCGATCCTCGGCTTCCTGGAAGACGCGTACCGCGACTTCGCGCAGCTGACCGGGCGCGAGTACGGCCTCGTCTCGCAGTACCGCTGCGACGACGCCGAGACGGTGTTCCTCTCGCTCGGTTCCGCCGCCGAGAACATCGAGGCGGCCGTCGACTACCTGCGCGGTCAGGAGAACGCCAAGGTCGGCTCGCTGCACCTCAACGTGCTGCGTCCGTTCCCCGAGGCGGCGCTGGTCGAAGCAGTGCGCGGCAAGAAGCGCGTGATCGTGCTCGAGCGCACGGACGAGCCGCTCGCGGGTAACAACCCACTGACGCGCGAGCTGCGCGCGACGCTGAACAAGGCCGCCGAAGCGCACCGCGAGAACCGCGTCACGGTCGTCCCGGCGCTCACGCCGGAAGAGCTTCCGACGATCTACTCGGGCTCCTACGGTCTCGGTTCGCGCGACTTCCGCCCCGAGGGCATCCTCGGCTGCTACGAGTACGTCACGGGTTCGATCGGCCGCCAGGACGGCAAGACCGCGGCGGACGGCGTGCACGAGTTCGTCGTCGGCATCGACCACCCCTTTGCTGTCGAGTCGAAGCGCACGCCTTCGCTGCTGCCCGACGGCTCGATCGCGGTGCGCCTGCACTCGATCGGCGGCTGGGGCATGATCACGACCGGCAAGAACCTCGGCGAGATCATCGGGGCCTTCGGCGACGCGCTCGCGCAGCGCAACCCGCAGAAGGACGAGTTCGGACGCCTTAAGGAACTGCTGCACGTCTCCGCGAACCCGAAGTACGGCTCGGAGAAGAAGGGCGCGCCGACCTCCTACTTCCTCGTCGCCGCGCCGGAACGCGTCCGCGTCAACTGCGACCTGCGCCACGTGAACGTGGTGCTGTGCTGCGATCCGAAGGCGTTCACGCACACGAACCCGCTCGACGGCATGGCCGAGGGCGGCACCTTCGTCTGGGAGTCGAACGAACCCGTCGCGCAGGCCTGGCGCCGCATCCCGGCGAAGTACCGCAAGCAGATCGTGGAGAAGAAGATCCGCCTCTTCACGCTGCCCGGCTTCGAGATCGCGCGCGGCGCCACGTCGCGCGAGGACCTGCAGCTGCGCATGCAGGGCAACTGCTTCCTCGGCGCCTTCTTCGCCGTGTCCGGCTTCCTCGACGAGTACGAGATCACCGAGGCCGACTTCCGCGAAGTCGTGCGCAGCCAGTACGAGAAGAAGTTCGGCCGCTTCGGCGAGGCCGTCGTCGAGTCGAACATGACCGTCATGACGCAGGGCTTCGAGAAGGTGCGCGAGGTGCCCTACGGCGAACTCGAGGCACCCGACGAGTCGTCGATGCGCCTGCCCGCCCTCGAGGTCTGCGGCTCGTGCTCCTCGCCCGACTGCGCCTTCACGCCCGAGGATTTCCGTGCGCCGATCGCGCGCACCGAGACCTTCGACAAGGAGTTCCGGGCGGGGCTCGGGTATCACCAACCTGCGTCGCCGCTCTCGTCGGTCGGCGTGATGGCTTCGGCGACGGGCGCGACGAGCTCGAAGTACGTCGCGCGCCGCGAGACGCCGCTGTGGATCGCAGAGAACTGTACGCAGTGCATGGACTGCATCACGGCGTGCCCCGACACGGCACTGCCGAACACGGCCCAGGACCTGGGGACGGTGCTGAAGGCCGTCGCGAACGGCTACATCGCCGACGTCGAGCAACGCGACCGACTGCTGGCCGAGATGCCGAAGATGGAGGAGAACCTGCGCGCGCGGATGATCGAAGTCGCGAACGCGAAGGGGTCGACGTCCTTCAAGGAACTGATCCACGACGAGATCGAGCGCCTGCAGCACATCGACGCCGACACGCGCACGCAGTACGTCGAGCTGTTCGACCGCGTTCCCTTCGCCTACCAGAAGGTGAACGCCATCTTCCGATCGCTTGAGAAGAAAGAACCGGGCGCGGGCGGACTGTTCGCGATCATGGTCTCCGACCTGTGCAAGGGATGCGGTGAGTGCGTCACCGAGTGCGGCGACAAGAACGCGCTCGTGATGACGGAAGAGACCGCGGAAGTGAACGCGGACCACGTCAGCGGCACGAACTTCCTCGACCTCCTGGCGGACACCTCGCCGAAGTACCTCGGCAAGTACGACGCGAACGACCCCGCGGGATCCAGCCTCGGCGCTCTGCGCAACCACTTGATGCGGCGGTCCGACTACGAGGCGTTGCTCTCGGGCGACGGCGCGTGCGCCGGTTGCGGCGAGAAGACCGTCTTGCGGTCCATCGCGACGGTCACCGAGGCCTACATGCGACCGCTGTTCCACGCCAAAGCCGCGCGCCTGCGCGAGAAGGCCGACCGCATCGTGGCCGAGGGACCGGCGGCGCTCGCGGCGCTCGCTACGCGCAACCCCGAGGAGTACCGCCTCTACGTGCGCGCCGTCGCGCAGCTCATCCTCGGGCTGGGCGGTGAGGACGACGCCGACACCGACGCGCGCCTCGCGGCGGCGGGCGACGTCTCCGACGCGCAGATCGTCGAAGCGCTCGCGATGGTCATGCGCCAGGACGCGCACAACCACCGCGACGTGCAGGCGGTCGACGGCCGCATGGCGAACGGTATGGCGGTGATGGCGATGGGCGCGCACACCGGCTGCAACACGGTGTACGGCTCCACGCCGCCGAACAACCCGCACCCCTACCCGTGGATGAACTCGCTCTTCCAGGACGGCGCGACGGTCTCCTGGCTGTTCGGCGAGAGCTTCATCATCGACCACGCGCGCCGCTCGGTCGTGCCCGAGCGCCTCGTCGACGCGCTCTTCGAGCGCGAGTCGGACGTGATGACCGCGAAGGACCTGTTCCGCCTCGCGCACCTCACCGACAGCCAGATGACGGCGCAGGAGATCCGCGAGCTGCCGAAGGCCTGGTGCGTCGGCGGCGACGGCGGCATGGGCGACATCGGCTTCCAGAACGTCTCGAAGGTCGTCCTGCAGAACCGGCCGAACGTGAAGCTGCTGCTGCTCGACACGCAGGTCTACTCGAACACGGGTGGACAGAACTCCGACAGCTCGCCGATGCCCGGCGGCGGCGACATGAACCAGTTCGGCCTCGCCAGCGAAGGAAAGATGACGGAGAAGAAGGGTGTCGCGGAAGCCTTCCTCGGCGGCCACGGCTCGGCCTTCATCGCGCAGGTCTCGATGGCGAACTCCGCGAAGCTGTACCGCGCGATCCTCGACGGCCTCGAGCACCGCGGCACGGCCTTCTTGCAGTGCTACACGACGTGCCAGCCGGAACACGGCGTCGCCGACGACCTCTCGACGGTGCAAGCGGGCCGCGTGCGCGACTCGCGCGGCATGCCCGAGTTCGTCTTCGACCCGCGCAATGGCGAGACGTACGAGGACGCCCTCGACCTGAAGGGCAACCCGCGTCTCGACCGCGACTGGCAGGAGATCCGCTCCAAGGCGACGAAGCGCAACTACCTCTACACTGTCGCGCACTGGGCCGCGACGGAAGCGCGCTTCCGCCGGCACCTCAAGCCCGCGAAAGACACCAGCGGGATGCTGCCGCTCGAGGCGTTGCTCGTCTGCGTGATGCAGTCCGACGTGATGCAGCGTCACGTGCTCGACCCGAATCACTTCGCCTTCGTGCCGGACTGGGGCGTCTACATCGACGTCGAGGACGACAAGGGCCAGCCGAAGAGCCTTTCGCTCTCGCGGCAGATGGTCCTCTTCTGCATCGAGCGCCGCCGCGCGTGGCGCATGCTGCAGAGTCGTGCGGGCGTCTCTAACCTCGACTACCAGGCCCAGCGCGCGCTGCGAGTCCGTGTGGACGCGGGCGAATTGGACGGACAGGAACTCCGCGAGCGCGCACTGGAACTCTTCCAGGAGACCCTCGACGGGCTCCAAGGGAAGGCTCGAGAGGCGGTGACGACCTCCTGAGGGGGGTCGGGCGGCCCGCCCGGACGGAATCGGATCGAGGTCCAGCCGGGCGGTGCGGATGACGATGAAGGGAGGAGCGGTCGGCCGGGGGGCGGACCGCTCCCCTCCTCTTCGGCTTCGGAGTGTCCGCCGCTCCGCTCAGCAAGATGTCCTACACCGAGCAAGAGACGATCGACCGGATCGCGTCCGTCGAGATCGTCACCGGCCACCCGCGCGTCGCCATCCGCCTGATCGAACTCTCCAAGGACGTCGATGCGGAACTCGAGGACTACTCCGCGCTGATCGAGGCGGACGCCGGCCTGGCGAGCCGCATGCTCGCGCTCGTCAACTCCGCGTGGTTCGCGCCGACGCACCCCGTGCAAACGGTGAAGCGCGCCGTGTGCACGCTGGGGCTCGGCCAAGTGCGCGTCGTCGCGCTCAGCCACTGCGTCGCGAGCCTCCACAAGTCGATCAAGCTGAACAAGGACGACTCGCACGCCATGTGGGCCGCGTCGATGTGCAAGGCGATCGCCGCGCGCCTGATCTGCGAGTCGGTGGAACCGGCGCACGCACAGGAAGCGTTCACGATCGCGCTGCTGCAGGACCTGGGGCTCGCGCTCTTCAGCGCCATGGACCAAGCGGTGATCGGCGGCGTCCTGAGCGACGTGCGGCTCGATCCGGCCGCCGCGGCGCAGGCGGAGGTCGACGCCTTCGGCATGACGCACGCGGAGGCGGGTGCGCGCATGGCGAAGCAGCTCGGGTTACCGGCGTTCTACGCCGACACGATCCGCGCGCACCACGAGCTCCCCGCGACGGACGCCGGCCCGCAGGGTCCGATCCAGCTGGCGTGCTCGATCGCCGCGCTGCTGCCGCACGACATCCGCTACTGGACGTCCCACGACATGCAGAGCCTGCGCGATTCGCTCGCGAACAACGATCTGTCGTGGACCTCGCTCGAGAGCTTCATGCAGGTGATCCAGGAGGAGTTCGCCGTCACGGACGAGTACCTCAACGACGGGGTCGCCTCACCGGACCTGATGGAGTGCCTCGGGTACGCGAGCGAGGAGAACGCGCGGGCCTCGACCGTGCTCGTAGCCCAGAACTCGTCGCTGATGATGGGCGCCGGCAAGCTGCAGGCGGCCGTCGACGTCGCCGAACACGCGAAGCGCCGCGCCGAGCACCGCGCCGACAAGGACCCGCTCACGGACCTCTTCAATCGCAGCGGCTGGGATCGCCGCGCGAAGCTCAGCCTGCGCCAGGCGCAGAGCACGAGCAGCACGATCGGCATGGCGTTCCTCGACCTCGACCTGTTCAAGGAGATCAATGACTCTCACGGCCATCAGGTCGGTGATCGCTTCCTGACCGAGGTCGGCGAGCGCATCAAGGACGCGGTGCGCGCGGAAGACCTCGTCTGCCGCTGGGGCGGAGACGAGTTCGTGATCCTCTTCCGCGGCGCCGATGAGGACTCGTGCATGGACGCGTTGATGCGCGTCAAGTCGCACATCGAGTCGGAGCCGATCCACGTCGAACGGCTGGTCCTCTCCGCCTCCACGAGCGTCGGCTACGTGGTCGTGAACGCGGGGACCTCCAAGGTCGAGCTCGAGGCCCTGCTGCAGATGGCCGACGAGAACCTCTATCGCGCCAAGGCGAACGACCGCGGCTCGATCGTCGCCGCCGTCGCGAGCTGATTCGCGCGCGAGGGGCCGCGAGTCCGGCCCGTGATCGAGTACGATCTCACCTCGATTCCACCCCGAGAGAGGAAGAGATGCGCGTCACGCCTTGCGGTGCCGCCGGCGAAGTCACCGGCTCCTGTTATCTCGTCGAGACCGCTGCGTCCCGGATCCTGGTCGACTGCGGCCTGTTCCAGGGCAACTCCCACGCGTGGGAGAAGAACGGGGAAGCGCTGCCGGTCGCGGAACGCGAGCTGGACGCGATCGTGCTCTCGCACGCACACCTCGACCACTGCGGTCGCCTACCGCTCGCGGTGAAGCGCGGCTTCTCGCGCACCATCCACGCCACCCCCGCGACGATCGAGTTGATCGAGATCCTGCTCGCCGACTCGGCGTACATCCAGGAAGCCGACGCGCGCCGCCGCAATCGCCACGCCGAGCGCAACCACGAAGGCTCCACGCAAGCGCTCTACACCATCACGGACGTGGAGGCGACCATGCCGCTGTGCAAGGGCACGCCGGTCGACGAGACCTTCGAGGTCACGCGCGACATCCGCGCCCGCTTCCACCGCGCCGGGCACATCCTGGGCGCGACCAGCGTCGAGCTGATCGTGAGCGAGGGCGACCGCGAGACGACCGTGGTCTTCTCCGGCGACATCGGGCCGAAGGGCATCCCGCTGCTGCGCGACTCCGAGCCGCCCGCGCACGCCGACTTCGTGTTCCTCGAGTCTACCTACGGCTCGCGCGAGCACCGCACGCTCGACAGCACGATCGAGGAGTTCGAGCAGATCCTCGCCGAGGCGTACGCGAACCGACAGAAGCTGCTCGTCCCCGCCTTCGCCGTGGGACGCACGCAGCAGATCTTCTTCCACCTCACCGAGGCCTTCCGCAAGCGCGTCGTCCCGCACTTCCCGATCTACCTGGACAGCCCGCTCGCGATCAAGGCGACGGAGATCTACCAGAACAACGCGCACATGTTCGACGACGAGGCGCGCGGCCTGCTGGCGACCGGGCAGTTCCGCGAGCACCTGTCGACGCTCGAGCTGTGCAACACGGCGGAGGAGTCCAAGGCCCTGAACGACGTCGCGGGCCCGTGCATGATCATCGCCGGCGCCGGCATGTGCAACGGAGGTCGCATCGTGCACCACTTGCGACACAACCTGCCCGATCCCGGCACGACCGTGCTGCTGGTCGGTTACTCGGCGACGGGGACGCGCGGCGCGCAGCTCGCCATGGGTGCGAAGTCCGTCCGCATCTTCGGCGAGGACGTTCCGGTGAACGCGCGCGTCGTGACGCTAGGAGGCTTCTCGGCGCACGCGGGTCAGTCCGGCCTCGTCAACTGGTTCGGCGCGATGGCGGCCTCCAAGCCGCGCCTCGCGCTGACGCACGGCGAGCCCGACTCGTGCCGCGCACTCGCCGATCGCCTGCGTGCACGCTTCGGCGTCGAACCGAAGATTCCCGAACTGCGCCAGGTCATCGAGATCTGACGACTTCGCCGAAACACACCGCTCCTGCTAACATCCGGCCCCCGCGACGTCCCTCTTCGGTCCCCCCTCGCCGCATGAACAGCTCCCTGCTCTCGCTGACCGTCATCGCCCTGGCCTGCTCCTGCACGTCGATCAAGCCCGAGTCGAACAAGCCGCCGAGCTACTACGGTCGGTCGGACGCCGAGATCGCGGCCATGGAAGCGCAGATGGGCGCAGCGTCGTCGAGCTCGTCGCAGACGATGCGCACCGAGTACCGGCACCCGTACAAGCGCGGCGACCTCGCGATCCTGATCGGCTCGCGACAGATGAAGGACAAGACCGCGTGGAAGCCGGTGTCGAGCCAGCTGACGGGCGGCATCAACTGGACCTGGGAGCCGAGCGGATCGATCATCGGCTTCGACACGGCCTTCTTCTACTCCGAGGATTCGTCGTCGGCGCAGACCGGACCCGCGCAACAGACGACGATTCGCGGTGAGACCTACGAGTTCTCGATGGGCGGCATCAAGTCCATCTACCTCGGTCGGTCGCCCCTGCGCGCCTACCTCGGCGCCGGCGTCAGCCTGATGAGCGCGCGCCTCGAGCGGGTTCAAGGCGGCTTCGTCAACAGCGGGAGCGACACGGGCTTCGGCGGCTACGGCCGCGTCGGCCTCGTCTACCAGATCGCCTGGGACGGCCACATCGGCTTCGACTACCGCACGCTCGTCGGCACGTCGAACGAGATCAACGGCTACGGCTTCGACTCGGACTACGACCAGTTCACCTTCAACTTCGGGACGTCGTTCTGATGAGCGCGGGTCGACTGCGGACGATCGGCCTCGGATCGCTCCTGCTCGTCGGCTGCGCCGCGACTCCTGCGTACCGGCCCACGCCGCTGAACGGCACGCCCGCCTCCTCGGCCGTGTCGCCGTCGGCGACCCCCCGCTTGCGACCACGCAGCGCGACAGCGCCGACCGCTCCGGCTTCGACGAACGTCGCCGCCGCGGACGACGGTAGGGCCTTCGGACCCGGCGTGATGGGACGCCCCGACCACGAGGGCTTCGACGCCGTCGGGACCGTCGCCACGGCGATCACGGTCGCCATGCTCGTTCCGCTGACGTTCGCGGACGACCTCGAGACGCGCGAGAACACGGGCGACGTGCTGCAGATCCTGCTGCCGACGCTGGCGCTCACCGGCACGCTGGTCGAGGGCGACCGCGAGGGTTCGGTCCAGTTCACGAAGTCGTTCCTGACCAGCTGGGCGACCACCTACGCGCTCAAGTACTCGGTCGAGAAGTGGCGACCCTCCGGCGCGAACACGCAGTCGTTCCCGAGTGGTCACACGATGGGCGCCTTCGCCGGCGCGTCGTTCATCCAACAACGCTACGGGAACCGCTTCGGCATCCCCGCCTACCTCGCGGCCGTGTTCACGGGCGTCAGCCGGGTCGACTCGCAGAACCACTTCATGGACGACGTCGTCGCCGGGGCCAGCATTTCGATGCTCTCGACCTGGTACTGGGTCACGCCGATCTCCGACACGACGCGAATCGACCCGGTGATGACCGAGGAGGGCGGCGTCGGCATAGGCATCTCCGTCAGCAACGAGACCGCCCACACGATCCGCGACCATCACCACCAGGATCCCGACGACTTCGAGAAGCGCTTCCGTTTCGAGTGGTCGTTCGGCGCCGCGTACCAGAGCGAGAACGTCGTGCAATCCCCGCGGGGCACCGGCGACCCGATCGATCTCTCCGAGTTCAAGGACACGGCCGAGACGATGACGACCTCGCAGCTGGTGTTCGAGTACTACCCCGCGCCGCGGCACGAGTTCGACTTCCGTTTCTCGCCGTTCGAGGTGCGTGACACGGGCACGCTCGCGCAACCCGCGAGCTTCGCGGGCTCAACCTTCCCGGCGAACCAGACGCTCGGCAGCTCCTACCAGTACTACGACTCCAGGTTCTGGTACCGCTACGACCTGCTCGAGCACTCGCGGTGGACCGCGAAGCTCGGCCTGGCACTCGCCATCGTCGACCTGAACGTCGCCATCACTGACGGGACGCAGACGGCAGAGGTCGGCGAGACCGTCGTGCTACCCGCGCTGCACGGTCACTTGGGCTATTGGTTCACGCCCCGGCTGCGCCTCTTCACCGAGACCGACGTGTCGTCCTTCGAGGGCGACGACCTCGTCGACGGCACCCTGATGCTGCGCTACGACATGAGCCGCCAGTGGGACATCGGGCTCGGCTACCGGTACGTCCACCGCGAAATCGACGTCGACCAACTCACCAACCGGCTGGACCAGAGCCGCGGGCTGCTCTCGATCGGCCACTCCTTCTGAGCGCGCGGCGCGACGAGCGCTACATCAAGGGCTCGGCGAAGCCGCCGAAGACACTCGTCAGGCGCGTGACGGTGCGCTTCTTCCCGTCGGTCTCCGGCAGCTCCCCCACGTCCTGGTAGCGGTCGTAGAAGGTCGGATCGACGCTGCGCACCGCCGTCTCGCCGTCGCGCAAGTCGTACGCCGTCGTGTATCGCGCGGGCCAGACGTCGAGGATGGGCAAGGGACGCGAGATCCCTTGCATGAAGCTGTTGAACTGCCGCCAGCCCCAGACACGCGGCTTGCGCGCGACCGCCCACGAGTTGTTCGGGGACATCACGCGTCGCATCGACGCCTCGAGCTCGGCCGCCAGCTCACGGTCGTGGATCAGCACGCCGCCCTCGGTGTTGTAGCTCGCCGAGCGCGGGTCGAAGTTGTGCGATCCGATCAGCGCGATCTCGTCGTCGACGATGAACGACTTGGCGTGGATGGCGAGCGTCGGGCCGGTGCCGTCGGGGTCCTCGGCGACGACTTCGGCGTAGCGCGGCACGAGCTCCGTCGGATCCGACGGTCTCGGCTTGAGCTCGTAGATCTCCATGCCGGACTTGCGCACGAGGTTGCGCCGCTGCTTGCGCGAGATCGCGTAGACGTAAGGCGCGCCGGTCGCCGCGAGGCTGTTCGTGAGGAAGGCGAGCTCGAGGTCCGGGCGCTCCTTGCGCAGCTCGTTGAGTCCGCGACGAGCCCCGCTCGTCAGCACGAGGTAGTTCGACTGGACGAGCAGACTCTCCCGGGTCAGCTCGAGCGCCTCCCGCATCAAGCGGTCCGAGCGCGCCTCGGCGCCGGGATCGAGTTCGCGGTTCTTGCTCGGCGGGTCGACGACCAGCTCGACGAGCGAGACGTCGTGCCGAGTCACGCGAACGAGACCGGAATAGAGGTCGGTCTGCGCCGCAAGGTCGAACGCCCAGTGGATCCGGTCGGGATGTTGCACGTCCAGCTCGATCTCCGCCGACTCTTGGGCGGCGAACTCGAGGATCTCGGGCGCCACGTCGACGAGGTACTGCGCCGGCGTGGCGAGTGGGTGTTTCCAGTACTCGTCGAAGGCTGCGGCCATGTCCTCGACGACCGGGCCGGAGACGATCACGTCGCGGTCGACGTAGAGCCAGTCCGGATCCATGTCGAAGTAGCGATCGTCGACGTTGCGACCGCCGATGATCGCGGCGGCGCCGTCCACCACCAGCAGCTTGTTGTGCATGCGGTGGTTCATGTGCTGGAAGTTGCCGAGCGCGTTCCGGAGCATGTTCTCGGTGTCGTTCCGCCCGCGGCGCGAGAGCACGTTGTAGAGCTTCAGCTGCAGGTCGGAGTCGACGATCGTAGTGAACGCGAGCACGTCGGGCGTCCCGCCGAGGCCGAGCTGGTCGACGAGCAGCCTCACGCGCACACCGCGCCGCGCGGCGGCGACGAACTCCCAGTAGATCGCGCGGCTGCTGTCGTCGTCGCCCCAGGAGAAGGTCTGGAAGTCGATCGACTCGCGCGCGGAGCGGATCAGGTGGAGCCGCGCAACGAGCGCGTCCTGACCCGTCTCCAGGATCGCGACCTCGTGGGCCGGTTCCCCGAGGAGTGCACCGTCCATGCGGGCGCGAGCGCGGTCCAAGTAGGCGGAGGGCTGCACCCCCTCGTCGACCACGCCCGCCGCGAACTTGCGCGCCTGCAGCTGCTCCACCGCGCGGTCGACCGCCGCGTGGTCGACGCGCGGAGCCGCGCAAGCCGCCAGAGTCAGAACGAGGACCAGGATTCGCCGCATGGGAGCCTCCCACCGCGCCGGGAGCGGCGGAGAGAAGTACGGTACCGCAAGCGGAGTCGCGCTAGAATCCTCGGCTGACATGCGCCGAGCTCTCGCCGTCTTCACCGCCTTCGCCGCGATCCTCTGGGCCGCGCTGCCGCTGCGCTTCGACGTGCGCGGCCCGCGGCTCGGCATCCCGGCCTTGCTCGCGCCGGGCGAAGTGTTCACGACGGATCTGCACCTCTCGCACCCGGGCTGGCGGCCCGCGCTGGAGGCGCGGCTCGAGCGCGACGGCGTGAGCTACCCGCTCGAGCTCGTCGGCGACCACCTCGCGTGGAACCGACTCGAGCTCGACTACCGCACGCCTCCGGACGCGCCGCACGGCGGCTACGACTTGGTCCTCGTCGACGACTCCGGCGTGGAGCACCGGCGCGAGCGCAGCGTCCACCTGCTGCCGCCGCCCGCGCACGACTTGCGGATCGTGCAACTCGCCGACCTACCGACCTTCGGCAGCGGTCCGCCCGACGGCTTCGGCGAAGGGCCGGGCGACGCCGAGATGCGCCAGATCGTGCGCGAGATCAACCTGATCCGGCCCGACTACGTGCTGCTCTCGGGAGACGTCGCCTACGTCGGCGGTTGGTTCCACTATCACAAGCTGCACGAACACCTCCTCGACCTCGAGTCGCCGGTGATCTGCGTGCTCGGCAACCACGAGTACAAGGGACTCGCCGGCTACCTCGAGACGATGGGCGCACCGCGCCACGTCGTCGACCACGGCGACCTCAGCTTCGTGAGCCTCAACACGGGCCACGGCCGCGACCAGCTGACCGCCAGCCAGTTCACCTGGCTCGAGCGCGTCATGGACGAACGCCACGACCAGCGCGTCATCGTGCAGATGCACCACCCGCTCTTCTGGAAGCGGAAGGTGTTCGTGCGCGTCGACGAGATGGTCGAGTTGTTCGCCGACCACGAGGTGCCGATCGTGCTCAGTGGACACTGGCACGCCGACAACGTCTTCGACGAGCACGGCGTCAGCCGCACGGACGGTCCGGACTTCCCCGGCACGAAGTACGTCACGACGACCGCCGCCGGCGCGGAGCTGCACCCCGACCAGTCGACGGCCTTCGAGTCGTACCACGGCTACCGCGTCTTCGAGCTGCACGGCAACCAGCTCGGGCGCTACACCTACGACGGCGACGGCGACGGGCAACCGGACACCAGCAGCTCGCACCCCGCTCACCGCATGCTGATCGAGGACCTCGGCGACGGCGGCGTGCGCATCGCGAGTAGCTGGAACGAGGATCTCCTGGGTGCGACGGTCTCGCTGCGCTCGCGCCGCGAGCTGGTGCCGGACAAGGGCACGCTCCTGCGCCGCCGCGTGCAGGGCGACATGATCCTGCACGAAGTCCGGATCGACGTACCCGCCGGCGCGGACTTCGTCGTGAAGCTGGTGGAGCCGCGGCCGTGATCGCCCACCTGCTCTGGCTCCAGCTGCCGTTCGTCTACCTACCGCTGCTCGTCGTGGGCCTCGCGATCTACGGCGCGGACTTCGAGCACCCCAGCGGGCGGATCTACCTCTGGACGCCCCTCGTGCTCGCCGTGCTGCACTCGCTCCTGCGGCACTTCGGCAGGGTGCTGGCGAAGCGAGAAGTCTCCGCGGCCGTGCTGATCCTCGGCGCAGCAGTCGTCGCCTACGCCTATCGTCCGCTGCACATGAGCTGGTGGGACGAGCGCAGCACCTCGCAGGCCGCGCACATCCTCGCGATCGGCGTCTGCAGCGTGTTCGCCTCGCAGCTGGGCGCGCGCCGCGTGACCCGCGCGGGCGGTCCGGACGCCACGCACGCCGCCTGTGCCTTCGCCGTCCTCGCACTGATCGCGACGGGCGGGATGCTCTACCCGATGATTGCACTGCTCGCGCTCGCGCCGCTGATGGCGGCGGGCGCCGCGGTGGACGACGAAGCGCCGGATGCACCGCGGGCCGAGCGACCGGCGACGCGCTTCGGCGGCTGGCGGCGTTACGCCGTGCTGCTCGCCGGCATCGAGCTCTCGCTGCCGCTCTGGGACTTCCAGACGGATCCGCGCTGGGCGCTCTTCCTCGGCCTCGGGCTGCTCGGCGTCGCCGCCGGTGTCGTGCTCGCCGCGCGTCGTCCGCTCTTCGCCGTGCTGCTGCCGGCCTTCGCGACGGTCTGGACGGTCGCCGCGGCGTTCGACTCCGCCCAGACGGTCTGTCCCATGCACGCCTTGCTCGTCGGTGCGGGAACGGGCTGGTTGCTGCGTCCGCTGTTCGAGGCGCGCGCGGTGAAGGACGAACCGGCGAGCCTCGCCTGGTGCACGCCGGTCTGGATCGTCGGGATCCTGCTCGGCTACGTGCTCGCCGCGAACCGCTCGATCATGGGACTGCGCCTGCTCTTCTGGCTGCCGCTGTTGATCCCCTTGCTCGGGGTCTTCCGCAACGCGCCCTCGCGACCCTCCGGATCCGACTCGAGGCCCACGACGTGAAGCCCGTCCGCACCGTCCTCCGACACCTCGCGCGCGCCGTCGGCTACACCGCGCTCGGCGCCGTCCTGTTCGGCGGTTGGTTCTACGTCAGCCTCGCGCAGAGCCAAGCCGACCTGCGCCCGTGGCACACAGCCAAGCTCGAGGCCGAGTACCGTGGCCCCGGCGACGACCGCGTGTCGAGCTACGCCGACTACGTCGCGCTCGAGAACGAACTCTTCGCCGAGCTGCACCGCGAGGTCTACGACTCCGGCGACCCGGGCACGCAGAGCCGCTGGTCGCGCTACTTCCGCGGCGGTCCGCAGGACTCGTCGGCCTCCAACCACGCGTGGAACCGCAGCGTCGAGCTCGCCGCCGAGCATCCGGTGGGCGGCGCGCTGCTGCTGCACGGCGCGACGGACTCGCCCTACTCGATGCGCGCGATCGGCGAGCTGCTGCACGCCCGCGGCTGGCACGTCGTCATCCCGCGCTACCCCGGGCACGGCACGGCGCCCGTGGGCCTCTACACCTTCGACTGGCGCGACATCGCCGAGGTGGCGAAGCTTGCTGCGCACCACCTGCGCGAGCAGGTCGGAGACGACGCCCCGCTCGTGATGGTCGGATACTCGACCGGCGCGGGGATCGCCGCCGACTATGCGCTCGCGAAGCTCGAGGGCGAGGACCGTGAGGCCTTCGACCGCATCGTCTTGCTTTCGCCCGCCATGGGAGTGTCGCCGATCGCGGCCTTCGCGAAGACGCAGGGTCGCCTCGCCGCCTTCCTCGGCGTGCCGAAGCTCGCGTGGACCTCGATCCAGCCCGAGTACGACCCGTACAAGTACAACTCCTTCTCCGTCAACGCCGGCGATCAGGTCTACGAGCTGACGGTGTCGGTCGACGAACGACTCGCTCGGCTCTCGAACGATGCGGGCGTCGTGGTCGGGATGCCGCCCATCCTGAGCTTCCAGTCGCTCGTCGACGCGACCGTCTCGACGCGCGCCGTCATCGCCTTCCACGACAAGCTCGCGTCGAACGAGGGCCACCAGCTCGTCATCTTCGACGTCGACCGCTCCCAGGCGACGGCCGACTTCCTGCAGTCCTCGGACCTCGCGATCCTCGACGAGCTGCCCGAGCGCGGCGCGCGCAACTACGAACTGACCGTCGTCGGCAACCTCGACGACGAGAGCGACGAGCTCGCCGCCTGGGACGACGTCGCAACGCGCGAGGGCGCGCATGCCGTGCCGATCGGTGCCTCGTGGCCGAAGGGCGTCTACTCGCTCACTCACGTCGCGCTCCCCTTCCGCGAACACGATCCGGTCTACGGCCTCACGCCCTACGGCGACCCCGCGCGCCCTTCGCTGGGCAACTTGCAACTGCGCGGCGAACGCGGGCTCTTCGTCGTCGACGGGGACGGCCGCATGCGCCTGCGCTGCAACCCCTTCTTCGACTACATGGCGCAGCGAATCGTCGAAGCACTGGAATCCGTCGAGAAGCGATAGCTTCGAGTGCCGGAGAGGGCCCGGTTTGCCCCGGATTCGGCCTCCCCGCTACGATCGGGGCATGTGCCCCGCGCCACGATCCAAGCCCTGCGTCCTGGTCGTCGACGACGAAGAGACGATCCGCAAGCTGCTCGCGAAGCACTTGGAGCGCAAGGGCTTCGAGGTGCTCACGGCCGAGGACGGTGAGCGGGCGCTCGAGTTGTTCCGCTCCCACGGCGACCGCGTCGACCTCGTGATCCTCGACATGGTGATGCCGCGCACCAGCGGTCTCGAAGTCCTCGTCGAGCTCCGCCGGACGCACCCCGACCTGCCCGTGCTGCTCTCGAGCGGTTACAACCAGGACGCGGACCGCGCCGAGGCCGCCGCGATCGGCGTGCACGGCTTCCTCGCGAAGCCGTTCCGCCTGCGCGACCTGACGGCGCAGATCTGCGCCCTGCTCGAGTTCGACGAACCCTAGCCCTCACCACCACCAGGAGTCCTCCGATGCTGCACGCCCCCCTCCTCGCCGCGCTCCTCCTCTGCCAGGGCGGCGATCCGGTGCGCGCCGGTACGGAGAGCGGCCAAGACCTGCGGTCTCCCCTCGAGCGCGAGAGCTTCACGACCGTCATCTTCGGCGACCGCACCGGCGGCGACCGCTCGGGCCTCGACGTCCTGCGCGAAGGCGTGCGTATGGCGAGCCGGCTCGACCCCGACTTCGTGATGACCGTCGGCGACCTGGTACAGGGCTACAACCGCGCGGCGGAGTGGCTGCCGCAGATGATCGAGTACAAGCAGATCGTGAACCACCTCGAGGTGCCGTGGTACCCGGTCGCCGGCAACCATGACGTCTACGGTCACGACGGCGAGCCGGGCGGGCGCATCGCCGAGTACAAGGAGTACTTCGGGCCGCTCTACTACTCCTTCGACTACCGCTGGGCGCACTTCGTGGTGCTCTTCTCCGACGAAGCGTTGTCGTTCTCGAACCCGCCCGTCGACCAGAACATGGGTCCAGAACAGTTCGAGTGGCTGCGCGAGGACCTGGCGTCGACACAGGCCGAGCAGATCTTCGTCTTCCTCCACCACCCGCGCTGGCACCACACCGGCACGAACTGGCCTCGAGTGCACGACTTGCTCGCGAGCGACGGCCGGGTGCGCGCGGTCTTCGCGGGCCACGAGCACCAGTGGATCGACGACGACGTCAAGGACGGCATCCACTACCACGTGATCGGCGCGACGGGCGGCGTGACGGGCGACATGACCGAGGTCTTCGAGGCGCAGATGATCGCGCAGCTGCGCGTGCGCCGCGACGGCTACACGATGGCACTCTTGCCCGTCGGACAGGTGCACGGCGCCGACGCGGTGCTCGGCCCCGAGCACGTCGAGCTGCGCCGGCTGGTCCGCGGCGGCTGGCTCGAGGTCGAGGGCGAGGTAGCGCTCGCGGCCGACGAGAGCCTGACCAGCGTACTCTCCGCGACGATCGCGAACCGCACGCAGCGCGCCATCACCTTCCGCGCGCCCGACAGCTCCGAGGACGGCTTCCGGATCCACTGCGAGCCTTCCACCGGTCGGCTCGCGCCGGGCGAGCGCGCCGAGCTGCACGTCACCGTCGTCGCCCCGCCGCACGATCCCGCGCGTCCGCTGGTGCCCGGCGTGTTCGCCGCGCTGGACTACGAGCTCGAGAGCGGACTCGTCCAACCCGTGCGCACGCGCCGACAGCTTCCGACCACGCTCGTCGGAGCCACGGAGGCGGCGCGCGCCGATGGGCTTCCGAATCGCGCGCTGTTCCTCGACGGCGCAGGCTGCGTGCGCACGTCCCTGTCGGATGTCTACGACGCGGCGACGCTCGAGTGCTGGGTGCGCGGCGAGACGCCGGAGAGCTGGGCGGGACTCGTCTCGAAGACGCAGTCCTCGGCCTACGGCCTGACGTGGACGCCGCAAGGCGCCGAGGGCAACGTGCGCCTGTTGGAACGAGATAGCTACCTCACGTGCCGCGGCGCGCTGCCGACCGGCCGCTGGGCGCACGTCGCGTGGTCGTGGGACGGCAAGACCGCGCGCTTGTTCGTCGACGGCAAGCTCGCGCAGGAGCTCGAGGCCGTCGGCAAGCCGAAGTGGAACCGTCTCCCGCTCTACGTGGGTGCCGACACGAACTACCGCGGCGAGCCCGAAGCGCGTTTCCTGGGCTGGATCGACGAAGTGCGCGTCTCGAACGTCGCGCGCTACGACGCGGACTTCGAGCCGCAGCGGCGCTTCGCTCCTGAC
The DNA here is from genome assembly GCA_020638835.1 of Planctomycetota bacterium. Lineage (GTDB taxonomy): Bacteria > Planctomycetota > UBA1135 > UBA1135 > JACKHV01. Next base: position 190,904 of record JACKHV010000003.1, on the reverse strand, counting down.
GAACACACGCAGCTGCTGCTGCACTTCGACGCGCCGTACCAAGGGCTCCACCCCGACGCGTCCGGCCACCACCACCACGGCTGGCCGCTCGGCTCGGCGCTGCTCGAGGACGTCGACGTCGAATGAGCACCCCGCGCAGCGCGGAAGAAGACGTCTTGCGCAAGCAGCGGCTGCTGCGGCCCATTCGTCGCCTGCTGCCGCTGCTGCCGAAGTGGGGCCCGTTCGGCTTCTTGCGCTACGGGCTGACGCAGCTCGACTCGGGCGACCTGCGCGTCGGCGACGCCGCGCCGGATGCGCCGGTCGTCGCGCTCGACGGTTCGCCCGGGAGCTTGCTCGCACACCTCACAGGCAAGCCGCTCGTGCTCGTCTTCGGCAGCTTCACCTGACCGCCCTTCCGGCGGTCGGTCGACCGCATCCGGCAGCTGGCGCGCGAGTTCGCAGAGCGCGCGGACTTCCTGACCGTCTACATCAAGGAAGCGCACCCCGATGACGAGTGGCAGATGGGCTCGAACGAGCAGGACGGCGTGTGCTACGCGCAGCCGAAGGACCTCGCCGGCCGCCTCGCGATCGCTCGCGACTTCGTGCGGCGCTTCGACTACGACCTGCCCTTCGTCGTCGACACGCTCGACGACACGGCGTTGAAGGGATACTCGGCCTGGCCGGAGCGGCTGTACGTGATCGGCGCCGACGGGCGTGTCGCGTACAAGGGCGGCCTCGGACCTTTCCGCTTCGATCCGGACGAGCTCGCAGCCTGGTTGCGCGCGCAGTAGCGCGGCGGCCTACTCCTCCGCGGTCCGCTCGGGCTTCGACTCGGCGTCCGGCGCGGTTCTCGTCGGCGGCTCGACCGGCATGCCGCCCTCGGGCGCGATGCCCAGGCTGTGCGCGCGCTCCAGCCAGCGCTGCCGCGCGTGTTCCTGCATGTCCTCGACCGAGTCGACCTCGTCGACGATCTCGAAGCCGAGCAGCGTCTCGATCAGGTCCTCCATCGAGACGACTCCCGCCGTGCCGCCGAACTCGTCGCAGACCAGCGCGAGGTGTTCGCGCGCGTCGAGCAGTCGCTCGAAGAGCGCGGGCAGCGGCAGCGTGTCGGGGACGACGATCAGCTCGCGCTCCAGCTCCGAGAGCCGCGTGTCCACCGCACCGCGCGCCGCGGTGAGCAGCACGTCCTGGCGCAGCACGTAGCCGGTGATCTGGTCGTGGTTGTCGTCGTAGATCGGAATGCGCGAGAAGCGCAGCTCGTCGCGGTCGTGCACGACCTCGCCGACGGTCTCTTCGCCGGGCAGCGCGAACAGGACGATACGCGGCGTCATGATCGCGCGCACGTTGATCGAGTTGAAGCGCAGCAGGCTGGAGAGGATGCGCGACTCGGTCTCGTGCAGCACGCCTTCGGCCGTGCCCTGCTCGGCCATCGCGGCGAGTTCCGCGCGCGTGAAGCTGACCTTCTGCCCCTGCGGCGCGAGCAGCTTCGAGATGCCCTCCGAGAGCTTCACGAAGGGCCACATCGACCAGATCACGGGTTCGAGGAAGGTGACGACGTACGGAACGAGCCCTTTCCAGTGCACGGCGCCGATCGTCTTGGGCACGATCTCGCTGAACACCAGGATGGCGAGCGTCAGAGCGCCCGAGATGACGCCGACCGGAACGCTCTCGAACACCACGGCCGCCTGCGCGCCGGCACCCGCGGCGCCGACGGTGTGCGCCATCGTGTTCAAGCTCAGGATCGCGGCGAGCGGCCGGTCGATCTGGTGCTTGTAGCTGCGCAGCTTGCGCGCGTATGCCTTCCCTTCCTGCTCGGCCAGTGTGATGTAGGAGGGCGTGATGCTGAGCAGCACCGCCTCCAGGATCGAGCAGAGGAAGGAGACGCCGATCGCGAGGCCGACGTAGAGGAGCAGGAGATTCATGGTCCGGGCGAGTTGGGGGGCGAAGATTCTAGCCGGAAGGCCCCGCCCCCGATTCGGACATCGGGCCGGATTCGCGCGGCGGGCCGCCTCCGAAGAAGGCGGCGATCCGCCCCCACGCCGCGTCCGGCACCAGCTGCAGCAGCGGATGGCCCGCGTCGAGGGTCTCGACGACCGCCCCTGGCCGCAGCGCGGCGACTTCTCGGGCACAGCGCTTCGCGACGATTCGGTCGCGGGCCGCGACGAGGTAGAGCACGGGACAGCGCACGGCGCGCAGCTCCTCGCGCACGTCGACGGCGAGCGCCTCGCGCACGCGCGCCGCGAGTACCTCGGGCGACGCCTCTCGCACCGCGACCCGGAAGTGGTCCGCCCCCGCCGGCCCGTCGAGTCCGAGCGCCCAGCGCAAAGCCATCACCGGCGCCGGCAAAGCGAACAGCGCGCGCCACGGCAACCAGCGCCACCCACGCCACGCCGGCCGCGTGACGAAGCTCGCCACCAGCACCAAGCCGCGCAGATCCCCCCGCGGCCGCGCCGCGAGCGCCACGGCGAGCGGTCCGGAGTACGACTCACCGACGAGCACGTAGGGCTCGTCGGGCAACTGCTCGCGCACGAGCGACTCGAGCTCCGCGTAGCTGCGCACCGCGTCGCCCGGATAGCGCACGACCCGCGTTCGAAAACCCGGCGGCATGCGCGCGACGAAGTCCTCGAAGAGGAGCCCGCTGCCGTCGAGCCCGGGGAGGAGGACGAAGGTGAGATCGCTGTTCATCTCGAATCGTCGCCGTCAGCATCCATCATCGCGTCACGGAACCGCCGACGCGCACTCGTTCCCCTCACCGGAACTCGCCCAACTCCTCCGCGCGCTCGCGATCGCGCTCCGCCTCCTCGCGCTGCCCCAACTGCGCGTAGACCATGCTGCGGTTCGCGTAGGCCCAGCCGTTCTGCGGGTCCATCTCGATCACCTGCGTGTAGCGTCGCAGGGCGTCGTCGTACTCACGGGCCAAGTGGTGCGCATGGGCCTCGTCGGCGAGCCAGAGCAGCGACCAGGGGCACCAGAAGAGCGTGACGGTCGGGAGCGTGAGCAAGAAGACCAGCCCGGTCGCCACGAGCTTCGGGCGATAGCGGCGCACGAACAGCGCGGCGACTCCCATCCCGAGCAGGAGCCCGGCGAAGTGCGCACCGTTCGCGACCGGGATCACGCCGAACCAGGTCAGCGGAATGCAGAGGAACAACCAGCCGAGGATCGGCCTGACGTTCCCGTCGTGGACGATGTGCTGGAACTCGACGCTGTAGGGGCGCGCGACCCACATGAAGCCGAAGATCGCGAACAGCATACCGGACGCGCCGATCCCCGTGCTGTCGCCGAGCGCGAACTGCCCCGTCGAGCTCACGAAGGCCGCGACGACGATCAGGGCGAGGTACTTGAACGACCCGATGCCACGCTCGAGCACGGCCCCGAAGAGCCACAGCACGTACATGTTCATCGCGATGTGCCAGATCTCCACGTGCACGACCGCCGGCGTGAACAGGCCGTACCAAGCTCCCGCGCGGAGGGCGCGCGCGTCCATCACGCCGAAACGCGCCAGGCTCTCCGGCGAACCGGGTTCCGGACCGGTGACGATCGTGAGGAAGACGCCGACGCAGGTCGCGATGTAGGCGATCGTCACCCACGGATGTCCGCCCGCGCTCAGCGCGCCGCGTGCCTGACGTCGCGGCTCCGTGCGACCTTCGAACTCGTTCGTCTCGTTCATCTTCGGGGCGCAGAGGGTACACGACCCAGCACGCCGGCCCTCAGTCCCACTCGGGCCCCAAGGTCTCGTGAAACAGCGTCCCGTGCCACTGCCCCCACAACTCGCGCCCGACGAACTCGCGTTCCACGGCGAAGTGCACCGGGTCGTGCAGGAGGACCGAGCGCGTCTCCGGCTCGGCCTCGATCCGCGAGCCGCGGGGGCGCCCGCCTACGCCGAGCTGCGTATACAACTTTTCTTGTATTTCGCAGCACGAAGCCCGGCGGGAGCGCTACCGTGAGGCCCTGGGGAGCCCTTCGGTCCCGCAGCACTACCCCCAAGGAGCCCAAGACATGGAAACCCTCCGCAGCCTGATCGCGCTGACCCTGCTGTCCTCGGCCGCCGCGGCCCAGACCGTCACGGTCACGACCGGCGCCGACGTCATCGACATCGACTACTTCACGGGGACGATCGCGGACCTGCCCGGCCCGGACGGGAAGGTCTCCTTCCTCGAGGCGATCGTGGCGACGAACCACACGCCGGGTCACCAGCGCATCGCCTTCAACATCCCGCAGAGCGAGTGGACGCTGCAGTTCCTCTACCCGGGCTGCGCCGTGATCATGTCGGGGCCGAACGGCTTCCTCGCGACCGACTCGGTGACGATCGACGGCGCGTCGCAGACGGCCTTCACCGGCGACACGAACCCGCTCGGCGCGGAAGTCGCGATCTACCGCCCCTTCGGGACCTTCGGCTCGAGCGTGAGCGGCGACAACAGCATCGTCACGGGCTTCCACTCGGGCGAGTGGTCGATCGGCGGTGACAACTGCCTCGTGAACGGCAACACCGGCGGGATGCACATCAACGTCTTCGGCTCGAACACGGTCGTCCAGGACAACGAGGCAGGGACGATCAAGGTCGACGGCGGAACCAACGTCGTCGTCATCGGCAACACGATGATGCGTGCGCGCGTTTGGTCCTCGACGGGGACGCGCATCGGCGGCTTCGGCGCTGGGGAGCGCAACTTCATCACGGGTTACGGCACGACGAACAGCGAAGGCCTGCCGGCCGGAGCGGACATCGAGCTCTTCTCGACGACCGGAACGGTGATCGAGAACAATTACATCGGCACCACGCCCGACGGCCTCGCGCAGGGGAACCAGTACCAGACGATGGGCGTCAAGGTCGCCACCGGCAACGTCGGACTGCGCGTCTCCGACAACCTGATCGCCGGCGTCCTTGGCCACGGTCAGGGCCCGCACCACGCCGGGCAGCTGTTCGGTTGGGGCGTCTACTTCGAGGGATCGGGCTCCGACGTCGAGTTCTCGAACAACACGATCGGACTCGACGCGCTCGGTCAGCCGACGCTGCCCTCGGTCTGGGGCGTGCACACGGGCGCGAGCGACTACGACGACGTGCGCTTCCTCGACAACGTGATCGCCGGCCACTACTTCAACGGCGTCACGATCGGCAAGAACACGGACGGCTGCCGGCTGAGCGGGAACGTGATCTACGGCAACGCGACGTCGGGCGCCGGCTTCATCGGCATCGACCTGGAGACGGTCAACGCCGCGAACGGCGTCTCGCTCAACGACCCGCTCGACCCGGACCTCGGCGGCAACCGCCAGCAGAACTTCCCGGTGCTCAGCGCGGCCGTCGTCGAGACCGGAGGCACGCGCGTGTTCGGCACGCTCGACTCGGAACCCTCCTCCGCGTACACGATCGAGTTCTTCGCGACGCCGGCCTGCGACGCGACGGGCTTCGGACAAGGCCAACGCGTGCTCGGCAGCATCTCGACGGCGACGGACGCCGGCGGCCACGCGACCTTCACCGCCCTGGTGCAGTCGGCGGCGAGCGGTTGGGTCATCACGGCCACGGCGACGCTCGAGCCGCTCGGTTCGACGTCCGAGTTCTCCGCCTGCGTCCCGCTGATCGGCGAGCCCGGCGTGAGCTACTGCACGGCGATCGCCAACTCGACGGGAGCACCCGGTGCCCTGTCCGCGATCGGAAGCGCGAGCTTGGCCGCGAACGACCTCGTCCTGCACGCGTCGTCCGTCCCGAACCAAGCCGGCGTCTTCTTCTACGGCTCGAGCCGCACGCAACAGCCCTTCGGCGGCGGCAACCTGTGCGTCGGCGCACCTCACGTTCGACTCCTGCCGGTCGTCTTCGCTACGGGGAACTCCGCGTCGCGCGCCGTGGACGTCTCGCAGGCAGGCTTCGTCGCGGGACAGACCGTCGACTTCCAGTTCTGGCATCGCGATCCGGCGAGCGGAACCGGCTTCAACCTGACCGAGGGCTACGAAGTGATCTTCGGCCTCTGATCCGCGCAGGCGGAGCGCGAACGCGGGGCCGGCCGGACGACTCTCCAGCCGGCCCCGACTGTTCCGCGGCGTGCGCGTGTGGGAGCATGTCGCGCTCACTCGTCCGCGCCCGCCGGCCCCGCATCGCGGCACGTGCACACGACGAGCGGCCTGATGAACGACACACCCAAGGAGTACTGCACCGTCAAGGGTGTCGACGCCATCAAGGCCTTGGCGCACGAAGATCGCCTCGCGATCCTCGAGCAACTGCGCGACGGGCCGCGCACCGCTTCCGAAGTCGCCCGCGCGCTCGGCATCGCCGCGCAGAAGATCGGGTACCACATCAAGAAGCTCGAGGAGGCGGGGCTGGTCCGCTTCTGCAACACGGGGCGCAAGCGCTGGAAGGAAGAGCGCTACTTCGTGGCCGAGGCGCGCCACTACCTCGTGGATCCGGCGCTCGCCTGCGACGATCCCGCGACGCAGACACGGCTGGCGGCAGAGGTCGAGCTGAGGTTCCAACAGAATCGCCTCGAGCAGACGCTGGAGCAGGGACTGCCCGGCGTCGCGCGCAAGGTCGTCGCCGACGTGCTCGAGCTCGAAGCGGGTCAGGTGCTGCTCCTGATGGGCGGTCCGTTCACGCTCGAACTGGCCGACGCGATCATCGTGGCGGCCGAAGCTGTCGGCGCGATCGTGCTGCAGCGTTCCTGGGACCGCGCGTACATCCTCGGCCGCCTCGACGCGCACTCGGCGGATGAGTTGGCGACGCAAGAGCTCTTCCCCAGCGCTCTGTTGTCGCAGGTCGACGCGGTCTGCCAACTCACGTCCGCGATCACGCAAGGAGCGCCGCCGAGTCCCGAGCAGCGCGCGAAGCTGCCCCACTTGTTGCGCGCGGTCACCGAGTTCCAGCGCAAGCTGCGCGACGCCGGCGTCCCCCACCTCGAGGTGTCCGTCCCGAGCAGTCGGGACTTCGAGGGCTTCGCCTCCGCGGAGATCGGCATGGACACCTACTGGCGCGCGCTCGACCAGGACCGCGCAGCGCTCGCACCGCATCTCGACGCCGTCGCCGCCGCCTTCGCGGGCGCGCAGTCCATGCGCCTCCGTGACCGCGAGGGCGGTGAACTGCTCGTGCAGCTGCGTCCGACGACGAGGGCCGAGCGCAGTCTGACGCCTTCACTTCCGAGCGGCGCGCACGTGCAACTCGTCGAGCCCGGGACGGCGCAAGGGACGCTCGTCGCGGACTACACGATGGCGGGCGGCAAGCACTACGCGGGCGTGCGCGCCACGCTGCGCGACGGGAAGCTCACGGAGCTCGCGGGCGCTGAGGCGGTCGCCGAGCTCGAAGAACGCATCGACTCCGAGTCCGGCGACGTGCGCTCGCTCGCCTACTTCGCGCTCGGACTGAGCCCGGTCGGTGACGCGCTGACAGGGAAGACGAGCCTGGACAGCATCCTCGCCGGCGTCGTGACGCTGGCCTTCGGCACGAGCACCGAGCAGGGCGGCGAACAGAGCGCGACGCTCGACCTGCGCTTCCCGCTGACCGGCGCGACGCTCGAGCTGGACGGCCGCGTCCTGGTCCGGGACGGCGCGCTCGAACTCTGAACCGTACCGTGCCGCACGACTTGTTGCGGCCCGACGACAAGTTCTCTCCAGGTGATCACGAACCGTCGTGACGGCAGCGTGGTCTCCCCTCGCATGGCACGACGCTCGAGGGAGGACGGACCGGGTGCGTGGCACCACGTGATCAATCGGGGGATCGCGAAGCGGGCTCTGTTCGAGACGCGGGCCGACGCGCGCTTCTTCCTGGCGCGGCTCGCGCGGCAAGTGCGCTGCGGCAGGATCGAGGTGCACGCGTACTGCTTGATGACGACACACTTCCACCTGCTGTTGCGCAGTCCTATCGGCGAGCTGTCGGAAGTGATGCGGCGCGTGCAGAACGACTACTCGCGGCGCTTCAACCGGCGGCGGAGGCGTGACGGGACCTTGGTTCGCGGACGCTTCTTCTCGCGACCGGTGCACTCGCTCGAGTATCGACGCGCGGTCGTGCGGTACATCGACGTGAATCCGGTGCGCGCGCGTGTCGCCCGCTCGGTTGGTGAGTATCCGCTCTGCAGCGCGGCGCACTTCTTGAGTGGGAGGTTGCCGCGATGGCTCTCGAGCGAGTGGATTCGCTGGGAAGCGCAGGAACCTCGTGTCGACCGGGGCTCTTCCGCGGCGAACTACATGGCCGCGTTCCACCCGAGTGGCGCAACGTCCGTGGAGGAAGTCGGTGAGTTCATCGACGCGCGCATGCGGTGCGACGCGCCGGGCGACGAGCTCCACGACCTGATCGCGGCGGCGCCGCGCGAAGTGCGCGAGTGGATGCAGCGCAAGGCGCGGCTCGCCGACGGAACGCGCGTCGGCGCACCGGTGTGCGGTTCCGTCGCGTTGCGCCGCGCGCTCGCCGAGGACCTCGAGTCAGCCGGTCCGTGGGCGATAGAAGAGGGAGACACGACGCGTCGCGTCTCCGAACTCGCGCTCCTGGGAATGCTGCACGACCTGTGCGGGAGTTCGTGGCAGACGCTCGCGCGGACCGAGGACCTCACGATCGCGGTCGTTCGACGAAGGGGTCTCGAGCACCGCCGCTTGCTCGACACGGACACCGCCTACGCCGGGCGGGCTGGCCGGATCGCGCATGCGGCGCTGAGCCGTAGCCTTGGAATCCCTCGCCGGAGAGCCGAGTGAGGTGCCGCGGATGGGAGCGTCGTGCGGTCCGAACTTGCGGCTCGAGCACAACAAGTTGTGCGGCTCGGTATGGTCGGGGCGAGAGGACACGGTTGGAAACGTTTATCCGTGCAGTGACCGCGATGGAGCCCGAGGTGGCCTTGTGGGTGCGGTCTGCGGCATGAGGGTACGCGTCCGGTGAGCGCATGGTCCCCGAGCGTTGATCCGCTCCTCAGGCCGGCGATGATCGACTCCAACCAAGGAGTCATTCATGTCCCGCGACAAAGCCATGCGCGAGCTGTTCGCTCGCTGGCGCTCATCCGATCAGAGCTTGATGGCCTTCGGCAGGCAAGAAGGCGTTGCCTACAAGAAGCTCTTGTACTGGAAGAAGAAGTTCGCGAGCGAGCGGCGGGCGCGCAGCTCGAGCGCGCAAGTTTGCGAGTGCAGCGAACTCGTTCCGATCACCGTCGTGCCTGAGGCGGCAGCGCGGCCAAGCACTTCGACGAACGCCTTCGACGTCCACTTGACGAGCGGTGTCCGCATCGCGGTCGTTCCCGGCTTCGACGAAGTCGAACTGCGTCGGCTCGTGCAGGTGTTGCAAACATGCTGAGCTTGCCGCCCTCGGTGCGTTTGTTCGTCGCGCGCGGCGCAACCGACATGCGCAAGTCGTTCGACACCCTTGCTGCCGTCGTGATGGAAGTCGTGGACGAGGACCCGCAGTCCGGTCACTTGTTCCTGTTCGTCAACCGACGACGCGACCGGTTGAAGGTCTTGTGGTGGGACGGCTCGGGTTACTGCTTGCTCGCGAAGCGGCTGGAGCACGGACAGTTTCGCGTGTTCGATCGCGCGAAGGGTAAGGCCGGCGCGTTCGAGCTTTCGGCGAGCGAGCTCGCGCTCGTGCTCGAGGGCATCGACCTCCGAGGAGCGAGACGGCGAGTGTCGCACGACCAACTTTCACTGCAGACCTGAGCCGCATCGCGCGCGGATTGCCGATAGTACTTGCATGTCCGTCGCGCAGATTTCCGCGGAGCAACTCGAAGCGCTGCTTGCGCACGTCGAGGAACTGCAGGCGAAGCTCGATGCACTGACGCGCGAGGTCAAAATCCTGCGCGAGGAGAACGCGCTGCTCAAGCGCGGCTTGTTCGGTCGACGCTCCGAACGACTGGGCGCCGGGCAACTCGGCCTGTTCGCGACCGACGACACCCCCGCGCCTGAACTCGAGTGCGAAGCGCACACCTCGCCGCGTACCGCGAAGTCGGGCGCAGGCCACGGCCGCGCGCCCTTGCCCGAACACCTGCCGCGCGAAGTCATCGAACTCGACCTCGACGAAGCGCACCGCGACTGCACGACCTGCGGCAAGGCCCTGCGCCGCATCGGCGAAGAGGTCACTGAGCGCGCCGGCATCGTCCCGGCCAAGCTGTTCGTGAAGCGCTACGTGCGACCGAAGTACGCCTGCCCCGACGGTCACTGCGTTCGCGCGGCAGAGCTTCCCGACAGCGTGATTGACGGCGGCAAGTACGAGGCGTCGGTCTACGCGCACGTCGCGACGGCGAAGTACTCCGACCACCTTCCGCTGCACCGCTTGCAGGGAATCTTCAAGCGTTACGGCATCGCCATCGCGAAGCAGTCCATGTGGGACATGCTGGTGCGCGTGGACGAACTCGTCGCGCAGCCGGTGTTGGCGCAAATGCGTCAAGAGCTGCTCAACGAACACGTGTTGCACGCGGACGAAACACCGGTGACCATGCGGCTCGAAGACGGCAAAGGAACGAAGAACGGCTACGCCTGGGGCTGGCGCAACCTGCGTCGACCGGGCGCGCCGTCGCGAGCCTTGATCGAGTTTCGCACGAGTCGCGGACGCGACGGTCCGAAGCGTTTTCTCGAAGGGTGGAGCGGGACGCTGATCGCCGACGGATACACCGGCTACGACGAGGTCGTTCGCGAGAACGGCATCGTGCGAGCGGGGTGCTGGGCGCATGCACGGCGCAAGCTGAAGGAAGCGTTGGACGCCGGCTCGGAAGCGGTGGCGCCGCTGCTCGGCATGGTGCAAGAACTGTTCGCGGTCGAGCGACCGCTGAACGAGCGCGTGCGCGCCGGCGAGCTCGAGTGGGACGCACTGCTCGAAGAACGTCGCTGCGTGCGTGCCGACAAGTCGCAGCCGCTGGTCGAAGCGATTCACGCCGAAGCGCTACGCCTCGAAGGACTGCGTGCAACATTGCCGAAGAGCAAGCTCGGCAAGGCGGTCTGTTACCTGCGCAATCAACGCGCTGCGCTCGCGGCTTTCCTCGAAGACCCACGCTTGCCGATTCACAACAACGACGCCGAACGCGACCTGCGGCACCTGGCCGTCGGCCGCAAGAACTGGCTGGTCTTCGGCAGCCAGCGCGGCGGCGAGGTCGCCTGCCGGCTTTACTCGCTCGTGCTCTCGTGCAAGCAGTGCGGCGCGGACCCCGAGGCGTACATCGAAGACGTGCTCATGCGCGTCGCAACGACGCCCGCGTCGGAGATTGCGAGCCTCACGCCGTGGGCGTGGCAGGCCGCGCGGGCGTAGTCATCGTCGAGGGACGCCGGTCGACGCGCCGGTCGGACATGGCGTCACCGGACGCGTACGCTCCAAACCCGTTCTGTGAGTCGACGGTCATGGACACGATGTACAGGCGACTCTCCTCAGACTTCGCAGCAACTCGAACGCGAGAGAACTTGGCAGAGGCCGGCGACTTGAGCCGCTCCTTGACGGCAGACCGTGCCGTCCACATCGCATCGCCGTCGGGCGAGTAGCTGCAAGAGGACGTCAAAGTGAGCGCGACCAAGACTGCGAGGCTAAGCAGGAGATTGGGGAGCTTCATGATGCGGGCTTCGGAATTGGAGGGTTTGGGCCGGAGTGGCCACGCACCCTCTCGGCCGTCAAGGCGGCGCACCTTTAGACTGAATCCATCTACCGCAGCCAGCCGGTCAGGCTCGGGACCATGGGCTCCCAGAAGTCTCTCCATGACGACTGACCTTCCCCCGAAAAAGTGGACACCCCATCTGTGCCGATGCACGAGGATGTTCACATGTCGAGACGAAAGCGACGACGCTTCAGCGCTGAGCAGAGGGCGGACGCGGTCCGCATGGTCCGCGAGGTGGGCAACATCGCCCAGGTCGCACGCGATCTGGACCTGACCGAGACGGCGCTGCGCCGCTGGGTTAAGCAGGCAGACATCGACGAGGGAGTCGGCTCCGACGGGGCTCTGACGAGCGTCGAACGGGAAGAGCTGCGCAGGCTGAAGCGCGAGAATCGCACGCTGAAGATGGAGCGTGACTTCCTAAAAAAAGCCGCGGCCTTCTTCGCCAAGGACGGGGATCCGTCTTCGAGTTGATCGAAGCGGAGAAGGCCAACTTCCCAGTGTCGCTGATGTGCCGCGTGCTCCAGGTCTCGCGCAGTGGACTCTACGCGTGGCGCCATCGTCCGCGCGTGAGCGCGAGCACACGGGCGAACCGCGCCCTGCTGGCGAAAGTCCGCCGGGCTCACGCCTCGAGTCGACAGACTTACGGCAGTCCGCGCATCCACATGCAGCTTCGCCGTGAAGGTGTGCACGTCGGGCGCAACCGCATCGCGCGCTTGATGCGTGACGACGGTTTGCGGGGCCGTATTCGCCGCCGGTTCCGCTCGACGACGGACTCCGCGCACAGTCATCCCGTGGCGCCGAACACCCTGAATCGCCAATTCGAGGTCGAAGCGCCCGATCGCGTGTGGGCCGGCGACATCACCTACATCCGCACGGACGCGGGCTGGGCGTACCTGGCAGTGATTCTCGACCTGCACTCGCGCATGGTGGTCGGCTGGTCGATGGCGACGCACATGCGAACGGAGTTGATCGAAGCGGCACTGCGCAACGCGCTCGGTGCCCGGCGGCCTTCCAGGGACTTGCTGCATCACTCCGACCGAGGCTGTCAGTACGCAAGCGGCGCGTACCGTGCGCTGCTTGCGCAGCAAGGCATCGCGGTGAGCATGAGCCGCAGCGGGGACTGCTACGACAACGCGGTCGTGGAGAGCTTCTTCGGCTCGCTGAAGCAAGAGCTGGTGCACCACGCGCGCTGGAACGACCTCGCGCAAGCACGTGCGGCGATTCACGACTACATCGAAGTCTTCTACAACCGCCAGCGACTGCACTCTTCGCTGGGCTATCGCACGCCGGCCGAGGCCGACCAAGGTGCGGCGTGAACGTCGTGGAGACTCGTCAACAAGTTATGAGTCTCCTCCCCCGGACCCCCTCCTCCCGGGGGCTCTGCCCCCGGACCGCCGCGCTGCGCTCGAGCTCCGCAAGGCTCCGCTCCGCGCGGCTCCCCCGAAGAACGGCTCGGCGAAGTCGAGCGTTTCAACAACCCTAAGTCCGGTGTCCACAGGATTGGGGGAGGGTCAGACCGCTACCAGACCTTCGTTGCCAAGCTGGTGAGGGCAAGGGAAGAGGCAGGCCTGACACAGTCTCAGGTTGCAGAGCTCATCAGCCGGTCGCAGCGCTTCGTCTCGTACTGCGAGACAGGCGAGCGACGAGTGGACGCAGTCGAGTTCCTTGATTTCTGTCGTGCCTACAACAAGCCTCCGAGTTGGTTCATCCGAGGCTGGCCGGGGTGAGTGGGCCGTGACGGCCTGTCACGGCTGCTAGTCGGGCCGCGACTGCAACTCCGCCCGACGGCTCTAGGTGCCGTGCAGTGCCGAGACGAACTCTTGGCCGACGGTCGCCAAGCCTCGCTCTGCTCCTGACGTTGTGGTAGTCGCGCGCGCTCACGAGAGGTCATCCCCAACAGACCTCCGCCTGTTCGCGGAAATGGTCCTGCAACGATTGAGACGCCGACAATTTGAGGGCTGATAGCAAGATGAGTGCCCGCATCTGATCGATCGGCCCTGCGCCCAAGTTATGGGGCTACACCGCGGCCTTGCTGAGGACGCGGTCCGTAGCTAACTTGCCGAGATGCTGAGCATCAGAGACGTAGTGAAGGCAGTCGTGGACAACGACGGCTACACCTTCGGAGCTAGCCAACTGAAGATGTCGCTGGAGGATTTCCAGCAGGTCGCCGTGGCAGTCAAGGAGGCCGAGATGAACGGCTACATCGACGTTCGCATCTGGCATAAGTCAGGAAGCGTCGTTGGCTTCGATTGCATTGTCGTCGAAGGAGCGACGGACGCAGGTCGCGAGTTTCTCGATCGTGGATGAGCACGGCGCCTGAACTGCCTGCGTGCGGTGTTTGTCCAAGCTGGAAGGTGAGGCCGAGTCTCATGAGCGCCATCCCTTCGATTTCCGACGCCCACCTCGAAGGAATCTGCAGTGTCCTTGGGGAAACGAGCAAGGGGCTCACGGGTGGAGAGATCGGCCGCTTGCTGCTGAGATGCGAAATAGAAGACCCTTGCGCCCATATCACGAAACGAGACCGACTGTTCGCAGCCCTTGCACAACGGCAACGCTTCGATGGATGTGGGAACAAGGTCATACACTTCATCAGGGAAGCGATGAGTTCTGCGCTGTATCGAGACAAGCAAGCGGTGTTCGAGGAGCGCCGCACGGATCTCAATGAGGCATTGATCTTCGTCGGGCTCAAATGCCGGGAGGACGGGTCAATACTCAAGACTACATCAGCACGGACACTTGCCGAGGCTACGGAACGAGTAGGCAGGCTTCGTCGAGCTCTGCAGTCGAGAGGTGTTCACGACGATGTGATCGTCGCCTGCCGGCAAGAGATCATCGAGCAGAACACGTTTCACGCGGTGCTTGAGGCTACGAAGAGTCTCGCGAGGAAGATCCGGGACAAGTCAGGTCTTGACGGAGACGGCGCGCCCCTCGTTGATGCCGCTTTTGGCATGGCACAACAGAGGCTTCCGGTTCTCGCGTTCAACTCCCTGCAGACCACCAACGAGCGAGGCGAGCACAAGGGCCTTGCCAACCTCCTGAAGGGTGTGTTTAGCAGCTTCAGGAACCCCGTCGCGCACGAAACACGGACATACGGGCCTCCTCCGAACAGGATATCTTGGATTCTTTGGCGTTCACCTCAGGCGCAGTCCATCGAGTCGGTCGGGAGCCTCTCCCTGATCGGGCTCGACAGCGCGCGGGAGCATGGTGTCGCCCGTTCGCCAAGCGAGGCGCATGACTCGTTCCCCCGTCATTGACACCTGCGCCCTGGTGCCCTACCTTGCGCGTCATCCCTTGCCTGCGGATCTGCCGCCTCCGGGACCCAATCCGCTGGTTGTCGCCAGACCTCGATCAGATCACACCCACTTGGGGTGCAGGAGAGCCGCCTTGGGCTTGAGACCACTCGAACACATGCTTGCACTGTTGTGCGCTTCGATCTGTCCATCAGTGGCCGGCAGTGCTGGCTTCGCATACTCGCCTCAACCTTGGGCAGCTTCCGAGGATCCGCAATGCTGCGACTACGGAGACCCTGAGTGCGTCGATGGAATCTGCATAGATAGCGGCGAAGTTCCTGCGGATGAACCATGGAGCAGTTCCGAACGGTGGGCAGAGTGGCGTCTGCAGCCCGATGGATCGTGGAAGCTCGTCGTCGTCATGGTCGTCAGTGTCAATGTCGATTATCTCACGTGCGGAGAGTGCAAGAAGGTTCGTGTGTGGAAGGCGCCCCGCATACTCGAGTGGTCCTCAGATTCTCCACTGACTACGGACCCTGTGGTGGTGTTCACCTTTGGAGATGGTTCTAGGGCAGCGGTCAAGGTCCGGAACCCGCCACAAGAGCCACCTCCTGGGGAAGATCCCGTGCCGACGCCGGTTCCAGCCCGTGATCCCAAGTCCAACTGCTTCTCGCATACTTTGGGAATCCACCCTCTGCCGGACCCTCCGGGAATGCCTGAGCAGCCTGAAGGGTACCCCGACCCGGAATCGAGTACTAGCGCTTGGTTGAACGACGTTCAGTCCGTACTTGACGGAAAGTGCTATGAGGAGGTGGAGGACTGTTGCATCGCGACCGTAAGCTGCACGGAGGGTGCATGTGTCATCAACTTGGAGTGCTGCCCAGCCTGTGAAGTCGTCGTGCTATATACTTACGACAAAGACAAAGAGACCCCAAAGGACGCCGAGCCTGAACACGCGGCCACCAATAACGGCGATGGTACGTTTAGCTCCAAGAACGGCATGGCGCCGCTCAAGCCGAATGCAAGTGCCCAGGAGGCATTCGGGGAGTACATTCAGCCCGGAGAGGGCGTAATCATTCGCTGCTACAAGAAAGATTGCTGATGAACCACCGAATCTTCATTAGTGCAACAGGGATTGCGGTTGTGGCCACGGTTGCTGCCGCGCTTTCTGCTCCGTCTCCCCGCGCGGCCATAGCTAATACACCCCCTCCTCAGCATGTGAGTCCTCCCAGCGCAACTGTCGAGTACTTCGATACCGCTGACTGGGAGCAGCTCCTGGTCTCGCAGCGAAAGAGGACAGACGCTCGCATCGCGCGCTATGAGAGGGTAGAGGATGCTGGCGGACTGGAGATGGGCTCGGCGGGTCTTCATCTCGCTCAACCGTTCGATGATGCTGTCCGTGTAGAGAATCCAAACAACCTGCGCGAGACGTCCCCTAGCGGGTACGAGTTCTGGGATCTCGCATCGGCGCGAACTCCTGATCCGGCTACCTTTCCCTTGACCGTGACGAGTGCAGGGGGCGCGGGAACCGTTGATCTCACAAGTACGTCTAGAGTCTCCTTGGCTCGCCTGCTCCCTGCGAGGGCATTTACAGCAAGTGCAGTTCCTCACCCAGCCGGTTCCGGCTACACGCTGAAGCTCGTGTTCACGCAGGCCGGGCTCGACTACATGTCAGTGCTTGTAGGTGGTGAAACCTCCATGTCTTCCGCAGGTTGGGATTGGGCGCACATTTGGCGCCAGCAGGGGGCCATTGTCACTCAGATGGACTGCGTCCTCGTAGCCAGTGATTCCTATAAGGGCCACTTCTCCATTCGCGATCTGTTGATAGCTGGCATTAGCGAAGTGACGCTGGAGCTGCCGGAGGCTAACGCTCTCACACAGAGTGAGGCGAGCGCCCTCGTTCAGAGTCTCAACTAGCCCGGTCTATTCACGAGCCTCGTCACCGAGCCCTAGTCACTGCACGATTTACGTTCACAGGGCATATCGCGCGCCGAGGTCGGCACTGCAGTTTCGCACGACATCTGGCATGGCCCGCCGCCGATGTATTCGACCTTGAGGTAGGCAACCAGAGCGGAACGCCGTGTCCTTGGAAGTGGGTGATCAAGTGTCCCTTCGGCGCCGCAGGCCCACCCCCGTGGATCTGCTCGTGAGTTATCCGGGCTAGGAGGACAGCTCGTTGGTGAGCCGACGATGCTGCGCGAGGGACACCGGAGAGAACGGCTACTGGAGCTCTAGAAGCACGGCCCAGATCCGGTGGAGTGCAGACACGAAGCCACTGCCAACTTCCTGCTCTCGCGCATGCGCGCGGCCTTTCACATTTCGGTAGTCGATCTCGTCGATGAGCTGCACGAGCGCAGCAGCGAAGGCCGGCTTGTCGATGATGAGACGCCACTTGTAGTTGGTCCCCTCAGTCAGGATCACTTCGGCATCCGCGAGCGATGCACACCGATCCCGCAGCAGCTGCAAGTGCTCCGAGCGTCGCGCCCGGATCATCACTCGTGAAAGATCGGGACTTCCGGTCTTCAGGTTGTCCGCCAGTACGACGGAAAGGGCTCCGATCTCAGGGTGCTGAATCCACATGGCGCCTCTCAGGATTGCTGGGGGTGGGGCTGCAAGAGCTTGCCTTCTGAGCAACACATCTCGTCCCCGGTCGCAAGTCGAGCGCTTCTCTCTGGCTGGCAAGCCGTGGCTTCGAGGGAACCTCGCCTCAGATCCGCCCACCTGCACTGACCGAGCAGAACGGCCTCGCTCTCGGCCCCTCTGCCCTCCCCCAGCCGCTCTCTTCCCCTGCTCAGCCGCCCGGGGCGGCCACACAGGCGCACACAGGCGCACACGAGCCGCCACGACCCGGCCGCGGACCGCTGGGAGGCGGCCTCTTGCCACCTCCGAACAGTCCGCGGCCCATTGTTGCCCAGGGTCCGACGGCCACGGATGATCGTGGGAGGCCCCTGCGGCACTGCCTCCCTACCCCGCCTCCCGCACCTGCGAGCGCTTCTCAGCTAGCAACCAAAGTCTGCCGCATGGCGGCAATCGCTCGGGTCTTCGACGCTACCGTCATCGCTTCCCCGGAGGGGAAGTTCAACGCAAACGTCCGTTCGCCCCTAGAGCGCCGCAGAGGCACTTCGCCAGCCCTCGACGAGGATCTCGACTCGGCGAAGCCCTCCTACTCCTGTGACTCGGTACCAACTTGACCGGTGGGGCGTCAGCACCCGAGATCCCCCACTTGGGCCCACGCGCTCGCGCTCCTTCCAAGGTGACCTGTCTCCCAACGGACGTACGTGCGCACGGAAGCCCAACGTCAGCGAGGAGCCGACGGCTCCCGACTCAAGCTGGCTTAGGCCGACTCTAGCTAGTGTCTTCCCTTACAGATACACTGCGCCAAATGCGAGTCGCAGCATCACGGGCTCCCTTGCGGGGCCAACAGTTGGACGGGAGGAAGCAGGCGCATGGCGAGCGATCCGTGGGTGTCTGTTGAGAGGGTTGCTACGCACCTCGGTGTGGCGAGAGACACGGTCCGCCGATGGATCGAGAGCCGGGGCTTGCCCGCCCACAGGATTGGCAGACTCTGGAAGTTCAAGCTCTTCGAGGTTGATGAGTGGGTACGGAACGGCGACGCTGGAGTTCGCGCCGATCAAACCGCAGAGCGCAGGGGAGGTCGGTGATGGCTCGGGCCGACTTGATAAGGAGACTGTTTGAGAGTTATCAAGGACGCGACGACGAAGCGTTTAGAAGTGTGGCCTCGGAGATCATTGAGGAAGAGCGCAAGAAACAGCACCCAGTACTCGCAAATGAGCTTAAGCGCATCCTGGTCAATGGGAACCGGTCGATGTCATCCGTGCGCAGCGAGACTCATTCATTCGAGGCAGTCCCTACGGATGGTGAGCGGAAGACTCCTCTCCTCTCTGTTCGGACGCCTGACCGATACCTCGACGACCTGATCCTGGCTCCAGACCTTCGTCGCTCGCTTGATCGGATAGTGGAGGAGTTCTGCGATTGGGACGTTCTAGAGGCGAACGGCCTCTGGCCTACCCGGCGAATCCTATTCTGCGGGCCTTCGGGTTGCGGAAAGACCGCTTCTGCAGAGGCGCTTTCCTCCGAACTCGGACTTCCGTTATTGTATGTCCGGTTTGATAGTGTGGTTTCCTCGCTCTTGGGTGAGACGGCCGCCAATCTGCGCAAGGTGTTTGACTATGCGTCCCGTGGACAATGGGTGATATTCTTCGATGAGTTCGACGCAATCGGAAGATCGCGCGACGACGCTACCGAACACGGAGAGATCAAGCGTGTTGTTAACTCGTTCCTGCAACTCCTGGACGGGTTCGGTGGTAGGTCCCTCATCATCGCAGCCACGAATTTCGCGCAGGTACTTGATCCGGCAATTTGGCGACGCTTCGACGATGTCCTGAGATTCGACTTGCCGGATACGGAGTCATTGCGCTCACTCCTTAAGCTCCGACTCCGCCAACTCCAGACGAGGGATTCGCAGGTCGCCGAGATCGCTAGCTCGCTGATTGGCGCCACATTCGCTGATGCAGAGCGCGTGACTCTTGATATCCGAAAAAGCTGCGCGATGCGGGGGAGGACATCCGTTCAGTCCTCGGACGTATCCACAGCTATCGAGAGATACCGGTACAGAAGAAACGTCCTCGTGAGGGAGTCGCCGCAACAGGGGCGCCCATCGGTAGATCAGGACTAGAGAAGAATGGCAGAGGATCGCTCGCATGACCCCTCCGCTCATCTTGGCCTCGCTAGAGAGCCAAGCGTGGAGAATCACCGACGCACCAGGAGACCGCCGCCTCCGCCGCCTCCGATCGCAGGTCGCCGACAGCACGGAGAGCTAATAGGCGACAGAGTATGGGACTCTGCAATTGGCGCTGTGGAGGCCAGGCGGGAGATCGGAATCGACTCCCCAGACTATCTAGTTCTGGAGTTCCGGTCCTGGGATGCCGGATCACGAGAGGTGTTCGAGGGCAGATTCAACGCGACAGTGGTTGATGAGAGGTCCCTGCGCCGCCCAGTTACCCAGGTGCTCGCGAAGCCACCAACTGGTGCTCACTACGAGGAACTGGGATCGAGGATCGCCGGGCTGGCGAACCAGCCTGGAGGCCTAGCCTCGGCACCAAACGAGATCCGACTGAGGCAAGCCAAGAGTCGGGACCTGGATGCTGCAAAGGGGACCGGAGCAGACGTTCCGAGCGATATCGCCGCAACCCCCTCTTCGTTGCTCGTGATGGAATCGGAGAATTGGGGTCCGGCCATTGAAAGTGCGCTTCAAGCCCTGGGAATCACTATCGTCGCACGCCACGTAGAAGAGCGGGAGGCGACTCGGGTACTCGTTCAGTTCGGCTCGCTCCGATCTGTCGAGGAGTTTGAGCGCGAGGCGCGCACCTACGGTGCGGACCCTACAGAGACGGCTGTCCTTCCGCCCGGAATCAGACGCTCCTTCTTCGACGCTCTGGAATGGGCAGAGACGATTCGCCCCGAAGATCGCCTAGGACCGCGTGTTACCAAGGGTGGCTTCCCAGATACAGAGACCTTTCCACTGGACGTTGACTTGTGGCATCCGGGCAGCAGAGAGGGTGCACTTGCCGTACTCTCCTCCCTGCAGAAGGTCTGCGCTCGTCACAACTGCAGAATCAGCGAGGAAGTACGAACTTCAAGCCTTGTCCTTGCGCGAGTTAACGCGACTCGCGCTCTAGTCGACGCGCTTGTGCGGCTGGAACTTGTCGCTCGGATTGAACTGCCGCCCGAGCTTCCTGCCGCCTATGCAGCCCTGTTCGATCCGATCGCCCCACTCCCGGAAACCGTTCAGCCAACAGGGAACGAGCAGACCATCGCCGTTGTCGATTCTGGCGTTCTTGCTGGGCATCCGCTGCTGCGGGGATGGGTACTAGAGGAGCGGGACTTCGATACCGGAGAGAACACCGCCACGGACCTTCAAGGCCATGGGACGGCTGTCGCCGGCCTAGCGATTTATGGCGATGTAGCGAATTGTCTGACATCTGGTCGGTGGTACCCGCGCGTGATGGTACTAAGCGCCAAGGTTCTGAGGCAGCATCCAGAGGATCCGTCCAGGACGGCGTTCTCGGAGTCCCACCGTCCCGAAAGAGTAGTCCGAGACGCAATTTTGCACTTCCATCGCGAGCGTGGATGCCGCGTCTTCAATCTGTCTATTGGGGACCCCGATGATGTGTATATCGGAGGGCGGCAATCCTCTTGGGCAGAGATCCTAGACCAGCTTGCGCGCGAGCTTGATGTAGTTATCGTCGTTTCCGCGGGAAACGAGTTTGACCCGCCATGGCCACTTGCGAGCCCTACGCGATCATTGTTTCAGGCCAGGCTTCGAGACGAGCGCCTTGGAGCTCTTCGCTCTCGCATTTGCAGCCCTGCGACTGCCTGTATTGCCTTGACTGTCGGGGCCTTGACCAGATCAGAACGCCCGCGAACCCTTGGTAGCTTCGCCGCGGCGCCCCTTGGTGCACCGGCCCCATTCTCCCGATTGGGCCCGGGGTATCAACCCAGAGAATCTCAACGGTCCATCAAGCCAGACTTTGTTGCGTTCGGCGGAAACTATGGAGTTCAAGATCTCACGGGTTCAAACTCACGTTGGCTCAAAGATGACATTTACCTTGGAGAGCCCACGACGCGACTCAACTTGAGCGATGGTAGATTCGTCTCAGCCATTAGCGGGACGTCATTTGCCGCTCCTCACATCAGCTTCTCGGCAGCATTGGCCCTTGATGCCGCGAAAGCGGCCCTGGGTACCGACACTCCCCAAGCCAATAGCGTTCGGGCGCTACTTGGTGCCTGCACGCGGGTGCCGCCGTGTGGTTCCGAATGGCTGCTGGACCCCAAGGAGCACGAAACCTGGGCGAAGCTCCGGCTTGTGGGATATGGACAGGTCGACGCCCCGAGCGTAGAGTCATCCATTCAGAACGACGTATGCCTAATCGCCGAGGACAACCTCAGGGAAGAGCATTGGCACCTCTACGCGATTCCTATCCCCCCCTCCTTCATCGGAGTCTCTGGGCGACGCGGAATCACAGTTTCCCTGGCCTTCGACCCGCCAGTGCGGGCGAGTCGGCGTGACTACTTGTCCCGCACCATGTCGATCGAGGTGCTGAAAGGCCTGACGCCAGAGGAAGTCGCTAAGTTCCGGACCAGAGTACCCGGCAGAAAAGCAGGGGCGAACCCACCGAAATCTAAGATCCTTGAGCTACGTCCGCCGAAGACCGATGTGCAATGGTCGACTCTGCAGGTGCGGCGTTATGCCTGGAGCAAGGCGTCAACTAGGAGTTTCCCCGGCACTGGCGGCGGCTCAGATCCAGTTTTTCACATCCTAGTGACTTGTCAAAAGCGATTCCCTTCGGGCGAGGATCCAAGGCAGCGCTACGGGCTGGCAGTGAGGCTCTGGCATGAAGGCGAGTCAGCGAAACTTCACCAAGAACTTCGCACCCGCGTTAGAGGACGTGTGCCGACGAGAATCCGGATCGAGCCCCAGGGCTGAATTGTAGCATGGACGTGACTTCGCCTAGGCATGGCTGAAAGGACCAACGGACCCCTTGGTTCCAAGAACCGGCAGAAGGGGTCAACAAGCCAGGCCTGAGTATGCGAAGCACATGCCATGGAAGTCATTGGCTATGTGCGCGTGAGCACCGAGGGGCAAGCGGAAGACGGCGTCAGTCTGGCCGCCCAGTCGAGCAAGATCCGAGCATGGGCCCACCTCGACGATCGAGAAGTGGCCCATATATACAAGGACGCCGGCATCAGCGGCGCCAAGCTCTCCAGCCGCGAGGGGCTACAGGCCGCCATCCTCCACGCCTGCAAGGTGAAGGGGGCGCTGGCCGTCTACTCGCTGTCCCGGTTGGCGCGGTCAACGCGGGACACGCTCGCGATCAGCGAGCAGCTGTCGAAGGCCGGGGCTGAGCTGGTCAGCCTGTCGGAGAAGATCGACACCACCTCGGCGTCGGGCAAGATGATCTTCCGGCTGCTCGCGGTTCTGGCGGAGTTCGAGCGGGATCAGGTCTCCGAGCGCACACGGGTCGCGATGAACCACCTGCGTGCGACGGGTCGCCGCGTTTCGCGCTTTGCGCCCTACGGCTGGAACTTCTCGGCAGCCGGCGACGAACTCGTGATCAACGAACAAGAGCAGCTGGTGATCGAGCGAATCAAGCAGCTTCGAGCCAGTGGGCGATCTCCCGGCTGGATTGCTGACTCCCTGACCGATCACGGCATCACCACGAAGCGAGGTAAGCAGGCCTGGTCCGCAAAGGTGGTCAGGTCAATCCTCAAGCGGCTGGAGGAAGCCTACCCGTAGCCCTCACGCTTCCCGCGCGACATGACAACGCGGCATCTTACCGGTGGCTGACAAGCTTTCGCGTGACAGGCTGTCAACAGCCTTGTGGTAGGTTCGAGTCCAGCCCGGTGAACCCCGGGGGCAGCGGCCCGAAGGCGCTGCTTGGTCCTCATGAGTTCTGACTCGTTCCCATGAACACTGTCTTCATTCTCGGCGCAGGAGCTTCCGCACTCGCAGGAGGCCCCCTGATGACCACGTTCCTGGACAAGGCGCACAGCCTCGCGGCGAGTGGCCAAGTAAGTCAGGATGAGGCCAAGAGCATTCGAGCCGTGTTCAAGGCGCTGCACAGCCTCGACCCGGTGTTCGCTAAGGCGAGCATTGACTCTCGGAATGTGGAAGCACTGTTCTCCGCTGTTTCGATGGGGACGCTGCTAGAGCGCTTCGGCTCTGCCTCACCCGCGGAGATCAGCACCCTTGAAGCTGATCTGAATACTCTCGTAGCGGCAACGGTTGAGGCATCGATGCCCATGCGCCGGCACCAGGCGGACGAACCGTGGCTTCATGTCGGCTACGTCGAACTGTGGCGGTGGGCAACCAGCCTCCGCACTGAGTCGGGCCCCAAGCCCACTTTCATCACCTTCAACTACGACGTTGCCCTCGACCAAGCCCTAGTAGGCGCGTCCAGTTGCCTCGATACTGCGTGGAGCCCGAACAACCTCAATCTGCTCAAGCTCCACGGTTCTCTCGCATGGCGCTCGTGTGGCGAGTGCGGCCTGACGTTCGACACCTTCGAGCCCCAGGGAGATCAGCCGCTTCAGTCCAATCGCCGAAACACGAGCTACAGGAGCGCGCAAGTAGAATGTCCCCACTGCAAGGACCGGGCGGAGCTGTGCAAGAAGCCCGTCATCGTCCCGCCGACATGGAACAAGCTGGCGCATCACGCTCAACTGGCAAACGTGTGGAGAGCTGCGAGTGATGCTCTCAGGGCCGCCCAGCAGATCATCGTCTCGGGCTACTCTTTGCCACCGTCAGACGAGTTCTTCACGTACCTGTACGCCCTGGGCGTGGAAGGGGACGCTCGACTGACACGCTTTACGGTGTACGACCCGGACACTGAGGGGGTCGCGAATCGGTTTCGCGAACTTCTTGGGGAGGCTGTCAGAGATCGGTTCGATGCGCACGGTTCTCAGTTCCACAAGGCGATGGAGCGCGAGCGTCAGCATTGGAGGAGTCGCAAGGTTCTTGACGATGGCCCGGCCCCGATCTACTAGCTCCGCCCCTTCGACCTGCCTGCCCAGCACGAAGGTACCCCGAGCGATCGCAGAGCGACTCACTCGGACGCATCTGGCGGAAGCCTCCACACGAGTTCACGACGACGGCGCACACAACCTTGGTGCGTGCTCAAGCGCTACTCCAGCCACACAGCCTTCCGCAGGAGGAAGCTGGCATCGTGAACTCGCACGCTGGCGCTCAGCTGCTGCGCAGCCTGATGCGCCACGCAGACAGCAAGGCGATAGAGTTCGTGTGCTTCGAGAAGGTCTACGCGCTTACCTTCTCCCGCTCGCAGCTGGATGACACGCACGCTGTTCGGCAGCGCCTCAAGTGCTTTGCGGTTGATCTTGGAACGGATGCTTCGCGGAAGATCGTCAAGGAGCTCTCTCAGCTCGTGCGAGTGGCGATGAGAACCTGTCAACTGCCTCTGCAGGAGCTTCAACACGCTCTCAACGGCCTGATGGGACTCCCATGCAGCGAGCCCGTAGCAGTTCCAATCTCGCCGTAGCAAGTGTCCCGCAGCAGCCTCCAGATGCGCTACGACCTTGTCGCTCAGCCCGGATGATTCCGGATCCGGCTTGTTCGCGCAAGAGAGGTCGAGGCGCAGTGTTCGCAGGCTTGTAGCCAGCTCAACCAGTGACAGGGACAGCTCCTTCGACGCATCTGGAGCGAGGCGGGAGACGTTCGGGCAGTTCTGAATCCAGCTGAAGCAGTCCTCTCGATCATGCACTGTAGCTGCGAACGTCAGCCAAAATGTCTCCCCGGGCGTCTCCACTCTGGAAAGCGTCGTCGGGATGCGCAGTTCGAACGGCACGCCCGCAATCATGATGACCGCCTGAACGCACGACTTTCGAGGTCTCAACGCAGGGCCGTACTTCTCGCGGTACCACGTGAGCACGTCGCTGTGGACCTTCTTGAACCACGGTGTTTGGACGTACGCCTCCCACTTCGTTGGGTCGATGTCCTCCCCGTCGACAGCGACGGCGGAGTGCTCGATGAGGAGGGTGACTGCAGTGAACGGGCGGAGAGAGAAGTCCACGTGCGAGGCCGAGAGTGCCGAGTCGATCTCTTCCAGCCAGTCCTGCAATGACCCCTCTATGTCTCTGGGCTGCTGCATAACGTCAGCGTAGTCCCGATGCGCTCTCCGTGAACTCTCGTCCTCAACGAAGATGCCAGCTCTAGGGCGTTCGGTGATCCGCCGAGTCTAGGCCGGGTCCGTACCGCTCCGCCGATGTTCGGATCGGTACGACGTCAACGACTGAGTGGTTCCGCGGCGCACCGGACACTTCAGCGCCACCGCTACTTGAGCACCTTCCCTAGGCGACGACCGGATTCGCTCGCGCGGCCAAGCCTGGTGAAGCTCGTTGAGTCCCGAGTGCGCTGGTAGCGAATCGAGCCAAGCTCCCCTCCACTGGCGCCACGCAAGCCCCTGTTGGACAGGCACTTGTGAGGGGAACACAGACCTGGGCTTAGCTCCGGCATGCCGATCTGCTTGACGGCGAGGGGGGCGTTTATGTCTGTTGCAACTTCCCTGTGTCGCCCGACTTGACAGCCACTTGCACGCCTTATCACATTTGCAACACCTCGATGCCTGACCCACGCTCGATCACGTCCTCCACCGTGCTCAGAGCAGCGCAACACGCGGTACTCCCGGGCCAACTGGCCGCGAGACGGGCACTTCGGATGGAGAACGCGCCGAAGCCGAGCGCAGTCACCAAGATGACTGCCGAGAGTGTGCTCCTGTGCCGGACATCTCTCGAACGGCCATCCGCTCGTGTCCCAGCACGCCTTCTTGCTGTGCTGGGCTCTACGCCAACGAGAGAGAGTGCGAGGTACCTCTGTGGCTAGAACCACGGGTCGGTTGAGGCGTGACCTCGCCCGCCAAGCTGTCCGGATGAGGCGGCGTCGAGACGCCCGCTTTCCCGACTTCCTCTCTGCCGTCGCGCGGGCACTCCCCGAGCGGACAGGCCATGCGCGGTTCGAGTTCATCGCCTATCGCCTCTGGCACTCCATCGAGTCCGACGACGAGACCGACATCCCGTCAGAGATCATCAGGCGGCGATACGGCGAATTCGAGAGGAGCTTTCAGTGGACCGTCTCCGGAGCGGACACGGAGTTCACGCCCGAACTGATCGTCAAGACCCTCACGTTTTGGCAGTCGCGAGTCCCGACCGACATGACGGCGCAACACGCTCTCGACCTGCTGCGTCGCACCAGAGCATCACTACTACCTTCAGAAGGATGACCCCATGAAACACTCCAAGAAGCCCGTTAGAACGGCCAACCCATCCGAGTGCTGGGCGATTGTCCGCGTGAGTTCACGCGAACAGGAGCAAGAAGGCTACAGCCTTGATGTCCAAGAGCAGGAGATCAAGCGACTTGCTGCTCGCGACGGCAACGAGATCCAACGCACGATCAGGATCGTTGAGAGCGCGTCGGACGCGCGCTCTCGTGAACTGTACGGGACGGCAGTGGAAGAGGTAAGAGCGGCCGCAGTCGCTGGCAGACTGAAGGCGCTGTACTTCCACCGCGTCGATCGCGCGACTCGGAACTTCAGCGACCTTGCCGACCTGGAAAAGCTGCAGAAGTCGTATGCCGTGCGCGTTCGATTCGTAACGCCGGACCTGGATACGGCTCACCCCGCCGGGGAGCTTCTGCTTGGTGTGCTGGCCTGCGTCGCCAAGGCGGAGACCGGCACTCGTGTTGAGCACGTGAAGGCCAGCCAACTGAAGCGCGTTGAGAGCGGACTGTTCGTGGGACGCGCGCCTTACGGCTACGTGAACGTCCGTGAGGGTGCGCGTGGAAGAGTGCGAACAGACGAGCGCGCGGCTGACAACGTGCGACTGATCTTCACGCTGTTCGCCACCGGGACATTCACCGTTCGATCCCTCATGCGCGAGCTGAGCGATCGAGAGATCTGGTACACGACGAAGTCAAAGTGCTTCGGGAAGAACAAGCTGCACAAGATCTTGCGGGATCGTAGCTACGTCGGAGACGTGTTCTACAACGATCAGTGGTACCCGGGCTCGCAGGAGCGCATCGTTGACACCACCTTGTTCAACCGTGTTCAGTCTCTCTTGGGTAGTCGAACCTACCTCAAGCATCAGACGACCTTCGGCCATCAGCTGGTCGAGTGCGCCCACTGCGGGCTCAAGATCGTCGGTGAACCGAGAAGTCGCACCCTCGCAGATGGATCAACGAAGGTCTACACGTACTACCGTTGCACCGCGGTCGGAGAGCTCGGGCATCCGCGGATCCGGATGACCGAGGACGCGCTGGACCATCAAGTCCGAGAGCTCTTCCGGTGCATACGAGCTTCCGACGATGACGTTCAGGAGTGGTTTCGTTCCACGCTACGGGTCTTGGCACAGGATGCGGGGCAACGCGAGCAGAGAGAGCGAGGCCAGCTGGCTTCCCAGCTGAGTCAGGTGGAGTCTCGGCTCGACAACCTGCTTAGTATGCGACTGGATGGCGAGATTGACGCGAGCCAGTACCGCGAGCAGCAGGCGAAGCTGCGTGGTGACAAGGCGAGTCTGATCGCTCGCATCGAGTCCCTTGGTCAGCAATCGGCCGAGGACTCGGATCTCATCATCGAGACGTTCGAACTGTCGCAACGCCTTTTGGACCGGTGGGATACGGCTGACTTCGCAAGTCGTCGCGAGATCTTGATGATGATCGCGTCGAACTGGCGGCTGGAGGGGGAAACCCTCGTTCCCGAGCTACGGATGCCGTTCCAGGCCCTCGCTGAAGGTCTCGCGACCCTCGAAGCTGGAAATGGTCGGGGCGAGAGGATTCGAACCTCCGACCTCTGCAACCCCATTGCAGCGCGCTAGCCAGGCTGCGCCACGCCCCGACCCAAGTTGGCCAGGGATGATAGGGCCGGTCCCGGGGAGCGTCAATCGCGGCCTTCCGGATCCGCGGGCGGAGGGCGGCCCTGGAGGGGCTAGAATCCCGCCATGCCTCGCACCAGCCGCTCCATCGCGCGCATCCGTCGGGTCGTCAGGAGGCGGCACCGGACGTGGATGCTGTCGATGACCTTGGCCAGCCTCGGCTGGGGCTGTTGGTGGTTGGCGGTGGCCCTCGCGAAGTTCGCGCCCGACCTGGCGCCGGGCATCGTGGTGACGCAGGTCATGGCGGATCTCTTCGCGATCGCGGGCCTCTTGTGCGGACTGTTCACGCTGCGCGCGAAGCTCGCGTGGATCCTGATCACGGGCGTGCCGATCTGCGCCAACCTGGCGCTGATCGTCTTCCCGTTCATGTTGCCGAAGCTCGAGTGGCTCTCGCCCTGAGCTCGCGTCGCGCGCGCGTCAGCTCGGCAGCTTGTCGGCCATGAACACCATGGCCGTTCCCGTGCCCGCCGTGATCACGGTCAGCAGCAGCACGAGGAACGCGAGGCGCTTGTGCCAGACGAGCGTCTCGGGCCGCTTCAAGGTGCGGATGCCGGTGAGGATCGGCAGCAGGTAGGCCGGCGTCGTCGTCTTCGCGAAGAAGAGGTGGACCGGATAGATCGCACCCGCGGACTCGAGGTCGTACTGCCTGCCGAGCCGCTCCGCGAAGTAGATCGTGACGAGCAGCAACACGACGGCCGACGCGACCGCGGGGATGTGGATCTTGCGTCGCGCCTCGAAGCCGGAGACGACCGCGATGCCGAGGGCCGCGAGCGTCAGCGCGAGGAAGAGCAGGAAGCCGGTGACCGTGTCCATGAACTAGAGCTGCCCCAGGCCTTCCATCTCTTCCGAGAGCTCGCGGCTCATCAAGTCGCGCACGGCCGTCGACGGGTCCTTGCCCTCGAAGAGCACGGCGTGCACCTGCGCGGCGATCGGCATCTCGAGCTCGCCGAGGTCGGATTCGGGACCGAAGAGCGCCTTCGTCGTCCAGACGCCTTCGGCGACCATGTTCATGCGCTCGAGCACTTGTTCGAGCGTCTCGCCGCGCCCGATCGACTCGCCGACGGAGCGGTTGCGCGAGTGTTTCGAGCAGCAGGTCGTGACGAGGTCGCCGAAGCCTGCGAGGCCGAAGAAGGTCGCAGGTTGCGCGCCGTGCGTGCGCCCGAAGCGCGCCATCTCGATCATGCCGCGCGTGAGCAGCGCGGCCTTCGCGTTGTCGCCGAGCTCGAGGCCGTCGCTGATCCCCGCCGCGATCGCGATCACGTTCTTGAGCGCCGCGGCCAGTTCCGCGCCGACGGGGTCGGAGTGCGTGTAGACGCGGAAGCTGTCGGAGGACAGCGCGCGCTGGAAGAGCGTGGCGTTCTCGAGGTCCTTCGACGCGGCGACGATCGACGCGGGCTTGCCCAGCGCGACTTCTTCCGCGTGGCTGGGACCGGAGAGCACGCAGACGTCACGCTCACCCAGCACTTCCTGCAGGATGCGGCTCGGCGTGTGGAAAGTCTCGATCTCGAGCCCCTTCGTCGCGGTCGCGAGCGGCACGTTGCCCGGCAGCGCGTCTTCGAAGCGACCCGCGACGCCGCGCAAGTACTGCGTCGGCACGACCGAGATCGCGAAGTCGACGTCGTGCGCCGCGGAGTGCGGGTCCGCGGAGAAGTGCATCAGGTCCGGCAGCGGGATGCCGGGCAGGAAGCGCTTGTTCTCGCGCGCGACGGCGAGCTCCTCGGCCTGTTCGGGGAAGGCCGACCAGAGCGTCGTGCGAATGCCGTTGCGGCAGAGGAGCAGCGCCATCGCCGTTCCCCAGCTGCCGTCACCGATCACCAGCGCGCGTTGTTGCGACTGTTCAGTCATCCTTCGAGTCCTTCTGCTTGCCGCCGAAGCCCATGCGGGAGCGGCTCTCCTCTCCCGCGAGCATGCGCGAGATGTTCGAGCGGTGACGGACGAGGATCAGGGCGCACAGCACTCCCGTGCCCGCCACGAAGTCCCAGCCGTAGAAGCGTCCTTCCATGCGCAGGTACGCCGCGACCGGGAAGGTCAGTCCCATCCCGAGCGACGCGAGCGCGACGTAGCTCGTGAGCATCAGCACCACGAACCAGATGCCGCCCGCGATCAGCGCGACAATTGGATCGATCGCGACGATGCCGCCGAGCCCCGTGGCGACCGCCTTGCCGCCCTTGAAGCGCAGGAAGATCGGCCAGACGTGGCCGCAGACCGCCGCCGCCGCGCAGAGCACCATCGCGGTCGAGTCCGATCCGGTCTGCCGTCCGACGAGGTACGCCGGCACGAAGCCCTTCCCGAAGTCGCACAAGAAGGCGACCAACCCCAGCGGCTTGCCGAGCACGCGCATCGCGTTCGTCGCGCCGATGTTCCCCGAGCCGACGGTGCGGATGTCGACGCCGCGGATCAGCTTGGCCATCAGCCAGCCGAAGGGCACGGAGCCCAGCAGGTAGGAGAGGGCGAGCGAGAGGCCGAGCGACCACTCCACGCCGGCGAGTGCCAAGGGTGCGGACATGCGAGGGCGCAGAGTAGCGCCCGCGGTCCGGTCCGCGCGACTGCGGGGGGCGCTTTCCGGTCGCACGCGCGGGAAGCTCGGCTGCCGCGCGCGAATCGCCGCGAACCCGCGGTGCGCGGGGAGGTCTCCCCTCGGGCGGGCGGGGGACCGCGGTGGCATTTGCGTTGCCGTGGGTCCGCCCGGCTCCCCTACACTCCCCGCCCCATGCGCACGATCGGCGTCGACACCGGCGGGACCTTCACCGACCTCGTCCTGAACGAGGACGGCGTGCTCCGCGCCGAGAAGCTCTCCTCGACCCCCGACGACCCGTCGCGGGCGGTGGTCGAGGGCACGGCGCGCCTCGGCGGCCCCGGCGCGCGGGGCGAGGTCGTGCACGGGACGACGGTCGCGCTCAACGCGCTGCTCACCGGCGACGTCGCGCCGGTCGCGCTCGTCACGAACCGCGGCTTCCGCGACCTGATCGAGATCGGTCGCCAGGACCGCCCGGAACTCTACGCGCTGCACCCGGTCAAGCCCGATCCGCTGGTCCCGCGCGCGCTGCGCTTCGAGGTCGACCAAAGGAGCTACCCGCGCGGCGGAGAGCTCGAACACGAGCGCACGCCCACCGACGCCGAACTCGACACGCTCGCGCGGGCCGTCAGGCGCAGCGGTGCGCGCAGCATCGCGATCTGCCTGCTGCACAGCTACGCCGATCCGTCGATCGAGCGCCACGTCGCGAACCGCCTCGCGAAGCTCGGCCTCCCGATCACCTGCTCGGCGGAACTGCTGCCGGCGCACCGCGAGTTCGAGCGTTACTCGACCGCGCTCGTGAACGCCGCGCTCGTTCCGTGCGTGCAGCGCTACCTCGAGCGACTCGGCGCGGCGCTCGACGGCGGACGACTTTCCGTACTGCAGTCGTCGGGCGGCACGCTGCCCGCGGAACGCGCGGCCCTCGAACCGGCGCGCGTGATCCTGTCGGGGCCGGCCGGCGGCGTGGTCGGCGCGGCGCGCGCGGCGCGCGAGGCCGGGCTCGAGGACATCGTGACGCTCGACATGGGCGGCACGAGCACGGACGTCGCCTTCCACGCCGCGCGCGGCCGGCTCGAAGACGCCGTCTCGAGCGCGAGTGTCGCGGGCCATCCGATCGGCCTCTCCTCGCTCGACATCCACACGATCGGCTGCGGCGGCGGCTCGATCGTGCGCGTCGATGCGGGCGGCGTGCTGCGCGTCGGCCCCGAGAGCGCCGGCGCGGACCCGGGGCCGGCGTGCTACGGCCGCGGCGGTCCGCTCACCGTCACCGACGCGCACCTGCTGCTCGGTCACCTCGCGCCCGGATGCTTCCTCGGCGGTGCGATGGAACTCGACGCGGAAGCGACGCGCCGCGGCTTCGCGGAACTCGCGAGGCAACTCGGCACCAAGCCCCAGCGCGCCGCGGAAGCCGTGCTCGAGGTCGCGCGCGCCGCGATGCGCCGCGCCGTCGGCGTGATGAGCATGCAGCGCGGCAAGGACCCTTCGCGCCTGGCACTCGTCGCCTTCGGCGGCGCGGGCGGACTGCAAGCCGCGGCGCTGGCCGACGGACTCGGGCTGGCGAGCGCGCTCGTTCCGCGCCTGCCCGGCTGCCTGTCGGCCTACGGCATGGCGCACGCCGACGCCGTCCGCGACCACTCCGCCGCCGTGCTCGCTCCCCTCGCGGACTGGCAGGTCAGCAGGCGCAAGGCGCTGCTCGGCGAACTCGCGCGCGCGGCGCGGGACGAGTTGACGGCCGCCGGCCACGCCGCGCGCCGGATCGAGTACGAGTACGGCCTCGACCTGCGCTACGAGGGCCAGTCGTTCGAGCTCACGCTGCCCGAGACCGGCCGCGCGCTCGAAGAGGACTTCCACGCACGCCACGCGGCGCGCTACGGCTGGCGGCTCGACGACCGCGGCGTGCAGCTGGTCCAAGCGCGCGCGCGCGCGGTCGTGCGGCGCCCCGCGGCGGAAGCCGTGGCCGGCAAGTCGCGGCC
The DNA here is from genome assembly GCA_020638835.1 of Planctomycetota bacterium. Taxonomy (GTDB): domain Bacteria; phylum Planctomycetota; class UBA1135; order UBA1135; genus JACKHV01. The sequence continues at coordinate 158,221 of JACKHV010000003.1, read as the reverse complement.
CGCTCCGCGCTCCGCCCTGCTCGGCACGCGCGCCTCGGCGCTCGGCGGCGGCGCGGAAGTCTCCGTCTACGACCGCGAGGCGCTCGCCCCCGGCCACTGGGTCGACGGCCCCTGCGTGCTCGAGGAGTACAGCGGCACGACGCTGGTCCCCGCCGGCTGGCGCGCCGAAGTGCGGCCCGGCTCGCACGTGCGGCTGACGGCGCGCGGAAGCGGATGACGGCTCTGTTGGCAAGCCGCCGCCTGCGCCCTAGCCTTTTCCGAGTCCGGCGCACGCCCGCCGGACACGCCCCCCCCCTCACTTCTCCAAGGACCAATCCATGACCTACGTCATCGCGGAACCCTGCGTGAACACCAAGGACACGGCCTGCGTGGAGGTCTGTCCGGTCGACTGCATCCATCCGACCAAGGACGATGCCGACTTCGACAAGGAGGACATGCTCTACATCGACCCCGAAGAGTGCATCGACTGCGGAGCGTGCGCGCCCGAGTGTCCGGTGGACGCGATCTTCGACGAGAACGAGCTGCCCGACGAGTGGTCGTCCTACCTGGAACGCAACGCCGACTACTACTCGAACAAGTGACCGCGCGGGGCTTCGGCCTCGCGACGACGACGGCTCGGTGCGCTGCGGCGACCGGGCCGTCCTTCCGTTTCGGCGCGTCCCGCTTCAGCTCCGCGCGAGCGCGAAGGTGATCGGCTCGAGGTAACGGCGCACGTCCGTCTTGCCGTCGTCGCGCGGTGCGAAGCGCCAGCGCTCGAGCACGGTCTGTCGCGCCGCTTCGTCGAGCACCTGGTGTCCGCTCGAGGACTTGATCCGCACCTGCACGACCTTGCCCGCCGCGTCGACGTCGATCGCCAGCACGACCGTTCCCTGCTTGCCCTGCGCGCGGGCACTGGCGGGGTAGCGCGGCGCGGGCGCCTCGAGCAACCACGAGCGGTCGAAGCCCGAACCGCTGCTCTCCGCCTCTTCGGCGGGGCCTTCCGTCTCGGGCGACTCTTCGGAGTTCACGTCGGACGCGTCCTCGACCTCCGGCGGCGGGGTCTCGTCGGGCGGCGGCTCGGGTGCGACTTCCGGCTCGGGCGGCGCGGGTTCGGGCTCGACCACTTCGGTCTCGACCGGTTCCGGCGCGACTTGCGCGTCCTCGAAGAGGTCTTCCGGCAGCTCCTCGAAGGCGGCGGCCGCGGGCAAGGGAACCTCGCGTCGGCCTTCCTCGACGAGCGGTTCGTCGAAGAAGGTGTCGCGCGGCACCTCCGGCTCGACGAAGTCCTCGGGCAGCTGGACCGCGAGGTCGAGCGCGGCGACTTCCTCGAGCTCCTCCGCGGAATCGTCCCACTCGGCGACGCTGACGGGCGTCGGCACGGTGAAGGTGATCACCGCGTGGCTCGAGCTGCGCCGGCGCATGCCGATGTGCAGCGCACTGATCGGGATCAGCATCAGGACGATCGCGAGCAGCGCGTGGCAGAGCGTCGAGAACGCGAGGCTGCGCACCGGGTGCGGACCCAGGTCGCGAGCGCGGGATTCGGCCGGGGGCGTGCTGTGCGGGAGTTCGGACACGGGCGGGGCGACTCGGTAGTCCCCCTCCCGCGCACCGTCCACCGCGAACGTCATCTCAACGCGAGACGCGCACGCCGACGACGAGGCCGATGCCGGGGGCGTCGAAGCCCGAGCCGTGGACACGATACTCCTCGTCGAGGAGGTTGTGGACGCCCGCCCACCAGCTCGAGCTGTGGTCGATCGCGCCGCCGACGTCCACGTTGAGCGTGAACCAGCCCGGCGTGCCGTTCGGATCGATGCGCGGGTCGTTCGCGTCGCCCGGGTTCAGGCGGTCCTGCTTCGCCGCGAAGATCACGGAGAAGTCGACCCAGCCGAAGGCACTCGCCGCTTGGCGGTCCTCCCACTTGAGCGAGGTGCGGCCGTGCAGCGGCGGGACGCGGCGCGCGTCGACCTCGTAGCCGGGCGTCACGCCGTCGCCTTTCTGCTTGCCCTCGGTGTAGACCAGCTGTCCGCCGACGGTCCACGGCGAGTCTTCCGCGAGGCGGTAGTTCGCGGCGGCTTCCGCGCCCCACAGGTCCAGCCGGCCGACGTTCTCGCGCAAGAAGAGTTCGTCACCGGGCACGCCGACGACGCCTTCGTCGATCAGCACGCGTCCGATCAGGTCCTCGATGCGCGTCGCGAAGACGCCCGCGGCGCCGGACCACTGACCCTGGATGTACTCGGCGCCCAGGTCGACCGTGATGCTCTGCTCGGGGTCGAGGTTCGCGTTGTGCAGCTCGTCGCCGTTCGCGAACGCGCCGTCCTTTGCGAGGTCGGCGAGGTTCGGCGCGCGGAAGCCCTGCGCGATGCCCGCGGTGAGCTTCCAATCGTCGATCTGCCGGCTCGCTTCGAGGCTCGCGGTGAGCGCGTCGAAGTCGCCCGACTCCTTCATGCTCGACGTCGTGTCGAGGAAGGAGAAGTCGTAGTAGCTGTAGCGCAGGCCGGCCGTCAGCAGGAAAGGATCGAAGGCGAAGATCTCGTCCTGCACGAACAGACCGAGGCCGGTGTAGCGCGAGTCGGGCGCGAAGGCGCCGTCGCGGTCCGTCTGCACGCCGGTGCCGAGGTTCGTGTCGCGACGCGACGAGTCGACGTCGTCGTGGTAGACGTCGAAGCCGAAGGTGAACAGTTGGTTGTCTCCCGCGGACTTCTTCCAGTCGGCGGCGAGTCCGAGCGTCTGGATCTGGTCGCGCTCCTCGCGCTTGGTGGACGAGCCGAGCCCTTGCCGCGTGCGCTCCTCGGTGTAGTCCTGGTAGGTGAAGCGCGTCTCGAAGCGATCGAAGAAGCCGTTCTCCGCGACGTCCGTGTAGCTGAGCACCGTGCTCTGCCGGTCCTGCAGGCTGTAGTGCCACAGCGCGTCGCTCGGCACCGTCTGGCCGAAGCCGACCGTCAAGCGGTCGGTGCGCGGCACGTCGAAGTCGCGGTTCAGCGTGTAGGCGAAGCGCAACGAGCGTCCTTCCTCCAGCGCTTGTTCCCACGAGCCGAACAAGCCGCCCGTGTTGTAACCGGTGAACGGCACCGTGCCGTCGCCGGTGCGGACGTCACCGAAGTGCGCGCCGGATCCGATCGCGAGCAAGCCGGTGCTGCTCGTCACGTAGTCGACGCCGACGGCGAGGCGTCCGCCTTCGTAGGCCGTGTCGCCTTGCGCTTGACCGAAGCCGCCGAGGCCCGTCGCTCCGCCGGACATCGAGCTCGGCGAGGTGCGCTTGGTCCAGACCGAGATGACGCCGCCGATGCCGTCACTGCCGTAGAGCACGGATCCGGATCCCTTGTAGATCTCGACGCGCTCGACGATCGACGGATCGATCTGGTTGAGGCTCTGGTTCGGACCGCCGCGCGTCGCCGAGTTGTTGAGGCGCACGCCGTCGACCATGATCAAGATCTGGTTGCCCATCAGACCGCGCAGCGTCGGCGCGCCGCCGCCGAGGTTCGTCTCCTGCATCCAGATGCCGCCGGCGCGCGAGATCTGCTCGGGCAGCGAGCGTCCGCCGGTCTTGCGCAGCTGTTCCTGGTCGAGGACCGTGAGCTTCGCGGAGGTGGTCGTCGCGGCGACTTCGAAGCGCGGCGCGGTGACGTGGACGGGCGGGAGCGGGATCTCTTGGACCGGGGGCGGCGGGAGGAACATGCGGGACTCGGGGGGACTCGGGTCTCGGGTGCGGGGAAAGGTCGCGCGCGATCGCGACGCCCCCCCAACGACCTCGCTCCGGCCCGGTTCACACGAGTTGCGATTCGTTCGCAACGGCTCGACGCGGCTCGAGAGACCCGCGGAGCCCCCGCCGGAACGGTAGCCGGCGCCAAAAGAGAAGCGCCCGCGGCGGGTGGCCGGCGGGCGCTTTGATTGGAGCGGCTGAAGAGATTCGAACTCTCGACATCAACCTTGGCAAGGTTGCGCTCTACCACTGAGCTACAGCCGCTTCCGTGTTGGGGTCGCGAATGATAGCGCCCGAGGGGCCCGAGGCAAGCCCTCGCGCCGATTCTGTTGCGGGTCGCGAGGCGAGCGCTATGCGCGAGCCTGCCGAATCCGCTGCGCGACCCAATCTCCTGCTTCCTTGGCGGCCTGGACCGGGTTGCGGCCGCGGGCCAGGCCGGCGGCCAGGGCGCTCGCGAGGCGGCAGCCGGAGCCGCGGATGCCGGGGCCGGGCTCGCGGCGGCGTTCGATCCAGCGCGCGCCGTCGGCGCGGGAGACCCACAGGTCGCGCAGCGGGTCCTCGCCGCCGTGGCCGCCCTTGAGCAGCACGGCGACCGCGCCGCGCTCGAGCAGCTCGCGGGCGGCGGACTCGCGCTCCTTCGGCGCCTCGGGGGCGCGGGCGAGTCCGAGCAGCGCGGCGGCCTCGGGGAGGTTCGGCGTGAGGTGGGCGCGCAGGCGCGGCAGCGCTTCGACGAGCGCGGCGCATCCGAGGCGCCCGAGGAAGCTGCCCCCCGCCGAAGGACCGAGCACCGGGTCGAGCACGACCGGCAGGCCGCTCGCCGCCGCGCAGAGTTCCGCCGCGGCCTCGATCGCGTCGGGCCCCGGCAGCAGTCCGAACTTGATCGCGTGGACGCCGGCCCCGAGTTGTTCGCGCGCGTCGTGCGCCCACTCGGAGACGTCGCGCGCGCCGAGCTCGACCAGTCCGTCCGGACCTTGCTGCGTCTCCGCCGTGCAGACGAGCACCGGTTCCACACCGAAGGCCGTCAGCGCTTCGCGGTCGGCGTCGAGCCCCGCGCCGCCTGTCGAGTCACGACCGGCGACGACGAGGACGCGCAAGGAGCGCGGCTCGCGCGGCGTGCGAGCCATCACTCAGGTGAGCGGGCGGCCTTCGGGCGGCAGCTCGCCTTCCTCGGTGCCGAGGATCGCGATCGTGTTCTTGCGCAGCTTGCGCTCGCACTGCGCGATCGTCGACTCGCCGAGGTCCTCGAGCTTGATGCGCGCGCCGGCGATGTGGCCGTGCCCGCCGAAGGAACCTTGGCCGTCGAGTACGCGCGCCATCAGCGGATAGGCGTTGCCGAAGGCGTAGTCCGTGCGCAGCGAGAGCACGTATTCGCCCTCTTCCTCGCAAGCGCCGCCGACGACGACCCAGCTCGCGCCTTTCATGCGCAAGAAGAAGTCGGCCATCTCCGCGACGAACTCGGGGTGGCCGACCTGTCCGAGCAGCGCGAGCACGAGCGGCCCGTGCTGTCGCGCGGTGCTGAGCGCGCGCGCGAGGTCGCGGTAGTAGTCGCGCGGCAGCGGCGGGTGCGCGATCTCGGCGATCAGCGCGCGGTCCGCCTTGCGGAAGCAGGTGTAGTACGCCTCTTCGTCGAGGTCGGTCGCGTTGCGCGAGAGGTCGGCGGTGTCGTAGCGCACGCCGCAGAACAGCGCGGTCGCGACGATCGGGTCGAGCTCGACGCCCTTGTCGCGCAGGTAGGAGTAGACGATCGTCGCCGTCGCGCCGATGCCGAGGCGCACGTCGCGGTGCGCGATCTCGTACTCCTTGGCGCCCTCGACCTTGGGCGGGACGTGGTGGTCGAAGACCGCGAGGATCGGAATGTCGTCGGGCAGCACCGTGTGTCCGAACTCGGGCTGCGTGTCGACCAGCACGGCGCCGAAGAAGTTCTTCGCGTCGAGTTCGTCGTAGCTGCGCGAGGAGAGGTCGAGGGTGCGCACCATCGCCTGGTTCTCGGCGCGGTAGATGCGGCCGACCGTCGCGACGTCCGCCGGCATGCCGAATCCTTGCTCGAACAGCGCGCGCATGCCCTCGCACGAACCGATCGCGTCCGGGTCCGGGCCGCGGTGGGTCAGGATCAGCACGTGGTCGCCGCGCTCGGGGGCCGCGGCGCGGGCGGCGCGCAGGACGCCTTCGAGGTGCTCGACCGGGAGCTGGTCGGGAGCGCCGGGCGTGCTCGGGACGGAGTCCGTGCGCGCGGCGCGGGAGGAAGGATTCGTCATGTCGGTTCGGGGCCGCGGTGGGCGGACCCATCATGCTGGCACCGCGGAGCGGAGTCCGCAACGTCCCGGGGCCCGGGCCCCGTTCGGAGGCTTGGGGCCGCGAGCTGAAGAAAAGCCGCGTGGGGCGCCCCGCAGGGCCCCCCAGGGGCTCAGAAACCGCGGTCGGCCAAGAACTGCACGGCGGCCAGGATCTCGGTCCGCCCGTGGCTGGAGTCGACCTCGACGACCTTCTCCGCGTTCTGCGGCAGGAACTCCTGGACCAGCTTGAAGTCCACCTCGCCCAGGCCGGGCGGGAGCTGCGTGCGCGTGCCGGTCGCGTCCTGCAGGTGGATGCCGACCAGGCGGTTCGCGTAGGCGTCGAGCCAGCGGCCCTGTCCGGCGAGGCCCGCGACCTCGCGCAGGTGCACGGCGCCGGTGTCGTGCCAGTAGCGGATGTTGTGCTTCGCCAGGTCGTCGAGCACGTGGCCCATCGACTGGAAGCTCAAGAGATCGGTGAAGTGCACGCCCGGCTCGAGCACGAAGGAGGTCTCCGGGAACTCCGTCGCGACCGTGTGGATCGAGCGACAGAGGTGTTCGAGCTGCTTGTGGCCTTGCGCGTTCAAGCGCTTCACGTAGCCGAGGATCGTCTCCTGGACGTCCTCCTCCGGCCCTTCCTTGACGAGGCGCGCGTGCAGCGAGGTGCCTTCGCGCACCAGCTCGTCGTCCTCGACGGCGACGCCGCGCAGGATCACGACCGGACAACCGATCGTCTGCGCGAGGCGCGCGTGGCGACGGACGGAGATGATCGCGCATTCGCGCTCGTCCTCGTCCATCGAGCCGAGCCGCGAACCCGCCATGTTCTCGGAACGAGGGTTCAAGCAGCCCGAGATGATCGAGTTGACCGTCAGGCCGGTCTCGCGACGCGTGTCCTCGAAGCCGCCGAGCGGCACGGGTTGGTCCGAGAGCCCCAGCTCGAGCCGACGGAACCCCATCGCGACGGCCGCGAAGGCCTGGTCCTCGATGGACTTCAGGCGCGTCCCGTAACAGGACGTCGAGAGCGCGTACTCGTTGGGGATTCCGGGCTTGGTCACGGCGAGGGGAGCTGGGCAGCCCGGTGGGTCCAGGCAAAGCGTGAGAGGATTATCGAGCGCTGGAGGTGCCCTCCCTCATCACTTTTCTCCCTCTCTAGGACCTCTCCTGGGCCCCTGCGCGCGGATTTCGGCGTGTTCGGGCGCCGCGCGCGCCGCGATCGACGAGGGGCTCCACGCGGTTCCGGCGGGATTCAGGAAGTCGGATTCCGAGTCTCGCTTTCGGCCCGCGGGACCGCTCGCGGGCGCCGGATCCGCCCCGCGGCGCGCCCTCGACCCCGAATCCGGGCCCCGGCGGGCCCCACCCCCACCCCGCGCGCGAGTAGGATGCGCCGGTGAAGCACGTCGTCGCCTGGATCCTGACCGGCCTGTGGGCCGTCCTTCTGTGGTGGTCCGCCTGGGGCTACCTGCGCGTCTTCTCGGGCAACCCCGGGCTGCCGACGATCGAGTCCCTGCTCGCCGCGATCGGCGCCTTCGTCGTCGGGGGCACGCCGCTCGCCTGCGCCTGGTGGTGGCACCGCTACTCGCAGAAGCGCCTGCACAAGACGCTCACGAAGCAGCGCGACAAGATCGACCGCAAGCTCGAGCGCCTCGGCAGCTCGCAGGGCACGCCGGCCGACGCCGCCGAGTGAAGTACGGTACCGCGTTCGTTTTTCCAAAATAGCGCCGCGCCCGTCGCGGCCGCCGGGGCGGCCGCGACGGGCGCGGCGCTATTTTGGAAAAACGAACGCGGTACCGTACTTCTCAGACGCGCACTTCGCCTTCGGCGCCGATCAGATCGGCGTGCTTGGCGAGCAGCGGGTCGACCTCTTCGGCGAGGAACTCGTCGACCTGCTCGGGCGCGCGTCCGACGTAGCGCGCGGGGTCGAGGATCTCGTCGAGGCGACCGGCGACGCCCGCCAGGATCGGCGCCTTCGCGAGCCGGTCCTTCAAGTCGTTCTCGCCGCCGTTCTTGATCGACGCCGCGGCCTCGAAGCTCGCCTGACGCACTGCTTCGTGCACGTCCTGGCGATCCGCGCCGGCTTTCACCGCTTCCATCATCAGCGCTTCCGACGCGAGGAACGGCAGCTCGGCCGCGAGGTTCTTCGCGACGACGGGCGGGTAGACGACGAGCCCCGACGCGACGTTCAGGTAGAGGTTCAGCACGGCGTCCGTCGCGAGGAACATCTCCGCGAGCACGATGCGCCGGTTCGCCGAGTCGTCGAGCGTGCGCTCGAGCCACTGGTTCGCCGCCGTGTGCGCCGTGTTGTCGAGGTGGCTGATCACGAGGCGCGCGAGCGAACAGATGCGTTCCGAGCGCATCGGGTTGCGCTTCCACGGCATCGCCGAGGAACCGATCTGCTTCGACTCGAAGGGCTCTTCCAGCTCGCGGCGGTTCGACAAGAGGCGCAAGTCCGTCGCGAACTTGTGCGCCGACTGCGCGATCGAGCTGAGCGCTTGCCCGACGCGGAAGTCGAGCTGGCGCGGATAGGTCTGACCGGTGACGGCGAAGACGCGCGTGAACTCCATGCGCTCGCAGACCGTCTGGTCGAGCGCGCGCACCTTGTCGTGGTCGCCGTCGAACAGCTCGAGGAAGGACGCCTGCGTGCCCGTCGTGCCTTTCACACCGCGGAAGCGGATCTGCGTCTCGGCGTGGTCGAGGTCCTCGAGGTCGTGCAGCAGGTCCTGCAGCCAGAGCGTCGCGCGCTTCCCCACCGTCGTCGCCTGCGCCGGCTGGTAGTGCGTGAAGCCGAGCGTCGGCAACGCGCGCCACTCCGCCGCGAAGTCGCGCAGGTGCTGGATCAAGCTGACCAGCTGCCGCCGGATCATGCGCACGCCGTCGCGAAGGAGGATCGCGTCGGTGTTGTCCGTGACGTAGCACGAGGTCGCGCCGAGGTGCAGGATGCCGCGCGCCTTCGGGCACTGATCGCCCCACGCGTGCACGTGGCTCATCACGTCGTGCCGCAGCTTGCGCTCGTACTCCTCCGCGACCTCGAGGTTCAGCTCGTCGACCGTCGCGCGCAGTTCCTCGAGCTGCTCCTCGCTGATCGGCAACCCGAGCTCCCGCTCACTCTCCGCGAGCGCGAGCCACAACCGCCGCCACGTCGTGAACTTCTTCTGCGGCGAGAAGTTGAAGCGCATCGCTTCGCTGGCATAGCGGCCGGCGAGGGGGTTCGAGTAGGTGGTGGGGTCGGACATGACGGGTGGACGAAGCGGGGCGCGGAACGGTTTTGGGGCGAACAGTATAGCGCCGCCGACGACTCGATTCCGGTCCGTCGCTCACCCCATACCTCGCCACGCCGCCAAGAACCCGCCCGCCAAGCACAGCGCGAGTCCGCCCGCGATGCGCGGCCACAGTCCGCCGCGTTCGGCGTCGCGCCTGCCGAGCCACGCGATGATCCAGAGCGTGACGCTCGCGCCGACGAAGTCCGTGACGACGTCGGCCCAGTCGGAGTCGCGGCCGGGGACGTGGTTCTGGTGCCACTCGTCGACGAGCGCGTAGGCGAGCACGACGAGCAGCACGCACGGCGCGCCGAGGCGGTCGACGCGCGGCCAGTCGCCGACGCGCGGTAGGGCAATCGCGAGCAGGAAGGCGAGGAATCCGAAGAAGGGCGCGTGCGCGGAGTTGTGCAGCCACGAGCGCAGGAAGCTCTGGGGCGCGTCCATGCCCTCGAGCGAGCTGAGGTTCCAGATGACGGCGATCCAGCCGATCGCGAGCACGATGCCGGCGACGCGCGGGAGGCGCGTCAGGGTCGTGCCGATCGCGCGCAGCACGGCGACCGCACGGTCGGTGCCGGGACTCATGCTCCGCCGAGCTCGACGTGCCGCACGGCGATCACTTCGAGCCCCTTCTCGTCGGGCGAGCGCACGATGCGCAGGTCCTGCAGCATGTCGAGCAGCAAGAAGAAGCCGCGCCCGCGGTCGTCGGAGAGGTCCGGCAGGCCGTCGCGCTCGAGGAAGGGCTGCATCGCGTCGGGATCGCCGCCGCCCTGGTCGCAGACGCGCAGTTCCCAGCGGTCGGGGCGGAAGGCGAGCGAGAGCGTCATGCGCACGTCGCTCTTCAGGTCCGACTCCTCCATCGCCGCCTCGCCGCCGCCGTGGTCGACGGCGTTGGAGAGCAACTCGCTGACGACGAGCTCGAGCGTCGAGAGTTCGTCGTCGACGAGGCCTTCGCGCTCGGCGAAGCGCGCCACGACTTGCCGCGCCATGCGGCCCGCCGAGTGCGCGGCCGGCAGATCCAAGCGGATCTCGCGCGGCCCCGGGAAGCTCTCGTGCAACCCGCTCATGCTCCTTCCTCCGCGGACATCACGTGAGCGGTTCGAGGTAGAGGGACAGGTCGAGCAACTGCACGGAGTGCGTCAGTCCTCCGACCGAGATGCGGTCGACGCCCGAGCTCGCTACGGCGTCGAGCGTCGCCTCGCTGATGCCGCCCGAGGCTTCGAGCTCGAGCGGGTGGTCGAGTTCGTCCGCGAGCGCGCGCAGCCGCGGGACGGCCGCCGCCATGCGCTCGGGCGTGAAGTTGTCGAGCATCACGACGTCGGCGCCGCCGCGCACGGCGGCTTCGGCCTCCGCTTCGTCGCGCGCCTCGCAGGTGATGCGCACCTCCGCGCCGACGCGGGCGCGCACCTCGGCGAGCACGTCGGGCAGCGGCTTCCCGGCGAGGTCGATGTGGTTCTCCTTGAGCATCACTTCGTCGAAGAGCCCGAAGCGATGGTTCTCGCCGCCGCCGCAGCGCACGGCGTAGCGCTCGAGCTTGCGCAGCAGCGGCGTCGTCTTGCGCGTGTCGAGGATGCGCGCGCGGCCACCGGCGAGCTCGACGAGGCGCGCGGTGCGCGTCGCGATGCCGGACAGCCGTTGCAGGAAGTTGAGCGCCGTGCGCTCCGCGACGAGCAACGCGCGCGCATCGCCTTCGACGCGCGCGAACTCGTCACCGGGCGCGACGGAAGCGCCATCGATGACGGAGAGTTCGACTTGCGCCCGCGGATCGCAGAGCGTGAAGGCGCGCGCGAAGACGTCGAGCCCGGCGATGCGTCCGGCCGCCTTCGCGACGAGCCGCGCACGCGCGCGAGAGCCGGCCGGAACCGCGTGCGTCCCGCTGAGGTCTCCCGGGCCGCGGTCCTCCTCCAGCGCGGGCCGCAGCACGGCGTCGATCACCTCGGGGACGAGGGGCTCGGGCAGCCCGACGCGCGGCGCGGGAAGCGGGGACATCTTCGGGGGCGGGCTCATGCAGGAGGGGTGAACCGCTGAGAGGGTACGTCAGCGCGCCCCGAGCGGCCACCATGCCGCTCCGAGAGACCGCGAACCCCGAGCCGCCGGACCGGTCTCCCCTTCCGTGAAGCAACGCCTCGACCCGCGTCCGATCGCCGTGCTCGCCGGAGTCTGGTGCGCGCTGGCGGTGACGCGCCTGCAGCGCCTCGACGCCCCGCCGGAACCCGCGTGGTCGCGGTCCGCCACGCCCGCGCCTCCTTGCGCTCGCGAGCTGCGTCGGTATCCGGGCATCGGGCCGCGGCGCGCGCTCGCGATCGTCGACTACCGCTGGGAGCACGGCGACGACTTCGAGCTGGAGGACGTGCCGGGCATCGGTCCGCTGACGGCGGCCGGCGTGCGCGCGGCCATGCGGCGCGACCCCGCGGGCGCGGCCGATGAGGCGGCGCCGCGGTGATCAGCTGCTGGCGGCGAGCGGTCCGATGTGCCTCGAGAGCGTGCGGCCGAGTCCGCCCGGGCGCGCGCGCCGCAGCTCGCCGAGCATCACGTCGGCCAGCGCCGAGAGCGCGCGACCCGCGGGGCTCTCCGGGTGTCGCGAGACCACCGGCGAGCGCGCGTTGACGCACTCCGGCACTGCGCGGTCGTCGGGGATCCAGCCGGTCCAGCGCGGCGTGCGCCCCAGGAACTTGCGGCAGACGCCGTCCATGCGCTGCGCGACGCCGCGCGCGTGTTCCATGTCGTCGGCGCGGTTCACGACGAGCCGCGGCGCGATGTCGGGCCGCGCGCGCCAGAGCACCTTCAAGAAGGCGTAGGCGTCGGTCATCGCCGTCAGGTCGGGCGTCGTGACGACGAGCACCTCGTCGCAGGCCGCCGCGAGGTGCAGCGTCTGGTCGGAGATCCCGGCCGCGGAGTCGACGATCACTTGGTCGTACTCGTGCTCGAGCTCGACGAGCCCCTTCGCGATCAAGCCCATCTCGGGAGGCGTCAAGCCGGCCATGCGGGACACGCCGGAACCCGCCGCGATCAAGTCGAGGTCGCCGCCGCAGCTCGCGAGCGCCTCGCGGATGCCGATCTCGCCGCGCACCAGCTCCACGAAGGAACGGTCGGGCGACAGGCCGTGCATGATGTGGGCGTTGCCGATGCCCATGTCGGCGTCGAGGATCAGCGTGCGGCCCGCTTCACTGAAGCGTCGGCCGAGCGAAGCGGAGACCACGGACTTGCCCGTGCCGCCCTTCCCACTGGCGATGCACAAGGACGCCGCCGGAGGACGCTCGTCCGCGTCATCCAGCGGGCGCGGTCCGCGGCGGTTGCTGGCGGCCATGGCCCGGCCCGGGAAGCGCAGCAAGCTGCGCGCGCTCTCCCAAGTCATGCTCGATCCCAAGGGTTGTGGGCCGATCCGCCCCCCGGGCCAGGAACCGGTCGGTTCCGAGTGGGCCCGGCGGCTGCGGGCAGCGGCCTCGCAAAAAGAACTGCTTGGAATCGAGCCTTCCACAGGGGGATCCGGATTCCAAGCGTCGCAGGGCCGGGAAACCGAATCCGGGACAACTGCCCCCGATCTGGGACACAAACGGCCGTGCAAGGCCCTGGAGGGCCCTCGCGAGCGGCCGCGGGGCGGGAGCGAACCGCGCCGGGATCAGTCCTGGAAGGCCTCGTACTCCTCGGCGCTGAGCCAGCCGCCGCCGTGCTCGGGGCGCGGGATCTCGAAGCTCGGCTCCGCCGGCCCGCCCGGCCAGCGCTCGAAGAGCTGCGCGAGCAGGTAGTCGAGCCAGTCCTCGAGCTCGGGCGCCGTGCGCACGAGGCGCGGCACGCCGACGCCGGCCACGCGGCACTCGAGCCCACCGTCGCCGGCGCCGAGCGTGCAGAGCACTTCCTCGGCGCGCAGCCAGACGAGTCCGTGTTCGTCGCCCTCGCAGCTGAGCTCGGGGTCGAGGCGCGCCTGGCGGCGGATCAGCTCGGCCGCGAGCGGGGCGAGGCGCGCGTCGAGCGCGGCGACGAAGCGCGCCGCGTCCGGTGCCAGGCCGGCGACGGGCAGCGGGCCGCGTTCGGGGCGCACGCTGTCGGCGAGTTCGCCTTCGACCACCTCGAGCAGCGAGCGCTTGCCGCCCGCGCCGCGCAGCACGTGGCGCACGGCGAGCACGAGGCCTTCGTCCAGCGCGGGCGCGAGCGCGGCGCGACCGCCTTCGACCAGGTGACGCACGACGAGCAGCACGCGCAGCTCGTGCGCTTCGGATCCGAGCGCGCGAAGCAGCAGCAGGCTCAGCCGGCGCGCGCGCTCGAAGGCGGTGCGCACGTCGCCCGCGGCGGCGAAGTCGAGGCGCTTGCGGCGGAGGACCAGCCACAGCGTGCCGCCATCTTCGAGCGCGAGGTCGGCGAGCGGCGCCCCGTCGAGTTCCAGGTCGGCGTCGACCACCCGCGCGTCGGGCCAGCGGTCCAGCAGCGCCCGGCGCAGCGCCTTGTGGCGCGTGCCTGCCGCTTGCGTGGTCTTGCCGTCCGGGTCGGAAGTCATGCCTGGTCGAGTGTCTGGCGCGGGGCGCATCGCGAGCCGCGACTCAGCGCGGACGGTTCGATCCGCGCACCGTCGTCCGGAGCCGAGCGCCCGCGCCGCGGTCCTTCTGGTCGAAGGCCAAGGCGAGCCCCAGGGCGTCCGTGACGTCCAAGGGACCCGGCACCGTCTCCAGCCCCAAGAGTCTAGCCGCCATCGCCGCGACCTGTTCCTTCGTGCCCTGCCCGCTGCCCACGAGCGCTTTCTTGGCCGTCGAGGGCATGTACTGCACGACCTCGGCGCCGAAGCCCGCCGCCGCGGCGAGCACCACGCCGCGTCCTTCGCCGATGCGCAGCGCGGACTGCACGTTGCGCGCGCTGAAGGCTTTCTCGATCACGACGACGGTCGGGCGCAAGCGCTGCAGGAGGCGCTCGAACTCGAAGCGGATCGTCGCCAGGCGTTGCGGCACGGAGAGCGTCGAGGTCGGCTCGATCGTGCCGGCCGCCAGCAAGCGCGGGCCTTCCGTCCGGCGCACGATCGCGCCGTAGCCGAGCACCCGCGTGCCGGGGTCGACGCCGAGCACGATCGGCCACGGACAGTCGAGCGGAACGGCGACCTCGGTCGCCTCGCCGTTCACGGCCGCGTCGTCGGGGCGGATCGCATCGGGAGGTGTGCTGCTCAAGCGGGTGGAAGTCGCGCGGGGTTGGGCCGGCGACGAAGTGGACAGTAGAGTCTGCGCCGAGCGATGCAACGCGCAGCAGAAGAACACACCGGCGACACCGCACTGGTCCTCGTGGCGGCGGGAAACTCCACGCGCATGGGGCACGGGGAACGCAAGCCCTTCCTGGACCTCGGCGGCATGACCGTTCTCGAACGCGCGGCGGAGGCCTTCGCGGCCGAACCGCGCGTCGCCGAGATCGTGGTCGTCGCGCAGGAGCAGGACCACGAGCGCGTGCGCGCACTGGCGCGGGAAGGCGGGCCGCTCGCCAAGCTCTCCGCCGTCGTCGCGGGCGGTGCGGAGCGCGCGGACTCGGTGCGCCGCGGCGTCGAAGCGACGAACCCCGGCATCGCGCTGATCGCCGTGCACGACGCCGCGCGACCCTTGGTCGACCTGGCGACGGTCGTGAGCGCGCTCGCGATGGCAACGGCGCGCGGCGGCGCGTTGGTGGCGTCGCGGGTCACGGACACGATCAAGCGCTCGCTCGACGGACAGACCGCGAAGACGACGCTCGACCGCAGCGAGCTGTGGGCCGCGCAGACGCCGCAGGTCTTCCGGCGCGGCGACCTGCTCGACTGGTTCGCGCGCGCGGCGGCGGACCACTACTCCCCAACCGACGACGCTGCGCTCTGCGAGCGCTACCGCGGCCCCGTGCCGCTCGTCGAAGGACCGCACACGAACTTCAAGCTGACGACGCTCGCGGACCTCGACCTGGCCCGCGCGATCGTCGCGCGACGCGCAGGAGGCGACGGCGCATGAGCTTCCGCATCGGACTCGGTTTCGACGTCCACCGCCTCGTCGCGGGGCGCAAGTGCATCCTCGGCGGGATCGAGCTGCCGCACGACACGGGTCCTTCGGGACACTCGGACGGCGACGCGGTCCTCCACGCCGTGACCGACGCGATCCTCGGCGCGGCGGGTGAGGACGACCTCGGCACGCTGTTCCCCGACACCGACCCGCAGTGGAAGGGCGCCGACAGCGCGGCCCTGCTGACCGCGGCCCTCGAGCTCGTGCACGCCGCGGGCTTCCGCGTCGAGAGCGTGGACATCGTGATCGCGACCGAGGGCCCCCGCATCGCCCCCCACCGCGCCGCGATGCGCGAACGCCTCGCCGGGCTCCTCCACGCCGACGTGAAGTCCGTCAACGTGAAGGGCAAGACCCTCGAAGGCCTCGGCGCCCTCGCCCACGGCGCCGCCGTCGCCGTGCAAGCGGTCTGCCTGTTCCGTACCTCAGGCCGGGTCGGTCGCGAATTGGGCGGCGTGCAGTGCCGCGTAGTGCCCGCCCTTGGCGAGGAGTTCGTCGTGGGTGCCGAGTTCGACGAGCTTGCCCTCGTCCAGGACCGCGATGCGGTCCGCGTCGCGGATGGTGGAGAGGCGGTGGGCGATGACGATCACGGTGCGGCCCTCCATCAGGCGTTCGAGCGCTTCTTGGACGAGCGATTCGGTCTGGGTGTCGAGCGCGCTCGTCGCTTCGTCGAGGAGGAGGAGCGGCGCGCCCTTCAGGAGTGCGCGGGCGATCGTCAAGCGTTGGCGTTGGCCTCCGGAGAGGCGCGCGCCCATGTCGGCGACGTCGGTGTCGTAGCCCTGCGGCAGGCCTTGGACGTGGTCGTGGATGCCGGCGGCGCGGGAGGCGGCTTCGACTTCGGCTTGGGTCGCGTCGGGCTTGCCGTAGCGAATGTTCTCCGCGATCGACGCGTGGAACAGGAAGGGCGTCTGGCTGACCATCGCGAACTGCGAGACCCACGAATCCTTCGTCAGCTCGCGCAGGTCGTGTCCGTCGACGGTGATGCGGCCCGCGTCGGGATCCAGGAAGCGCGCGACGAGGTCGACGAGCGTCGTCTTGCCCGAACCGGATGCGCCGACGAGTGCGAGTGTCTCGCCCTTCTTGATCGTGAGGTCGATCCCGTCCAACGCCTTCCGGTCGCTCTCGGGGTACTGGAAGGTGACGCCCTCGAGGCGGATCTCGCGCTGGATGCCGTCGATGCCGTGCGCGTTCGGTTGCTCGACGACGTCCTCCGCCTCCTCGAGCAGTTCCTGCAAGCGCTCGGTCGCACCGACGGACTCCTGCACGCGCGCCCACATGCGCGAAGTGCGCTTCAAGTTCGTCGTCGCCTGCGAGACCAGGATGAAGAAGGCGGCCATGTCGCCGCCACCGGGGAAGGTCTCCCACTCGATCTGCATCCAGCCGATCATCACGAGCATGCCGCCGATGCCCGAGAAGGTGAGCAGCGTCGTGCCGGCGTGGGTCGCCGCGAGCGCGCGCACCATGCGCATCGAGTCGGTGATGTACGTCGCGTTCTGTTCGCGGTAGCTCGCGAGCTCGCGTTCCTCGGCGCGGAAGGCCTTGACCGTGCGGATGCCCTGGAACATCTGCGCGAGTACCTGGACCGACGAACCGAGCGAAGTGAGGCTCTTCGTCGAACCCTTGCGCACCTTCTTGCCGAGCAACAGCACGGGCACCAGCACGATCGGCAGGCCGATCATCACCGCGAGCGCCGCCTTCGGCGCCATGAACACCGCGAGCGCGAGGCCCATCACGCCTTCGAGCGGCTGCAACAGCAGGTCGCGGAAGCCGTCGTTCAGGATGCCGAGCGTAACGTTGACGTCGGCGCTGATGCGGCTCAACAGGTCGCCGAACTGGCGGCTGTTGTGGTAGCGCATCGAGAGCCCCATCAGGTGCTTCGCGATGCGCATGCGCAGCTCGACGACGACTTTCAGCGACAGCCAGCGCGAGAGCATCGTGAAGAGGTACTGCGCGACACCGGTGAGCACGGCGATCACGACCACCGCCAGCGCGATGCGCATCAGGACGTGCATACGCTCGGCGTTGGTGACGGGAACCGTGTCGCCGAGCAGCCAGCTGCGCAGACCGTCCTTCCACTCCTCGAAGGTCGCGAGGAAGGAGCTCTGGTCGACTTGCTCGGCCTCGCCGAGCGGCTTGCCCGGCAGCGGCCAGAGCGCTTCCCAGACCGGCTGCACCAGCAGGTAGACGGAGCGCTCGCCGAAGGCCACGAAGGACCCGAGCAGACCGATCGCGACCAGCACCCACTTGTGGGGCAGCGCGTGCGGCGCGAGCAGGCGCCAGGTGGCTCGGACGTCCGACTTCATGGCGCGCGATTCTGGTGTTCGGCCCGGCGGAGCGCCAGGACCGCGCTGCAATCCTCGCCCGGTACGTACAGGAACGGCCCCGGCGTGCGCAGCGCCGGGGCCGTTCCAGTGTTTCGGAGAACCGGAGGTTCCCGAGACTCGGTCGCGATCAGTCGAGCAGGTTGGTGTTGCCTTCCAGGCCCTTTACCGTCGCCATCTTCAGCGCTTCGTCGGCGTAGCCGATCAGGCTGTAGCGCAGGTAGTCGTCGCGGATGAACTTGACGTAGCGCTCATCGCGGATGTTCAGCGGGCTGCGCGGGGGCAGGCGCTTCTTCACCTTGGCGAGGAAGTAGCCTTTGGGGCCCTTGATCGGACCGGAAACCACGCCCGGCTCGAGGTCGAAGAACACCTCGTCGCACGCCGACTTGTTCGTCAGGAACTGCGTGAAGTAGCTCTCGCCCATCAGGCCCTGCATGTCGTTGCGGGTCCGTTCGCCGAAGCGACCCTTCTGCTTGTAGGTGACCGCCGACATCTTGCCGTTGGCCGGCGGCGGCGCGTCCCAGAACTCGCAGTGGTCGTCGAGCATGCGGAACCAGTAGTCGTCGGAGGACATCACGTCGCTCTTCGGCGTGTACTCCTCGCCGGCCATGGCGGCGTCGACCTTGCGCTGCTTCTCGACGTCGTACTCCGCGGCGTTCTTCGCGATGTCGGTCATCAGGCGCGTCGCCTTCTGGAGCGCCTTCGACCAGCCGTCCGCGCGCCAGACCATGTGCGCTTCGTCGAAAGCACCGACCAGGAGGACTTCGGCGTCGACCTTCGCGAGGCCCATGATCTTGTTCGCGCGGTCGAGGTGACCCTGCAGGAGTTCCGGCAGGCCGCCGCCCTCGGGCGTCGCGAGTTGATCCTCGAGCGCGGCCTTGTGGCACTCGTGGAGCACGAGGTAGTCGCCGTAGGACTCCATCGAGGGGAAGCGGTGGTCGCCGACGGCGATCATGCCGATGCCGCCGAAGAGGTTGTCCTTGAAGCCGCCGAGCGCTTCCGCGACGGCGCGCTCGAGGTCCTCGGCGGGCAGCATCTTGCCTTCCTTCTCGAGGCGCTGGCGGGTCGCCTCGATCTTCGCGAGGAACAGGCGCGCGTCGTCGACTTCGGCCTGCGTCACGGTCGGGGCGACGTCCTGCCAGACGTCTTCGGTCTCGAGCGAGAGTTCGAGCTCGCCGTCACCGTCGAGGTCGACCGTCATGACGAGTTCCGGCGGGAGCCCGTGCAGCGCGGTCTTGGTGTCGGTGAAGGAGTAGAGCGTGTCCCGCACCATCTGGCGCAGGATCGAGCGGAACATCACGTCCTCGACGTACGGGCGCGGCTTCGCCACGTCTTCGCCGGCGGCGGTCAACACTTCCCAGTTGGCGAGGTCTTCCTGGTACTTCTCCTCGCGCACCTTGGCTTGACGCTCGAAGTCGTCGAGCCACAGCTGGTCGGCCTGCTCGCGGATCGCTTCCTTCGAGACGTCGGGCCACTCGGTGAAGTCGTCGGGGAGGAAGACCTGGTCGAAGAGGAACTGCTGGTGCAGTTCGTGGCGGTACCAGGTCAGCGTGCGGTACGCGCGGGAGATCTCGGTCGGGATGTCCAGCGACGGATAGTTCGTCCGGAAGTCCTCGAGCTTGTGGTGGTAGTGGTAGTCGTAGTCCTCGAGCGGCACGCCGAAGTCTTCGGGTTCGCGCATCTCCCCGCGCACGCCGAACTCCTGCTGGCGAGCGACTTCGTCGTCGATCAGCAGGTTGACCCGGCGGAACTCCAGGGCGGCACGTCCGGGTCCGTAGATCAGGTAGCGCTTGATCTCGAGCTCGGGGATCGTGACCTCGCCGACCACCAGCGGCCCACCGAGGTCGGGGCCGGGCTGCGCGAGCATCTCTTCCGAGGAAGCGCGGCGGTAGGTACCGGTCGTCGGCGGCGGATCACCGGCGTCATCGCCGGCGAGGAGCGGAAGGCAGAGGCCGACGGGGAGAAGCAGAGCGTGCATGGAGAAGGTCTCTCGAGAAGATGGACAGACGCCCCGGGAGTTCCCGAGGCATGGGCCCGTGAGTACGCGAGCCCGCGGAACGCGGTGAAGCCGAAGGGCGTCTTTTTTCGACCTTGCGGCCCGATCTCTTGAGCCGTGCGGCGGCTCGACGGCCCGGAACGGACCTTCCTGTGGAGGCCGATCGATCCGGTTCGGGCGGGAGAGTGTAGCAGCTTCCGCGAGGGGCGACGCAAGCCACCGCCCCGCCGGGAGCCCCTCCCGGGACCCCGTCCGGGGCCGTTTGCGCTCGGTGTCCCCGCCCGCCGCGGTAGGATGCGCGGATGCCTCGGTACGCCCCGCGAACGATCGGATACGCCTGCGAGCTGCTTCACGCGCCCCGGACCCCGGACCCGGCGGCGGTCCAGAAGGTGCACAACCACTTCTTCGAGGAGGCGGACCGCTGCTACTCGAGCTTCGCCGTCACCCCGCTCGGGCCGATCCTGACCAACCCGGCGACGCGTCAGGGCGTCGTCTCGCAGGTGGCCTTCCTGGCGGACCGCTTCCAGTTCCGGGAGGAAATGGGCGGGCTGACGCCGGAGGACTTCGCGGCACGCGTGCGGCGCATCGCCGACGAGGTCGGCACGCGGCGCGGGATCGAGTTCCTCGGTCAGCAGGTCACGATCCGCACGCTGGTCAACCCGCAACACTTCCGCGACGCGCGCGCCCTGCTCGCGCTGGGGATGCTCGGCGGCGAGGACTCCGTCGCCTGCTTCGGCAAGCAGCCTGGCCTGATCGGCGTCCGCTTCGCCTTCCCGCCGGACGACGAGTCCTCGGCCGCTCACTCGGTCCGGATCGAGTCGTACGCGCAGGACTCGCGCTCGCTGTTCCTCGAGACGCAGGGCTCGTACGGCCGCGAGTTGTTGTTGGAAGGGCCCGCTTCCGCCGCCGAGAACGTGCTCGAGACGTACCGCTTCCTGATCGAGCGCTCGCTGCGCTTCGTCGCCAACTTCGACCGCTCCGCGACCACCTAGCAGCCCGTCGCAGCGGGAGTCCGCGGGCGAAACCGCGGGGCGCCGCTCCACTAGACCACCGTCCGGAACGACCCGGATCCCCCGCATGTCGTCGCCTCGTCCCCGTCTCGTCCGCGTCACCGCCCTGATCGCTTGCGCCGCGCTGCTGTGCGCGTGCGGTCCGGACACTCGTTCCGCATTCCCCGCGGACACGGTCTACGTGATGGACGGAGAACCGATCACGAGCGTCGAGATCGACACCTACGCGGAGCCGCTGGCGGAGATCGGGCCCTCCTTCACCGTTGCGCACCGCCGGCGCGTCGTGCTGACCGAGGTCCTGATCCCGCGCGCGCGCTCGCGGATGCTGCACGCGGCGGAGCGCGAAGCGGCGCTCGAGCGCTTGGACGCCCGCTGGAAGGCCGTGGTCGCCGGGTCCGCCGAACCCTCTGCAGTGCCCGTGGGCAACTGGTCGACGATCGGGATGGTCACGTGGCTGGCCTTGCGCGACTGCGCCGTGGGAGAATGGACGGAAGTCTTCGAAGGACCCGGTGCCGTGGCGCAGGCCCAGTTGGTCTCGCGGGACGGTGACGAGGTCGCGTCGCGCGAAGTCTTCGAGTGCCGTCTGATCTGGGAGGAGTACGCTCCCGGATTCTCGACCGATCCCGCGATCTTCGGCGGGAAGCTCGAAGTCGTGGCCGACGACGCCGAGACTTGGCGGGACGTCCTGCCGACCCGCTGGCTGTACGAACTGGAAGGATCGAAACGATGAACCGCACACTGCACAGCTCGCTGACCGCCGCCCTCCTCTCGCTCTGCGCGACGGGAGCCTACGCGTGGGTCGATCTCGCGCCGCGCGCGGACGACGCCGTCCAGGAGACGAAGCGCAAGGAGATCAAGCGCCTCGAAGCATGGCCCGAGCCGCGCGACAGCAATCAGCTGAAGGTCGACGTCGCGCGCCTGCGCAAGGCGAACACCGAGGAGATGGGTTCGCAGGCGCACATCGCGCTCGTCGCGGAAGGCGCCGCCGCCGCTCCTGCGTTGATCTCCGCGCTCGGCAAGGAGAAGAACAAGGACGCGCGCGAGCGCATCACCGACGTGCTCGAGCAGATCACGGGCGCCGAACACACGCGGCTGATCGCGGCCGAGTTCGGCGACAAGAGCGACGTTGTGCGCATCTGGTGCTTGCGACGCGTCGCCGCCTTCCCCGACAGCGGTGTCCGCGAGGCCGCCGTCGCGGCGTTGCAACGCGTCGAGAAGTCGAAGAAGCCCGACGCAGAAGAACTCTACGTCGCCGCGCTGTGCGCCACTTCGGCCGGCGACCTCTCCGGTCTGCAACGGCTCGCGGAGCGCGCCGAGGACGACTGGAAGGACAGCGGCGCGGAGATCCGCACGGCCCTCGAGTCCGTGCGCGGCAAGGAAGCCACCGCGGCCTTCGTGCCGCTGCTGTCGTCCGAGAAGCGCAATATGAAGGTGACCGGCCTGAACCTGCTCGCCGGCGCCGGCGAGGCCGAGACCTCCGTCGCGCTGATCAAGCCCTTCCTCGACGACACGGACAACACCCTGCGCGTCGCCGCGATCAACGCCTTGCGCGGGATCGTCGACGGCGAACCGCCGCTCGACAAGCTGCCCGTCTTCGAGGCGATCGAGCTCGCGAACGAGTGGAAGAAACGCGTCTAGCCCCGATCCTCGAACGATGACGACCAGCCCCCCCCAGTCGATCTTCGCCCGTTCCCTGTGCGCCCTGCTCGTCTTCGCGAGCTGTGCGCTCCCGGCCTTCGCGCAGCGCAACAAGGACCTCGCGCGCAACGACCCGCTCAACGATCCCTACACGGAAGCCGACCCGGAACTGTGGGCGAAGGCGGGGATCGTCTCGATGGGCGGCTTCGACTTCGGCAACTCGAACACGAAGACGATCGATGAGCAGCTGCCGACGTCCGACATCCGCTGGATCGAGACCAAGCACTTCAAGATCGGCTTCGCGCTCGGCACGTACAAAGTGCCGCAGAAGGAGAAGGCGAAGATCCTCGCCGAGCTGACCGCGCTCTCCGAGATCCTGCCCGAGGTCGACCCGAAGGAGAAGAACCTCGACCCTTGGCTGCGCTTGCACATGTACGCGCGCCGCTGCGAGGAACTCTACGACCGCTTCCTGCGGCTGGTGCAGGTCGACGAGTCGGTCTTCCCCGACGGGACGAAGCCGTGGGACACGACGGGCACCTATTGGGGCGAAGGCCCCTACCTCGGCGAGAAGGGCAAGTACGAGGTCCTGATCCTCGCGACCGAAGCCGCGCACGTGACGTACCTGCGCGACAACTTCGGCCTCAGCCTGAAGAAGAGCCAGCGCTGGAACATCGTGAGTCGCCAGGCGATCTCGGTGACGATCCACGAGAAGCAGGGCAGCCTGAAGGTCGACACGGCGATGCACGCGCACGTCGCGTTCAACCTCGGGCACAACTTCCTCGACGGCTTCAAGTTCTACGCCTACGACTCGCCGATCTGGCTGCGCGAAGGCCTCGGGCACTTCATGGAGCGCGAGGTCAGCACGAAGTACAACACCTTCGACGGCGGCGAGGGCTCGGTGCCCGAGATGACCAAGAAGGACGACTGGGGCGCCGAAGCGGTCAAGCTGGTGCGCTCCGGCAAGGCGCCGCGCATGGCGGAGATGATCCGCTTCAAGAACTACGGCGAGCTCGAGCTCGACCACCACTTCACGACCTGGTCGATGGTCGACTTCCTCGCGCGCGCCCACCCCGATGAGTTCGCGAAGCTGATCAAGGGCCTGAAGGGCATCACGAACGCCGAGGGCTACGCCGACGGCTCCGACCTGCCCGGGAAGCAGCGCGACCTCTTCAAGGACCTCTTCGGCTGGACCTTCGCCCAGTTCGACGAGGCCTGGGGCGCCTGGGCGCTCGAGAACTACTGAGCGGCCGCCCCGGGGGCCGATCCGCCGGCCGCGCGGGGCCGATCCGCCGCGACGGGCCCGGCCGGGGCCTCGAGGCCCCCCGGAGCCCCGGAAAAGCCGCCAGTCGGGGGCCGCGCTGGACGATAGGGAAGTCCGGCCCCCGCCCCACGCGGCGCTGGGGCGGTGATACCATGACGTGGACGTGAGAGTCGGGCCCGCTCCGACGACCGCGCCCGCCCGGGGACGGCTCTCCGGCCCGTCTCGCCCCCCCCCCCCGCGCCCCCCACTCCTGATGGTCGCAGCCAAGCAGCGCATCGTGCTCTTCCTTCCGCACCGCGCGGATCCCGCACAAGGGGTCCGGGTGAGCGCGGACCTGTTGCCGCTCGAGCTGTTGCAGATCGCCGCCTTCCCGGACCAGGAGGGCTACGAGGTCGTGATCATCGACGCGATGGTGCACGACGACTACCTCGAGCGTGTGATGGAAGCGTGCGACGGGGCGCTGCTCTTCGGCAGCTCGTGCATCCTCGGCTACCAAGTCACCCACGGCGCCGAGATCGCTCGCGCGGTGCGCGCGCGCTACCCGCAGCTGCCGATCATCTGGGGCGGTTGGTTCCCCTCCGTGCTGCCCGAGCGCTACTTCGACGAAGGCATCGCGGACGCCGTCTGCCTCGGTCAGGGCGAGCTGACCTTCTGGGAAGTCGTGCAAGCGCTGGAGTCCGGCGAGGACCTCGCGACGGTCCCCGGCCTGGTCGTCGAGCGCGACGGCAAGCCGGTGTACACGGACCACCGACCGGTGATCGGCTTCGACCGCATCCCCGACGCGCCGTGGCACCTGATCGACTTCGAGGAGTACGTCGCGCGCCAGAACGAGACCAGCGGTTGGAAGGTGCGCCACAAGTACGCCGACCCGTGGGACATGAAGCCCGGCACTCCGCAGCGCGGCTTCAGCTACTTCTCGAGCTTCGGCTGCCCCGAACCCTGCACCTTCTGCTGCTCGCCGATGGTGACCGAGCGGCGCTGGAAGGCCATCCCCGGCAAGCTGCTCGCGGAACGAATCATGGAGTGCCACGAGCGCTTCAACTTCAACATCCTGCGCTTCCAGGACGCGAACTTCGGAGTGCACGAGAAGCGCTCGAACGAGTTCTGCACCGAGCTGATCAACGCCGGCAGCCCGTTCTGGTGGAACGGCACGTACGAGATCGAGACGATCGCGCGCTACAAGGACCCGTCGCTCGACCTGATGGCGGAGTCGCGCTTCCACATGGCCGCCCTCGGCGCCGAGGCCGGCTCCGTCGAACAGCAGTCGAAGATCAAGAAACAGATCGACATCGAGGCGAACCTCGTCACGTCGCTGCAGCGCTTGAACGACCGCGGCATCCAGACCGGCGTCTCGTGGATCATCGGGTATCCCGGCGAGACCACCGAGTCGATGCAAGCGACGCTCGACGTCGCCGCGAAGATCAAGCACCTCTTCCCGCACTCGCCGTCCGACGTCTTCCCGTTCCGCGCCATCCCCGGCACGGAGGACTTCGACACGGCCGTGAAGATGGGCTACAAGCCGCCGGTGACGCTCGACGAGTGGGGTTCCTGCCTCGAGTACAAGTACGAGATCAACGACACCGCGCTGCCCGAGGAAGTGATCCGCACGTGGAAGCGCTACGGCGTCACGGCGACCTTCTACGACGGCCTCGCGAAGGAAGGCTCCGGGCTCGTGCGGAACTTCATGCACCGGATCTCGGGCTGGCGCCTCAAGCACAACCAGTACTCGCTGCCGGTCGAGCACAAGCTCTTCCACATGTACGTCAAGCTCACGGGTCAACGCACCCAGGGTGACGTGTTGCAACTCGACAAGACTCCGGGCGTCACGCCCAGTGCCCCCGTCTCCTGGTGATTCAGCGCAAGTCGTCCAAGAAGATCGTGCTCTTCCTCCCGCACCGGGCCGACCCGGGGCGCGGGGAGATGTTCTCCGCCGACCTCCTGCCGCTCGAGTTGCTGCAGATCGCGTCGGGGCCCGTCGCCGAGGGCTATGAAGTCGTGATGATCGACGCGATGGTCGAGCCCGACTACGAGCGCAAGGTCATCGAGGCGTGCGAGGACGCGCTGCTCTTCGCCAGCTCGTGCATCCTGGGCTACCAAGTCTACGACGGCTACAAGGTCGCGAAGATGGTCCGGGAGAAGCTCCCGAGCCTCCCGATCATCTGGGGCGGTTGGTTCCCCAGCGTGATCCCCGAGATGTACCTCGAGCACGACATCGCGGACGCCGTCGGAATCGGACAGGGTGAGCTGACCTTCCTCGACGTGGTCAAGGCCGTCGAGTCCGGCGAGGACCTCGCGACCGTGCCCGGCCTCGTCGTGAAGCGCGAAGGCAGGATCGTCTACACCGATCACCGCGCGGTCGAGGGCTTCGACGCCTTCAAGCCCGTGCCGTGGGACCTGCTCGACTTCGAGAAGTACGCGGAACTGCAAGTGAAGCCGACGCGCATGAAGGTGCGCCACCGCTTCCCGCTGCCCGGTCACTGGACGCCGTCGAATCCGCCGCGCGGTTTCAGCTTCTTCTCCAGCTTCGGTTGCCCCGAACCCTGCACGTTCTGCTGCAGCCCGCTGATCACCGGTCGTCGCTGGAAGGCGATCCCCGGTCGCCAGCTCGCCGAGGAGATCGCCGAGCTGCAACAGCGCTTCAAGTTCGACGTGCTGCGCTTCCAGGACGCGAACTTCGGCGTCGCCGAGAAGCGCACCAAGGAATTCTGCGAGGCGCTCGTCGATCTGCAGGTGCCGATCCACTGGAACGGCACGATCGAGATCGAGACGATCATGCGCTACAAGGAGGAGACGCTCGACCTGCTCGAAGAGTCGAAGTGTCACTTGCTCTGGCTCGGCGCCGAGACCGGCACCAAGGAGATGCAGGAGCGCATCAAGAAGTTCATCGACATCGACCACATCCCCGAGGCGATCGGGAAGCTGGCGAAGCGAAACATCGTCCCGGGAACCTTCTGGATCATCGGTTATCCCGGTGAGACGCGCGAGTCGATGGAAGAGACGTTGAAGCGCGCCGCCGCGGTCAAGTACGCCTATCCGATCGCCGGCTCCGAGGTCTATCCCTTCCGCCCGATCCCCGGCACCGAGGACTTCGGCGCGGCGGTCAAGCTCGGTTACGAGCCGCCCAAGGACTTCGCGGAGTGGGGCGACTGCTTCGAGTACAAGTACAACTCGCAGAACACGCCGATCCCGGCCGACATCCGCGAGACGTGGACGCGCTACAACAACACGGCGGCGATCTACGACCAGTACGTCCAAGAAGGCCCGCTGTGGATGCGCAAGCTGCTCTCCAAGATGGCCGGCTGGCGTCTGAAGAAGGGCAGCTACGACCTGCCGATCGAACAGAAGCTGTTCGACCTCTACGTGCGCGCGACGGGCCAGACGCAGCCCGCGGCGGCCGACTGACGACAAGTTGTGCGGCACCGTATCGTCGCTAACATCGCGGCATGCGCGTGCAGATCGTCACTCCTGCGCCGCGGGCTTCGCGCTCGGGGAACCGCCTCACGGCGCTGCGCTGGGCGGGACAGCTGCGTTCGCTCGGGCATCGCGTGAGGGTGCGCGAGGCACTCGACGACGCGCCGGCCGACCTCCTGATCGCGCTGCACGCCGAGAAGTCGGCCTCTTCCTTGGCCGCGTGGAAGACGAGGCGAGCGAGCGCGCCGGCCGTGCTGATCATGACCGGCACGGATCTCTACGATCACGACAGACTGTCTCAGGTCGCGCTCGAGAGCTGCGCGCGCGCTGACCGCATCGTGGTCCTGCAACCGGGCGCGATCGAGCGCATCCCGAGCGAGCTCCGAGGCCGCGTGCGCTGCATCCCGCAGTCCGCGCTGCCGCCGCGCGAGCTGCCGAGCCGAGACAACGATCGGTTCGAAGTCGTCAGCCTCGCGCACTTGCGCCCCGTCAAGGACCCCTTGCTGCTCGCGCGTGCCGCCGCGCTCGTTCCCGCGAACTCGCGACTCCGCGTTCGACTCGCGGGCTCGGCGTACGATGCGGCGCTCGCGGACGCGGTTCGACGCGAGAGCCTCGAGCACCCGCGCTTCGAATGGGTCGGCTCGCTGTCGCGCACCGAAGCCATGCGCCTGCTCGCGTCGGCCGACTTGCTCGTCATCACGTCGCGCAACGAAGGCGGGCCGGCCGTCGTCCCCGAAGCGATCGCGTGCGGCGTCGGCATCTTGTCGACCGAAATGCCCGCCGCACGCTCGTTGCTCGGCGCGGACCACCCGGGGCTGTTCCCGGTCGGTGACTCCGCCGCGCTCGCCGAGCTGCTCCACCGCGCCGAAGCCGACCCGCAATTCCTGCACCGACTCACGCAACGCAGTCTCGACGCGCAACCCGAAGTCGACCCGAGCCGCGAACGCGGGCGCATCGCCGCACTGCTCTCCGAACTCCCTCGCTGACGAACCACCTGCCTCCCGCATGAACGAGATCCTGATCCTCGACAGCTACCTCGATGAGATCGGCGCTTGGCGCAACTTCGTCGACCTGATGCCTGGGCGCTCGTACCGCGCCGTGCGCGTCGCCCGCGAAGAGCCGCCGCGCCACCTCGATTCCTACGCGGGAGTGATGCTGACCGGTTCCGCGGCCTCCGCCGTCGACGGCGAACCGTGGCTCGACCGGGTCTACGACTTGATCCGCGAGGCGCACGAGCGCCGACTGCCGACGCTCGGCATCTGCTTCGGACACCAGCTGATCGCGCGCGCCCTCTGCGGTTCGCACGCCGTGCGCCGTTCCCCCACCTCCGAGCTCGGCTGGCTCGAGATCCGACGCACTGCCGACAACCCGATCTTCGATGGAATCCCGACAAGCTTCCCGTGCTTCGTCTCACACTTCGACGAGGTCACGCCGGGGCTGGAGGGGCTCGACGTCTTCGCCGCGAGCGAGCGCTGCGCCGTGCAGGGATACCAAGTGATCGACGCGCCGATGTGGGGGCTGCAGTTCCATCCCGAGATGCCGCTGGAAGAGAGCACGAGGCTCATCCATTCGAACGCTTCACGGCATGCTCACATCCATGAGACCGCCGCCGAACTGCTGTCGAAAGCCGTCGATTCCAGAGCGATCGGCACGCGACTGTTCGAGAACTTCCTCCGGCATGCTCCCCTGTCCAAGGGGGACGCGTAGCGTCGGCGCTGGGACTGCGCGAAGCACTCCTGGCTTCGGCCGGCTGCGGGCCGACGGCGGGTTCCAGGACGTGCTCTAAGCAGTCAGGGCCGCCATGGACGGCACATCGAGCGGCAACCGGATCACGAAGGTCGTTCCCTTGCCCAGCTCGGTTTCGAACGCGAGCGTCCCCCCGTGCTGGTTGACGACGACTCGGTGCGCGATAGCGAGCCCCTGCCCCGTTCCCTTCCCCACTTCCTTGGTCGTGAAGAAGGGGTCGAACACCTTCGATCTCGCCGCTTCGGGGATTCCGGAGCCCGTGTCGCTGATTCGAATCTCCACGAAGTCTCCATCCTTCATCGTCGTGACCCGGATCGTCCCCTTCTGGTCTCCATCACTGCCTACGACATCGGCGATGGCGTGAGCGGCGTTGACGATAATGTTCAAGACGACCTGATTGAGTTCTCCGGGCAAACAGGGGACGAGAGGCAGTTCCGAGTCGAAGTCGGTCTCCACTTCGGCGACGTACTTCCACTCGTTGGTGGCGACCGTGATCGTGCTCTGAATCGCACGGTGCAGATCGATGAAGCTCATTCCTTCCTCGCCAGGGTGTGAGAACTCCTTCATCGACTGGACGATCTTCCTGACGCGGTCGATGCCGCTCAGCGACTGCTCGATCGCGCGCGGGATTTCATCGAGGAGGTACTCGAAGTCCGCGCGTTCGATGGCAGCCTTCAACCCGACGGCGAGTTGCGAGGACTCCGTTCCCTGACTCACGGATTCCGCGAGCTCCTCGGCGAGCTGCAGGAGCGGTGCGAGTTCCTGGAAACTCTCCTCGAGGAATCGCGTGTTGTCCCCAACGTACTGCGTCGGAGTGTTGATCTCGTGGGCGACGCCCGCCGCCAGTTGACCGATCGACTCCATCTTCTGGGCATGGGTGACCTGAGCTTCGAGGGCCTTGCGCGCGCTGATGTCACGGATGCAGGCGAGGAAGCTTCGGTCGCCCGCGTCTCCCAACAGACTGAGCGCGAGGTCGGCGGGAAACTCACCACCATCGCTTCGCATCGCCGTCACCTCTCGCATTCGACCAAGGGCAGACGATTCGCCGGTGGAGAGGAACTGGGCGAGCCGCTCGTCGTGCTGCTGGCGGAAAGCCTCGGGGACCAGGAGTTGGGACACTTCCGCGCCGATGGCTCGTTCCCGCGGAATGCCGAACATGCTCTCGGCCGATCGATTGAAGGTCACGATTCGACCATCTGATCCCATGCTGACGATCGCATCGGGCATCGCCTCCAGAAGCGCCTCTCTGCTCTCCGCTTCACCCCGCAAGTCCGACTCCAGTCGAACCCGGTTGTACATCACACGCCTCAGGAGGCACGCCAACAGCAGCGCCGTCGACAGTGCCGCCAGCATCGCCATCCCGAGCAGGGTGTCGGCCTTGCTTTGCCGCTCGTTGTAGGCTTGTTGGAGCAGGAGCACGGCGTTGTCCATCTCCTCGACGACAACACCAGCCCGCTCCGCGATCGCGGCCGGCGACATGTGCTCACCGGCATCGCCCGATCCATCACCGAGGAGCTCATCGGTCAGAACCGACAGTTCGTGCCAAGCGAGGCTCACGGCACCGAGCTTCTCCTCGGCATCCGGTGAGATACAAGGCGGCAGGCCGAGCTCGTGGTCGCCCTGGCGCAGGCCCGCCAAGATGTTCTCGAATTCCGAGAAGGTCTCTCGGACGCCTGCCTCTCCGGAGGAGCCGGACTCCTTGGAGTTCAGGACGGCCAACAGGACTTCCGTCGCGACGCGTTGCGCGAGCATTCGCTGGGAGCCGGCGACGTTGACGACGTGAGCTGCTTGGTGGCGAGAGCCGGCCGTCAGCGAGTACGACACCGAAGCGGTGCCGATCACGATCAAGAACGCGCCCAGCACGGCCCACATCTGCGCTTCGCCGCGACTCGTTCGATGAGCCGCGATGGTTGCCCGATCCGCGGCCGCGCTCGAGCTGGAGACCTTCAACAAGAGGTGCGCCAGCGGAAGCAGGAGCAAGGCCAAGATCGCACTGTCCACGACCGCCTCCCAGATCCCGTCGAGCCGCAGCGTCGGCAGCAGGAGCATGATGAAGAGCTCGAACGTGAAGATCCCCAAGGCGAACAGGCCGTACCTGATCGTCAGTGAGGAACTCGTGCCTCTTCCGGATCCTTGCTGGACCTGCATGGCTCGCCCAAGTTGGGGTGTACGGATCGAATCGCGGAGGTGCCTGGCTCCCTCCAGCTCGCCCTATCGATCCGCTCCCGGCAGACAGTGAGCGGATTCCGGGGCAGGGCAGCGCCCGGTCTCGTTCCTGAACGTCCGGTTCGAGCCGTGCGGTTCCCCCTGCGTACCCGCGCGACCATCGCGTGGATCGATCGATGGTCGCACTCGCGGCGGCCCGTGCCCCGACCGAGTTCAGTCCGGATCGATGGTCTGCGAAACGCTCAACGCGCGCAGCGCGTCGGTCGTCGTGAAGACGCCGTAGACCTCGTCACCCCGCGCGACGATCGCGCAGCCGTAGTGGCGGTCGGCCATGTCGGCGGCGACCTTGCGCATGGGCGCCTCGGGATCGACCAGGTAGAGCTTCGGCGACATCGCTTCCTCCACCAGGACCTCATGGGGATCGACGTCGCGCAGCGTCTCGATCAACAGGATGTCGCGCTCGCTGATCACCCCCACCGGCCGGCCGCCGTGCATCACCGGGAGGTGGTGGAAGCCGTGCTCGCGCATCAGCCTTGCGGCCTGGGCCACGGTCTGCTGTGGCTCGATCACCACCAGCACGGTGGTCACGAAGTGCTCGATCGTCGGCTCGAAGAGGGTCATCTCGTCCTCCTGGCAGGGGCCTCGCGGTACTCAGGGATGCTCCCCCGGATCGGGCGGGTTGTCCATCCGACCGGGGTCGTAGAACGAGCGCTCCACCGCCGCAGCCCACCATTTCCGGATTTCCAGGTTACGATGTAGCAGATAGAGCCCGGCGTCCGATGCGGACGAGGTCTCCTCCCCCCGCCCCCCTCCGCACCGATCGAGCCCGTCGTGAGAGTCCTCCACATCAGCCGGATCCTGCCCCAGGAGGCCCTCGGCCCCATGTACCTCTCGCGCGCGGTCAAGGACGCCGGGCACGAGATGAAGGCGCTCTACGTGCCGGACCCGCAGTGGCTCTCCAAGATCAAGGAGTACCGGCCGGACGTGATCACGTGGTCGCTGATGACGGGCAACCACCGCGCGATCTACGACGTGAACCGGCTGCTCAAGTCGAAGTTCGACTTCTTCTCGTTGATGGGCGGCCCGCACGTCACCTTCCTGCCCGACTGCGTGACCGACCCGGCGATCGACGCGGTCTGTCGCGGTGAAGGCGAAGAGACGATCGTCGAGCTGCTCGACGCGCTCGAGCGCGGGGAGGACTGGCGCGGCATCCGGAACCTCGCCTACGCGAACGACGACGGCGAGGTCGTGAAGAACCCGCTGCGCCCGCTGATCCGCGACCTCGACAGCCTCGGCCTCCCTGACCGCGACGTGATCTACGACGCGGTGCCGATCTACCGCGACAGCCCGCGGAAGGTGATCGTCACCCAGCGCGGCTGCCCGATGAGCTGCTCCTTCTGCTTCCACCACGCGTGGCGCGGCAAGGTCTACGGCGCACGCAACTCCGACTACGTGCGCAAGCGCTCCGTCAGTCACGTGATCGAGGAGGCGAACGCGATCCGCGAGCGTTATCCGCTGCGCTTCGTGCACTTCCTCGACGACATCTTCAACCTGAAGGGCGACTGGCTCGCGGAATTCTCGGAGCGCTGGCCGAAGGAAGTCGGGCTCCCCTTCGACGTGATCCTCATGGCGAACATGACCAAGGAGGAACACATCAAGCAGCTCAAGCACGCGGGCTGCATCTACGCGCGCATCGCCTTCGAGGCCGCGAACGACCACATGCGGAACACGATCTACCGCAAGAACACGGAGACGAAGCAGCTCGTCGACGCGTCGGAGTGGATCAAGAAGTACGGCATCCGGCTCGGGTCGCTGAACATGCTGGGCGGACCGGGCGGGACGCTGCAGGACGACATCGACACGATCACGCTGAACCAGCAGTGCAAGGTCGACCACCCGCTGTGCTCGATCGTGCAGCCCTACCCCGAGTTCGAGCTGAACGACATCACGCGCGAGATGGGCATCGCGGTCGCGGAGTACGACGACTTCCCGGCGCAGTTCAACCGCGGCGCGTCGATCGAGGTGAAGGACAAGCTCGCGATCGAGAACCTGCACAAGTGGTTCCCGGTGCTGGTACGTCACCCCGGGCTGATGCCGTTCGCGAAGCGCACCCTGCACTCGAAGCTCGCATCGAAGCCCTTGCTGCTCCTCTACATGCTGTACTCCGAGTGGATGGTCACCGAGCAGAACCGGCTCTACAACCGCTCGCAGGGGCACCGCGGGATCCGCTCCTGGGCTCCGATCGACTTCACCGGCCGGGTGATGACGAAGGGCTTCTTGCGGGTCGCGGGCAACCTCGGCGGGGCGGTCGTGAGGCGCATGTCGACGCGCCTGCAGATGGGCGACGAGCGTGTCATGGCGCACATGGATTGAGCGCGGAGCCTGACAGCTCGCCGACGCGGAGCCGATCCTCGGCGTCCGGAGCTCCGCCGGCGGCGAAGGGTCGAGTGGGCGCGCTCCGAGGCCGGCAGGCGGCGCAGCAGGCGCCTCGAGCGCCTTTCGACTGGCGCCGAGGGCCCCGTAGCCAATAGAATTCTCGATATACAACTCCTGCTTCGTACGAACTCCCCTGCCGTACGAACTCCTGCGCAGAACTCCGCCGACTTCCCAGCTCAACCCTCACGTGAACGGCATCTCTCGATCCAGCGAGTACGCGATCCGCGCGCTCACCTACCTCGCCCAACAGCCCGAGCCCTCCGAGTACCACTTGGCGCGCGAGATGGCGAAGCACCTCGACATCCCCGCGCCCTTCCTCGGCAAGATCCTGCAGCCCCTGGTGACGCGCGGGATCCTGGCCAGCCAGCGCGGTCGCAACGGCGGCTTCCGGCTGGCGCACCCGCCCGGCGAAGTGACCTTGTTCCAGGTCGTCGATGCGCAGGAACACTTGGGCCGCCGGCGCCAGTGCTTCCTGGGTCAGGCCGAGTGCTCCGACGAGCGCGCCTGCCCGATGCACTCCTACTGGAAGGACGCGAGCGAGCTGTTCCTGGCGCGCCTCGCGAACACGACGCTGTCGAACCTCGTGCGCTTCTGCAGCGAGAACCCCGAGTCGAACTATCCCGGCCCGAGCGCCTGGCCGGTGACGGAAGCGGAACAGTCCGCCTGACACGGGGGCGACGCGCGTCGCCGACCGACGAGACGTAGAAAGGGCCCGCGTCACAGGACGCGGGCCCTCCCCTTTCCCGGCGACCGGGAGTGCAGTCCGATCGCCTTGGTCTCTCTGCTTCCGACTAGAAGTCGACCTGGAAACGCATCATGAAGATGTTCATGTTCCCGTCGAACGCGTCGGTGTTGCTGTCGAGGTCGCCCAGCACGTAGTTGAACATGATGCGAGCGTTCGGGTTGAGGTACCAGTTGGCGCCGATCGTGATGTCGTTCACGTCACCAGCCGTCGCCACGGCGGGCGCGTCGATGTCGAGGCTCGAGTAGCGCGCGGCGAGTTCCCACGCGCCGGAGCCGTCCTGCCCGTAGTTCTTCGCGGGCTTCACGCGGCCGAAGCTGCCGTCGGAAGCGTGGTACGGACGCGACTCTCCGGTGAGGAAGTAGCTCACGAAGGCGTAGTAGCCGGTGGTGTCGACGTCCGGCGCGCCGGCCAGACCGGAGATGGTCTGCATGATGTACTCGGCCTGCACGGACCACGGTCCGCCGACCCAGGCGAACTCGCCGCCGTACTGCGTGACCTGGTCGGTGTTGATGCTTCCGCTGTCGAGGACCGGGGGGGCGAGGTGAGCTTCCGGACGCGTGCTGACTCCGCTGCTCATCTCGGGGCGCCGCAGCGAGCCGGCGATGCCGACGTGTACCAGACGCGCGTCCTCGGCGTCGTAGACCGGAGCCCAGGTGACGCGGCCGGTGAAGTTGTACGCGCCGTCCTTCTGCTGTGCACTCGAGCCGTCCTCACCGGTGTCGCGGAAGACGCCGATGCCGTAGCTCACGTGGCTCTCATCGTAGTGGTCGTGGAGCACGGCTCCCGTGTTGTAGGCGGGGGCCATCGAGTTCGCGAGGGAGCGCTCCATGAAGGTGATGTACTTCGAACTCGTGATCTCTTCGAGGCTGAAGGGTTCCTTCTGTTTGCCGACGCGGAAGTCGGTGGTACCGACGACGTCGCTGATGCCCATCCACACGTCCCGGAAGCCCGTGGTCGGGTTCGAGGCGAAGTCGTACGACGCCTTGAAGCTGACCTTGTCGTAGAGCGTGCCTGAAGCCTCGAGGCGCGCGCGACGGAACTCAGTGCCGTCGACGAATGGATTCGTCGGATCGACGCCCTTCGTGCCGTCGTCCGCGGACATGAAGGCCCAGTCGTTCATGATCCGACCGCCGAAGCTGATCTTGTTGCCTCCGTC
The DNA here is from genome assembly GCA_020638835.1 of Planctomycetota bacterium. Classification (GTDB taxonomy): domain Bacteria; phylum Planctomycetota; class UBA1135; order UBA1135; genus JACKHV01. Next base: position 123,145 of record JACKHV010000003.1, on the reverse strand, counting down.
GGCGGAGGAGTAGGTCAGACCGGTGCCGGGTTGGTAGGACCAACCGTATTCCGCCGGGGCGACTGGCTGTGTCGCCGGTTGCTCGAGCACGGGGAAGGCCGAGGGGGCCTCGCTGGCAGCTTCGTTGGCGAGGGCCGTAGCCGTGACGCAGAGCGCACTGACGAACAGCGGTGCTCCTCTGCGAAGCAGGGTGCTTGTTTCCAAACTTGTCTCCTTGGGGATGATTCGGGTCTTCAAGGTGAACCCCCATGCAGGGGCTCACGAATACCTCGGGAGCCGACACTGGGCCTTGTCGCGGTGAAGGGCGCGTAAAGCACTCCTCAAGCGGAGATCGAGCGGAGCGTCGAATCCCGGCCCGGGTCAACTCCCTGCTTCCGAACTACAACATGCCGGCAGGGCAGCTTGCACGCCTGAAATGGAATCGGGCAGCCCACCGCGGACGATCGTGAGGATGCCGAAGGCGATCAGCAGCGGTCCGGCGGCGCGGGCGGCGAGCGCGCGCCAGCCGGCGGGAATCCCGGACCAGCCCAGACCCACCACCGCGAGCGCGGGGCCGGTCGCGAGCCCGAAGATCAACATCCCGAGCAGCGCATCGCGCGGCGGGGAGGCCGCCGCCAGCGCCAGCGCGCCCCACGACAGCCCGCAAGGCAGGAACCCGGTGACGACGCCGACGCCGAAGGCCCCGCCGAGGCCCGGCAGGTCCGCGATGCCGCGGAACAGCCGCCGGGCGAAGCCGTGTGCGCCGGCGACGAGCGGACGCGCAGCCAAGCGCCGCGGCAGGCGCAACCCGAGCGACGCGAGGCCGAGCACGACCATCAGTCCGCCGGCGACCCAGGCGAGGATGCCGCGCCAGCGCTCGAGGACGTGAGCCTGGTGAACCTCCTCGCCGCTCGCCAGCTGCGCGCCGCCGCGCAGAGCCCAGTCCGCGGCGAGCGCGAGCGCGAGACCCAACACGCAGTACGTCAGCGCCTTGCCGAGGACGTACGCGAGCTGTTCGCGAACGCCGAGCCTGCCCCGTTGCCGCGCGCCCTCTCCCACCAGCGCGGCGAACCCGCCGCACATGCCCATGCAGTGCGCCGATCCGCCGACGCCGAGCAGCAGGAACGGCAGCAGGGCGGAGATCATCCCGCGCGTTCCTCCAGGTGTTTCTCCGCGTCGGCCTCGGTCTCGGCGAGGTCGGCGTGTGCCTTCTTCTTGAGCCTCGGATCGAGCAGACCTTGGAAGTCCGTGCGCACGCCGTTCTGGAAGACGCGACTCTCTTCCGTCTTCAGCCAGCCGAGGCGCAGCGGCGTGTCTTCCGAGAAGCGCGAGGTCATGCCCTCACACGCGACGACGCAATCGCCGCAGCGAATGCAGTGCGCGAAGTTCGACATCGCGTCGCCGTAGAAGCCCATGCCCGCGCGGTACTCGCCGCCGGCCATCTCCTTGGGGTGGAGGTCCATCGGGCAGGCCTTGTCGCACGCCTTGCACTCGGTGCAGTTCTCCGGGTGCGCGTACTCGACCCCGTTGTAGCTCGTGTGACCGAGCACCGCGAAGTAGACGCCCGAGGGGCAGTACTCGCGACAGAAGCGCTGGCCGAGGAAGTGCAGGGTGGCGTAGAAAGTCAGCGTCAAGCCGACGATCGCGCCCGCGCTCACGGCGCGCGCGAAGTCGGAACCTTCCCGGAAGACCGCGAAGTCGACCCAGTAGCTGATCGTGATCGTGGACAGCAGCGCGCACACGACCAGCACCGTGAGGTGACCGAGGAAGCGCTGCTTGCGCGTCTTCCCGTGGAAGCGGAACCACTCGCGGAAGCGCGCCATCGCGCCGTACGGACAGACGAAGCCGCAGAGGTAGCGCCCGATGAAGCGGCTCGCGATGACGATCAGGATGTTGACCGCCAGGAAGGGGAAGGCGAAGCCCTTCGCGACGTCAGCGAAGCCGAGCTGATCGCCCAAGTACATGTGATTGCCGCGCCAGAGGTCGAAGCGGATCACGTCGAAGACGGGCAGCGCCGCGATCAGCGCCGTGAACAGGATGCCGATCGCCCAGCGGTAGCCGGTGTAGCGGTGCGGGCGTCCACGCTTCCTGGCAAGGCCGCCGAGGACCTTGTCGCGTTCAATACCGATGGGCATGGGTCTCGGAGGCTGGGAGAGACTCGCGTCGGGGGGGCTCTGGAGCTGGCAGCGGCGGCTAGGTCAACCACTCGCGTTCGGGGTGGCGCATCGCGAGCACGGGGACCTCCGCGGAGCGCAGCACTCCATAGGCGACGTTGCCCAGGACCACACGGGAGAGTCCGGTCCTTCCGTGCGTCCCCATCGCGATCAGGTCGACGCCCGCCTGCGCTTCGAGGATCTGTTCGACGGCGTCGCCTTCGACGAAGGAGTGCGAGTGAGCGACGTCGCCCCACTCGACCTTGGCCATCGCCTCACGGTACGCCTTCTCCGTCGCGTTGCGCGCTTCGTCGAGGACGTAGGTCGGACCGGCGACCGGGTAGGTCATGCCGTAGGAGTAGCCGAGTTCGGGCGTGACGAAGGCGAAGATCGTGCGCACTTCGGCGCCGAGAGCGCGCGCGAGGCAGACCGTCTGGTCGAGCGCCGCCAGGCTGTGTTCGGAGAGGTCGACCGGCGCGAGGATGGTGCGGATCGGCCGCGCCGAGCAGGGTTGGATCCAGACGTTTCCCGGCACCTTCGCGAGGATCGCGCGCGCCGTGCTGCCGAAGTCGAGCAGTCGACGCTTCTTGTGCGGACCGAGCACGACGAGCCCGGCGTCGAGCTCGTTCGCGCGGTCGATCACGACTTGCGCGGGGTGTCCCGGCATGACGCGCAGCAAGTCCTCGAGTGGACGCCCCGCGTGGTCGTGCTCGGTGAAGACGCCCTTGAAGTGCTCGGAGAGCGTGTTCCACGCCTCCGTCAGCGCTTCCGCGTTGATCGACGCGAGTTGCACGGGGTTGACGTCGGGCCACAGCGGCGGCGGCACCGGAACCGCGTGAAGGATCTCGACCGTCGAGCCGAGCACCCGCGCGAGTCCCAAGCCCGCCCGCACGGCATGGTCGGAACGTCCGTCCTCGTCGACCGCGACGATGATGCGATTCATGCACTTCGGTTCTTTCATGGCGCTCCTGCTCCGATCGGCGGGTCTCCGCACAGGCTACTCTATGTGGGCCTCGCACGAAGCTCCCTGGGACCATGTGCGTAGCGCGCGGTGGAGAGCATGCGAAGTGGTGCCTCTGGACTGCCCCGCCGCCGGACCTATGCTCGGGGGACCGCCTTCGGCGCAGCAGCGCCCCGCCCCAGCTTCGACGAATCGAGTGCCATGACCATCCGCCACATCCTGCTCCTCACGGACCTCTCGCCGGAGTCTCTGCGGCCCGCGGCCCCCGTCACGGAGCTGGCGACGAAGCTGGGCGCGCGCGTCACGCTCATGACGGTCGTGCAGGACGTCCGCATCGCGCCGCACGGCGCCCCGCTCGCGCCCAAGATCTCCGCGCCGGACGTCGACCGCGAAGTGAAGCACGCCAAGCTCGCCCTCGATGAACAGCGCGCGACGCTCAGCGGGATCACGGTCGAGACGGCCGTGATCCGCGGCGACGCGGTCCCGGAGAGCGTCGTCGACTACGCCGAACAGCACGACGTCGACTTGATCGCCCTGTCGACGCACGGACGCACGGGCTTCCGTCACTTGGCGCTCGGCAGCGTCGCCGAGTCGATCATCCGTCACGCGACGGTCCCGGTCGTGACCTTCCCGCGCGTCACGAAGAAGCACTGAGCGAAGCCTGCGGAACGCGCGGCCGGGCCCACGCGCCCGCCACGAGCGCATCCGCCAGCACGTCGATCGCGCGCTCGTAGTCGGCGAGCACGATGTGCTCGTGCGGCGTGTGGTCCAAGCTGCTGTCCCCCGGCCCGTAGGCGACGATCGGGCAGCGCCACGCGGGACCGACGACGTTCATGTCCGAGGTCCCCGTCTTCTTGAGGAATCGCGGACGCACGCCGCGCGACGCCAAGGCGCGGCCGAATGCGCGCCCGAGCCCGTCGCCGCGCGCGCCGGTGTGCGCGGGAAGCTCGCCGCGGAACTCGACGTCCAGCCCGAGCTCGGACGCGAGGCTCCGCGCACGAGCTGCGAAGTCCGCGCTGCGGAAGCCCTCCGGCAAGCGCATGCCGACCGTCGCGCGAGCCGTGTCGCGCAGCCCGTCGCTGTTCGTGCGGAAGGCGTCGAGGCGCACGTCGACGCGCTCGAAGATCCCGTCGCCGCCCGGCCCGAAGGACGGCGCCTCCGCGGCGATTCGGTTCCAGAAGCTGACGACCTCCTCCGCGACGGCGCGCGACGGACCGGCGCCGTGGCCGCAGTCGCGCGCGCCGTGCACGTCGAGCCACTGACAGCCCTTGTAGCCGATCGTGACCGCGTCCCAGCCGGAGGGCTCACCGATCACGCACGCGTCGGGCCGGTACTGCGTCGCGGCGAAGTGCGCGCCCTTCGAGCTGGCGACTTCCTCCTCGACCGCGCCGACGACGACGATCGAGGTGTCCGCAGCGGCTTCGAGCCGCGCGACTGCCTGCACGAAGGTCGCGAACGGGCCCTTGGCGTCGACGCTGCCGCGGCCGTAGAGCTTGCCGTCCTCGATGCGCACCGGAATGCGCCCCGGCACGGTGTCGATGTGGCCCAGCAGCACGATCGTGCGCTGTGCCTCCTCGGGGTGCGCGCCGATGTAGCCGACCGCGTTGCCGGCTTCGTCGACGCGGCTCTGCATGCCGAGCTGGCGCATGCGCTCGACGACGAGCTGCGCGAGCACGCCCTCGGCGCGCGAGTAGCTGATCGTCTCGACCATCTCGACGAGCATCTCGATCGCGTTCATCGCAGCTCCCCCGCGTCCAGCGCGGCCAAGACGGACTCGAGCGCCTGCGCGACTTGCTCGAGTTCGCCTCGCTCGACCACCAGCGGCGGCAGGAAGCGCAGCACGCGCGGTCCGGCCGAGAGCGCGAGCACGCCGCGGTCCGCGAGCGCGTCGATCAGCGGTGCGACGCGCATGCGGAACTCGACCGCGACCATCAGGCCGGCGCCGCGCACTTCCGCGATCGCGCGGTGCTCGATCGCGCGCAGGCGCTGCATCCACCACGCACCGAGCTCGGCGGCGCGCTCGACGAGGCGTTCGTCCTCGAAGACGTCCAAGGTCGCGAGACCGGCCGCGCAGGCGAGCGGGTTGCCGCCGAAGGTCGACCCGTGCGACCCGGCGCGCGGCGGTGCGACGCGCGAGCCCGCGGCGACGGCCCCCATCGGCAGTCCGCCGGCGATCGCCTTGCCGAGGCAGATCAGGTCGGGCGTGACGCCGTGCGCTTCGCACGCGAAGCGGTGCCCTGTCCGGCCGAAGCCGGTCTGCACCTCGTCGAGGACGAGCAGCACCTCGTGACGGTCGCACAGCTCGCGCGCAGCGACCAGGTAGTCGCCCGAGAGCGCGTGCACGCCGCCTTCCCCTTGCACGACCTCGAGGATCAGTGCCGCGGGCCCATCCCCGAGCGCCTCCTCGAGCGGGGCGAGGTCGCCGAAGGGAACGTGTCGGAACTCCGGCACGAGCGGTTCGACGCCGGCGCGGAACTCCGGACGCCACGTCGCGCTGAGCGCGCCGAGGGTGCGCCCGTGGAAGGCGCCCGTCGCCGCGACGACGCCGGTGCGACCGGTCGAGAGCCGCGCGAGCTTGATCGCCGCCTCCACTGCCTCGGTCCCCGAGTTGCACAGGAAGACGCGCTCGAGCCCCGGCGGCAGGAACTCGACCAAGCGCTCGACGAAGCGCGCGCGCACGTCGTTCGGCATGGCGTCCTGACAGGTGATCAGGGTCGCGGCTTGCTGCGCAACGGCGGCCGCGATGCGCGGGTGCGCGTGGCCGACTGCCGCGACGCCGTGCCCCGCGGTGCAGTCGACGTACGCGCGACCGTCCGCGTCCCACACACGCGCGCCCTGCCCGCGCACGAGCGCGATGTCCCGCTTCTTGGCGAAGCCGAAGGAGTGGCGTTCCTCGCGCTCGCGCAACCGCGTGTTGCCGCTCGGCGCCTCGATCGTCGTCCCGGCCATCAGACCACCACCGTTCCCGCCCCGGCGAGCGCGCGACTGATCGGATGGGCGCCCCGCGCATCGCCGAGCACGACGCGCCCGACTCCCGCCGCGAGGGCTTCCTGCGCCGCGAGCAGCTTGATGCGCATGCGACCCTGCGCGGCGTCGAAGGCCGTGTCGAGCTGCGTGCGTTCCACGCGATCGATCAACGAGTCCTCGTCGGGGAAGTCCGCCAACAGACCCGGGACGTTCGAGAGCAGCAGCAAGGCCTCGGCTCCGAAGGCGGCGGCCGTGACCGCGGCGGCGCGATCGCCGTCGACGTTGATCGCCTCGCCCTCGAAGCTGATCGCGGGCGGGACGAGCACGGGCAGCATGCCTTGATCCAGCAGCGAGTCGAGGAACGCCTTGTTCACGCGCTCGACGCGGCCGGTGTAGCTGTCGCGCACGATGCGGATGCGGTCTCCGTTCTGCGCGCGGATGCTCGACTTGCGCCGACCTTCCCAGATCCGCCCGTCGATGCCCGACAGGCCGACCGCGTTCACGCCGCGCGCCTGCAGACGCTCGACGAGCCCCTTGTTCACCGAGCCGCAGTACACCATCTCGAAGATCTCGAGCGTGCGTCGGTCGGTGTGGCGACTCGTGTAACCCGACGGCGAAGTGATGAAGCGCGGAGGATGGCCCAAGGCCTCCGCCACGCGGTTCGTCTCGTGCGAGCCTCCGTGCACCACGATCATGCGTTGACCGTCGCGCACGAGCTGCGCGACGTCGTCGCAGAACGAGTCGAGGTCGATTCCGGCGCTCCCGCCGACCTTGCAGACGTACATCCTGGGTTCTCCTTCTCGTTCCCGATCAGACGGGGTGCAGCCCGGCGAAACCGAGGCCGCGGGCTTCCTCGAAGCCGCACATCAGGTTCATGGACTGCACGGCGGAGCCCGCCGCGCCCTTCATCAAGTTGTCGATCGCGCTCATCACGACGATGCGACCCGTGCACTCGTCGACCTCGAAGCCGACGTCGCAGTAGTTGGTGCCCGCGAGCAGCTTCGGCTCGGGGTAGCGGTAGAGGCCGTGGCGTTCCTTGACGATGCGCACGAACGGCTCGCTGCGGTAGTGCTCGCGGTAGAGCCCCCAGAGCTCCTTCTCGCTGACGGCCTCCGTCGGGAAGACGTGCGCCGTGCAGGCGACGCCGCGCACCAGGTCGACGGCGGTCGCCGTGAAGGAGAGCTCGAAGTCGCCCAGCTCCTGCCGGATCTCCGCTTGGTGGCGGTGACCGGTCGCAGCGTAGGTACGCACGGCGCGTGCCCTCGCGGGGTGTTGGCCGCCGGCACTCGCGCGTGCCCCCGCCTCGGAGGAACCGACCTTCAGGTCGACCACCGCACGCTCGATCAGACCGGCGCGGGCGAGCGGCAGTAGCGCGAGGATCGACGCCGTCGCGTTGCAGCCGACGCCGCTCGCGAAGCGCGCGCCGATGAGCTCGTCGCGGTGCAGCTCGGGCAGGCCGTAGACGAAGCGCTCGAGGTACTCGGGCGCGGCATGCTCCGTGCCGTACCACTCGCGCCAGTCGGCCGCACTGCGCAGGCGGAAGCGCGCCGAGAGGTCGACGACGTGTCGCGCCCGCCCCTCCAGCTCGCGGACTTCGTCCGCCGCGTCGTCGTGCGCGCCGGCCAGGAACAGCACGTCGCACGGCTCGAGCGCGGCGGGATCGCAGAAGCGCAGGTCGCTGCGTCCGCGCAGGAACGGGTGGACCGTGTGCGCGAAGCGGTTCGTGTGGCTGCCGGAGCTGACCTGCGCGACCTCCACGTCGGGGTGGTCGGCGAGCAAGCGCAACAGCTCGCCGCCGACGTATCCCGCGCCGCCGAGGATCGAAGCGCGCATCACAGCGCACCTCCCGCGACGAGCGCGACGTTCCGCGCCGCGCGTCCGACTTCCAGTGCGTGCTGCACCAGCAGGCCGGGGATGTCCACGCCGGTCGGCGCGACGGAGTTGCGGAACTCCATCGTCGCGTTCACTTCGTTGACGAGCAGGCCGCGCGCGCTCTCGAAGACGTCGATCGCGACGGCGCCCCCGCCGACGGCTCGTGCGGCGGACGTGCAGAGATTCGCGAGCTCGGAGCCGACGCAGTGCACGGCGACCGAAGCCCCCCGCGCCGTGTTGGTGACCCAGTGCTCGGACTTGCGCTCGATCGCGCAGACCGCTTCACCGCCGATCACGAACACGCGCAGGTCCCGGCCGCCCTTCTCGACGTGTTCTTGCGCGAACACGACGCCGTGGCTCGTCGACCCCAAGCCGACCTTGTGCTCGACGATCGCTTCGGCGGCGTCGCGGTCGTTGACCCGTGCGAGCAGTCGCCCCCACGATCCGACGAGCGGCTTGATCACTGCCGGGTATCCGAGGTCCTCGATCGCGGCCAACCCGCCTTCCTCGCCGAAGCCGATCCGCGCGTGCGGCACCGGCACACCCGCCGCGGCGAGCGCGAGGTTCGTCGCCAGCTTGTCGCCGCACAGCTCGCGGACGCTCCACGAGTTGCAGCACGGGATCCCCCACGTCTCGAGCACGCGCAACAGCGCGGAGCCGCGCGAGTGGCTCAAGCAGCGATCCAGCGCGACGTCCACGCCACGGAAGGCCTCGTGGCGATCCGTGCTCGAGACGTCGAGCACGAGCGAGTCGACGTGGATCGGCACGACATCGACGCCCAGGTTCCGCGCCGCTTCGAAGATCATGCGCTCTTCCGGGCGCACGCGGCTGTGCAGCAGTCCGAGCCTCATCGCGCGACCTCCACGGCCTGCGCCGCGCTCAGGATCAGCTCGTCGAGCACGGCCGCATCGACGCTGTGTTCGTCGGCGAGCCGCTTGATCGCACCGGCCACCTCGCGCGCGCGGGACTCGCAGAGCTCGACGCCGAGCTCGACGCCGCGCGCCCGCACGGCGTTCCAGCCGGTCAAGCGGTGCGCCGTGAGGATCGAGCGGTTGAGCCCGAAGTCCGCGGGGTCGAGGCACTCGTAGGTCGTCGGGTCGCTCAACACCGCCTTGGTGTGGATGCCGGCCTTGTGGCTGAAGGCGCTCGTTCCGGTGATGCAGGCGTTGAAGGGCACGTCGATGCCGACGAGGCTCGCGACCTCGCGCTCGAGTGCGGGCAGCAGCTCGAGGCGGTAGCGCTCCAACACTTGCGCGCGGTCCTCGACGGTCACGCGGGCGATCCAGCCGGCCAGCGGCGTGATGCCGTTGCGCTCGCCGATGCCGAGCACGCTGGTGTCGATGTGCGTCGCGCCGCCCTCCCACGCACAGAAGGCGTTCGCCACGGCGCAACCGGTGTCGTTGTGGCCGTGGAACTCGACGTCGACGTCGAGCGTGCTCGACAGCCGCCCGATCAGCGCGTGGATCTCGCGCGGACGACCGACTCCGACCGTGTCCGCGATGCCGATGCGGTGCACGCCGAGGTCGACGGCGCGCTCGTAGATGCGGAGCAGGTCCGCAATCTCCGTGCGCATCGAGTCCTCGGTGCTGAACCGCACCTCGACGCCGGACTCGACCAGGAAGGGGATCACCTCCCCCGCGCGGCCGATGATCTCGTCGACGCTGAAGCCGTGCGAGGCGCGCCGCAGCTGCGGCGAGGCGCCTATCACGATGTCGACGCCGTCCACGCCCGTCTCGACCGCGACGCGAGCGTCGGCGAGGGTGCAGCGCGTGTGCGTCAGCGTCCTGGCCCGCAGTCCGAGGCCGGCGATCGTCTCGCAGTCCTCGCGGCTGCGTGGCGACGCCATCGGCGAGGTCAGCTCCAGGTACTCGACGCCGAAGTCGTCGAGCAGTCGCGCGATGCGCAGCTTCTGCTGCGTGGTGAAGTCGGCGCCGTAGAACTGCTCACCCTCGCGCAGGGTGGACTCGATGATCGCCGGGAGGCGCCGACGGGTGGTTCCGCGCGAAGTCGCGCCGGAGGAAGGCTGGTGGTCACTCACCCCAGTCCTCCTCCACTTCCGGAGCGGGAAGCAGTTGCAGGGGATCAGCGACGACGACTTCCAGCTCCAGGCCGCACTCGGGGCAGGGCAGGATCTCGTGCACGAAGGGCGTCTCGGCCGCGACGATCTCGGCGTCACACTCGGGGCAGGCGGCTTTCAGGGTCTTGGTCTCGGTGGTCATGGTTCGGGTCTCCAGTCAGGGATTCGATGCCGGTAGCGGCGGAAGTCGGGGAACAACGCGAGAGGGCCCCCGGATCGCGTTCGATCCGGGGGCCCTCTCGGTGTGCTTGCGTCTCGCTAGTTCAACGTCTTCACACGCGGCCTCTGCCCGGATCCTTGCGGATCGGTTTCGACTTGGGAGAGGCTTTCTTGAAGCGTTGTTGCATGTGTCAGGTTCGTCGCGCGGTGGAGTTCTCTCGCGCGACGGCGGCTTATCTACGCGGGCTCCGTGCGGCGCGCAACAGTCTCTTCGGAACTTCTTGTCGGAACGCGCGGTCTTCGTTCCGCTCCGTTCGAAGCGTGTTCACCCTCGCGACGACGCACGATGCGTGCGGAGTTCAGCACGACGACGACGCTCGAGACGACCATCGCGGAAGCGGCGAAGATTGGGCTCAATCGGCCGATAGCAGCCAAGCAAAGGCCGATCGCGTTGTAGCCGAACGCCCACGCGAGGTTCTGCTTCGCGGTGCGAACGGCAGTGCGCGACAACTCGAACAGGTCGGGTAAAGACCCGAGACCGGGGCGCAACAAGTTGACCGAAGCGACGTCCAGGCTGCGCGCAGACCCCCCGGACACCGCGACGCCGACGCGCGCCGCGGCGAGGGCGGCCGCGTCGTTCAGTCCGTCGCCGACGAAGACCGTGTCGACGCCGGCGGCCTCGATGCGCGCGAACTTGTCTGCGGGCAACAGGTCGGCTTCGAATTCGATCCCGAGCTCCTGCGCGACGGCGCGCGCCGGTCCCGCGTGGTCACCGGTCAGGATCGACGGCGCGAGGCCGCGCTTCGCGAGCGCGGTCACGACCTCGCGCGCCTCGGGGCGCGGGCGGCCGCGCAGCCGGAAGCGCGCGCGTCGCTCGTCCCCGCGGAAGAGGTCCACGACCGTCTCCGCGGCCTCTGAGCTCTCGGCGCGCACGGCGCGCCACGTCGCGCCGCCCACGACGCCCTCCACTCCGCGGCCCGGAAGCACACGGAAGTCGACGACCTGCGGCAAGCACTCGTCCGAGCCGCCGCCGTCGCGCCACGCGCGTCGCAAGCTGTGGCCCACGGGGTGTTCGCTGTGCCGCTCGAGCGCGGCCACCGCCGCCAGCGCGACGCCGCGGTCGTCCGCCTCGACGCCGACCAGCTCCAGCTCGCCGTCGGTCAGCGTGCCGGTCTTGTCGAAGAAGACCTTCTTCGCCGACGCAAGCCGCTCGAGCACTTCGCTGCCGCGCACCAGTGCACCGCGGTGGAAGCACTCGGACAGCGCCGCCCAGAAAGCGAGCGGCGTCGCGATGCCGAGCGCGCACGGGCACGAGATGAGCAACACCGCCAGCGCGTGCATCAGCCCGGCTTCCGCTCCCGAGTGCCGCCAGTGGTACCAGAGAGTTCCGAGCGCCACGAGCAACACGATCGGCAACAAGGCCCCCGCGACGCGGTCGGCGAGCCGGACGAACCTGCCGCGGTCGCCCAGCGCTTCGACGAGCAGCCGTTCGACCTCGTCGCGCACGCGACCGCCGCCGGTGGCCTCCGTGCTCACCAGCAGCGTTCCGTCGACCAGCGTCCCGCCCGCGAGCACCGCGTCGCCGGGCCCGCGGCTGACGGGTTCCGCTTCGCCGGTCAGCGCGGAGCTGTCGACGAACGAGCGTCCTTCGACGACGACGCCGTCGACGGGCAACCACTCGCCCGGGAGCACGCGCACCAGGTCGCCGAGCGCGAGCTGGTCCGCGGGCACCTCGGACTCGACGCCGTTCGCGACGCGACGCGCCGGAGGTTCGCGTTCCGGCAGCAGCAGGCTGAGCTCGCATCGCGCGCGTTCCTTGGCCCGCGTGTCGAGCCAGCGGCCGAGCCCGACGAGCACGAGCACCATCGTCGCCGTCTCGAGGTAGACGTGCCCGCCCTCGAAGAAGGTGTTCCACGCCGACACGACGTACGCGCTGAAGGCGCCGACGAGGATCAGGGCGTCCGCGGAGAAGAAGCGGCGCATGCGCAGGACGGCGTCGAGGAGCGGCAGCCCGAGCAGGTAGACCACCGGCGTGGCGAGCGCCAGCGCGCCGAGGCGGTAGACGCCGTCGAGCGCTGCGGCCGCGTCGCTGTCGAGCTCGGCCTGTGAGCCGCCTTCCCAGATCGACGAGCCGTAGGTGGCCAGTGAGAAGACCATCACGCCCATCGCGAGGAATGCCGACAGCGCGAGCCGCGCCGCCATGCGGTCCGCGGAGCCCTCGGCGCCGCGCACCGCGAGGTAGTGCGCGACGCAGCAACCGCTGCAACAGAACTGCGGCTCGCCTTCCGCCGGAGGCTTTCCGGCGACGGGCAAGCCGCAGTGTGTGCAGGTCGAGTCCATGGGCGAGGAGTCGACCATCATGACCGCCGGGCGCACGGGGCGCACGGCGAAGCCGTCAAGGAATGTTCACGACCGGCGATTCACCGCCGGTGCCCGGACCTTGGTTGAGGAAGTCGGGTAGCTGGAACTCGAGCACGTACCAGGTGAAGAACACGAGGAATGCCAGGTAGCCCATCAGCAGGTACCACGGCACGCCGCCGGTCCCGAAGCCGAACACCTTCTGCTCCGCGTCGGTCTTCTCGGGGGATCCGTGGGGTTGTTGCGGATCGAGTTCTTGTTCGGCGTTCATCAGGCGTCTCCCTTCGAGCGGATGAGTCCCTCAGCGCGCTCCTGTTCCTCGAAGCGCTGGAGCATGTCGTACTTGGCTTGCTCGACGTCGCGGAACTGACCCGAGAGGTAGGCCCACGCGAGCATGAACAGGAATCCGAAGGCCACCCAGAAGTAGATCATGATCGGGTCGTTCGCGAACCCGGCCAGCTCGTCCCGCTTGATGGTCTCGAAGAACTTGAAGAGCTTGTAGAGAAACATGCCCCCACCGAGCGTGCAGGCGATCACGAAGAAGCCGTGGATGCCCGGATCGTTGTCCGCGATCTTGCGGAAGCTCGAGCGCTTGTCGGTCATTGCCCGCCCTCCCCGCTCGCGGAGGCCTTGGCCTTCGCTTCCTGGTCGAGCCGCACGTACTCGGACCCGATCCACTGCAGGTAGGTCACGAGGGCGAAACCTTCCTTCTTCGGCGCGCCGTTCTCTTCGAAGTAGAAGCCGTAGCTCGGCATGATCGAGTACGGGACGACGTCCTTCGGCTCGATCAGGTGCGCGATGTGCCAGCCGTTCGTGCGCAGGCCGTACTCACGCGACAGGTCGGGACCGACCCGGCGCGTGCCCCACAGGTGGGGTTGGTTCAGCGCGTTCTGGTACTCCTGCACGTTGGAAGGAGGCCCGAAGCGCTGCATCTCGTTCGAGACCACGCGGACGTACTGGCTGTGGCAGTGCCAGCAAGCCTGTCCGATGTAGAGGTCGCGGCCGAGGCGCAAGGCTTCCTTGTAGTTCTCCGAGTTGACGCCGCCGGGGAAGGCGGCTGTGAACTCGTCGGGGAAATCCTCCGACAGCTCGATGAAGGAAGAGCTGGGCGTCTTCGCCAGCTGGTCCCAGTCCACGAACTGCGTGCCGTGGTAGTCGTCGATCGTCATCCAGGGGAAGACGAAGCTGAGCACGAAGGCCACGGCGAAGCAGCCGATGCCGGCGACGAAAGCGAGGGTATAGAAACGTTCCATGTCGATCGCCTCCGATCAGTCGGCTTCCACCGCGATGTAGTGAGCGTCTTCGACGTACTCGCGGTCGCTGCGAGCCGTCATCCACATGTTGTAGGCACCGCACAAGAGGCCGGTGATCATCATGCCGCCCGAGAAGGTCCGCACCCACCAGAACGGGATGGAGGCCATGACCATGTCGGACCAGGGGTTCAGCTCACGCTGCATGAAACCGACGATCAGACCGCTGATGGTCAGGTCGGTGAACATGATCACGATGCCGATCGTGCTGAGCCAGAAGTGCCAACCGCGCAGTCGGTTCGAGTACCACTCGCGCTTGACGATCCGCGGCCACAGCCAGTCGATCACGCCGAAGATCCAGAAGGTGAACGTGCCGTACATGATCATGTGCGCGTGACCGACCACCCAGTCGGTGAAGTGGATGATCTTCTGGAACATCCAGGTCACGTGGAACGAGCACTGCAGGCAGGTGATGAAGTACATGACCGCGCCGGCGTAGAACCAGCGGATCGCCATGTTCGTCCGCAGCGCCGACCACTTGCCGCGCAGCGTCATGAAGAAGTTCACCACGACGGTCGTGACGACGACCTCGATCGCGATGGTCGTCGTGATCGCGCCGAACTCGACGTAGTCGGGGATCGGGCTGATCAGGAAGTGGTGCACGCCGCCCAGGGGATAGAAGAAGGCGAGCGCCCAGAAGCCGATGACCGAGAGCGAGTGGCTCCAGATCGGCTTGCGCAGGATCAGCGGGACGAAGAAGTACATCAGGCCCCAGCCCATCGGCGTCACGTAGAGGCCGACGAGGTCGTGGATGAAGAGGCCGGTCACGGCAGCGCCGGCGGCGCCGGGGAGCACCCACTCGGGGATGATGTTGCCCATCAGGTACGTCAGCGCGAGCCAGATCAGGCCGGCGGTGAAGTACCAAAGCGTCACGTAGAACTTCTGATCGCGTGCCTTGAAGATCGGCACCATCAGCTGGGCGATGACGAGCACCGCGCCGACCGCGACGAGCAGGTCGACGGGGACCCAGTTCATCTCGAAGCTGCCGGGGCGGAAGCCCGTGGGCGTCTCACCCCACTCGATCGCCTGCGCCTTGCCCATCACCAGGCCGCCGATGGTGGCGAGGAGGATGAACTGCCAGACGACGAAGATCAGATTGCCGAGCTTCGCCGACCAGACTCGGTAGCCGGTCAAGCGCGGGATGACGTAGTAGCACATCGCCGTGAAGCCGTTCACCAGCCAGCCGTATGCGGCCATGTTGGTGTGGATCAGGCGGAAGTGTCCGGGCGAGAGGATCTCGTTGTTCACGAAGGGGAAGTACCCCAGGAACTGCAACGAGTAGAGGAAGCCGGCCGACATCGAGATGATCAGGCTGATCACCGCGGCGGCGATGTGCCAACGCACCAGGTGATAGGCGACGAGCGGCTTCCCGTCCGTGCTGACCAGCGGCTGCGCGGTCATGGTTGCGGTCATGGCGGAGCTCACTGGCCACCTCCTTCACCGAGCGATTGAACGAAGTGGATGAGGTCCCAGATCTCCTCGGGGCTGAGCACGCCCGAGAAGGAACCCATCGGCGTGCCGCCGATGCCGGTCGCGACGGTGATGTAGAGGTCCTTGCCCTCCTGGCCGGCGCGGAACACGCCCGACGAGAAGTCGCGCGGGAACATGCGGTAGCCCCAGTCGTCGTAGATGCCTTCGACGGTGACGTCTTCGCCGAAGCCGTTGGTGACCTCCATCGAGCCGGTCACGGCAGCGCCGTCCCCCTTGCCTTCACTCCCGTGGCAGCTGACACAGTTGGCGCGAGAGTGATCGAAGTACAGCTCGCGTCCGCGGGCGATCGACTCGGCGGTGCGCGGCGTCTCCGGCGCTCCGGGGAAGGTCGAGATCAGCTTGTCGGGATCCCAGCGGTCGGCGACGAGGTTCGCGTACTCCTCCGGGTCGGGCAGCTCTTCCTCGTCCGTCGCGATCGTGACGAGCATGTGCTCGAACTCGCCCTTCATGCCGAGGAAGCGCACGTACTCGACGATGTCGTGCCGGCGCTCCTCGTTGAGCAGGCGGAAACTCGGCATCGCGGATCCGGCGAGGCCTCGCGTGATCGTCCCGAAGAGGTCGGAGCGCTTCGGCCGCATGCCGGTGCTGGTCGTGGTGAACTTGTACGCGCCCTTGCGGAAGTTCCGCGGACGGGGATGGAGGAAGGTCGCGGCCGGGCCGGCGCCGTCGCCGATGCGACCGTGGCAGCCGGAGCACTCGGTCTCGTAGGCGCGACGACCTGCGGGCAGGCGGTCGATCTCGAGGATGCCGCGGTCGATCAGCCAGTCGGAGCGCATGCCGAAGTAGGTCTCGCTCGACTCCTCGACGAGGGTCCGGAGCTCGCCGGCGAAGCCCGCGTCGATGACTTCACCCGCATAGGTGATGTCCTGCTCCAGCGTGAAGTCCCTCGCGATGCCGGTGTTGCGCGTCAGGTCTTCGCGACCCCAGGCGGGCGCGTCCGGCTTGCGCGCGAAGGGCAATGCGAAGAGCGCGCCGGCGAAGAGGAAGAACAAGAGCGAGATCGCTGCTTGTCCATGACAGTGATGCATCTCGGCGCGCCCGCTGCGGCGGGCACGCTGGCCAGTGGTTCTGACGTCCATTGAATCTCCGGGCTTGGACGGGCGCGTGAAGGGTCGCGCCGGTGCGCCCAAGTTAGTGATGCGAGCGCGACTCCGGAAATGGTGTTTCGGCTTAGTTGGACGGGGTCGAAGGGCGTAGCCCGAGCCGCTTCCGGGTACGCAGATCGGCTAGGCGACGGCGCGACTTGCAGAGTCCAAGCTGGAGCCCGTCTCGCACCGGAAAGGAGTCGAAATGACGATCCCCGATCGCTATCTGCACTCGCCCTGCGTCGCTGCACCTACGACGAGCGCGCGCTACGCAGCGCGCATGATGCACGAATCCCACATCGGATCGCTCGTCGTGATCGACGACAAGCGCCGGCCCGTCGGCGTGGTCACGGATCGCGACTTGGCGCTCTACGTGCTCTCGAACGACCTCGATCCCGAGGAGACCTCCGTCGGAGATTGCATGAGCGCTCCGGCCGTCACGCTCGACAGCTCGGCCAGCTTGTCGGAGGCATCGGCCGTGATGCGTCGCCACGGCGTCCGGCGGCTGCCGATCGTCGACGACAACGGCAAGCTCGTCGGGATCATCACGGGCGACGACCTCGTGCTCCTGCTCGGCCGCGAGCTCGGAGAACTCTCCAGCGCGGTCCAACGCGGGTTCGCCGTCGAATCCACGGCCCACGCTCCCCACGGTTCCATCTTCGGAAGGGAGTAGCCATGCCCATCGAGACCAGACTCACGCGCGACGCGGTCCTGATCTCCGTCGACGCGCCCGTCGAGGAAGCGGCGCACTTGATGGGCCGGGAGGCCGTCGGCTGCCTCGTGTGCGTCGACGCGGACGGCAAAGCGGCGGGCATGCTGACGGACCGTGACCTCGCGTTGCGCGTCGTCGGTCGTACCTGCGACTACCACACCATGTCGGTGTCCGACGTGATGACCACCGACCTCGTCGCCGTCAGCGCCGAAGACCGCCTGGAGACGATCGTCGGGCGCATGAAGACGCGCGGCGTGCGGCGCGTGCCGGTGTTGGAGAACGACAGGCCAGTGTCGCTCGTCTCCCTCGACGACATCCTGCAACTGCTCGCGGCCGAGCTACACGACCTGGGCACCGAGGCGCGTCAACGGTATCGGCACTCGACGGCCGCCGCGCGCTACGAACACCTGCGCGAAGGAACGGAGCACCGGCTCGAAGAGATCGGACACCGCCTGGCCTTCGCGAACTGGTTCGTGCGCAAGTCCTTCGTCGACGAGCTTGACTCGCTGCGCGACCGCTTGCGCAAGGCGGTCGGCGGAGACTGACGGGCGCGATCCTGGGCCCAAGAGCAGCGCGGCGGCCTCGAGCCGCCGCGTTCTTTCGTGCCGGCGGAGCTCGCCCCGCACCGAACGCCTCAATCGCGCGGCAGGATGCCCGTGCGGATCGCGAGACGTGTCAGCTCGGCGGTGCTGCTGCAGTCGAGCCGCTCGCGCAGGCTGCGCTCGAGCTCGTCGGCCTGGCGCAGGTCCAGGTCCATCAGCGCGGCGATCTCCGGCCCGCGCCGCCCCAGCGCGAGTTCCTCGAAGACGCGTCGCTCGAAGTCGGTCAGCGCCTGCACCTCGCGAGCGCAGCGCTGCTCGCGCTCGGTCGAGCCCGTGTCGAGCGTCGACGTCGGCAGGCCGAGTCGGCGCGACAGGAAGGTCTGGCCGCGGCGCAGCGCGTCGAGCGCGAGGAACAGCTCCGTGACGTCTTCGGTGCGGAGCAGCGCGCCGTCCACACCCGCGGCGAGCGCGGTGCTGACGTAGTCGGAACTCAGGAACTCCCTCAGCATCAGGACGTGCACATTCGGTAGCCGCCTCTTGAGTTCCGCCACCCAGGCAAGGCCGGCGTGTTCCGATTCGCGCAGGTCGAAGATGACGACGTCGGCGTTCTCGAGCGGAGCGGACGCCAGACAACCCTCGGGGCTGCGGGACGCGCCGCTGACGACGTGCTCACGCCGGCGACTCAAGAGGTCGCGGTAACCGTGCGCGACCATCGCCTGGTCCACCAACAGGTGAATCCTGAGCTGCCCTACGCCCGGCTCGTCTTCTTCTGCTCGCTCGATCACCACCAGCGAGTATCGCCAGGAGGTGCGACACTTTGCCCTGGGCAGTAATGCGTAGCCCCCGCGGGATCTGCAGCGGTGTTTCAGGGCGAGTCACTCGTACCTCGCGTACGTCCGCCTTACGTCCGGCGCAGCCTACTCG
The DNA here is from genome assembly GCA_020638835.1 of Planctomycetota bacterium. GTDB lineage: Bacteria > Planctomycetota > UBA1135 > UBA1135 > JACKHV01. The sequence goes on along the minus strand of JACKHV010000003.1, from coordinate 104,555 downwards.
AGCAGGCCCTCGCGGATCGCGAAGCGCGCGAGCTCGGCCGCGGAGTGGCAGTCCAGCTTGCGCTGCAGGTTCTCGCGGTGCTTCTTGGCCGTACCGAGGCTCATCCCCAGGTCGCGCGCGACTTCCTTGTTGCTGTGACCGAGCGCCAGCAGCTGGAACACTTCGCGTTCACGAGGCGTCAGCGAGTCGAGTCGACTTCGCGGCACGGGTTCGCCGGTCGCGGTGTCACGCGTGCGCGCGACGAGCGCGGCGGAGACCTTCGGCGACAAGAAGGGGTTTCCCCGCGCGACCGCTTCGAGCGCCAACACCAACTCGGCCGGGTCCGAGTCCTTCGACAGGTATCCGTCGGCGCCCGCCTTCAGCGCCTGCTCGACGAAGCTCTCCCCCTCGTGGTGCGTCAGCATCACGATCTTCGCCTTCGAGCCCTGCTTGCGCAGGTGGGCCACCGCGTCGATCCCGGATAGGCCCGGCATGGTGATGTCCATCAACACGATGTCCGGATGCAGCTCGAGGATCTCCTCGATGGCGACGCGCGGGTCGCCGTGGTCGCCGAGCACCTGGAAGCGCTCGTTCTGACTGAGCAGGCTCTTGAACGCGGCGCGGATCATGGCCTGGTCGTCGACCAGATAGACTTTGATGACGGGTTGCGGGGCACTCACTGCTTGTCTCCGGTCTCTCGCAAGGGGAGTCGTACCTTGAAGCAGGCTCCTCCCAGTTCACTTTCGGTCGCGTCGATCGACCCGCCGTGTTCCTCGATGATGCGCCGACAGATCGGCAATCCCAAGCCCGTTCCGCCGGAGCGGCCCGAGACGAAGGGCTTGAACAGGTTCGCGCGCAGGTGTTCGGGGATCCCGGGGCCGTCGTCCTCGATCGTGAAGCGGGCCCAGCCCGGCTTGCGCCGCAAACACCCGACCGTGATCCGGCCCCCCTGCCCGGTCGCCTGCATGGCGTTGCGCAGGAGGTTGTCGAAGACCTCGCTGAGCTTCCCGACGTCCACGGAGAGCTGAAGGTCTTCGATGTCGGGGCGAAAGTCGACGACGACGCCGGCCCGCACGAACTCGACGCGCAGCTTGGCCAGGACGTCGGTCAGGAGCTCGATGCTGCCGACGGTCTGCAGTTCGAGCTGCAGCGGCTTGGCGAAGCTCAGCGTGGAGCGCAGCGTGCGCTCGAGCGTCTGCATCCGGCTCACCAGGTCCTCGAGCACGGCCTTCGAGTCCTCGCCGAGCTGATCCGCGACGGCGCGCAGCGCGAGGTTGACGGCGGTGATCGGGTTCTTGACCTCGTGGGCGAGCACGGCGGCCGACTCGCCGAGTTCGGCGAGCGCCTTCAGCATCTGCGTCTCGGACCGGCGTGCCTTCTCGAGGTCCGTCACGTCGCGACCTTCGGGGATCAGCATCGTCACGTTGCCGCGGTCGTCGACGACGGGCTTGAGCGAGAAGTCGAGGGTGCGGATCGACCCGCTCGCGTTGATGAACTGGAACTGGAAGCGGACGAACTCGCCGCGGCCCGCGCGGCGCACGCCGTCGCGCAGGCGGTCGCGCGTCTCCTCGGAGAACTCCCACCAGGGCGTCTCCCAGAAGGGCCTGTCGACGACGTCCTCGCGGTGTGCGCCGATCGCGTCCAGCGCCGCGCGATTTGCTTCCAGCAAGGTACCGTCGGGCGAACACAGTCCGACGAACTGGAACTCCTGGTCGAAGATCGCGCGGAAGACCATCTCGCGCTGCAGGAGCGCGCGCTCCGCCTCGCGGCGTTGCGTCACTTCACGCAGGGAACCGATGAACAGCGGTTCTCCTTGGCCGGGAATGTCGACGCGCGAGACGGAGAGTTCGCAGTCGATCAGTTCGCCGCCCTTGCGGACCACCTTGAACTCGCGCGTGCGGTTCAGGATGTGCGTCTCTCCCGTCGCCGTGTAGTTCGCGAGGTAGGAGTCGTGCTGCTCGTAGTGCGGCGAGGGCATCAGGACGCGCACGTTGCGACCGATCAGCTCGGCGGGATCGTAGCCGAAGACCGGGAGCACCGAGTCGCTGACGGACTGGATCAAGCCGACGGCGTCGATGATGATCAGCGGATCCAGCACGCCGGAGAGCAGAGCGCGGTGGCGCGCTTCGCTCTCGAGCAACGCGCGCTCGTAGCGCTTCTGCTGCGTGATGTCGTGCCCGTTGCAGATCAACCACTCGCCGGCCTCGCTGCGGTGGCGGCGGATGTTCCAGCGCAGCGCGAAGACGCGGCCCTCAGCGTTGACGATGCGGTTCTCGAAGGGCGCCGGACGGTCCGGCTCCGCCTCGAACCAGCGCAAGAGCGCTTTCTGCGTGCGCTCGCGGTCCTCGGGGTGCGCGAGCTGCACGAAGCTCGAGCCGACGCACGCCCCCCGCGTCATGGCGAAGGTGTACGCCGCCGACTCGTTGACCCACAGCATCGCGCCCGAGCGCTCGACGAGCACGAGCACGTCGGCCCCTTCTTCCACCAGGCCACGGTAGAAGCCCTCCTCCGGAACGAAGTCCGAAGGCGCGTCGGTCGAAGGCTGGTCGGGTCGCGTATCGGTCATGCGGGCGCGCCGGTCAGAGCACCGTCCACAGGTCGAGCTTCTCGTCCGCGTGGATCAGGTGGTCCAACCAGAGGTTCGCGAGCTTCTCCTGCACGGTGTTCTGTCGCAGGCGTTGGTTGAGGTTCGGGAAGTCGACGCGGTCCAGTTCCTGGTCCTGGTTGAAGCAGGAGAAGACGGGCTTCGCTTCCTCACCGGTGACGGGGTCGACCTGCTTGCAGAGGCACTGCGCGCAGATCTCCTTCATCATGCACTGCATCGGCGAGTTGATCGAGCCGATCGCGACGTGGCCGGGCTTCAGGTGCGGTTGCAACACGCCGAAGCGCGACTCGCGGACCGCGTTCATCATGCGGTCGGAGCCGATGCAGATCAGGCGGCTGCACTCGTTCAGCGCGATGCGCGTGTCGCCGAACTCCCCCGTCGCGTACGCCTCCATCGCCTGGACGACGTTGCCGCGGAAGTGTCGGTCGTAGGGACGGCTGCGCGTCGTCTCGACTTCCTCGCCTGAGTCGGTCGACCAGACGATCACGTCGGCCGCGGCTTCGATCTCCTCGCGCTTGAAGAGGTCCTCGCCGCGCTTGAAGGCCGCGAAGTAGACCACTTCGTTGCCGGCCGCGCGCAGCGCCTTGCCGATCGAGAACAGCACGGCGTTGCCGAGGCCGCCGCCGCAGAGGATCACCTTCTCGCCCTGTGGAATCTCCGTCGGCGCGCCGGTCGGGCCCATCACGACGACGGGTTCGCCCGGCTCGAGCAGCGCGCAGAGGCGCGACGAGACGCCCATCTCGAGCACGATCATGCCCAAGAGGCCGCGCTTGTCGTCCTTCCACGCGCCGGTCAGCGCGATGCCTTCGAGCGTCAGCTTCGTGCCGTCGATCACGCGCGCGTTGCTCTCGAAGTTCTGCAGGCGATAGAACTGGCCGGGCTCGAAGTTGCGCGCCGCGGCGGGTGCGTGCACGACGACCTCGGTGATCGTCGGCGTCAGGCGGTTCACTTCGTGGACGCGCGCCGAGAAGTCGTACGAGAGGCCGCCGAGGAACTTCGTCCAGGCCTGCTTGCGCTGCTGCAGCGCCGCGCTGCCGGCCTCGAGGTTCGCGAGCCGGTCCGCGAAGCCGGCGACGACCGCCGGGTATCCGTCGCGCGCCGACGCCATCGCCTTCACGACGTTGCCCGCGTAGGTCGGGTGGTTGTCGCCGTAGACCGAGACGGTGCGGCCGTCGCGCTCGTAGCTCGTGTAGAAGCCGGCGCCCTGGTCGTCCTTGCCGCCCTTCAGCGCCTCGAAACCGCCTTCGTCGCGTCGACCGACCTTGAAGAACCAGTCCCACTCGTCGAGTTCGAGCGTTCCGGGACGCTCGCGCTCGTAGGTGATGTTCGGGCTGGTGCCCGCCGCCACGAGCACCGAGCGCGCGGGCATGCGCACGAGTTCGCCCGTGCCGCGCCACTTGCCTTCGTCGTTCAGCGTCTGGCGCTCGAAGACCATCGCCTCGACGGCGCCGTGCTTGTCCAGCACGGCCTCGACCGGCGACTGCTTCTCGACGAAGACGATGCCTTCCTCGAAGGCCTTGATGATCTCTTCGTGGTTGAGGCGGTAGGCCGGCGCGTCTTCCATGTTCTTGCGGTAGACGAGCTTCACGCCTCCCCAGCCTTGGACGAGCGGCGCGAAGTGCGGTTGCTCGCCCGCGCGCGCCGCGCGTTCGCGCTCGGCCGCGACCTCGCGACCGTGCCCGACCATCTCGTCGAGGACCTCGACCTCTTCGTCGGAGAAGAAGCGTCGCACCGTCTCTTCGCCGAACTCCTGGCAGAGCACGTCGTAGCGCCCGGCCATCTTCTCGACCTGCACCGGGTAGTACGCGAGCGCTTCCGTCGCGGTGTCGATGCCGGTCAGGCCGCCGCCGATCACGATCGCCGGCAGGCGCAGCTGCAGGTTCGCCAGCACGTCCTTCTTGAACGCGCCGGTCAGCTGCAGCGCCATCAGGAAGTCCGACGCCTTGCGGATGCCGCGCGACAGGTTGTTCTTCATGCGCACGACGGTGGGCTTGCCCGCGCCGGTCGCGATCGCGATGTGGTCGAAGCCCGCGTCCCACGCGCCTTCGATGTCCATCGTGCCGCCGAAGCGCACGCCGCCGAACAGCTCGAAGTGCTCGCGTCGCTGCAGCGAGAGGTACGGCAGGCTGAGGAAGTTCTTGTCCCAGCGCACCGTGATGCCGTACTCGCTGACGCCGCCGAAGCCGAGCAGCACGCGCTCGTCCAGCTCACTCGTCAGCTCGCCGTGCTGCGACAGCATGCGCGGCAACGACTCGCCTTCGCCGAGCCCTCCGCCGGCGCCGATGCGACCGGTCCAGTCCTTGGGCAGCGGCTCGACCTTCAAGCCGTCCATGCCGACGACGCCGAAGCCTTCCTGCGACAGGTAGTGCGCCAGCGTGTAGCCCGCGGGCCCCATGCCGACGACGAGCACGTTCACGCCGTTGTACGGCAGCGCGTACGGACGCCGCACGTTGAGCGGGTTCCAGCGCGTCAGCAGCAGGAACAGCTCGGGCCCGTACGGCAGGTCCAAGCTGTCGGTCAGCACGCGCGTCTCGATCTGCGGGATGTTGACCGGTTCCTGCTTCTGGTAGATGCACGACTTCATGCAGTCGTTGCAGATCCGGTGGCCGGTGCCGGGGCACATCGGGTTGTCCACCATCACCATCGCGAGCGCGGCGAGCGGATCGCCGTCGCCGTAGAGCTCGTGCATCTCGGAGATGCGTTCGTCGAGCGGGCAACCCTCGAGCGGGATGCCGAGCGGGTTCTTCTTGACCTCGTTCGTCTTCTTCTCGAAGAGGCCCTTGTGGCAGGAGTCCTTGCCCGTCGCGTGGCAGAACAGGCACTGGTCGACCTGGTCGAGCACTTCCTGCACCGTCGCGCGGTTGTCGGTCAGCTTGAAGCCGTCGCGGCGGCGGCGCGTCGATTCCGGTCCGACGATCGCGTCGGGGTTCGACGCGTCGGGACGCTCGGTCTCGACCAGGCCCTCGGCGAAGTCCATCTTCTCGAGCTGGCGCAGCGAGTGCCACCCGCGCACGGCGGGGTCGTTCGACTCCTCGCGCAGCTTGAGGTCCAGCCCGAGCAACTCCAGCGCCGCCTCGACGGTCAGGTCCGTGCCGGCGTGCGCGGTCTCGGTCTTGTCGCGCTCGAGCAGCAGCAACACGCGACCCGCGAAGCGCTCTTCCTCGTTCTCCTCGACGCCGGGGATGCCCGGCAGCGCGTCGAGCAGCGCTTGCGCCTGCGCGCGCACCTCTCTCGCGACGACGCCTTCGGTCTTCGCGCGGCCCTTGTACTGCTTCAGGAAAGGCTTGGTGATGCGGTAGATCTGGCTGCGGCGCTCGATCTCCTCGCGCGCCGATTCCTGCGCGGGACGAATGCGGAACAGCTCGCCGATGAAGCGCGAGACGTGCCGCGCGACGTCGATCATCAGGCGCGACTCGGCCTCCTCGTCGAGGTCGGCGGACCCGGCACTGTGCGCGGCCCAGCGCTCGGCCAGCTCGGCGTCGTGCGAGCGCAGCGAGTCGAGGAAGGCGGCGTGCAGGTCGGCGAGCCGTTCGGCCCGGTGCAGGTCGGCCCAGTTGAAGCCGTCGAGGCCGAGGACTTGGGCGCCCTGCGGGTCGGAGGCCGGGGACGCGTCGCTACGGATGGTCATCTTGCGTTCGTTCGTGTCGAGTCGGGGGGGAGAGCCGCGAAGGGCTGCAACATGATAGGGCGCGCGGCGGACGGGCGCACCGCAAGGCTCATACCGCGGCGGTCTTCGCGAGCGGTTCGAAGTGGGCCGAGAAGTGCCGGAGGACGGCCGGTTGCCACACGATTCCGACGCCGCGCAGCGCTTCCTTGCGCGCGTGGACGTCGAGAACGACTTCGATCAGGTAGTCCATGTGGCTCTGGGTGTAGGTCCGCCGCGGGATCGCGAGGCGCACGAGTTCGTGGTGCGCCGGCAGCTCGTTTCCGGAATCCGGATCCACGCGTCCGAGCATCAGACTGCCGATCTCACAGGAGCGGATGCCGCCGGCGAGGTACAGCTCGGCGGCGAGCGCCTGGCCCGGGTACTCGTTCCACGGGATCTGCGGCAGGAAGCGCGCGGCGTCGAGGAAGATCGCGTGGCCGCCGGCGGGACGCAGCACCGGAACCCCGGCGGCGTGCAGGCGGTCGACGACGTAGCGGATCGACGCGTGGCGGTACTCCTGGTAGTCCTCGCGCACGACTTCATCGAGCCCTTGCGCGATCGCCTCGAGGTCGCGGCCGGCGAGGCCGCCGTAGGTCGGGAAGCCCTCGGTGACGACCAGCATCTGGCGCAGGCGCGCGGCGAGGTCCGCGTCGCGACAGGCGAGGAAGCCGCCGATGTTCGCCATGCCGTCCTTCTTCGCGCTGACCGTGCAGCCGTCGGCGAGGTCGAAGGCCTCGCGCGCGATCTCGGCCACGGAACGGCCCGAACAGCCGGTTTCGCGCTGTTGCACGAGGTACGCGTTCTCGGCGAAGCGGCACGCGTCGAGGAAGAACGGCTTCCCGTAGCGGTCGCACAGCTCGCGCACCTTGCGCAAGCACGCGAGGCTGACGGGCTGCCCCCCGCCCGCGTTGTTCGTGATCGTGACCATCACCAGGCTGACGGCGTCGCCGTGCTCAGCGAGCTCGCGCTCGAGCGCAACGAGGTCGATGTCGCCCTTGAAGGGCGCGTCGGAGGTCGTGTCCTCACCCGCCGGTCCGGGCAGGTCGACGGCCCGCGCCCCGCTGGCCTCGCAGTTCGCGCGCGTCGTGTCGAAGTGCGTGTTGTTCAGCACGCGCTTGCCCGCGCCGCCGTAGACCGCGAACAGCAAGTGCTCCGCCGCGCGCCCCTGGTGCGTCGGGATGACGTGCTCGAAGCCGGTGCGCCGCTGGGCCGCCTCCTCGAAGCGCCCGAAGCTCTTCGCACCCGCGTACGACTCGTCGCCGCGCATGATCGCAGCCCACTGCTCGCTGCTCATCGCGCCCGTACCGCTGTCGGTCAGGAGGTCGATGATCACGTCCTCCGCACGCAGTCCGAACAGGTTCCAGTGCGCCGCGGCGAGCAGCCGCTCCCGCTCGGGTCGCTCCGTCATGCGGATCGGTTCGACGCTCTTGATGCGGAAGGGTTCGATGATGGTCTTCATGGCGATCCTGGGGCCGGGTTCGGATCCGGAGAGGATAACCGGACGTACGAGTCCGCAGTCCAAGATTCGCCCGGGAAGTGCCCGGAAGGCCCGCTCCTGGCCCGATTCGCCCCGTGCGGCGGGATCACCCGAACAAGAAGTCGCTCTCCTTCGACCACGCCGCGAAGCGGTACAGCGGCACCAAGCGCGAGAGCTCGTCGAGCAGGTGCTCCGGCACTTCCGGCGCGAAGCTCAGCGCGCGCACCGCCGGTTGGTTCGCAGGGGCTGGGAAGCGGCGGTCGATGAGCAGGCGGTGTTCGCCGGGCTTGTAGTAGCCGAAGAACTCCTCGACCCGCTCCGGGCCGAGCCCGCCGCAGACCCACTCGCCCTTCCAGTCGTCGAGGCGCAGGGTGAAGCCCTCGAGCTCGTTCAGCAGCTTGGTGAGCCCCTTCGGCCCCTCCGCGGCGACGCGCCGCTGGAAGTTCGCGCCGTCGAACCAGGCGTCCGAGTGGATCCGCAGGCTGACTTCGAGCGCCTCGGACTCGGCGGCGATGCACAGGTAGGCGTTGCGGTAGGCGGCGTCCAAGTCCTTCGCCAGGTCCGCCCCGACGACCTTCTTGAGGCGCGCCTTCTCGGCCTTGTCCCGGCAGAGGTAGGTCCAGATGCGCGCGACGCGCTTGCCGTTGAAGGGGTGGGGCGCGTGCAGGCTGGTCCGGGCGAGGAGCGGCGGGAGCTCGCCCTTCCCGCGGGCCAGGAAGGCCTTGGCGAGGGTGCCCAGCTTGCGCCGCAGGGCGAGCCGGTGCTCGTTGTACTGCGGATCCCGGCAGAGGGGCTCCGCGAGGGCGTGCAGATCCGCCTCGGAAAAGGGCTCGATCGAGCCGAAAGGCGTGGGTTCCGCGTCGATTTCGGCGGGTTTGGTCATGTTCCGGGGGTCCTGGGATGGAAGACTCCAGCCGCTAGAATGCCCTGGCCGAAGTGTCCTTGGAAGCTTCGTCGGTCCGGCCCCCCCCTGCCGCCGCGGCGGCCTCCCCGCGAGGTCTCCCCGGGCTGCCGGACCCGATGGAGGCCTCCCCGACGGATTCCCCCTCGTGAGGGCCCGACGCTCCCCCATGAAGATCGCGCAGTTCGAGTTCGACCCCGAGCAGGACAAGCTGGGTGAAGGCCCCTTGTCCGAGGTCTTTCGTGCCACGGACACGAACCTCGACCGGGTCGTCGCGCTGAAGATCCTGCGGGCGCACGCCGAGATCGACCCTTCCGCCGACCAGCGCTTCCACCGCGAGGCGGTGCACTCGAGCAAGATCGAGCACCGCAACATCGCGCGCGTCTACGAGTACGGCCAGTACGAGGGAACCTACTTCATCGCGATGGAGTTCCTGAAGGGTCGCACGCTCGACAAGATCCTGAAGGACCAACGCCTCGGCTTCGAGGAGTGCCTGCGCATCGCGCAACAAGTCACGCGCGCGCTGCGCGAAGTGCACGAGGCCGGACTGATCCACCGCGACCTGAAGCCGGCGAACCTGATGGTGCTCGACGACGGCACGGTCAAGCTGCTCGACTTCGGCATCGCGCGCGCCTCGAACGAGTCGTCGATCACGCAGCACGGCATGCTGGTCGGCACGGTGCTGTACATGTCGCCGGAACAGGTGCGCGGCGACGAGCTCGAGATGCGCTCCGACATCTTCTCGATGGGCGCCGTGCTCTACCACATTACCACGGGCAAGCTGCCGTTCCCCGGCAAGAGTTTCCCCGAGGTCTGCATGGCGATCCTCGACGGCAAGCCGGAACCGCCTTCGATCGCGCGCGCCGGCTTCCCGCGCGAGTTCGAGGACTTCATCCAGAAGTGCCTGCACACCGATCCGCAGGAACGCTACGCCGACGCGCGTGAAGCGCACGGCGCGCTGCTGCAAGTCTCCGCCAGCCTGCTCGGCACGACGCACCGCCAAGTCAACGTGCGCGGAACGCTGCTCGTGATGCCGGTCGAGTGCCACGCGTCCGAAGAGGGGCTCGAGAACTGCCGGGTGATCGCGTCCGGTATGCGCAAGGACCTCGCGACCGAACTCGGCCGCCTGAAAGACCTCGAAGTCGTGCTGCTGGACAAGGCGCAGCTGCCCGAAGACGGCTACGACTGGTCGCTGTCGATCGGCCTGCGCGTCGCTCCGCCCGAAGCGCAGCTCGAGATGCGCCTCGTGCGCTACTCGTCGGTCAACGGAAGCGCGCAGAAGCACGAGGAGTGGACCGAACAGCTGACGCACTCCGACCCGAACGAGTGGGCGCTGCAAGCCGACCTGGTGCGCAACGCCGCGCGCGAGCTGCGACGGCACCTCTCGGAGTCGTCGCTGAAACCGATCGGCAAGACGCGCGACCAAGAAGCCAGCATCCAACTCGCGCAACACGCGCACGACGTGCTGTCGAAGGGCACGTCCAAGCACTTGATGGCGGCCATTTCGTCGTTCCGACGCGCCATCGAAGCGGATCCCTACTGCGCGATCGCGTACGCCGGACTCGCCGAAGCGACGGTGCGCAAGTACCTCTATTGGGACGGCGACCAGACCTACCTCGAGCAAGCGCGTGAGTTCGCCGCGCGCGCCCTGGCGCTCAAGACGGACTGCGCCGAAGCGCACACCTCGCTCGGCTTCGCCTTCCACCTCTCGGGTCACTCGACCGACGCGCAGCGCGAGTATCGCATCGCGATCGAGTACGACGAGAAGGAGTGGCTCGCGCACCGCCTGCTCGGAGCACTCGTCGCGCGCGAAGGCAACTTCCAGCGCGCCACCGGCCTGCTGCGCCGCGCGATCGGTCTGAAGCCGACGCACATCGCGACCTACGACCACCTCTACAACGTGCTGCGCCGCCTCGACCGCTACGAGGAAGCGATCGAGATCGCGGACCAGGGCATCGCCGCCGCCAAGAAGCACCTGCAGGCGCAGCCGGACGACCAGGAAGCACGCGTGCACCTCGCGATGCTGCTGGCGCGCATGACGCAGAACGAGGAAGCGAAGCGCTTCGTCTCGGAGGCGCTCGCCATGTCGCCGAAGGACGGCTACGTCGGCTTCCACTGCGCGCTCGTCTACGCCTACATCGGCGAGATCGACCAGGCGCTCTCCGAGCTGACCCGTGCGCGCGACCGCGGTTACTACATCGGCAGCGAGCTCCGCAACAACACGGACCTCGACGCGCTGCGCGGCATCGCGGCCTTCCAGGAACTCGTCCGTTGAGCAGCGGGACGGTCCGCTCCCGGCTCCTGGGACTGGCACCCGTCCTCGGCGTCCTGTTGTTCTTCGTCGTGACCGGCTTGCGCGGGCTCGACTTCGGCCGCCACTGGGACGAGGACATCCAACGCCGCGCCGTGATGCGCGCTGTCACGCGCGACACGCTGCTGCCGGGCTTCTACAAGTATCCGTCGGTGTCGTTCGCGCTGTCCGTCGCCGCCGCGACGCCGGAGATCGTCGCACGGACGCACGCGACCGACGAAGGCCTGTCGACCGTGCTGCAGACCGACACCGACGCGGTCGTCAAGCACGTGCAGTCGGAGGCCTACAAGCTGCGCGCGCGCACGCTCTTCCTGCTCGCCTCGGCGCTCTCCGTGCTGTGGATCGCGCTCGCCGCGCGCGCGAGCGGCACGACTTGGCTCGGCGCGCTGTTCGCCGCCTCACTGCTCGGCGGTTCGTGGGAACTCGCCTACCACGCGCGCTGGATCGCGCCTGACACGGTGATGGTGCAGTTCACCGCGTTGTGCCTCGCGGCCTTGCTCGCGGCGCGCAGCAGCCCGCGGACGGCGGCGTTCTGCTGCGTCGCCGCGCTCGCCGCGGGTTTGGCGGCCGGCACGAAGTATCCCGGCGGCTTGTTGCTCCTCGCCGTCCTGCCGGCGTCGGTGCATTGCGCCGCGCGCGAAGGTCGCAGCCTCGTGCGCGCCGGCGTCGGCAGCCTGCTGCTCTTCGCGCTCGCCTACCTCGCCAGCACGCCGGGCACGCTGCTCGAACCCCGCCTGTTCCTGAACGACCTCGCGTACGAGGCGGCGCACTACGCGAAGGGCCACTGGGGCTTCACCGTCGAGCCGGGCATCGACCACCTGTCGCGCGCGATCCGTTACCTGGGCGTCGAACTGTTCTCCGACTACGCGCCGCTCGCCGTCTTCACGAGCCTGCTCGCCCTCGTCGGCGCGGTGCACGCCTGGCGCGAGTCGAAGCCGCTGTTCGCGTTGCTCGTGCTCCTGCCGCTCGTCTACCTGCTGTTCGTCGGGACGAAGCGCGTGCTGTTCGTGCGCAACCTGCTGTTCCTCGCGCCCTTCATGGCGCTGCTCGCGACGCGCGGCGCCGGCCTGATCGCGCGCTCCCTGCCGTACCGGGCGGCCGTCGCCTTCAGCGTGCTCCTCGCGCTGGGCTGGACGGCGAACGCGTGGACGCTGATGCAGGCAGCGGACGAGATCCGCGAGCGCGGACCCGCCGAGCTCGGGCGCAGCTTGGCCGACCACCTGGACCGTCACCCGGACCGCCGGTACCACCTGACCAAGGGCGCCCTGCGCTGCCTCGCCGAGGCCGGCCTCGAGGCGCCCGAGAACGCGCGCTTCCCCGAGACGGAAGCGAACGCGATCGCCTGCCTTCCGGACGACCTGCGCGGGCACCTGATGTGGCCGGCGAACGTGCCGGACCGGCTGCTGGCCGCGATCGGGCCGCGCTCGGTGAACTACGGCTGGTACACGACCTGGGACGAGCCGTGGATCGCGGTCGTCGAGCCGGACTTCGCCGACTGGGTGCGGGACGTGCGCTGGCACGCCGAGGAGCCGACTCCCGGCTCGAACGCGGCACAGCACTGACGAAAAGCGCGCCGGGAGGCGCCGGTTCCGGCCGCGGCGGATACCCTCTTCGCCCTCATGGACCGCCCGCTCGTCGTCTTGGACACCGAAACCGCCACCCTGCAGGGTGCCCCCCACCTCTTGGAGCTGGGGGCGGTGCGCGTCGTGGACGGCGAGATCGAGGACAGCTTCGAGTCATTCGTGCGCCCGGAAGTGGCGATCGAGGAGGAGGCGACGGCCATCCACGGCATCGCCGAGTCGGACGTGCGCAACGCGCCGACCGCAGCCGAGGTGCTGGAGCGCTTCAACGCCTGGGCCGGCGACAACTGGTTCGCGGCGCACAGCGCGGGCTTCGACGTGAAGGTGCTGGCCTACGAGCACGCGCGCGCTCGGCTCGAACCGCCCGCCGGTCTGTTCATGGACTCGCTGAAGCTCGCCAAGAAGCACATCCCCGAGGCGGCCGACCACAAGCTCCCGACGCTCTGCCAGCACCTCGAGCTCGAGGAAGGTCCGCACCACCGCGCACTCTCCGATGCCGTCTACTGCTGGAAAGTGATAGAAGAGTGCTTCGAGCGCGCCGGCGGTCTACAAGACGCGAAGCTCGCGACCTTCCTGTCCGGCGCACCGCTGACGATCACGTCGGCGCTGCCGCCCGAACCCCGCCTCCCGCGGCGCCTCCGGCCGCTCGGCGCGGCCCTCGCCGAAGAACGCGAAGTCGTCGCGCTGTACGGCGAGACCAGCTCCCCCGCGAGCATCCCGTTGTTGCCCCGTTTCCTCTTCGAACACCGCTCCAAGGGTTACTTGGAAGCCCTCTGCCCCCGGTCGGGAACCCTGCGGACCTACCGCCTCGACCGCTTGCACAAGATCCTCTAACGACATGTCCGCTCCCCGGGAAATCCGCAACATCGCGATCGTCGCGCACGTCGACCACGGCAAGACCACGCTGGTCGACGCCATGTTCCAGTACGCCGGCACCTTCCGCGCGAACCAGCAAGTCGCCGAACGAGTCATGGACTCCGACGCGCAGGAGCGCGAGCGCGGCATCACGATCCTCGCGAAGAACACGGCGATCGAATACAAGGGCACGCGCATCAACATCGTGGACACGCCCGGACACGCCGACTTCGGCGGCCAGGTCGAGCGCACGCTCTCGATGGCGGACGCGGTGCTGCTGCTCGTCGACTCCTTCGAGGGTCCGATGCCGCAGACGCGCTTCGTGCTGCGCAAGGCGTTCGAGCACGGGCTGCGCGCGCTGGTCATGGTCAACAAGATCGACCGGCCCGACGCGCGCCCGAACGACGTGCTGAACGAGATCTTCGACCTCTTCGTCGACCTCGGCGCGCACGACGAGCAGCTCGAGTTCCCGGTCGTCTACGGCTCGGGCCGCGACGGTTACGCGATGCACGAGTTCGACCACGAGCCGAAGGACCTGAAGCCGCTGTTCGAGATGCTGCTGAAGCACATCCCGGCGCCGCCGATGGACGCCGACGCGCCGCTGCAGTTCCAGGCCGTGACGCTCGACCACGACGACTTCGTCGGCCGCATCGCGATCGGTCGCGTGCAGCGCGGCACGCTGGAGACCGGCAAGCGCTACGCGGTGACGCACCCGGACCGCTCGAAGTACTCGAGCGCGCCGATCAAGGGTCTGTTCCGCTACGAAGGCCTGGCGCGCGTCCCCGCCGAGAAGGTCTACGCCGGCGACATCGCGGTCGTCGCGGGCTTCGAGGACCTGAACATCGGCGACACGCTGTGCCCGGTCGACAATCCCGATCCGCTGCCGGCGATCACGCTCGACGAGCCGACGCTCTCGATGGTGTTCTACGTCAACAACTCGCCGTTCGCGGGCAAGGAAGGCAAGTTCGTCACGAGCCGCCAGATCCTCGACCGCCTGCAGCGCGCGTCCGCGCGCGACGTGGCGCTGACGATCGCGCAGACCGGCGCGGCCGAGGCGTACGAAGTGATGGGACGCGGCGTGATGCACCTCGGCGTGCTGATCGAGAACATGCGACGCGAGGGCTACGAGTTCGCCGTCGGCAAGCCGCACGTCATCGTGAAGGAAGTGAACGGCCGCATGTGCGAGCCGTACGAGCGCGCTTCGATCGAGGTGCCGACGAACTTCGCCGGCAAGGTGATCGAGTACCTCGGGCGTCGGCGCGGCGAGATGCTCTCGCTCGAACCGCTCTCCTCGATGAGCAAGCTCGAGTTCAAGATCCCCTCGCGCGGCCTGATCGGCGCGCGCACGGCACTGCTCACGCTGTCGCAGGGTGAAGCGATCCTCTCCCACGTCTTCGAGTCGTGGGAACCGGACGGCGGCCCCATCCCGCGCCGCACCTCCGGCGTGCTGGTCGCCGACCGCACGGGCGACGTAGTCGCCTACGCCCTCGACGGCTTGCAGGACCGCGGCGAGTTCTTCGTCTCCCCCGGCGTGCCCGTCTACGAGGGCATGATCGTCGGCGCGAACAACAAGGACGACGACCTCCCGCTCAACGTCTGCCGCACCAAGAAGCTCACGAACATGCGCGCCGCCGGCCGCGACGACAACGCGAAGATCGCGCCCCCGCGCCTCTTCTCGCTCGAAGAAGCCCTCGAGTACGTCGAGGACGACGAACTGCTCGAAGTCACCCCGACCTCGCTGCGCCTGCGCAAGCGCGTGCTGAACGCCGACCTGCGCAAGAAGTCCCAGAAGCGCGTGCAGCCGACCTGAGTCGAGCGGCGCTACGCTTCGGTTCGCTCCGACGAAGAGGGGCCTGCGCACGACGCGCGGGCCCCTCTTCGTTGTGGACGAACGGACGTGGTGGCGTTCCGCTCGCGCGGAGGCCTATTCCGGCTCGAGACCGGCGATCGAGCGCACGTAGTGCACGAGGTCCCAGATCTCGTCCTGCGTCAGGGTGTCGCCCTGCGCCGGCATCGGGGTTCCGTGCACGCCGCAGTGCACGCGGCGGTAGATGTCGATCGGGCGTGAGCCGCCGCGGAAGACGCCGTTGCGCAAGTCGCGCGGCCAGGCGGGGCGGCCCCACTCGTCGCGCAGGAGCGGATGGCGGACACCGTCGGGCGTGACCTCGACCGCGTTCGGACCGTCGCCGCGGCCTCCGTCGCCGTGGCACGAGGCGCAGTTGCCGCGCGTCGCGTCGTGGAACAGGGCATTGCCGCGTTCGATCGAGGCGGCGTCCGCGGGCGGGACGTCGTCCTGCAGCGCGACGAAGTAGTCGTCGGCCGTGAGCCAGCGGCTCCAGATCGTGCGATAGGCGTCCTCGATCGCTTCGCTCGGGGGTTCCTCGTCGGCGATCCAGCTGGCGACGAGCCAGCGCTCGACCTCACCCCGGATCGCGATCCAGCGTACGCGGTCGATCAACGCCTCGCGCTCGCCCATGCCGAGGCGTTCGCGCCACGAGGCCATCTGCGTCCCGGGCAAGCCGTGCTCGAGCGTGCGTCGCAGATCGTCGCGCCGCGGCCGCGCGGGTGAGCTGACGGACGAGAACTTGAAGACGCCGTGCCGGTAGTCTCGCGGCCGCGGCTCCATCATGTTCGACATCGGACCGTCGCCGGCCCCCGTCATGCCGTGGCACTGCTGGCAGTTGCGCGCGTACAGCCGCGCGGTGTCGGCGGAGGTCGGGAAGTCTTCCTCGAACAGACGCCGCGCCTCGCGCTTGAAGTCCGCGGGTCCGACCGCGTTGCGGTTCAGGCGCACGTCGCGCCACGTCTGGTTCAGGTCGCGACGACCCGGCCACGGCCCCGGCAGGCGGTTCGCGTTGCGGTCGATCGCGTTCAACACACTGGACCAGTGCTCGCGATTGCCGGCGCGGATCGTCTCGAGGTCCGCTTCGTCGATGCCCTCGAACGCACGCGCGCCCTCGAAGGGCGAAGTGTTCGGGTCGAAGCCCGCCTCGCGCCACTCGGGCAGGACCACGTAGCGCGGCTCGAACAAGTCGCCGAACCACTCGTCGAGCGTCGCTTCCAACTCGACGCTGATCTCGGCCTCGTCGTCGAGCACGTCGAGGCTCTCCGCGCTCAGACTCGACGGCTCCGGAGCCGGCGGCGGTGTCGGCGGCTCGCTGCGTGGCGTCGGTTGCGAGCAGCTCCACGCGAGCGCGAGCGCCGCACATCCGCTGGTCGAAGCGAGCAGGAAGAAGGACCGCCGGCGGCGCACCGCCTCTTCAGTGGACCGTTTCATGCGATGCACTCTAGGGCGTCCGGAACGATCGAAAAGCCGCCGGAGTGCGTAGATCGCTCCCGCGCGGGGGCCACGCCGCCTCGTCCCGCGGATCCGCCGCCACCGCGTGCCTCAGCGCCGCCCGCAGTGCCGCAGGGTGTCGCCGACGATCGCCGTGAGGCGGCCCAGCTCGGGCACTTCGAGCCGTCGCCCGTGCCGCGCCGCCTCGGCCTCGAAGAAGCCGAGCTCCTCGTCCGTCGTGCTGACGAGCGCTCGACGCGCGAGCCGCGTGCACCAAGCGTCGACGAGTTCCGCCGCCCGCATGCGCTCCGCGACGAGGTTGCCGCGTCCCGTCGCGCCCTCCCCCGTGCGCTGATACAGCTCGTCGTGCAGCGCGGGGAAGGCCTCGGGATCCGTGAGCACGCTGACCACCCACAAGTGGTCGTACTCGGCATCGGGCAGCTCCGCGTCGACGCGCAACGCGACGCCTACGGCCTCGAAGGCGCGGTTCAACTCGTCCGCCTCCGCGCCCGGCAGGTTCACCGCGCACACCTCGCGCCCGAGCACCATCGACTCGACGAGCATCGGCACGAGCTCGGCGACCGCTGCGCCGACGTACACGCTGCGCCTCGGCCCGCCGGCAGGGAGTTCCGCGAGCCCTTCCGACAAGCCCGCCGCGATCTGCAAGCCCGCGTCCCAGAGCGCTTCGCGCTCCTCCGCGCCGAAGAAACCTTCACCCGCGTCCCAGCAGTAGAGCCGCTCGAGCAACGCCCAGTCGAGCTCGGCGTCGAGCGCCGCGAGCGCGGCGCCGAAGGCTTCGACGCCGATGTGGGCCGAGTCGCTCATCGCCGAAGAGTCGTTCTTGGCGCGCGGCGGACGAACGCCGCTACCACAGTCCTTTCAGATACAGCATCAACCCCGTGTACCCGTAGTCCAAGCTGCCCTGCTTGTCGATGCCCGGGACGTCCGTCGAGCCGTTCGCTTCGACGCCGATGCTGAACGCGTCGACGCCTGCGCCGATCGCGAAATGCTCCCAACCCTTGTACTCCACGGCGAGGGTGTTGTCGGTCATCGAGCCGGTGTACCCCTGCACCTCCAGGTAGAAGAGGCTGAAGCCGCTCCGCAGGAACCACTTCTTCGTCAGGGCGATGTCCAAGCTGAGGCCGGCGAGCGGCAGCGGCGCGGTCACGTCGAACTCGTCCTGGTAGCCGGAGCCGGTCGTCGTCTCGAGCGAGGCCTTCATCGGCGCGATGTAGAGGCCGAAGACCGCGGCCAGGTCGATGCGGTCGTCCTGCAGGAAGGAGTAGCTGTAGTCGGTCCGGATGAGGTTCATCTGGAAGCCGGACTTCACGCCGGTGCCGGCGGGGATCACCGTTCCGCCGCCGACGTCGATGTCCCGCTGGGTGGTCAACGAACCGCTGCGACCGAGGTCCATCCAGGTGAGGTCCACCTTGTGTCGCCGGTTGTCGGAGAAGCGCCACGAGCCGTTGATGCGGTAGGACGAGGTCGAGGTGTCGAGTCCGAGCAAGTCCTCGAAGTCGACGGTGAGTCCGACGCCCTTCACGCCGAAGCGCACGTCGCTCGAGGTCGCGGAGAGCATGCCGCCGAAGGAGAGGCTGTACTTCTCCCAGGGAGACTCGGACTCGGGTTCCGGGTCGTCCGCGTGCGCGATGCTCTCGGGCGCGAGCGGTCGATCCAGCGTCGGACCGCTCGGCGACGGAGTGACGCGAGTCGCGGGCTCGGGGCTGCACGGTGCGTCGGCCTCGCTCATCGAGACCGCGAAGCGCATGGAGTCGACGGAGGCCGCCGTAGGCGTCGGGGTGGCGGCGCACGACGTGAAGGAGAGCGCGCCGATGCAAGCGAGGAGAACGGTGTGCGTCATGTGCGCAGCCTAGCTCTCGCCGGTCCCCGCGACCATCTCGTCGGGCCCCACCGCGCGGGGAATCGCGGGGGTTGGCCCGGCTCGACGTCAGCGGAGTCGGCTCGCGTGAAACCTCCGATCATGAGGCAGGTCGGCTCGGCGTCGGACCTTCGCCCTTCGACATAGTGAGCTTGCCGAGATGCACGAGCGAATCCCCTCCGTGCACGACGGGGTTGTTCGTCTTCCCCACGACGATGCCGTCGAAGGGCGCGCGGACCGTGATGCGGTCGGCGCCGAAGGGGTCGCCGATGACTCCGAGCGCTTCGCCGCTCTTCACCGTCTCGCCCTCGTCGACGAGCAGCTGCCACAGGCCGCCGCGGCGCGCGCGGATCCAGCTGCTCTCCGGCACGAAGGTCGTCTTCGTGCGCTTGCCGCGCGGCGGCTTCGCGACCATGCCGAGCTCGTGCAGCACGCCGAAGATGCCCCGCGTCCCCATGCCGATGACGGACTCGTTGAAGCGTTGCGCTTCGCCGCCCTCGAAGACGACGGACGAGATGCCGCGCTTGCTCGCGGCGCTGCGCAAGGATCCCGGACGCGTCGGGGACTGCATCATCACGGGAGCGTTGAAGGCCTCCGCGAGCCGCCGCGTCTCGGGGTCTTCCAGCTCTCCGCGGACCTGCGGCAGGTTGCTGCGGTCGACGGCGGCCGTGTGCAAGTCGATGCCGTGCGTGCAGCGCTCGACGATCTCGGTCATGAAGAGGTGCGCGACGCGCGCCGCCAAGGATCCGCGCAGCGAACCCGGGAAGGAACGGTTCAGGTCGCGACGGTCGGGGAGGTAGCGCGACTGACCGATGAAACCGAACACGTTGACGATCGGGACGGCCACGATCGTGCCGCGACGCAGCGGGTCCTTCAGCTGGGCCAGGACGCGGCTGATGATCTCGACGCCGTTGAGCTCGTCGCCGTGCACCGCCGCGCTGATCCACAGCCGCGGCCCGCGCTTCAGACCGTTCACGACGGTCACGGGGATGTGCAGCTGCGTGTGCGTCGGCAGCAACGCGACAGGCATGTCGAAGCGCAGGCGTTGGCCGGGCGCCACGAAGTAGCCGCCGCACTCGAACGGCTCGTTGCGTTCAGCCTTTGATGCGGTCACTCGTCTTGTTGGGCTCGGCCTTGGACTCGATGAACTTGATGATCGCGCCCGCCACGTCGATGCCGGTCGCTTTCTCGATCCCCTCGAGGCCCGGCGAGGAGTTCACCTCCATCACGACGGGGCCGTGGTTCGAGCGCAGCATGTCCACGCCGCAGACGCGCAGCCCCATCGCCTTGGCGGAGCGCACGGCGGTGGTGCGTTCTTCCGGCGTCAGCTTGACCTGCTCGGCGGTGCCGCCGCGATGCAGGTTCGAGCGGAACTCGCCGGGCGCGCCCTGGCGCCGCATCGCCGCAACGACCTTGTCGCCGATCACGAAGGCACGAATGTCGGCGCCGCCGGCTTCCTTGATGAACTCCTGCACTAGGATGTTCGCGTGGATGCCGCGGAAGGCCTCGATCACGGACTCGGCGGCCTTCTCGGTCTCGCACAGGACGACGCCGATGCCTTGCGTGCCCTCGAGGATCTTGACGACGAGCGGCGCGCCTCCGACCAGCTCGATGACGCCAGCGACGTCCTTCGTCGAGTGCGCGAAGCTCGTCACGGGGAGGCCGATGCCGCGACGCGAGAGCAGTTGCAGACAGCGCAGCTTGTCGCGCGAACGCGAGATGGCTTGCGACTCGTTGAGCGGGTAGACACCCATCATCTCGAACTGACGCACTACGGCCGTGCCGTAGAAGGTGTTCGACGCGCCGATGCGGGGGATGATCGCGTCGACTTGAAGGTCCTTGCCCCCGTAGACGACGGCCGGGCGGTGCGACGCGATGTTCATGTAGCAGCGCAAGTAGTCCACGACGAGCGCGTCGTGGCCTGCCTCTTCGGCTGCTTGCTTGAGGCGCGACGTCGAGTAGAGGCTCCCCTTGCGGGAGAGGATGGCGATCTTCACTGGTCTATCCCTTCGACTTCTTCTTGAGTCGTTTCTTTCCCTTGATCCGCTTGCCGTTGAGGTAGGACCGGCCCGGGTCGACGACGAACCGGCCGCGCATGGCCTGCCTGCCGAGCAACATCCGAAAGCCCATCTCGTCACGACGGGTGAGTGTGAGTTCGACTTCCCAGCGCTGCCCCATCAATTCCACGGCCGTCAGGATCACGGGGCGCAGCTCGGACTCGCCGCTGGAAGGCTTCACGCGGCGGTGATCGATCAGCGGCGCTTCGGTGTGCACGGTCTCCTTCACCGAGCGTTGTTCCGGGTGCAGGACGAAGCGCACCATGCGGCGTCCGCCGCGCTTGAACTCCTCGACGTCGTAGGCGTGGAGCGAGGACGTGCGGGCGCCCGTGTCGACCTTGGCCTTGATCGACTTGAGCCCGAGGTCCGGGAGCGCGACCCACTCCCTCCAACCGATGACGTCGCGATGCTTCTCGGGCCTCGAGGTCGTCACCGCTGCGTCTCGCGTGCTTGGTTCATGCGACGGCGCACGGTCTGGTCACTGACAGCGGCGCGGCAGCCCGAAGGACTGGCGCGTGTCTTCGAGCGTCGTCACCAGTTGGACCACCTTCAGCTCGGCGTCCTCGGCCGTAGCGGTCTGCGGGTCGAGTTCCGCGAGTCGCGGGTAGAACATGCGCGCGGTCGAGAGGTCGCGGCGGTCGTAGGCACAGACGGCCTCGAGCCAGACGCCGGCGGTCCGGAAGTGTTCGTCTCCAGAGTCCGCGGCGCGCCGCGCGGCGAGCACTGCGCCCTGGTGGTCGCAGTTGACGAGCTTGCGCACCGCCTCCGTGTTGTCCGGCCCGATTTCCTGCATGAGGCGCTGTTCGAGCTCGAGCTGTCGGTTCCGGTCGGCGAGCTCGCGGTTCTCCTGCTCCAGCCGCGCGCGGTCGTTCGCTTGCGCGTTGCGCGCGTCCTCGGCCGCCTTGCGGTTCGCTTCATTGGCCGCGCCGTGCACGCCGCCGACGGTGCCGCCGACGACCGCGCCGCGCGCCGCGTCACCCAAGACGTCGTCGCGACCCCAGACCACGCTGGAGACGGCGGCGCCGAGCGCACCGTAGAGCGCGCCCTGGGTCGCGCCTTCGCGAGCCCCTTGACTGGCGCAGGACGCGGCGAAGGGCGATGAGCAAGCGAGTACGAAGAGGAGTCGTTTCATGCCGGGGGGGCGGACGGGGTGCCGGGAGGTTTCGGGGATTCTAGCGCGCCCGCGCACCCCACCGCCAAGCGTCGGCGGCATTCGGGAGCGAGGTACGCCTCCGTCCGAACGAAGGCGACCGCGGAGCGGGGCCCCGCGGTCGTCCCGGTCTGCGCATAGAGCGACCTACTCCGCCATTTCTTCGAACCACTCGCGGTAGCGCTCGTTCTCGGGGTCGAGTTCGTGTGCCAGGCCGGCTTGGAGGCGCGCGTCGGGGTTCCCGACCTTTCCCTCCTGCGTGAAGATCGTCTTGAAGGCGAGGCCTTCGGAGAGCGCGTAGCGGAAGCTCGCGCTGAGCGGGTCCATCTCGACCGCCTTCTCGAAGTCCGAGACGGACTCGGCCCCCTTGCCGCTCCAGAGCTTTGCCCGTCCGCGTCCCCAGTACGCACGCGGGTCCTGGATGCCCGCCTCGATCGCGGCGTTCAGGTCGGGGAGCGCTTCCTCGAACTCCCACTGGTAGACGGCGCGCAGCCCGCGCTTCAAGCGCGCCTCGGGACCGTCGACGGGGATCGCCGCGATGAATTCCTTCCACTCCTTCTCGAGCGCGGCGACGTCGTCGACCTTGATCTTCTCGAGCAGCAGCGCGCGGATGTCCTCGGGAGTGACGCTCTTGCCCGTGCCCGTCTTGCCGGCCGCCGGCACGCGTTCGTAGGGCACGCCCTTCTCCAGCGTGTAGAGCGCCTTGAAGAACTTCGTGAAGCCCTTCTGGTACTTGCCCTTGTCGTAGTTGTTCAGGAAGTAGACGAACGACCAAGCGTGCGCGTACTGGAAGGAGTGGAAGTCGCGCCGGTTGATGAAGAAGAGGTCCTCGAGCTTGATGTCGTTCTTCTCCTTGATCGCCTGCTGCACCGTGAGCACGCGGTCGGTCTGCAGCTTCCCGGGCACGATCTCGATGTCGAACTTGCCCTTCTTCTTCTCGACCTTCACGTCCGCCGAGCCGAAGAAGTCCGCGACGCCTTCGTTCAGCCAGATCTGCGACTGGTACTCCTGGTCGATCAGGAAGGTGAGCAGGTGCGTGCACTCGTGCAGCCCGACCCAGTCGCTGACCGCCGGCTCCTCGTAGTCGTGGTAGAAGTTCAGCGTGTTGTCGTAGGACCAGAAGTAGCCCGCGACGCCGCCCCCCACGCCGGCCGCGTTCAGTTCGTGGAACTCCTCGCGGCTCTTGTAGATGTTGACGGTCATCTTGATCTTGCGGTACTCGCCCTTCGGCTTGATGCCGACGCGCTTGTCCATCATCCCGTAGTACGTCTCGAGCAGTTCCGCGTAGTAGTCGAGCAGCTCCGGGGACGTGTTCGTCCGGAAGACGAAGTGACGCGTCTCCTTGCTCCACGCG
This sequence comes from Planctomycetota bacterium, assembly GCA_020638835.1. Classification (GTDB taxonomy): domain Bacteria; phylum Planctomycetota; class UBA1135; order UBA1135; genus JACKHV01. Next base: position 81,484 of record JACKHV010000003.1, on the reverse strand, counting down.
TTGTGCCACTCGGAGTGTTCGGCGAGTTCCTGCGTGCGCTCGCGGCTCTCCTCGAACTCCTTCTTCAGCTGGGCTTCGTACGCGGGCTTGCTCCACCACTTGCCGTCGTAGCGGATGTAGCCATCAGCGAGCTTCTGGGCTTCGTCCTCGTTCTGCGGGACGTAGTCGGACATGTCGCCCTCGATCTCGATCGAGGCGATGCCCTTCTTGTCCTTCGTGACGATCTCGCCGATCTCGAAGGTGAGTCGGTAGCCGTCGCCTTCCTCACGGGCCTTGAGCGGCTTGATGATGCGACCGTCTTCGGTCAGCACACGGTCGGCGTTGGCGGGCGCGGCGAGCGAGAGAGCGGCGAGGCCGCAGGCGGCGTAGAAGAGCTTCATGTTGTCGTTGGGAAGTTCGGGATCGCGAGGTCGTGCAGCGAGCGACGAGGAGTGCAGGCTAGCGGTTGGGGCGCGAGTCCGCCCCAGGCTTCCCCTTGCGAGCTGGGGCGCGGAGCCTTCACTCCGAATCGCCGGACTCTTGCAGGACCCCCCGCAGGCACTCCCCCGCCGGACGTGGGCGGGTGCGAGCGAACGTCCGTGAGCGCCCGCGCCTTGGCTCGAACCGCGCCCGACGGCTTCGGGAGACGCCCTCGTCGCACTTTCCGAGTTCCTGTCCCGGATATGGGAGTCGGCATTCACGCCCGCACGCACCCGCCGAAGCCCGTCAGGCGGCCTCTCTTGCACTCCTCGAACACGCCGGGGCGGCGGGCCGCCTGTTCAGCACCCCGATCCGCCCTAGAATCCAGAAGGCTTCGCCAGGGAACGCCGGTTCCGGGGCGTTCCAGAGGAGACGGGACCCCGGCCGGCCCACCGATCGGCGACCACGATCCATGAATACCGCCTGCCTCTCTGCGCAGGCCGGGCTCGAGCAACGGAAGCTCGCAACGCTCCAAACCCCCGCCGCTCCCGCCCTTCCCGCACCGCGACCCACGGAGACGAGATGACACGACACTTTCGCCTGCTGAGCTTCTGGCTCCTCCTGTTCGCCGGCTTGGCCGCCACCCCGGCTCACGCGCAGGTCCCCAAGGTCGGCGACTTCTACGAAGACGCGGTCGACATCGGCTTCAAGGTCAAGATGCCCAAGGACTGGGAGTTCACGCCGCCCCAGCCAACCGAGGGCAACGTGATCGGCAAGTACTCCCCCACCTACAACAAGTACATCAACCTGACACCCGACGAGATCCTCTGGCTCGAGGCCTACCTCGTCAAGTTCGACCGCCGCAAGCCGGCCGGCGAGGACAAGATCACGACCGACGACGAGGGCAACATCGAGATCGAGATCGCGGACCGCGACTTCTCCGATCCCGACCTGAAGACCTGGATCGACAAGAACATGCGCGGCCGGGGCTTCCGCGTCGAGGAGGAGAAGAACCTCAAGGTGAACAAGGTCGAGGCGACGGAGTACCTCTACGTCGGTCAGACCGGAGACGTGGACTTCTACGTCTACGCGATGCTCTACAAGCTCGAGGAGAACCTCGAGGTCGCGGTCGTCTTCAACGGCCCCGCCGACAAGAAGAAGTGGCGCAAGTACGAGTCGGTCTTCGCCAAGATGGCCAAGTCGTTCAAGCCGGTCGAGATCGAGCAAGTCGAGCTGAGCGGTGCGCGCGACGGCGACACGGCGGTGCGCTCGCAGAAGCGTGCTGCGCTCGAGGGTGAGTGCGCGAAGAACCCGGGCTGGGAGCTCTACGAGACGCAGAACTACTTCGTCATCACCGACAACGACGACCGCGAGTTCATCAAGGAACTGCTCGACCGCCTCGAAGCGATCCGCGCCGTCTACGAAGAGATCTACCCCTGGGAGAAGGCCGATCGCCTGCGGGCCGTCGCCGCTCAGGCGCGCAAGGAGAAGGAAGACAAGGAGAAGGAAGAGGGCGGCGAGGAGGGCGAGCCCGACATCGATGTCAGGATCAAGCAAGACGGTCGCACGACCTCGGCAGTCTCCTCACGCGAGCTCTCGCGCTGTTCGGTCGTCCGCATCTTCAAGAACCAGGCGCAGTACCACGAGTACGGCGGTCCCGGCGGCTCCGCGGGCTACTGGGCGTCCTTCCACGAAGAACTCGTGATCTACGACGACAAGGCGGGCGGCGGCCGTCGTGACACCTGGGCCGTGCTCAACCACGAGGCCTTCCACCAGTACATCTTCTACCTGTACGGCAGCCTCGCTCCGCACTCCTGGTACAACGAAGGCACGGGCGACTTCTTCAGCGGTTACGAGTACAAGCACAAGAAGTTCGTCCTCAAGCCGTTCGACTGGCGCGTGCAGACCATCAAGGGTGCGCTGAAGGAAGACACGCCGGAGAAGCGCACCTACGTCCCGCTCAAGGAACTCGTGCGCTACTCGCAAGCCGAGTACTACGGCAACAACAAGTACAAGCTGCACGGCGGCTACAACTACGCGCAGGGCTGGTCGTTCATCTACTTCCTGCGCACGGGCGCGGAGAAGGCGTCCGGCTGGAACTCGGCGTGGAACGGCATCCTCGACACCTACTTCGAGACGCTCGCCTCGACCGAGGACCTCGACAAGGCGGTCGACCTCGCCTTCGCAGGGGTCGACTGGGACGAGCTCGAGAACTGCTGGAAGAACTACGTGCTCAAGGGCCTCTAGCACCGACGAGCACCTCGACGAACGAAAGGCGCCCCTTCTCCCGCGGGAGAGGGGGCGCCTTCTTCTCGGAGCGAGGTCGAGTCAGTCGCGACGCGCGCCCTGTTGCCGCGCGACGATCGAGGCGCCGGCCAGCACTCCCGCCACGGCGAGCAAGGGATTCAATACGCGCGTGGAGAGCGGTTCGCGCCCGTGCTCCGCGGCGGCCTTGATCGCGGCGAAGCCCGTCTCGCCCTCCGGACGCGGCGGCGGTTCCGGGGCACCTGCGCCGGCGAAGAAGGCAGCGGCGCCGAACAGGAACATGACCGCGGCGAGCACGCCAGCGACACGTCGATCCCTCGAGATCGCCTGACACGCGACGCCGCCGCAAGAGGCTCCGACGAGTCCGATCAGCGAGGAGACGAACAGCCAGAGCAGGCTCGCGTCGTAGCCCCCGGGCTCCAACACGCGCTCGGAGCCGAGCACGATCGCTCCTCCCAGGAAGCCGACGATCACGACGACGTTGACGACCACGAAGGCCGCCACGAATCCGAGGATCTTACGCAGCATGTCCTGCCCCCTCTCGCAACCGCGAGGCCGCGGCTTCGATTCCAGTGGTGTGACTCATGAGCGTACCGCCACGGCGCCGCTGAGCGCCTCGACCGCCTGCCGTTCGGTGTCGACCGCCTCCTGCACGAGTTCGGACAGCTGCGCGTAGATCGCCCGCGCGGCGTGAACGTCCAGATCGCACGCCTTCGAACTGTCGGACAGCCGCGCCGCCAACGACTCACGCTCCGCGCTCGGCGCCTGCGCGTCGAGTAGTTCGGAGTAGGCGTCGAGCAGCTCGCAGCCGGAGCGGACCTCGCGCACATCGCACGCGGCGATCGACTCCGCGACGGCGGACCAGCGTTTCGCCGCTCCGTCGTAGCGCTCCGCCGCGGAGGCGTACGCCTCGCAGCCCGTGATGCGCGCGGCGTCGCGCAGGAAGTCCGCATACGCGAAGCGCCCGGCGCCCGTCGAGGTCATCTCGTGCTCGAGACCCTCGAACGCGCGACGCAGCCCGAGACACGCGGCACGGCCGTCGGGGAACAGGCGCGGCCAGCCCTTGGGATCGCGCTCGTCGGTGAGCAGCCGAGCCCACTTCTCCATGCCGGCGAAGCCGAAGTTCGACGCGAAGCCCTTGAAGGGCGCGTTCTCGTAGCGCTCGAGGCAGGAGTCGACCGCGCCGTGCACCGCGCCCGCGAGGTCGCTGGGCTGCGCATCGCGCTGCGCGGTCAGCATGCGGTGCTTCGCCTTCTTGTAGCCCGCGCGCGCCTTCGCGAAGGACGCGTGGTCCGTGCGCAGCGGCTCCGCGCCGCCGCAGTCGACGAGCAGCTCGCCGCCCTCCTCACCGACGACCGCGACGACGGTCGGCACCATTCCGGTCAGCTCGCGCGCGGCCGCGGACTGCGCGAGCGTGACGGAGTCGACGACGCACAGCGCGCCGGTCCCCGCCTCGAGCGCCGCGTCGAGCTCGGCGCGTGCCTTCTTCGCGCTGGTGGTCTCGGTGATGCGCGCGTCGATGCCGAGCCGCGTCAGCCCGCCGATGACGAACTGGTCGGCGCAGGTGTCGTAGCGCGTCAGGACCGACAGGAGCGGCGGCAGGCCCTTGTACTCGAACACCATGTACAGGAAGCCGACGCCGCCTGAGAGTCCGGTCAGCAGCGCTTCGCTCAGCGGCTTTCCGCCGGACAGTTCCCGCACACCGAGTGCGTGCAACCAGTTCCGCGCGGCGCCGGTGTCGCGGCACAGGCCGGGAGAGAAGGGATAGGCACCGTCGTCCGCCGTTTCGGTAGGCGCCCACTTGGCCAAGATGCGCGCGCGAGCCGCGGTGTACCGCTCGCCCGTCTTCTCCATGCGCGCGCGCACTTCACGTTTGAAGCTTCGTCCTCGAGTCATCGGATCGTTCCATTCTGCATGCGGAGGCATGCGATCCGTCCATCGCACGACCCCGCCGAATGGTGATCGGAAAGGACTGCGCGCATCCCGAGGGTTCGAGCCCCCCTTTGCTCCCGCGGGCGACCCGGGACGGCGGGTCGTCAAGGAGTTCGGCGCGAGATGGTCGCCGAGGAGGATTCTCGACGCGTCCGGAGGAGCTGTCAAGCGGCGCGCGAGGACGACGCCGCGGCGCGTCAGAAGCTCCAGCCGAAGCCCGCTTGGATGCGGTAGTCGTCGGGGCTCGGCGTCACGCCGTTCGCGTCGGTGACCGGCTTGCCCACGTGGTCCCAGATGAACGAGACGTCGAGGTCGAGGTCCGAGAGAAGGTCGACGGAGATCGTCAACTTCGCGTGCTGGTTCGTCCCGACGTCCCCGCTGAACGCTGCCTGGACGCGGTAGTCGAACAGCACTTCGACCTTCTCGGTGACGTCGGCGCTGAGCGAAGTGCCGAGCAGGGCCGCCGCCGACTCCTGACGCGTCGGCTCGCCGGGCTCGACGGAGTCGTAACGAATCAGCTGGTAACCGAGGCCCGCGTCGACGTCCCACTCGAGCGTGCCGCGGTCGACGAGCTGGTATCCGACGCCGCTGCCGGGCGTGAAGCGCAGGTAGATGTTCTGGAAGCGATCCTGCGTCGCCTCGAAGAACAGCGGCGTGACGAAGAAACGGTGGCTGAGGAAGCGGTCCCAGCGGCCGTCGAGGCGGTGCGCGTTGGAAGTCTCCATGCCCTCCACGCGCGTCAGCGTGCCGTTGTACTTGAGCTCGGTCCGCGACTCGGGCGAACGGCGCAGCACGCGCAGGTCCGCCGCGCCGTCGGTCTGGTTCGTGTTGCCGCGGCGCATCGTCGTGGAGATCCCGATCTTCCCCGACCAGTAGTTCAGCTCGCTCGGAGTCCCCGGGATGATGGAGAGCAGCTCGTTGCGGTGGAAGTAGACGACCTCCGCGCCGCGCACGCCCACGTCGTCACCCTTGACGAGCAAGGTGCCCGTGACGACGCGCCGGTTCGACAGGCCGAGCGTCATCGAGCGCGTCGTGCGCACCTCGACGACGTCGTCCCAGTCGAGGATCAGCGTGTCGAGTTCCTCGCTGTCGAACTCGAGCTTGTCGCGCCGCATGACTTCGATGTCCCCGCGCAACCACTCGCCCGAGGTCAGGCGGATCCAGTCGTCCGCGCTCTCGTCCGGCTCGGGCGGTTCCCACGGCACGCGATCCTGCGCGGCCGGGATCAGCACCTCGAGCGGAGCCGGCGCGGGGGTCGCCGGCGGCTTGGACTTGCACGCCGCGGCGAGGGTGCAGGCCGCGGCGAGCAGCACGCTGCGCCTCGAGGCGGCGATTGTTTCGAAGACTTGTCGCACGATCGGCGAGCAGCCTAGGCGCCGACAACCGCGCGATCAACGCGCTCGTGCGCTATCCGCCCCACTCGGACGCCGCGATGTCGTGGTGACGGATCTTGTTGTAGAGCGTCTTCGTCGCGACACCGAGCTCGGCAGCGGCCCGTCCGCGGTTGCCGGCGTGTCGCGTCAGGGCCTGCACGATGGCGCTGCGCTCGAGCGTCTCGAGGTCCAAGCTCGGAAGACCTCCGGCCTCGCGGCGCCCCATCGGCCGCAGGTGGCGGTCGACGTCGGCCGCTTCGATCCGGTCGCTGTCGACGAGCGTGACGAGTCGGACGACCACGTTCTCGAGCTCGCGGACGTTCCCGGTCCAGTCGTGCGCCTGCAGGCGTTCGAGCGCCGCCTCGGTGAACGTCCGGGAACCGCCGGTCGACTGGTTGGCGTTGTGCGCGGCGAGGAGGCGTTGCGCGAGCAGCTGCACGTCACTCCCGCGCTCGCGCAGCGGCGGGACGTGGATCGTCAGCGAAGCGACGCGGTGGTAGAGGTCCTCGCGGAACTCACCGCGGTCGACGGCGATCTGCAGGTCACGATTGGTCGCGGTCAGGAAGCGGACGTCGGCGTGTTCGGCGCGCTCCGCGCCGAGCGGTCGATACTCGCCGAACTGCACGGCCCGCAACAACGCGGGTTGCAGCGCGAGCGGCAGCTCTCCGACCTCGTCGAGGAACAGCGTCCCGCCCTCGGCGAGTTCGATCAGACCGAGCCGACGCTGGCCGGCGCCCGTGAACGCGCCACGGCTGTGACCGAACAGCTCGCTCTCGAACAGCTCCGCGGGGATCGCGGCGCAGTTGACGACCACGAAGGCCGCCTCGCGCCGCGCGCTGGCCTCGTGGATCGCGCGCGCGACGAGTTCCTTGCCCGTGCCGCTCTCGCCCTGGATCAACACGCGCACGTCCGTCGGCGCGACGCGCTTGATCGACTCCCGTAGCTCGCGGATCGCGGCGCTCTCTCCGACGATCTCGGGCGCGACCTCGCGGTCGATCAGCTTCCGGAGCAGGCGGTTCCGTCGGCGCAGCGCTCCGTGCTCGACGGCACGTTCCAGCGCCAGCTCCAGCTCGTCGAGCGGCACGGGCTTGCCGAGGAAGTCGAAGGCGCCGGAGCGCATCGCCGAGACCGCGTCGGGGAACGACCCGTGTCCTGTGAGGATGATCACCGGGAGCTCAGGGTCGAGTCCGCTGACCTCGCGCAACAACGCGAGTCCGTCCATGCCGGGCAGGCGCAGGTCGAGCAGCGCGACCTCGACGCGGTTCGAGCGCAGGTACTCGAGCGCCGCTTCCGCATGCGCGAAGCTCTCGACTTCGTAGCCGAAGCCCACCAGCTCGCGGTGCAGCACGCCGCGGAAGGTCTCGTCGTCGTCGACGAACAGGAGCCGCGTCTTCATGCGTCGCGCCTCCAGTCGATCGGGAGCCGCACGGTGAACTCGCTGCCTTCGCCGACGGCGCTCTCGACGCGCACCTGCCCGCCGTGCGACTCGACCATCGTGCAGACGAGCGCGAGCCCGAGCCCCGTGCCCTCGCCGGGCGCCTTCGTCGTGAAGAAGGGCTCGAAGATGCGGTCCAGGTCCGCCTCGGGGATTCCCGGCCCGCGGTCGGTCACCTTCAGCAGCAGCTTCGCGCCTTCGACGCTCGCGTCCAACGCGACTTCCGAGCCGGCCGGCGACGCGTCCATCGCGTTCGACAGCAGGTTGACGATCACTTGCACGAGCTCGCCGCCGTTCACGTGCAGCTGCACGTCGTCCGCCGGCGCGCGCGAGACGATCTTGACGTCGCGCTGGCTGGCGCGGTGCGCGAGCGCGGTCTCCGCCTGGTCGAGGATCAGCTTCAGCGAGACACTGGACAGCTTGCTGGGTTCCTGGCGCACGAGCGCGAGCATGCGAGTCGTGATCCCGCGGGCGCGGTAGACCTCGCGACCGATGGTGTCGACGTACTCAGCGAGCAGGTCCTGCGGCAGCCGATCTTCACGCAGCCGGCGCTGCAAGCCGTCGGCGCAGCTGGCAATCGACGCGAGCGGCGTGTTGATCTCGTGCGCGATGCCGGACGCCAGCACGCCGAGATCGGCGAGCCTCGCCGCTCGCAGGAACTCGCGCGTCCGGGCACGGACGCGTTCCTCGAGGTGTTCCTGCGCGTCCGCCAGCTGGTCCGCCATGCGGTTCAACGACTTCGCGAGGTCACCGATCTCGTCGGCGTGCACGATCTGCACGCGGTGCTCGAGCTCGCCGGTGCCGAAGCGCTCCGCCCCTTCCTTGACGAGGCGGATCGGACGCACGACGCCGGACTGCACGAAGCGGAACGCGAGCGCGAGCAGCGCTCCCGCGGTGAGCAGCGTGCCGAGCAACACGACATTCATCGCCCCGGCCCGGCGCTCCAAGTCCTGGTTCGCCTGCTGCGCCTCCTCCATCGCCTCCGTCCGCAGGATCTCCGCGTCCTGCCGGGAGCTGCGCAGCAGCTGGTCGGCGCGTTCTCGGCCCGCAGCCTCGCCGAGGATCGGGGTCAGCTCGAGCACCTGCTGCAGCTTTCGGCGCAAGCGCGTGCTGTGCAGCGCCTCTTCGTCCTGGTGTTCGCGACGAGAAGGGTCGTCGGGGTAGTCCTCGAGCTCGCTCAACTCGCCGATGCTGCTCTGCAAGAGCTCGTGGACCTGTTCCGTCGCCTCAGGCTCGAGGGCGTCGGGGGACTCGAAGATGCCCTGCACCGCCGACACGCCCGACAGCGCGCGCGCCAGGACGTTCTGCTCTCGCGCCTCCTCCATCACGCGATCAGCGTCGTTCCGCAGCTGCGCCAACTGCAGCACGGACACGACGCAGACGCCGATGACGATCGCGATGACGGAAGCGTAGAGCGAGCCGAAGCGCGCGGTGAGTGTTCGGAAGGACTTCAAGCGCTGGGGTGCTGGGTGCTGCGGAACCCGTCGGCGCACCGGGCCACTCGTCGCGAGGCGATCACTCGCGGCGCTCGAACGAGCCTAGTACCGGACGAGTCCCGGATCGGACGCAGCGTCGTGCACGGGCACGCGGTTCGCCGTTCCCAACACGCTGCGCCAAACGAGCGGCGAGAGCAAGCCCGAGGGCGGCACGTAGTCGCCGGTCAGGCCCAGGACGAGGTCGCAGAGTCGCGGCCAGCGGCCCAGCGTCCGGACGACGCGGTCGGCGACGCCGCGGCGACGCAGGCCGCGCTGGAGCAGCTTGGCCAGTCCGTAGCGCGGTCCGAACTCGCGGCGACGCGCCTGCTCGTAGCGACGGAGCGCGGAACGCTCGCTGCGTTTCCCGCTCAGGAAGGCATGGACCTCTTCGGCGAGCAGCTGCGCGCCCCGCATGGCGAAGAACATGCCTTCGCCGGTGAAGGGATCGACGAAGCCGCACGCGTCACCGACGAGCGCGACTCCCGGACCGCTGGTCCGGCGCGTCATCGTGCGCAGCGGCCCGCAGGCGGAGATCGGCTCGACGAGCTCGGCGTAGGCGAGTTTCGCCTGCAGCGCGGGCGCGCGGTCCAAGCGCTCGGCGAACAACGCGTCCAGCGAGCGGTTGCCGCCGGCCAGCGCCTCGCGGTCGACGACCAGGTTCGCGGTGAAGATCCCCGAGTCGATCGGGCAAGCCGCGAAGTAGTCGCCGCCGTCCAGCACCTGCACGTGCGCCTCGGTCGTGGACTCGACCCCGTGGAAGCGCGCGATCAGCGCGAAGCGTTCCTGCCCGCGCCACTTGTTCGTCCAGGCCAAGCTGCCGGCCACGCGGCTGCGCGGTCCGTCGGCCGCGACCACGAAGCGCGCCGTCAGCTGCAGGCGCTTCCCGTCCGGATTCGAGACAGAGAGTCCGGAGACTCGACCGCTCTCGTCCTGCGTCGCGTAGTGCACGCGCCATCCGAGCATGCAGGTGATGCCGGACTGCCGCTCCGCGGCGCGCACGGCCTGCTCGTCCAGCACCTCGCGTCGGATGCCCAAGCCGAATCCGTGCTGCCCCTCGTGCGCGCCCGGTCGGTAGGGACCGATCGTCACGAAGTGTCCGTGCGCGCAGCTCCGCGGGGCGTAGAGCTGCATCCCGCTGACGCGGCGCGCGCCGCTCGCCAGCAGACCTTCGAGCAGGCCGAGATCCTCGAGCATCGGCACGCATGCGGGACTCAGGAACTCGCCACAGGCCTTCTTGCGCGGGAAGCGCCGCATGTCGAGCAGTCCGACTCGCCATCCCGCACGGGCCAAGCGCAGCGCGGTGTGCGCTCCCGCGGGACCGGCACCGGCGATCAGTACGTCGTAGTCGAAGGTGGCTCTCATGCGCGCAGGCTGGGATCGAGAGAGGTTGGGAGCGGCGGCGATCGCGGCCAGAGAGGTTCCGCGGGTCGCCGCCGTCGAGAGTGAAGCCTCGCCCCCCGTCCCTCGAGGACCCTCGGCGGCCCGATCGACCGGAGCCGATCGAGACGCTTCGTGGGGGGCACGTCCGAGTCCGAAGAACACCGAGTTTCGAGCCCTCGGAGATCGGGGGGGCGAGTCTTCGGGCTTCCGATTCGGCAATTCGCGTACCAAGTGCGGATCGGCGCACTTCGGGCCGCTGCAGCCGCACAGCGCACACCGTCCAAGTCTCGGATCGGCAAGTCTTACCGATGCGCGGTAGAGCTGACCGGCTCACGCGAACCGTCGTGGTCTCTCGATGGTGCCTCGCTCGGGTTCGGCACTTGGCGCGCACTTTGCATGACTCGCGACATGATGAAGCAAGGACTCAGATTCCTCGGCGCGTTCAGCCTCTTGGCGTGGACCGGCCTCGGGCTCGTCGCCTGGACGCAGGTCGGGGAACGCGTGACCTTCGTGGTGAGCGACGGCTCCGACGCGCGGGACGAAAGCGAGCGCTTGGTCGCAGATCGCGTCGAGACGCTCTCAACGGACCTCGACGAGCTGGTCGCCGCGCTCGAGTCGAACCTCGGCAGGATCGCGGAGGCGATGGCGGAAGAGAGCAACGCGCAGGCGGCGGAGTCCGCGCGCGTGCATGAGCGCCTCGTCGCCCTCGAGGCCGCATTGCCGTCCGCGCTGCAAGCGCGCGAGACCGCCGGAGCCCTGTCCGCGACGCTGGCTCGACTCGAGGCACTCGCCGCGACGTCCGGCCCCCTCGACCAGCCGCCGGCGCTGCCGATCGCGAGTCTGGTCGAAGAGACGCCGCCCGTCGCGGAGTCCGAACCCCCGATCGCCGTCGAAGCCGCGCCCGCGGAGCCGGTCGTCGAACGCAAGCGCAGCTTCCTCGCCTTCGACCTCCCCTCGCGCGACTTCCGCTTCGAAGGCGTGCAGCGCTTCGAAGTCCTCGACGACCTCTCGCGCGTCGGCTTCGACGCGAAGAGCACGCTGCACGACTTCACGGGCATCTCCGACCACGTCCGCGGCGAGTTCACCGTCGACCTCGCGCACCCCGAGAACGGCATCTCAGGCGCGATCACGGTCCGCGTCGACACGCTGAACACGGGCGTCGACGGCCGCGACGAGGCGCTGCGCGAACACATGGACAACGAGCACTTCGAGGAGCTGACCTTCGAACCGACGCGCTTCGATGCTGCGCGCTCCGACGCTTCGCAGCTGCAGCTGGACGGCATCGTCCACGGGAAGCTGACGATCCACGGCGTGACGCGCGAGGTCGAAGTCGCCGTGCAGACGCACGTGGACGAGAGCCGCCGCTTGGTGCTCGAAGGTGAGTGGCCCCTACTGCTCTCCGACTACGAGATCCCGGTGCCGAACCAGCTCGGCGTGGTGTCGATGCAGGACGAGGTTCGCGCCTGGCTGCGCCTGCGCACGCGAGCCCGAGCCGAGAGCGTGGCGCGTTGAGCATCCGACTCCTCTGCGTCGCGCTGCTCCTCGCGCAGGCCGCGTGCATCTCCCCCAGCGTGCTCGAGCCCGAGGATCGCGCACCCCGCACGGGCTTCGAGGACCGCGTGTGGCGGCCGGCCCTGGAATCCGACATCGCGGGGACCTACGTCTCCGAGCAGCTCTCAGGGCAGCTCGCGATCGTGTTGCGCATGGTCGTCTACCGCTTCGAAGCGGAAGGCACGTACACTGGCGCCGCACTCCTGGACGACGACCCTCCGCACTTCGAAGTGATCTCCGGCAGCTGGCAACTCGACCAGGACTCGATGCGGCTCGACGACGGACCCGCGGCGCAAGCCCAAGTGGACGAATACGGTTCGCTGCGACTCAACGGGCCCGACGGCACGGTGATCATGCGGCGCGAACGTCCGCAGTGACCACCGCCGCTCGCCGCCCGCTCAGCACTCGCAACCACAACACCACTTCCCAGCCAACCGGGGCCGTAACGGCCTGACTCGAGACCCTGCATGAGAATCGCATCCGTAGCGCGCGCGCTACCCGAACACCGTTACGACCAATCCGACATCCGCCGCGCGCTCGAGGTGATCTGGGCCGACCGCCCCTCCGCCACCTCGCGCCTCGGGACCCTGCTGGAGAACACGCGCGTCGAGACGCGCCACTTGGTGATGCCGCTCGAGAGGTACCTCGAGCCGCGCACCTTCGGCCAGTTCAACGACCTCTGGATCGAGCACGCGCAGGCCCTCGGGCAGCGAGCGTTGCAGTCGGCGCTCGATCAGGTCGACCTGCAGCCGACGGACATCGACGCCGTCTTCGCGGTCTCCGTCACCGGGATCGCGAGCCCCTCGCTCGAGGCGCGCCTCGCCAACCGCATGGGGCTGCGCAGCGACATCAAGCGCACGCCGATCTTCGGCCTGGGCTGCGTCGCCGGCGCCGCTGGGATCGCGCGCGCGACCGACTACGTGAAGGCGTACCCCGACCAGATCGCCGCGCTCGTATCGGTCGAGCTCTGCTCGCTGACCTTCCAGCGCGACGACACCAGCGTCGCAAACCTGATCTCGTCGGGCCTCTTCGGCGACGGCGCGGCCGCCGTGCTCGTCGTCGGTGAAGAACGCGCGAAGAAGCTCGGCCTGAAGGGCCTGCAAGTGATCGACACGCGTTCGGTGCTCTACAAGGACACCGAAGACGTGATGGGTTGGACGATCTCGGAGCGCGGCTTCGACATCGTCCTCTCTCCCAGCGTGCCGGCGATCGCGCGCGAGATGCTCGCGCCCGGCGTCGACACTTTCCTGTCCGACCACGACATGCGGCGCGACGACGTCTCGACCTGGGTCTGCCACCCCGGCGGCCCCAAGGTCCTCTCCGCGATGCAGGAAGGCCTGGGGCTCAGCGACCACGACGTGCGCTTCGCGTGGAAGGTGCTCGCCGAGACCGGCAACCTCTCCAGCACCTCCGTGCTGCTCGCGCTCGACGAGGTGCTCCGCGCCGGATCGCCCGGCGTCGGCTCGCGCGGAATGCTGCTCGCCATGGGTCCGGCCTTCTGTTCGGAGTACGTGTTGTTCGAGTGGCGCGAGTGAGCGCTCCGAACGCGCCAGCGGAAAGATCGGATGCTCCGATCCCCGCGCATCCGCCTCGGTCGGCACGCCGGGCGAGGCGTTGCGCGACACCTCGCGCCCGCTAGGCTCTGTCATATGCTCGGCCTACGCGCATGCACGGCGGAAGAGAATCACGCTTGGTCCCTCGAGCAGTTCGTCGCCTCCTTGCTGCGCGAAGCGCCGAATTCGGTGCTCGACGTCGGCTGCGGAGCCGGCGGGCTGATGAAGCAGGTGGCGGACCGCGGCGTCCCCGTCGTCGGCGTCGACCAGGCGGGGCCGAAGCTCGAGGCACTGCAAGCGGAGGGCGCCGACGCGCGAGGAGGTTCGGCCTACGAGCTGCCGTTCGACGACGGCGCCTTCGACTGGGTGACGCTCCGGCACGTTCCCCACCACCTCGAGCGACCGGCACGCGCGATCGCGGAAGCCGTGCGCGTCTGCCGCACGGGCGTGCTGATCGCCGAACCCGCCTTCGACCCGAGTCTGCCCTCGCAGCGCACGGCGCTGCAGCTCGACCGCTGGGAGAAGCGCATGGATCGGCGCGGCGGCATGTACCACGCCGAAGTGCACGAACTCGGCGAGCTGGTCGCGATGCTGCCCGAGCTTCCGGGCGTCGAGCTCGAGCTGGAGTCGCAGCGCTTCCTGCGCCTGCGCGCGCGCTCGACCGCCGACTTCGCCGCGGACGCACGACGGCGCGTCGCCGAACTCGCTCCTGACGACGCGGAGCGCGACGCGCTCGACGCCTTGCTCGAGGACTGCGCACGCGACGGGCTCAGCTGGAACGGGTCGATCTGCCTGGTCGTCAGGCGAACCGGCTGACCGCGCCCGCGCTCACTGGAAGCGCCGGAACTCGCCGTCGGTGCAGTCCGAGATGCGCTCCAGCTGCTGCGCGTACCAGTCGTTGTCCGAGTACGCGATCGAGTGCACCGTGATCTTGTGGAAGCGGTTCAGCTCTCGGAGCTGCCACGTCACGCGGTTCCAGTGCACGTAGAGTCCGACGTCGGGCTCGCCGGACGAGAGCAGGTAAGCCGTGTCGAGCGTCGGATCGCTGAGCACGCTCTCGAGCACCGCCCAGATGTCCTTCGCGCCGTCGATGCGCCCCTCGGCGTGGAAGGTGAGCCCCTTGCGCGCCGTCACCTTCGTCAGCTCGACCGCCTGCTTCTGGAAGGCGTCCACCTCGAGCGCGTAGTTGAAGATGTTGAAGTCGAGTCCGTCCTCGAGCGACTCGAACACGCCAGTCAGTTCCTGGTGCGCGGCGGCGTCCTTGGTGCAGCCGCGCGAGCTGAGCTGGTCGTTCATCGCCTTCGACTTGTCCATCAGGAAGGCGACGTGGTCGCTGGTCAGCTGGATGCCGTTGAAGGTCGTGACCGTCGCGCCCTCGCCGCGCGTGACAGCGCCCGTACCCTCGGGAAAGGCGAAGGTCTCGCGGTTCTCGGCCCACCAGCGCTTCCACTGGTCGGCGCGCGTGTGCGCCTGGCCGGTCAGCTTCTGCAGGTTCGTGATCGCGCGCAGACCGACCGTCGGGCGTCCGTCCTCCGTCGCGCGGATCAGCGCGTCGACCGAGGTCTTCGTCTTGATGCCGCCCAGGTTGTCCGTCGCTTGCGCGCGCGGGCGCCAGTCCTCGTCGTCGAGCGCTTCGGTCGAGAGCCGCTCGGCAAGGTCCGGGTACGCGACCGGCGCCGTCGCGAGCAACGCGCAGCGCACGCCGCCGTCCTTGTCCTTCAGCCCCTTCTCGTAGCGCTTCAGGTTCGACGCGGGGGCGACGAGCGCGAGCGCCTCGATCGAGTTCGCGCGCACGAACGCATCGCTCGAGGAGGAGCTCTTCTCGAGCGCCTTCTGCGCCGGTTCGTAGCGCGTCTTGCCGAGGGCGCGCGCCGCCGCCGCGCGCACGAAGTCCTCTTTGTCCGTCAGCGCGCGCGTCAACGCCTCGCCGAAGTCGAGGTCGGCGTACTCGCCGAGCACCTCCGCGCACCACTGCCGCACGCGCGGGTTCTTCTTGTTCTGCTTCAGCTCCGCCTCGACCGCCTTGCGCGCGTAGCGGTCCTTGATCTCGAGCAGCGCCCCCCACGCGATGTCACGGAAGTGCGCCGGCGCGAGCGCGTTGCTGCGCGGCTGTTCGCGCCGCAAGACCTCGAGCAGCACCTCGACGCTCTCGGGACTGTCGACTTGCACGCAGATCTGTGCGGCGCGGTTCGCATCACCCTCGTTCCACGTGCCGAACAAGCGCCGTGCTTCCTCGAGCCGACCGGCGTCCGCGTCCTGCACGGCCCCCGATCCTATGGCGGCTGTCAGGGCGAGGACGAGGAAGACGCAGAGGGTGCTGACTCGATGCATGAGGTGTCCTGGGCGAGGGGGGCGGGCAGCTTAGCAGGGCGCACGCGGTGCGAGGGCAGGAGGATTGCAGCGCGGCCCGCCGTCGCGACCAATCGGGTGTGCACCCGAGCTCCGTCCGGGGCATCCGCGCCCGCTCTTCCTCGATAAGCCGTGCTGATCCAGGTGCTCAGCGCGAGCGAAGTTCGCCGGTACGGACCGAGGCTAGACTGTGCTCTTCGTCGACTCCCGCCGCGATCCCTGCAAGAGAGCTGCCACCCATGTTGCTGCAAGTGACCTCCGCTGCTGTTCGCATCTTCCTCGCTTCCACTCCGGCGCTCTGCGGACCTCCGGTCTCTCCTTCGGTGCTGCAGCTGGTCCCCACCGACAGCTTCGCCGTCGCCTACTGCGAGGACTTCGCCGCCTTGCGCTCGCGCGCCGAGCGCAACGACTGGTACCGCCTGCTCGCGTCGGACCACGGCGAGCCGCTGCTGCGCGACTTCGCGCGGGAGTTCCGCTCGGAGACCGACACGGACATGCTCGAGTTGCTCGCCGTCTGCAAACAGCTGCAGGGCGAGAGCGCGATGTTCCTGACGTCGCAGGTCGCGGGCTTCGTCACGACGCCGCCCGCCGACCGCGCCGCGCTACTCGAAGCGATGCGCACGTGGTTGCCCGAGAGCGGCCCGGACGCGCTGCCTCGCGAGCTCGAGCTCGCCGGCGCGCGCGTCGAGATGGTCGCGTGGCGAGAGACGAGCCAGTACGGGTGGACGGCGCGCAAAGGCCACTTCGCCGCGCTCGTCGACCACCCGCAGGTCCTCGGGCTGTTCTCCGGCGACGACGCCGAAGCGCTCGCGGCCGTGATCGGCGCCAGCATCGCGGGCGCGAGCTCGGACGAGCGCGCTCCCGTCGTGCAGGCTTTCGAGCGGTCGCGCAGCGGCCAGCCGCGCTGCCACGGCATCGAGGTCTTCGTCGACTTGACGCCCTTCGTCCCGGACTACGAGCGCGAGCTCGCCGCGGATTGGGCGGGCGTGCTGCCCGACCCGACCGGATTGCTCGGCCTCGACCAGGACTTCTGGCTCGCCGTCGCGAGCGACGTCCACCCCGGCACGCGGGTCGATTGCACCGCACGTCTCCACATCCCGCGCGAGACGCTGGCCGCGAGCTTGGCGGACACCTTCGAGCCCCTGCCCGCCGCTCTCGCCGGGCAACTGCCGAACGGCCTCGCACAGCTGCACGCGCTGCGCTGGAATCTGAAGCAGTTCTACACGCGCTTGCGCGGCGCGCTCCTGGAACGGCACGGCGCGGAGAGCCTCGAGACGCTCGACGCGCTGGTGGGCATCGACCCGAGCGATGACGGCAGCGACAAGCTCGCCGACTTCCTCGCGCAGCTCGACGGCACCTTCGCGGTCTTCCAGCTGCTGCACGACTCGCACGACGTGCTCGACTTCGACGACATCGGACTGTTCGCCTCGCTCGTCGACGGCGCGGCCTTCCGCTCCGCGCTCGATCGGCTCGTCGGTGAACGCACGGTCGAGACGCTGATCCCCTCCTCGACGCTCGAGGATACCGAGGTCTACCTGACCGGCGCCGGAGACGACGACTTCGGCTTCGCGATCCTGCCCCGTGCCCTGCTGATCGGCTTCCGCGACGTGCTCGCGCGCAACCTGCGCGCGGTGAACGGCGTTCCGGGCGCGAACCTGCTCGACGGCTCCGAGGTGCAGGCCGCCTTCGACGCGAACCTCGGCTGCTGCTCGATCTCGATCGAGGACCTGTCGACGCTCGAGGCGGAGGCCGTGCGGCGCATGGGCTCCGCCTACCGCCTGCCGCCCGAGGAGGGTCAGGAGGTCGGCCGCAATCCGTTCGATTCGCTGCTCGTCTTCACCTCGCGCCGCACGGCGGAGGGCTTCCGCTTCGAGCTGCACACGCAGTGAGCGCCCACGCGAAGCCTCAAACCGCCCCGCCGAACTGCGCGACGCACACGCCGAGCAGCACGAGCGTCATCCCCACGAGCTCGTGCCGCTTCGGCGGTTCATGCAGGTAGAGGTACGCGAAGCCGAAGAAGACGACGAGCGTGATCGCTTCCTGCATCACCTTCAGCTGCGAGGCGCTGTAGACCGCGTGCCCCAGGCGGTTCGCCGGGACTTGGAAGCAGTACTCGAAGAAGGCGATGCCCCAGCTCGCGACGATCGCGACCCACAGGGCGGCCTGCTTGTGCTTCAGGTGCCCGTACCAGGCGAAGGTCATGAACAGGTTGCTGATGCTCAGCAAGAGCGGCGGCAGGAGGTAGCGCATGGCGGCACGCTGCGGCTCGCCGCGGTCGCGGTCAAGGGGATCGCGCGCCGATTCCGCGACTCGCTGACACGTTCCTCGGACCCGTGGATATGGAGGGCGCTCTCCCCTTCCGTCCCGGAATCCCGAGGAACCCGATGAACACTCTCCGAACTCTGTTGCTCGCCGCCGGTCTGCTCGGCGCGTCGCTCATCCCCGCCCCCGCCGCCCGAGCCGAGCGGACCGACTTCGCCGGCTTCGAGCTCGACTGCAGCGGAAGACTCGTCGAGATCGACGCGACCCAGAAGGGCGACCCGCGCGACAACCTCGCGCTCTTCGGCCAACGCCCGACGCTGGTGCTCGTCTCGGTCAATCCGCGCTGGAATGCCGACGACATCAAGGACTATGTCAAGACGCTGAAGCGCGTCGACAAGCTTGCGGCGAAGTGGGAACAGGACGGCTTCGAGGTACTCTGCATCGTTCCGCAGGCGTGGATGGAGCAGAAGGGCAAGAAGATCGCGCTCGACCTCGTCGACCGCGCCAAGCCGAATCACATGACGTGCGCGCGGCTGGACGAGTGGGACATCGACTCGCCCCTCGATCAACCGGTGCGCGACGAACTGCTCGAGACGCGCTACGGCTCGGAACTCGGCTTCCGCTGGGCACTGATCGCGGAACTCGGCACGATCGCCGCGTCGGGCGACGACGTCTTCGACAAGTCGGTCGAGGATCTGCGCAAGTCGCTGCAGGCGTCGCCCGCTTGCAAGGACGGGTCGACGAAGCGTTGCTTCGCGGCGCTCGCCGAGTGGCGGCTCGGCGACGCGGAGGAACAGCTCGCGAAGCTCGAGTCGGGAGCCGCGGCGGAGCGCTGCGCCGCCGAGCTCGAGGAACTGCACGCTCGCCTCCAACGCGCCGAAGAGCACTACCGCAAGGTCTTCTGCGCGCCGCTCCAGGAGCGCGGGATGCTGGCCGAGTACGTGACTCGGCTCGAGCGGCTCGCCGCGATGTTCCGCACGGAGAGCGAGAGCGGCAGCCGCGTGAGCGCCGAGGTGCAAGCGATTCGCGCGCAGGACGACTACGCCGCCGCGGTCGAGCAGTACGAGCGCTACCTCGAGATGCGCAAGCTGCGGACGGAGCTGGAGGCCGCGGTCGACAGCGAGTACGACGCCCGCGCCCGCGCCGATGCCGACTACGACGAAGCCGCCTACTACGCGGCGGTCGCGAAGCTCTACCCGGCCGCGATCGAGCGACTGAACGCTTACGTCAAGGAGCAGCGCGACTCGCCCTACTGCAAGACGATCGGCATCATCCTGATGGACCTGCGCGAAGAGCTGACCTACGCGCAGCAGTCCCATTAGAATCGTCGCGGCGCGCGCTCCAGGATGATCCCGACCCCGGACAAGCTGTTCTCGCAGTACCAACGGAGCGGAGACCCGGCCGACTTGGCCGCGGTCTTCGACCTGACGGCGCCGAAGCTGCTGCTGCTCGCGATCCACTTGACGGGCGACCAGCTGGGCGCCGAGGACTTGGTGCAGGGCACCTTCCTCAAGATCATCGAGAACGCGGCGAGCTACGACGTGAATCGGCCGTTCCTCCCGTGGGCCTCGACGATCCTCTCGAACGAAGCGCGCAAAGCTTGGCGTCGGGGCCGGATGGTGGACGTGCACGACCAGCTCGTGCGCGAAGTCTCCGACGACCCGCTCCGCATCGCGGCCGAGGCCGACACGATCGAAGTGCTGACGCGGGCGATCGACGAGCTCGAGGACAACTACCGCGCGGTCGTGCGCATGAAGGTCTTCCACGGCATGAAGCCGGGTGAGATCGCGGGCGTGCTCTCGATCAGTCCGGAGCTCGCGCGCACGCGGTTGAGTCGCGGGCTGAAACAACTGCGCTCCGCGCTCCCGCCGGCGCTCGCCGGTTCGCTGATGATCCTGATCGGCGGGCGCGGTTTGGCGCATGTGCGCGCCGAAGTGCTCCAGCGCGCGCGGGAAGCGCGGACGAGCGCCGCCGCTCCGACCTCCGGCGTCGGTGCGTCCGTCGCGTGGCTCGGCGCCGCAGTGACGGTCGTGCTCGTCGCGGGGGTGCTGATCGGCGTCCGACTCCTCGGCTCGACGGGTGCGTCCACACCCACGTCGACGGCGATGCTCGCGCCGACGGACGCCGGGTCGTCGGTGGTGAGGTCTTCGCTCTCGGGGCGCGACTTCGTGTCGCGTTCCGGCCGAACGCCGTCCATGCGCGCCGCGATCCCCGTCGACGCGAACGAGTCGAGCTGGACGCTCGCCGGCACCGTCTACTCGCGCGATTCGCGGCCGCTGCCCGGTGCGACGGTCGAAGTCTCCGTCCTGCACGGCTGCGACCTCGAACGCCTCACGCCCCGCACGACCGACGACGCGGGCCGCTACCGCGTCGACGTCGACGCGCTGCGCAAGCTCGACGACCTCGGGCTGCTCGGAGCGAGTTTGCTGGTCGAAGCCTCGGCTCCCGGCCACTGGCCGCATCTCGGCGAGTGGGTCGACGAGATGCCCGAGAGCGCGCAGGCCGACGCCGCGTTCACCGTCGACCTGCACCTATCACCCGGCCGTACGGTGCAGGCGTCCTTGCGCACTCCCGCCGGCGAGCCGATCGCGGGGACATCCAGCGCGCGGCTGGTCGACATGCACGTCGCGTCGACGGCGAGCTGGCAGCACTTCGAGTTCGGCGACGCGATCCGTCTCGCGGTCGTCGGCTCGGGGCCGTGGCGTCTCGACGTCACCTGCGACGAAGGCATCCTCTCCCTCCCGCTCGGCGCACTTCCCGCGGACGGTGAACTGGGCGTGCTGACCGTCGACGAGCACCACGTCGTGCAAGGTCGCTTCGTCGTGCCGGGAGGCCGTCCGGTCCCCCACGCGATGTTCGACCTGCATCGAATCGATGCGGCGGGTCCGGACGGTCGTCTCCCCTCGCGACCCGAAGGACCCGTCGCGCCCGTCGACGAGAAGCGCGGACGCTCGGACGCGAGCGGTCGCTTCCGCGTCACGGGCCTCCTCGCCGGCGACTATCGCTTGCGGCTCGAGCACGGCGCGGTCGAACCCGTCGAAGCGCGGCTCGCCACCGACGAACCGCCGACCGAGATCCTGATCGAGGGCCAGTCCCTGACCGTGCGCACGGTCGACGCCGACGGACGACTGATCCCCGGCTTGACGCTGCGCTTCGAGTGGGAGCTCGACGGGCGCCGACGCAGCGGCGACCTCGGGATCAACGACCGCGGCGGCGTGTTCGACTTCTTGATCCCCTTCGGATCGCATTGGACGTTCCGCTCGGGGAGCTGGCGCGTGCGGTTCCCCGCGCTCCAGCACTTCGCGTCGCCGGCGGAACCGCACGCGGAGCTCGAGATCGTCGTCGACGATCGACCCGAGGTCGGCGCACTCGCGCTCGAGGTGCTCACTTCGAGCGGCGACCCGGTCGCCGAGTGGGAACTCGACCTGCACCACGTCGAGACGGACGACGACGCGCCGACGGCGACGCGCGAGGCGCTCGCGGATCTCGCGTTGCCGGTGGGGCGTTACCAGGCCGTGCTGCGCAGCCCGCGCGGGGCGCGCGACTCGTCGATCGTCTTCGCACCATTCGAGCTGGCCTTCGAGGTCGATCCCGGTGACACGACCACGCGCACCGCCGTCGTCGAGCTCGCCGGACGCGTCGAGTTCGACGTCGATGCCCCCAGCGGACTGTTCGCGTCGACGACGCCGTACTTGCAAGTGTTCCGCGACGGACGCTGGGAGCAAGTCGGAGGGTTCACGCAACGCAGCGAATCCGGCTGGGCCGCGCCGACCCTCTACGACGCCTCGCGCAGCTTGCGCTCGATCGTCACGCTCCCGCCGGGAACGACGACGCTGCGCGTGGCTTGCGGCAAGCGCTCCTCCGAAGCGATCGAGTGCGCGATCCGCGCCGGCGGGATCACGCGAGCCATCGCCTACTTCGCGCCCTGACCGTCCGCGGCGACCTGGCCGGGGTCGCGCGAGCCCGATCCGCGTTCCGCTCCGTCGCCCAGCTCCGCGCGCGCCGCGTCCGCGAGCTCCAGGAGCCGCGCGACGATCTTCGGATGGCGATCGGCGACGTCGCGGCGTTCGCCCGGGTCCGCCTGCAGGTCGTAGAGCGCGAACGAGACGCGGCCGACCGCCGTCGGTCCCGGATGACTGCCCTTACCCGGCGTGAGGCGTTCGTAGCTGCGATAGGCGTGCGGCAAGTGCAGCTTCCAGCGACCGTCGCGCACGGCTTCGAGGTCGTTCAGATAGTAGTACCAGTAGGTCGTGCGCGGACTCGGCGTCGAGGGATCGCGGAAGTGCGACAGCAAGCTGACGCCGTCGATCGCGCACTTCGGTGCGCGCGCTCCGCAGGCTTCGACGATCGTCGGCAGCAAGTCGATCGTGGCGCTGAGCTGGTCCGAGACGGTTCCGGCGGGGATCTCGCCCGGGAAGCGCACGATGCACGGCACGCGGCAACCGCCTTCCCACGACGTGCCCTTGCCCTCTTTCAGCGGCAGCGCGGACCCCGCGTGGTCGCCGTAGTTCAGCCAAGGACCGTTGTCGCTGGTGAAGACGACGAGCGTGCGGTCCGCGACGCCCGCGCGCTGCAAGGCGTCGAGCACTTCCCCGACCGAACGGTCGATCTCCGCGATCACGTCGCCGTAGGGTCCGTACTCGGTCGTGCCGCGGAACTCCTCGGAGATGCCGAGCGGGACGTGCGGCATGCTGTGGGCCAGCTCGAGGAAGAACGGCCCCTGCGGCGCGGAGCGCTCGATGAACTCGATCGCGCGGGCGGTGTAGCGTCGCGTCAAGCGCGCTTGGTCTTCCAAGGTCTCGACGAGCTCGACCGTCCGGTCCCCTTCCATCAGCGGCAGCGGCGGGTAGTCGGGATTGTGACCCGACTCCGCCTGCGGGCGTCCGTCGTAGTCCACCGGCCACATGTCGTTCGAATACGGCAGACCGAACCACTCGTCGTAGCCGTGGCGCGTGGGCAGGAATCGCGGGCGGTCGCCGAGGTGCCACTTGCCGACGAAACTCGTCGCGTAGCCGCGCTCGCGCAGCAGCTCGGCGAGCGTCTCCTCGTCGTCGCTCAACCCGTAGCCGGAGTTCGGACCGTACGCGCCGACGACGCCGATGCGGTTCGCGTAGCAGCCGGTGCGGATCGACGCGCGGGACGAAGTGCACGTCGCCTGCGAGACGTAGAAGCTCTCGAGCTTCAAGCCCTCCTCCGCCAGCCGGTCGAGGCGCGGGGTCGCGAAGCCGCGCGCGCCGAAGCAGCCGACGTCGGCGTGGCCCTGGTCGTCGGTGTAGATCAGGACGACGTTCGGCGGCGGCTCGATCGGTGCCGGCGCGTCGGGAGCCTGTGCGCTGATCGTCGCGACGAGGGCGAACGCCGCGCAGGAGATCCGCGTGAAGCTCATCGGTCGCCTTCCACGCTCTCGCCGTACTGCGCGCGCAGGCGCTCGAGCCGCGCCTTCAAGTCGGCCTGCACGTCGGCGAGTTCCTCGTCGTCGTAGCGGTTGTGCAGCTCGTCGGGATCCGTCTCGAGATCGTAGAGCTCCCACTGGTCGAGCGGGTGGACGTGGATCAGCTTGTAGCGGTCGGTCCGCACGCCGCGGTGCGGTTGCACGGCGTGGATGCCGACCTCGAAGTACTCGTAGTAGGCCTCGTCGCGCCAGTCCGCCGGCGTCTCGCCGCGCAGCAGCGGTGCAAGGCTGCGGCCCTGCATCTCCGGCGACGCTTCGGCACCCGCCGCCTCGAGGAAGGTCGGCGCGAAGTCGACGTTCTGCGCCAACGCCGCGCTGCGCGAACCCGGTTGCGTCACGCCGAGCCAGCGCACGATGAACGGCATACGCAGCGACGGCTCGTACATCCAGCGCTTGTCGTACCAACCGTGCTCGCCGAGGAAGAAGCCCTGGTCCGAGCTGTAGATCACGATCGTGTTCTCGGCGAGACCGTTCGCGTCGAGGTAGTCGAGCAGCCGCCCGACGCTGTCGTCCACGCCGGCGACGCAGCGCAGGTAGTTCTTGATGTAGCGCTGGTACTTCCAGCTGACCAGCTCGCGCCCCTCGAGGCCGGCCTCGCGGAAGGCCGCGTTCTCGTCGGCGAAGGCCGCGTCGAAGGCCGCGCGTTGTTCCGCGGTCATGCGGTCGAGCGAACCGGCGGCCCACTGGTCGGGGCCGTCCAGCTTCGCGTCGGGATCGAGCGGCGGCACTTGCAGGTCGTAGTACGTCCACATGTGCCGGTCGATCTCCATCTCCTGCATGCGCGCGGCGTCGGTGCGCGTCGCGTAGTCGTCGAAGAGCGTCGCCGGCTCGGGGATCGTCACTCCGTCGTAGTCGTTCAGGTGGTCGGGACCCGGCAGCCACGAGCGGTGCGGCGCCTTGTGCTGGCACATCAGGAAGAACGGCTTGTCCTCGTCACGCCCGGAGTCCAGCCACTCGATCGCGAGGTCGGTCGTGACGTCGGTCACGTATCCCTCGCGCCGGTGCTCCCCCTCGGCGGTGACGAAGTCCGGCCGGTAGTACTGCCCCTGCCCCGGTAAGACCTCCCAGTGGTCGAAGCCCGTCGGGTCGGTCTTCAAGTGCCACTTGCCGATCATCGCGGTCGCGTAGCCGGCCCGCTGCAGCAGCTTCGCGACGTTCTCCTGCCCGCCGTCGAAGAGGTCGCCGTTGTCGCGCACGCCGTTCGCCGCACTGTGCTTACCGGTCAAGATCACGGCGCGGCTCGGCGCGCAGATCGAGTTCGTGACCAACATGCGGTCGAACACCATCCCCTCGCGCGCGAGCCGGTCGATGTTCGGCGTGCGGTTGATGCGCGACCCGTAGGCGCTGATCGCCGCCGTCGAGTGGTCGTCGGAGAAGATGAACAGGATGTTCGGGCGCTTCGACGCCGCGTCGGCGGGCGCGGGCTTGGTCGCGGGCGCCGCGCTCGCGCAGGCCGTGAGCACGAGGGAGAGGGCGGCGAGTCTCATGGGCGCCGATGTTAGCGCTCGACGCGGGGCGATCGAAGGCGGGGACCCGCGTCCCCCGCCCTCCCGCCGGGCACGGGTCCGGCGCCGCTTAAGATCTTTTGAAGATCGGTTCAGCATGAGCTGAGGATGCGGCCGCGGCGCCGCCCGGGTCTCCTGTGCTCGCAACGGGCAAGGAGGCCCCACATGAACCGCATCGACCTGTACACGACCATCCACAAAGGGGTCCGCCGGACCCTCTTCGAGACGACGCTGACCGTCGCCTCCACCGACTTCTCGAGCGTGCGCGAGAGCACCGGCGCCTGCCAGAGCGTGCGCGAGATGCTCGACTTCCTGGAGGAGCACGCGGCCCACGAGGACGAAGCGATCCTCCCCGAGCTGGCGGACTGCGCCCCCGAGCTGCTCGCGGACCTACGTGCCGAGCACTCCAAGCTCGACGGGCTGCAGCGCGAAGTGCTGGCGATCGTCGAGCGCTTGTCCGACGCCTCCGAGGCGGAACGCATCGCCCTCGGTCAACGGCTCGAGCTGCGCCTCGGTCGGCTCGTCGCGGCGCACCTGAACCACCTGTGCGTCGAGGAGACCGAAGTGAACCGCATGCTCTGGGCCCACCGCACGGACGAGCAACTGCTCGCGGTGCAGGATCGCATCGTCTCTTCGATCCCGCTCGCACGGCTCGCCGAGTGGTACGCCCTGGTCATCCCCGCGCTCAACCTGCGCGAGCGTCGCGAGATGCTCGCGGCCATGCGCGGCGGCATGCCGGGCGAGGTGTTCGAGGCGGTGACCGAGGCGGCGCGTCGCGAGCTCGGCGAAGACCAGTGGACGGCGGCGTGCTCGTCCGCGGAGAACGCGGCGTGCTGACCAAGCTCGCCTGGCCGGCGCTGCTGCTGGCCTCCTGCGCGAAGGCGGTCGATCCGTCGGCGCTCCCGCTGTTCCTCTCGGAGACCGGGCTCTACGCGGACGTCGCCGGCAAGCGGATCGCCGCCGGCGTCGTCGCCTACGAGCCGCAGTACCCCTTGTGGTCGGACGGCGCGACGAAGCGGCGTTGGATCCGCTTGCCGGAGGGCGGCGCGGTCGACGCGCACGATCCTGACGACTGGCGGTTCCCCGTCGGCACGCGGCTCTGGAAGGAGTTCTCGCTCGGGCGGCGCGTCGAGACGCGCTACATGGAGAAGCTCGCCGACGGCAGCTGGCGGCGACTCGTGTTCGTGTGGGACGCCGACGAATCCGACGCGCGGCTCGCGCCGGAGGCCGGCCTTCCCGCCGTCGCGAAGTCGGCGGACGGCGCGCCCTACGACGTGCCGAGCCGCGCGGACTGCGCGCTCTGCCACTCGCACGGCGACGGCGTGCTCGGCTTCAGCGCGCTGCAGCTCTCCGACGACCGCGATCCGCTGGCGCCGCACGCGTCCGCGTCGAACCCCGCGACGCTGACGGAGCTGACGCGACTGGGGCTCTTGCGGGATCTGCCCGCCGACTGCCTCGAACAACCGCCGCGCATCGACGCCGCGACGCCCCGCGAGCGCGCCGTCCTCGGCTACTTGCACACGAACTGCGGCAGCTGCCACCGCGCGGACGGCCTGCTCGCGCCGCTGGGCCTCGTCCTCGAAGCGCGGCCCGGCGAAGACTCGAGCGAGTACGAGAGCGGCCTGCGCTCGAACGACGGCCGACACCTCCGCCCCGGCGCGCCCGACGAGAGCCTGCTCTGGGCGCGCATGTCGACCCGCACTCCCTCCGCACAGATGCCGCCGCTCGCGACGCACCGCGTCGACTCCGCGGCCCTGGAACTCGTCGGGGCTTGGATCCGCGAGGACCTCGTTCCCACCGACACCCGTACCGACTTCAGACCCTGATCACGAAAGCTCACACCATGTCGAAAGCCATCTACGGCGGCACCTTGTTCGCCGCTCTCGTCCTCGCCGCGTCCTTGCTCCTGCCCGAAGCGTCGTCCGCCCAGCGCAACTCGCGCGTCGAGCGCGGCCGCTACCTCGTCGAAGCCATGGGTTGCGCCGACTGCCACACGCCTTTCCGCCTCGGCCCGAACGGTCCCGAGCCCGACGTCGAGCGCGGATTGTCCGGTCACCCCGCTGAGCTCGTCATGCCGCCGGCTCCGCGCCTCGAGCCGGGTCCGTGGCTCGTCGTCTCCTCCGGCACGAACACGGCCTGGTCCGGTCCCTGGGGAGTCAGCTTCACGTCGAACCTGACGCCCGACGAGGAGACCGGCATCGGCAAGTGGACGCTCGAGAACTTCAGCGCGGCGATGCGCACGGGTCGCCACCTCGGCGCCGGTCGTGCGATCCTGCCGCCGATGCCCTGGCAGGCGGTGTCGAAGCTGACGGACGACGACCTCGCCGCGATCTTCGAGTACCTGAAGTCGCGGCCGCCCGTGCCGAACCGCGTCCCGGAACCGATCGCGCCGCGGGGCTGACCCGCGAGTTCGCGCGATCGCGCGACTCGGGGCTGGTTCCCGCTCCTCCCGGCGGCGTCTAGAATGCCGCCCGATGGCCGAGGAGCTCTCAGACGACTTGATCGCCTTCGTGGAGTCGGGCGTTTCCATCCAGGTGGGAACGCGCGACTCCACGCTCGTTCCCGAAGCCCTGCGCGCCGTGGGTGCGCGGGTCTCCGCCGAACGGTCCGAGATCTACGTCTACGTCCCCGACGCGACGAGCGCGCGCACGCTCGCCAACCTGCGCGACAACGGCCGCATCGCGGTCTGCTTCTCGCGCGTGGAGGATCACCGCACGATCCAGGTCAAGGGACGCGTGCTCGAGCTGGAGCCCGCGCAGGACGCCGAGCGCGAACGCATCGACGCCTACCGCGCCGAGTTCGCGGGCAACCTCGCCTTCGTCGGCCTGCCGCCGCGGCTCAGCTTCCGCATCTCCAGCTGGCCGTGCCACCGCGTGCGTTTCGTGGTCGAGACGATCTGGGTGCAGACGCCGGGTCCGGGCGCGGGCGACCCGCTGCGCGCGAGGTCGACGTCGTGATCGCGAACCTCGCCGAGCTCGCGCCCTGCTTCCAGGGACTCGTTCCCTCCGTCATCGCCACCGCGGGCGCGGACGGCGAGCCGAACGTCACCTACCTCTCGCACGTCTACTTGATCGACGCGCAACACATCGCGCTGTCGCGGCAGTTCTTCAACAAGACGACGCGCAACGTCGACCAGAACCCGGTCGTCACGCTGATCGTCTACCACCCGATCAGCTTCCGCGCCTACCGGATCTGCGCACGCTTCGAGCGCTCGGAGACCACCGGCGGCCTGTTCGAGTCGATGAGCGCGCGCATCGACGTGATCGCCTCGCACACGGGCATGACCGGTGTCTTCAAGCTGATCTCCGCCGACGTCTACCGCGTGCTCTCCTTCGAGGAGGTCGAAGATTTCCTCGCGCCCTCCGCGCCGGAACTCGAAGCCCTTCCGGGGCCGAGCGTCGGGGGCGGTCCGCTGACCGAGCTGCGCGGTCTGCAGGTGCTCAGCGAACGCATCGCGCGCGCGACGGATCGTCGCTCGATGCTCGACGGCGTGCTGACCGCCCTCGACGAGCTGTTCGGCTTCTCGCACTCGATGATCCTGGTGAGCGAGCCGCCGCGCGAGGATCGGCTCGTCGCCGTGGCGAGCCGCGGATACGCGGGGCAGTGCATCGAGCTCGCCGTGGACGTCGGCGTCGGCTTGATCGGAACGGTCGCGGCGCGCCTTCGGCCGGTGCGCGTCGCGGGAATGGGCGCCGAGCTGCGCTACGGACGAGCGATCCGCGACGCGCAGCGCGCGCAGGACGCAGGCGGCTGCGCGCGACCCGAAGCGCCGCTCCCCGGCCTCGCCGACGCGCAAGCGCAGCTCGCACTGCCGTTGCTCGCCGGCTCGCGACTCGTCGGCGTGCTCGCGGTCGAGAGCCGCGACCCGCTGTGCTTCGACGAGTGGGACGAGACCTTCCTCCAAGTCGTCGCGAACCAGATCGCCACCGGACTCGACCGCTTCCGATCGCCCGAGGCCGACACGGGCGACGCGCGCAAGCTCAGCTTCGTCTTCTACCGCAACGACGACTGCGTCTTCGTGAACGGCGAGTACCTCGTGCGCAACGTCCCCGGCCGCATCCTCTGGAAGCTGCTCACCCAGACCGCACGCGACGGCCGACGCGAGTTCACCAACCGCGAGCTGCGCCTCGACCCGAGCCTCGGCCTGCCCGCGATCAAGGACAACCTCGAGAGCCGCCTCGCGCTGTTGCGCAAGCGCTTGGAAGAGCGTTGTCCCGACCTGCGCATGATCCCCGTCGGCCGCGGGCGCTTCGCGCTCGAGGTCGACGCCGAGCTCGAGTTGACGGAGCGGGACACGGCTTGAGCCGAGGGTGAGGTGCCGGAGCTCGGTCGAGCGCTCAGCGCTGGACCGGTACGAACTCCGCTCCGCGCTCGCCCCACTGCCCGAGGTCGGAACCGCGCACGGTCAGCTCCAGGCGCTTGCCCGCGCGCTCGACGAGCAAGCTGAGCCGAGCCGACTTCGAGTTGTTCACTGCGTTGAAGATCGACGAGCTCGGGGGCTCGGAGAACTCGGTGCCGTCGACTCCGATGATCAAGTCGCCGGTCTCGAGTCCGAGCTTCGCGAAGTTGCCGGCGGGATCGGTGATCTCGACGCGCAGCGCGTCGACGGCGATCGGGACGAACTCGACGAGCTTCGAGGGCACGGTGACGAACATGCGCTGAGACGAAGTGCCGCCGCCTGCGATCAGCACGTAGTCACCCGCCGTGATGTCGTGGAAGGTCGCGTAGCCGTCGGCGTCCAGCCCGGCGTACGGTGCCCGCCGCCTCGACTTGGTTTCGTCGGTCGACTCCAAGGACATCCGGTTGCCCGCCTTCCCGTCGGCCCAGTGCACGCGGAGCGCGTAGAGCGCGGGGATGTTGAGCTGCGCGCTGTTCTCGCCGGATCCGAGCTCGAGCTCGAGCAGGTCGATTTCGGTCTCACGTGAGTACGTCGTGCTCGGTTCCTGCGGGGTGAGCGTCAGCGACAAGCGATAGGCACCCGGTTCCAGCGCGGTGAACTGCCCTGTTCCGTCGGCGTCGAGCTTCCCTCTCGTCCGCGAGACGTACGACTGGTTCGATGCTCCCGGAGTGACGTTCTCGATGCTCAACGAGAGCCGCCCCGCGTACTCGCTGCCCCGGTAGCCCGGAACGGTCACGGTCAGGCTCGCGGGTGACTCGAGCGTCACGGTCAATTCCGTCGTCCCGCGCGCGAGATCCCACTCGCGCCGTCCGTAGTCGCCGTGGTTCAAGTTCAGCGCGTACCGCTTCTCGCCCGCCGCGCCGCCGAAGTAGTCGTCCGCTACTTCCTTCGGGATCTCGACGACGTACTGTCCGTTCGCGGTACGCACGAGATTCGACGAAGCGAGCATGTAGAAGCGCGCGTCGCGGCCGCCCTTCTCGCGCACTGAGAGGTTCGCGCCGTCGACCATCCCCCCTGCGGAGTCCAACACCGTGACGAGCAGAGCGCGCCCGAGGTCGACGGGGGGCAGATCCAAGTCGCACTGCACGACGCCGTCGACCACTTCGACCACGCGGTGCACGGCGATTTCGCCGCGGAAGTCCCGCGCGACGCCGACCGCATACCGGCCCGGCGCGAGCTCGTCGAACTGGAACAGGTTGCCCGCGCGACAGAAGTCTCGCTCATCAGAACTCTTCAGCGCCTCCGCCAGGGCGTCCTCGTCCTCCGAATCGGACTCGGAAAGGGCCTTCAAGTGGACGACCAGCGTGCCGGGTCCGAGGTCTCCATTGGGGAGAGCCACGCGCCCGCGGATCCCGAGGCTCGTGCGCAGCTCGAAGCGCAGAGCGGGTTGGTTCGGAGTGTCGGCGAAGCTGACCTCCAACGCCTCCGACTTGCTCTCGGGTCGGCCACGCGCGTTCTTCTCCATCGACTGTGCATACACCGTGTAGTCCCCCGGCGGCACGCGCATGAGGCGATCCTCCGGCGACCACTCGAAAACGAGATTCTTCCCGTCCTGGCCCGACGAACGCGCGACGAGCTCGGCGCCCGACGCCGACGCCCCGTCCGCGGCGATCACCTCGACGGGGACCGGCACGACGTGCCGCGCGGTCAGGTCGAGCTCGAGGTCGGGGACGACGTAGGCGTTCCCGGCGACGACGGAGATCTCGTAGCCCGCTGCGTAGCCGCGCAGGAACCAGGTGTCGCTCGACAGGCCTTCGAAGCGGTAGCTGCCGTCAGCGGCGCTCACTTGTTCGCGACGATTCGCGCGTTCTTCCTCGAAGCGCTCCGCCGCGATGCGGACGACGTCGTCCAAGGACTCCCACTCCGGCGCGCCCTCGCCGACGCCCAGCGAGCGGTTCTTCGCCTGGATCGGTCGAGTCAGCTCGAGCCGCACGACGACGCCGGCGAGTCCGGCGCCGTTCTCGTCGACCACGCGTCCGTGGATCACACCCGTACCAGGCTTCCGCTCGCTGCGAATCCCGGA
The DNA here is from genome assembly GCA_020638835.1 of Planctomycetota bacterium. Lineage (GTDB taxonomy): Bacteria > Planctomycetota > UBA1135 > UBA1135 > JACKHV01. The sequence continues at coordinate 50,131 of JACKHV010000003.1, read as the reverse complement.
GACGCCTTGCGCCAGCTCGCGCACCTTCGCGTCGCTGACGCGCGCCGCGGCGGGGACGTCCTCGACCTCTCGGCGCTCCGCAGCTCTCGTGGTCGTCGGCGAGGCGAGAGCAGCGGTCTCCGCCTTCGTCGGCGCGGCGTCCGGCGCAGCGGAGCCGGACAGCTCGACGATCGCGTCCGCGTGGTCGTCGAGGAAGAGCGCGGCAGAACCGCCTCCGAGCAGGAAACCCAGCAGGATGCCGAGCAGGAAGCGAGCATTCGTGGTCCGCATCGATCTCTCCTCGAGTGGAGCGGGACGTGGCGTCCGCGGCGGGGAAGGCGCGCGCACACCGGAACGAGCCGAGGGCCGGATCCTAGTCGATCCGCCGGTGGAGGCGGAACGGGATCGTGGAGCGCGGTTCTACGCAGCGACTTCCCGAGGCGTGGGCGGCGAGTAGCGCGGAATCGCGCGGAATGCACCGACGAGGAAGTACAGGATCCAGAGCAGCAGGAACCATCCGAAGGCGTGCTCGCGCGGCGCGTCGTGCTCCGCGAACCATCCGAAGGAAGCAACGGGGTCGGAGGGCACGGGGCCGTAGATCAGCTCCTCGACCACGCGCTCCACGCGGTCGGACACGGTGACGAGGTGCAACACGACGAGCGTCGGGAGGACCGGGACGCTGAGCCACCACGGTGGCCGGAAGTGCTTCACGAATCCGAGCGCGAGCATTGCGGACAAGTTGGCCGCGCCGAGCCACACGAAGTCCGCGTACTCGATCCATGTCGGACGGATCGGATCGTGCCACTGCAGCGGAACCGGACGCAGCAGATCCTTCGCGGCCGGATAGAGGAAGGGGAGCGTGGAGCACAGCATCAGGCTCCAGATCACGGTCAGGACTCGAGCGGCTTCGCTCCGCCGGCCAAGTCGCAGAGCCGCGACGTTGAGGCATCCGACCACGATCGGAACGGCGATGCGCCACTCCGCTCCCACCCGCGATCCGACGGGCGCGTCCACGAACACGCCGAGCAGGCCGAGCCCGATCAGCGCCGCGTTCATGACCAGCGCGACGCGCGCGACGGACTTCACGACTCCGTCACTCCTTCCCCGCCAGCGCGACGACCGCCGCGCGCACGCCCTGCACGGCGTGCGCCATGCGGACGTAATCGAGCGTGTCCGCCGTGTCCGCGGCGGTGTGGTAGTTCGCGTTCCGATAGAAGGAGGTGTCGGTGAGCATCGTCGCCGTGTACCCCTCCGCCCAGAAGCTGCGATGGTCCGAGAAGTCGACGCCCGTCAAGGCGGGCGGCGCGAGCACCTTCTCGACGCGCAGCGGCGTGCCTTGCATCGCGGCGTGCACGGCTTCGACCAGCGCGGCGTCCTCGGGGCGGCCGACGACGGCGAGGAAGTCGGCTTTGTCGCCGAAGAGCAGCTCCATCTCGTCGACGGGGTACGACTGCGAGCCGGCCTCCTCGGAGTAGTAGCCGAGCATCTCGAGGCAGATCATCCCGCGCAGCTCGGCGCCTTCCTCGCGCAACAGGCGCGCGTGGCGGGCGCTGCCCATGTCGCGGGTGTCGTACTGCGGCGGTTCCTCGAGCACGAAGGCGACGAGCTCCACCGGCGCGGCGAGCTCGACGTCGCGCAAGGCGTGCGCCAGCGCGAGCAGCACGGCCGTTCCGCTCGCGTTGTCGTCGGCGCCGGGCAAGTCGCCGTAGGAGTCGTAGTGCGCGCCGACGACGAGGCGCGCGCCTTCCTCCGGACCGAGGAAGCAGCGCACGTTCGCGTAGCTCTCGCCGCCGACCTCGAAAGTCTGGCGCACGATGCGACCGCCCGCGGCGGCGAACTCGCGCTCGAGGTAGACGGCCGCCTTCTCGAGCGACGCGGCGTTGCCGTAAGAGCGCGCGGGTTCCAGCTCCGCCAGGAAGCTGACGTGCGCGCGCAACGCGTCGGCGCTCAGCGGGTCGACCACCGTCGGGACGAGCGTCGGCCGCGCGGCGTCGCTGCCGCTCTCGCACGCGAGCGCGAGGCAGGCGACGGCGGCGATCAGGAGCGCGCGTCGGGCGAGTCGGTGCGCGAGCGGCTGCGTGCGTCTCTCCATCACTCGGTCCTCTTGGGTCGAAGGGATCATCTCAGCTCAACACCAGCGCCATTCCCGGCGGGATCAGATTCGCGTCGCGCAGCGAGCCGTAGAGTTCGTTGAACTGCACCCGCGCTTCCCCCGACAGCACGTCGTAGCGCTGCTGGATCGTCTCGTCGGACTGCTTCGCCGGGAAGCGGTTGCGCGCTTCGAGCGGATCGCGGTGCATCGCGTAGAGCTGCCACTCCCACGTCACGTCGCCCTTCGGGAAGCGTCCGGCGCGGATCCACAGCAGCTTCCAGCCGTTTGCGTTCTGTTGACTGACGAAGCGCATGGCTCCCCCCTGCGCTTCCGAGAAGATGTCGTCGTGGAATCCGTTCTTGAAGGCGCGCTGCGTGTACGCGCGCCGCCCGTCGGGGCTGCTATCGTCGAGCGCGCGCTGCAGCACCTCGACGTCGGTCCCGGGAGCCGCCGTTGCGTTGACGCCAGTCCAGCGCGCGACTTGGTGGAAGAGGTCCTCCACCCCGCAGAGCCCGGACCAGACGCGCGGCTTGCGCCCGCCGCCCGGGTTCGCGACGTCGGGCCCGAGGATCACACAAGCAGCGCCGATGCCGCCCTGCCACGGGCTGCGCTTGCTGTGCATGCGGTCGTACGGGTTCCCCGCGCGGCCCGCCGGCGGTAGCGACGGGTTCGCCGCCGAGTCGAGCATCGTCGCCGTCGAGCCGTTGTCCGACAGGAAGACGATCATCGTGTCGTCACGCTCCGTCGGCGTCAGCGCGTCGTAGATGCGTTGGCAGGCCGTGTCCACGGACTGCGTGAAGGCGGCGATGCGGCGCGCATCGTCGCCCGGGTCGGCCTCGCCGTAGCCGTGGAAGCCTTGCCGCGACAGCTCGGCGCCGCCCATCGCTTCCCAGTCGTTCGGCGTGTGCACGGCATGGAACCAGACGTTCATCAGGAACGGCTGCCCCTTCGCGCGGACGCGCGCGAGCGCCTCGATGGCGGCTTCCGTCTCGTCGACCAAGGAGTGCGTCTCCAGCTGCTCGATGTGGAACTCGCCGGACTCGCCGTCGTGCCGCGCGCGGACGTAGCGCTCGTGGTGTTGCCCGCCAACGGCGAACTCGTAGCCCGGCACCTCGAGCCCGAAGTTCAGGACCGCGCCGTCGAAGTAGGTCGCACGACCGTCCTGCACCGGTGTCTGGAACGAGCGCTCCGAGTTCCGCCGCCCGAGCGGCATGCCGTCGATCGAGTGGCGATAGCTGTTCGAGCAGTGCCACTTTCCGACGTGGATCCGCGCGTGCCGGCTGTGCTGCGCCTCCATCAGCTGGTAGATCGTCTGCCCGACGTAGCCGAAGGCGAGTTCGTCGGAACCCTGAATCGCGTTGCCGATCGTGTGCTCCTGGTTGTTCCGACCGGTCAGCAGCGAGCAGCGCGTCGGACTGCACATCGCGGCGACGTTCATCCGCTCGAGCAACAGCCCGTGCTTCGCGGCGAAGTCGAGCCAGGGTGTCGGCGGATAGTCGAAGGTCGACTGGTCCTGCGCCGCCTCCCCCCACTGGTTGGCCCAGTGCGACGTGAGCGGATCGACGCGCGCGCTCGGAGCCGGCGGGTTGTACGACGTCTGGTCGTAGCAGGAGTAGTACTCACGACCGCAGTCGTCGACGAGGAAGACGATGACGTTGCGCTTGGATCCCATGCGTTCCTTGCAGGCTGGTCGAGGCCCTTTTCGCGCGGTCGGTCGCGAGGCTCGAAGTCTCGGCTCGAAGCCTACGCGATCGAGCGCCCTTTCGCCTCAGACGCTCCAGTCGCCGCGGTCCAGGGCCTCGAGCTCGGCCCGCACGCGCGCGCGGACTCGTTCGAGCATCCGCGCGCAGTCGGGGCCGTCCTGCGGGAAGGCGAGTTCGCGGACGAGGGCGTAGTCGTCGGCCGGCAGGTCGCGGTCGAGGTAGCGCAGGCCGAAGTCGAAGCGTTCGGGCGCGTGGCGCATGCGGAGCAGCTCGACGAGGGTGCCGAGTCCGAAGCGCTGGTAGAAGGCCTGCGCCTCGACGTCCAAGCCGCGCGCGGCGGAGCGCGTGACGAGCGGCGCGTGCAGCCCGAAGGTCGCGCGCAGGACCTCGAGGCGGCGCCGGATCTGCCGGGACTGCGCGTCGCGGTCGAGCGCTGGCGCGGCCAGCCAGTCGCCGCGGTCGAAGAGCACGCGCGCGGTCCCGTGGCGCTCCGGCTCGAGGAAGCGGCGCTCGGGCGGCGTGCTCGCCGGGATCACCAGGAAGTCGATCACGTGGTTCGGATCGCAGCGCTCGAGGCGCAGGAACTCCTGGGAGAAGCCGTGCCAGGTCGGCTCGGGCAGGCGGAAGCGCACTTCGATCGGGGCGAGTTCCTCCGCGAAGCGGTGCAGGTCGTCGAAGCAGCGCTCGACCGCGGCGTCCTCGGCGATCAGCTGCAGGTCGACGTCGGAGAACTCGTCGACGCGGCCGCTCGCGTCGCTGCCCCCGAGCCAAGCGGCGAGCACGTGGGGCTCTCCCTCGAAGCGTTCGTGCAGGTGTCGGATCAGTTCGGATCGCGCGATCGTCGCGCCGGCGCGTGCGTCCATGCTCGGGTCCTCCGGAGGGTCGGCCGGCGCACCGCGCGACGGCAGGAGCGCCTCTACGCCGGAAGCGGGGATTGTTCCGAGCAGCCTCGAACGAACGGACCCCGCCTGCCGGTCGGCGGGCGGGGTCCGTGCGCGAACGAGGACCTGGGTCCTAGTAGTCGACGTCGTTCTTCGACGCGATCAGGATCACTTCCGAGAGGCCCTTCAGCTCCGTGAGCTGGGCGGTCAGGTTCTCGGCGGTGTAGTCCTCCTTGAGGACGATGTCGTACGTCAGCTGCATCGACTTGCCGTCACCCGAGGGCTCGATGTGCAGCATGTTCGAGGTCTTCGAGCACTTGTTGATCACTTCGAGATAGGCCGCGCTGTCGGTGTCGCGGTCGAAGCGGAAGCGCAGGATGAACTCGGACTTGTACAGCGCGCCGAAGTTCGACGTGTGCAGGATGTACGCGAGCACCGCGAGGATCGCCGTGCCGATCAGCGCCAGCGGATAGCTGCCCGTTCCCGCCGCCATGCCCGCGGCCAGCGCCCAGAACACGTAGGCGGTGTCCTTCGTGTCCTTGACCACCGTCCGGAAGCGGATGATCGAGAGCGCGCCGACCAGCGCGAAGGCGCGCGAGAGGCTGTTGCCGATCACCATCATCACCATCGCGACGATCACGGCGACGAAGATCACCGTCAGCGTGAACGACTGCGAGTAGGACAGGCCCTTGTGCGTGTTCCGATACACGAGCGCGATGGCCAGGCCGAGGATGGCGCTCAGCACCATGTTGATGATGATGTCCTCCGGCTGGTAGGCCGCCTGGCCGGCTTGCATCGCGTCTGTGATGGTTTGGGGCATTGCTGTGTCTCGGAATTCGGAGTTGCTGGGGAACGGGGCTCGCGGGGTGGATCAGTCGAGTTTCTCGGCGAGTCCGTGAACGTCGATGGCGGCGCAGACCTTCGAGATGGAGACGCGGCGGAGCTCGTAGCTCTGCACGAGTCGGTGGAACCACTTCGGCATGTGGAAGCGGAACTTCACCTCGAGGATGGTGTAGCCCGGCAAGGTCAACTTGCGGTGGGCGTTCGGTCCGGGGAAGAGCGTATCGCACACGGTGCCCGACACGGTGTCGTCCATCGTCATGCGGAACTCGGGGTCGTACTTGGAGACGAAGGGACGTCGCCAGTAGTCGACGAGCATCACGGGCTTCAGGCCCTTCCGCGCGAGTTCGAAGCGGAACTGGTTCTTGATCGGCCCCTCTTCGAGGCCGCCCAGGATCGCGCGCGTGGTCGGATGGTCGTACGGGGACGGATCGACCTCGATCTTGCCCGGCGCGACGTGCGCGCGGTGCTTGAAGACGAGGTTGTTGTAGCGTCCTTTGATCTCGAGGAACTGCGGCGTGCCGTCGCCCTCCTCGCCGGTGTACGTGCGCAGGCGGAACTTCGCCCGGTGCTTCATGCCGTCCACCTTCTCGTAGTAGTTCCGGAAGGCGGCGTTGTCGTAGTACAGGCTGCGCACGAAGTACTTCCCGCCCGGCTTGCCCGCGGTGTACGGGTCGAGCTCGACGAAGTACTGGAACTCCTTCTCGAGCTCATCCCGCAAGTGCTGCGGCAGGATGTACTTGAACTCGAAGCGGGAGAAGTGGAGCTTCGCTTGCACGCTACTTGCTCGCTCCCCGCGCCCGGTGGCGCATGTACGGCAGGAAGCTGGTGAACGACGAGGTGTGCGGGGCCGGGTCGCCGTCGAAGAAGAACTCCTGCTTGTCGGCGGCCGCGCGGTTGCCCTTCACTTCGGGGTCGACGTCGACGTTCGCGTCGAGGTGGATGCGCTTGCTCGGGGCACCGAGCGCGTCGATCCAGCTGTCGTAGACGTAGATGCGCGAGTGCTTGTCGGCGGACAAGGTGCTCTCGCCGCCCTCGATCATGCTGCTGTAGACGAAGACCGAGCCGCCGGCGTTGTAGCGCCAGTTCTTCTTGTAGGCGTCGATCGCCTTGACGTTGTCCTTGAAGTCGCAGTTCGAGATGGTCGCCTGCGAGCCGTCCTTGAGCTGCACGCCGATCTCGCAGCGCAGCATCCGGCAGTTGATGATCAACGCGCGGGTGCCCTCGCCGACCGACAGACCCTTGTCGCCGCTCTCCAGCAGCAGGCAGTCCTTCGCGACGATCTCCGACGACATCAGGTCGAGCGCGTCGTTGCCGCTGCGCACGAACTCGCAGCGCACCACCGAGCCGGTGCAGATGTCGAGGTCGAGCGCGTCGAACAGCGAGTTCTGGAACAGGCAGCTCTCGAAGTGGATCGTCGAGTAGACGGCGTGAACCATGTCGTCGACGATCTGGCTGTCGCGGAAGGTGCAGTTGTAGACCGACACGTCCGGGACGGAGTGGATCGAGAACATGGCGCTGTACTCGGCCAGTGGTTCCTTGTGGCCGCTGCCGTTCGAGAACACGCAGTAGCCGAAGGTCGAGCCGGCGGCCTGCTCGCCGCGCACGGCGAAGACGCCCCAGGGTTCCTGGTCCGGGTCGCGGGGCCCGAAGCGGATCTTGTCCTCTTCCGTGCCGACGGCGATGACCTTGCCGTTGACGATCAGCGAAGCGCCCGGGCCCATGCGGAAGGACGTGCCCGGTTGGATCACGACCGGTCCGTCGATCACCGTCACGCCGTCGTACGAGAGCGATCCGGACAGCACGAGCGGTTCGACGTTTGGCGCCGGAACGACGACGCCGAACGAGTCGTTGTGCTCGCCTCTCGGGAGCTTGCGTCCCGCGTCGAACCCGCGCAGCCAGTCGTCCTCACCCAAGCCCAGGCGCACGTCCATCGGGACGTTCCCCTGCGGCGTCAGCCCGCGTACGACGACCTCGTAGATGCCGGGCTTCTCGATCAGCTCGGCGTTGCGACGCTTCGCGTTGGGGTCGTTGTAGTAGTCGTAGCTCGCCAGCAGCGGTCGTTCGATCTCGAGGCGGTTGCCCTTGAGCGACGCAGCGCCCGAGACGTCGACTTCCACGCGCTCACCGTTCTTCCAGTACGCGATCGCCACTGACACGGGCTGCGTCGGGCGGTGCAGGAACTCGATCGCGAGGCGATGGTTGGGGCGCCGACCCAGGATGCCGAGCCGGAGACGCAGCTCGTCGTCGTTCGGATCGTCGCCGATGAACTCGTAGCTCAAGCGCGCGCTCTCGCCGGCGATCAGCTGATGCGCCTGGTCCGCGATCTCGACGATCGAGCGGCGCATCTTGTCGATCTTGCCGAAGGTCTCTTCGGGCGTGAAGTACTCGAAGGCATTGACCAGCGTCGGATCGTTGTAGATCGACCCGCGCGCGGACTCGACGGTCGAGTCGAATTGGCGGAGCAGGCGTTCGTACAGACCGGAGTCGAAGAAGTCGGCCAGCGCCTCCTGCTGCGCGTGGATGTATTGGTAGTCGCGCGCCAGCGCATCGTCGATCGCGCAGTGCACGATGTCCGGGAAGATCGACTGCCCCGCCTTCGGCACCCACCCCGGGTGCCAGGCGTCAGGGTCCCAGATGATCGGCTCGAAGCGGTTCTTCCAGGGGTCGTAGTAGAGGCGCCAGTTGTGCGTGTCGCTGAAGTGCAGCGTCTGCGTCAGGATGCGGTAGGCGGCGAAGCGCCCGAAGGCCTCGAGGTCGATCAGTTCCCGCAGCTCCGCCATGCGCTCTTCGGTGCGCGGCCCCGTGATCAGGTCGGAGAGCTTCACGAGCGAGTCGTTCGCCTCGTCCGCGAAGTGGTTGTTGATCGCGACCTTCTCCCACAGGTTCGGGTGGCGGAAGATGTTCTGGCGGATGCCGTCGACGGCGTCCTTGCCCATCAACTCGCCGGCGAAGATGTCGCCCGGCATGCGATTGGACCGGCGCAGCAGCATCTCTTCGAGCTGCTCGACGAGCAGGTGCACGCCGCGGTACTCACCGTTGACGTTGAGTTCGACCAGCTCGGCGCGGGGTGCGAGGAGGTCCATCTCCGCCGCGAGCCAGTACCCCATGTATCCGGCGACGACCTGCCCCTCCTTCGGCGCGATCAAGTTGAACTTGCGCATGCCTTCCCAGAGGGACTTCTTCTTGGTCTTCACCCGGAACGACTTCTTGTACATCGCCCAGTGCCAGTTGAAGTCGCCCCGGTAGCGCAGGTCGACTTCGTTCACCGAGCCGTCCGGGTACTGGATCGCACCGGTGACGTACTCGAGGCCCGAAGCCGGCAGGCTGCTGTTCAGCTTCGCCTCGTCGCCTTCCTGCACGTACAGGTTCACGCGCCGCAGGCCGTTGCCCGTGCGTTCGTGTTCCGGAGTCAGCGCGAGCTCCGCCGTGCGCAGCATGTGCTCGTACTCCATCTTGCCGATGTTGTAGAGCGTCGCTCGGCCGCCGAAGGTGTTGTACCGCATGCCGAAGTCGAAGAAGCGCGTGCCGGTCTGGATCGCCCAGACGACGAAGGCGGCCGAGAGCGGGAAGGTGACCAACCAGCTCCACTTGAAGGCCTTGCGCAGCATGCGGCGCGTGTTCTTGGGGAGGATCGACATCAGGTCCCCATCGCTCTCCGGATCAAGGCGAGGTCGTCGCGGCGGCCGGACTCGCGCAGCCACTTGCTGAGCTGTGGCGCCTTCTTCGGATCCTCGAACAGCTGACGCACGCCGGGCGGCAGCGTCGCGTCGATGTGGCCGCGGAACTCGATCTTCGAGTTCTTCGGGATCAACAGCGGTTGGTCGAAGGTGATGCGCATGTCGCAGTGCGCGTCCCAGTGCGTCTCGAGCGCGTTGTTCGGAAGCTCGCGCATGCGGCTGCGCTTGTCGAGTTGGCCCGCCTTGTCGAAGGCGAAGACCTGGTCGCCGACCTTGACCGTTACCGTCCAGTTCGAGAGGCGCAGCGACGCCCAGACGGGCGGATCGATGCGCAGCGCCCGCACGGGTTTCTCGAGCGGCGGGAGCTTGACGAGTGCGACGTACTCGTGAGGCGCGACGCCCTGCTCGAGGTCCATGCGCTGCGAGTGATCCCCCTCGAAGGAGTTGCCGACGTCCCAGAAGAACATCCAGTCGGCCGCCTGCAGCGCGTCGCCGCGCTTCAGGAACTGCAGCCCGACTTCAACGGCTTCCTGGTCGCGTCCCTCCGAGACCAGCGCCTTCGCGTAGGCGTCCGCGGCTCGACTCCACTCGGGAATCCAACGCTGCAGGTCGCCGAGCACCTGCAAGCCCTCCTCGACGTGCTCCGGCATCCGCATCAGCAGGACGCCGAGCGTCAGCAGGTTGTCCGCGTCGCGCGGCGCGTGTTCGCGGTACTCCCGCGCGCACGCGATCGCTTCCTCGTAGCGGTCCGCCTTGCGCAGGATCTGGATCCGCTCGCGCTGCGCGATGCGCCACCAGGGGTCACGGCGATCGCCGACTTGCACGCCGGCGAGCGAGTCGACGAGACCCGCGAGCACCTCTTCCGCTCCGTCCAGGTCGCCCTCGGCCCGCAGCTCGCGCGCCTTCTGCATGTCGACCTCGATGCGCTCCATCCAGACGCCGCGCAGCGCCCAATCGACCCACTCGACGCCTTCCGGATAGAAGCGCCAGATCCCGCCGGTCAGGAACGCGACCAGCGAGATGACGATCAGGAGTTGCCGAAGCCGGTTGGCCATGGGTCGCCGGGGATGCGCTGAGTCCTCATCGAGCGGCACGACGGCCCACGCGCGCCGTGGCGCGGAACGGGCGGTTCGCGGTGTCGCACGGCACGGCGCGGTGCGCCGAGCGGCGAGCTCTGGAGGTGCGGCTCATGGGGGGGGCGGGAGGGGGTCCCGGGCAGCGCTCGGGGGACGAAAGCGCCCACCGAAGGGGGCTCCGGCGGGCTTGACGGGACTCTAATCCTACCCTCATCGACTCACCACGGGGCCCGGGAGAGCACTTTCGGGGCCTTTCCTCCCGATGACATGGGGCCCCAGCGAGCTTCCGCCCGGCCGCTCCCGGGCGGATGCGCGTTCCTAGCGCCGCGCCTCCACCCCGCGGGAAGTCAGTAGAGGAAGGCCTCGCGCAGCTCGAAGTCGCCCTTCTCGTGGTAGCCGCTGATCACCAGCACGATGCGCTGCACGTCGTAGGCCTTGCCCGAGATCGGCCGCGCCTGCGGAGTCGCCAGCGACAGCATCTCCTCGTCGTTGGAGAGGAAGGCGTAGCGCGTGCGGAAGCCGGGTTCGCCCTGCGTGCGCCCCACGGGCTCGAGGAAGGCGTAAGCCGTCAGCTGCGTCGACGAGTTCGCCTCGAAGCGGAGGCGCAAGCCGTGGATGTCCGTGCTGCGAATCGGGGCGTCGAGCGTAAGCGGGATGTTGATGCGGCTCTCGTAGAGGATCGGGTCCTCGGTCTGTCCGAGGAAGGCGATCGGTTCCACTTCGCGCTGCGTGTGGATCCAGTGCAGGTCGGACGCGGCGCCGGCGCTGTCGAGCAGGGACAGCGAGAGGATCTCGGGGTCGTACTCGACGTACAGCAGCGGGTGCGGTTGGTCGTCCGCCGTCCCGACGAAGAAGACCGGCGTGCCGAAGGCGTTCACGACGGGCTCGTTGTGCTTCTGCGAGCCGTCGCCGTTGAACACGGCGTCGATCGGCAGGTCCTTCATCCACTCGTACAGGTTCGTGCGGTTGTAGTACTCGTTCGCGCCGCCGAAGACGAGGACGTTGAAGTCGTTCGTGTTGTCCGCGAGGCGTTCCTCGACGAACGCGCGCGCCGCGCTCTTCGGGCCGAGCGGCGAGGTGTACGACAGGAAGATCAGCTGCAGGCCGCCCTTCTGGATCGCGTAGTGCGCTTCGTCGCGCGTCGTGATGACGTCTTCGGGGTACGGGTACGGGAACAAGTGCCGGAACGGCCGCGTGTCGAGCCCGTCGATGAAGGGCCAGCCCGTGTCGTGGTTCCCCGGCGAGACATAGATCGGCACGTGGTCGATCAGCGGCTCGAAGAGCTGGAAGAAGTAGCGCCGGAAGTCGTCGACGAGGTTGAAGTAGGTGATGTCGCCGGTGTGCACGACGAAGTCGGGGTGCAAGTCGACGAGGCGCGCGACGAGCCACTCGTCCGGGTAGTGCCCGAAGCGCTCGGAACCGTGCGTGTGACCGACGACGGCGAAGCGCACCGTCCCGTCGCGATCCGTGCGCCACTCGCCGCGGAAGGCGTTGTTGACGCAGTAGTGGTAGGTCGTGTCGGGTCGCAGCCCGGTGATCTCGGCCTTGTGCTGTTCCGACTCCTCGAACTCGAGCGCGCCGGCCTCGTAGTCGAACGAAGTGCCCCACTCGATGCGCGAGCGCCCGGCCTGCTCGAGGCGCCAGTTGAGCGTGACGCGTTCGCGATCGGTCTCGGTCAGGTAAGGCTTGATCAGGAAAGGCTCGAAGAGCTCGGAGTCCGCCGCGTCGCGCGCTGCGCTCGTCGGAGTTCCCGTGGCGACTTCCGTCGAGTAGGTCGGCAGCACCGTAGGCTCGACGCGCACGACGCGCGCCCGCTTCGTCGACCTTCCCGCCGCGAAGGACAGCGCCGCGATGGCGACGACCGCGCCGACGGAGGCCAAGAGTTGCGATCTCGACAGCTTCATGCCGGGGATTGTATGCGCGCCTTCCCCGACTTGGGCAGCGCGCGGCGCTTTCCTGCGCGGTGCGGCGGCCCCTGGCGCGATCGCGCCGTCGCTCCTACCGTCATGCGTTCGCGCGCCGAGTTCCCGGCGCGACGCGCGCTCCGCGCTCCCGTACCGAGGCGAACCACGATGACGACTCGCACGCTGCTGCTCCCGCTCGCCCTGCTCGCCTGCGCCGCGAGTCCCTCGCTCGCCGGCGAGATCCTCTACGCCGACGGACGCACGGCGATCGCGTCCGAGCCGCGTCAGGACAGCGAAGGTCGCTGGAGCGCGGAGTTCGAAGGCCGGCGCGTCCGACTCGACCCCGGCCTCGTCGTCGCGGTGATCGACGACGCAGGCACGGTGGCCGACCTGATCCCGCCGCTCGGCGACGAGCCGCTGACGCCGGAAGCCGTCGCCGTCCTCGCGACGCTGCGCGAACCCAAGAACGACACCTGGCAAGCCGGCTTCGCGCCGATCGCCGACCATCCGACGCGCGCGATGCTCGACGACCTCGTGGAGCTCTCAGGTCACAAGGACAAGCACCTGCGCCTGCGCGCCGTTCAGGCGATGGCGCTGCTCGCCACACGCGAGAGCGTCACGACGGCCGCGCGCACCGTCCTCGCCGAAGCGCACAAGGGCACGCGCGCGGACGCCGCCTCCGTCCTCTTCAGCGTGCGAGAGATCTTCACGCGCTCCGACGCCGTCCAGACGGTGCCCGAGGCGATGTCGAACGACGACAAGACGACGCGCGTGATCTTCGCCCTGCTCGGCTACGCCGAAGGCGACGAAGCCGTGCTCGAAGTCCTGCGCAAGGACGGCGTCGGCTCGCGCGACCACCACATCCGCGAGGAAGCGGCCCTCGCCCTCGCCGAGCGCGGCGACGCGACGGGGCTCAAGGTCCTGACCGGCATGCTCGCGCGCAAACAGATCCCCGGCCTCGAGGAACTCTCCGACGAGACCCGCACGCGCATGCTGATCGAGGAACACGTCCACGTCTGCGAGGTGCTCGGCAAGCTCGCCGACAAGGCGGCCCTCCCGGCCCTGCGCAAGGCCGTGAAGTCGGAACACTCCGCCGTCAGCCTGGCCGCCGTGGCGGCGATCGCCGCGATCGAGTCGGCGCCGGAACAGGAAGAGGAGTAGCTGCGCGCGTGGCGGGCGGCGCTCTAGAGCTCCGCGATCCGCCGCCGCAAGAACCGCTGCTCCGCCGCGTTGTCCGCCAGCTCGAGCGCGCGCTCGTAGGCCTTCTTCGCCGCCGCGTCCCGGCCGAGCCGCCGCAGCAAGTCGGCGCGCGTCGCGTGCAGGTAGAGGTAGTCGTCGAGTTCGCCCGCGCGGCGCAGGGCTTCGACGAGGCGTAGGCCTGCTTCGGGTCCCTCGGACATCGCGACGGCGACGGCGCGGTTCAGCTCGACGACCGGCGAGGGGTTGTGGCGCAGCAAGGCGCCGTAGAGCAGTGCGATCTCGTGCCAGTCGGTGTCGGCGGCGCGCGGGGCGCGCGAGTGCACGGCGGCGATCGCGGCTTGGATCTGGTAGGGCCCGGCGGCGCCGCGCGCGAGCGCGTCGTCGAGCAGCGCGAGGCCCTCGGCGATCGCTTCGGCGTCCCAACGCGCGCGGTCCTGGTCCTCGAGCAGGATCAGCTCGCCGTCCGGCGAAGTGCGCGCGTCGCGTCGCGCGTCCTGCAGGAGCATCAAGGCCAGCAAGCCGCGCGCTTCGGGCTCCTCCGGCATCAGCTCGACGAGCAGGCGGCCGAGTCGGATCGCTTCGCCCGTCAGCTCGCGTCGGATCAAGTCGTCGCCGCGCGTCGCGCCGTAGCCTTCGTTGAACACGAGGTAGATCGCGGTCAGCACCGCGGGCAATCGCGCGGGCAGCAGCGCCGCGGGCGGCACGCGGTACGGGATGCCGGCTTCCTTGATCTTGCGCTTCGCGCGCACGAGGCGCTGCGCCATGCTCGACTCGGAGACGAGGAAGGCGCGCGCGATCTCGGAAGCGCGCAGACCGAGCAAGGTGTTCAGCGTGAGCGGCACCTGCACGTCGGGGTCGAGCGCCGGGTGACAGCACGTGAACACGAGCCGCAAGCGGTCGTCCTGGTGCGGGAACTCGTCCTCGGGGAAGCCGACCACTCCATCCTCCTCGCGCGCGTCCTGCGCCAACTCGTCGAGCTTGAACTCGTTCAGCCGCGCGCGCCGGCCGCGGTCGATCAGCACGCGCTTCGCCGTCGTCGCGATCCACGCCGCCGGTCGCTGCGGCACGCCGTCCTGCGGCCAACGCGCGAGGGCGCGCGCGAACGCGTCTTGCAGCGCGTCCTCGGCGAGCTCGAAGTCGCCCGCCGCGCGGATCAGGGGCGCGAGGAGGCGGCCGTACTCGGCCCGATAGGCGGCGTCGACCGCGCTCCTCGCCTCGGACTCCAAGGGCTCAGCCCTCGCCGTCCATCTCCCAGATCGGCCGCACTTCGACCGAGCCGTACTTCGCGGTCGGGATCTTCGCGGCCCACGCGATCGCCGCGTCGAGGTCCGGCGCGTCGATCAGGTAGTAGCCGCCGATTTGTTCCTTCGTCTCGGCGAACGGACCGTCGGTCGTGACCGTCTTGCCGTTGCGCACGCGGATCGTCGTCGCCGTGGCGATCGGCTGCAGTCGTTCCGCGCCCTGCATCGCGCCGGAGCCGATCAGCTCCTCGGTGAAGGTGCCGTAGCCCTCCATCAGCGCGCCGAGGTCCTGGGGCGACATGGCGTTCTCGTCCGCCTCGTTGCTGTAGATCATGAGCATGTAGCGCATCGGTTCTTCCTCTCGCTGGGGGCCCGTGACGGGCCGGGTGGATGTCGTCCGGTCGACCTGCTCGACCTTCCGACCAGAGCGACGAACGCGCGGGGTGCGAATCGACACCGCGCGCGAAGAAAGTCGCAGGTCCTTGCCGCTGCCGAGGTTGTGCGCTCGGAGCGGGATGCGCAAGGGGTCGGATCGCGCCGCGACCCGGGAAAGGCCGTGCGAGGGAAGACGCCGCGTCGCGTAACGTCTGCGTTCGCGCGCGACGTCGCCGATCCTTCCCCCATGCGACTCTTCCCCAAGACGCGGCTCGGCAAGCTGCGCTTCGCCCTGCTGCTCGCCGTCCCGATCTCGCTGGGCGCGGGCTTCTTCCACTTCACGAACATGCCGGGCGAGTCCTTCGCGGGGCCGTTCGAGCCGCTCTCGCCGGAAGAGGCCGCGCTCTCGGTGCGCCTGAGCGAACACGTCACGCGCCTCGCGGGCGGCATCGGCGCCCGCGACGTGACGCGGCCCGAGGCACTGGAGAGCGCCGCCCGGCTGATCCTCGCGGCGTGGACCGAGATGGGCTACGAGGTGCGGGAGCAGGAGTACGACTCGCAAGGCACCGCCGTCCGCAACCTCTTCGTCGAGCTGCCCGGCGCCTCCGCCCGCGGTGAGATCGTCGTCGTCGGCGCGCACTACGACACGGCCTACGGCTCGCCGGGCGCCGACGACAACGCGTCGGGCGTCGCGGCGTTGCTCGAGTTGTCGCGCGAGTACGCGCCGTCTTCCCCCGCGCCGCGCACGCCCGCGCGCACGCTGCGCTTCGTCGCCTTCGTGAACGAGGAGCCGCCCCACTTCTGGAAGGAGACGATGGGCAGCGGCGTCTACGCGGACCTCTGTCGCTCGCTGGACGAGGACGTCGTCGCGATGGTCTCGCTGGAGAGCCTCGGCTACTTCGACGCGGGCGCGGGCAGCCAACGCTATCCCTGGCCGCTGAACCACTTCTACGGCGACCGCGGCGACTTCATCGCCTTCGTCGGCAGCACGAGCTCGCGCGAGCTGGTCCACGAGTGCATCGCCACCTTCCGCGAGCACGCCGCCTTCCCCTCCGAAGGCATCGCCGCTCCGATCTGGATCCCCGGCATCGGCTGGTCGGACCACCTGTCCTTCGACCTCGCGGGCTATCCCGCCGTGATGGTGACCGCCACCGCGCCCTTCCGGAACCGGAACTACCACCGACTGACCGACTTGCCCGCGACCTTGGACTACGAGCGGATGGCGCGCGTGGTGGCGGGACTGAGCTCGGTGGTCGAAGCACTGACCCGCCCCCCCGCGACGGCGGAATGAACGGATCACAGTGCCGCCGCCCGGCCGGCTCGAGTCGACGGAGCAAGACGGACCTTCGTCCCTCGGGTGGGATCGAATCGCGCCGCGGATAGACTCCTCTGCTTGACGGCCGGCTCGCGCGCCGGATCCTGTTCGCCCGCTCGCCATCCCCTCCGTTCGGCGGACGCAACACCCCAAGCCTCCTCCCCCTTCCATGTCGGACACCCGCGAGAACGCCCCCGGCCGCTTCGGCACCTTCGGCGGCGTCTTCACGCCCTGCACGCTGACCATCCTCGGCGTGATCATGTTCCTGCGTTTCGGCCAGGTGGTCGGAAACGCAGGAGTGTGGATCGCCGTCGGAATCGTGATCTTCTCCAAGGCGATCACGACGCTGACGGCGTTGTCATTGTCTGCGATCGCGACGAACACGAAGGTCAAGGGCGGCGGCGCCTACTTCATGATCAGTCGTTCGTTGGGAGCGGAGTACGGCGGATCGATCGGCGTAGTGTTCTTCCTCGCGCAGGCCGTGTCGGTCGCGATGTACATCGTCGGCTTCACGGAAGCGGCGATCAGCACCTTCCCGGCGCTCGAGGAACACGGAGTCTGGATCGCGACGATCACGAACGCGGTCGTGTTCATCTGCGTGTTCATCGGCGCGGGTTGGACGATCAAGGTGCAGTACGGAATCCTCGCGGTGCTGTTGCTGGCGCTCGTTTCGTTCACGGTCGGCGGCTTCATGCACTTCGACGCCGAGCTGCTGCAGGCGAACATGATCTCGGGCTTCAGCCTGGGTGAGAGCCCGTTCACGATGTTCGCGCTCTTCTTCCCCGCCGCGACGGGCATCATGGCCGGCGCGAACATGTCGGGAGACCTGCGCGATCCGGCGCGAGCCATCCCGAGCGGCACGCTGGGCGCGATCGGCTTCACCGGACTGATCTACATCGGCATGGCCGTCTTGTTGGGTGGCGTGGCGGACCGCGCGACGCTTCTCGACAACAACATGATCGTGCGGGACACGGCCCTCTGGCCCGTGCTGGTCACGGCCGGCATCTTCGCCGCCACGCTCTCGTCCGCCATCGGTTCGATGATGGGCGCGCCGCGCATCCTGCAAGCGCTGGCACGCGACCGCATCTTCGGAACCCTGACTCCCTTCGCCGTCGGAAGCGGCGCGGCCAATGAGCCGCGCCGCGCCGTCGTCGTGACCTTCTTGATCGCGCAGGGCGGCATCATGGTCGGCGACCTCGACCTGATCGCTCCGATCATCACGATGTTCTTCATGGTGACCTACGGCTACCTGAACCTCGCGACCTTCAAGGAGTCGTACACCCGCAACCCCTCGTATCGCCCGACCTTCCGCTACACGCACTGGTCGATGGCCCTGCTCGGCACGATCGCTTGCGGCGGCGTGATGATCCTGATGGAGCCGCAGTGGGCCATGATCGCCGTGGTCTTCATGGCGCTCCTGCACTGGTCGATTTCGCGGCGTAGCGTGCGGACCAGCTGGGGCAACGTACACGGCGGTGCTTCGTTCGAGCGCGCGCGCAAGGAACTGATTCGACTCGAGGCCTCCGACTACCACGCCAAGAACTGGCGCCCCGCGATCCTCGCCTTCTCAGGCGGCGCCGGAACGCGGGTGCGTATGGCGGCCTTCGGCAACTGGCTGTGCGCCGGACGCGGCATCCTATCGCTCGCGCAGGTCATCACCGGAGACGTCGAGGATCTTGTCGAGCGCCGCGCCGGACAAGAACGCGTACTGCGCAAGTTCATCCGTGAGCAGGGCTTCCTCGCCTTCCCCGCCGTCGTCGTCTCGGCCGACCGTCACAGCGGATTCGAGGCGCTCGTCCAGTGCCACGGACTCGGCGCATTCCGGCCGAACACCGTGCTCGCCGGGTGGTCCAGCGACCTGGATCAGGCCGAGGACTTCATCGACACGCTGCGCACGGCGGCGCGCCTCGGTCAGAACGTGCTGCTCTGCTCCACTGCGGACGGAGAGGATCCCCTGCGCATCCCCGGCGGCACGATCGACGTCTGGTGGCGCGGCAAGGACAACGGCCCCCTGATGGTCCTGCTCGCCCACTTGCTGGTGCAGAACCCCGCGTGGCGAGATCACACCTTGCGGCTGTTGCGGGTCGTCGCGAACGAAGATGCGGAACAAGAGACCGAACGCCACCTCCGTGAACTGCTCGAGACGGCTCGGATTCGCGCCGAGGTGGATGTGATCATCGACCCCGACCCCATCGCCGCGATCCATCGCACCTCCGAGAACGCCGCGGTCACCTTCCTCGGATTCCAACTGCCGCCCGAGGACCAGGATCCCGCCGACTTCCTGGCGCACTCCGAGGAGCTGCTGTCGGAACTCGGCACCGTGTTCCTCGTTTGGAGCACGGGCGAGGTGTTGCTCGAAGCCTAGGCTGCCGCGGGCGCGGTCCGCGGAGCCCTCGGTCCGTCAGTCCTCCAGCACCTGCTGGATGCCGGCGTCGATCTCGGACCTGCCGAACATGTGACCCGGCAGCTTCACGACCGCCGTCCCGTCGGCGTCGAAGATCACCAGGCCGTGCTTCAGGTCGACGAAGCCGTACTCCTCGATCTTGTCGAACGAGCGCGCCGTCTCCTCGGCCGGGATGATCGTGAACTCCACGCGCGCGCCATACTCCGCTTGCAGCTCGCCCACGGCGGCCACCACCTTCTGGCAGAAGGGTCAGGTGTCGGCGATGACGTAGTAGCGCACTTCGGGCCGCTGCGCTTCGACC
This sequence comes from Planctomycetota bacterium, assembly GCA_020638835.1. Lineage (GTDB taxonomy): Bacteria > Planctomycetota > UBA1135 > UBA1135 > JACKHV01. The sequence continues at coordinate 31,140 of JACKHV010000003.1, read as the reverse complement.
GCGGAGGTCGTCGCGACGTCGTCGTGCGTGTTCGTCGAGGAGGTCGTCGCGACGTCGTCGTGCGTGTTCGTCGAGGAGGCGCAAGCCGCGAGCGGCAGCGCGAGAAGCAGCAGGGCTGCGAGGCGGAGGGGGTTCATGCGGGTCAGAGTAGCAGACGCGACCTACCGCGCCCGATGCTGCGTCCCGCTCCCCGCCGTCATGCCGAGCAGCGTGCCCGGCTCCAACACGTCCGCGGTGTGCCAGACGCCGGCGGGGACGACGCAGCAGTGGCCGGCGGGGAAGTCGACGACCTGCTCGCCCTCCGGCAGCTCGAGCTTCAAGCGCAGGTGGCCGCTGAGCAGCACGAGCACCTCGTCACCCGCCGGGTGCATCTCCCACGCGCCCCAGTTCCCTTTCATCTCCATCATCGCGCACAGCCGCCCCTTCGTCTCCGCGACGAGCTGCGCGCCCGCGGTCCTCGGCGCACCGGACATCAAGTCGGGCCAGAAGTGTTCGTCGATCAGAACGGACTCGACGCGGTTGTCGGGTTGCAGGACGAGGTAGGTGTCGTGGAGGTCGATGGCGTTCATGGTCGTGATCGTCGAAGAGCGAGGGAGTTCTTGTCCGTAGTCATGCGCCTTCGCGTCGGTGTTGCTCCCCATGTGCTACCGCGCGAACTGCTCGCTGACGAACACCATCTGGTACGGCAGACAGCGCGCCCAGTACGCCGCGCTGTGGCCGCCGGGGCGCTCGGTGTAGTCGTGCGGGATGCGGGCGGCGACGAGCCGCGCGTGGAGGGCGCGGTTGACCTCGAGGAAGAAGTCTCCGACGCCGCAGTCGATCGAGATCGCGATTTGGTTCGGCTCGAGCTGGCGCGCGAGCTCGATCACGGTCAGCTCGTTCCAGCGCTCCGGGTGCGCTTCGAGCGTGCCGATGCGCTGCGCGATGTCCCAGCTGCCCGGGAAGGGCCGGATGTCGACGCCGCCGCTCATCGCGACCGCGGTGCCGAAGACGTCGGGGTGCCGGATCGCGAGGAAGAGCGCGCCGTGTCCGCCCATGCTCAAGCCGCCGATCGCGCGGCCTCCGCGGTCCGCGCGCGTGCGGTACTGCGCGTCGACGTGGGCGACGACTTCCTCGGCGACGAAGGTCTCGAACTGGTAGCGCGGATCGAGCGGGCTGTCGAAGTACCAGCTCGTGCGACCGCCGTCCGGACAGACGACGATCATCTCGTGCGCGTCGGCGAGGGACTCGACATCGGAGATGTCGATCCAGCTGCGGTGGTCGCCGCCCGCGCCGTGCAGCAGGTAGAAGACGGGGAAGCGCCGGTCGGGCTGCGTCGCGTAGGCGCTCGGCAAGACGACCATCGCGGGCAGCGCTTCCGCGCGCATCGCGGTCGGGACGTGGACCTCGAGGACTTGCGGCTCGGCGGCGGCGAGCTCGCGCTCGGCGATCGCTGATTCCTGAGCACCGGTCTTCGAAGTGCCGGTGAAGGGCAGCGAGAACAGGCCGGTGAGCGTCAACGCGCAGAAGATCGACGGGCGCGTCGGATGGAGGGTCGTGTGCATCTTCCGAGGATAGCGCCGTCGCCGCGCGCCGGCGCCTAGGGGTCTGCGTCACGAGTTGCGGATTCGTGGGTGCTCGCGAGGGCCGCGCCGGCAAGGCGGGTCCGCACCCCGCATGGCCCGAACGCCATTCGGGGAGTGGCGCGGCGCAGCCGGCGTGGTTCTCGGGAGTGCCCGCGGGTTCGCCACTCGTGACGCAGACCCCTAGCTCACCGTCCAGGTGCCGTCCCGAAAGACGACCTCGTCGTCGATCCGCACTCGATCCGCCGCCACGAACACGTCGACGTGCTGCCGCGCCGTCTTCTTGTCGACCTCGGGCTTGCTGTAGATCGCGTGCTTCCCGCCGAGCGAGAGGTGCACGCCGCACATGCGCTCGAAGGCACCGACGTCGCTGACGATGCGGTCTTCCGTGAACGCGCGGTTCAGGCCGAAGCCGAGCTCGCGGACGCGCACCTCGCCCTCATCGGCGCGGATGCTCTCGAGAACGCGGTCGAACTCCGGCGTCGAGTCGAGGGCGTCGACGACCCTGCCGCGCTCGACGACCAGGGTGATCGGAGTCGGCGGACGGTTGACCGAGAAGCTCGTGTCACCGAACAGCGAGACGCGCACGCGACCGTGCACGGCATCGAGGTCACGCGACTCCGTGAACACCTCGCCGATCGGGTACTGACCGCCGACGTTCTGCATCCCGACGTAGTCGCCCACGTTCAGCTTCGCGTCCTCGAAGCCCGCGTCGAAGCACAGCCGCTCTCCCCCGCTCTCCACCACGCACGCGCTCGCCCGATCCAGCCGTTCCTTGAGCGCCCGTCCGACGCCGCGCAGGTAGGCGGGGTCGTACGCCAGCGCGTCGACGTACACGAGCCCCTCGCCCCCCGGCATGCGCGAGAGGTGCGGGTGCTCGATCACCTTCAAGCCGCGCCGAAACAGCTCGACACGGATGCGGAAGGCGTCGAGGCGGAAGCTCGTCGACTGCACCAGCACGACCAGGTCCCCCGGCTGGAGGATGTCGAAGCCGGCGAGGATCGTCGGCTTGCGCACCCGGTCGAAGTCCATGAAGGTCGCGTCGGGCAGGCTGCGCCGATACGCCTCGGTCAAGGCGCAGGCGAGCTCGCACTGCGTGTCGAAGACGACGATCGCCGCGTGTTCTTCGCGGTGATCGAAGGCGTGGCGCAGGACGTCGGCGAGGTGCCGTGCGGCCGTGTCGGTCGCCGCCTTCCAGTCGAGGGGAGTGTTCATGGGTCGCCGCGCCGGATCATGGTGCGACGACCGCCCGGAGTCCACTCGCGAGATCGCCCCGCTCAAGCCGGCGTCGCGGAGTTCGAACGTCGCCGGTTCATCCGGCGCGAGACGAGCACGCTCGACCAAGCCAGGAAGGCCGCGGGCAGGATCCACGGCGAGACGGCGACGAGCAGGTGGACGAGAGCCTCGCCGACGGCGAGCAGCGCGCTCCAGGAGCGGTCGAAGGTGTGGCCGAGGCGCGCGGTGAGCGGCGGCGTCTCGGCGACCGGAGCGACCGCGGTCTCGACCAGCTCGATGGTCAGCGTGCTCAGGGCGACCAGGCTCTCCCAGAGGCGCAGTTTGCCCTCGTAGCGCTCGATCGTCTCGCGCACGCGGGCGAGCTCGTTCTCGACCTTCAAGACCTCGGAGAGTGCCCGGGTGTCCGAGGTGAGCATCTCGAGCAGCCGAGCTTCGAGCTTGCGGGCGCCCATCAGGCGCGCCTCGACGTCGTAGAACTCGTCCGTGATGTCGCGCGTGTCGAGTTCTTCGCGCAGGACGGTCCCGAGCGCGGCGTAGTGCCGCAGCGCGCCCGCCAGCTCGCGCGCGGGCATCCGCAGCACGATGACGGTCTGCGCGGTGAGCCCGTCGACGTGGTCGAGGTCCACGTCCGAGACGAAGCCGGAGCGCGACGCGACGTCGTCCTCGATCGCGCGTCGCGCGGCCTCGCAGGAGTCGACCCTGAGCCGCAGGCGCGCGTCCTGGATCTGCTTGCGCGCGAGCTGTTGCGCCTCGCTCGTCGCTTGGCTCGACGACGTCTGCGCGGCCGACGCGGAACTGCTCGAGTCGGCGACTGCTCGCGCAGCTGCGCCCGGCGCCCCTTGCTCCGCGCAAGCTCCGAGCGCGAAGGCTCCGAGCAGGATCCACGCCCCCCACCGAACCGACGCACCACCGAACGTGCGACCCGCGCGAGTGCGCGAGGGTCGAGCATCGAGAGCCCCCATCCTCAATCCCCTTCGGCTTGGCCGTGTCCCCGCGGCGCCGCGTTTCGGCTTCCGCACGGCGGAGGCCTACGAGGTCGGTCAGGAGCCGTTGGAGCGAACCCGCGATTCGCTGCGTCCACGGGCGGCGCGTCCCGTCCGCGGTCAACGTCCGCTGAACAGCTCGTCCAGCTTCGCGGCGATCAGGCGCCCCTGCTCGGAGAAGATCTCGCGCTGCGCTTGCTCGCGCTCCTCGCGCTCGAAGAGCTTGTCCTCGTAGTCGTGTGTGCTGTGCAGGCGGTCGGCCGTCAGCATCGCGGACGTGCCGCTGTCGACGATGATGTACGAGATCGTGCTGTCGAGCCGGTACTGACTCTTGAAGATCTGCGTCCAGCGATGGATCTCGTGCGGGTCGACGTGGAACACGATCACATACTCCGACAAGGCGCGCACGCCGAGTTCTTGGATCGAGCCGAAGCCGATCCGATCCGGTACGAGGAAGTTCGGGATCAGGGTGACGCGGCCGATCTTCGAAGACGACTCGAGCCCCTTGACCAGGTCGTAGGTGAACAGCTCCTGCGTCGCGGCCGGGAGGTAGCCGTCCGTCACGATCACCACGGCGACGTCGACGGGGAACGCGCGCGGCGGCTCGGTCGCGCTGATCACGCGGATCTGCTCCGCCGTCAGTCCGCCCTCGTTCAGCGCGATCTGCTTGAGCGACAAGGGAGCTTGGCGGAACTCCCCGGCGTCGTAGGGTTGGTGCGTCGTGCAGCCGGTGAGGCAGAGGGTCAGCGCGGCGAGCGTCCGGATGTGCATGGCGGTTCCCTCCTCGAACGGACCGCCCGGGGACCCTGGCCGTCGCGCACCGTGCGCGCGTCCCCCCCGCGGTCGACGCGCGCCAAGCTACGAAGTCGGGGAGGCACGTGCATCCCGCGGGCGAGTTCGCAACGAGCGCGCACCTCGCCCGCGGGGCGTGCCGGCTAGATCCACGCGACCTCGAGGCCCTGCGAGAAGTTGGATCCCGTTCCGCACGGGCTCACGCCGCCCGGATCGCGGAACCACTGTTGGTAGTACCGGATCATGCCGGGGAGGATGTTCCCCTCCGTCACGATCGAACTCGCGGTCGAACCCGAACCCGTCGCGTCGAGGAAGACGACTTCGATGCGCTCGGTCGGGTTCGCGGTGCAGAACAGCCCGTCCTTGAACGGCACGGCGAAGTTCGCGGCGCCCTGCACGAGCAAACTCGGCTGACTCGGCCTTGCCTGCGAGACGGTGAACACGAGGTCGTCGTTGGCGACGACGGTGCTCCCGCTCGCGGTCAGGATCGCGCCCACGCCGCCGGACCACAGGCAACCCTGTCCGCTGAAGGCAGGCGACTCGTTCCCGCAGGGACACGGCCCCGAGCTGCCGTCGCCGAAGCAGAAGGGAACCGGAGACGTCACGCCGTTGAAGACGGCGGCGAGCACGTCGTCATCGGTCACGGGTTCGGGCAGCGCGCCCGGCGCGGGACGCAGCAAGACCTCGATGATGTCGCCGGTCGTCATCGGCACGTCGTGCGCCACTGTGACGACCACGCAGGCGCAGGTGCAGAAGTCCAGGCCGATCCAGCCGCCGACCAAGGATGGGACGCAGGTCCCGTTGGCGGTCAGGATGCCGATGCTCCACGTGCCGCAGGCTGCGTTGCTGCAGGGCGGCGTCGTACCGAAGCACGCGCCGGACGCGGAGGAGATCGTCGCGGAGCTGCCGACCGTGGTTGCGAGCAGGCTGTTCACGGAGAAGTCCACGTCCGCGCTGAGATCCTTGAAGGCCGTCGTCGGCTCGGTCTCGACGAACCACTCGGCGTGCACGTCGTACAGGCCCGCGGCGGTCCCGGGCGAGAAGGAGATCGAGGACATGCCCCGGTTCTCCGCTGGGATCTGCGCCAGAGCTCCCGACACCAACCAGACCGCGACGCAAGACGACAACGCGACTCGACAGAGCAATTTCATGACTACACGTCCTTTCCGAGGTGGATTCCCTCACGAAGAGACGGTGTCGCCCCCTCGTGCAGAGGGACCCGTCGAGGCTAGCGCTGTCGAGTGAGTTGAAAGGACGCGTTCCAGGTATTCCCGAGCGTTTCGTCGGAATTGGGAGTCGAGCGAACTTGGTCGAGTCACTCGGACACGTGTGGTTCACGCGCGACGCTGCCGTGAGCGCGACTCGAACGGCGATCGACGACTCCGTCTTGCGCGAGACTCCTGCACTGCCGGACTTGAAAACGCATCACCGCGCGAGCAGCGGCGCGGAATTCGTGAGTCGGTCTCCCAACGGCGTCGTGAGCTTGGCCTGCAACACGAAGCGGGTCCCTGGCGTCAGCGTCTGCGGCAGGACGACGCTGTGCACCACCTGACCGGAAGCCGGCACGTTCCCGATCCAGAAGCTGCGCACGGGCTGTGTCAGTCGCAGGTCGGAGCTTGCCGGGTACGGAGCCAGGATCGGCGCGCGGCCCACCAGCAGACGCACGACGCTGCCCGGTTCTCCGCGGACCTCGATGTCCACCTGCTGCCCCGCGCGCACCTCGCCCTGCAGCTTCAGGAAGGGGTCCGCGGGAACGGGCGCCTCGAACACGCCGCCACCCGAGACCGGCACGCCGTCGCCGTAGTCGGGCGAGATTCCTCCGACGATCGACGCGCCGCTCGCGCGCAGGAAGCCGTCGTTCCGGACTCCGTCGCCGCCGCGGCCGTCGTCACCCTGCTGCGGTCCCTGTCCGGCCGTCCCGCCGAAGATGATGTCCGCGCTGGTTCCGGTGATGGTCAGCTCACCTCCCGCGTCGACGTGCGCGCCGTCTCCGCCGTCTCCGCCGTAGCTCTGGGTCGAGGGCGTGTCTCCACCGGTTCCGCCGCGCAGGGTCGACGCGTTGAGGGACACGACGCCGCCGGAGTAGACGTGCAAGGCGTGACCGCCGGGGCCGCCGTCGGAGACGAAGCTCCCGTAGCTCCCGTCATCGCCCGTGATCTCGCAGTCGACGAGCTCCAGTCGCGAGTCCGTCACGCTGACCGGGCAGCGCGAGAACGTGCAGCCTTGCGCGCGGACGTCGCGGCAGCCGGTGAGGTTGAACCTCGAGTAGCTGGACGTGAATCCGTCGAAGAGAACCGGACCTTCGCAGTCGAACAGCGAGAACCGGAAGCAGCTCACGTCGACGACGCGCAGCTCCTGGTTCAGCGGGATGTCGTGCCAGAGGTAGACGCCGACCAGGTTCACGCCGGGGCCCAGCCCGAGGATCGTCAGCCCCTTGTCGCTGCCCACGGAACCGGAGTAGCTGCCCGGGTGGACGAAGATGCGATCGCCCGGACTCGCGGCCGCGACGGCGTCAGCGACGTTGAGGAAGTCCACGCCCGGACCGCCGTCGTCGTCGACGATCCAGGTGCCGGCGTCGCTGGTGGCGGTGAGAGTCGTGGCGGCGACGAGAGCGAGCAACGGTTTCATGGCAGCCTCCGGGGCATTCGACGGACCGGACGCGCGTCCGCACGTCCTCCGACTCGATTGAATCCCTCCGCGCCGGACGCGGGTCCGAGAACTCGGACATTCTTCGGGACCGACCCGTGCGCGCCCTGAAGTGCCCCGCTTCGACGCACGGCGCCTGCTCGCGGCCTACCTGGCATCGCGGGGCGCCCGCTCGGAGTCCGCGTCCGCCGCCGGAACCACGCGACTCAGCACCGCGAAGTCGCCGGGATTCCAGGCCTGACAGAACAGCGACACACGATTCCCGTCCACCGTCGCGAAGACGTTGTGCAAGTGCACGAAGCGCTCGAGGCCCAGCTCGTCCTTCGGCTTGATCGTCGAGACGATCCTCAGCGTCTTCATCTCGACGACGTAGATGCTCGCGCCGCTGTCCTCGCTGCCGTCGGCGACGTTCAGCGAGGCGGCCACGCCGTAGAGTTCGTCGTGCAAGACGAAGAACTCGAAGTCGCACGGCTTCGAGCCCTCCGGCATCGCGAACATGTCCACGAACTCAGTCGTCGGACGGTAGCTGTGGATGCGCGCGTACTGGCGGCCGGCGATCCAGATCAGGCCGTCGCGGATCGTGATCCCGTGGTTCGTGCCGAACTTGCCCGGCTCAGGCCCGTCCGCCGGACCACCGAACACGACGCCGGTCCACGCGTTCGCGTCGAGGTCGTACGACATCACGTACTTCGACGCGTAGCCGTCCGTGATCCACAGCTCGCCGTCGAGGTACGCCGCGTCCGTGGGGCGGTAGTCCGCGCCACTTGCGTACGGCTCGACCGTCGGCCGACCGATCGTCGTGACGAGCTTGCCGTCGACGTCCGTGACGAACACGCGCGCTCCGTCGTTGGCCGGCCACGCGATGCGCCCGGCGCCGCCGTGCTCGAAGAAGGTCGCGTTGTGCAGGTTGAACTGCGCCAGCTCGGCGGCTCCGTCGAGCAGCTCGACCACGGTGTGGTCCGCGCTGACGCGCAGCACGCCGGCGCCTTGCAGGGCCCAGTACACTTCGCCGCGCCCCGCGCGGTGGTCGTAGGCGAAGCCGCCGTGAGCGCACTCGAGGATCGTCCGACCGTCGCCGGTGAACGGGTTCTTCGCGAAGACCTCTTCCGGGAGTCGATCGGAGCGCACCGCGACCTCGAAGACGAGATCCCCGTCGCCGCTGCGCCCTTCCTCGACGCGGCGCTCCGCCGCATCCGCGCGATTCTGCGGCAGAGCGAGCACGGCATCGATCGTCAGCGATGCGTCGGCGTCGTGGTGGGAGTGATGGTCGCCGTGACCACCCGTGAGGGCGAGCGTCAGCGTGAGCAGGGGTGCGGCGACGAAGATGTGGTTCGGCATGGCGTTCGAGCGCAGGGGCCGCGAGGTCAGCGGGCGACACACTCTAGCTCGCCGGAGCCGACCGGCTCTCCCGACGACTTTGGCCGACCGCCCGTCGCCCCCTATCCTGGAGCAGCGAGCTTCCCTCGCCACGCACCCACATGTTCCTCTCGTTCCTCTTCGCGCTGCTCCTCCAAGCCCCCCAGGCGGCGCCCGACGCGCCGCACGTCTTCCCCGGCTCGACGTGCAAGCTCGAGCAGCTGACGGGCGAGCGCGACGTGGCGCGCGGGGTGTTCACGCGCAGTCGGACGCAGAGCGCGGCGAGGCTCGTCGGCACCGACCTCGGCAGCTCGTTCGAGCACGACGGCAAGCTCTACTTCCTGTTCGGCGACAGCGCGGGCGGTGCGCCGAACGCCGACGTGATCGCTTGGTCCTCCGCCCGGACGCCCGACGAGCTCGCGCTCGAGTTCCACACCGACGAGGAAGGCCGCTTCCGCCGGCTCACGCTGCCGGGCGTGTCGAGCGAGGCGTTCGAGGTTCCGTCGTACGGCATCTCGCTCGACGGCGCGATGTACGTCGTGTTCACGACGGACCACAGCAAGCGGAACACGATGGGTCGCTCGGTGCTGGGGCGCTCGCGGGACGACGGACGCAGCTTCGAGCGCGTCTTCGACCTCTCGACGAAGCACTTCATCAACGTCGCGCTGCAGCGCGCGAGCGTCGAGGATCACGCTGGACTACCCGAGGACGACTGCGTGCTCGTCTGGGGCAGCGGCAAGTACCGCGCCTCGAACGCGCGGCTCGCGCTCGCGCCGACGGACCGCTTCGCGGAGCGTTCGGCTTGGCGGTACTTCGCGGGAGCGCCGGACGGGAATCCGACGTGGACCGCTGACGAAGACGGCTCCGTCGACCTCTTCGACCACCCCGTCGTCGGCGAACTCTCCGTCGCCTGGATCGAGCCCCTCGAGCGCTGGGTGATGCTCTACAACTCCGCCGCGCCGCGCGGCATCGTCATGCGCACGGCGCGGAATCCCTGGGGCCCATGGACCGACGCCGAAGTCGTCTTCGACCCGTGGCTCGACCAAGGCTACGCGCACTTCATGCACGTCGACTGGAAGACGTCGCGCATGGACGAGATCCACGATCCGGGGCGGCAGAACCGTTGGGGCGGCGAGTACGGCCCGTACTTGATCCCGCGCTTCACGCGCGGCGATGCCGAGCGCTGCACGCTCGTGTTCACGATGTCGACGTGGAACCCCTATCAAGTCGTGCTGATGTCGACCGACGTCGGACGCCCGGGCGCGGCGCCCCAGTTGGAAGAGACGCGCTTCCTGTTCGGCGCGCCGCCGTGCACGACGCAGGGTTCCACGCCGCAGCGCTTCGAGCGGAACGGCAAGCCGCACGTCACGACCTTCACGGACGGCGGCGACCGTGACCTCGTGGTGAGCCACTGCAGCGTGGACGCGATCGACGGCGGCATGCTGAGCTTCCAGCTCCACGGAGGTCGCTCGCGCGTCGTGCTCGTCCGCGACGACCACGCGCCGCCCGACGAGATCGAGGACATCCCCGCCTTCGAGCGCGAGCTGTTGCTCGGCCGCTACGGACCGGTGCTCGAGTCGATCGCCGGACCGGCGAACAACGAAGTTGACGTCCCGGTGCGCTGGAACCTCTCGCGCCACGCGGGACACCGCTTGCGCCTGTACCTGGTCGACGCGTCGACCGCGCCGTGGGGCTTCGTCAGCGTCTCCGAGGTGACGTCGAGCAAGCCGCGCGAAGCGCACTAGCCTGCAACGCGGAGCCCCCGCCGCAGCGGGTCGGCGCGACGGGGGCTCCGCTCGTCCTCTGGCGCGTCGGCGTTAGAGCTTGGAGGCGTTCTCGGCCAGGTAGGCGGCGACGCCTTCCGCGTTCGCCTTCATGCCGGCCTTGCCCTTGCTCCAGTTGGCGAGGCAGACCTCGCCGTGGCTCTCGTGGAACTGCAGCGCGTCGACCATGCGAAGCGTTTCCTCGACGCTGCGGCCGAGCGGCAGGTCGTTCACGACCTGGTGGCGCACCTTGCCTTGCTTGTCGATCAAGAACAGGCCGCGGTAGGCGACGGCACCGTCACCGGTCAGCACGTCGTAGTCGCGCGCGATCTGCTTCGTGAGGTCGGCGACCAGCGTGTAGCCGATGCGGCCGATCCCGCCCTTGTTGCGGTCGGTCTCGCGCCACGCATGGTGCGTGAAGTGCGAGTCGACGGAGACGCCGAGCACGTCGACGGCGCGTTCCTTGAACTCGGCGAGGTGGTTGTCGAAGGCGATGATCTCCGAGGGACAGACGAAGGTGAAGTCGAGGGGGTAGAAGAAGAGCACGACGTACTTTCCGCACAGCGCGGAGAGCTTGACGGGTTCGAACGAACCCTCGGCGTTGACGCCTTGCGCTTCAAAGTCGGGGGCTTGCTTGCCGACGAGCACACTCAGGGGACTCGGGTGGTTCTGGTTGGAACGGATCGTGAGAGCGCTCTCCTCGCAGAGAGGCGCGGAGAAGGTAGCGTCGGCCCGTCGGGCCGGGAACCGGTCGACGCGGTGATCTTGCAGCGTCGTCCCGGCGCAGCGATCGTGGTCACTCGACCGCGAAGCGCACCCAGACCGGCGCGTGGTCCGAGAGCTTCCACAGCTCTTCGAGATCCGGGCGCGGCCGCGGCGCGTCGGGTGAGGGTCGCAGCGTCATGTCCGCGCCCGAGCGGTAGAGCACGCGGTCGATGCCCCCGCCGCCGCTGTCCTCGAGCGCCGCGCGCTCGCGCAGCTCGTCGAGGCTGCCAAGCCCGCAGTTGAAGTCGCCCGCGACGATCAACGCATCGCTCTCCGAAGTGCGGACCAGGATGTCCTCGATCAACTGCTGACGCTGCGCCGCGCGCGCCTCGCGATCGCCCCGCTCACCGCCGGCGTCGAAGTGCACGTTGTAGACCCACACGCTGCGCCCCTCCGCGACTAGGACGCGACCGGCGGCGAAGCCTTTCCACGCCCAGCGATCGTGGTACGCGCCGAACAGTCCGTGCGCTGTGGTCCACGGCACGTGCTCGACGTCCTCGAGCGGCAGCCGCGAGAAGCGCGCGAGCCCGTCGCCCAGGCGCAGGAAACCGCCGCCGCGCGGCGCGGCCTGCCAGCGGTGCGACGCTTCGATCAGGTCGTGGTACCAGAAGTCCTCCTGCAGGAGCACGAGGTCGAAGGCCCTGAGCTCGGCACCGAGGCGCGGATGCGTCTCGCGCCCGTCCACCTTCGCGACGAAGCCAGGAAGGCCCGCGACGTTGAAGGTGAGGAGGTCGAGCACGCCGCACGGGACCGGTTCGCTCGAGGCGCCCTTGTCGACCGGCTCGACCACCGCGGGGCGCGCGATGCAGGACGCGGCGAGCAACGCCGAGAGGACGGCGAGCCCGCGCCCCGAGGGTCCGATGTCGATCGCGCGCGCCACGGCCGCACTCTAGCGTTCCGGAGCTTCGGCGCTCCAACCTCGCCGAATGCGGCCGAGTCGATACGATGGAGGCGACCGAGCTGTGCGCGCGCTCGGCCGCTCCCAGCCGCTCCCGCGCCGCGCGAAGGAAACCCGCGATGAGATACGTCGTCGAGACCCGCAAGTCCCCCGAGCAAGCCGTCTCCGACCTCCGCGAGGCCGTCGAGGCGCACGGCTTCGGCGTGCTGCACACCTACGACCTGCAGGCGACCTTGCACTCGAAGGGCTTCGAGCTGCCGAACGCCTGCCACATCCTCGAGATCTGCAACCCGCAGCAGGCGGTGAACGTGCTCGGCGAGGACATGGGCATGAACATCGCCCTGCCGTGTCGGGTGTCGGTCTACACCGAGGGCGGCGTCACCAAGATCGCCACCGCCGAGCCCACCAAGCTGCTCGCGGCGCTCTCCGACTCCCCGGCGCTCCGGCGCGTGGCGGAGGAGGTCGAGGAGAAGATCAAGTCGATGATCGACGCCGCGGTCTGAGCCTCCGCCGCGGAGGTCACGCGGGCGGCCTCCTCCGCCCCTACCCCATCAAGACCGCGCCCGTACACAGTAGAGCGTATGGCCGGATCCCACTCCGCGTGCGAGCTTGAGGTCTGGAGTCCGCACCCGTAGTGCGCGCCGAATCAGCCGAACCGCGACATAACGCCGCTGCTCGAATCGAGCGCCCACGGGAGTGACTGGCCCCGGCCGAGTCGCTGGCACTCCGCAACGCCCTCGTAGCGCGTGCGACGCTGAGCTCCTGACGGCGCGCTCGAGTGATCTGCTGAACGTCGTCGAGTGGTTTCCGGCGCGCCGCGTGCGACGCCGGAACGAAGGGGGAGGGTGAGGACGACCGAAGCGGGCGTGCGGAGCGCGGCGACCCGGCGCGACCCACCATGCACTACGGTCGCCCGGCCGGTCACTCGGACTCCCCACTCTTCGATCGTCCCCTCGACCGGGACTCCGGTCGGGATTGCCCCCCAGCCCGCCATGAAGAGAGTCCACTCCCTCGCGAGCCTTTCCGGTGCCGCGCTGGCGACCGCCGCGCTGTCGTTCACGAGCAGCTTCCAAGCGGTGATCGCGCCGACCGACGTCCAGCAACCGGGCACGCAGCCCTTGGAGCGCGGCGCCCTCTTCCGGCCGGAGCAGTGCAGGAACTGCCACGGCCTGTACGACGAGAACGTGGAGCCCTGGTACCAGTGGCGCGGGAGCATGATGGCGCACGCGACGCGCGACCCGCTCTTCTGGGCCAGCATGGCCGTGGCGGAGCAGGACTTCGACGGCGCTGGGGACCTCTGCCTGCGTTGCCACTCGCCCGCCGGCTGGATCGAGGGCACTTCGGAACCGACGGACGGTTCGCAGCTCGATCCGATCGATCACGGCAAGGGCGTGACTTGCCACCTCTGCCACACGCTGACCGACCCCGACGACTCCGGGCCGCTCGGCGTGCAGAACGCGCCCTTCATCGCGAACGACGGCGGGACGTCGCCCGAGGGCTACTACGGGAGCAGCATGTACGTGTTGTGGGCCGGCAACCAGCGACTGGGTCCGTACGCGACGAGCGCTTCGCCGCACGCGTCGATCCAGTCCGACTTCTTCCGTGAGTCGGAACTCTGCGGAACCTGCCACGACGTCTCCAACCCGGTCACCGGCGACCTCGCGCCGAACAACGGCGCTGCGACGCCGCTCGCGCCCGGGACCTTCGACGGCACGCCCGGCGCTCCGGTCGCGGGCAAGGCAGCCTTCAACAACCTGCCCTTCCTCTACGGTGTGCTCGAGCGGACGTTCAGCGAGCACAAGGCGAGCGTGCTGTCGCAGTCGCTGGTCTCGAACTACGCGAGCCTGCCCGCCGACCTGCGCGACGGCTCGATCGAGACCGCGTACCTCGCCGTGACGGGTTCCATTCCGGCTGGCACCTTCGAGGACGGCTCGCCGCGCTACTTCAGCTGTCAGACGTGCCACATGCAGCCGACGACGGGCGAAGGCGCCTCGTCGGGCCAAGCGTCGCTGCGTCACGACCTCGGTCGGCACGACTTGACCGGCGGCAGCACGTGGATCCCCGCGGCGATCCAGTACCTCGACGCGCAAGGACTCCTGCGCGTGGGCCAAGTCCTCGACGCCGACGAGATCCAGGCGATGGACGACGCGGTGCTGCGCGCCCGCGCGATGCTGCAGGACGCGGCTTCGCTCGAGGTGTTGCCCGGCGACGTCGTGCGCGTCACGAACCTCACCGGTCACAAGCTGCTGACCGGCTATCCGGAAGGACGGCGCATGTGGCTGAACGTCCGCTGGTACAGCTACGCCGGTGAGCTCCTGCGCGAGGACGGCGCGTACGGCCAGCTGGAAGTGACGCTCGGCGGCCACCCGCAGCAAGTCGACACGATCCTCGATCTCGACGGCACGAACACGCGCATCTACGAGGCGCACTTCGCGATGACGAAGGAGTGGGCCGACACGCTGCTCGGCCTCGGGTATCCCGCCAGCCTGGCGCTCGAGTACGACCGCGTCAGCGGACAGGTCGTGCACACGCTCGGTGAGCTGGCCGCGCAACCTGCGGGGTCGGCTTTCGAGACCTTCCACTTCGCGCTCAACAACACGATCAAGGACGACAACCGCATTCCGCCCTACGGCATGTCGTACGACGAAGCGTCGCTGCGCAATGCACTGCCCGTTCCGGCGGATCTCTACGGCGATCCCGGCCCGGGCGGCACGTACGAGCACTGGGACGACGTCGTGTTGAGCCCGCCGCTCGGCGCCGCGACGGCCTCGATCGAGCTGCTCTACCAGGCGACGAGCTGGGAGTACATCCAGTTCCTCGACCTCGCCAACGACGGCTCGATCCCGTTCGTCGCGACGGCCGGTGCTGAGTTGCTCGACGCGTGGTTGAACACGGGCATGGCCGCTCCGGAAGTGATGGCGACGGCGACGTGGGAACCGAGCTGGGACTTCCTCTGCTTCGGCGACGGAACCTCCGGGCCGTGTCCGTGCAACAACGAGAGCGATCCGGGAGCCGGAGAGGGCTGCCGTAACTCGCTGGGATGGGGCGGCACGTTGACCGCTTCCGGATCCCCTCTCGTCGCCGCCGACGACTTCGTGCTGCACGCCTCGCAGTGTCGACCCGGTCAGCCGGGCGTCTTCCTGCAAGGCGCGAACCTGATCCAACTCCCGTTCAAGGACGGCATCCTGTGCATGGGGAGCCCGACGGAACGCCTCGGCGTCGCCTTCCTCGACGCGGCCGGAGAGACGAACAGCTCCGGCTTCTCGGTGGTGACCGAGGGCAACGTCTCGGCCGGCACGACGCGGTACTACCAGTACTGGTACCGCGACGGCGGCGGTGTGTCGCCCTGCGTGCCGACGGCGGCGGGATCGAACCTGACCAGCGGCCTGCGCGTCGACTGGATCTGAGAGCCACCCTCCGGGGGACATCGAGTCGTGCCGCTGGGGCTGCCTTCGGGCCGTCGCCGGCGGCACGCTTCTCGTCGGGCTCGCGCGTCGCGAACGCACGTCGCGCGCCGGCCTCCGCAGCTTGATCGCCCGGCGTCCGGGATCTACGGTCGCGGCCCTCCCCGGCCCCAGGACACACAACGGAGCTCCACGATGACGCACCGCCGACTCCTCGCCTTCTCCCTCGCGCTCACCGCGGGCTGCGCCACGCCGCTGCCCGACGCGCACAGCTTCGCTCCGGGCCAGGAACAGATCGTCCACCGCGCCGCGTCGCTGCCCTTCGGCCCCGGCCCGGAAGCGGCGCCCTTCGTGTGCGAGATGGCCGTGCTCGAGGGCAGCCCGAAGTCCGAGGGCCTGTTCACGATCCGGGTCCGCACGGACCAGCCGTGGGTCATGCCGCCCCACTCGCACCCGCGCGCTGAGCGAGTGACGGTGATCTCCGGTCGCATCCACGTCGGCCGCGGCACGGACGTCGAAGGACGACAGGGCGAGTCCTTCACGGCCGGCGACTACTACGTGAACGCGCCGGGCATGGTGCATTTCGTCTGGGCCGACGAACCGGTCGAGATCCAGATCACGGGCATGGGCCCGTGGGAAGTGCACCCGGTGAAGTGACGAGCGCCGGGCGCGGCCCCGTAGCGGTCAGGGACGACCGGCCGGGTCCTCGGTCGAAACGGAGCGCGCTTTCGACACCATCGACGCGTACACGACCAGCGAGAGCACCGCGATGGCCCAACAGACCACCGCGACGAGTACCTCGCCGCGCCGGTAGTTCGTGAAGGCGATGATCGAGAACATCATCGCGTTGAACAAGAGCAGGATGCTCGGGTGCCTCGACTCCGCAGCTCGATCGACTTGGCTCATGTCGGGTCCTCTCGGGTTCCGGGAGCGAGCTCCGAGTCTACCACCGCCCGCTCGGCCCGTCGTATCCTGACAGGAACGGCGCGACGGACGGCCCTCCGCGTTCGGCCCGCATGGTCCTGCGCAGATGAGCACCCCTCCCGACTCCCACTCCGATCGCTCCATGCCGGACTCGATCGGCCCCTACCGGATCCTCGAGCTCCTCGGCGAGGGCGGCATGGGCGAGGTTTGGATGGCCGAACAGCGCGAACCCGTCAAGCGGCGGGTCGCGCTGAAGATGCTCAAGCTCGGCATGGACTCGCGGCAGGTGCTCGCGCGCTTCGAGGTCGAGCGGCAGGCGCTCGCGATGATGGACCACCCCAACATCGCGCGCGTCTTCGACGCGGGCCGCACGGACGACGGGCGGCCGTACTTCGTGATGGAGTACATCCGCGGCGTCCCGATCCTCGAGTACTGCGACAAGCAGAAGCTGGGCACGGAGGAGCGTCTGCGCCTCTTCTTGCGCGTCTGCCACGCGATCCAGCACGCGCACCAGAAGGGCGTCATCCACCGCGACATCAAGCCGAGCAACGTGCTCGTCACGCTGCACGACGGCGAGCCCGTGCCGAAGGTGATCGACTTCGGCGTCGCCAAGGCGATCGACACCTCGCTGACGGAACAGACGCTGTTCACCGAGCACCGCCAGATGATCGGCACGCCGGCGTACATGAGCCCCGAGCAGGCCGAGATGAGCGGGTTGGGCATCGACACGCGGTCCGACATCTACTCGCTGGGCGTGCTGCTCTACGAGATGCTGACGGGCACCGTCCCCTTCGGGAAGGACGAGCTGCTGACGAAGGGCGTCGTCGAGATGCTGCGCGTGATCCGCGAGGTCGAGCCCGAGCGGCCGTCCACGCGCGTCCGCACCATGGGCGACACTGCGACGCGCATCGCCGTCGAGCGCAGCGAGACGACCTACGCGAGGCTCGGCAGTCGCTTGCGCGGCGACCTCGACTGGATCGTCATGAAGTGCCTCGAGAAGGACCGCACGCGGCGCTACGAGACCGCGAACGGCCTGGCGATGGACATCGAACGTCACCTCGCGGACGAACCGGTTCAGGCCGGTCCGCCGAGCGCGACCTATCGCCTGCGCAAGTTCGTGCGGCGCAATCGCGGCGGCGTCACGGCGGCGGTGCTGTTGCTCTTGGCGCTGGTCGCCGGCGTCGCGGGGACGAGCTGGGGGCTGATGTGGGCGCTCGACGAGAAGGACCGAGCGGACGTGGAGGCGCAGCGCGCGACGGACGCGGCGCTCGCGGAGTCGCAGCGCGCGCTCGAGCTGCAGCGGGTCGTCGAGTTCCAGGCCGGACAGCTGCGCGGCATCGACGTCGAGCTGATGGGCGCGCGGCTGCGCGACGAGCTGCTCGCCGAAGTGCGAGCCGCGGCGCGCGCCGCGCGGCTCGACGCCTCGGAGACCGAGGACCGCGCGACGGAGTTCGAACGCCTCCTCGCCGGCGTCGACTTCACCGGCATCTCGCTGAAGAGCCTCGAGGAGAACGTGCTGCAACCGTCGCTCGACGCGATCCACGCGGACTTCGCGTCGCAGCCGCTCGTGCAAGCAGGCTTGCTGCACACGCTCGCCGAGATCGCCACCGAGCTCGACGTCTTCCCGATCGCCGCTTCGGCAGAAGAGACGGCGCTCGCGATCCGCCGTCGCGAGCTCGGAGACGACGACCCCGCGACGATCGCGTCGATCCAGAACCTGGGCAAGATCCGGTCGGGTCAGAGCCGCTTCGACGAAGCGGACGAGCTGAGCCGGGAGGCGGTGACACGCGCCGGCACGACCTACGCCGAGGACGACGCGGAGCTGATCGGTCTGCAGCTGGATCGCGTGGCGCTGCTCAACAACATCTCTCGACACGAAGAAGCGCAGAAATTGCTCGCGGTCGTCTTCGCGGCGGCGGCGCGCTGTCCGGACATGGACCCGGAGCTCGACCTGAATCTGTCGGGCGCGCGCTTCATCGCGACGATGAACACGGAGGACTTCGAGACCGCGGAAGTGCAGATCCGCGAGAGCCTCAAGAAGTGCCGCGAGCAGCTCGGCGAGGACGACACGATGACGATCAACCGTCTCGGCTGGCTCGGCGTCTGCCTGCAACGGCTCCGCCGCTTCGACGAGGCGGAGGACTGCATGCGCGAACACCTCGCCGCGAACCGCCGCGTCTACGGCTCGAACCACGCGAGCACGCTGATGGCGGAGAACAACCTGGGCTGGCTGCTGCGCGCCGCCGGCAAGTACGAGGACGCCGAGCACCACCTGCGCCAGGCCTACGAAGGGCGCCGCAAGCTCCTGGGCGAGCACCACCAACACACGCTGGCTTCCCTTCGCAACCTCGGACAGCTGTACCACCAGTGGGGTCGGAAGGAAGAGGCGGAGCCGTACGCGCGTCGCGCGGTCGAAGGCATGCGCCGTTACCTCCCCCCCAACCACTCGGACACGATCTGGGCCGAGCGGAACCTCGCGCGGATCCTGATCGACCTCGGTCGGAACGCGGAGGCCGTCGAGTACGTGCGCAGCGTGTGGTCCGCCAATCGCGAGAGCAACGGCGCGACGCACGACGAGACGCTCTACGCGCTCCGGCTCCTCGATGGCTGCCTCGAATCGCTCGGCCGACGCGCCGAGCTGATCACCGCGCACCGCGAGCTCGTCTCCGCCGACTCCCCGCCCCCCGCCATCGCCGCCGCGCGCCGCTTCGCCGAAGAGGGTTGTGCGAGCACGAACCCCGCGGACGCGGCACAACGCTGGCGCTACCGCGAGCTGCTCGCCGACGTCCTGCTCGTCGAAGGAGATCGAGCCGGCGCGATGAATGCCCTGGAGCAAGTGATCGCCGAGATCCCCGCGGAGCAGCCCGAGCGCGACGACGTCGTGCGACGCCTCGCGGACTTGCGCGACGCGGCGAAGCTGCCGCGGTAGGTGGCGCGGGCTCGGTCAGGCCCGCGCGCGCCGCGCCGCCCGCAAGCGGACGCGAGCACCGACGGTCAGCGCGAGCAGCAACGCTCCGCCGCTCAGGAACCACCAGTTCCACTCGTGCGGCGCGTTCTGGTGCAGCACGAAACCTCCCGCCGTCAGCAGCAAGCCGAGCAGCACCGACAGGATCGTGACCAGCGTGAAGTAGCGCGAGACGCGCTCCTCGGGTCGCAGGAACACGGCCAGGTTGACGACCGCGGTGCCGCACGCGAGGAGCACGACCACCCACAGGAGGATGAAGAACCAGAGCAGTCCGCCGACGGCGCCGATGTGTCCGTGAAGGAGGAGCGGGGGGATCATGGCTCTGGGCTTTCGGAGGCACGCCCGGCGCCGGTTCATCTACCGGTCACACTCAGCACGAAGAAGAGGAGGAACACCCACAGCGCGACGGCGCTGTAGCGGAGGTATCGAACAGCCAACTCCGCCGCCCGCCCGGTGCGCTGCACCTCCTCTACGAGCGAGCGCAGGCGCGATTCTTGGAGTTCGGCGAGTCGGACGAGGGCTGCGTCGTGGCGGTCTTGGTCGTTCATCTGCACGAGATTCTAGCTCCGGCGGCCCTCGGACCAACTCGCCCCCCCCCTGCCTGCCTCCTGCGACCGGCCTTCTCGCCCCCTCCTGCGCCGCTCCATCCCTTCGCCCCCCGGCTCTGGATTTTACTTTGCAGTGCAGAGTGCTTTGGTATCTTGACAGCCCTGCCCCGCAACGGGCTCGCTGCCCGCAACGCAACATCCACCCCGAGGAGCCCCGCCCTATGCGTGAACTCGTCCTGACGATCGACAGCGTCCTGCGCGGCAAGCTGACGCGCAAAGAAGACCTCGCGGCCGGGCGCATCGACGTTCCCGTGCTGCGGCTGGTCGCCGCGGGGGTCCTGCTCGGCGTCGTCTACGGCCTGTGCATGGGGCTCTTCGCCGTGATGCGCGAAGGCAATCCGAGCACGGCGCAGCTGCTCGCGACGACGGTCAAGGTGCCGCTGCTGTTCCTGCTGACGCTGATCGTGACCTACCCGTCGCTCTACGTCGTCTCCGCGCTCTTCGACTCGCGCTTGCGGAGCGCGCAGACGATGCGCCTGCTGCTCACGGCTGTCTGCGTGAACCTCGCGCTGCTCGCGAGCCTCGGCCCGGTCACGGTCTTCTTCACGCTCAGCACGGACAGCTACCCCTTCATGGTGCTGCTCAACGTTCTGTTCATGGGCATCTCCGGCCTCGCGGGGCTGGCGTTCCTGCGTCGCGCACTCGACGCCGTGTTCTCGATCCCCGTTTCCGGCGGTGTTCCGAGGCCTGCGCCGCCCGGCGCCGAGACGGGGCAGAAGTCCGCGGCGGTCGCGGCCTGGCGGCCGGTCACGCCTCCCTCCCGACGCATCTTCACCTTCTGGATCCTGATCTACGGCGTCGTCGGCGCGCAGATGGGCTGGATCCTGCGCCCGTTCATCGGTTCCCCCGGACTCGAGTTCCAGTTCTTCCGCGAGCGCGGCTCGAACTTCTTCGCGGCCGTCATCGAAGCGCTCCAGAAGCTCCTCTCGTGATCGCGCAAGTCGACTCGCTGCTCAGGGCGCGCGGGCGCTTCGCGGTGGGACGCGGGCCGGTTCCGCTCCGCTGGCTCGCGCTGCTGCTGTCGACGTGCGGCTTCCTCTACGGCGCCGCGATGGGCGCCTTCGACGTGCGCGCGACGCAGTCGCTGTACTCCGGACTCAAGGTCCCGCTGCTGCTCGCCTGCTCGACGCTCGTCTGCCTGCCGAACTTCTTCGCGGTGAACACCTTCCTCGGCCTGCGCGACGACTTCGACGCCGCGTTGCGAGCCGTCCTCTCCGCGCAAGCGACCGTCGCAGTGGCGCTCTGCTCGATGTCGCCGCTGATCCTCACGGTCTACCTCTCGAGCGACGACTACCGCTTCGCCATCCTCATGAACGGCGTCTTCTTCGCCCTCGCGACCCTCGCCGGGCAGTGGACCTTGACGCGACACTACGCGCCGCTGGTGCGGTCGAACCCGCGCCACCGCGTCTGCCGGCTCGCTTGGATCCTGCTGTACGTCTTCGTCGCGATCCAGCTGGCGTGGGTCCTGCGCCCGTTCATCGGCGACCCGGGCGCCCCGACGACCTTCTTCCGCGCGGAGGCTTGGAGCAACGCGTACGTCGTGATCGTTCGAGACGTGTTGGGGTGGTGATCCTCCCCGCGGTCGGACTCGGCGCCGCCCGCTTTCGGGGGACAGGATCGGGCCCGGGCCGTGTACAACGGGAGGCATGCCCGACACTCACTCGAAGATCCGTCTGCGCCGCGTCTCCCCCCTCGGAGCCGGTCTGCTCGCTGCGGCCGCCGCCTTCCTCGTCGCACTCGTGGGAAGCGTGTTCTTCCTGATCATCTCGGCCGCGGGCATGGCGGCACAGAACTCGCCCGGCATGGCGGAGGTGGGAGCTGCGGGGACCGGCTTCCTGATCGCCGCCGTGATCATCTACCCGATCATGGGCTTCATCGCCGGCTTCCTGTACGCCGCGATCTTCAACCTGGTCGCGCCGATGATCGGCGGCCTCGAGCTGACCGTCAGCGGGCTGAACCCGGAGACGGAGTCCGAGCAGGTCTGGAAGGACGTCTGAGCGGCGCGGCGTGCGACCTTTGGCACGGCGAGGTCGCGGCGTAGGACGACCGAATCGGTGAGCGGTTCCTGACCGGCGGCATCGGTGACCTTCGAGCTGAACGTGCCGCTGATCGGCCGCGCTCGAGTTCGCCTGCACAGCGTCGCCCGACCACCCGATCAGCGTCCGAACGAGATCGTCAGAACCCCTCCATCTTCCTCCGCGCTCGCGCCGGACACGATCGCGACGCGTTCGACGCCGATGAACGGCTCACCGCCGCACGCGCAGAACGAAGGCTCCGTTCCGGGGAGCACGCGGAAGGTGATCGTCCGATCGGTGGGCGCCTCGAGCTCGACGAGTTGGGACAACAGGGGGTCCGAGAGCAAGTCGTCGACGGGCGGGAACAGGCCGTCCGAGAACAGCTTGGTGCCACCGACGAGGTCGCCTTCGTCGCCCGTCTCGACGGGGCACGACAACCGATGACCGCCGAACACCGCTGATCCCGGCACGAGGCCGAAGTCGGGCGCGAAGCGCAACGAGACCTCGCTGTAGAGCGTGCTGTCACAGTCGCCCTGCGGACCGTCGACGAGGAAGATCGCCTGCTCGAGCGTCACGCCCTCGGCGTAGGTGCGGCGCGGGGTCACGAGCAGGTCCAGCTCTGCGCCGACACCGTTGACGCAGAGTTGCGAGTGCAGCCCGTTGTGGCTCGCACCGGGAGCGATCACGTAGACGGCGTCCTCGAACACGCCGGCGGGGAGCGTGCTCGTCAGCGCGGCGAAACCGTCGCCGTCCGGTTGGGTGCCGCTGACTGAGCCGCCGATGAGCACGTAGTTCGTCCAACCCTGCTGCTGAGCAGGATTCAGCCCCTGCAGGAAGGCCGAGCCCTCCCGGAGGTCCGCGATGCCGTCCGGCGCGACCGTCTGAACGGCGTCCAGCGAGTCTTGGATCGCCCCTGCGAAACCGGTGAGGTCCTGTCCCGAGGCCCCTTCGAGGAGAGCCTGCACGTCCCCACCCTGATGCGGGGTTCCTAGCGTCACGAGGTGCGAGAGGTGCAAGGCGACGGAAGGGAAGGCAGGCCGCTCCAGCTCGTGGAGAGCGCGCAGCACGAGGCCACCCATGCTGTGCCCGTAGCCGTCCACCAATGAACCGGGTCGGAAGACCTCGAAGTCGGAGACGAGTTGCTGCCCCAACCAGTGCGCGTTGCTGCGGATGGACCGTCCGGACGGATACTGGTAGACCGCGACGTTGTCGTACCGCGCGGTCGCGTACGCCACCAGACCACAGGGCGACGGCTGCGCGCACCACGAGCCAGGGGGGAAGTACCCGAGCGCTTCCGGGCCCGAGAACACGCCGTGCACCAAGAGCGCATTCGTCTCGTCCGGACGGAAGCCGTCGCCCTTCGCCCAGTGAATCTGCCGGGGCTGCCGCAGCGCAGCCGCCATGTTCAGGCCGTCGTGCACAGCGCACGCCGTGTCCTCTCCCCATTGGATGACGGCGTCCGTCCACTCCTCGAGCTGCTCGAGCGCCGCCTGCGCCGCCTCCGTGAGCGCGTCGACGGTGTCGACGAACACGGCGTAGGCTCCCGTCGAGGTGATCCATCCGATCACACGACGATTGCGCGGATCGCAGAAGCTCCCGGGGACCACGTCCCAGCGACCCGTCTCCGGCGACAGGCGATAGAGCACGAGCGCGGACTCGTCAGCGACACCCGCGGACTGCAACCACTCGGCGTCGTACGAGACTTCGAGCGTCGAAGCGACGGCGAGCGCACGCGCAGGCTCGAGCGCGAGCGCGGGGACGTCGGCCGGCAAGAGCGGTGAGCTATCGAGACGCCAGAGCTGAAGGAGCAGGTCCTCGTCGAGCGCGCCGGGCGCGACGTGCAGCTGGTCCAGTCCGACACCGGCGAAGCCTGCGCCGGCGAGTAGGCTCCCGCCGGACGGACCGACGAGGCCCTCCGCTACGAGCTCACGCCCTTCGACCTCGAGCTGTAACGGCACGTCGAACACGCTCCCGCCGACCGACACGCTGGTGGCGATCGACCACCAGCCCGACTCTCCGGACTCGGGCGTCCAACGCATGACCTCCGCGGTCTCGTCCCAGCTCATGCCGGGTGGAGCTTCCACGAGCTCGACCTCGACCGCCCCTGCGACAGGACCGAAGCTCACGAGGTGCGCCTCGAACGGCCGCCCCACGGCGGGAAGCGCGTCGTACTCCCACTCGAACTGGTCGGAGAGTTCCACCTGCACTCCGCCGCCCGTCCCGCCGCCGTCGCCAGGGTCGGGCGGTTCGACGGCGGGGACGCCGGTGCCTGGCGCGCCGGACGAACCGCCGCAGCCATGACACGCCAGCAAGACGACGGCTCCGGCGCAGAGCCGGCTGAGCGCCGAGCCAAGAGCCGCGTGCAGGGACTCTCTGCGAGGGGAGATCATCGCGCCTCCTCCCCGCTCGGCGCGGGCTGCGTCAATGCAGCGCGACGCCGCGCGAGTTCATCGCGGACCTGGAGGAGCTCGATGAGGCAACTCTCCACGCCTTGACCGAGGCTCCGCGCGCGGAACTCGGCTTCGCCCTGCGTCATTCCGAGTTGCGAGGTTCTCCAGACCGTCGCGATCGTCGCGACCTCCGGTTCGGCGACGGGCACGCAGAGCTGCTTGACCGCCAATCCGACGGCGAACGCGATCCGCCCGCTTCCCTCGATCGTGTCGGCGTTCAGCTCGAGCGAGATCATCGTCGTTCCCTTCGTAGCGGCAAGTTGGTCCGCGGGCAGCAGGTGGACGCCGCGCTCTTCGAGGTACTGGCTCACGAGCCCCTCGAGGAGTTCCACGTCGATCGCAAGCATCGGCGCGACGCTCGGGTTGGCGTCGACCACCAGGACGGCCTCGTCGAGCCCCCAGATGGGAGCAACGGCGAAGAGCTCGACACTCGGGAATCCATCGGGGCGATTCTCTGCCGCGATGGGCAAGAGCTGGTAGATCCCCTCCTCGACCGGAATCTGGCTGGCAGCAGTTCCGGCGGCGGCGAGCAGGAGCGTGAGCGGAAGAACGGATCGAACGCCCGGCATTCGATCGAGAGGGCGGAGCAAGCGGCGCATGTGTCGTTCCTTTGGTGCGTCGGGTCATCGAGCAGGGACGCTCCCTGCGGCGGCACCGGCACGAGGGGTGACGCGAGCAGTTCCTGCCGCTCTTTCTCCGACTTTTCGCAGGCCCGTGGTGGAACTCCGCGAGCAGCAGTTTTCTCGAAATCACCGTCAGCCCTGCAGGTGCCCTCCCCTGAACGCGACGAACCCGGCACTCGCCGCCAACAGGAAGGAACCACCACATGACCCCGCGTATCGCCAAACCCCACGCCCTGCTTCCCGTCGCCGCACTCTTCGTCGCGGGAGTCGCCCACGCCCAGGACGTCAGCCAGCTGGTCATCTCCGACCAGCCCGGCGAGGACGAGATCGTCCTGCTCACCTCGGCGCCCCCGCGCCTCGACAAGAACTCGTTGATGAGCGACCAGGGGATGATGCTGTTCCTCGAACGCTCCGCGCTCACGCCGCCGTCCGGCATGCAGATGTACTTGGACATCAGCAACAGCGCGGTCGGCGACACGCAGATCGTCGACCAACGCTCGGACCTGCTGCTCGGAGACGTCGAGTACCTCGATCCTTCGGGGAGCTACGACGTCTGGTACATCCGCCAGGAGTTGACGAACAACGCCAGCGGAACCTTCACCGCCGTCATCACCTTCCCCGAGCGCATCGTGGGAATGCACACCAGTGATGGTCGCCTCAAGGACTACGACCCGGACATCGCACCGAACTACTGCCAGCCCGGCGCGACGGTCTACCCGACCTGCACCGGCGGTCCGGGGAGCAGCAACCCCGGCGACTCGAACTGGGGTCCCGGTGCCGATCGTGGCGTCGAGTTCTCCAACACCGTGCCGAGCCTCGACAACCGGATCGAGATCTTCCCCGACGAGCGGACGATCAAGATCACGCTGACGTCGAACACGAAGGCGGACGACGTTCGGATCTTCACGACCCACTTCGACCCGGCCTTCGAGTACCTCTGCCCGGGTAGCGTCGCTTGCCCGTGCAACAACGACACCGGTCTCGAGTCGGATCCTCACGCGGGTTGCGTGAACTCCCTCGGGAAAGGCGGACTGCTCTCCTTCGAAGGAACGCAGCGCATTGTCGACGACAACTTGGAGCTGGTGATGTCCGACCTCCCCAGCGAGACCTTCGGCATCGTGTTCATGTCGACCACGCCGCGGAACCCGGTCCCCTTCGGCGCCGGCAGACTGTGTCTATCCCCCGGCCCCGACGGCCCGGTGTGGGGCTCCGGTTACCACCGCTTCCCCGTCCAGGCGAGCTTCGACAGCGCGACGAACGGTGTCGGCGGCGTGATCCGGCAGCTCGACGTGCTCGAGATGAGCGCGGGGATGCTGCAGCTCAGCTCGGTGAACGACCTGGCCGGGACGGACGTCTACTTCCAGGGCTTCTATCGCGACCCCGAGATGTCGCTGTGCTCGGGGCAGCGGTTCAATCTGACGAACGCGCTGCGGGTGTCCGTGGAGTAGCAGCAAGAAGCGCCGAATCCGACGATCTCAAGGAGCGGCGGTGTCCCAGCGATACCGTCGCTACACCCTCGTTCGCGCGTCCAACCCGGATGGACTAAGCTCGCGCGTCGAGCTACGTCCGGCACGCAGATCGAAGAGACACACGACCATGAGCAACGAGACCTCCGCATCTGGGCCGCCGGGCGACCCGAAGAAGCGCTCGAGCGACGCCTGGCTGTCCGCGCTCCCCGAGAACCGTGAGGACTTCCGTGGCGCCGTTTCCGGCGAACGCATCACCGGCGCCCCGGATTCCGAAACCGGCCTCGCTCCTGGAGCCCTGTTCGGCGGCTTCCGACTGATCCGAGTGCTCGGTCACGGCGGCATGGGACAGGTCTGGGAAGCGGAAGAGCTGGCCTACCACCGGAAGATCGCTCTGAAGCTTGTTCGCCAGGACCGCCTCTCCGATCGGACGCTCGAGCTCTTCTCCCGAGAAGCACGCGCCGGAGGCAGGCTCTCGCACCCGGGCATCGTGCAAGTACACAGCTCGGGCGAGACGGACGGAGTTCACTGGATCAACCAGGAGTTCGTCGCGGGAGGCCGCACCGTCCGAGACCTCGTGGACCAGTCGCGCAACGCCCCGGCGTTGCCGCGCGACTACTACCGAGACGTGGCGGCACTCGTCGTGCAGGTCGCCGAGGCGCTGCAGCATGCGCATGACGCGGGCGTGATCCACCGCGACGTCAAGCCGCAGAACATCCTCATCGAAGTGGACGGCCGTCCCCGGCTCACCGACTTCGGACTCGCGCGTGTCGAGAGCGATGCGGAGTTGTCGGAGTCCGGCCAAGCGATCGGGACCTACTACTACATGAGTCCCGAGCAGGTGCGGGCTTCGGCGTCCGGCATCGACCACCGGACCGACGTCTTCAGCCTCGGAGTCGTGCTCTACGAGCTGCTCTCCTTGCGTAGACCGTTCGAAGGCGACACGACGCACCAGATCGCGACGTCGATCCTGAGTGAGGACCCTCCCGAACTGAAGAAACAGCGCTCGCAGCTGCCTTCCGAACTGGCCGTCATCGCGGGAAAAGCACTCGAGAAGCGCCGCGAAGATCGATACCCCTCGATGCGGGCTCTGGCCGACGACCTGCGACGATTCCGCGAGCACCGGCCGATCTCGGCACGGCCGCCCAGTCTCGCGCAGCGCTCCGTGAAGTGGGCGCGCAGGAATCCGACGATTGCCGGGGTGGGTGCGGTCGGGGCCGTCGCCTTCACCGTGATCGCGCTCCTCCTGGAGCAGAACATCGGGAGGAGACTGGAGCTGGCGGACGCCAATGCCGACCTCACGCAACAGAAGAACCTCGTTCAGGAACAGCGCGACGAGGCGACCGAGCAGGCAGCGAGGCTCGCGAAGATCGTCAAGTTCCACGAGGGGATGTTCGAGAGGCTCGAACCCGGCTCCTTCGGAGAACGACTCCGTGAGGGAACCGCTCGGGAGCTCACCGCGACCCTGACTGCGCGCAAGCGACCGGAGTCGGAGATCGCGCTCGCGCGCGAGCGACTCAAGGAGTCGATCGCGCCCGTCAACTTCTCGAACTTGGGTTCAAAGGCACTACGCGAGGTCGTCTTGGAGCCGGCGTATCTCACGGCACTCGACGACTTCGATCAGGATCCGGTCACGCAAGCGGAGCTGCTCGTTTCCGTCGCACTCGGATTCGAACAGTTCGGATCATTCGAACGGGCTCTGGACATCCAGCTTCGCGCGCTCGAGCTCCTCGAAGCTCACGGCGAAGCGAACAGTCGATCGACGATCGAGTGCGTCAATCGCGTGGGCATGCTGCTCATGGACCTCGGTCGATTCGACGAGTCCTTGCCGTACTGCGAGTCAGCTCTGTCTCGCTCCCGAGCCGCTCTCGGTGAGCACGACTCTACGACGCTGGGCGCGATGAACAACGTCGGCTCTGTGCTCGCCGCGCAGAGCAAGAACTCGGAAGCCGTGCTCGTCCTCGAACGCACACTGGAATTGAGCCGTGAGTTTCTCGGAGAGCACCACTTCGTGACGCGTTGTTGTCTGAGCGACTTGTCCGCCATCTACGACACCCTGGGAGAGTACGAGAAGGCCCTCGTGTACTCGAGCCGCGCTCTCGCGATCGCCAGGAGTACCGATGGCCTTCACGACGACCAGACTCTGGACCTCATGAACAACCTGGGGGTGCTGCTGATCAGCGTGGAGAAGTCGGACGAAGCACTCTCGATCTTGACGGAGTGCCTCGGTGCGTGCCGCATCCTTCATGGCGACGATCACCCGAAGACGATCACGAGCATCAGCAACCTGGGGATGGTGCTCGAACAGCTGCAGAGGTTCGACGAAGCCATGCCCTACGCCCAGGAAGCGCTCGAGAGGAGCCAGCGGACTCGCGGTGACGACCACCCGATGACGCTCATCACGATCAACAACATGGGATCTCTTCTACGGTCCCAGCAGGATCTCGAAGGGGCGCTGCCCTACTACGAACGAGCGCTTGCAGGAAGCCGGAGAGTCCTCGGCGACGATCACGAGGACACGCTCACGAGCGTCTACAACCTGGGAATCCTCTTGCAGGACCTGGGTCGGCTCGACGACGCGCTGCCGCTGTTCCGAGAAGAGCTGGACGCCATGCGTCGGCTCCATGGCCCCGACCACGAGGACACCAGGGCCAGCCTCTTCCACTACGGGAAGCTGCTCGCCTCTCTCGGGCGCCACGACGAGGCGCGGTCCGCCTTCGAGGAGGAGCTCGCGAGCTGCCGCCGGGAGCTCGGCAACGAGCACGCGGATACGCTCGCGAGCGTCTACAACCTGAGCACTCATCTGCAAGCGATGGGACTGCACGAAGATGCGCTGCCGCTGCTAAGGGAAGCCCTGGACGGGATTCAGGCCCTGAGAGGTCCGAACGACGCAAAGACGAGGTCACTCCTCTACGAGTACGCGCAGCTGCTCGACGAGGTTGGACTCCAGCAAGACGCCCTCGCCGCGTTCGAACAGGAGCTCGCGAGCTGCAGGCGCGCGTTCGGCGACGAGGACGAGGAGACGCTCGACAGCCTCTTCAACCTGGGCGACCGCCTCGTCGCATGGGGCCGCGCGGAGGAAGCACTCCCGTACCTAGAAGAAGAACTCTCAATCCTGCGCCGGACGCGAGGGGACGAGAACGAGCGCACGCTGATGAGTCTGTTCAACTTGGGGGTCGTGCTCGAGTCGATGGATCGGCTTGACGACGCCCTGCGCCACTACCAGCTCTGGATGGAGGGACACCGCGCTGCTCCCGAGGTGGATCGCAATACCCTCGCGTTCGCCGAGGCGACGATCGGTAACCTTCAGCTCCGACTCGGTGAACTCGACTCCGCGCTAGAGGTGCTGGAACCAGCCTTCGCCAGAGCGTCCGAGGACTCTGCCGTCGAGGACCGGGTCCGGTCCGCGCTGCGAACCCAACTGCTGGAATGCCTCGAAGCGCTCGACAGCGGACGGCCGGGTGAAGGCTACCGTGAGCGAGCGGATGCCTTGCGCGAAGGCAGTCCGCCGCGCTGACCTCCACATCGCTGAGCATCCAGGTTCCGCGCCTCGGCGTCGCGTGCGCTACACTGCCAGCGCACGTCACCGTGGCTCGCTCGTCGAGCTCACGGCCCCCCACCATGGCCGGAACCGACTTCCCCCCTCTCGATCCCACCGAGTCCGTCCACCTGGCCGCGCGAGCTCGCGCCGGCAACTCGGCCGCGCTCGACGACCTCCTCCTTCGCTACCAGGACCGCTTGCGCCGCATCGTCCGCATCCGGCTCGGCGCGCGTCTGCGCGCGAACGTCGAGAGCATGGACATCGTGCAGGAAGCCATGTTCGTCGCGGCGCGCAAGATCGGCGACGTCGAGCTCCAGTCGTCCGCCGCGATCATCAACTGGCTGTCTCGCATCGCCGAGCACAAGATCCACGACGCCAACGACTACTTCACGGCCCAGCGACGCGACCGGGGCCGCGAGGCTTCGATGAACCTCGTGATCAACGGCGAGTCCGTCGGTTGGGAGCCGGCGGACCACGCGCTGCCTCCCAGCAAGAACGCGGAACAGCTCGAGGTGGAGGAGATCGTCGACGAAGCGCTCTCCGAACTCGTCGAAGCGCAGCGCGAAGTCTTCTTGCTGCGCCACTACTGCGGCGCCGACTGGGACGAGGTCGCGCAGGAACTGGGACGCTCCATCGATGCGGTGCAGCAGCTGTACGTCCGCGCGCGCGCGGCTCTGCGCAAGAAGGTGGAACCGCGGCTCGGGGGCTGAAGCGGGGCTCGGCGGTTGAACACGGTGATACACCCATCGGTGACACCACCCCGATGCGATCCATGGCACTAGTGCATGAGCGCTCTCCTTCAGCCCAGCGCCTGACTCGCGTGCATTCGAGCGCAAGCACCACCGAGGACCGCGCTCTCGATCGATTCCCGCCCAGGGGTCACGGCGCGTCGTGACACACCGCCTCGATGTTGTGACCGTCGGGATCGAGCACGTACGCGCCGTAGTAGTCGGCGTGGTACTGCGGCCGCAAACCGGGCGCACCGTTGTCCGTGCCGCCGGCTGCGATGGCCGCCGCGTAGAAGGCGTCGACCGCCGCCCGCGAGGGAACGCGGAACGCGATGTGCAACCGCGGCTGCGTCGTAGCGCCTTGCCGGATCCACAGATCCGACCCGTCTTCATGACAGAAGCCGGCGGTCGGAGC